>JAEYKW010000001.1 GCA_023408075.1 Bacillota bacterium | reverse complement strand
ACAGGCTAGCGTTCTAACCAACTGAACTACCGGGCCAAAATTTTTGGTGGGGCCTCAGGGACTCGAACCCCGGACCGATCGGTTATGAGCCGACTGCTCTAACCAACTGAGCTAAGGCCCCACAACCTTTAAGCTTAGTAAATGGTGACCCCTAGGAGACTCGAACTCCTGTTACCGCCGTGAAAGGGCGGTGTCTTAACCGCTTGACCAAGGGGCCATATTGTCAAAGACCACGAAGGATAAGTTGGTCGGGGTGGAGGGACTTGAACCCCCGGCCCCATGCTCCCAAAGCACGTGCGCTACCAAACTGCGCTACACCCCGTGTGATTTTCAGCGACGAAGTATAATATACAGTATTCTCAAACCAATGTCAACAGCTTTTATCCAATAATTTTAGCTTGCGCGACAGGGCCCGGTCATATGGAAACGCGCCGCGAAAAGCAAGCATTTACCTTAAAAATAGACGGCTTTTGTTGATAAATGTCTTCCAAATGATTATAATGATTTTAACATATAACTGTGCTCAAAAGAAAGGCTAAAACGAAGAATTGGAAGAGTTAAAAAGACACATATCGGATCATCAGCTGACTTATTATATAGAAACATACGGCTGTCAGATGAACGCGCACGAGAGCGAAAAGATAGCCGGGGTCCTCGATTCCCTTGGGTACTGCCCGTCCGCCGAAAAGGCTGCCGCGAATCTCATCATATTCAACACCTGCTGCGTGCGCCAGCATGCCGAGGCGCGGCTTTACGGCAACCTCGGGGCGCTTAAAGACCATAAGGAAAGCGTGCCGGGCGCATTGATTGCGGTTTCCGGCTGTGTGATGCAGCAGGAGGGGGCCGCCAAAAAGCTCATGAAGCGGTTTCCGTTTGTCGATATCGCGTTCGGCACCAACGGCATACACCGGCTGGAAAGCCTGCTTTTCAGCGCGCTGATACAAGGAAAACGCGCGACGGCCGTGGACGACGATGAGACAATTGTGGAAGAGGTGCCGGTCAGCCGGGGCAGCGCGCCGGGCGCTTTTGTCAACATCATCTATGGCTGCAACAATTATTGTACATACTGCATCGTGCCGTATGTGCGCGGGCGTGAACGCAGCCGCCAACCGGACGACATCCTCAAGGAAATAGACGGCCTTTGTGAAAGAGGCGTATCGGAAATCACATTGCTCGGGCAAAACGTCAATTCGTACGGCAATGATTTATCAAGCGACGTGTCGTTTGTGAATCTGATCAAACGGATCGACTCGGAAACGGGCATCAAACGGCTGCGCTTTATGACATCGCACCCGAAGGATATGTCGGATGAGCTGATCGACTGTTACGGCAGTCTCAAAAGCCTCTGTGAGCATATCCACCTGCCGGTGCAATCGGGCAGCAGCCGCGTTCTGCAGCTTATGAACCGGCGGTACACACGCGAGCATTACCTCTCTCTGATTGCGCGCTTAAAGGCGCGTGTGCCGTCTATCGCGGTCACCACGGATATCATTGTCGGGTTTCCGGGCGAGACGGAGGAGGACTTTGCGCAGACGCTCTCACTCGTTGCAGAGGTGGGGTATGATGCGGCGTATACGTTTGCCTATTCCAAACGCTTGGGCACCAAAGCTGCGGAAATGGATGGGCATATTGATAAGAACACCGTCAGCGAGCGGCTCGCACGCCTGAACGCGCTCGTGAAGCAGTCGATGGCACAAAGAAACAGCGCCTATCTCGGGCGCACCGTTGAGGTGCTCGCCGAAACACCGGACAAGAGAGGCCGGGCCGAGATCAGCGGCAAAACCAGAACGTCCAAAACGGTCAGCTTTGAGGGCGGCCTTGAGGATATCGGACAATATGTGAATGTGAAAATCGACAAAGTGATGGCGCATACGCTTCGCGGCGTGCGCGCGGAAGAAAGGCAAAATCTGTGAACCGAACTGCTTTTGATAAAAAGAAGAACCATGTCGCGATACTTTTTGGTATCCTGCTCATTATTGCAATCGGCGCGGGCATCTATCTGTTCTTTATGCAGTCCTGGGCAAAATCGGGAATAGACGAGCTCGTCAACGCCGATTACACGCCGGTCCATGCGGAAAAAGCCGCCAACGCGGCTGCACCCGGCCTGCCGATCACACAGAAAACAGATTACCCGTCTTCCGTGGATATTTACGATACGCCGCTCGGCTTCCCGATCGTGAGCTATTCGCAGGTCTGGACGGGCGACAAGCTCAAAGACGTCTACAGTGAGCTGATTGCCAATAAGCACGGTGCTGAGATTTACTCCATTACCGAGGTGCTGCTCTATCCGGGCGAATCCGCGCTTGATACGAGCACCGGTGTGGCGGGCACACACGTCACGGAAAAGAAAGTGTTTTCGCTGTTTTTGAACCTGCCGGGCGTGGTGCCGGACACACTCGAATACAATGTGGATTCCACACAAAGCTCCATTGAGCTTTATAATATGGATAAATACGACGCCGTCGCTCAGGTGGCGCGGACGATATCGCATGAGTACGGCCATCATTATACAATGTATTATTTTATGCCGGATGACGAAGCGGCAAAGAATTCGGATTATTTTCGCTTAAGAGGCATCGATCAATTCGATCACGACGTATTCTTCGATATTGAAAGCGAATACTACGAAAACCATATGTGGAGCGTTTATGAAATTGCCGCGGAGGATTATGTGCAGCTGATGGGCAGCCCCACGGGCAAGCAGCAAAAAGAATATCTCGATATCTATGACGTGCTCGATAATTACAGCAAGCACAAGGATTACACCGCCTATGCGGATGCGTCGGTGTCCAATGTGTATCCGCAGGAAAATATCTATATTCCGCTGGCAGATGAGATCGGCGGGCTCCGCGATTATTACCTTTCTTTCATCGGTGAAACAAGCGGGATGCAGGACATCGGAAATGCGGATTTCAATCTTGCGATGACTGCGCATGAATCATACGGGTACAAGTATTATGAAATCACATGGGATAAAACCACGCAGGACGAGACGGCGATGTATACCCTCGTCTGTTACAGCAAGAACGGAGATATCTTCCTCCCTGTCAGAACGGTGCAGGGGGATGAGACGCCGGTTGCGCGCGTCGGTACGGCTGTCAAACTGTCCGGCATCACGCTGACCACGCTGAAAAACGGCGTGACAGATGAAGACAGGCAATTTAAGCTGTATGTGACATGGCCGGACGGCCGTATGCAGTCATCGGAAATGTTTGATGCGGACTTCTGATTCGCGTTTGTTTTTGATTCTGCGAAGCACGATAGACAGCACGATCATCAGGACACAAACGCCTGCGCCTGAGGCAAATATAATAAGAAGCATGTTGTTGTCTGCCATGATACTGGTGAGCTTATTATAATCCTGAACGGTTTGCGTATTTTGTTTCTGCGTATGCAGGCTCAGCGTTTTCGTTTTGCCGTATTCAAGCGTCCACGTGCACACATTGCCGTCACGGCTGTCTGCGTTGGTGTCCGCCACCTCGCCGGGGAGTGAGAGCGATATCCGGTAAGCACCTTGCTTGGCGGCATCTTCAATCTTCGTGATCTGGTCGGAAGGAATGCTTTGTGCCTGCTGCTGGCGAATGATATCCGCTAAAGACACATCTGCCGAGAACGCGTAGTCATCCGCCGCCAGCGACGGCGTATAGGTGAATGCCACATTGCTGAATATGGAGTCCGCCGATGCAAATAAAGAGCCAAAAGCCTCAGCCGCCTCTTTGGCGCTGCCGGATTCGAGCGTTTTCTCGCCGGTAACGGAATGGCTTTCTTCATCCAAATTGATGGTCATACCCTGTTCCGACCAGTATGAGCTTATTTCATTTAAGTAAGGCGTCACATCCTGCTCGGGCTTTTCAAACGAAACGGCATACTGGACAGTCGTTTTGTTGTCTTCGGCCAAAGTGTAATGAAGATCGGCACTCGCACAGGCCGAAGTTATGAGCATTATTGTCAGCAGAAGTACAAAAACTATTTTTTTCATCACAGACTCCAATATTGGTTTAGAAAATTATAATCGAAATCGGGCCTTTTTTCAACAATATTGCGCTTTTATGTTATAATGTGATCACTACGTGTGGAGGGATATTATGCCGGAACTGACACCCATGATGCGCCAGTATGTGGAGCTCAAGGAGAAATATAAAGAATGCATTCTGATGTACCGTTTGGGCGACTTTTATGAAATGTTTTTTGACGATGCGCTGACCGCATCGCGCGAGCTTGAAATCGTGCTGACCGGACGCGACTGTGGCCTGACTGAAAGAGCGCCGATGTGCGGCGTGCCGCATCACAGCGTCCAAGGATATATCGACAAGCTCATTAAAAAAGGCTACAAAGTGGCGATATGCGAACAGATGACCGACCCGGCCTTAAGCAAGGGCCTGGTGGAACGCGACGTGATCCGCGTGATCACACCCGGCACGGTCACGGAAAACAGCAGCCTCAATGATGCCGACAACAACTTTATACTTTCACTCGCTCAATACGGCGGCACCGTCGGGCTGTCTTATGCGGATGTGACCACGGGCGCATTTTTCATGGGCGAATGCAGCGCCGAAGATGATTACGCGTCCGTCAAGAGCGAGGTGGCGCGCGTTGCGCCGAGCGAAATGATATTCAGAGAAGAAGACAGGGCGATTATTGAGAGCCTCGGCGGCATGATCAAGGAGCAGAATATCTATGCCAGCGCATACCCGTCCTTCACATTCGAGCACGGCGCGGCGCTGGAGTCTTTGCAGTCCCACTTTGCGGTGGCGGGCCTCGGCGGCTTCGGCATAGCCGAAAACAGCGCGGCAATCGGCGCAGCCGGCGCGCTGATCGACTATTTAAGAGAAACGCAGAAAAATGCGCTCACGCACTTAAGCCGCATTCAGCTGATTGAGAAAAACGCGTTCATGTCGCTTGATATGTTCACGCGCGCCAATTTGGAGCTGACGAAGACGCTGCGCGACGGCAAGGTGAAGGGGTCGCTTTTCGGCGTGATTGACAAAACGAGGACCGCGATGGGGGCACGGCTTTTGAAGCGCAGCATCAACGAGCCGCTGCAAAGCATCACTGACATCAATATGCGCCTCGATGCCGTTGCGGAGATCAAGGAGAGCCTGCCATTAAGCGATAAAATCGCGCAGGCGCTCGACGGGGTTTTTGATCTGGAGCGGCTCATTTCGCGTATCGCGTATGCAACGCTCGACGCGCGCAACTGCCTGGCCATCAAGAAAACGCTGGCACAGCTTCCCGCGCTCAAGAACTCTCTTGACGGTTGCGCGTCCGGACTGCTCAAGGGCCTGTATGCCGGGCTGGACTGCATGGACGATATCTATGCCCTGCTCGATTCGGCCATTGATGAGGAGCCGCCTGTGGGCATTACGGACGGCGGCATCATCAGGCAAGGCTACGATGCGCAGATCGACGCGCTCAAGGAAGCGGCTCTCAAGGGCAAGGAATGGATTGCATCGCTGGAGAACAAGGAACGGCAGGAATCCGGCATAAAGAATTTAAAAGTCGGCTACAACAAGGTGTTCGGTTACTACCTTGAAGTGACCAATTCGTATCGCGATTTGGTGCCGCAATATTATATAAGAAAGCAAACGCTCGCCAACTGCGAGCGCTTCATCACACCCGAGCTTAAGGAAATGGAAGAAAAGCTGACGGGCGCGCAGGACAAATGCATCGCGCTGGAACACGAGTGCTTTCTGCAGATCAGAAAAACGCTCTCCGACAATATCAAGCGTTTTCAAAAGGCGGCGCAGGCCATCGCGCTCATTGATATGGTGCGAAGCTTCGCGGCCATCGCCTATGAAATGGGCTATGCGCGCCCCGTCATGGTGCCGAGCGGCGATATCAAAATAAGCGGCGGACGTCATCCGGTTGTGGAATCGTTTGTCAAGCAGTCTTTCGTGAAAAACGACTGTCTGCTGGCCGACGAGAACAACATCATGATATTGACGGGCCCCAACATGGCGGGCAAGAGCACGTTTATGCGTCAGGTGGCGCTGATCGTGCTGCTTGCGCACATGGGCAGCTTTGTGCCCGCAGACAGCGCTCAGGTTTGCATAGTGGATAAGATATTCACGCGCGTGGGCGCTTCGGACAACCTCGCATCGGGGCAGAGCACATTTATGGTTGAGATGAACGAGGTCGCGAATATTCTCAATAACGCGACGCCGAGGAGCCTGCTGATACTCGACGAGATCGGGCGGGGTACCAGCACGCTCGACGGGCTGTCCATTGCGTGGTCCGTCGTGGAGTTCATCAGCAGCCGCATCAAGGCCAAAACGCTGTTCGCCACGCATTTCCATGAGCTTTCGGAGCTCGAGGGCGTGGTGGAGGGTGTCAGCAATTACTCGATTACCGTCAAGGAAATGGGCGATACCGTCATATTTTTGCATAAGATTGTGCGCGGAGGCGCGGACAGAAGCTTTGGCATTGAAGTGGCCAAGCTCGCAGGCGTCCCGGCAGATGTGACCGAGCGGGCCAAGGTGATCATGCAGTCGCTCGTGGATAAAGACGAGAGCATTTTGGGGCCGCGCAGGCAGCCCGAAGCGGTCTTGACGCGGGATGAGCTGATCGAGATGCTGCGGGATGTCAACATGGACAACATCACGCCTCTCGATTCATTAAAGCTGTTAAGCGAAATCAAACACAGGCTGTAGCGGGGGAGACAACATGGGGGAAATCAGAAAACTGCCCAAAAACGTATCGGATAAAATAGCGGCGGGCGAGGTGGTGGAACGGCCGTTAAGCGTTGTCAAAGAGCTCGTCGAAAATGCGATCGACGCGGGGGCCAGCGCCGTCAGCGTCAGCATTACAGACGGCGGCATCAAGCAGATTGTGGTGACGGACAACGGCAAGGGCATCGCCGCCGAGGATGCCGAGCTCGTTTTTGAAAAGCATGCCACAAGCAAAATAACCACCGAACACGATCTTCAGTATATCAGCACGCAAGGGTTTCGCGGCGAGGCGCTTTGCAGCATCGCGGCCGTTTCCGTGGTGGATTTGAAGACAAAACGGCGCGAAGCCGAGCTTGGTACGCAAATCAAGGTTTCCGGCGGCCGTATCGACGGCATCTCACCGGCGGGCTTGCCCGACGGCACGTCCGTGACGGTCGGCAATTTGTTTTATAACGTTCCCGTGCGGCTTAAGTTCTTAAAATCTGCCCAGCAGGAAGCGGCGTATGTGTCGGACCTTGTTTCAAGATACATACTGGCCTATCCTGAAATCTCGTTTCATTATACGTCTCACGGCAAAACGGTTTATCACAGCCCGGGCAACGGAGATTTGCAGGATGCGGTCTACTGTGTATACGGTAATGGGCTTATGGATAATATTGTATACGTATCGTTCGAAGCCAACGGCATCAAAGCGCAAGGCTACGTTTCGCGGCCGGGCGCGGTGATGAAAAACCGGCAAAACGGCTCGCTTTTCGTCAACAGGCGTTTTGTGCGCAGTGCGGCACTCGGCGATATGGTCAAAAGCGCATACGGGCCGACGCTCGTTAAAGGCGAATCGCCCTTTTATGCGCTGAATATCACAGTGCCGCCCGGACAAGTGGACGTGAATGTGCACCCCAACAAGCTGCAGGTGCGTTTTGCGGATGCGTCGGCTGTGGAGTACGTGATCAAGGAAGCGGTGTCTCAGGGCTGCCAAGATATACGCGGCAGTGTGATCATCGATATACCCGCGCTGCCCGAGAAGCCGCGAGGCAGCGTGGAGATGCAGGCGCCAGCGGAAGTGTTTCAAACCGCCTTGTTTTCGGGCTTTGGCAGCACTGTGCTGCGTGAAACGGAGCAAGCCGAAAATACCCGCTTCGAGCCGTATGTTTTCCGCGCCGATTCGGAAACGCAAGACGATTTTTACGAAGAGAAATCCGACCCGATTGCCGATGAACCGGTATTGGCCGTGACGATGGAAGCGCCGCAGAGCTTTCGCATCATCGGGAGCTTTGCCGATACGTATGTGCTGGTGGAGCAGGGTGAAAACCTGCTGATTATGGACCAGCACGCGGCGCATGAACGCTTGCTTTACGACAAGTTTATCAGCAGCACAAGCAGCGTTTCCCAGCCGCTGCTGACGCCCGCCGTGATTACCGTGTCCCACGCACAACAGCTGCTCATTGATGAGAATATGGATGCGTTTTCGTCGCTCGGTTTCGATATCGAGCCGTTCGGCGTGCTTGAGTATAAGGTGGGGGCCGTTCCGGCGGCAGTCGCGGGAGCGGCGGTCGCGGGGCTTATAAACGATGCGCTCGCTGAAATATATGAAAACCGCGGCAAGGAAGTTTTACAGCGCGAGAGCATCATCCGCGCCGCGTGCCGCAGCGCCGTCAAAGCGGGCGACAAGCTCTCTATGACCGAGCTTCAGAGCGTCGCGCAGAGCTTTTTAACCACCGGCGTGATACCGACGTGCCCGCACGGCCGTCCGGTGATCACTGTGATTTCTAAAAAGCAGATTGAAAAAAGCTTCAAGAGAGTGTTATGAGACGTTTCATCATCATCACCGGGCCCACCGCATCAGGCAAAACGAAGGTCTCCGTTGAGGTCGCAAAGTCGCTGCATTCGGGCGTGATTTCTGCCGACAGTATGCAGATTTACAGGAACATGGATATCGGCACCGCCAAAGCCTCGGAAGACGAGAGGCAGGGCGTGCGCCATGACCTGATTGACATTGTGGCCCCGAATGAAGACTATTCGGTGGCGGAGTTTCAAAAAGCGGCGTTTGCCCTTATTGAAGCGGCCAACGAAAAAGGAGAGGTCCCCGTTGTTGTGGGCGGTACCGGGCTTTATGTGAATGCACTTGTTTATGATTTAAACTTCGGCGAAAGCCGCCGGGACGACACGGTTCGACATAAATTGTCACAACTTGCGGATGACAAAAGCATTGAATACTTGTATAATATATTGGAAAATAAAGACCCTGAATATGCCAAGATTATCGCCAAAAACGATAAAAGGCGCATCATACGCCGTTTGGAGCTTATTGAAACGAACGGCACCGGCGCATATGAGTTCCGTAAGCCCAATACGGGCGATGAGTATTTAATCATCGGGCTTGCGGTGCCGCGTCCGCTGCTTTACGAGCGGATAGAGGCGCGTGTGGATGAAATGATTCACTGCGGGCTTGTGGATGAGGCGCAAAAAATATATGATAAATATGGTGAAACAAGCGCCCTCAAAGCTATTGGATACAAAGAACTCGTTGCTTACTTTAAAGGGGAGACCACACTGGCCGAAGCGGTATCGCTGATTAAACGCAACACCCGTCGGTTTGCCAAACGGCAGATGACCTGGTTTAAGCGTGATGAGCGTATTGTATGGTTTGATGTGAGCCCATGTATAGAAGAAACGATTCATGAAATAATGTTATATATAAAAAGAAAGGGGTTTTAATATGCAAAAGTCAGTCATCGTACTTCAGGATGTTTTTCTCAATCAGGTGCGGAAAGAACATGTGATTGTGACGATTCATTTGACAAACGGCTATCAGATCAAAGGAACAGTGAAAGGATTCGATAACTTTACAATTATACTCGACAGTGAAGGCAAGCAGCTTATGATCTATAAGCATGCCGTGTCAACGATTTCTCCTGCGCGGGCCGTGTTCTTTACATTCTCCGACAAGCAGAAGGAGCAGCCGGAAGAATAATTTATGCAGATACTTGAAAACCTAGGCATAAGCAAAAAAACTCAAACGCTGATCAATGATGCGGAGAGATCTCTTTCGCATGTTTTTAAACCCATTGAAACGACCGCAGAAAACAACCAATACAAGGTGATTGATGCGTTCAGGCGCGAAAACATCAGCCAGCGCCATTTTGCGCCGACCACGGGCTACGGCTATGCCGACGAAGGCAGGGAGGCGCTCTGTAAGGTGTTCGCGCGAATCGTCGGCGCACAAAAAGCGGTTTTAAGCCCGCACATCGCTTCGGGCACGCATGCCATTTCACTGGCCCTCTATGCGGTGCTGCGTCCGCTTGATACGCTGATCAGCGTGACGGGCAGCCCGTATGACACGCTTGTCAACGTGATCGGCAAGAAAGGCACGGGCGATATGGGGTCGCTGATTGACTGGGCGGTGAACTACCAACAGGTCAACCTGCTGCCGAGCGGCGGCATAGACCTTGGCCGCGTCGAACGCGTGATCAAATCGTGCGAGCGCCCGAAGGCGCTTTTTATTCAGCGCTCCCGGGGCTACGAATGGCGAAAAGCCATTTCGATGCTGGAGATGCGCGAATTTGTGCTCGCCATCAAGCGTCAGTTTCCGGATATCATTGTGATCGTTGATAACTGTTACGGTGAGTTTTGCGAGCTTGAAGAGCCCACAGCGTGCGGTGTTGATTTGATGGCGGGCTCGCTGATCAAAAATCCGGGCGGCGGCATTGCGCCCACGGGCGGCTATATAGCCGGACGCGCCGATCTGATTGAGCTTGTGGAAAACAGGCTGACCTGTCCGGGGCTTGGCATGGAGGTCGGTTCATACGAAGCGCCGTACCGCAGCTTCTTTCAGGGGCTGTTTATGGCGCCCCATACCGTGGGACAAGCGCTGAAGGGCAGCGTGCTTTTTGCGAAGGCGTTTGAAATGCTCGGTTATAAAGTATTTCCCACGCACGACGACAAAAGAAGCGACATCACACAGTCCATCATGCTCGGCGAGGAGCGGCTGCTGCTTGCCTATACGCAGGGCATACAAAAAGCCGCGGCTGTGGACAGCCAGGCGGTGCCTGTGCCGTGGGACATGCCGGGCTATGACGACAAAATCATAATGGCGGCCGGAACGTTTGTGCAGGGCGCTTCGATAGAGCTCAGCGCCGACGCACCCGTCAAACCGCCATATATCGTGTACGCGCAAGGGGGCTTAACCTACGCGCATATGAAGCTGGGGCTTATGATGGCCATAGAAGAAATGAAAATTATCTGAACATGCGCAGCACGCCGATCACTTTGCCGAGAATATCAATGTTTCTCGTATAGATCGGCTCATAGCTGTCGTTCTCGGGCTGAAGGCGGACGCATCCGTTTTCTACAAAAAAGCGTTTAACGGTGGCCTCGTCTTCGAGCAGAGCAACGACGATGTCGCCGTTTTGTGCATAATCCTGCTTTTGCGCAATGATCTTGTCTTTATCGAATATGCCCGCGTTCATCATGCTGTCGCCGCAGACGTTTAAAATAAACACGTCATCGCTGCCAAGCAGCGAATAGGGGAGTGAGAGGTATTCCTCGATATTCTCAACGGCTGTAATCGGCGTACCCGCCGCCACACGCCCGAGCACCGGCACGGCCACCATGCGCGGCTTCATGGAACTCGCGCCCATAATCATGATGGTGCGCGGTTTTGCGGGGTCACGGGAGATATAGCCTTTTTTCTCAAGCTTTGTGAGATGCGCGTGGGCGGTCGAGGTGGATTTTAAATCAAGAGCGAGGCAGATATCGCGTACGCAGGGTGCGTATCCGTTATCGCCGATATAATCCTTCAGGTATTCGAGCACTTCGTTTTGCCGCCGTGTCAAATCTTCCATAGCAAACCTCACTTGTGTTTATAAAGAAAATATAACAAATGGGCAGGGGAATGTCAACAAAAATGCAAACATTTGTTCTTGTTTTGGCCGAATCTCCTTGTTATAAGATGTGTTGAAATCCGATTAAAGCATGAATCTGGAAAAGACACTATTGGGGATAGCTGCGTACTCAGCGGCAATCTGTCAATCGCCCGTGAGCGGCAGTTATTTGCGGGCGATAAAAATTGCTCAATTATATTAACGTAAACTATGCACAATCCGTTTGGCAGATAAGCTCGCACTATTATGGCGATGTCAGCCATGAAGGGCTCAACATTATGCATGGCGAACAAATCGGTTTATTCGTCGTCCCGCTGGAACACCACGGCGTCCGAAGCGAGCTTGCGGCGCGACTCGTCGATGGCCGCATAATGCTTTTTTGTGGTGTTAACATCCTTATGGCCCAGCACATCCGCCACAAGATAGATATCGCCTGTCTGCTGGTACAACAGTGTGCCATACGTGCTGCGCAGCTTATGCGGAGAGATATTCTTCAACGGCACGGCAAGCTGTGCGTACTTCTGCACAAGCATCTGCAAAGCACGAACACTCATTCGCTTTTGCTGCAACGAGAGAAACAGGGGAGAGCTTAAGCTGTAATTGGCCGCAGACTTCCTTTCCTCCAGATATTGCATCAATGCATACGCTGTCTGATAGCTGAAATACAGCAGCGCTTCGTTGCCGCCTTTGCGCAGCACCTTGAACGACCGGCGCTCAAGATCGACATCGCTGACATCGAGCGCGCAAAGCTCACTGATGCGGATGCCGGTGGTTAAAAACAGCGTGAATATCGCAAGATCGCGCAGCCGTGTGCGCTGATGATAATCGAGCTGCTTGTCGGTTAAGCCGTCGCCGGTGTCGATCATATAAAGCAGCCGCAACGCTTCATCATGCTCGAGGCGCAGAATCGGCTTTTCATGGATTTTCGGCGTCTTCAGGCGTGTGGTCACGTTGTTTTCGAGAACTTCCTTATTATAATAGTAATTAAATAACGTACGCAATGTAGACAGCTTGCGTGCGACGCCTTTTTCGCCGTTTTCAACGGTCACATCGTCTTTATAATACAGCCTGACATATTCCAGAAAACGCTCGATATCCGTCAGTGTGATCGCATTTAAATCCGCAGCCTGCATGGCATTCACATCTTTGCCGAGCTCATTTTCGAGAAACGAAAAGAACAGGCGCAGATCGTAAGCGTAATTGATGCGTGTGAGCAGCAGCGTATTCGGCTCGATGCCGCGAAAGAATTCGAGCGAGAATTTAGGCAGCGTATCGAGCACGCGGCGCAGTTTTTCCGTCTTTTGAACGTTGATTTCCGTTTTGCTTTGCTTGGACATAGAAGAATACCTGCTTAGAAGAGATGCTTCAATTATAGCGTAAAGCCCTTATAAAAGCAACAACTATGCGCAAAACATGTCTTTTACGCATAGTTGTAAATATCCCCGATCAGGCCTTATTGTCTTTAATTGCTTTTCTTGCGAGTTCGTCGCAGATGTTGTTGTATTTATCGTCTGCGTGCCCCTTGACTTTTTTATATCTTACCTCGTGGTCACGGCCCGCCTGCAGTATGGCCTTCCAGATATCCTGGTTTTCTACGGGCTGCTTGGACGCGTTTTTCCATCCGTTGACGAGCCATTTATCGATCCAGCCTTTTTCAAATGCGTTATGAAGATACGCGCTGTCCGTATGGACGGTCACGCTGCATGGCTCTTTGAGCGCTTTTAAAGCCTCGAGCACGGCGGTCATTTCCATACGGTTGTTCGTCGTCTCGGGCTCATAGCCGCTGATGCGCTTTTCAGCCCCCTTATACAGGAGCACGGCGGCCCATCCCCCCGGCCCCGGGTTGTGAGAGCAGGCACCGTCTGTATATATGATAACCTCTTTCATCATATTTTAGACAGTTTCTGGGATTTTTCTGCGCATTTTTCAGCGGCAGCAATCACAGCGCCACGGAAACCGTCCCGCTCGAGCGATTTGACGGCTTCAATCGTGGTGCCGCCCGGAGAGCACACGGCGTCCTTCAAAGCGCCCGGATGGCTGCCTGTGTCGAGCACCATTTTGGCGCTGCCCAGCACCGTCTGCGCCGCAAGCTTTTGCGCCTGAGCGCGCGGCAGGCCGCAGAGCACGCCCGCATCCGCGAGCGCCTCGATGAACATGAACACATACGCAGGCCCGCTGCCCGATACGGCTGTAACGGCGTCCATGGCTTTGACGGGCGCATGGTCAATCTGCCCGAGAGCCGAAAACAGCTTCTCCACAAACATTTGTTCGTCCTCGGTTAAATTGCCCGGCGTTTCAAAAACGGTCATCCCTTCGCCCGCCATAAGCGGTGTATTGGGCATCAGCCGCAGCACCTTTTTGTCTTCGCCGATCACGGCTTTGATCATTGCGGCGCTCCACCCCGCGGCGATGGAGACGACAGGTTTGTCGCCGATATATGATTTTATTTCTGACAACACAGCCGACATCACGTTCGGCTTTACGGCTGTCACGATGATATCGCTTTTGTCGCAGAGTTCTTCGAGGCTTGTTGCAGCGCGTATGCCCAGCTCATCCGACAGGGCTTTGATCTTCTCCGTATCCACATCATAAACGCTGATTCCCGATGCTGCCACCACATTCTTCGCCACAGCGCCTTTAATGATGGCGTTTGCCATATTGCCCGCTCCCACAAATCCGAGCGTATAATCTGTCATAATTTCTCCTCCTGATGTTTCTCACCGAACATAGATACTGAGCCCGGCGAATATATTTTCATAAGTCTTTTTATTCAGACTGACTATTGACGTGTTATACCAAATTGTTTATAATAACGATTGTCTGCTGAAGGGGAGTGGCTCAATTGGTAGAGCATCGGTCTCCAAAACCGACGGTTGCGTGTTCGAGTCGCGTCTCCCCTGCCACATAAAAGCGCCTGAAAGGCGCTTTTATTATTTTCCCAAAGATCAATGCTCACACACGAACATCGCCTTTAACACCCGTTCTCCCCTCAAATTGCTTGAGTACAGGCATAACGTGCTCATCCACAAAATCCTGCGTCTGCACAGCGGCGCAGCCCGTGAATTTCTGCGGGTCCAGCAGGCTGTCAATCTCCTCAGCCGTCATGTGAAATGCCGGATCGGCTTTGATCAGGTCAAGCAGGTTGTTGCTCTCACCAAGCATTTTCACGCGCTCTGCGGCGGCCATGGAATGCGTGCGGATATGCTCGTGCAGATCCTGCCTGTCTCCCCCGCGTTTCACCGCTTCCATCAATATCGTTTCGGTGGCCATGAACGGCAGCTCCTGGCTGATATGGTTCGCGATAACCCTGTCATACACAACAAACCCGTCGCTGATATTCAGATAGAGATTGAGTATCGCATCGACGGCAAGGAAGCTCTGCGGCACCACAATGCGCTTATTCGCCGAATCGTCGAGTGTGCGCTCAAACCACTGCGTCGAGGCCGTCACAGCCGTATTAACAGGCATGGAGAGCACAAAGCGACACAGCGCCCCCATGCGTTCGCTGCGCATCGGATTGCGCTTGTACGCCATCGCGGAAGACCCGATCTGCTGCTTTTCAAACGGTTCCTCGAGCTCTTTCAAATTCTGCAGCAATCTTAAGTCGTTGCTGAACTTATAAGCGCTCTGCGCAATCAGCGAGAGCGCGTTGAGTATGACCGAATCGAATTTCCTCGGGTATGTCTGCCCGGTCACAGCAAACGCCGATTCAAACCCGACCCTTTCGCAGACAGCTTTGTCCAGCGCCTTGACCTTCTGCGCGTCGCCGTCAAACAGCGACAAAAAGCTTGCGCCGGTGCCCGTGGTGCCCTTCACGCCGCGCAGCTTGTAATTTTTGAAAATATCCTGAATCTGCCCCAAATCCATAAGCAGGTCCTGCATCCAGAGCGTCGCACGCTTGCCCACGGTGGTCAATTGCGCGGGCTGAAAATGCGTGAACCCGAGCGTGGGCATATCCTTGTATTTGAGGGCAAATTTCGATAGATTCTCAATCACGCTCACAAGCTTGTCTTCAACGAGCTTAAGCGCGCTGTGCATCACAATCAAGTCGGTGTTGTCGCCGACATAGCAGCTGGTCGCGCCGAGGTGGATGATCGGCCTTGCCTTGGGGCACTGAACGCCGTACGCGTGCACATGCGCCATCACGTCGTGCCGCACAAGCTTTTCCTGCGCCTCGGCCACATCGTAATTGATATCGTCTGTATGGGCTTTGAGCTCGTCAATCTGTTCATCCGATATATCAAGGCCAAATTCTTTTTCGCATTCCGCAAGCGCTACCCAAAGACGTCGCCACGTCTTAAACTTCACATCGTCGGAAAAAAGCTCGGCCATCTCACTTGACGCATACCGTGTGAGCAGCGGGTTTTCATAAACGTTTTTCATTCGCACACACCTTGTTATTGTTTTAAAAATTTTAATATATATCGGGCAAAATTGCCATAACAAATTTTCGAAATGACAGTCTGCGCATAATTTCGCCTGAGCATGGCCTCGGGGAGCGCCTGAAAATCGGCAACGGAATCAAGCCCCTTGGGCGTATACTGAATGCCGCAAAAATCGCTGCCGAAGCCGACAATATTCTCACCGCCGAAGTCGAGCACATAATCGATATGGTCGAGTATATCGTCTATGTCCGCATACCGCCCTTTTAAAAATTCTGTATAGAAGTTGATGCCGATGAATCCGTCCCTGTTTATAAGCTCCCTTATTTGATCGTTTTTTAAGTTGCGCGGGGATTTATTCAGATCGAAAACACACGAATGCGTGGCACAGGGTGCATGCGCATATAAATCGAGCGCTTCCCCAAAACCCTTCTCGTTGATGTGTGAGACATCAAGCGCGATTTTTAAGCTGTTTAAGAGCTTGACGGCAGCAATCCCGTCTGCTTTAAGCCCGCCGTGCGCCAGACAGCCGCTCGCATAGCTGTTTTCATCGTTCCATGTGAGGCTTAATATCCGTGCGCCTTTGTCGTAGGCATACGGTATATAGTCATTCCGGCAGCCGATGCTTTCGCCGCTCTCAATCGAGAGCACGGCGCAGATGCCGTCTGCGGCCAGATCGCCGGAATGTATGCATTTGCGGATATCTCCCCCGCTTTTTTCAATATAGCTCTGGAAAAAATCAATCTGCTCCAGCCCGAGCTCAAGCTTGTTTTCCGCCTCGGGCGGCACCCACACCGCAAAATTCTGCAATGCGACGCCGCCTTTTTTCATCCGCGTTGTGTCGATATGGTCAAAAAGACGGTCTTTGTCCTCGCCTTTGATCACCTTGTAACCAAGATAATCGCAGTGTGCGTCCGCAATTTTGTACATACACGCGCCCTCATTCATGCCGGTACATAATATCTATAATTGAAAGAAGAGCCGCAAATGTCGCGGCTCTTCTGTTCTTTACTTTGCAAATTCGATCGATCTGGTTTCTCTGATTACGTTGACCTTTATTTGGCCCGGATAATCAAGGTCCTTCTCAATCTTTTTAACGATGTCTTTGGCCATTAAATGCATGCCTGCATCGTCCACGTCCTCGGGTTTCACCAGTATTCTGACTTCGCGTCCCGCCTGAATGGCGTAACACTTTTCGACACCCGAGAAAGAATTCGCGATTTCTTCCAAAGCTTCTAAGCGTTTTATGTAGTTTTCGAGAGTTTCTCTTCTTGCGCCGGGACGGGCTGCCGAGATGGCATCTGCAGACTGTACAAGCACAGCTTCCACTGTCTGCGCCTCGATATCGCCGTGATGCGCCTGTATACAGTGTATCACATCGTTGGCTTCCCGGTACTTTTTGGCCAGATCGGCACCGATCTGGATGTGAGGCCCTTCGACCTCATGGTCAACCGCCTTGCCGATATCGTGCAGAAGACCGCCGCGTTTGGCAAGCTTGACGTTGGCTCCGAGCTCGGCTGCCATCACCGCCGCCAGATGCGCCACTTCGAGTGAGTGCTTGAGCACATTCTGTCCGTAGCTGGTGCGGTATTTGAGCCGACCCAAAAGCTTAATGATTTCGGGATGCAGATTGTGAATGCCGGTATCAAAAGCGGCCTGTTCCCCCGCATCTCTAATTTCTTTGTCCACTTCCTTGCGCGCCTTTTTCACCATTTCTTCAATGCGCGCCGGGTGGATTCTGCCGTCAATGATCAGCTTTTCCAGCGCGATCCTTGCAACTTCCCGTCTGATGGGGTCAAAACCCGACAATATGACAGCTTCCGGCGTATCATCAATAATTAAATCGATGCCCGTTGCCGTTTCGAGCGCACGTATGTTACGCCCTTCGCGGCCAATGATCCTGCCCTTCATTTCGTCGTTGGGCAGAGCTACAACCGAAACGGTATTTTCCGCTACATGGTCAGCCGCATATTTCTGAATGGCGTTGGCTATGATTTCCCGGGATTTCTTGTCGGCCTCTTCTTTGGCCTTGCTCTCGATATCCCGCACATAGATCGCCATATCGCGTCTGGTTTCCTGCTCAACTTTTTCAAGCAGCAGCGATTTTGCGTCTTCGGTCGTCATGCCGGATATTTTCTCCAGCTGGACGATCTGGTCTGCAAACACCTGGTCGATTTCTTCCTTGCGTTTGCTGACATCCTTTAACTTCTTGTTGATCTGTTCGTCTTTGGACTCCACGCTTGCCATTTTCTTGTCAAGCGCTTCCTCCCTTTGGGCTACTCTTCTCTCGACTCTTTGGATTTCGCTTCGTCTTTCTTTGGACTCTCTATCGAATTCAGTTCTTAAGGCGTGGATCTCTTCTTTGGCTTCAAGAATCGTTTCCTTCTTGACGGCTTCGGCTTTTCTCTGTGCCTCGGTCACAAGCTTTTTAACGGATTCTTCCGCTCTGCCAATCTTTGATTCGGCTACATTTCTTCTGTAGATATAACCAACAAATGCACCGATTACGATTGCAGCGATCAGCAGTAATATTTGCCAAATCTCCACTTGAGTGTATCGCACCTCCTCTATTAAGTTTTAAAGCAAACATACCCGTTTGTTTAACTTCGATATATTTGCCGTTTGCTTTGCACCATCAATGATAATCTTATAAAACGTGTTATAAAATTATGCAGACAGCGCTATTAGATTGCTAATAAGGAATTATCTACAAATAAGAAAAAAATAGTAATTTCTCATATTAGAACCATGATTAATTGTATTATCAGCTAAGTGTTTTGTCAAGTCAGGATGCCCCCGAGCCCGAACTTTCTTTGTCTTCCCTGTGCTGTTTGACGGCGATTAAAGCCAGCAAAAAGCAGACCGCGGCAATAAAAGGATAGTAGATGCGAAACCCGGTTACGATGGACCACAGCAGCACCACGATTCCGCAAAGTATATATCTTTTGATCTTTGTTTTCTGAATCGCGGTCCTCTTGATTTTGTCGAGCGTCAATATCGTTTGCTTCATTTCGTTTTCCGCACGCTGCTGAGCCTCGTTTTCATCCGGCAGCATGTCATTTTCGGCGGCTATTTTCAACAGGCGGGTGCCGTTGATGAGGGCCACATTTTGCTCCATGCTTTTGCATAACGATTTGACATCTTCATGAAAATCCGACAGAGAAACAAACACAAGCGGTTCGTTGCCATTGCGAAGTATATCCAGGATATCCGGCACATTCACTTTTGTCTGCGGATGGTTGTGAAAAGCATAGAATCTCTTTGCGTTTTTGAGTGCCGTGAACCCGTTGCCCCATGGCTCCACAGCCTCGAAGCCGTCAAACAACGCGTCAAGATACGCGATAAAGTCACGCGCGTTCATGAACGTCAGCGTTTCGAGCAGGCATTTTTCCTTTATGCGCTGCAAATCCGTTTCAATAAAGCGCTTTGTTTTGTTTCGGTTTACAATCAGCAGCGCAAGGCTGGCGGCAGTGGTCAGCAGCAGCGCAATCAGCAGCGATACCGCAAAAGAACGGCTCAAATACAAAAGAACCGAAAACAGTATCGTCGCAATGAACAGCCTGAAAAAAACGCAATCGATTCCGCGTGCCACAATGGACCGCCCGCCATGCATTTTTTTCTGGTAATACCTTATCATTTTCGCGTTCATTTTACATCGGCCTCCTTTGTACACATTATCGCCACAATATGATGAATGTATACTTGCACAACTTGTTATAAATTTTGTGCTGTTGTATAATAATACAAGTGAAAGGGACCGGTATGAGCCATTTAGCTGAGTTTTCTCGCATAGATACGGAGTTTTTAAAGCAGAACCGAATCGGTCTGCTGGGCGGTACATTCAATCCAGTCCATAGCGGCCATCTAAAAATGGCTTCAATCGCGCTATATGAATTTGGCCTCGGTGAAGTTGTATTTCTTCCGCTCGGCGATCCGCCGCATAAGCGTCAGGAGTTTCTAGCATCCGCCGAACACAGGCTCGAGATGATTCGTCTCGCCATTGCGGGCGAAACGCGGTTCACACTCAGCACGGCCGAAACCAGCCGCAAAGGATTGACCTATACGGTGGATACGCTCGAGATTCTGACGCGTGCACAGCCGCAGACATCCTTTTACTATATCATCGGTGCGGACACGCTTTTTGAGCTTGAGAAATGGAAGTGTTATGAGAGGGTCTTCTTTCTGACGGATTTTATATGCATCATGCGCCCCGGCAGCGACCAGAGAAAAGTGATAGAATGCGCGGACAGGCTCAACAGCCGGTTCGGGCACAAGATATATATTGCGGACGAGCTCGGGCCGGATATCTCCTCGTCTCAGATACGCACGCAGATTGCCGAAAACAAGCTGTCGGACAGGCTCGTTCCGTCGGCGGTCGCCAGATACATCATACAGCACAAGGTCTACCAAGAGGATTGAATGCCGAACAACGAAGAATTACTGAGTTACTTAAAAGAAAATATTGATGAAAAGCGGCTCAAGCACTGCATCGGAACCGCCGATGAGGCTGTTAAACTCGCCAAAATATACGGCGCGGATCAAGACAAGGCATATGTGGCCGGGCTGCTTCATGATGTGGCCAAAGGCAAATGCAAATACGGCCTTGGCCGTCTCGCAAAGGAATATGATATTGACATTGATGAAACGGAAGCCCAAAATATTGAACTGATACACGGACGGCTCGGCGCCGCCATGATAGAAAAGCAGCTGGGCATTCACGACGAGGATATCCTCTGCGCCATCAGATGGCATACGACGGGCCGGAAAGGAATGTCGCTCCTCGAAAAGATCATCTATCTTGCCGATTTGATTGAACCGGGACGCAAATTTGAAGGCATCGACGATATTCGTCAGATAGCCTGCCGGAATATAGATGAGGCGATGCGGGAAGCATTGAAGCAAGTGATGGACTTTGTGCAAAGTGAAGGTTTCGCCTTGCATCCAAACAGCATAGAAGCTTATAATGATTATAAAAAGGAGGAAGAAAACGAATCTGATGCATCAATTTAATGACGACGTACTGAATGTCTCCAAGCAGCTGGTCCTGAAAAAAGCCGAGGATGTCAGAGTCCTGCATGTCTCCCATCTGACGATAGTTGCTGATTATTTTATATTGGCGAGCGGCCGGTCGGATGTTCATGTCAGATCGCTCTGCGACGATGTGGAAAAATTCATGATGGAAAAGGGCAAGCAGCGCCTTCGTATTGAAGGCTACCGTGAAGGCCGGTGGATCGTGCTCGACTACGGCGATGTGCTGATTCATCTGTTTCACAGGCAGGAACGTGAATTTTACGGGCTTGAGCGCCTCTGGGTGGACGGCGATAACTGCGTACTTATCACAGAAGAGGATGCCAGACCGAAAGAGTGATCATATATACATTTTCACAAAAGCAAGCCCCGGCAATGCCGGGGCTTTTGATTTCGTCCACATTCCTGTCTTAACTGACATCGCCTTAAGGCATCGCTTCAGCAGCCCTTGTCAGCAAAAGAGACCTCCGGATGCCTCTATAGAGTGAAAACTTTCGCAGATGTCTTTGATTGAGTTCAAAGATATATCCTTTGAGCAGAATCCGTCGCCGACAGATGATTTAGATACTGTTCCTTATGACATTTGGGAGTTAACCGTCCTTATCTCCGAAAGGAGATTGCCGAAGCTTTGTTTCTTACACCTCATCCGTAAATTCATGATTGAGCCGACAAGGTGCGTATATGGCTTCCCCTGAAGGGGAAGCTGTCGCCGATAGGCGACTGATGAGGTGTCAATTTGGACATTAACGCCAGCTGTCTCATCCGTCGTTACGCGAAATCTCCTTTTCAAGGGATTGTATTATGCTATAGACTTTTATATACAGGATTCATCGTGTGACCTCAGAACACCCCATCTGTTATGGTGTGCGCCGCCTTCTCCTTCAAGGAGAAAGCTTCATCTGTTCCTATGGCTTATTGCCGACAGGCGACTGATGAGGCGTCATTTTAGACATTGTATCAAGCTTCTCCTCAAAGGAGACGCTGTTTTTATCAGAGAATCAACTATCTTTGTGAACTTCGGTGCTGCCGGGCGTGTATACAACAAAGGCACACAGTCTTTACTCCGTGTGCCTGTATCTTTTGCAATGTCGCTCTTTTATTTCATGCAGGTGCCTGCGTTAGAACACGCGGCGCGCGCATATAAAGTTACGCTTCCAGTAGGCCGACCCCATGATATTCGAGCATATGCGCACGCTGTCGCTGCTTGACCCGGCGTCTATCATCTGGCCGTCGCCCAAATAGATGCCCACATGGCCTTTGAAGCAGATGATATCTCCTCTTTTCATATCACTCATGCTCGTCACCTTGGGCAGGCCGCTTTTTGCCCAGCCGCTTGACGTCATATACTTCATGCTGTATCCGGCCGTGTTGAGGCAGTAATAGACGAAGCCGGAGCAGTCAAACTCATTGGGCCCCTTGCCGGCGCGCGTATACTCACAGCCCAGCTTGGATTTCGCGATTTCAATCATCTTATCGACAGAAGCCTGATCAGGATCGCCCACCGCGATTGTGGTGCCGCCGCCGCTGCCGCCCGAGCTGCCGCTGCCTGAGCTGCCGCCGCTCGATGATTTGGCGGCCTTGGCATCCTCGGAGTAGAGAATTTCTCTCGTGTATTCACCCACATTGCCATCAGCCGACAATCCGTTGCGTTTCTGAAAGCTCTTGACAGCCGTTTCGGTATCGGTGCCGAAATAGCCCGTATGACCCGCTTTCAAGTATTTGAGCTCCTGCAAGCGCTCCTGCATCGCTATGACATCCGAGCCTCTGTCGCCGATTTTCACCGTGTATGGCAAAGCTTCGGTTGAAAACAGCGCATTCGTTGTATTTTCGCCGAGCAGGCCGTCCACCTGCAAGCTGTTCTTTCTCTGGAAAAGCTGAAGCGCATATTTTGTTCCGTTGCCGTAGAAGTCGGTCGGTTCGTCTTCGTCCATATAATCAAGCTCCATAAGGCGCTGCTGAACGTCAATAATCTGCGGGTCATGCACGCCGGGCACCAGCTCGGTTTTATCAGGCGCAGTCGTCGGTATGGGCGATAGCTCGGGCGTCATCGATACGACCGGTTCGTCAATATTTTCTGTTCCCATGATGCCGTCCGATGCCAAAGGAGCCTGCTCATCATTAAGCGGTGCGGCTTCAAGGTTTTGAGCGTCAGCCGCAACGGGGGTGCCGCTGGCTTCGGCGACGGGGTCGTTGTCTTTTCCCAATCCGCCGCTGACGGACGCCAGCGCTTCATTGGACGGCGATGGAATTACAAAAGCCAGCAGCATCGCGGCGACCACCACAAGGCAGCTGCCCGCAATGATGATTCTTTTGTCCTTCCACCACTTTTTCGGCTTTCTGCTGTATCGCACTGATGAAACGGGGACGGTGCTCCTGCCTTGATAATTTGCCCTTTTCCCTGCACCGGAGGGTTTCACAAAAACAGCGCGAACACGAACGACACACTGCTTGAGCAGTTGTCCAAAATGCGATATGGTTTTAACGCAATATCCGAAGATATTGCCGAGAATATTTTTCATAACGACCTCGAAAGTTTGTAATTTTATGTAATGGTACTGTAATATTCCCGTAATGATTCAATAATATTATACGCATAAAAACAATAAATGCAACCTTTTTCTACATTTTGAATGGTTATATTTGGCCGCGGTATTTTTCCATGAGCGACTTAAAAATTTCTGCCGATGTCGGTGGTGTAAACGTGACCGCATTGGCGCCCGCTTCTATCGTTCTTATAATCGATTCTTCGGTCGGGCCTCCCGTCGCGATAATAGGCACTTCGGGATATTTGCACCGGATGGCTTTCACGATAGCCGGAGAGTTGGCCGCACCCGATACGTTGAGTATGGCCGCGCCCGATTTGAGCCTTTCTCCCACGTCCTCCGCTTCCGACACAACGGTCACGACAATCGGGATATCGATCCGCTCCTTTAATTTGAGCAGGATCTCATTTGAAGTGGGCGCATTGACGACGACGCCGATGGCTCCCTGAAATTCAGCGTCCATCGCGAGGTTCAGGACGCGTTTGCCCGTTGTTGTG
Source organism: Bacillota bacterium (assembly GCA_023408075.1). Classification (GTDB taxonomy): domain Bacteria; phylum Bacillota; class Clostridia; order Christensenellales; family SZUA-584; genus SZUA-584. Next base: position 133,189 of record JAEYKW010000001.1, on the reverse strand, counting down.
CCGCCGCCGACGCCGCAGAATACGGGGATATCCGAAACGGTGATGATCGCGTGCGTAATCAGCGGCTGAGGTGTAAAAGGATATACGGCGATGACGGCATTCGCGTTGCAGTTTCTGATCAGCGCCACATCCGTTGTAAAAACGAGCGATTTGATGGTTTTCCCGAATATGCGTATTCCGCTGACCTGATTGATCACCTCCGGAACATGCACCATGTGTTTTCTTAAATTGCCTTGTATTTCAGGTACGAACTGACTCATATGTATCTCCTGTCATATTCTTTCGACTTCAACAAAAAAACCCTCTTGCCATTAATTGTAACCGGGCTTTTTTAGCACCTGTCATCGATTGGACGGAATAACGCAATAATTATGAGTTATAAATTCTATATCTGAAGAAATAAACCTTTTTGTCCGACGTATTTACAAAAAAATTTACAAGTTTTGATATTTTCTCTGCCCGTCACTTTCATTTTGGGGCAGAATCATATAGCAGGCGGGTGTAGATATCTGCCGCATCTTTTGAAAAACAGACAAAAATCACTTTTTCTATAGAACGATCGCTGTGCAAAATGCTTTTAACCGAATCAACGGCGACCGCCGCAGCCTCTTTGAGCGGATATCCGTAAACGCCGGTGCTGATGGCCGGAAACGCAATCGACCGGATACCGCTTTCCTGCGCCAGACGCAGTGAATTCTCGTAGCAGGCGCGCAGCTTCCCGGCCTCGCCGTGCGTGCCGCCCTGCCACACAGGCCCCACCGTATGAATCATATAGCGGCACGGCAGCTTGTACGCCATTGTGAGCTTGGCCTGCCCCGTGTCGCATCCGCACAAAGCCTTGCACGCCTGAAGCAGCTGCGGGCCCGCTGCGCAGTGTATCGCCCCATCCACACCGCCTCCGCCGAGCAGTGTGCTGCTTGCGGCATTGACGATCGCATCGACATGCATTTCGGTAATGTCTCCCGCTGTCACGTTTATCCGGCTCATAAACGGCGCTCCTTTCATATTTGATGTTGCGGTACAGCACAAACCTGCTTATAATCAATACAAACCGTTTCAGGGAGGTTTATAATGGCCTGCAACAACACCTTTCAATGCACCTGCACATATATATCCTGCTCACATCACGGCAAATGCTGCGAATGCATTGATTATCACCGCCGTCACGGCGAAGTCCCTGGGTGTCTTTTTACAAAGGACAGCGAAAAGACCTACGACCGCAGCATCGGCATGCTCTTTAAGGACCGGCTCAAAGACAGGCACTGACGGCGCTTTGCCCGAAATAATGAGCTTTTTTAACGTTGCCTTAATACAGTTGGTCCGCTGAAAAGTGCTCGACAGTCAGCTCATAGAGCGCCTGCACTTCCTGCGCAAATTCCTTGTCCGGCTGCTCTTCTTTTTTGACAAGCTCTTCAATCACCTCAAAGGTGAACTCAGCCTTGCCCCACTCGCTCATAAGCAGCGGATGCACACATCCGCCGGTCTGTAGGGCAAAAGTAAAGCGGTTCAGGCTGCCCGGCATATCGAGCGTGCTGAGCAGCAGCATTTTTCCGTTTGTGCTGTTTTTAATGGCGTAGACGCCGCCCACCACGCGCCGTTCACTGTACTGCCGCTGCAGTTTTTTTCTCTGCCCTTTATCCATCAGTATCCGAGCTCCTTTAATAATCTGGAAAGCGTGGCCAGTCGTTCCCCTATTAGCTCGTCGTCCTTGCTCAGCACATCCGCAAACAGTTTGATATCCTCATCGATCATCGGGTTATCGGTGCATACCGAAACCGTCATCGCGTCGCCCTGCAGCCCGATTCTGTCGATCTGCGTGTCATTGGGGTCATAGAACTTCTCAAAGCGGTAAGCCTCTTTAAAATGCTGTCTGGCGCGGCAGACGAGTATCGCGAGGTCAATCACGCGGTGCAGCGGCAGTTCTTCGGACTGGCGCGACCACTTTTCCCCTGTATAGCGCCAAACCTTGGCCGATATCTCCACCTTGCCTCTGTCGTTCCATTGGGCGAGGCCCAGTGAGAGCCCTTTTGTATCCGATTCATAAGCCCTGCGTCCGTCGATATTCTCGTAATTCTCTGAAACGATGACAGGCTTATGCTTAAGTGTCGTGGGTATTTTCATATCACATCTCCATTACTTATTTACTAAATTACTAAACACAATACATAATATATGCTTGCCGTTTGAAAATGTCAACAAAAATAAAAACTGCACACGCAGCGCAGTTTCAGCTTGATGCCCTTCCTTGTCCACTGAGGAACAAAGCGACATGACTGCGAATGTGGAACGCACCCCATGGGAAATCGCTTTAAACGTGGGATTCCTCTTCCGCTCACGCTCCATCGGAATGACAATTGTGGCTTTGTCAGCAGCCTGAGCTGTGCACGCAACGCAGACTGTATTCGTGTTTATCCGATGATGATGTCGATAAAAAATCGATTCAGAAACGGTGCCACTATGTTATCGCGACTTCGTTCCTCATCAGGCAAAGGAATACAAAAAAGAAAAAAATCCGTACGCTGCATGGCGATACGGAAATCTGTTGCGGTTTATTATTCCGATGCTTTTTTTACGGGCAGCCCTTCTTTCACAAGCGCTTTGCTGCCAATGAGCGCCGCGCTGGCTGCCGTCATCAGCACTCCCGTGCCAATAAGCAGCCACTCAATATCAATTTTGTCGGACAGCGGACCGAAAACGAGCATGCCGATGGGCATCACCGCGCTTGCAATCATTCCGAAAAGGCCGAAAACGCGCCCCAGATAAGACTCCTCCACCTTCTCCTGCAGCATCACCGTGGCGGGCGTATTGTAAAACGGAATGGCAAGGCCCGTAAGGCCCATGACGATCAGGTAAAGCCAGAACACCGGAATCACGCCCATTGAGAATGTAAAGATACCGAGCAGAATGCCTGCAAAGAACATTGTATGGATTCTGTTTTTAAAGCCGCCCCAAGCCGTCATCAACAGGCCCCCGAGTACCATGCCGAGAGAAAATGCAATTTCAATCGCGCTGAGTTCCCATACCCCGCCGTTGAAGCTGCGCGCCACCTGCAGCGGCGTTAAGAAAGCGGCCGGTGCCGCCAAAAAGAAGAAAACGGCGCTGAAGCTTAGGAACCGGATGATAAACCCATGAGTTTTCAAATACTTGAGGCCGCTGATAAAATCGGACAGATACCCCGTTGTATGAGCCTCCATCGCTTTTTTATGCGGCGGCACATGCAGCATTGTGATAAGTATAAAAATCGCAATCGCAGCGGTCACCACATCGATGAAGAATATCACTTCGAGCTTGGCGAAAGCCATGAGCGCACCGCTCAGCATCGGTGAGATAAGCGAAATCACGCTTTGAATCGTGGTGTTGACCGCGTTGACGCGCGTGAGGTTGCCCTCAGGCACAAATTGCGGCAAAATCGCGCCCTCAGCCGGTATCTGAATCCCCGTGCCGAGAGAGCGTATCGCCGATATCACAAACAGCAGCCAAATGGCGTCGTACCCCGCCATGAAAACGACTGCGAGCAGCAGCGTAACGGCCGCGATGCCCGCATCGGCGAGTATAATCAGTGTTTTGCGGTTATATCTGTCGGCAAAAACGCCCGCGAACGGAGAAAGAAAAAAACTCGGCAGGAATCCGCATATGATCGACAGCGTCATCATCAGCCCGGACTGAGTGGACAGCGTGATATGCCAAAGAATCGCATACTGCACGAGCGACGACCCGAGCAGCGATACCGTCTGGCTCAATATAAAAATGACCGTTTTTTTCTTCCAGCTTTGTTCCATGCTTTCACCGCTGTCCCATGAGATTGTTGTATGACTTTAGCATATGCAATTGTCCAGCGTCAATCGAAATTAAGTAAAACTGTCATTCGGAAAACTGGTTTTCACATAAAAAAAGCGCTGGGTACGATAAGAATAGTAAGGATACTCAATCATGCGTTCATGATAAAAACATTCATCGCGGGAAGACTGAATAAAGCGATGGAGAAAAGACCACTGTCCTATCACACAACCTCATCCGTTTACCGGCGGCGGCAGCTTCAACAGAAAGACTTCGCGAATACCGACCGCTCTATACGTTTTAAGGCCATGCCGAAGAAAAGATCGACTGTTGATGGGCCATTGTGCGTTAGATTTACGAATACTGCTCCAGCATTTTGGCGTGAACGATGCAGAATGTCATATCTTTGATGCCGAGGCGCTGCCCGTCATAATAATGTTTTTCGTCGTTGAGCGCATTGAATTTATCAGCCATGCTTTGCGGATCGGCTGAAGCGATATCGGCGGCAGACACATATCCGGCTTCGAAGAAAATCTTGGCGGCCAGCGCGCCTATGCCGTTGATGCGGACGAGCCCGCACAGCGCAAAAAGCCTGTCACAGTCCTCTTTAGTAAGCCCTGATACGCCGCTGTGCGAATACGCTTCATAAAAATCTTTGGAGCTGCGCATCCCGGCGCTTTTGAGTTCTTCCAGCATATCGGAAGTGAGCATATCGAATTCGGATAAAGCAATACTTTTGGGCAGCAGGCCGCCGATTTCGCGTTTGAGAATCTTTAAATAATCCTCGCTGATCGAGGCTTTCCGGCTCAGATCGGAAAGCTTTTTTGGCGTGGAAACCGCCTGCATGAATGCGCCGATATCGTCAATGCCGCAGTCTGAAATCGCTGAAAAGTGCCGGTCGATGGCATCGAGCAGCACACGCCGCGATGGCAGCAGCTCAATGCTTAACAAATGGTCTTTGTAAGCTTTAACGGATAAACGGTTCAAATTAACGGAATATCCCATCACATGCCTCCCAATTATTCAGCCGAGAGGATTTCATTTTGCATTTTCTTAGTGTGTGAATGAAGCACGAGGTTGTAAGATTGATCGAGCATGTTTTTGAGCAGTTCATCGGGCACGGAGCCCTTTAAATCGACGGAATTCCAATGCAGCTTATTCATGTAGTAGCCGGGCCGGATGTCTTCAAACTGGCTGCGCAGCATTTCTCCAAACGGCGGATCGAGCTTTATTGTGATGATGCTGCGGCCCTGATTGTCCTGCCCCTGCATCACAAACATCTTGCCGCCCACCAGATACAGCAGCGCTCCCCACTCCGGCTTATATTCCTTGATCGCGCCTTTCCTGCTGAGACAGAATTCTTCAATCCAAGGGTAACCCATGTTATTTTTTCTCCTTCAGCAGATCTCTGATTTGCGTGAGCAGCACTTCTTCTGTTGAGGGCTCCGGCGGCGGAGCCGGTTCTTTTTTCTTTTTCCTGAATGCATTCAATATTTTGATGGCGGCAAAAACGCAAACGGCGATAATGAAAAAGTCGATCAGGCTTTGAAGAAAGCTGCCGACCGCTATTTTAGCGTCCCCCACCGTATAGCTCAGGTCTTTCACATTAAGGCCCCCGCTGATCACGCCGATAAGCGGCATGATCACATCGGTCACCAGCGAGGTGACGATCTTTCCAAACGCACCGCCGATAATCACGCCGACCGCGAGGTCTATCACATTGCCTCTCGATATGAATTCTTTAAACTCTTTGATCATGACTGACTCCACAAATCACAAAATATTGTGATATTTAAGAATTATGGCAAGCATTAATCATATTATACAATATGTGAGAGCAAAAACAAGCCGTCGGTCAGGCGATCTGGAAAAAGTTCTCGTATAACGATGCAACGGCCTTCTGGTTTTCGTCACAGATATGTGTGAATTCGCTCAGCCTGTTGATCAGCTTATCCACAACGATGCCGCAAAGAGAGCCATTCTCGGACATGGACTTGAGGACGTTTGCAATCTGTATCTCCGACATGCCTTTTCTGTACGGCCGGTCCTCGGTAATTGAAGTAAACACGTCTGCCACGGCCATGATGCGCGAGCCGAGAGGAATGTGGTCTTCGCTCAGCTGAAACGGATACCCCTTTCCGTTGAGCTTCTCATGATGATACGCGGCCCATTTGTTGATCGTCTCGAAGCCTTTAATGATGCTGAGCAGCCTGAACGTATGGAAGGTATGGCCGCGGATGATGTTGAATTCCTCTTCGTTTAAAGCCGAAGGTTTTTCCAGCAGTTCATTGGGCACGCTGAGCTTGCCAAGGTCATGAAGGTATCCGGCGATCAGCATCATTTTGCATTCGATCTCGGAAAAGCCGAAAAGCTCACCAAGGCGTCTTGCGGTATGGGCGACACCCGCCGAATGCGTGGCGGTGAAATGGCTCCGAAAATCGATGATGAAAGACAGCATGCGCGTCACCTCAAGCATCTCATCGATATCAAGGGAAACAGTGCCATAAATTCGCTGGACAGGCAGATAATCAAGCGGTGAGCTTTCCAGCAGCTCCAGCCAGATATGATCATGCCGCTTTAACTCGTTCAAGGCATCCACGGCTTTGGGCATAAAGAGCTGTCCCGCATCCGCAGAAATTTGCGCCAGCACATCCGGCACCTGCTCGATCGCATTCTTATTGGTATTGAATTTCACACAGGTACGATCGGCGAGATATAAAATCTGGCTCGCGAGAGGGACATCCTTGCCCTTGTATTTTCGCCCTTCCCCTCCGGCCCATTTGACATGATGATAGCGAACAATGTCCGTTATATCGGCAAAAGGGGACGCTTCTTCCAACAGCCGCGCACTGCGAAACGCATGGCTGTTGACGGTAACGGGCTCCTCTTCGATGAGCGCCAGCCTCTCCCGGCTGTTCAGCGCGCCGATATCATGGAGCAGCCCGGCTGTAATCAAATTCCGGCAGACCATGTCATCGAGCCCCATTTTTTTGCCTATCTGATATGCCAGAAAAGCGACCTGTTGGTGGTGGCTGGTCACATCGGGAGAAATCAGATCCACAGAATTTCCGATACAAAGCAGAACATCATATAAGTATACGAACAAGCACACGATCCTCCAGCATAAAAATAAAAACTTTATCTCCTTGTTTTTACCACGGATTCACATGGCTCAATCATTTTTTTATATAGAATAAAAAAAAATAAGGTTCACCAGCGTAAGCCAAGAACCTTATTTCGGTTTTTATCAATCCAATATTACCATTTTTGCTTTGACATTTTTCAGTTTGTTAAGCGCTTCTTCAAGCTTAAGCATTTCCTCGGTATCACCCGTCAGTTGCAAAATGAGTATGCCCTCGTCCGAACAGACGGTCTCCGTTTCATGCAGCCCGAGCCGCACCTTTATGGAGCAGCCGAACTTAGCCAGCACCTCCTGCACCTCCGGAGAGCGCTCTCTTCGTTCCCCGATTTTCACAACCATGATATCGCAAGCCATATTGATCATCTCCTTTCTTGGTATATCCTATTAATACCCAATTATCACGCATTTTTAACCATTCTTTCTGATGATCTTTCAGCGCTTGTTTAAAACGAGTATCATCTCCTGGTTCGTATCCTTTTGCTCAAAGCCGAAACTTTTATAAAGCGGCTCTCCCGCCTCTGTGGATGTCAGTTCAATATACGATAAACCAAGGGACTCGGCTTCCTTGATCAATGCGCTTAAAAGGCTGCCGGCAGTTCCCCTGCGGCGGTATTCGGAGCGCGTATAGACATTGAGAACAAGGCCCGTTTTGCCGCCCGGAAAGCGCGGATTGGCGGGCTTTTCCTGCACGACGAGAAACGCGCAGGCAATCGGACGGTTGTGCTCCTCGGCCAGAAAGGCCTCAAAATCCCGCGACAAATGCGCTGCAAAATAGCCTGCGAGCTGACCGGATATTTGCTGCTCCGTCTTAAGGATATCCCCGAAATGCTCGGCAAGATACAGAAGTCTCAGTTCAATCAGAACATCAATGTCTTCTGCCGTCGCTTTGCGGATGACCATACGCTATCCTTTCTCAGGCCAGTTTTTATTCGGCTTTCTGTGTGTCATAAAAGCGATTATGTGATTGCCATGGCGCGCAGCGGCTGACTCCGCAGTGAAAAAAATCACCTTATCATAACATTTCATGGGACCCCAGTCCACTTCACAGATAAACAAAAACTGCGATAGCGGGCAACCTTTACGCTATCGCAGTGAACGAGCCTCGTGAGATGACGCGCTGCGGACTGGATGACCGAGTCGTTCCATTCACAGCAATGAAACAACATGGATTATCGGCAGCCCGCAAGCCGGAAACAAACTGAATTACTCGCTCAGATGCTCGGCAATCAGATAGATCAGCGGCGAATTCCAATAGACAGCCACTTCATTGCACGAAAAGCTCTGCGCGTTGTCCGCGTAGCATTTTGCGGGCGGCGCATCGGAAAGTACGGCTTTTGCAAACGGGTCTTCAAGATTGCTGTTGGGGCCGCCGACCAGCATGCCCGGCATCGCCGCTCCCGCCGCCATAGACGGGCGGTGATGCGGATTCTTCGGAAATGTTGTGCCAAAGCCCGTCACATAGCACGTGCTCATCGGGTTCGCGCCGAATATATAGTTGAAGTGGCTGTCGATCAGCGCCGAGCTGTCTTTTCCAAGGAAGATGTCTGCGTCGTGCAAATACATGGCGTTGTTGCAGACCGACATATTGCTGCCCCACGGATAGATAAGACCGAGAGTGCTTGCATAGCCGTCTTTTTCTGCATTGGCCGCGAAAGTCTCCGCTTTCTTCGTTATGGTTTCTTTTATTTTTGCGGCACTGTCGGCATCAATCATTGACGGATCGAGCGACAGATAGATCCGATTTGCATAGCCGCCGACATTGGCCCAGCCGTACCCGTCGAGCACAAACGGAGACATATTCAGATACTTGATAAACGCGTCATTGTACTTGGCTTTGCCCGTGGCCTGGTAGAGCGCCGCCGCCGCCCAGCAGCGTTCATCAGAATTCTGCCCGTCGGGATATTCGCCCGTCAAGACATCCTCGGGGTTCTTAAAGCTGCCGCCGCTGTTTTTCTCGAGATAATCCCACGCCTTTAAGGCAGCGCTTAAGCACTGCTTTGCGAAGTCCTTATCAAACGGCTCGTATATTTGCGACGCCATCGCCATCACGGCGCAGAAATCTCCGGTGGCCGTGATCGAAACCGGCAATATATAAAGCTGCTCGGTCTCTTCCGTCGGCATCACTGCCTCGGGGAAAGCAAGGCCGGTGACCTTGTGGTAAACGCCGCCGCTTTTGTCCTGCATTTTGAGCATCCATTCGAGCTCATAGCGCGCCTCATCCAGAACATCGGGTACGCTGTTGCCGCTTTCGGGGATGCCGATCGCATCGCCGTGGTCAGCGCCGAGCACGCCCTCAAAATCTTGATAGGCGATCATCAAATCGGCAACGGTTTTGGCACCGGGCACCACATACCGCCCGTAATCGCCTGCGTCATGCCAGCCGCCGGATACATCCTTCTTTTCCTCGGTGCCGTAAATTATCGCTTCTCCCGTGTGACACGGCGCATGTGCATATTCCCCGGCAATGGCGCTGTCGAGCTCACTGCCGCACCTTTGCAGATAAAGCATTTGAACGGCGGATTTTAACGCAGCGTTATAGATATCGTCGCCGATTGTAAAGGTGTACGATTCGGTCGCGCTGCCGCTGACGATATGGTATTCGCCCGGCGTCTTCAGCTCGGAGAAATCGCCCGTGAAATTGGTCTCGGCCGCCGCTTCATTTTCTATCGGGCCTGTCAGCGGGCCTTCAAATGCAACGCTGCCGCTTTCATCGAGCACCTGAAATTTATCTTCCAGCCCTTCACCGCGGAACACCGCGATCTTTTGATCGTCCGGCTCATACCCGATTTGGTTGATGTTGATCTGCGGGCGCTCGGGCTCGGGCTCGGGTTCCAATATGCTTGACGCGTCAGTCAAAGTCACCTCCACGTTGTCCACGGACAGCACGCACGGGCCGACTTCCGAGCCGTCCTGTGGCTTGCCGATGTTGAAGCAAAGCCGCGGCGCCGGGTCTGTGCCCGCTTCCATGTTGAGCTCAAATTCGTATCTTTTCATTTCGCCGGTGATGTCCACAAATTCTTCGATATACGGCGAGTAGTCTCCGCCGTTGACCTGCAGGCGGGCGGCAACGTTGCGGTCCATCGTGCATGACATATCAAACGCAAAGCGGTAGACGCCGCCCGTTTCGAGCTTAAAACCGTCATAATAAAGCTGAACCGCATAATCGGCCAAGCCCGGCGATTTTATATCGATAATGCCGACCTCGTTCTCTGCTTTGAGCTCAGCCGCACCGCCTTGTGCAAGGTAAAGCGACCAGTTTGCCGTTCCGTCCGAGAAATCACCGTTTTGCACCATGTTTTCAGTCGAATGCTCTGCAGCAGCCGGGCTTTCTTCCGCAGCGGGCGTCTCGGCCGGTGTTTCCACAGCCGCCGATTCGGATGCCGACGGCGCTTCGGCCGGCTGTGCGCAGCCCAACAAAGAGGTGAGGAATAAAACGGCAAAGCAGACGCATGCCGCTTTCTTGAAAATCGGAGAGTTCCTTCGCATGACCGTACCTCCTGAATATCGAATATGTTATTTATTTAATTGAGTCCTTCAATTTTGCAAATACATAACGGCCGCTTTCGGATAACTGCTGCGCGGTCCAGCTCCCGAGCGGCGCTCCGGGCAGCAGCGCGGCGCTCGTTTCGTCCCTGTCGCCAAGGCTCCAGTTGCACCAGCTGATATCGTGCTGCGCGAGAAATTCGAGCCACACATCGCTCTCGCGCAAAAAAACACCGCCGTTGCCGTCGGCAGCGCTGGTCCCCCATTCGCTTGCAAAAACGGGCGCTCCCATATTCAGCGCCTTTACGCATTTTTGCCGGAGCTCCTCGCCGTGTGTGCCCGCGTAGAAATGAAGCGTATACATAATGTTATTGAAATGAAGCGGATCGGCCGCACAGATATCCACGTCCTGGCTCCATGTGGGGCATCCGACGAGTATCACGGCATCGGGCGCGTTTTGCCGGATGACGGGGATGACCTGACAGGCATACGGCTTGACATTTCCCGACCATGTGACATCGGCACCGTTTGGCTCGTTGCATATTTCGTATATCACGCCGGGCTCGTTTTTGTATTTATCGCTGATTTCATCAAAGAACGCCATGGCTTCCTCAACGTCTGCAAGAGGATCGTTATTTAAGAGTATATGCCAGTCAATAATCGCGTACATATCGAGCGCCAGCGTATCATCGACGGCTTTGCAGACGTTTTCCACAATGCTTTTATCCGTCAAATAGCCGCCTTCGTCGGTGTACATCGCGATGCGAAACACATTGGCTCCCAACAGCTTGGTGGTGTGTATGGATGCCGTCCGCGCGAACTGAGGATACCACTGCATGCCGTGGCTGCTCATTCCGTGCAGCAATACTTTCTCGCCAAGTTCATTTTTCAGAAGAGTTCCGTCCACGTGAAGCTGACCGTGATATGATATGCCCTGCCATTTATCATTCATTGTTTTCACCTTGCTAAAACGATTTCGTAAATTTACCTTATTCTACTATCAATAAGAAATGTTTGCAAGATGTATTCATCACAGACACTATAAACATGCACTTTTGGGTGCAAAAACAAGAAAGACGATGACACAGCTAAATCGTTTTCAGAGAACGCTCTATGTTGGCTGAAAATAAAAAAGGAGCGAGAGCTCCTTTCAGAAGATTCATTTTTGCAGCGGCGTTTCGGCGAGCTTGTCCTGCATCAGCTTGGCATACTTCTCGTTTTCCTTTTGGCCGAGCTCGTTCGTATTAATCGAATGGCGGTAAACGACGTAACGCGTGAAGAGGTATTCAGTGATAAAGTTGATGACCATGGTTCCCAGCAATACGATATAATCGTCCCACTTGATATTCGTTAATGCATCGCCCCACCAAGTAGAAAGCGGTGTGAATATGCAGTAATATCCGAACACCTTCATCATCGCGAGCGGATAATTGGCGGTTGACTTAAACGTAAACCGTCTGTTTATTGTGAAATTGTATACAACGGAAAGTATCAGCGCAACCAGGTAACTCGGCCAATACGGGAGCCCGGCCAGCTCATTGAGCAATGTAAAGCTCCCAATTTGTATCATTCCAGCCGAAGCCGAAAACAGCGTAAATTTTATAAATTGAAATGCGTTTTGCTTTTTGGACAGTTTCATCGGCTGATTTTTCTCATCAAGCATGGCAGTTCCCCCATACGATGTCATTTTGTGTCGCGTTTATTATAGTAGATGTGATTTCGTATGTAAACAAAATATTAACGGATCAAGCTGCATCAAGGATCCCACATGACGGCGCGGCAATCATTATCCATATCACATCAAGACGCGCCGAGGCCATGCAGCCGCAAAGACCTGTCTTGATCATTAGGTCAGGATTGTATGATGTTCGTTATATTGGGATTTCCTTGAATAAGCGATCGGCAAAAGGCCGTTGATTACGAATCAAAGTGTTGAATTGAAAGACAGGGGTTGCCGTCAACAGGGAGTTGATGAGACGCTGAACAATACCGCAGAAAGTGCTCCTCGATCTGCAGCGCTTTTTCGAGGCAAGGCGGCTTCAGAGTGTTAAGAAGCCTCTTGACGCATACCCCTCTGACAATTACCCAATAGGGCGAATTTGGGCTGTCACCTTAGGTGACCGGGAGAAAAGAATTGCTTAAAATTGATCACTCCCCGACACTTTGTGCCATTACGCAGCATCTATTACTTTGGCTTTTTGCAAGTAAAAACGCAGGAAACCGTTTTGGTTTCCTGTGCTGTGAATGCCTTGATGTTATTGAAACTTCAGATTTTCATCGAAGAAGGGTATCAGATGTTCCGCTGCGCTGTTCGGCGGCTGTTCGTGGAAGCCTTCGAAGACGAACAGCGTGTGCTCTATCCCCTTTTCCGTCAGATAATCGGAGAAATACTGTGTGCCCTTGGGTATCCACGCATAGGTGTCTTTTGTTCCGTAGCTTAAACCGATGGCTTTGAGCGGTGTCCCCTGCGCGAGATACGTATCGATCTTCTCTTCTATTTTGCCGAAGCCGCCAAGCCATTGGTCAACAATCGCGTTGTCTGCCTCGCTGCCGTCCAGCGTCGGAATACGCCCGAGCTGTTCGTCATCCGGGTCCGGCGCGAAGGCGCGCGCGTAGTCTTTGAGGAAAGAACCGTCAGCGCGCCACGATTTCATCGCTTCGTCCATGCCGTCGTCCTTAAGCAGCCCGGGTGACATCGCATAAAACGCGCAGAATACATCCGTATGACGGATCGCGAGGTTCAGCGCGCCGAAACCGCCCATGGAAAAGCCGCAGATGCCGCGCGACTCCCTGTCTGCGAGCGTCCGGTATGATTCATCTATGAGCGGAATCGCCTCATCGATGATATAGTCATCCCAATTGCCGGTCACGGGCGAATTGACATAGTACGACCGATCGCCCTGTATCTCCACAAATATGAACTCGTCGGCCCCCGCTTCGAACGCCTTGTCGAATGCAGCCCTGTTGACGGCACCGTACCCCCCGACCCTCTCGCCGTGTCCGTGCAGATAATACACAACGGGATATGCCTTTTCGCTCTCATAATAAGACGGCGGCAGATAAACGCACAACGTCATTTTCGGGGACGCTTCAATCAGGTTATCCTTCAGATTGGCCGATTCGAGCTGCAAGCTTAAAAATCTGCTTTGCTCGGCGGCCGGTTTCGATTCGGCTGCCTCGGAAGCTTCGGGCGATTCCGATGTCTCGGGCGCCGAAGCGGAAGGCGACGGCTCGGGAAAAGCTGGGACTGATAAACCGTTGGCGCAGCCGGTAAACAGCAGTGCCGCGAGCAAACATATCATGCACAGGTGTAAAACCTTTTTCATTATAAATCCTTTCTTATCTAAATTTACAAAACAATGAGGATATTATAAAATACATATAGCGTACTGAACGAACATTTCTTGCTGATTTTCTGTCATTCATGACAAATTGAGACGGGAGAATGCCGGTATGAGAGACACATCTGTTGAACTGATAGAACAGGTCATTCATCTCATTGAGGCGCGTTTGAACGAGCCTCTTTTGCTCGATACGATTGCAGGCAGCATGTATATTTCTAAATTTCATCTGGTTCGTTTGTTCAAAGCGTTAACGGGCCAAACGCTGATGGCTTACGTGCGCGGACGGCGCCTGAGCCGCAGCATCGGGGATTTGCTTGATACCGATGAAACACTGTGCTATATCGCCGCGCTTTACGGCTTTTACTATGAACAAAGCTATGAGCGCGCATTCAAATGCCAATTCGGATTGTCGCCGACTTCTTTTCGCAGCAACCCCAGAGAACTGGAGATCGTTCACAAGCTTGATACGAGCGCGATACACGATTTTGCCAACGGCATTTTTACGTCGCCCCGCTTTGTTATGCTGCCTGAGATGATGTTTGCGGGCATTAAACATCGCATCCCCCTTGTTCCCAAGAAATCCATGGCTGCCAACGAAGCCGCACTGTATTTTTGCAATACCGAACGTGAAGCCATTGCCGGCAGAAAAAACGAGCACCTTTATTACGGTTTTTCCCTCGACGTGAACAGCGAGAGTTACACCTACATGCCTTGTGTTGAAATTGCGGCGCCGCTTCAAAACCAGCCGCCGTTTGACTGTTTTTCGCTCCCCTCTCAGCTTTACGCCGTATTTAAATACGTAGGGTTTCATTCGACCGATCTGCTTTCCGACTATACGCTCAACGATATCTACGACTACATCACGCTTAATTGGCTCGAAAAATCCGCCTGTCAACGGGACGGCGATTATATGATAGAGCGCGTCGATGCGACTGTCTGCACGTCAACCTATTGTGAAGCGGATATCTTCCTGCCGGTAAAAGTTTAAAACCGCAAGTGCCGGTATTTATTGAGACTGCGCAACGCAACACGAGCCGCATATTTTTTTTGTGCCCGGCGCAAGATACAAGCATGATAAGCAATTTAACTGTCGGTATACCAAAAGGTTTGCTGTATTTTCATTATCATATTTTTGCGGAGAGCTTTTTCCAAAGCCTTGGCTGTCGCGTGGTGACGTCGCCGGATACCAACAAGCAGATACTTGATGAGGGCGTCAAGTGCTGCGTGGACGACGCCTGCCTGCCGGTGAAAGTGTTTCACGGCCATGCGGGCTGGCTAAAGTCACGATGCGATTATCTGCTGATGCCTCACTTTTTGAGCCTCGAAAAAGGGAAATCCTTATGCCCCATGTTTTGCGGCCTCGTGGAAATGGTTAAAAACAGCATAGACGGCCTGCCGCCGCTTATTGACACGCCCGTTTTTTCGTTCGGCCCTAAGGAGCTTCGCGAGTGGTCGTTTCGTGCAGGCAGCATCGTATCAAAAAACAAAAAAGAAATAACAGAGGCCTTTGAGAGCGCGATGAAAAAGCAGACGGCCTTTTCGCGCGGCATTTGCGACGAAGGCTATGGGTACCGCGTGGCGCTGATCGGCCATGCGTATATCGTTCACGACGCGTTTGTCAACATGCATATTATCGATAAGCTGCGCGCGATGGGCGTCGGTATCGTGACGTCCGAAAGCGTGGGCAAACATGAGAAGGCTCAGGAAACGGGCAAGCTTTTCAAGCAACCTTTTTGGTATTTTGCGCGTGAATACTACGGTGCGGCGGTCAGCCTTTACAAGCGCGGCGCGATAGACGGGATTATCTATCTGTCCACGTTTTCATGCGGCGTTGATTCGGTGTTCACCGAGCTTGTTAAGCACGATATCGGTTCTTTGGCCTACATGGTGCTAAAGCTTGACGAGCACACCGGCGAAGCCGCGCTCGATACAAGGATCGAAGCGTTTACAGATATGCTCAAAAGGAGGATGCACCGTGGTGATCACCTTTCCGCGCATGGGCAACATTTGCCTTGCGGCCAAGGCGTTCTTTGAGGCTGTTCATATCCCTTATGTGATGCCCGAAAAGATCAATAAACAGACGCTGCAAAATGGTGCCGGACTGTCGCCCGAGGAAATTTGCCTGCCATTTAAGATTTTTATGGGCAGCTATACCGATTGTATTCAGAAAGGCGCCGATACGATATTGATCACAGGCAGCTGCGGCCCGTGCCGTTTCGGCGAATACTGCGAGCTGCAGATGAAGCTGCTTAAAAAACTCGGCCCGCAGGTTCAATCAATTGTGATCGATGCGCCCGGCGCTGTCGGCAGAAAAGAGCTTATGCGGCGCATCGGCACGATAGCCAAGGCCAGCCCGTTAAACGCGCCCCAAAAGCTTCTTGCGTTAAAGCAGGCCGTTCATATCCTGTCGCTGGCGGACAGCCTGGATGAAAAAGCGCATTGGCTGGCCGGATATGAAAAAAATGCGGGCGATTGCAAAAGGCTGTTGATTCAATGCTATGAGCAGCTTGAACACTGCCGCCTGCCCGGTGAAATGCAAAAAACGCTTGTCTGTTACCACCGTCAAATGGACGCGGTCCGTACGGATTCAAACCGGCAGCCGCTTAGGGTGGCGCTGATCGGGGAAATCTATTCGATGATCGAGCCGTTCGCGAATCTCTATATTGAAGACAGGCTGATGGATATGGGTGTGGCGACGAGCCGCCTGATAACGCCGAGCTGGTGGCTTAAGGACCTTGCCGCAAAGCCATTGGGGCTCAACTCTCCTCGTGTCAACCGGGTTGCGAAAGAGTACCTGCCGTATAACGCGGGCGGGCATGCGAGAGAGTCCATCGGGCATGCGCGGCTGTGCCAAAACCGCGGCTTCGACGGCGCCATACAGGTTTATCCGCTCGGCTGTATGCCCGAGATCGTCGTCAAGGCGGTGCTTCCGGCCATCCAGCAGGACAAAAGCTTTCCGGTTCTCGCACTGGTGGTTGATGAAATGACAGGCGAAGCCGGATACGTCACAAGAATTGAGGCTTTCATCGATATGCTGCATATGCGGCGAAGAAACGGAGTCAAACCGGCATGAACAACGAACTGTGTCTGGGGATTGACGTCGGTTCGGTCAGCACCAATCTCGTGTTGACTGACGCGGACGGAAAAGTGGTGGAAAAGCTTTATATAAGAACAAACGGAAGGCCGATTGAAGCGATTATAGCGGGTATGGCGTGTCTTAAAAGCAAGATCGGCAAAGATGACGCCGTCATCGGTGCGGGAACCACCGGAAGCGGACGTCAGCTGGCGCGTGCGATCGTCGGCGCCGATATCATGAAAAACGAGATCACCGCGCATGCGGCCGCCGCGTGCCATGTGGTGCCGGAGGTCAGAACCATACTCGAAATCGGCGGTCAGGATTCCAAAATTATATTGATGGAAGACGGTATTGTCTGCGATTTTTCAATGAATTCCGTCTGTGCCGCCGGTACAGGCTCGTTTCTCGATCGGCAGGCCTCCCGGCTTGATATACCCATCGAGGAATTCGGCGGTTATGCGCTGCGTGCAAAGTCCCCCGTGCGCATCGCGGGGCGTTGCGCGGTTTTCGCGGAATCCGATATGATCAGCAAGCAGCAGGCGGGCCACAGCGCCGAGGATATCATTGCCGGGCTCTGCGAAGCGCTTGTCCGCAATTATTTGAACAACCTCGCCAAGGGTAAGACCATCTGCGGGCCGATACTCTTTCAGGGCGGCGTTGCGGCCAACGTCGGCATACTCGCGGCATTTGAAAAAGCACTCAGCAAGAAAATTATTATCCCGCAGCATTATGATGTGATGGGAGCCTACGGTGCGGCGCTGCTGGCCAAAGACGAAATTCAACTGTCCGGCAGGGCCACAAGCTTCACGGGCTTTGAAAACCTGAACCACGCGTTTTCCGCCGAAAGCTTCGTCTGCAGCGGCTGTGCCAACATGTGTGAAGTGGTCCGCATCAAATCGGACGAGACGGTGATTGCCAATTGGGGTGACCGCTGCGGAAAATGGAATATGGCAGCATCGGATTCCTCAAGCGGGATCGTGCATGCCGGACAGGAAGCTTCTTCCTTGTAATTCGGGTATACAAAGAACCAAACATCAAAGAAACTCATAGTATACACCAGCAAGCAGTCTTGTTTGTGTTTTTTTAGCAGAAAGGAGTTTTTTTGATGCCAGATGGTATGAATACATCTATAGACAGGCAGCAGATGGTTCAGCGCGGCGGCGGACGTGGCGGCTTCCCGGGCGGTGGTCCCGGCGGCGGACGCGGCGGTTTTCCGGGCGGTGGTCCCGGCGGTGGCTTTCCGGGCGGCGGCCCGCGTGGCGGCTTCCCCGGCAGGCCTTTTCCAAGGCCGTTCCCGATCAGACAACGTTTCCCGAGATTTTTCTTCTTCCCAGTCGATTTCGGTTTTCCGACGGGCCGCTGTTATTGGATAGATGAATTTGGCAGGTGCTGCGACCGCTTTGGCAGGTGCTGCGACAGATTCGGCAGATGCTTTTATAGCGGCGGTTTTGACGGATTTGGTTCGTCTCAAACCGCAATGAACGGCTGGTACGGTGTTCCGGGCGGCTGGGACATGATGCCTGATTATGATGATATGTCCGATTATGACATGGACGATATGGGCGATGATTGATTGAGCCGGTCTTTGTGACTTTGTCAATTCAAATAACGGTCACCGGCCGAGCAACAGCACCGGTGACCATTATTTTTATCTATTATTTATACACGGTATTAAAAGGATCTTTGTGAATAGCCGGCATCAAACAATCCGTTTAAGTAGTCAACACATTGTGTCACAACGCTTTGATATTCCTTGGCTGATTTCATGTACAGCTTGACATCGGTTGTTTCAAGAAACACCTTGTTTTCTTCATACAAGCTTTTCATATGCGCGGCAACCTGATTTTCAGGAAAATCGTGACGCATCACGCGCGCGTGTTCTCTTTCAAAGTTTATCATCACTCTGCTCAATCTTTGATTTTGCATGATCAGCCGTCTTTGCTTAAGCATTTCATTGTATTCAGGCGTGGCTTTCAGCGCGTTGGCCAATGCCATCAGCTCAGTTTTGGGCAGCATCGTATACCCCCCTTTGCATTTTTATGATTTATTTTATTGACAATACATGCAATATGTGCGCAGCTTGCGTATTTTTAAATGAACGGAAAAATGTCTATAAAGGGATTTTTCTTCATATTTATGTTTTAGAAAAAGAAGGAGTCGCCTTATGCGCCATATAAAAACAAATATGACCGTGCTGTTTTTAACACTGGCCTTATTTATCGTAGCCGGGTTTGTTTTCATCATACCGTTTCAAACAGACTCGGAAGCGGCTTTCAATAAAGGCGATGAGGACTGGGAAAGCATCATCGGCAATATGTTCCGTCTCCGCAACGAGTGCATTTTAAATAAAGACACGGATACGCTGAAATCGCTTTTTTTCACGGAGGAAAAGAACGGCAGATGGGCATATGAATTCGAGGTGCAGCGGGCGGGATACTTAAGCTGCTGGGCGGCAAAGCAAGGTGTCTTATTCACGGATATTCGCAGCGATATCATTATCAAAAGCGTCAAGCAGGTTGGCAGAGGGTATTCGTTTTATGTCCTGACATCGAATGAATACACATATGCCTATTCGGACAGTCCTGATACCCAAAATAAATTCCGCCTGGGCGCATACCATTCCGTTGATTTGATACCGGCCGAAGAGGAAAACGAATGGGTGATCAGCCGCGAATGGTATGATGACCCGCTGCTCGACACCATCAACATGGGGAATGTCACGCCGGAGATCACGGCTTATATAAACGCACACGCCCCCATCGATATCTCCGGCATCAGCGGTCAGCGCATTGCTGCCGTTCAATATGCCGATATGTACTGCGGCTCCGCATCGGACGGGCAGAACAACTATTCTTACAACGGCGATTATACCAATTACAATGCGCTGGGCGGAGACTGTGCAAATTTTGCATCGCAGGTGCTGCTGGCGGGCGGGTTTAAAAAGACAGGCGCATGGAACTATGCGGGCGGCAAAGGCAGCCGTGCCTGGGTGAATGCGCAGGCTCTGAAGAACTTTTTGGTCAACAGCGGCCGCGCCTCTGTTCTTGCGAAAGGCAGCTACAAGGAAATATACCAGTATGCTTACAGCCTTCGGCCCGGCGATATTGTGGCTTACGTGAAAAAAGGCAAAGTGACGCATGTTTCCGTGGTCACCGGAGCCGATTCTAAGGGGTATCCCCTCGTCAGCTGTCACAATCTCGACCGGAACCGCGTGCCGTGGGACATGGGATGGAGCGGAGACAGCATCAAGTTTGTATTGCTCAACGTGAGCTATTGAGCGTCTTTTTAAATATTTATTGC
The DNA here is from genome assembly GCA_023408075.1 of Bacillota bacterium. Classification (GTDB taxonomy): domain Bacteria; phylum Bacillota; class Clostridia; order Christensenellales; family SZUA-584; genus SZUA-584. Next base: position 113,067 of record JAEYKW010000001.1, on the reverse strand, counting down.
GCCGTCTTTAACGTCTGCTCCATAAGGTCAGCAACCAAATACTTAGCCTTATTCCACACAAGCACTTCAAAATCCGCGTCATCGTGAGGTGCCGAGCCATTGCCCGCCGGGGTGAGTTCCACACAAAAAGCAGGCCGCGAGAAATCCTGCCGGAACCAATTTTCAAAGCCTGCGGCATATACCGCAGGGTCTTCTGATGCTGGCATCAGTTCGTATCCTGTCACATCTGCCATTGTTTGCGCGATGACCGCCCCTGCCGAAATGCTGTCCTGCGTGCCGCTGTCCGCCCAGTAAATCACCTCGCCTTTGGTATGAAAAGAAGCAGCGAGTTCAAATTCGTTGTTTTTGCAGAGCGCCATCAAGGCCTGAACCTCAGGCTCGGTGGCGGGTGCTGTGCCCTTATACATCTCCGAACTTGGTACGTCGGTATTGCTCTGCTTTTCGTCCCAATGGCACGGATACTGACGATTCAGATCCACACCATTGATGTTTGCTTTCCATTCGTTGTAGCCGTCCTGCAACATTCGCATTGATTTCACTTTTTCCGGGTTTTTTACAGCCTTCACACCGTTTTGTACGAGATTAACGCCATCGGGATTCACCATCGGTACGATGTAAACGGTGACTTGATCAAGCAGCGTTTTTATATCGTAACCGCCAAAGGGCTTGTTCGCGGCATAGCAGCGTGCATATTCATCGACCGATCTTAAAAGATACGCCGAGCTGATATACTCTCGTGCATGGTGAGTCCCCGCAAGTATAATTTTCTTCTCCCCTTTGCCGAGTTTAATCAACAACAGCTCCCGTCCCTCAACGGATTTCCCTATCGATTCTGTTGATATGATATCGGAATATTTCTCCGAGAGCGTTTTTGCATCGCTGATCATTTGATCATAGCTGTAGGTTTGTGATGAATTGACGATGCTTTGAGACGCTGGCGCAGTGGTGGGCTGTTGTGGTATATCATCCTTTAGATCAACATCAAAATTCGGCTTAACGTCTGCGCAAGCCGACATGCTTAAAATCGCGACGGTGACGATTATGAGTAAAGCTTTTTTCATATTTCTTCTGTCTATCTCCAAATAGTCGTATTTTCGGTGCAGCTTAAGTATTACGTACTATTATGACGTAAAAATGTTGAATTTTGATCCCTGAAAATAAAAAAGAACTGAAAATTTTCAGGTCTTAAATATATAGCCGACGCCCCAAACGGTCTCCACGTACCGGTGATACGGCTTTATGTTTTCCCGCAGTGTTTTGATATGGGTATCCACGGTTCTGTCGGTACCGAAAAAGTCCTCCCCCCAAACCTCTCTTAATATCATTTCGCGTGAGAAAGCGCGGTTGGGGTTCTTCGCCAAAAACACAAGAAGCTTGTATTCCTTAGGGGTTAAGACAATGCCTGCTCCGTCTATATACACCACATGTGAAAAAATATCAATACATAAACCATCATAAATGAGCCGTCTTGGCGAATAGTCTGAATGATTGGCGCTGTGGCGCAGCAGCACGCGGATTCTGGCCATCAGCACTTTAAAAGAAAACGGGCTGCTTAAAAAATCATCAACGCCGAGGTCAAAGAAAAAGAGCTTCTGATCTTCACTGCCGTCTCGCGATAATATAATGATGGGTGTCTGCGAGCTCTTCCGAATCTGCCTGCAAACATGCCACGAATCGAGCTCGGGAAGGACGGCATTTAAAATAATCGCATGATACTCATGACGCCTGAACATTTTTATTGCGTCGATACCGTCGGCGGCTTCGTCAACGAGAAAGTTTTCCATTGCCGCGTGCGTCTTTACCGTTGCTCTTAATTCGGCTGCCGGATCAACGATCAATAAGCGGATTTCACTCATTTCCCGTCCTCTCAAACAGTTCAAATGGTTCACGTAGCTCATGAAATATTTTGTGTCGATAATAATTTATTCTATAACAATCCGATTTTAGAAGCAAGCAAAACAAGATTATTTGTGTAATTGTGATCAATTTGTGAAGAAATACAATCTTTTAACTGCTTTTCGCTGCAAAAATTGCGCTGCTAAATGGATAAATTGTGAAATTCCATCATATTTTTATCACATCACTTTGATAAGATGGTTCTGTAATGAGAGCATATATCGGCGAATGATCCGAATATTCGAACTTGGAGGTGTTTGATGAGCACGAAGACAATTCAAGCCAAGTTTGGCTGCTGCAAAGAATGCGATGACGACAAATACGCTGCAATTGCCAATGTGATCGATATGTATCGTGACAAAGAAGGCAGCCTGATACAGATTCTTCATCTTGCTCAGCAGATTTATGGGTACCTGCCGCTTGAGGTGCAGGCTTACATCGCAGATTCGCTCGGCGTTCCGCTGTCCGAGGTATCCGGCGTTATCACATTCTACTCGTTTTTCTCCACTGAACCAAGAGGCCTTCATACCATCCGCGTCTGTCTCGGAACGGCGTGCTATGTGCGCGGCGGAAAAAAGATTGTGGAGAGCCTCAAAGAGAAGCTTAATGTGGAGGTGGGCGCAACAACGAAGGACGGCAAGTTCACATTTGAAGTCGCCCGGTGTATCGGTGCCTGCGGGCTTGCGCCGGCGATGATGATTGACGATGTGGTCTATAAGCAGGTCAACGTCAACAAGCTCGGCGCCATACTCGCAAAATATGAAAACGAATAGGAGGTGAATGGGATGAAATCAAGTAAAATCGGCACAGCCCAGCAATTAAGCGACATAAAGAACCGCTACAACAGCGAACTTGAAACATACAAATACAGGATCTATGTGTGCAGCGGAGCGGGCTGCGTGTCTTCCGGCTGCTCGCTTGTGCGCGATGCCGTGATCGGTGAAGTTGACAATGTGGGCATGAAAGGCGAGGTCAAGGTGCTCGAAACCGGCTGTATGGGCACCTGTGCGGTGGGTCCCGTGATGCTCGTGATGCCCGACAATATATTTTACACGGACCTTAACGAAGAAAAAGCCCGGCAGATTGTCCGCAAGCACATCAAGAGCGGAAAAGTGATCGTCCCGTACACATTCTATGACCACTCGCTGAGCCAGTATGTTCCGAATATTGACGATATCGGCTTTTTCAAAAAGCAGGTTAAAATTGCGCTGCGCAACTGCGGCTCGATTGAATACGCGGATATTGAAGCCTACATTGCCCGGGACGGATATGCCGCGGCATACAAAGCAATAAAGGACATGACGCCCGAAACGGTTGTGCAGGAGGTTAAAAAATCGGGCATTAAAGGCCGCGGCGGCGCGGGGTTTCCGACGGGCGTCAAATGGGAAGCAGCCCAAAAACAGGCCAGCGAGCAAAAGTTCATCGTCTGCAACGCGGATGAAGGCGATCCGGGTGCGTTTATGGACAGAAGCATCATAGAGGGCGACCCGCACACCGTGATTGAAGGCATGATGATCGGCGGCTACGCGATCGGTGCTTCCACGGGCTACATCTATGTCCGCGCTGAATACCCCATCGCCGTTGACAGGATGACGGCGGCGCTTGAGGATGCGAGAAAAAAGGGCCTGCTCGGAGACAACATATTCGGCAGCAATTTTTCATTTGATATCGAGCTGCGCATCGGCGCGGGCGCTTTTGTCTGCGGCGAAGAAACGTCGCTGATGGCTTCAATAGAAGGTCACCGCGGCGAGCCCAAGCAAAAGCCGCCTTTCCCGTTCCAGCGGGGCCTATTCGGGAAACCGACAATTATCAACAACGTGGAAACATTCGCGGGCATACCGATGATTATACTGAACGGCGGCGAATGGTACACGCAGTTCGGCACCGAACAGAGCCGGGGCACCAAGGTGTTCGCGCTCGCGGGCGACGTGATGAATACGGGTATCGTGGAGGTGCCCATCGGCATACCGCTCGGCGACATCATATTTGAGATCGGCGGCGGCACGGTCAACAACAAGAAATTCAAATCCGCGCAGATCGGCGGCCCGTCGGGCGGCTGCATCACAACGGACAATCTCAATGTGCCTACCGACTACGAACCATTGAAAGAACTCGGTGCCATCATGGGCTCCGGCGGCCTCATCGTGATGAACGAGGATACCTGCATGGTGGATACGGCGCGTTTCTTTATGGATTTCATTAAGGACGAATCCTGCGGCAAATGCACGGCCTGCCGTATCGGAACCAAACGCATGCTCGAAATACTCGAGCGCATCACGCGCGGCGAAGGCGAAGACGGTGATGTGGAGCTGCTCATTGAGCTCGGCGAAACGATACAGGAGACGGCGATGTGCGGCCTTGGACAGACAGCCCCCAACCCCGTGCTCTCCACGATCAAGTACTTCCGCGACGAATACGACGAGCACATCAAAAACAAATACTGCCGCGCGGGCGTGTGCAGCGAGCTCTTTATATCGCCGTGCGAAAACACATGCCCGGCCAATGTCAATGTGCCCGGGTATATGTCGCTGATCGCAGCGGGGCGCTTTATCGATGCATACAAGCTGATACGGCAGGAAAACCCTTTCCCCGCCGTCTGCGGGCGCATCTGCACGCGGCCCTGCGAAAACAAATGCCGCAGGCGCACGGTGGACGAGGCGCTCGCCATCTGCGACCTGAAACGATTCGTTGCCGATTACGCAATAAGCAGCGACAAAGGCTCCTATCATACCGATATCGTGTTCCCGAAGAACGGACGGAGCGTTGCCGTGATCGGCGCGGGCGCATCGGGCCTCACGTGCGCCTATTATCTCGCGCGCATCGGCTACGATGTGGACGTTTTTGAATCGCACGATACGGCGGGCGGCGTGCTCGCATACGGCATCCCCGAATACCGCCTGCCCAAGGATGTGCTTGCCTACGAGGTCGGCCTCATTGAACAGACCGGCGTGAAGATTCACCTCAATGTCGAGGTGGGCCGCGACATCTCGTTCAAAGAGCTCAAAGCGACATACGACGCGATTTACATTGCCACCGGCACGCAATTGCCCCAAAAGATCAACGTGCCCGGAGAGAGCCTGCCCGGCGTGGTACACGGCATCAAATTTCTTAAAAAAGCGAACACGCACCAGCCCATCGACATGGGCAGCAATGTGGTGGTCATCGGCGGCGGTAACACCGCAATCGACTCGGCAAGAACGGCGCTGCGGCTCGGTGCCGATAAAGTGACGGTTCTTTACAGAAGAACAAAAGATTCGATGCCGGCCTACGAACAGGAAATCTGCGAAGCGGCTGAAGAAGGCATTGAGATAATCTGTCTCGCCGCACCCGTTAGATTCCTGCCCGGCCCGGACGGACGCGTGGCCCAGATCGAATGTGTCAAGATGTGTCTCGGGGACTTTGATTCCTCCTGCCGCAGGCGCAGCGTATTCGTGGAGGATTCGAATTTCTTTATCGACGCCGATATGGTGATTCCGGCAGTCAGCCAGTTTGCGGACTTCCCGTTTATCGGAAAAGACGAGATCGGCCTGACGCCTTGGGGAACGTTCGTGCTGCAAAACGATACGCAAATGACCACAATGGAGGGCGTGTTTGCGGGCGGAGATGTGACGCGCGGCCCCGATGAGGTGATCCGCGCAATTGCGGACGGCAAAAAGGCTGCCGTATCGATCGACAAATATCTGGGCGGAAAAGGCAATCTTAACAAGGGGGAACCGATCGACATACCGGAATTCAGCGACGATGACGAGATTGTGGCACACGGGCGTTTCAGCCTGGAAATTCTGAACCCCGAAACCCGCAAGAATTCGTTCGAAGAGGTGATTAAGGGTTACCATAAGCTCAATGCGATGGCGGAAGCAATGCGCTGCCTGCATTGTGAAAGGAGGTAGTCATCGATGGTCAATTTACAGATAAACGGCCGCGCTGTGACTGTTCCCGAAGACTATACCATTATGGAGGCAGCCAAGGCTTTGGGAATCAAAATCCCCGGGCTCTGTCAGATGGAGGGCATTCATCAGTTTGGCTCCTGCCGCATCTGCGTTGTGGAGGTTAAGGGCGCGAAGACTTTGCAGGCCTCGTGCCTTGCCAAGGTTGCAGAAGGCATGGTGGTGCAAACCAATACGCAAAAGGTCAGAAAAGCGCGCCGTGTGCTCTATGAGCTGTTGCTTTCCGATCATGATAAAGACTGCCTGAGCTGCACGCGCAACCAAAGCTGCGAGCTGCAGGAGCTCGGCAAAACGCTCGGTGTCAGCGAATCGCGTTTTAACGGCGAGCATTCGGAATTCAATCTGGACTCCTCCGTCTCCATCACGCGCAACATGAGCAAATGCGTGCTGTGCAGGCGCTGCGTCACCGTCTGCAACGAAGTTCAGGGAACCGGCATACTCAACGCCCAAAACCGGGGCTTTCAAACGGTGATCGGCCCCGCGATGGATTTGAAGCTCGGCACGGTGGGCTGTGTGTTTTGCGGGCAATGCACCGTTGTGTGCCCCGTGGGCGCGCTTAAGGAAACCGACGCAATCAAACCGGTTTGGAATGCGCTCAGCAACGAGAAGAAACGATGCATCGTTCAGGTGGCTCCCGCGATTCGCGTGGCCATCGGTGAAGAATTCGGTTATGAGCCGGGTGCGCGCGTGACCGGCAAGCTCGCGCAGGCGCTCTCCACAATCGGCTTCGACGATATATTTGACACGAACTTTACGGCCGATTTAACGATTATGGAGGAAGGAACGGAATTCTTGACGCGCGTGAAGAAAACGCTGACAGGCGGCGAGGCGACGCTGCCGATGATCACATCGTGCAGCCCCGGCTGGATCAAATATATCGAGCATACGTATCCGAAGCTGCTCCCCCATCTCTCCACATGCAAATCCCCGCATACGATGCTGGGCGCACTCGTCAAATCGTTCTACGCCGAGAAGACGGGATGCGATCCGAAGGATATGTACGTGGTATCGGTGATGCCGTGCACGGCAAAGAAATTCGAGATCAACCGCCACGAAATGCAAAACAACGGAAATGCCAATGTGGATGCGGTGCTGACCACGAGGGAACTCGGGCAAATGATACGCGAAGCCGGCATTGATTTTACGCTGCTGGAAGACCGGGAGTTTGACAACCCGCTCGGGCTTTCCACGGGCGCTGCGGATATATTCGGCGTGACCGGCGGCGTGATGGAGGCCGCACTGCGCACCGTGTATGAGCTCGTGACGGGACGGGAGCTGCCTTTTGACGGCTTGCACGTGACCCCCATTGTGGGTTTGGAGCAGGTTAAAACCGCCGATATCATATTTGACAATGTGCTTCCCGATTATCAGTTCCTTGAGGGCTTTGTCGTGAAGGTTGCGGTCACCAGCGGGCTTTCGGGTGCAAAAATACTTATGGACCAGATTGACAGCGGTGAATCCCCCTATCACTTCATTGAGGTGATGGGCTGCCCCGGTGGATGCATCATGGGCGGCGGCCAGCCGAGATCCAATGATCAGAACGTCCGGCAAAAGCGCCTTCGCGGCATTTACGACGAGGATGAGTCAAAGGTGATGCGCAAATCACACGACAACCCATCCGTTAAGAAGCTCTATGAAGAGTACCTTGAGTTTCCGGGCAGCCATGTGTCTCACGAGCTGCTGCATACGCATTATGTCAAACGCGGCCGGTTCAACGAGTATTTGGACGACGATTATGTCTATGAAGAGGTGATTCCGATGACGCAGAAAAACAGCGTTTACTCAAATCAGCCACAAAAAAAAACGGCTCAGGAGCGCGCATCAAGACGGGTTCATGAAGATTTAGAATCGGTCAAGGTTATGGCCCTTGAGGCCGAGATTACCCGGCTGAAGCAGGAATTGACTGATTCTCAGGAGACCGTTGAGATACTCAAAGATGTGATGAGTGATTATGCCAAAAAACCAAAACGCTGAGTCAAAACATCCAATACGCAGCCCCGGATTGCTGTGCTTTTCGGGGCTGCGGAGTAAAAAGCCGGTTTTGCCGGCTTTTTATTTTTGATTAGGAACGCAGCAGACTACCTGTTTTTTCATAAGGCTAATAACCCTGCCCTCATCAATGTTATTAACATTCAATTCTTTGGATCAGGCAGCCTTACGCAGATCGTTTTGACTTTGCTTTGTGTTTCGCTCACACCGGCGACAAGAAAAATTGCTGCGCAGTGCCTCATCAGTTACGACTGCTGATGTCACCTAAACTTGAGGAAATCACTTCTTATTATCCGTCGGTGCGCGCGTCGGGTCCTTTGTTCTCAAGTAATGCGGACGGCGCGATGCGATCTCTTTGCTGAATATGACCGACTTTAAAAAGTCTTTAAAATTGAACGGCGCCACCGGTGCCATATAAGGCACGCCGAATGTATTGATGGATACAAGGTGTGATAATATGAGGACGATGACGAGCGTAAAACCGTGAAAGCCGAAGGTGCCCGAAGCGATAATCAGCGGAAACTTCAATATGCGAAAAGGATCAACAATGGTATGATCCGCCGGGATGAATGAAGAAATCAGCGAAAGCGAAATGACAATGAGCAGCAGCGGACTGAATATGCCTGCGGAGACCGCAGCCTGCCCGATGATGATTGCGCCGACAATACCGATAGCGGTGCCGATTTTTGACGGGACGCGGACCAGAGATTCGCGTATCAGCTCTCCGATCAATTCGATGAGCAGCACTTCAACAAGCGCATTGAACGGCACTTTTGACCGGCTCTGCGCAATCGCGATCATATAGCTGGCCGGAAGCACATCGTTATGAAAGGAGACGATAGCCACATAGAGTGACGAGACAATGAAGGTCAGATTGAGAGAAAGCACGCGCAGCACCCTCATGAATGTGCCGAAAAATTTATTCGAGTAAAAATCATCACAGGCCCACAAATATTCGCTGAATACCTTGGGCGCGACCAAGGCCCACGGGCTTCCGTCCATGATGATGACGACTTTCCCTTCCAGCAATGCGCCGCATGCCATATCCGAGCGCTCGATAACGCCCATGATCGGAAACAGGTTGGTGCTTTTGTTTAACAGGAAAGACTGCAGTTCCCCGGACGAATTCAGCCCGTCCACATTGATAGCCGAAATCCTTTTTGTAATCTCTTTGACGCAGGTATCGTTAGCCACATCCTCGAGATATAGCATGGCTATGCTGGTTTTCGTTCTCTTACCAACCTCCAGCTTTTTTATCCTCAAAGCTTCATCCTTGATGCGATATCGTATCAAGGACAAATTTGTTTCCATGACTTCAATCAACGAATCCCTTGGGCCTCTCATCGTATAAGTAAATTCGGGCACCGGAATGTTTCGTTTCTCGACTTTTTTTGTATTAATTACAATATAATCCGCACCTGATGAAAACAACACGATGGATTTTGCGTTCATGATATAATTCACGATTTTCTTATCGTCTGAATCCAGCATGCATTCGGACGCGCTGATAACATTGAGAGCCTCGGCTGCACCCTGCGGCATCTCGTCTTTCTGTGCAACGAGCGGCTTTATAACATACTCTGAAATGGAAGAAATATCCGAAAGCTCTTTGATGTATATGACGGATATTGATTCCGTTTTCATGGCAATCGTTCTTTGAACCACATCAATTTGCTTTTCTCTGATCATATTGATGATGTCGTCATATCTCTTATGCGGCTGCTGCATATCGAATCCTCACTTATTAAGCTGTTCGTCGGATGCTTCGAAATCCATCATAGACCCGAATTTAAGGACGGTTTTCACAGAAATTCTGAACTCAGCATTCTCATATGTATCATGCCAATTAATAGTCTTCAATTTATCCGGGTATTTTATGCGGTAACAATCTTTAAACTGCAGATAATCGCAATTGATCTCTTTGGAATGTTCGATAGTTTTCGCAATTTCATTCGCAATTTTGTTTTGCAATTCCGCCTTGGCGGCATTTTGCATGCCTTCGTCGAATTGAATGACCTGGCTTAAGTACATCAGCTTTGCTTCCATTTCGTATTTGATATCAAAAACAAGCTTGCCGTCTTCGTAAGTTGGCGTGATCGACTTGCTTTTGGCTTGAACATTGAGCGTTGCCGTAAAGTCTTTAAACGGTATCGTATAAATGCGCTTGATATTGTCCCCCAAAATCCAGACAAGTCCATTGGCTTCTTCAAAAGGAATAAAATCAATGAGCTGATTATTATGAAAGATGGTATAGCCGTTATACGCAAATTTTCCGTCTTCCACATCCAAATTAACCAAGGCATAGCACGTATCGCTGTAAACAAACTCCAGAATATCGGATAATGTATAGATGACGATCTTTCCAAGGGATTTCAAGCTGACAAGCGTATCGGCGATCGATTCGCCGATGGATATATTGTTGGGCGGCATAACGGATAAAATCTCCTGGGGATCGGAATACGAAGTCACAATATTGAGGGCTTTTCGATACTGATTATCCGACTGCAAACGAAGCATATATTCCTCGATACCATATTTGGCCAAATCATCGGTGATCACAAGAGCTCTGACAGTACCAAGAAAAATGGGATTGTCCAGTTTTGCATCAATGTGACGCCTTGCATCCGCAAATGAAGACCCGTTTGCGTATACCATGTAGTACTTTTGTTTGCTGTCCCCGTTGCCGGTTTGCTGGTTTTGCCCGACGCCTAAATTTGGCATCTCGATATAGAATGCATAATCATCCCCCTGTTTATCGGTGATGACCGTTATGACCAGCGTTTTATTATTCGCGTCCAGCGAATCCCAGCAACCGGTGACCGTCAGCAATATATATATACAAACGAGAACAAACACGGTTCTTTTAAGCAGCACGTTTTTTACCTTTAACCCTTTTTGTTTTCTTTCTCGCTATGAGCCAAAGCACGGACGGAATCAGTATAGCGGCCACAAGCCCTAAATAGGAGCATGCATCTGCGGCATACTCATGGTAATGCCGCAGGTCCTTGAATACAAAAAACTGTATGTAGGCAAGAACACCCACCACTGTCGTGATTAAGCTTCGTTTTGCTTTTTTAAAAATCTTGCAAAGATATTCGACGGTTACGGCCATCACGATGGAAATGCCCACAAAAATGGCTCCGAAGCCAATTGTCAGGTAAAGAATATCCAGCCTTGTGAATATGTCCATGAATTCCGGTGACGTATCGCGAATCGCGACAATAAGCGCATCGTCATAATGGGCAATATCGTTGATTCCCACTTTCATGATACTGCTCTCAACCACGACAATATAAAATAAGCCTACGAATAAAACGGTAAGAAAAGCGGTCCGTTTGACTTTTTTTCCGTTTACTTTTGTGAGCGGAACGGCGAGCAGCACTTCTATGCCCAGAAAAGGAAAAATCGTATCCTTTAACCCTATTGCGTAGTTTTCAATATCTCCGGCATTAAAAAACGGCTGAATACGGCTGATTTTTCCCTGTGTAAACATGAGGATATGAACAAACAAAGCCGACGTAATAAACACGATGCCGACGAGCTCCGAGAGCCTTCCGGCATTGGTGATGCCTTTGTTGGCTATATAACAAAAAACAGGAATTCCAATAAGTGGAAACGACCAAAGCGGCGTATTGGGGAAAAAATCATCCTTTAGCAGCCTGGCTTTCATCGTAATCAGGAAAACAAGGATTGCCATAAAATAAATAATATAAAAAAATACAATGATGTATGTCAGGGGTTTGCCCACAAGGGAAGGCGCATAATCAAACAGCATCTTTCCCTGAAACATACTGTTAAGGCTCACGATGATCACAGCAGCGACGCCAAAAATGAGCGCCGCAACAGTCAGCGTCAGCCAGCTCCCCGTTCCTGCGCTGAGTGCCATGTCTTTGGGAAGCACGATGATGCTGTAGCAAGCCAGCGTGATGATTAATAACATGACCATTTGCTTGTTTGTGATGCTGCTCATATCCGCCATCCGTTACGGTTCGTTAAAAGCTAGTATAAACCTGATATTGGTTTTTAATACCGTATGTCCAAACGGCATGCGGGATGGCACTGTCATCAATACAAACCTTAAAATCGGCAGTATGTGTCAGCCCGGATAGGGTAAAAACCCTGTCTCAGCAAATAAAGTTTCCGCCGACTGCAAATTCGCCCTGCAACGGTTAAAGAAGTCTCGTCTCATTTCGACGGGGATTGATCTGCTGACAGCGAAAGAGCAGCAATTCCCGCCACGGGATTATTTTTATGCGATGTCTTGCAAGCTCGAACCCGTCAATGCGCTATCGCAGCATAACAGACGGGAAGCTGCGACTGCGGACTTTCTTTTTGCTGACGTATTGAATGAGCGTCGCGGAGTGACCGCGCAGGCGGACCGGATGACCAAAGAGAAGCTTTACATTGCGAAGATAATTTCGGGATAACCGACGTTCCGGCACCGCAGAGCCAATACATCAGTCCGCAAATGGCAATAAAAAAGCATCCGTATAACCAGATGCTTGCGGCGGTTACTTCTTTTCGTTGATTCCAAACACGGCTCTTGCGCTTTCCGCCTGCGGATCGTGCTTGATTTTCTTAGACCTGAATGTGCCGTCTTCCTTTTTGCCATTCCGCGTACTCTTCATCTTATTGCTCTTGCCCATAACTCTTCACCTTTTTGTGTTCGGCCCCTGCGCCTGCTTCACCGTATTGTGCCCCTGATTCTGATTTTGTTTTGAGAATCCGTTTTTCTTATTTGTCAATTCAGTCTTTTCGGCAGATATGTCCAGCCTGTTTTTTTCTTCGCGCTTTTGCAATGCCATCACCTCATCACTTAGTATGGCATCGCATGTCAATCGTATTCAATCTTAAGTATACTCTTAAGATCGCTTTATCGAAGCGATCTCGCTTGAATCAGAAAAGCTGTACATTTAATACACGAAAGCCGATTAAAACGGCCTGCTGCCCGCGAGCCATCCTTGGGCTTCCCAATGGCTGCGGTCTGTTGAGTTCCACGTATTTTTTTTCATCATGCTTTTCATCATCCAGAACATGAACCGGATAAACAGCTTCGGCTGCAGGCGGTCAACCTTCTTCACGGATTTCACAATGCTCTTCGCCTTTTTCTCTGCTTTCCTCTTGGCAGAATCTTTTTTCTTATCCGTAACGTCTTCCCATTGGGCAGCCGCCACGGGCACTTTTAACGAAAAGATACGGCGTGCCCCCCAGTACTGCAGGCTGTAACGCATTGTCTTGGTGGCATGGTTCAGCCCGAAGCCCGCCGTGGTGGCCACCGTGACGCCGATTTTTTTGAACATTTTGGGATTGGGCCGATGGCTCACCCACATAAAGCAAAGATGATCGAGCAGCGATTTGAGCTGTCCGCTCACATCGAGCGCATAGATCGGAGACGTCAGCACGATCACATCGGCCTGCTCCATGGCGCTTACAAACGGGCTGACGGAACCCGCGTGCGGGCACTTGTCTTCTCCGCGCATAATGCAGGAAAAACATCCGAGACATTGATGTGGCATGTCATTGGGCAGTACAAAATTTTTCACGTCAATTTCTTCATATTTTTCAATGGCCTTTAACAGCTGTTCTTTGCAGTTCCATGTGCTGCCGTGACGGCTGTTGCCGTTGACCACAACAATTTTCATAGTGTCCACCTCAGTAAAATATATTTGTTATTTGCTTGCGCCGTATCTTTCGTTAAAGAGGCGCACGTGCTTAGCCAACAGGTCTTTGGCTTGCGCCAATCCGTTCTCATCATTGTCAAACTTATTGAATATCAGAAATATCGGAGAAAAGAACTCAAGTGCCAGCACATAGGGGTCGGCCTTTATGAGCAGCCCTTCGTCCATCAGTGCCGAAAAAAGCTGCGACTGGAATGCAAGGCTGCTGTTAAAAGAGATGTCTCTGTAAAGCTGCGTCAGCATCGGGCTGCGGTACTGTTCAATCGTGAGCATCTTTCTGAATTTGACGATCGTGTCGTCCGTCAAATAGTAATCGAGAATTTGGAGGCTCATCGCTTCAAAGTGTTCGGGTGACATCTCTTTATACATGCCGACCGTTCTTTCGTCCACGTCGAAGGTTTTGCCTGCATCGAGCACATCTATGCGTTGAAAAAAATCGTCGCCTCTTTTCGCGTATTCCGCAACGATGCTATCAAAAATATCCTGCTTGCTTTTGTAATGGTTATAGAGCGAGCTTTCCTTAATGCCGACCGCCCCCGCGATATCTCTGACCGAGACGGCATCAAACCCTTTCTCGGAAAACAGAGTCAATGCCTCGTAACGGATTCTGTCTTTCGTGCTCATCTTTCACCTCACAACAAAATAATCGGCCTTATGAATCCTAACTATCATTCGTTAGCATCATTTTAACTAACGAATGATAGTTTGTCAAGCCATAATTTTTCAAAATTTCTGGATATATGCCGCAATAATTGACTGTACAGTATTTAATTACATGTGTATTTACTTGTGTCCGCGGAGAAAATAATGATATAAAAAGGAGGTGAAAAACATGGCTACAAATTCGAATCAGACATTGGTTCCCCAGGGCAAACAGCTGCTCAACAACATGAAGTACGAAGTGGCGACCGAAGTGGGCGTCAGCCTGAAACAGGGGTATAACGGAGACATCGCTGCCCGTGATGCTGGCAGAGTCGGCGGCAATATGGTTAAAAAGATGATCCAGTACGCTGAAAGCAATATGTCTTAAAGCCTAAGATCATTAATGAAGCAATAAAAAAAGAAGGGTGAATCACTCTTCTTTTTTTTGCGAAGATGTAGGGATGCACCGGAAATCATATCAGTCCGCTTGCCGTATAATCGCGAAAGATGTTAATCTTACAAAGAACAATTCTATAAGACGCAATTCCGTAGTGCGCGATTTCCCAAGGCGCCATCACAAGAATGCCAATGCACAAAACGCGATTTTGTAGGAAGCAATTCTGTAGGGCGCGATTTCCCAAGCGCGCCAGATAAAAAATCCCCGGAAGCCCGGGGATTCGGTTGAAAAAACATTACCTCAGATTAAAGAAAGCATCTCTTCCCGGATAGACGGCCGTAAGCCCGAGCTCCTCTTCAATACGCAGCAGCTGATTGTATTTCGCGACGCGGTCGGTTCGCGACGGCGCCCCCGTTTTGATCTGTCCCGCGTTGACAGCCACCGACAAGTCGGCGATCGTCACATCCTCGGTTTCCCCCGAACGGTGGCTCACAATCGCCGTAAAGCCCGCGCGGTTCGCCATTTCAATCGCTTCCAGCGTTTCCGTCAGTGTGCCGATTTGATTGACTTTGATGAGTATACTGTTCGATATGCCGCTGCCGATACCTTTGGAAAGCCTTTTGGTATTGGTTACGAAAAGGTCGTCGCCCACTAGCTGCACTTTTTTCCCGAGCTCGGTGGTAAGGACTTTCCATCCCTGCCAATCCTCTTCGGAAAGGCCGTCTTCAAGCGATATGATCGGATATTGCCTGCAAAGCTTTTCCCAAAAAGAAACCATGTCTTCGGCGGTTTTCTTGATGCCGGATTTCCAGAAAAGATATTTGCCTTCGTCGCCGTTCTCTTTGGCGGCTTCATACATTTCTGTGGCCGCTGCATCAATGGCAATGAAAAAGTCATCGCCCGGCTTATAGCCCGCAAGCGAAACCGCATCAAGGATCACGTCGATCGCCTCTTCGTTGGATTTGAGGTTCGGCGCATAGCCGCCTTCATCCCCCACCGACGTGGAGTACCCTTTGCTTTTGAGCACCTTTTTAAGCGTATGGAACACCTCGGCGCTCATTTGCAGCGCCGAACTGAAGCTTTTTGCCCCCACCGGCATAATCATGAATTCCTGAACATCCACGCTGTTGTCCGCGTGCTTGCCGCCGTTTAATATGTTCATCATCGGGACCGGCAGCTTTCTTGCATTGCAGCCGCCGATATAGCGGTACAACGGCATCTCCGACTGTATGGCGGCCGCTTTGGCGACGGCCAGCGACACAGCGAGCATCGCATTGGCCCCGAGATTTGATTTGTTGGGTGTGTCGTCGTGGGCGATCATCGCGTAGTCGATATCCACCTGATTATGCGCGTCGAGGCCGATAATCATATCCGCAATGATGTTGTTGACATTCTCCACCGCTTTTTTAACCCCGAGCCCCAGATAACGTTTTTCGCCGTCACGCAATTCAACGGCTTCAAATTGCCCCGTGGATGCCCCGGACGGCACAGAAGTCTGAGCGGTCGCCCCTCCGGATAATTCCACCTGTGCCTCCACCGTCGGGTTTCCTCTGCTGTCCAGAATTTCCCGCGCAAAAACATCAACTATGGTAAACATATATCTTCCCTCTCTTTCATGGCATTGAACAGTAACAGTATTGCCAGCGTTTTCATTTTAATTCTAATCTATTTGTAATAAAAAACAAGGATGTTCAAAACATTTAACAAAGGGCCCCCAACCGGGAACCCTTTGCTCAGAAATGGAGGTTATGTCCGTGACTTCTCGGCCATCTCGATCGCCTCACGAACAATATTACCGCAATTTTTTGACGATACGCCGCCCCATCCTTCGTTGGCGACTATATCATCAACGCCGAGCCGTTTTGCAATTTCTTGTTTAAGGCCTTCTGACATTACCTTTTGTCTAGACATCCATCTTACCTCCTATCCATTTTCGCGGCTGATACCGCTAAAATTAGTATGCCCCGCTTTGTCTTTCAAAGATAATTGGTATCATCTGTTATTCTGTTCCGTATTGTCCCGGTATTTCGGGCTGACGCGCTAAGCAAGAAAAAAATATGCAACCGCTGCCGCACACACCGATCCGATAATATCGAAAACCATATCAAAATCCGTGTCTTTCAGGTCTTTCTGCATCCTGGTGTGCTTGATTTTATCAAGCACAAATTCAATGATTTCAAAAACGACGCCCACCGTCATGCCGAGTGTAAAGACGAAAACCGAAATGAATAGTTTGGGAGTGATTGATGGGTTCATGATAATATCGAGCAGCGAATAAAAGAAAAGCGCAAATGAAAACGTCCCAAATGCGTGCAGATACCGGTCGAAAACCCTCGACCGCATGAACAGATCCTTATAATAGCCAAAGTAAGCCTGAGCAAAAATAGAAACCATAACCGTGAGTAGCACGAGCCTTGGCACGCCGATGCCGAAAATGAGATCGGACAGAATGTACAGGAAGATAGCTGTGAACATCGTCAGGACAGCCTGAAGATATAGACGATTTTTTTGCAGAATAAAGCGTATGACAATCCATAGTTCTGCCAAAGAAAAAGCAATAAAAATAATGATGAATAACAGTGGACTCATTTGCATTCCTCTCTTTGTTATTATCATTATTAAAAACTCAATTTCTTATTCGATTTTCAGCTTCTCCGTACATGCCGCTAATTCTTCATTACGCCAAGAAAAACGCTATCCGGCTCCAAGCCGAATTCTGCTTCCAGCCGGTCTTTATAAAGCTGATAGTAGCTTTTCATGGAGACCCGGTCGTTTTTCGCCTTCAGCAGCTTTAAAAGCAGCAGGTTGATGCCCTTATCCACCGGCGCAAATTTAATGCCTTTTGTAAGAATATCCAGCGCTCTTTGGCTGCTGCCGTTTTCAATATTGTGTTTTGCGAGCATAAGAGCTAGCTGAACATATTGATTGCGAATGTCCATCCGTTTTTGATGAGCCCAGTTATAATCGTTTTGTTCCAAATAACCGCCCGCGTAAAGCTTAAGCGTATTTTCGCACTCCGCGGTATTTGAATTTGCTATTTTTTTTATTCTCGCTGCTTTGTCCCCGAATAAAACCGCATCACATTCAATACCGGCCATATTGAGAGAATACGACCCGCGGTGATGGATGACGTCCAGCTTGACGCCATATTGCATAAAAGCTTTTTTCAAATAATGCAGCGTCGTGTTGAACAAAATCAAAGCGCGATCCCCGTCGTAATCATCCCAGAAGGCATCCATGATGTGGTTTCGGTGCACCGGCTGACCGTTGTTGTCCACCAGATAGGCGAACAGCTCCTCCGCTTTTGACGTGCGAAACTTAAGCGCTTGCCCGTCAATAGCCACAGACAATCGCCCGAAGCAATTGACAGTGACATTGTGAGAAGCGGCCTCGGCTATCGCGGGACTGTCGGAAAGCCTGCTGATAGACATTTGGAGCCGTTCTTTTTCCACAGGCTTTAATAAATAATCAAGCGCATGGCACCGGAAAGCCTCAACAGCATATTCACTGTAAGCGGTCACAAAAACGATGTTGATATTGCTTTGTATATCCATCAATCTGTCGGCCAGTTCTATGCCGCTGATTTTGGGCATCTCAATGTCCAAAAAGGCGATATCCGCCTGGTTTTGCTGTATAAAATCCAATGCGGCTGCCGGGTCTGAAAAAGTCCCGCAGATTTCTATGCCGCCCGTTTCCTTGAGCATTTTTTCGAGCTTGCCTATGGCCGCCTGTTCATCATCAACAATGATTGCCCGTTTCATGCAAATGCTCCTTTGGAATTTTGAATGATATTTGTGTTCCTGTTTCCTGAGCGCTCACAACGCTGAGCCCTGTACCGAACAATTTTTTAAGCCGGGTATCGATATTCCATAAGCCGATACCTTTGTTGACTGATTTTAATAGAATGCCTTCGAGCTTATCCTGCGGGATTCCGGGGCCGTCGTCCTCAACGGTTATCAAAATGCCGTCGCAGTTTTCGCGAATTTTCAGCGTGACGTGAATGGTCTCGTTCTTTTTTAAACCGTGGATAATGGCGTTTTCGACGAGCGGCTGAATGCACAGCGGCGGCAGAAAAAAATGCCCCGCCGAATCATCCGCGACCTCAAAACGAATTCTGTCCCCGAATCTCGCTTTTTGAATTTCCACGAACGAACTCACAAGCTGCATCTCCCGTTCCACCGGCACCGACAGCTCTGTGCTTTTAAAATCGAAGCTTTGTCTTAAATACCGCGCAAAGTCGTCAATGAGGCTGCTGGCCCTGTCCGGATCCGTGTCGCAAAACGAAGAAATCGTATTGAGCGTATTGAAAAGAAAATGCGGCTTGATCTGTGCCTGTAAAAAAGCGGTTTCGGTAGCCAAAGCCTGATCCATAGACTTTTTCATGATGATCAGATTCTCTATTCGCGCAATGAGCTCCTGCGGATTGAACGGCTTGCTGATATAATCGTTGGCGCCCATTTTCAGCGCCTTGACGCGGTTGTCCATGCTGTCGTCCGCCGTGATCATAATGACGGGCAGGTATTGTTTGTTTTTTATGCTGTTAATCTGATCGAGTATATCAAGGCCGTTGAAGCGCGGCATAAGAAGATCAAGCAGTATGATATCCGGCTGCCATTTCTTAAACTGATCGAGCACGTCTCCCGAATCCGTGATCGGCAGTATATTCGTATAGCCGTGTAAATGCAAAATACGGGTCAGCAGTGAGATGTTCGAAGGATTGTCATCCACAATCATAATTCTTGGTTTAAATTCTATGCCAATTTCATTTTCAGCCAAAACAAAAAACTCCTGTCGCATATGTTGTTTATTGTTTTATCGTCATTATGTTATCGACACATTAGCAAAACGCGGTGACAAAAAAAGGGGGCTTTTACGCCCTTGAAGATAATAATGGTTATTTAGGAAGCTATTTGAGACTGCCTTTAAAATGGGCAGTAACCGGTTTTCAATCTGTTGAGCTGAGACATCACATCGGTCTCTTTAAACGGTTTTACGATAAACCCCTTCGCGCCCTTTTCTATGGCCTCTATCACAAAGGACTGCTGCCCCATCGCAGAAATCATAATCACATTCGGTATGTCGCAGAGCTTGTTGATTTCCTCAAGGCACTCAATGCCGTTCATCTGGGGCATCGTTATATCAAGCGTGATGACGTCGGGTTTCAGGCAGCGAATCAGCTCCAACGCGCTGAATCCGTTATCAGCTTCTCCGACAACGTCAAACTCGTTTCTTTCAAGTATTCTTTTGAGTTGCATTCTCATAAACGCGGCATCATCAACGATCAAAACTTTGGTCATAATGAAACTCCATCGTTATAGACTTTTGCTTACGATGATTGTAGGCTCTGCCACTTAACCGCTGCTTAACAACACAAAAAAACAGCCGTATTCAGCTGTTTTCATTTATTTCTTTGTTTCGCCCCGCATTTCGCTGCGCATTCCGTTAAGCGCTGCCCGCCTTGCGGTCATTTTATGATAAAAAGCCCGAATGCTTATGTGACAAGCAAAAGAACTATTTACCGCAGCGCAGGCTCGCTTTCCTGATGCATTCTGTCATAGTAATACTGCAGGATATCTCTTCTCGTGACGATGCCGATAAACAAGCCTCGGTCGTCGGTCACCGGAATGAAATTCTGATTCATGGCCATCAGCAGCATATCGTCCAGCGCGGCGTTGACGTTAACCGGGGCATTTTGCCGGCCTTTCAATATATCTTTTACAAAAAGCTGCTCTGTCTGATGGTTGTCGCAAGCTTCCTTCGACAAAATGGCCCAAAGAAGATCACCTTCGCTTAACGTGCCCGAATAGCTTCCGTCCTTGTCAATCACGGGTATGGCCGCATAGCCGTGGCGTCTCATTTTTTCGAGGGCCTGCCGCAAGGTAAAGTGGTCGTATATATAAACGATATCGCTTTTCGGTTTTAACAGAAAGAGTATATTCATGGTGACTATCCTTATTGCGTATTTTCTATCAAAACAAATGAACCGATTTTGTTATATCATATTTTGTTCTTATGGTTCAACCCGCAATTGCGAAAAAGTCAAAAGTTCACTTTTTCTTCACACAAAAAAGAGGCAACATGGCTTTTTTAAAGCCCAAAGCCTTACTTGTTGAGAAAATCGTGCAGCTTGTTTATTTCAGTGTTGAAATCCTTCGGCTGAACAATATCCATCGACTTATACGATCCGGATTCATATTCATCGGGATAACGGAATGTCTTGATCTCCTTCACATCAAGCCCAATAATTGTTGTGGCGATATCCAGCATCTTGTCGGCGGGCTTGATATCCGTACGGACACAGCTTGCCAGTGCGGATATGAGCCCCGGCAGCTGACCAAGCCCCAACTCCTTTGCCTGGGAAAAAAGCTTGGAGATCACGTTCTGCTGACGCTCAATTCTTTGTGTATCGGTACCGACTTTCCTGATTCTCATGTAGGCCACAGCCTGCCTGCCGGTTAAGTGCTGAACGCCCGACCCTTTCACTAGAGGCGTGCTGTGATCGGGGTCGATATCGTTAATCTCCTTGATGGAGCCATTCATATGCAGCACCTCTTCGCTGCTGAGCTTAATATCAACGCCTCCGAGCGCATCGATCAAATCTTCCATACCGTAAAAATTGATCACCACATAATAATCGGGCGACAGCCCCAGGCTCGATTTCAGTGTCTTTTTGGTGAGGTCAATGCCGCCGTAGTTAAAGGCCGTATTGATCTTATTGTACTTATGCCCCTCAATCGGAACCAGCGTATCTCTCATGATCGATGCGAGCTTTATGGCCCCCTTCTTTTCATCAATTCTCAAGAACATCACCACATCGGAAAGCCCGGTGAATTTTGACGGGTCCCTGTTATCCACACCGATTAACAGAATATCGATTACATCCTGAGATTTCGTCACCTCGGATACATCGCCGCCGCTGTAAGTCACTTCCGGATAGTTGCCCGTTTCCGTGCTTTCCTCTTCTTCGGTCACACTCTCCGGGTCGAAGCCCAAATCTCCCGTGATCTTTTGATAGTTTATCCAGATATACACGCCGAAGCCGGCCAGCAGCAAAAGCAGCACGCAAAATATGATGAGTAATGTTTTTAAAGCCTTGTTTCTGCCACGGGTTTCGTCGTTTCTCATTCGGTCAACATCCTTTTTTGATAGGCTACCCGCTTGTCAGCAATTCTATTCAATTTTGGCGTATGGCATGGTATCTATAAAGATGGTTTATTTACCGGCATAAAAGCCGAACGGGCAGCCGTTTACGATTGCCCGTTTTTCAGGAAATTAGATGAGATTATGTTTTTTTCACGGTCATCTTCCAACGCCCAAAGCGCTCAATGTTGCGTTTACGATTGTCAGACCCGGTGTGATATCAATGATTGAGTTTGTTGATAAAACCACCGAATATGTGTAAACACCCGGATCCAGATCGCTGTCGAAGAACTGGAATGAGAATGCTTCCGACTCCAGCACGGTAACCAGAGTGGAAAAGGTGTATGTGGACCCCACTTTTACCGGCGCTCCGTTGTTTCTGGTTCTGAGAATCTCAAAATTGAGCGTGACGGAGATTCCGAGCGGCAGGCTGACGGCGCTTGTGTAATTCAAAAGAACAGACGGCCTTCTTAGCCTGCCTGTATCCAATGTCACACTGACGACAGCAATCGGCTCGGAGAAAAGTGTGGTAATGATGGGAAGAGGCCCGGCCCCTCCCGTCGCAGCGTTTAAAACAACATTGACCGAATCACGTGGAGTATCCTGAAATTGAGGCCTGATGGAACCATTCATGGCTGTTTCTCCCGATTTTATTCAATCACATAACAAAAATGTGCTTTTGATAGCATATTTTATGCGCATTTAAGCCAATATGTGATTCGACGGGCCGTTACTCCCGAATGGCGGGTCCGGCCAATGCCCGTGCTTGATTCTGAAATTAATATTAAAAAAGCATTCAAATGTGCAAATGGATGAGAGCGCATTGCTGCGGGAATAATAAGTTCAAAAAAACAGGAGTGAAAAGCCGTGAAAAGATTCCCCGAAGTTTTTAAAAAACAGGAAGGCAGCTTTGAAGACAGCTACTCTTCGCTTGATGTGGCATCCCAAACGGATTGCACCGGTATGATACCCACGCCGCCGCTTACCGAAGCAGAAGCGGAAAATTACGGTGACCTTTATTCCATGCCCCAGCAAAACGCTTATAACGCACAAAACAACGAAAACACATCAAAGCAGGAAAAACGGAGCTCAGTCAGAAAATAAAAAGCCTTGTTTCATATAGAAGCAAGGACAAGATAACTGACAGAGCTCCCGATTGATGATTTAAGAAACGCCATTCGATGTCATTGTGACGAAAGAAGCGGCTGCTGCACAGTGATACAGACCCTGTATCGGGCTCTTATCTGCTTGCATCTCGAAGAGAGTGAAGCATGACCGCTGCTGCGCTTTTTGGCTCGCTTAAGCGAGCACTGCACAGGCAGACAGAATGCCATGATTTTTTACAAAAAGACCTACAAAAAGACCTACAAAAAGACCATGGAAATGGAGGACAAGGCAACTGACAGATATCCCATGGACAATCGACCGGACCAAAGCGGGAAACTGCGCAGCAGACAGAATATTCTTTTGCCACAAGAATGGGATATGATCTGCCGCGTCGCTTCGCTCATTACCTGTACGGTGCAATGCTGGTCGGAACAGTATGTACCATGCTGATCTTTTCTTTTTTAGATAGGCCCGACTGGCAGCATACCTAAGATACGCTGGATGCTGTTATTCTTGAAATCCGTTCGGATGGCCGGTGTGCCATTTCCATGCCGATTCAATGATGACGCCCAAATCATCCTTCTTCGGGCTCCAGCCGAGCAGCTGCCGCGCTTTACCCGAATCGGCCACGAGCCGGGCCGGGTCTCCCTCGCGCCGGGGCTCCATGTCCACGCGGAATTCCTTGCCGGTGACCTCTTTGGCCTTTTTTATGACGTCCATCACGGAATAGCCGCTGCCGCTGCCGAGGTTAAAGCTGACGGATTCTCCGCCTTTCTTTAAATAATCGAGAGCAAGTATATGCGCATCGGCAAGATCCGTCACATGGATATAGTCACGGATGCATGTGCCGTCCGGGGTATCATAGTCGTCTCCGAAAACCTTCATGCTTTCCCGCTTTCCCATTGCGGCCTGCAAAATGATGGGGATCACATGCGATTCGGGATCATGGTCTTCTCCGATTCTGGAAGACTCATGGGCCCCCGCCGCATTGAAATAGCGCGGAGCCGCCCATTTGATGCCGTAGGCTTCATCGCACCATCTCAGCAATTTCTCCACGGCCAGCTTGGTTTCGCCGTACGGGTTGACCGGGATTTTTTCGCAGTCTTCCTTGATCGGCACGGTTTTCGGGAAACCGTAAACCGCAGCCGTCGAAGAAAAAACGATGTTCCTGACACCGTGCTTTTTCATGCTTTCGAGCATACAGATTACCGTGTACACGTTGTTTCTGTAAAAGACCAGCGGGTCCTTCATGCTTAAACCCACTTCAATGTCCGCCGCAAAATGGATCACGGAGTCGATATCGTTTTCTTTGAACACAACGTCCATAAACGCTTCGTCGCGGATATCGCCGATATAGAGCTTGCCTCCGAGAACCGCTTGCTTATGCCCTTTAACGAGGCTGTCGACCACGACGACCTCCTGACCTCTTTGCAGCAGCCCCGCCACCGTGTGGCTGCCGATGTATCCTGCGCCGCCTGCTACCATTACTGCCATGATGTGACCTCCATCGCCCCGTTTCCGGCATTCGACTGATAAAACGCCGGTTCGTAACCTGTTCGTTTTGTGTATTGTTCTGCCATGATCCGCTTGAAATCATTCGCTTTGTCTTTTTTCACGATGCTGATATTGCATCCGCCAAAGCCGCCGCCCGTCATGCGCGAGCCGATAACGCCCTCAATTCCCGTCGCGATATCAAACACCGCATCCAGCTCGGGGCCTGTTGCCTCGTAATCGTCCCTTATGGACATATTGGCTTGATTGAGCAGCGCTCCGAAGGTTATGATATCTCCTTCTCTGAGCGATATCAAGGATAATAATGTTCTTTTTTCTTCTGTGACGCAGTGCCTTACGCGCCTGAACAGCACGTCATCATCAAAATACGCTTTATATCTTTCCAATTCATCAATGCCGATTTCACAAAGGGTCTTGTAGCTGCCTCCGTTTGCATTGATCACCGCGAGTGCCTGCTCGCATTCGCTGCGCCTTTGGTTGTACTGCGATTCTGTGAGCTTATGCGGCGCATTGGTATTCGTAATCACGATGGTATAGTCGCCGAGCTCGAGCGGCACATACTGGTATTCGAGCGTTTTGCAGTTCAAGAACAGCGCGTGATCCTTTTTGCCCACAGCGGATATGAACTGATCCATAATGCCGCAGTTCATGCCCACATATTGATTCTCGGCCCGCTGACAAAGCACGGCGATATCCTCCATCACCAGCCGTTCGGTCCCGCCGAGCTTCGCGAGGCACATGGCGGTAGCCACCTCGATGGACGCGGAGGACGACAGCCCCGCTCCGAAAGGCACATCACCGTGATACAAAAGATCGCAGCCGGTCAGCGGATAGCCGTTCTGTGCCAGCATGTACGCAACGCCGCATTGGTAGCTGCCCCATTTTAAATGCTTATAATTTGCAAGATTGCCAAGATCGGCGGCCACGCGGTCGGGCAAATCCGTCGCGGCCATCTTGAGCTCGTTTTGGCCGTTTGGCCGGGCGATCACAGTTGTTTTGAGATCAAGCGCGGCGGGAAAAACATGACCGCCGTTGTAATCGATATGCTCGCCGATCAGATTGATACGGCCTGGTGCTTCGAATATCCGTATCCCCGCCTCCGATCCGCCGTAGATGTTTATAAACTCTTTTATCAGCTTGGCGTACGTCATTGCTCTGCCCCCGCTGTGTATTTTTGATACGCGGCCCTTAGCTCCACGGCTTTTTCTTCGGGCGCTGTCGGGTTGCAGTGCGCGCCCGCGCCCGTCTCGCTGGATGCGAGAAACTGCTGTTTATCCTTGGAACGCATCGGCGGAAAAAACTCGATATGAAAATGGAAGCCTTCAATATCAGCCGTATGAACAGGCGCGTTAAACATGCACATCATATACGGAAACGGCATATCAAAAAGGCAGTCGTACATGCCGACCGTGTTTCTGATCGCCGCCGAAAGCGATTCCTTTTCATCATTGTCAAACTGCGAAATGAAATTTTTATGCGACTTGGAAATGATCTGTGTGCCGTATGCGAATTCCGAAAAGAAAGGAATGAGGACGCAAAAATGCTCGTTTTCAAATATCACGCGCTTGGCAAAATCCTGCTCGGCTTTGAGCCAGTCGCAAAAAAGGCAGTGCCCTTTCTCCTCGAGATATTTTTGAGCGCTTAAAAATTTCTGCTCGACCTTTTTTGGAATAAAAGGATAGGCGTAAATCTGTCCGTGCGGATGCGGCATTGTGACACCCACGACATCGCCGCGGTTTTCGAATATCATGACATACTTGGATTTTTCGTACTGGGACAGATCGGTAAAGCGTTCGCACCAAAGATCCACAAGCTTCCTGACGTGCGAAACGGGCAGCTGCGGCAGCGTCATCGTATGCTCGGGCGAGTAGAGCACGACTTCGCATTTTCCGTATGATTTTTGAGTCTGGAAAAAATCTGTTGCGACATCATCGGGTTCCGGCGGATCCATGGAAAGCGCCGGGAAATCATTATCATATTTCAGCACATCAAACTCATCGGGAACTCTACCCGATCCCGGGCAGAAGGGGCACCAGTCTTTCGGCATTTGCGGCCTGTCCTGCCGCGAGGACGCCACCATAACCCAATCGTTCTTGAAGGGGTTAAATCTCAGTTCTGCCATATCTTCCTCGATTCTGTTAGTAACCTTCTGACATACATTATCCTATCCGAAAACATGGATAAAATCAATATGAAAGATGATGTTTCGTAAAAAAAAGAAACAAAACAAACACAATCGAAGATTTTTCCGTACGACTATTTGTAAATATCACCGACCAGACCAAATGTATATCCCTGTTCCTCCCATGCTGTCAGGACGCTGTCCAAAATGCTCACGTTTGTTTTCGACTGGCAGTGCAGCAAAACGATCTCGCCCGGATGCGTTTCACTCATGATGATCTTATAGGCGCTTTCTTTTGACGGCTGATTGTAGACGTCCCAATCCGTATAGCGGAAAGACCAGAACACGGTCGTGTAGCCAAGCTCATCGGCATATTTAAGCGTTTGCTCTGAGAACAGACCTTGAGGCGGACGGAACAGCTTTGGCATTGTCTTGCCCGTTATCTCATAAAAAGCATCTTCAACGCCCTGCAGCTGGGCTTTGAAATTTTCAAATGTGAGGCGTGTGACGCTCACGTGCTTGGCTGTATGGTTGCCGACCAAGCTGCCTTCGCCGATGATCCTTTCGATCACATCCGGATGCTTTCTGATATAAGCCTCTGTCATGAAAAACGTCGCCACGGCATGGTGGTCTTTAAGTATGTCTAAAATATGCGGTATGTTTTCGTTGTCCGGGCAGTCGTCGAATGTCAGATAGATTTTGTTCTCATCCGCATTGCCGATATAAAGGATGTTGTAGTTCTTGATATACGGCGCTTTTTCCATGGGCAATGGCTGCTGATTTGAGTCGTGAGGCAGGTAATACCACATGTATTCATCCGCTGCCGCCTGCTCGGTGATACAGTTTTGAGGAGACTCGAAAACGCCGTTGGCGAACAGCACAAGCACGGCGACCATGATCGCCGAGAGCAATATCACATAGCGCATTTTGATTCGGCTCATGTTTTCCCCCGCTGAAAAAAGTATATTCAATCTTATTCAGAAACGGGAAATAATATGGTATCGGATATTATTTCCGGGCCTCTAGAAAAAAATATGTGATACTTTGAGCGTATCGTTAAGCTCTATGATCCCAAAGGAAAAACGGCTGCAGCGCCTTTTATCCGTAGGCGATCCGGGGTTAAACATCAAAATGCGGCCATGGAATTGATTGTATGGAATGTGGCTGTGCCCAAAAATGATGCAGTCTACAGCCTCGTCTTCAAAGCTCTTAAGAGAGCGGCTGACGGTGCTGCCGCTGCTGCCATGGCCATGAACCACTCCGATGCGGAAACCGCCGAGTGTCAGTATCTTCTTTTCCCCGAGCTGCTGCCTCGTTTCCGGCGGGTCGATATTGCCCGCGACGGCTGTGACGGGCGCCAAAGCTTCGAGCTGCCTTAGTACGCTAAGGCTCATTATATCGCCCGCGTGTATGATGTGATCAACGCCGGTAAAGGCGCTTAAAACAACCGGCGGGAGCGCTTTCGCTTTTTTGGGGATATGCGTATCCGAAAGCACACCGATTCTCATGGGAGCCCCTCAGCCTCCCGG
Source organism: Bacillota bacterium (assembly GCA_023408075.1). Classification (GTDB taxonomy): domain Bacteria; phylum Bacillota; class Clostridia; order Christensenellales; family SZUA-584; genus SZUA-584. The sequence goes on along the minus strand of JAEYKW010000001.1, from coordinate 85,108 downwards.
GCGCTCATCCCGCCATGCCCGCAATGGCACCCGAAATGAAAGGAACCAGCCAAATGGCCCAAACAACGATACTGAACTTATGAAAATTCTTTTTCTGCCGGTCATTCTTTCTTGCCAGAATCACCGTGGCCCACACGGCATGAACAAGCATCAGTATAATGGCAAGCAAGCCCGAAACACCGTGCAGATTCACTGTGAACCCGCCCCCGGCCAGTTGTCCCATCAGCGTTGTTCCCGTTGTGTCGAATACAAAGCCAATCCAGAAGAACAGAATATGCCATGCCTTGAGTTGTCCGCTTATTTTCTCAGCCCAAACACCGATTGAATAGCAGATCAACGCCAACGTGATGGCGATGACCGCAAAAACCAACATGATTTCATCCTTCTTTGCTGTATGCGTCTATCAGATTCCTGATCTCATCGGCGCCAAATCCGTATCTTTCTCCGCACTTGCCGCATTTGACCTCGATGTCCTGATTTTCATCGATCGTCCATTCCAGCTCATTGACCCCGAGCCCCATCAGCATAAAAAGCACCGATTGTCTGTCGCATGAACACTTCAAGCGTACCGGCCACTGTTCCGTCACGTCAGCCTCTGAAAGAAAGACATTGGGCAGTGCTTGAGCCGGCTTGAGACTGCCTGCAATCACGCTTTTTTCTTTTTCCAGCCGGGCCGCCCACTTAGATATCAGCGGCTTTTCCGCGAAAGGCAAGGCTTGTACCAGAATGCCGCGGCTCAAACGGATACCGGGGCCATCCTCTGCGCAATAGTACCGGAAAATCGATTCTGTCTGCTCGCTTTGTAAAAAATAGCGCGACAGATTTTGAGCAATGTCATCCTCTTTGATTTCGATGATGCCGGTAAAAACCGCGTCGGCCCCGTTATCGTAGACGATTTTTAAACAGCCGATGTCTCCGGCCATTTCCTTTAAGCCGTTGTATCGGCGGCTGATCAGCTCATCGGATACGTAGCCCTGCACATTGCCGTTTGCGTCCGCGCCAAAAAGCATAAACCCCTCCGGGTCGGACGTTTCAAGCTTGACCGACACTCTTTTCGCGTTCGTGAACATGCCATGCAGTATGGACGTAAATGTCAATACCGTGTTGAAAACATCAAGCACGACCCCTTCGGAGGATGCCTGCGCGGCATTGACCATCGCCGTATTGTCGATGAGGAATATTCTCGCCTGTTTATCATGCGTCAACAGTTTATACAAAACAGTGTCCAAATAACAGTCTCCCGGCAGTTTATTTATTGTTCCTCACAAATTTAACGGCTTGCGTTCCCGCTTTTGCGCCTTCATACACCGCTTTTGCGATCTGCATCATACCGCCCGTGCAGTCGCCTGCGGCAAACAGCCCCGGCAGATTTGTGGCCATGTTTTCATCCACAACGATTCTCAGGCCTTCCGTTTCCGCGCCGAGCTTCTTTGCGAGATCGCTGCTGCCCGCAACGCCGATGGCGACAAAGACGCCCGCTACGGGCAGCTCGGTTCCGTCGGTGAAGCGCACCCTTTCGAGCACTTCCTGCCCTTCCAGCGCCGCGATTTGCGTCGTCATCACCGGAATGTTTTCGGGTATGTCGGGAATCGGTGCCGTGCCGTTTGTCAGCATTGTGACCGACTTCGCAATCGGCAGGAGTTCACACGCCTCGTGCAGCGCGTACTCGCAGCATCCGAGCACGGCGACATCCTTGCCTCTGTAAAAAAACGCGTCGCACACCGCGCAGTAGCTGATGCCCTGCCCCTCAAACCGGGTAAAACCGTCGATTTTGGGCGCCGTCCGGTTGGAGCCTGTCGCGATGACGACGGCTTTTGCTTTGTATTCAGCGCCATTTGTTTTTACGGTGTAGCCCTCTTCATAGCCGACGTTCACAACCTGATCGGTGATGATTTCAGCGCCCACGCTTTTGGCTTGAGCGAGTCCTTCGCCGAGCAGCTTTTCCCCCGGGATCGGGCTGGAAAAACCGTAGTAATTTTCGATTTTATCCGCTTTGGCCAAAGCGCCGCTGCTGGCCCCTATAACCAATGTGCTTAATTTTGCGCGCGCGGTGTATATGCCTGCCGAAATGCCGGCAGGGCCGGTTCCGATAATGATCACATCATACATCTGTTTTGCCTCATCCTTTCTGCTGCTCAATCGCTGTCTGCATGATCGGCACTGTTGCGTATACTCCCTATATGAGAGTTGATCAGCTGCTTTAAGTATATATTTCCCGCAAAGCCGACGCAATAGATTTTCCGGCCATCGCACTATCAAAAAAGCCGCAGATTAAGCGGCTGATTTTTTGATAAGCATGTATTTTTATTTCCCCTGAATGCGTTTCAGATTGCCCACGGCCATTTCGGCGGCATCTTTGAGCACCGTCTCCGCAGCGGCAGGGTCCGCGCCGCCGGCTGAAATGATAATGCAGTACTCTCCCGACAGTATACTGATGCTTTTGCCGGATATGAAGATATCATCGCCGATATGCCCGGTGACCGCGGCATTCGCATCCATGAATATCTTTTTGAAACCCTCATACAGGTTTTTCGGCGTCATCTCCTCGCCGCCGCCGCCGCCCCCGCCGGATTCACTCTGCTGGCCGGAGGACTGGCTCTGGCTGCTCGATTCGCTCGGCTGGCTCGAGCTCTCGGAGCCGCCGGACTGGCCGCCCTGCTGTTCTTTCTTCTGCAGTATGCTTATTTGAAGATAGTTTTTTGACTCCTGATTCTCAGGCGCATAATAGCAGGTGCTCAGTCCCAGCTGCGGATATTCGTCGTCCACGCCCGCCTTCACCGCCTCGCCGATCAGCTTGTTCGCGTCTTCCTTCGATATCAATTGCTCGGGCTTTATTTTCATGCCTCCTGAGCTTTCCGATGCCTGTGCGCTGCTCGAGCCGCTGGCCTGAGGCTGCTGCGATCCCCCGCCTCCCTGTACGGTTGTGGTTGCGCTTTGTGATTCGTTATTGCCGCAGCCCGGAAGCATCATGACCACCATAATGAGAATCATTAATATGCAAAACAATTTTTTCATAATCTATGCCCTCTCTTAAAGACAAGTCTCTTATCAGTTTGAGCACAAAATATGATTATTATTCGAAAGTCAAAGCTTTTGCATTGCGGACGCATTTATTTGTTTTCCGGCTGTCGTATTCGGATGTTCATTATAAACCGACGCTGCTGTTATCGTGATACGCCGCGCGGATGATATCGTCTATCTTCGCTTCGTCGAGGCGAATATCCTTTATCCGCGCCTGATTTTGTATGTCTTCAATCAGCCTGGAAGCGGTGATGCTCGCTTTTTCAAACCGGAAGACGATTTTCGGCCCCTCCTTCTCAATGATCTGCGCCTGCGGATGGAAAATATCGTGCTGTTCCTCGTAAAATTCGACGATAAGCTGGCGGTACGGCGCGATGCGGTCAATCAACTCCTTGAGAGATCCGTCTTCAATAATGATGCCCTGATTGATGATGATCAGGCGTGAGCACAGCTCCTCAATGTCTCCGAGATCATGCGTTGTGAGTATGATCGTTGTCTGTCTCGTCGCGTTGATGTCCATGATGAATTTGCGTATCGCGTATTTGCCCTCCACATCAAGCCCGATGGTGGGTTCGTCCAAAAACAGTATCGGCGGAGAATGAAGCATCGCCGCCGCGAGGTCGCCCCTCATTCTTTGCCCGAGCGAGAGCTGGCGCACGGGCGTATTGATGATCTTGTTAATTTCCAATATATCATTCATCATCTCCAAATTGGCTTTATACACGGCGTCCTCAATCTGATAGATTCTCCTGAGCAGCTCGAACGTTTCTCCGAGGCGCAGATCCCAGTTCAGTTGGGAGCGCTGCCCGAAAACAACACCGAGATTCTTCACAACTTGTTTTCTGTTCTTCTGGGGAGACAGCCCATTAATGGATATGTCGCCCGATGTCGGCGTGAGTATACCCGAGAGCATTTTTACGGTGGTGCTTTTGCCCGCGCCGTTTGGGCCGATATAGGCGACGATTTCTCCTTTTTCAATTGTAAAGCTGATATCGTTTACGGCATTGATCACCTTTGTTTTTCTGTGCACGATATTTTTCAGCGCGCCTTTGAGCCCTTTTTCTTTATCGGTGACCTTAAAGCTTTTCACCAGATGATTGACTTCTATGAGTGCCAACGCAATTCCCCCTTTTTCCTATCATCAGGCCCGGCTTTTCAAGACCCGGCGCTTTCATATTTTGTTAACCCTCTGCGGAACACCCTTGTTGTGAGCCAGAACACAAATATGCCCACCGGCAGCACAGCCAATGCGGTACCGTCGGAGAAATTAAAATTCATGCTTTTGTCCATAAAATCGCTTGCGGGATAGAAGCTGATAAACCCGAGCGGGATCACAAAAGTGAATATGATCTGGACGATTCTCGGATAAATGTTCAGCGGATACTTCGTTGTCTGATCGAATAACGTCATATTCAAAAAAATAAAGCTGTTGCGGCTTTTCGTCCAGAAGGCGAAGGAACCCGTTAAAAGGTACACGGCGCCGCGTATCAACGTCGCGCCGATCAATATTGACAGCAGTATGGCCACGTTCGCAAACGACCAGAGAAAGTGAATCTGTGTGCATCCGTAAACAAAGATAATGATACCCGGTATCAAATCGGTGATGCCGATCAGGTTGAAAATCATGAAGAAAAACTGAAAAAGCACGTTCATAGGACGCAGCATGAACACATCAAATTCGCCATCCAGCATAATACTGCCCATATACCATGCCTGCACAAACAAAATGACAGACAGCCCGTGGCTGAGCACAGCCAAGCCGTATAAGAATGCGAGTTCGCCGAATGTCCATCCGTTTAATGTGCCGAATTCCGATATCACGAACTGTATGGTCCCGATACCCAATATAAACTGAATCGGGTTCGCAAGCAGCCACCCGATCAGGTTGACCGGATACTCAAGAGTCGTTTGGATGGACATCCTGATCAAATGGATACCAACGGAAACATGGTGCTTCAAAGCGCATATCATCGTTTCAGCCTCCTTGTATCAGCACGTTGGAGAGAACCTTCTTTTGTATCATTTTGAACACCGCATACAATATCAGCAGCCAAATGAGCTGCAAGCCCATCTGCATCAGAATATCGGGCCAATCCAGTTTGCCGATATAAATGCTGAGCGGCAATTGATAGATGCAGACAAACGGCAGAAATTTAAGCACGGTCTGCAGCCCCTCCGGGAAAAACCATAAAGGGATGATACTGCCCGAAAGAATGCGAATCAGAACATTTTTGGTTTGATGCAGCGGCCCAATGCTGATCACAAAAAACGAGAGCATGGAAAAGCAGGCTGTGATGAGCCAGTTGATGAGGTAGCTGAAAACCAGGCTCACAATAAACAAAAGCAAATTGACGGCGGATGACGGCACGGGAACCTGTATCAGCAAGCACGATATCAATAAGAGCGGCAAAGCATTTTGACAGAACGCCACGGCAATTGCGCCGATGTCCTCCGCCAGATACATGCCGAAAACGCTGACCGGCTTTAGCATATCGAGCGCCACATTGCCTTTTCTGACGCTTTGAATCACCCTGTCTTCCACGTTGGCTGTGAGCAGGCACGAGAGCAGCGACGACATAATCGAATAGGTCAGCATCTGATTGAGTGTGACGCCCATCGCGGACTGCCGCTGCCCGTAAGCCGCCATCCAGAAAAAAGACGTGGCAATCACAACAAGGCACTGAATGACGATGGTGGAAATCACGTCAAATCGGTATGCCAGGGCAGACAGTATCTTCGTTTTTGCGATATACAAATACGGCTTTAACAATTGCTTGCTTTCCTGATACTTGGTAATTTTATCTATATATTAATGATTGATATTTTCTGTGTCAAGATGAATATAGCAAATGAGCCTGTTTATGTACAATTAACCGGACGCCGTTGCCGCAAAATATCATCTTAAAGCAAGGAGCCTGTATGCCATTTTTGCTTAACGCTTGCACCTTGTGCTATTGCTGACGTTTGTTTTCAAGAGAATGACTGACCAAAATAAAACCGGAATAACCGGCAGGCGTACTGCAGACAATAGGGAAAATAAATTTCGAGATACGGTTATGAATGAAGAACTCAGGAACATGAATATCATACAGCGCTTTTGGATGCGTGACGTTGCCGACCATGCGCTTTTTCTGCGGAAAGACCTGACGGTGGAGCAATCCGCCGATGCGGACAAGGCGCTGCGGTTTCATCAGGAATTTCAGGAGCTCGACCGTATGGCGCAGAGCAATAGCGTTGATTCCGGCAAAATACAGCCCATGGTGAAGGATTTTATCCGTTTTCAAAATGAGATGCTGCTGTCCCAGCTAACCCGCTATATGGTGGCCAACGATTATCCGGCGTTTCGCGACCATCTGGTTAAGGAAAGCGAATACTATCTCATTATGACCGGCGCGGACGATTTTGGGCAGATGGATAACAAAAAGATGCTCTATGAGATGATTTTCTGGCTGCGTCAAACGACCGAGCATTCTCTTTTCATTATGCACTGGGCCGACCCTTATGAATTTACTGCCGTCAAACAGTCCGAGGATTTTGCGAACTCGTTTATGGGTCTGCTGAATAAGGCGAGGCTGTTTGTGTCGATGGTCAGCGCCGAAGCGGTGCCGGAGCTTCCGTATGGCGTTCAGCTCGAGTCACCCCCAGCGTCTGGCGTAGCCATACCGGCCATTATGAATCTCGCGAAGCAGAGCCTTGCGTTGGTGCAGGGCTACAAGGACCATCTGCTGGCCATACGGCCGATGATTCAGCAGGTGGAAACGCTCGGGGTATTGACGACGCGGTTTGTCGATCATCAGACGCGTGAAGCGCAGTATTTCACGGCTGTGCTAAACTATATCATGACATCGGATATCCGGGCGTTTGAAAACGAATACGCGACTATGCCTTTTACAGAAGAGTATACAAATATCTATCTGTAAACAAATGGGGCCTGCGGCAACGGTATGCTTTTTAATGAATCTTATGCTTCGCAATTACGCAAGCACCAAAAAGCGCCCGTTTGGGTGCTTTGCTGATTCTGATCTGAAAGCCTAAGAAAACGGGTGTAAAACGACGAAAAGTCCGGGACAACCGGACTCTTCGGACAAAATGTGGCGGAGAGAGAGGGATTCGAACCCTCGGTTGGGTATTAGCCAACACACGATTTCCAGTCGTGCGCCTTAGACCAGCTCAGCCATCTCTCCAGAATTGATTTTATTCGTTTTCCCGCGTAAATCACTCAGAAAATATCAGTCCCTCAGCGTCACGCGAAGAGTATTTTAACATACGCATTGAAAAATAACAATAAAAAATATCACATAATTTGCGGCATAACGCAAAAAATATTGACAGAAGAAATTAAGAAAGGTGGAGCATGATGCAACAGTTTAAATCGGGACAAAAAGCGCCTCAGAGCGGAGACTATAGGATTGTCAGCCAGAATGGCCAAGTGGTCAGGCGAGGTGTGACGCTTGACAAGGGCGATTCATTTCCTCCGACACCCGGCGCAAATCAACATTTTGAAAAAGAGTAACGTTGAAAGACCGGCCAAAGAGCCGGTCTTTTTAAATCATAACCTGTGCATTTTTGAATGGCTGCTCAATATTAAAAGGCGAAACATTATTTTTGTCTTGCGTTGATAAACGAATAAGGCCATCTTATTGCTGATCAATGAACAGCAGCGTTTTTAATAGCACGTTCGCGCCTTTAAGGCAGCTTTCCGTCGGCGTATACTCAATTTCGCAATGGCTGTGTCCCCCGACGCTCGGCACGAATATCATCGTTGTCGGCAGCATGTCGATCACATACTGCGCGTCGTGCCCCGGGCCGCTGTACATTCTCTTGCTCGAATATCCGAGCTCGTTGGCGCTTTTTTCCACGAAATCAACAAGCTCCGGCGTATATACAACGGTTTTTCTGGACCATGCTTCGCTGTAGCTGACGCTGCATTTTTCCACCTCGGTGGGAATCTTATTGATGATGGTCAGCACCTGCCTTAGCACATCGGGGTTCTGATGCCGCGCGTCCAGCGTGAACTTCACCTCATCGGGTATAATCGTATGGATATTCGGGTGCGCGGATATTTTGCCGGTGGTGTATACCAGCCTGCTGTCCAGCACATCCAGCTCGTCATGCAGGTATTGTATGGTCTTCACGGCGGCGTACAGCGCGTCCCTGCGGTAGTTCATCGGCGTCGTGCCCGCATGGCCCGCCTGGCCTTTGAACGTGAATTCATAGTTGATCATGCCGCAGACACCCTCCACAACACCGATCTCCACGCCTTCGTTTTCCAGCACTGGTCCCTGCTCAATATGCAGCTCTACCAGCGCGATAGCCGTATCGGCGGAGAGCCGATTGGACTCGCTGCCCCGAAAGCCGCTTTGATTCAGCGCGTCGCCGAACGTCAAAGCCGGGTCGTCCTTGGCGGCCGACGCGAGCATCGCCTGCTTGTCGAATTTGCCGCAGATAACGCCTGAGGACATCATGGCGGGCTCAAAACGCGCGCCCTCCTCGTTCGTCCAGACCATCACGGTAATCGGGTGCCGGTGCGCAATATTTTCTCTGACGATCGTTTCCGCAGCTTCCATAGCCGTCAGCACGCCCAGCACACCGTCAAAGTTGCCTCCCTGCCTCACCGAATCCAGATGGGAGCCCGATATAATGGCGGGAAGATTTTCTGTTCCCGGAATCGTCGCGTACATATTGGCCATATCGTCCGTTACCACCACGGCGCCGATGGCTTCCATTCTGTTTTTGAATTCGTTTCTGGCGGCAATGGCCTCGGGCGACAGCGAGAATCTCGTGATGCCGCCGTTCCCCGTGTCACCGAATTTGCTGAAGGCTTTGATCTTCTCATCAAGCCTTTCATAACTGCATGAAATCATTTTTTTGCAACCTCCTTAATATGCAAGCCTTTCAAGCTTTGTTTTCTTTAATACGCGCGTTCCCTGAGATATCCCCCTGACCGGGCAGACTGTGACGCAAAGATGACAGCCCACGCATTTAGACGCATCCATTTTGGGCTTGCCTGTCTGCGCATCCTGCGAAAGCGCCTGATGCCCGCCGTCAAAGCACGAGAGATAACACCGCCCGCAGCCGATACACCGTGCTTTGTCGAATTTGGGATAGCAAATGGTCTCTCTGTTCAAATCATCCGCCTGTATAATCTGCGGCAGCGCTTTGCCGAAAAGCTGCTTGATGCTGCCGTATCCGCGGCTGCTTAAATAATGCCGTGTCCCGTCGATCATATCGTCGATGATCCGGTAGCCGTACTGCATCACGGCTGTCGTCACTTGAATGTTTTCACACCCGAGCGTTAAAAACTCCATCGCGTCCTGCCATGTTTCAATGCCGCCCATGCCGCTGACGGGAACGTCCGCAAGCGGCTTGCAGCTTTTGAGCGACTGGATGAACCGCAGCGCGATCGGCTTGACCGCCTTGCCCGAATAGCCGCCGACAGATGTTTTGCCCTGCACATCGGGCCCCGAGGCGAACGTATCGAAATTGACGTTCATCACGCTCTTGATTGTGTTGATTGCCGCAATGCCCGTCGCGCCCGCCTCCATCGCCGCAAGCGCGGGCGGCTCCATGTTTCCAAGGTTCGGCGTCATCTTCGCGAGAATCGGCAGATGCGTACCTTTTCTGACCGCGCGGGTGAAACCGGCAACAAGCTCCGGGTTCTGTCCGACGTCTGAACCGAGGCCGTTGGCCGCCATATGCGGGCAGGAGAAGTTGCATTCAATGATATCCACACCGGCTTTTGTCATCAGCTCCGCAAGATACGTCCATTCCGCCTCATCCTGCCCCATGATGGATGCCACGATGATTTTAGACGGATAATCTCTTTTGAGGCGCTGCATATGCGCAATATTGTCTTCGAGCGGATACTCGGATATCTGCTCGATATTTTTAAACCCGACAAAGGGCAAGGCTTCCTTGCGCAGCGCGTCAAACCGCGGCGATACTTCGTTGGCTGTGAACGTGCCGACTGTTTTGAAAACCGCACCGGCCCACCCCATATCAAAGGCTTTGGCGATCATGTCGTAGTTGCTTGCAACCACCGACGATGAGAGAAAAAAAGGGTTCTCGCACGAAACGCCGCAAAAATCAACCGACAGGTCAACAGACTGAGAGCCTGTTTTTTCAATAGAAGCGAGCTGCATGAGTATGCCGCTGACCGGCACAGCCGCGTTTATTTTTGCCTTGAGACAGCTTGTTTCACAGGCCTTGGACGCGCACTTAAGACATGGCAGCTCATCCGGCAGCTTGGATACCGCGCCTGCGATATTGTCGAAACGGACGCTGCGAATGATAGAATCCGGCTGGAGCCCATGCGGACAGGCGCGCGTGCACGGCGCATGATGGCACAGCAGACAGCCCCCCGCCTCTTCCGGCAGAGACACATCCTTATATTTGAAATCGCCCACAGCTATCACTCTCCAATGTTATTTTCGCGGCATACGCTTGACGAACTGTCCGTAACCGGGCTCGCCGACGAAGTTTCCGTTGTCATACACCAGCCTGCCGCGCACGTACGTCTGCACCGGATACCCGTGAACCTTGATGCCTTCCCAAATGGTGTGGTCGTAGTCCGAATGCATGTTGTTCACCGAAATCGTCACGTCTTTTTGCGTGTCATAAATCACGATATCCGCGTCTTTGCCGACGCTCAGAGAGCCTTTTTCGGTGCAACCGAATATTTTGGCGGGGTTCGACGCACACAGCTCAACGGCGCGGTTGAACGATATCCTGCCGGTATTGGCGGCAGAAAGCATATATGGGTAAAGATTCTCCACCCCGGCGCAGCCGTTGGGTATTTTCGTAAAATCGTCCTTTCCCCAGTCCTTCTCATGGCTTTGGAACGGGCAGTGGTCTGTCGCGACCGTATCAATCGTGCCTTTTTTAATCGCGTCCCACAGCGCATCCTGACTCTCCTGCCCCTTTATCGGCGGCGAGCAGACAAAGCTGCGTCCGTCCTCGCGCTTATAGACCTCGTTTGTGAACTCAAGGTATTGCGGGCAGGTCTCAATATAGATGTCATGCCCGGCGAGCTTTGCTTCAATGGCGGCTTCCAAGCCTTCTTTATCCGCCATGTGGACGATGTAGAGCGGCGCACCCACAGATTTGGCCCAGTGCACGGCCCTTTTGTCTGCCTCGGCTTCCACGAATTCGGGGCGGCTCATGTAATGATACCAGGCGGAGGTTTTGCCCTCTTTTAAGAACTGCGCTGTATACATATCGATCAGATCAGGGTTTTCGGCGTGTATGTTGGTGAGTGCGCCGGTTTCTTTGGCTTTCAGCAGCACCTTGACCAGCGTGCCGTCATCCACCATCATGCCCTCTTTTTTATAGACCAGAAAGCACTTGAAGCTCGTCACGCCGTAAGCCACGGCCGCCTGAAATTCGTCCAGAATTGCGCCTTCGTTCAAATCGGTGATGATGCAGTGAAATGCGTAATCGACGCAAGCCTCGGGGTCGCACAGGGCTTTCCGCTCCTCCACCGTCTGAAGAATGCCCTTGCCTTTTCTCTGCATCGGGTAGTCAAAAACCGTTGTGACGCCGCCGCATGCGGCGGCCCGCGTTCCCGAAAGGTAACTGTCGGCAGAAACCGTGCCACCGAACGGCATCGCGAGATGGGTATGCGCATCAATGGCACCGGGCAGCACGAGCATTCCCGACGCGTCCACCGTTTTTTCGGCGGATAGATTCAAATGGGCCCCGATCACAGCAATTTTGCCGTTCTCCACGGCGATATCAGCGATATAACTCTCATCAGCGGTCACGATGGTGCCGTTTTTAATCAATAACTCCATATGTTTATGACCTCCCTCTATCCTCAATATTTGAATTCTTGCGCAGCCGCGCTTCATCATCGCCCGTCATCACATCTCAAAGCCCGCCTTCGGGATGTGATGACGGGGGTGCGCAGAGCGCACCGATCCGTCAATAGAATGTTTAGCCGTTGATCTTGTAAACCAGCACGAGCCCGGATCTCTGGAAGACCTGTGCCACTTCCACGAGGCTCATGCCGCCCGCATTGGCCGCGATCAGGTTCGAAACCCATGTCACGCCGAAATCGACCTGGCCGTTGTTGACAGCCGTCGTCTCGCTGATGTCGCCGCCGCCCGGAACGATGGTCACGTTGAGGCCGACCTCATCGTAGTAACCTTTCGCAGCCGCGACATAGTAGCCCATGAACTGCGCCTGCGGCAGCCACTTGAGCTGAATCGTCACGTCGGTTTTCTCGGGCGCGAATGTGCCGTCAGAGGTCGAGGCAGCGTCCCAATAAGAGCTGTCATAGATGTCTGTGAGCGTCAGCTTCTGCAAAGCGTCAGCCGCTACCGAGTCTTCGAGCTTGATATAGGTTTTGGCGAGGTCAAGCGTCTGCTGCATTGCCGCTTCGTCGATTTTGCCGTAGTCAGTCACCGTATTTCCGGCGGTATCTGTTTCCACCAGCTTTTTCACTTCGCCGGCCATATACAGCTGGTGGTCGCTCGATACGGAAGAACCGGCATCAAAAACGATCTGAGCAGCTTCTTCGGGGTTCGCGCAGGCATATTCCCAGCCTTTCATGGACGCATAGATAAACGCCTTGACGGTGTTCGGGTTGGCCGCCGCAAATTCTTTGGAACAGAAGATGTTATCTTCGAGCATGGCCACGCCTTCATCGTTCATGTCGATGTATTTGGCTGTGTCGCCGTAGCCGTAGCCGCCGTCGTATGAGTTTTTCACGAGGCCGAGCTCATTGTAGGTCATTGCCGAAGCAAGCAGGATCGAGTCGTCGTCGAAGCCGTCCATGTCGAAGTTCTGGCTCAGGTACGATGTGTCCTGGCCGTACTTGGAGAGCAGCGCCTGGATTTCATACTCGTTGCCCAGGCCCCAGTTGCCGACCATGCCTTTGCCCGCCGCGTCCACAACAATGCTTTCCGTGGTCGCATCCGCAGCGTAGTACGTTCCTTCGGCAGCCGGTTCAACGGACTCCGATGCCGAAGCGGATTCGGATGCCGAAGCAGATTCCGAGGCCGACTCAGACGGTGCAGACGGAGCGGAAGATCCGCAGCCTGCCATCATCATGACCACCATCAGGCTCACAACCAAAATAGCCGTCAACTTAAACATCAAATTCTTTTTCATAAGTTCTCCTCCTTAATATTTTTAAATTGATTCATATATCAGCTTAAACGCTGCCGTTACCGGCGGCCCTTAAGCATAATACTCTCGGCAACCAGCAGCGCCGCATACAGAATGATACCGATAACGCAGGCCACGACGATATACGCCCATGCGGTTGCGTACTGGCTTAATACGATGTTTTCTCTGATCTGCCGACCTACGCCGGTGATGTATTCCGCAAAGTACTCGCTGACCAGTGCGCTGATGACGCAGCCCGGTACGCTGACACGCAGCGCCGTGAACACATACGGCACGCAGTTGGGCACGCGCAGCTTGAAAAATATCGTGGTTTTATCGGCTGCGTACGATTTCATCAGGTCTTCGGAAAACGGCTTGAGCTCCGTAAACCCGCGATACGCATTGACGCTCATCGCCACCGTGCATGTGATCGTCACGACGAGTATTTTGGCGACCATGCTTCTTATGTCGGCGCTGTCGCTCACATCCTTGGTCAGATTGTTGAGTATCGGCGCAATCGCGATGATCGGAATCGCGTTAAAAGCCGCGACGATGGTGAGACCGCCCGACCCCCACTTGGGAAACACGGAAGCGACGATGCCGAGCAGATAGCCGAGCACCGAGCCCGTGATGAGCCCGCCGATCGCGACGATCAGCGTGGAGACGACATTCTCCCATATCGACGGGAAGTTATCGGCGATAATGTGGGCGATGCGCGACGGCAGCGGCAGTGTAAACGTATCGGCACCGAGTATCGCATGGAGTATCTGCGTCTGCCATAGCACGGCCAGCAGCAGCCCGAAAAGCACCGGGTACAGTATCGTTGTCAGCGTGTTGATTCGTTTTTTCTTCGTCATATTTTTCATAACCGTCACCTGTGTATCCGTTTGTACGGCGACACCATTTTTTCCAGCACAGACATCAGATAGAAGCTCAATATGCCGACGATGGCGCTTAAGAATACGATCTGCCAGAACACGTATATCGTCATCGCATGCTTTAAAGATTGGGACAGCATGCAGCCAAGCCCGCCGCCGCCCTGAAGCGTATCCACGAGTATCGATGCCGTGATGGCCATCGGCGCGGATATTTTAAGGCCCGTGAAGAAATACGGCATGGACGACGGAATTAGCAGCTTCTTGTATATCTCATATTTGCTGGCCGCAAGAGAGCGCATGAGGTCGTACTTCTCGCGTTCGACCGATTTGAACCCTGCCAATGAGTTGGTCGCGACCGGGTAGAACGTCAATATTGCGGCAATAACGATCCGGCTCTTATCGATATCCTTGGTGACTGCAAGTATGATCGGTGCCATGCCAAGTATCGGTATCATCTGTATGATCATCAGGTATGGGAACGCGATCTTTTCCACAGGTAGAAACATATTCATCAACAGCGCAAGGACAAAGCCGATGGCCGTGCCGATCAGAAAGCCGATCAGCGCCCGGAACAGTGTGATGCCCGCGTTCTCCAGCACGATCTGCAGGGCTGTCTGCGAGCCGTTCACCAGCTTCGTGGAGAAGATCGAGTCAATAATCTGATAAAGGTGAGGCAGCACGTTTTCGGGCGTGCGTTTTGATCCGGCGATGATCGTCGCAATAATCTCCCAAACGATGATCAGCCCCACCGCCCAGACAAAGACCACCATTTTTCTGGATGAAAGGGCCTTCTTGATCGTTCTCACGCGTAAACCCCCTCAAAGCTGTCTCTCACTTTTTTAACAAGTTCGTTGAATTCCACCGAGTTCTTTATGGAAAGCGAGCGCGGCCTTGGCAGATTGACCTCAACGATTTCGGATAAGCGCCCGGGATGAGGCGAAAGCACCACGACTCTGTCCGATAAGAAAACAGCCTCGGAAATGTTATGCGTCACGAAGATGATCGTTTTGTTTGTTTTGCTCCATATCATCATCACGTCCTCGTGCAGCTTCTCTTTGGTAAACTCATCCAGAGCCGAGAACGGTTCATCCATCAGCAGAATTTCCGGGTCGATCGCGAGTGCGCGCGCGATGCCCACCCGTTGCTGCATGCCGCCGCTCAGCTCGTGCGGATACATTTTGCCGAAGGTATACAGGCCGACCAGCTCCAGCATCTCGGTGACGCGTGCCGTTCTGTATTTTTTGGGTAATCCCATCAGCTCCATCGGCATGCAGACGTTGCGGCGCACCGTTCTCCAGTCGTACAGCACCGGGCTCTGAAACACGATGCCGAACTTCTTCTGCATTCGGATGTCTCTCGGCGACTGGCCTCTGATGGAGATGATGCCCGAGGTCGGCTGCTGAAGGTCGGCAATCGTGCGCAGCAGCGTTGTTTTACCGCAGCCCGACGGGCCCACAAGCGAGATGAACTCGCCGGGCATGACCTCCAAATTGATATCCTGCAACGCGTGAACGGGCTCTCCGCCGTTCTTGTCAGGAAACTGCACATTGAGATTTTCTATTTTGATTTCAACTTCATTTGCCAAACATTCTATCGCGCCCATATACGCTCTCCTTTTTAAAAAATAACGGCGTCAATGCTTATCGCATTACGCCATTGTAATTTGATCGGAACCGGCTTTATTGCCACAGTCTTTGATATATTGTTTTGAGGTCTTCGCTTTGCACGTCTTTGATCGTATTTGATGGGCTGCCGCTCGTTATTGCGTCCCGGGCCATCTTATCGATATACGAATCAAATTCTTCTTTTTCTATGCCGTACGCTTCCAAGGTGGGTATTTTCAGCGTTTGGCAGAGCCTCTCAAGAGCGTTGATAAAGGTCAGAGAAGCTTCTTCATCGTCCGTCCCCGCATCCGCCGCGCCGATGGCCCGCGCCAACGCCGCAAACCTTTCGGGGCATCCGTCCCGCACATAGCTTAGAGCCTCTTTAATCAGCATCGCGTTGGATATGCCGTGCGGAACATGGAACAGTGCGCCTATCGGTCGGCTCATGCCGTGCACGAGCGTCACCGATGCATTGTTGATGCACACACCCGCTTCATAAGCCGCTACGGCCATTTGATATCTGGCTGTTGTGTCATTGCCGTCTTTATAGGCGGCAGGCAGATAGGCAAATATCCGTTTCACGGCATCCAGCGCATAGATGTCGGTCAGGTCGTTGGCCTTCCTAGAGGTGTACGACTCCACCGCATGGGTCAGCGCGTCCATACCCGTGGCAGCCGTGATGTCCGGCGGTGCTGTGAGCGTCAACGAGGAGTCCACAATAGCGAGCTGCGGGAGCAGCGCGTTTCCTTTGAGCAGCATCTTGATGCCCTTGCCGGTATCCGTGATCACCGTGAACTTCGTCGCTTCGGAGCCTGTGCCCGCTGTGGTCGGAATCATCACAACGGGCGGGAAATCCCCTTCGATTTCTTTGCCCATATAATCGGACACGCTTCCCGGAAGCACGGACATAGCGGCAATGGCTTTTGCGCTGTCCAATGGGCTGCCGCCGCCTATCGCGGTGATAAAATCGCAGCCCGACGCGGCATACGCCTGCACACCGGCTTTAATCATTTCATCCGTCGGCTCCCCCGTGATGTCGTTGAATATCACATAATCTATGTCCCATTTTTCAAGGCTGTCAGTCAGTCTCTTGACCGCGCCCGATTTTGTCACTATTTTTCCGGATACGATAAACGTCTTTTTGCCGAAGCTCTTTATGACGGCTTCACTCGCTGCCAAGGCGTTCTCGCCCATCACCGTATGGCCCGGCAATGCAAACTGAAAAGGCATTCGCGTCAACTCCCGTTGTTTTAAATAAATTCTTTATCGACAATGCCGAGCACGTCATCCAGCTTTGCCATTTCTTCTTTGAGCTGCTGCTGCGTAATGATCAGCGGCGGCGCGACGATAATCATGTTTTCGTGCGTATAGGTCATGAACCGGCGCTGCTTGAGCAGCCCCAGCACCTTGCCCATCACGCCGTCCGGGTCTTTGCCGTACGGCACGAGCGCTTCTTTTGTCTGCTTGTCTTTAACGAGCTCAACGGCGGAGAATAAGCCGATGTACCGCACGTCGCCGACGCACGGATGCGCAGCTTTGAGCGTTTCGAGTATGTCGCCGAGCACCTTGCCCATCTCTTTCACATGGTCTGTGATGTTGTTC
Source organism: Bacillota bacterium (assembly GCA_023408075.1). Classification (GTDB taxonomy): domain Bacteria; phylum Bacillota; class Clostridia; order Christensenellales; family SZUA-584; genus SZUA-584. Next base: position 67,893 of record JAEYKW010000001.1, on the reverse strand, counting down.
TTTTCGTAATAATCGATGCAGGCCACCCCGGCTGCACACCCGAGAGGATGCCCGCTGTAGGTCAAACCGCAGGAAAGCAGGTTCTCGTCAAAATATTCGGCTATTTTCTTGCTGACCGCGACGCCGCCGAGCGGCACATAGCCGCAGGTGACGCCTTTGGCAAACGAGACGATATCCGGCTTGATATCAAAGTTCTCAAACGCGAACATGCTGCCCGTCCGGCACCAGCCCGTCATCACCTCGTCGCATATCAACATGATGCCGTATTTATCGCACAGGGCGCGCACGCCGGGCAGATAGCCCTTGGGCGGAATAATCACGCCGTTGGAGCCTGTCACCGTCTCAAGCACGATCGCCGCGACCGAGGCTGGGTTCTCGTACTGAAGCTGCTCGTCGAGCTTTTTTAAATAATAGGCCGTTGCCGCTTCTTCGGTTTCAAAGGAGACCGCTTCGCGGTATACATACGGATCGAAAAATTTCACGAAGCCCGGTATGCCCGGCTCAAGCGCGTAACGCCTCGGCTCGCCGGTCAGGTTGCCGGCTCCGAAGGACGAGCCGTGATAGCTGCGGTACCGGCTGAAAACCTTGTTGCGGCCCGTGAACATTCTTGCCATCTTTACGGCGTTTTCATTGGCCTCTGCTCCCGCGTTCGTAAAAAACACCTTGCCCATATTGTCCGGCATCAGCTCGATGATCTTTTTCGCGAGCTTGGCTCTGGCTTCCGCGCCGTATGACGGCCCGATAAAGCAGTACCCGTCTACCTGCGCTTTGATCGCATCGCCGATCTCCTTGTTGCCGAACCCGAGATTCATATTCACGAGCTGAGACGACATGTCCGTATAACGGTTTCCGTCATAGTCCCAAAAATAGATGCCATCCGCTTTTTCCACGGGTATCGGGTTGATGGCCTTCTGTTTGCTCCATGACTGCAGATTGTATGTCTTTAATGCAATTTTGATTTCTTCTCCTGTCAACACAGTCATCCTCCAAAAATAATAACGGCAATAGAGCTTAGGCTCCATTGCCGAAGTAATAACAAGGCTCAAAAAACAAAAATAGCGGCAATAGTAGCTGTTTGAGCACCATTGCCGCAATTCGTTGCTTGTTGACTTTATTATAACTGATCCCGGTGATTATTCAATTGCCATGTGAACATAGTTGCCTGTGCAGTTGCACAACACGAAGATATGCATGGCCAATATTGAAAACTTGCAAATCAGAGAATCTCTTGAATGTAAAAAGCCAGTATGAAGCTGACCTTGTCTTCCAGGTCAAACGGGTTAAGCCCCGTGATCTCCTCTATCTTTTTGAGCTGGTTTGTCACAGTATTGCGGTGAACGAACTGTTTTTCTGAAACCAGCTGCAGGCTGCCGTTGTTTTGAAGATATGTCTTTAACATATCAATGAGCTGGGTTCCGTTTTCCCTGTCGTAAGTTTCTATTTTCCGTACGGCGTTCTTATAGAATTCGCGCAGCACGGATTTATCGTTCACGGCATAAAGCAGCTTGTATATGCCGAGCTTGTCGTAATAATTGACGAGCTCGCCGCGCCTCTTTGCCGTCTCGATGGCGTAGAGCGCCTTCTCAAAATTCGCCTTCTGATCGTAAATGCCCATTTTGTTTGAACTGATGCCCATGTGCAGGCTCCAGCCCTTTGCCTTCTGCAGCGCGGCGGCAATAAACTCCTTGACGAATTCATGCACTTCTTCGTTCTTGTAATTCACCAGCACGAGTATCAGCGAATCCTTATAGGAAAAGGTGATGAAAAGCTCATGGAATTTCTTTGCGACAGCCTCGGCGATACGCTTAACGGCATCCTTGTATTCGTCCGAATCGCGCCCGTCCGCGTCACACGCGGCGATATTGACGAAGCAGAACGTGTTGTCGCGCTGATACCCGTAGCGCTCCATTTGCAGCACCTGCGTATCAATATCGCCGACGTTGAATATGATGTTTTTAATCGTCGTGGCCGTGTTGTTTTCCACATGCTCGTTGTCCATAATGCGATGGCAGAAATCCCGCGTCATATCCACCATGCGCGTTTCCCACGGTATCGTGAACAGCGGCATGCCGACATCGTTGCAATACTCAATGACTTCGCCGGGTATTTTATCGATATGCGGCCCGATGTTGACGACAAACGCGCTCGTTCCCACGTCAAAAAGCTTTTGGGCAAAGCGCAGCAGCCAATGCTCGGACTGATTCATGATACCGGCCGTAAAGACCAGCTCGTTGCCGTGCAGAAACGATGTCGCCGAGTCGTCTTCAATGATATGAACCCATTGCACAAGGTTACTCAGGCCGTTCTGCCCTGCAACGAGATTCATTTTATAAAGAAACGATCCGTTTTTATACAGTTTTTTCACCATGATTGACATATGATTATCCTGCCAGCCTCAAAAGGCTTTATTCATCTCGCGAAATAAAAAAACAAAGGCGCGATGAGATCGACACCTTTGTCTGTAAGCCTTATTATATAATACTTCATAAGACTTTGCAACTCAGGAAGCGGCATGACGGCATCGCCAAAGCGGCCGACCCAATTTGCATGACACGAAGATGATTTTACGTGTTATACTATACTCATTAATCAATCGGGTAAATAATATGGAATCGGTGATCGGCTGCCTTATCAAAACAAAATTGTTCAGCGGACTGACTATGGAAGAAGCGGAATCGCTGCTCCCCCTTCTTAGTGTGCAGGAGAAACACTTTGAAAAAGGGGCGGTGCTCGTTAATATGGATGAAAAGATTGATTATGTCGGTGCCGTGAGCAGCGGCGAGCTCAGCATTTTCAAGGAAGATGTTTACGGGCATCCGAATCTGATACGCAAGGTCAAAGCCAATAAGCTTTTCGGCATCGAAGTCGCCTGTACGCCCACGCAAATCAGCCCGCTTGTGATTACAAGCGATACGGATTCAACAATCATCACGTTTCCTTTTCATATGATCGGCTTGCCAAGCGCCATACCCGACGGTCTCCGGTGCCTCATACTCAAGAACATACTTGAACTCGTCGCCAACGCGAATATGCGCCAGCTGTATAAAATCGATATTCTCTCAAAGAAAAGCCTGCGGGACAGGATATTGCTCTATCTCTCGCTGCAGGCCCGCCGCAAGAAAACAAATGAAATTTATATTCCGTTTAACCGCGAAGAGTTTGCATCCTATCTCTGCGTGGACCGCAGCGCATTGTCGCGCGAGCTCGGGCGTATGCGCAGCGAAGGGCTCATTGAATTTGATAAGAACTGTTTCAAGCTGCTGACCGGTTTTACCGGCCACGAGAACGCCTAGCGCGCGCAGTCTCCCGATTCCCCGCGCAGCGTGCCAACGGCGTGCGCCAGCACGTCCGAGATCACTTCAAAACATTCCTGCACCGCTTTAAGGCTGCCCGGCATGTTGATAATCAGCGTCTTTTTGCGCGTGACCGACACGCCTCTGCTCAGCATGGCTCTGTTTGTGACCCTCATGCTTGAAGCGCGCATCGCCTCGCTGATGCCCGGCACCTGCCTGTCTGCAATCGACAGCGTTGCCTCGGGCGTCACATCTCTTGGGGATAGTCCGGTTCCTCCGGTCGTCAGTATCAAATCGCAAAAGCTGTTGTCCGCAAGCCACGTCATTTCAGCGGTCAGTTTAATCAGATCGTCGGGCAGCACGCAATAGCTGATGACCTGCCAGCCCTGCTTTTCAAGGCTGTCCTTTAAAAATTTCCCGCTGAGGTCTTCGCGCTGCCCCGCAGAGCCTTTATCGCTCGCGGTAATCACCGCCGCGCGGTATCCGTTACCCGACATACAGCTCATCCCCCGTCTTAATGATGCCGCCGGTGATCACCTTTGCGAAAACACCCTCGCGCGGCATGATGCAGTCCCCCACCTGATGGAAAATCTCGCAGTGGGAATGGCATTGCTTGCCGATCTGCGTGATTTCCAGCACCACGTCATTGCACTTAAGGCGCGTGCCGACAGGCAGTGCTTTAAAGTCGATATCCGTCACGAGCAGATTTTCACCGAACGCGCCGTCGTCCACATCGGCGCCCCGGCTGCGGAATTCCTCCACACGGTCGTAGCAAAGCAGGCTCACCTGCCGGTGCCAGTCTCCCGCGTGCGCATCGTTTTTGATGCCGAAGTTTTCTACGAGCTCGCATTCTTTGATATTCATCTTTTTGGTGCCGCGCTGCTCGCTGATGCAAACAGCCATCACCCTTCCCTTGTCAGCCACCGATCTGCACCATCTTTCTCGTTTCGGATGAGCCGTTTGCTGCTTCGCAAAGCGCATGCTGTTTCGGCTTATCTTCGATCACACCGGCAATTGCGCATTTAAGAGATTCGTCCGAAATGTCGCTTCTTAAGAGCGGCTTTAAAGCCAGTCCGCCGCCGAGGCACAGGCAAGGCTTCAGCTCGCCGTCTGCGGTGAGGCGGATTCTGTTGCAGCTGACGCAGAACGAATGCGACAGTGCGCTGATCAAGCCGATGCTGCCCCGAAACCCCGGAAAATCATAATAAACGGCAGGTCCGCTGCCGTGGGAAACGGCGGAGCGAACGGGCTGGCCGAATGCGCTTTTAAGCTCCGCCAGCACAATATCGTTGTTGATTGTGTCAAAATCCCGTCCCAAGCCGATCGGCATCATTTCAATAAAGCGCACATCGAGAGGGTTGTCTCTCCCGAGTCCTGCAATTGTGACCCAATCACTGCTGTTTTGCAGCTGCGTTGGCACGCAGTTGAGCTTTGTTTTAAGGCCGAGCCGCAAAGCCAAGTGGATGCCCTCCACCACGCTTTCGAGCGCATCAAAGCGGGTCAGCGCTGCAAACGTTTTTTTGTCCAGCGAATCGAGGCTGAAATTGACGCCATCAAGGCCCGCTTCAGCGAGTTCGTTTCCGTGTTGCGGAAAGAGCACGCCGTTGGTGGTCATCGTCACCGTTCGGATGCCGGGAGTCTCTTTTATCATACGCACAAGCGACGCCACGCCTTTGCGCACAAGCGGCTCGCCGCCTGTGATTTTTATTTTCTCTATGCCCAGTGCTGCTGCCGCGCGCACCACGCGAATAATTTCCTCATACGACAGTATCTCGTCATGCGGAATGCTTTCCACACCCTGCTCTGGCATGCAGTAAACACAGCGCAGATTGCACCTGTCTGTTACCGATATGCGCATATAGTCGATATTTCTGCCAAAACGGTCCTGCACGCTGCTACCTCATCAAAATCAGCTGGTCGGCAGGAAATTTGAGAAGCAGCTTTTGAGGCTCTCCCATCAGCTGCCACTTATCTTTGCCGAGCTCATACCGCAATAATACGTCCTGTGCCGCGCCGTCTATCTGCACCATCACAATGATGGAAAACATGTCTTCAATCACGCGCGAGACACTGCACGCCACTGTATTCTCACCCGTTTCGCTGCCCGCGATTTCAAAATAGTGCGCGCGCAATCCGACATGCCGCAAATCATCCGGCACGGGTTTTGCAGATACGAGTGTTAAGTTCCAATCTTCTGCGAAAAGAGAATGCCCGGATATCTTTTTTGCGCGCGAAATATTCTTGCAGCCCGAGAGCAGCGCGGTAGACAGTGTCTGAGGCCTGGTGTATAGGTCCTTTTTGTCAAGAACCTCCTGCGTGACGCCGTCGTCCATCACCGCAATGCGGTCACAAAGCCGGTAAACCTCATCGCGGTTGTGCGACACGAACAGTATTGTACCCGGAAAGCTCTCGCGCACCTTGATGATCTCAAGCTCGAGCTGCCATTTCAAAAAGCTGTCGAGCGCCGTAAACGGCTCATCCAGCATCAACAGGCGCGGCTCGCTTGCGAGTATGCGCGCCAGCGCCACACGCTGCTGCTGCCCGCCCGAAAGCTGCGACGGATAGTGCTTTTCGAGCCCGCCGAGATAAAAAGCGCTGATTTTATCCCGGACAACGTCTACTTTATCACGGCCTTCGGGAATGCCGCAAGCAATGTTTTTCTCCACCGTCATGTTTGGGAAAAGCGCATAGTCCTGGAACAGATAACCCGTTTTCCGATGCCTTGCCGGTATGTTGATTTTCTTTTCGCTGTCAAACAGCACAACATCATCGAGCACGATGCGGCCTTGATCCGGCGTTTCAATGCCCGCGATGCATTTGAGCGTGAGGCTCTTGCCGCACCCCGAAGCGCCGAGTATCGCAAGTGTTTCGCTGCCCGATTCAAATTCGCTCTTCAAGTGAAAGCGGCCGATTTTCTTTTCGATGCGGACACTCAGCGCCATAGCTTCCTGCTTTCCTTTCTGAAGCGGCCGGCATGCTTCGTCCACACATTCATCAGTAAAATCGTCACAAAAGAGATGCCGACAATGATGAACATCCATTTGTACGCGAGATCCCAGTTGCCCGCCTGCACGGCCGTATAGATCGCGACGGAGACCGTCTGTGTCTTGCCCGGTATGTTGCCGGCCAGCATGATCGTCGCGCCGAACTCGCCGAGAGCCCGCGCAAAGGCGAGCACCGCGCCCGCCATGATGCTGGGTATCGAATTTGGCAGCATGATTTTTAAAAACAGCTTCCACTCCGTCATGCCGAGCGTCCGGCCTGCGCTGAGCAGGTTTTCATCGAGCTGCTCAAATGCACCGCGCGCAGTGCGGTACATCAGCGGGAACGCCACAACCGTGGACGCAATGACGGCACCCACCCACGTGAAAACGACGGGTGCGCCGATGCTGTTCAACAGTTGCCCGATGAATCCGTTCTTGCCGAAAATGATAAGCAAAAAAAAGCCGACGATTGTGGGCGGAAGAACCAAAGGCAGCGTGAACAAACCGTCCACGATGCCTTTGCCCCGTCTTAATTTAACCGTTAGCCAAGCGGCAAGGATACCGAGTATGAATGTGAATACCGTTGCGAGCAGCGCAACCTTGAGTGATAACCAAAGAGGAAAAGTATCCATGCTGCCTTAATACCACTACTCTGCCATAATAAAACCGTATTTTTCAAATAATGCGGCACATTCGTCGGTTTTCAAGAAATCAATGAAGCTCTGAGCTTGCTCTGCGGCTTTCGAAGCCTTGAGAATCGCGACAGGATAGATGATCTTCTTCACGCTGTCGGCAGGCGCTTCGCATACCACGGTCACTTTGTCCGATGTGGCGGCATCCGTGGCGTACACAATGCCCGCGTCCACCTCTCCGGTCTCCACCCATGTCAGCACCTGACGCACGTCGGTGCCGAGGTTCGCCTTGGCTTCCACCGCATCCTTGATGCCGAGGTTCGTCAGCAGTTCTTCCGCGTACTGGCCTGCGGGAACGCTGGCAGGATCGCCGATCGCAACGGTTTTTACGTCTTCCTTGGCAAGGTCATCAAAGGTCTTGAGGCCGAGCGTGGAATCCTTGGGCACGATCAGCACCACTTTGTTCTCGAGCAGATTTGTGCGTGAGCCATCGAGCAGCAGTGTTCCCTCTTCCAGCGCGTCCATCTGTTTCTGGGCGGCCGACATGAAGATATCCACCGGCGCACCCTCTTCAATCTGAGTCTGCAGTGCGCCGGAGGCTCCGTATGTAAAGGTCAATGTCACGTTGGGCGCGGCGATTTTGTAGGCTTCCGCGATTTCCGCCGTAACATCGGTCAGGCTGGCTGCCGCTGCGATGGTGAGCTCTACCGGCTCTGCGGTGGCTTCGGGTGTGGCCTCGGGCGTGGCCGATATCGTTGCTTCCGGCGTCGCGGATTCGGACGGCGATACCGATTCGACCGCAGGCGCGCAGCCGATCAGCGCAAACACCATGCATAACACCAATAAAATTCCAAGTAATTTCTTCATTAAATACCTCTTTTCTTGCGTTTTCACGCAGTAAATTTATTCTTTCCGGCTTTCAAAGCGCCCGGATTTCCCGCCGCTTTTACTGACCAGATAAACACGCGAAATCTCCATGCTTTTATCTATCGCCTTGCACATGTCGTATATTGTGAGCAGCGCCACGCTGACGCCTGTCAGCGCTTCCATTTCAACGCCCGTTTTACCGCTCAGTTTGGCGGTGCAAATGGCTGTCACCGTGCGGGCCCCATCATCGAGCTCAAAATCAATGCCGACCTTGGTGAGCATCAGCGGATGACACAGCGGAATCAGCTCAGCAGTCCGCTTGGCACCCATGATGCCCGCCACGCGCGCGACGCCGAGCACATCGCCCTTGCCTGCCGTGCCGTTTTTCACCGCATCAAACGCGTTGCGGCTCATGATTATACTTCCTTTCGCGGTGGCTGCGCGCAGCGTATCTTCCTTCTCGGACACATCCACCATCGCCGCATTACCGTGATTGTCAAAGTGCGTCAATTCTTCAGCCATTGCATCCTCCTACTTACCAAAGCCGCAGCTCGGGAACGTGCAGACATCACACTTTAAGCAAAGCCCGCCGTGCCCCAGCACCGAGAAATCCTCTGCTGTCAGCTTTTCGCCCGCCATGATGCGCGGCAGCACGAGATCGAATATTGTGCGTTTTGAGTACATCACGCAGCCGGGCAGCCCGAGTATCGGTATACTTTGGCCATCCGCTTCGTAATATGCAAGCAGGAACATGGCGCCCGGCAGCACGGGCGCGCCATATGTCACGAGCCGTGCCGACGTGTTTCGTATAGCCGTCGGCGTTGTATCGTCCGGGTCTACGCTCATGCCGCCCGTGCAGATAATCAGGTCGGCACCACCTTGGATGGCACTGAGAATCGTTTCCGTGATTTTTGCCGTATCGTCATCAACGATTGTTTTTCCGAGCATCTCCACGTCGTATTCGGACAGCTTTTCTTCAATCACAGGCCCGAAAGCGTCGTCGATTCGCGCGTGGAAGACTTCATTGCCTGTGACCACAATAGCGGCTTTTTTGTGCTTATACGGCAGCACCTGCATCAGCGGCGTTTCTCCGGCTTCGGCAGCGGCCCTTTCCATTTTGGCTCTGTCGATCAGCAGCGGTATCACGCGCGTTCCCGCGAGCTTATCCCCCTTGCGGACGGGCGTATTTGTGTGCCTTGTCGCAATGATGATTTCACCGAGCGCGTTGATGCGGCTGAGCCGCTCCACATCCACCTTGAACAGGCCGTCGATATCGCTCACAAGCTCAATCTTGCCTTCCTTCGGCGCTGATGCGGACATGTTTTCGTTGATGCATATATTGCGAAGTATCTCTGCCGCCTCATTTTCGTGCAGCATCCCTTCGGTCTTTTCCCACACAAAAAGATGGTCTTTGCCCATGGAGAGCAGCACGGGGATGTCTGCCTCGGTCACAATGTGGCCTTTGCGGAAAACGGCTTCCTTGCTGACATCTTTAATAATACGGGTCATATCGTGGCATAGCACATGCCCCAGCGCATCCGTCGTTTTGATCTTCTTCATGTTGTCTCCCCATACCGTCGCTATTCATTTGTTTAATCGCTTCGTTGCGGAATCAGCCGGTTTAAAATAAACGGCTAAAACGATCTGCTCTTATTTTGAACATCGTTGTTAATATGTAACACTTTTATTGGAGCTATATTAGCATAAAAATGGTGAAAAGTATGTTGCCATGGCAACGTAGATGCCGCGATATTTGTCTGAAAAATAAGAAAGCCGCCCAGTGGCGGACGGTCAGTGTGTCGATAAAGTCTTTCAAGCCTCCCTCAGACGACTATCCCGCTGGAATGGACCGGGAGGTGGCACGAAGTGCCGGAGGGAGTGATAAGACTAGGCCGATTTAAGCCATTTTCTCTCCCCCAGTCGCCTGCCAGCGACAGCCCCCTCGTCAGAGGGGGCCAATAAGTGAGGTTTTTTGACGCTACGAACCGCCCGGTGACGGACGGCTCACATTGTTTATTTACCGCAGCAGCTTCCCCTTCACATATTTTTTCACAATATTTTGTTCTGTGGAGAGATGCACAATCCGCTCCAGGCGCTGCGGCAGCGTCAGCGGATTAAGGCCGTTCAAACCGCTGTCGTCAATCACCACGGCGTCGAGCTCATAGCCCGGCTCAAAGCTGCCCACAAGCCCGAAGAAGCTTCCGCCGCCCTTGGTGGCCATGTAGAACGCTTCCGGCAGTGTCAGCGGCGCTGCGTGCTGATCCACGAACACCGAATACAGCTTGGAGGCTTGTATCGCGTCGGAAACCGCACGGAACATCGATATTGAGAAACCGCCCGCGACGTCGGTACCCAGCCCGACGCTGAGCCCCTTCTCGAACATGCGGCGAACCGGCGCGATGCCGCTGCGCAGATTGAAGTTGGACTGAGGGCAGTGTGCCACGGTCACCCCGCTGTCACGGATGAAATCCATCTCGCTGTCCGACAGGTGAACGCAGTGCGCCATGATGGTCGGCTGCTGCCCGAAGAGGCCGTATCGGCGGTACACGTGGCCGTAACTTTCATCCTCCGGGTGCAGCTGCTTCACGAGCTCTATCTCGTATAGATTTTCGGACAGGTGCGACTGGACCGGAACGCCATAGCGCTGTGCCATCTCGCCGAGCTGTTCCATAAGCTCGGGTGTGCAGGTCGGCACAAAGCGCGGCGTAATGACCGGCTTTGTGTTTTCAAACGCTGTGTGTGAACGGCGGATCCAGTCTTCCGTGTCTTTGATTGACCCTTGTGTCGTCTCCGCCAGCGCGGGCGCGCAGTTGCGGTCCATATTGACCTTGCCGACGTACGTGACAAGGCCGGATTCCTCGAGCATCCGCATCAGCATATCCGCCGTGGTGGCATGCACCGTCGCGTAGACGGATGCGCGCGTGGTCACGCCGGATTTCAGAGCAGCACAAAAAGCCCCGTAAGCCGCCGCCGCGTATTCAGAGCTTGAATACTTCGCTTCTTCCGGAAACGCGTACTTTTCAAGCCATGGGATGAGCTCCAAATCCATACCCATACCGCGTACGGCAAACTGCGGCGCGTGCACATGCAAATCCACCAATCCCGGCAGTATCACGCTGCTGCCGCAATCCGTTACGGCGGCATTCCGGTATTTTTCCGGCAGCTCGGAAAACACACCCGTCACCCTGCCGTTTTCGCTGACGATATAGCCGTTTTCCACAGCCGTCAGCTTCTGCTGCGTTTGTGTATATATGATATTCCCTTTGAGAATAAGCAAACTATCCATTGACACTTTTTTGATCACTCCGATTTTTGTATTCTGTTCATGTCGGCCGGGTGCATCAGCACAAGCTGAGAACGCGCGTGTTATTCAGCCGGCATCTCTTTGCCGAGGCGCTTATACATCGTTTTCTTCACGGCGCGCAGTATGTTCTCGTAGCCGGTGCAGCGGCACAGATGCCCGCTCATCAGCTTGCGCAGCTCGTCGTCGGTGTACTCCTTGCCGCTCTCGAGTATCTCGATGGCAGACATGATGAAGCCGGGCGTGCAAAAGCCGCACTGCACGGCAGATTCGTCGATAAACGCCTGCTGGATATCGCTGAGCTCGCCGTTCGGGCCGAGCAGGCTTTCGAGTGTGCGCACCTTCTTGCCGCGCGCCCACACCGCCAGATAGATGCAGGAGTTGAAGCATTCGCCGTCGATGAGCACGTTACATGCGCCGCACTCGCCCACCTCGCAGCCCTTCTTCACGGAGGTCATGCGAAAGTCGTTGCGCAGCAAATCCGTCAGCGACGCGCGGGCGTCCGCCATGACAGCCACGTCCTTGCCGTTGAGGTTAAATTCTATCATCCGGTACTGGTCTTTCATATGAGCTCACCTCCGCAGCGTTTTACCGACTCGACAAGCGCGCGTTTTGCGAGCTCCACGGCGATTTGCTGGCGCAGCGCCTTGGATGCGCGCCACGAATCGCGCGGATTGATGTCCTGCAATACCGCCTTGCCGAAAGCCTTCACTGTCGCTTCAGATACAGGACTTCCGTTTGCCGCGGCTTCCGCAGAGGGCGCGCGCATGGGCACAGGCCCCGCCACGCCATAGGCGATGCGTACGCGCTCGAACGTCTTTTTGTCCGGCGACAGGCGCACATTGACGGAGCACCCCAGCGTCGCGATGTCCATCGCATTGCGCATGGCGTATTTGATGTAGCTGCCGCTGGTATCCGCGTAGCTCTCCTTTGGTATGATGAGCGCGGTCTGTATCTCGCCGGGGCGGATATCCACCGTGCCCGCCTTGATATAAAACTCCTTGATGGGGACGCGCCGCGCCCCCTCCGGGCCGGTCAGCTCCACAAGCGCTTCCCACGCGTGCAGCGTGGACGCGGAGTCCGCAGACGTCACGCCGTTGCAGGTGTTGCCGCCGATGGTCGCGATGTTGCGAATCTGCGGGCCGCCCACCTGATCCACGGCTTCTCCGAGAACGTTGATATATTTTTGTATGATCGGGTCCTTCGTGATGTGCGAGAAGCTGGTGAGCGAGCCGATGCGGATCGCTTCGTCTCCGTCGACGCTGACGCCGCGCATCTCTTCGATCATGTAGAGGGAGATCAGTTCAGCGCCCGCGCGCTTGCCCTCGCGCATCTGTATCAGCACGTCGGAGCCCCCCGCGATGATATGCGCATCCGGGTGCTCCGCGCGCAGACGGACGGCATCCGCCACGCTCTGCGCTTCGTATAATTCCTTCATATCAAACATAGCTGTTTATTCCTCCTCTTTTGAGGGATCGTCGATGAGCCCTTCCTCGCTGAACCGCTGGAACAGGTTGTGCGGGTTCAGCGGCAGCTTGTCAACCGCAACGCCGGTGGCGTTTAGTATCGCGTTGCGTATCGCGGGCGCGACGGGCGTGGCCGGCGGCTCACCCAGCGCCTTGGTGCCGAACGGGTTGGTGGGTTCCGGGTTTTCCACGAACTGCGCCTCCAGATGCGGGTGATCAAGCATCGTCGAGAGCTTGTAATCCAGCAAGTTGTTGTTGAGCGGCTTGCCGGACTTTGGGTCAAACAGCAGCTGCTCGGAGAGCCCGTAGCCGATGCCCATCGACATGCCGCCGTGCACCTGCGCCTCGGCCAGTGCCGGGTTGATCAGTGTCCCGCAGTCGTGCACGTTGACGATTTTTTTGAGCGTCGCCTTGCAGAGCGGGACATCCACCTCCACCTCGGCGATGCAGCAGCCGAAGGAATACGCGTTGTTGGTGATATGGTAGCTGGATTCGGCGGTGATATGGTCGCTCTTTTTCATGCTGTAAATCACTTCGGTCGCCAGCTCCTCCAGCGACATCATCACGCGCCCGTCCGTCTTGCGGACGATGTTGCTGTCGATCACGTCGAGGCTCGCTTCCGCCATGCGCGTCAGCTCGCTGGCGTGCTTTAATATCTTTTCCTTGAGTATCTGGCCTGTCTGTGTGATGGAGAATCCGCACACATAAGTCTGGCGCGAGGCATATGCGCCGAGGCCGTACGGCGAAACGTCGGTGTCCTGACACGAGACGACATGCACATCGTTGTAGTCCTTAAGGCCCACCACATCTGCCGCCATCTGCGCAAACACCGTGTCGGCACCCTGCCCGATCTCCGTTTCGCCCACCTGAAGCTGCATCGAGCCGTCTTCATTAAGCACCATGCGGCAGGAGGAATGCTCGAGCGCGATGGGCCAAACCGCCGTGTTGTACCAGAAGCAGGATATCCCGAGGCCGCGGCGGATGGGGCCGGTCTGGTTCCTGTATTCCTCTATCTTCTTATGATAATCCATATAATCCATCGCCTTGTCGAGGCACTGGTTGTAGGTATCATAGTAATTCTCGTTTTTTGAGAAATTATCCTTATAACCCTGCGGCATCAGGTTCTTGCGGCGAAACGCTTCCGGGTCCATACCGATCGCCTTGCACACATCGTCCGTGTGGCTCTCCACCGCGAACATCGCCTGCGGTATGCCGTAGCCGCGCATCGCGCCGGCAGAGGATTTATTCGTATAGACGGTATAACAGTCGCCCTGCACATTGGGACAGGGATACATCTGCGGGAACGCACCCATGCCCTTGGCCACAATCGCGTGCCCGTGCGACGCGTACGCACCCTGATCCGAGAACGCCTCGAGCTTGCGCGCCACGTATGTGCCGTCCGGTCGTACCCACGATACAATGTGCGAGCGTATGGCGTGGCGCGTGCGGTTGCTGACGAATGTGTCCTCGCGCGGTACGTCGATCTTCACGAGACGGCCGCCGAGCTGCTGCGTGATGTATGCCAGCAACGGTTCATACAGTGTATCCTGCTTGTTCCCGAAGCCGCCGCCGATGTAGGGCTTCACGATGCGGACCTTGCCCCACGGTATACCGAGCGCCTGCCCCACCGTCCGGCGGACGATGTGCGGTATTTGCGTGGAAGCCACGACGACGATTCGGTCGCCCTCACCGTAAGCGTACGCAATAAAGTTTTCAATATGGCAGTGCTGCACCACCTGCGTGTCGTACCATTTGTCCACGCAGATGAGCCCCGGCTCCTTGATCGCCTCGTCGTAGTTGCCGATGCTGAGAGACGTGTGCTTGAGTAAATTGTCCGGGTATTGGTCGTGCAGCTGCGGCGCGCCGTCCTTCATCGCCTCCTGCGGGTCCAGCACAAAGGGCAGTTCCTCGTATTCCACTTTCACGGCGCGGGCCGCCTGCGCTGCGGCCACCTCGTTCTCCGCCACCACGGCGGCCACGTCGTCGCCGTAATAGCGCACATGGCGGTTGAGGAGCAGCCTGTCGGCCACGTCCTGATGCCCGGGGTCGGTGGACCACGGATGCCCCGCGGTCGGGAACTGGATATCCGGCACGTCAAAGCACGTGAATATCTTCACGACGCCGGGCACCTTTTCCGCCTCGGAGACGTCGATGGATTTCACATACCCGTGCGCAATGGTAGACCGGACGACGACGGCAATCAGCGCGCTCTTGTCGCAAAGATCGTCGGTATACTTGGCGCGTCCGGTTGCTTTATCGAGCGCATCCACGCGCGTTACACTTTTTCCCACCTGACTCACAACGCATTCCCCCTTATCGCATTGTCTTTAACAATGTCTTGTGTAGCTATGTCTAAGCGCAATCAACATGAAACTTCCATCTGTCATTCGATCGACTGCGCAATCAAGCGCCAACGCTCACTCAAATCATCATGTGCTGTCTGTGCTAATGAACAAAAAGCTACAGATACGGTCATTCTGAACCCGCAGCGCGGGTGAAGAATCTGTTTTCAGATCATGATCCACTTCGCGGTCGTCACTTGCTTCCTCACTCCACAGTGGACTGGATGACCGATTTAGTTACGTTCCATAGCAATGACATTTGGTGCGATGTCATTCCTTACTGTCTGGCAGACCCATGTCTGCCGCCTGCCGGAAAAAGAGGCGGTCTGAATACAAAAACCCCGGACCCGCAAAAGATACACCTTGAGAATCGGGGCTGATCTTGTCCGGTTCACCCGGCGCACAGCACGATTACTCAACATGTATCTCTTGTAGCCTGGGGCAATTTACGGTCGCCTGTAGAGACGTCCATACCGATTAATGGACTTATACAAGAGTACCAAAGGCCGCAGACTTAATACGCACCAATCAGCGGCCATAACCTGTTTCGTTGTACTTTAATTCTATCAACTCATATAGCCAATGTCAAGCTGCTTCAAGGGGCGGACATGCCTGAAAAGCCTTCGGGAGCAAATAATTTTTATGCTGTCATCTTCAGGCAACTTGCCTGCCTTGATGCCTGAAGCGTTGCGATCGATAAGCGCCATGCAGGCTTTCACTGGCTGTATCCCCTATGTATGCTTCTCTATTTTCCGTTCTCTTTTACGTCAATGTAATTGTATAAAGTGAACTTCGATATACCGAAATACTTCGATACCTTGTCACCCGATTTTGTGATCAGGAAAGCACCCTTGTCCTGCAGGAATTTAATCGCTTTGATTTTATCTTCCCTGTTCATCTGCGAAACCGGCTTGTTCACAAGCTTCACCGATTCTTCAATGAGCTCATGCAGCAGCCCGTTCACGCCTTTTGTGATCTTCTCGGGTTCTTCGTCGTCGTTTCTTGTGGCGATGAGGCTCTTTAACGTGTAGTCCACCATCATCAGGTTCGTAATGTCGTAATTGATGGCGAATATGCCCACAACCTTGCCGTTGTTGTCCCTGATATAGATGGTGCTCGATTTGAGCACACGGCCGCCCTCCGTCTGCGTCAGATAGTTGATTCTGTCTTCGAGCTCTTCGGGTTTTTTGTTGCGCGCCTCAAAAACGATTCTCGAAGACCCGTCTCCGACTTTTCTGCCCGTCACATGGCCGTTTTCAATATACACAATCGTATGCTCGTCGTCCTCCGTCAGGTCGTGAATCACAACCTCGCAGTTATCGCCGAAATGGCCCGTAATCCCCTTGGCCAGTTGTACCCAAAAAGGCATTAAAAAAGTTCTATCCATACATGCCCCCTCCAATATAATTGATGATAAGCTTTTATAATTTCAATTATATAATATCATATTGTGTATGGATATGTCATTTATTATGTAGATAGTTGTTTTTCATATATCTCTGCGGCGCACTGGCTCATCCTTTGCTTGATCTCTCTGGCCGTGCACGAAGCCGCCACGCCGCCCTTTGCGGTCTCTTTGAGTTCATAAGGCAGTGCCCTGCCCACTTCTTTCATCGCTGCGACCACTTCATCGAGCGGAATCACGCTCAGTATGCCGCTCAATGCCAGATCCGCCGACGCAAACGCATTGGCCACGCCCATGGCGTTGCGCTTGGAGCATGGCACTTCCACAAGACCCGCCACGGGGTCGCACACGAGCCCGAGTATATTTTTTAGCGCGATGGCCGCCGCATTGAGGCATGCCGTCACGCTGCCGCCCGCAATCTCCGTCAGAGCCGAGGCCGCCATGGCCGAGGCCGCGCCGATTTCTGCCTGACAGCCGCCCTCCGCCCCGCTGATTGTGGCGTTGTCCGCAATGATGATGCCAATGGCCGAAGCGTTGAACAGGCCTTTTAATATCATGTCGTCACCAAGGCTTCTGTGCTCGCAGACAGCAAACAGGCATCCGGGCACAACGCCGCAGGCGCCGGCAGTCGGGCAGGCGGTGATGCGCTTCATGCGCGCGTTTTCTTCGGTGACCGCGAGCGCATACGCGATGGCGCTGCCAAGCGTGCTGCCGCTGAGCGGCTCTTTACTGACAGCGTAATCATACATTCTGGCGGCATTCTGGCCGATCAGCCCGCCGATTGACGGCTCGGTGGATACAATGCCCGCCTGTATATTGGCTTTCATCACGTCCATCGCGTTTTTCATTTGAGCGGTAATGACGTCGCTGTGCTTTTCCTGACGCTCCGCTTCATGATGAATGGCGATATCAGAAATACTCAGCGAAAACTTTGCCGTGATGGCTTCGATATCTTTTTGGCTCGAATACTGATACTGATACATATGCGGCTCCTTAGTAGAGCTGAGGAATGTATATCACATACATATCCTTAAGGCCCCTGATGCGCTTGATGATGTCCGGCGCGACGGTCTGGTCCGTTTCGATGATCATATAGGCGCGCCCGTGCTTCCCCTGCCGGTACATATTCATGCTCGCAATATTGATGCTTTCACCGGCCAGAATTTTCGCGACGCTGAGCACGGCACCCGGCTTGTCCAGATGATCGACAATCAGCGTGTTGTACTGGAGGCTGATTTCCAGGTCGGTCTGGTTGATGCGTGTCACGACGATGTTGCCCCCGCCGATCGATACGCCGCTCACCGTCATTTCCTCGCCCTGTTTGCCAACCAGATCGAATTTGACGAGATTCGCGTTCGCTGATGTTTCCTGCTCAATCGCAAAACGGAAATCAAGCCCCGCGCCTTTGGCAATATCAAGAGCCGAGTTAAGCCTTTCGTCGTCGGGCAGAATTCCCGTCAGGCCGCCCACGAGCGCTTTGTCGGTGCCGTGGCCGTACAGCGTGGCCGCAAAGGACCCGTACACATGGATAACGGCCTTGCTGATTGGCTTATTGAAAATGGCTCTCGCGGCGTTCGCAAGGCGGCAGGCTCCCGCCGTGTGCGAGCTCGACGGACCGATGATGATCGGCCCGATAATATCAAAAACCCCATAATTGCTCTTCATGATCTTCTTCCTCCGTTTGTCATTCATTTGACATCGGGGTATAATAACTAAAAAACAAAGGATAATTCGTAATGAAAATCGGCTGCATACTGCTGGCCGCGGGCGCGGGTTCGCGCTTTGGCGGCAGCAAATTAAGCGCAACCCTTGAAGGCAAACAGATCATCGACTATATTCTGGCCAGTTTGCCCGTCAGTTATTTTGATAAACGCATCATCGTCGCGGCCAACGCCAAACTGCTGCAAGCCGCTCAGCCTTACGGCTTTGAGGGAATCATCAACGACCGCCCCGAGCTGGGCGCGTCCTTAAGCATCCGCATGGGGCTGTCCGTGCTCGGCGAAGCCGACGCATGCATGTTCTGCGTGGCCGATCAGCCGCTGCTGCAAAGGAAAACGCTCGAAAACATGCTCAAAGCTTATGAGCCGGGCACCATACTGTCGCTTTCGAGCGGCGGCATCACCGGCAACCCCAACATATTCCCGTCGTCGCTTTTTCCGGAGCTGTCCTGTCTGACCGGCAACGAAGCCGGCAAGACGGTGATCAGCCGCCATACCGATATGCTGCGCCTGCATTCCGTTTTCGATACATCGCAGCTGCGCGATATCGACACGCAGGAGCATCTGAAAGAAGTCAGCGCGCTGCTCGAAGCCGAACCGCAGCGCTTACGATGATTTACAGGCTCGCGTATTTGCCGTACCAGACGATATCGCGGTAGTTCTTCGTATCCGTGTCGCCCTCAGTGCTGAACACCAGCACGCGCGAGGCGGCATTCAGGCCAATCTGCGCCGCAAGCTCGGGCCGACGTTTCATGATCTCATCCACAAAGCCCGTGCCGATTGCGCCGGACTCTCCCGCCGTCACATGCGCATCGCCTTCGAGCGGATTGCCGAGTATGCGCATGCCGTTGGCCGTCAGCACATCGTCGCACGAGAAAAACCCGTCCGCGAAATTGCGTATGATCTCCCACGATATCGGGTTCGGCACGCCGCACGAAAGCCCCGCCATAATGCTGTCCATATCGCCGTCCACGCTGGACGCGGTCCCGTCGTTTTTGAGGCCCGACTCATAGTAGCAGGCCGCCTGATGCGGCTCGAGTATGTATATCTCCGGGCACTTGTCGCCGTAGTGGTTCGCGAACACGGCGGTCATCGCGGCCGCCATCGAACCGACGCCCGCCTGCAAAAACATGTGCGTCGGTATTGTGTCGCCCAGCTGCATGATCGCTTCATGCCCCATTGTGGCATAGCCCTGCATCACCCATGTAGCCACCTGCGCGTCGCCCTCGCTCGCCGTATCGAGCACGACCTCCCAGCCCTTTTCCGCCGCGAGCCGGTTCACCTCGCGCACGCACCAGTCGTAATTGTCGTCCGACACCACAACCGTGCCGCCGTAGCGCTCAATCGCGTCGATCCTGTCCTGCACGGTGCCTTTGGGCATGTAGACGATGGACTTTTGATTGAATTCATGTGCCGCCCACGCGACGGACTTGCCGTGATTGCCGTCCGACGCGGCCGCGAAAACGAGGTCGCCGAGCTGCTGCTTGACCTCGGCGGATTTGAGATAGCCAAAATCCACCTCAGAGATATCCTTGCCGAGCTTTTTGCATATGCTGCTGCCCACGGCATACGCACCGCCGAGCAGCTTAAACGCCTTCAAGTTGCCACGCTGCGATTCGTCCTTCACATACATGCCCGCAAGCCCCGCCGAAGCGGCGAAGCTTTGCAGGCTCACGAGCGGCGTTTGGTTGTAAGCGCTGCCCATCGATTCGTGAAAACGGTACACCTTTTCGACTTCGCTGCCGGAAAACAGCTCGGTCTCTTTCGTAAACGCGCGCGTCTTTTTGCCGTTCGGCGCGTATTTGATCAATTCCATACTGCTTACGCCTCGGCCACTTTCTTGTTGAACGCTTTGATGAGCTCGTCAAGCGCCTGAGTATGCTTCGGAATATCGGTCCAGTAGCTGTCGTCTTCCCACTGCGCGAGTATCTCGTCGTATGTTTTGCCCTGCTGCTCCACCCAAGTGTAGTATTTCAAGTTGTGCACGGCTTTTCTGTCGTAGTAATTGAGCTCCTTCAAATAATCGATGCCGATGCCGTCGAAGTAACGCGCGTTCGCCTCGTGCGCCGCAAAGGCGTCAAACGCGCCGCGCTCCTCATTGAGCTCCTGCAGACGACTGCCGTACATCGAGATGGAGTCGGTCAGTATCGTCACGATCACATCGTTTTCTTTGAGCTCGAAGTACTTCGCGTACTTGATCGCCGCGACGATGTTTGCCGCGCCCGAAATGCCGACCCAGTTCAATTTGTCGATTACATCGCTGCTGATGCCCTTTTCCTTAAGCAGCTTTAAGCCCTCGGGTTCGTTGAACATTCTGATCCACTGCATCGGAATCTCATCGTCCACCGCAACGGCCACATCCGTATTTTTGACGTTGTGAATCCACGGGATGTGCTTGTCGCCGATGCCTTCAATGCGGTGCGCGCCGAAGCCGTTCATATAAATCGTTGGGCACTGCAGCGCCTCGGAGGCCGCGATACGGCTCTTCGGGAAAATCTTCTTTAAGTAATCGCCTGCCGCGATGGTGCCTGCCGAGCCCGTGCAGCTGATGTAGCCGTGCAGGTTTCCGCCCACTTTTTTGAGCACCTCTTCAATCGCGCTGCCCGTCACTTCATAGTGCCACAGGTAGTTGCCGAACTCCTCGAACTGGTTGAATATCATGAGATCCTGCCCCGAGTTGCGCAGCTCCCAGCACTTGTCGAATATCTCTTTGACGTTGCTTTCGGTGCCCGGCGTTTTGATCGTCTCGCCCGCCACGGTTTTGAGCCATTCGAAGCGCTCTTTGCTCATGCCCTCGGGCAGTATCGCAATCGAATCGCACGCGAGCAGCGCGGAATCGTAAGCGCCGCCGCGGCAGTAGTTGCCGGTGGACGGCCACACGGCTTTCTGTGTGGTCGGGTCGAACTGGCCCGTCACGAGCCGCGGCACAAGGCACGAGAACGCGGCGCCCACCTTATGGGCGCCCGTCGGGAACCATTTGCCGCTGATCGCCACAATTTTGGCCTTGACGCCTGTCAGCGCTTCGGGCAGCTCGATGTAATTCACGCCGCCAAAGCCGCCGCCTTTTTCCACGGCTTCGTTGTGCCACGAGATGCGGTAAAGGTTCAGCGGGTTCACGTCCCACAGCCCCACATCCTTCAATTGGTTCTTGATGCCGCCGTCTATCAAATCGGGATTTTTCATCTCCGCAAAGGTCGGGATTTTAATGTTGCGCTCCTTCGCGCGGCTGACCGCTCTTTGCTGCCGTTTTTCGTCGATGGATAAATCAATCAAATCATATTTTCTCATGGAGTTTCTCCTTTTCAGTATTTACAAATTTATTATTTCACGCTGAGCATCGGTGTGCCGCGCTTTATAAACTGTCCTCTGGCCTTTTCGCCGATATAGCGGTTGTCCTTCACAATCACGTCTCCGCGAGAGAGCACACAGTCGATACGGCATTCCAGCGAAATGCCCTCGTACGGCGTGTAATCCACGTTCTCGTGTAGTTTACGGTGCGACACAACGTCCCCCGCATGTGTGTCCATAATCACAATATCGGCGTCGCTGCCTTCCTTGATCACGCCTTTTTTCGGATACAGGCCGAACAGCTTCGAGGGGTTCGTCGCGCAGAGATTCGCAAACGCATTGGCTGATATGCGCCCCTTCATCACGCCCTCGGAAAACATCAGCGGGAATCTTAATTCCACGCCCGGCATGCCGTTCGGGCATTTTGTGAAGTCGTCTTTGCCAAGCTTCGTTTTGAGCGTATAGTCAAACGGGCAGTGGTCCGTTGCCACCGTGTCGATATCCCCGGCGATGATGTCATCCCAGAGCAGCGTATTGTTGGCTTTGTTGCGCAGCGGCGGGCTTAATACAAACTTAAGCCCATCCTCACGCTCGTAGTACGCATCGTCAAGCAGCAGATATTGCGGGCACGTTTCTGTGAATATGTTTTTAAGCCCGTTCCTCTTAGCCAAATTGACCGCCTGCATGCCGAGGTGGTTCGACAGATGCACAATATAGAGCGGCGCGTCGCCTACGACCGAAGAAATCTGCGCAATGCGGAATATTGCTTCAGCCTCGCACGGCTCCGGCCTGCTGACCGCGTGGTATTTCGGCGCGGTGTATCCCGCTTCCGCGAGCTCCCGCCTGCGCGTGTTCACGATCCCGTCGTTTTCGGGATGGACGGCAACGATGACGCCGAGCTCTTTCGCACGCTTCAGCACGGCATAGGCGTCTTCATCGGCTATCTTGAAGCCGTATGTCATGTATATTTTATGGCTTGTGATGCCCTGCTCAATCAGCGTTTCCATCATCGCAAGCACATCGCTATTTACATGCTGTATCACGCTGTGAAAGCTGTAGTCGATCACAGCCTTGCCGCGCGCGTATTCATGATAGCGGTTAATCTGATGATCCAGACTGCACCCTGCGGGCCCGAAGCCGGGATGGTCCACAATGGTCGTGGTGCCGCCGCATGCCGCCGCCACGGTGCCCGTATAAAAATCGTCCTGCGCCACCGCGATGCCGACATCGAGGTTCATGTGTGTGTGCACGTCGATGCCGCCGGGCAGCACGTATTTTCCGGCCGCGTCAATCGTCTCGCTGTCCGAAAGGCCGCTGCCGATTTCAGCGATGAGCCCGCCGTCAATCCGTATGTCCGCTTCGATAACGCGGTCTTGCGTCACCACGCGTCCGTTTTTAATAACCATCTACTTGCCCTGCTTTCTGTATGCGGTATTGTCCATCGGCAGGCGCGTCCTGTGTACGCCGTCCAGCTGATAATACGCACCGGCCACGGCGGGCGCCGTCGGAATCGTCGCGATTTCGCCGATGCCCTTTGCGCCGTATGCCACATCGGATTTAAAATCCTTGCTGACGAAAATCACATCCATCTCGGGCACTGCGTTTGCGCGCAGCAAGCCGAGCTTGGCGTATGTCGCCTGCGGCACGCTGTCCGCCAGCGGATAATCCTCCGTCAGCGCATACCCGAGGCCCATCACAATGCCGCCCTCCACCTGTCCTTCGGCGCTCTTGCGATTGATGACCTGCCCCGCGTCGTACACAGCGGTGACTTTTTTGACCTTGCCGTCCTCATAAAGCTCCACAACCTGAACGCCGTATGTGTAAGCCGCGTGGCTGTACGGGTGTTCCTTGTCCGTCGTGATCGGGTCGGTCGCGCAGGTGAACTCGCCGTAATATTCGCCGCCTTCAAGATCACCGAGCGATTTCCCCTTATCCAAAGCCTCTGCGAGCTTGAGGCATGCGTCTTTGACGGCCTGTCCCGTGAACATCGTCTGGCGCGAAGCGGTCGTCGTGCCCGAATTCGGCGTGCGCTGTGTATCGGGCGGCTCCACCACAAAGTGCTCAGGCGTCAGTCCAAGCGTCTGGCACGCTATTTGCAGCACGACCGTATCGAGCCCCTGCCCGATGCGCGCCGCGCCCGTGCGCAGATGAATTTTTCCCTGCTCAACGGACACGATGCAGCGCCCCGTATCCGGCACGCCCACGCCGAGCCCCGTATTCTTAATGGAGCCTGCGATACCCGCGACAGCCGCGTTTTCGTACACGTCCTTAACCGCAAGCAGGCATTCCTTATAGGCTGTTGTTTTATCCGCGATCTGACCGTTCGGCAGTATGCCGTCCGGCTCTATCGCGTTGCGCCAGCGAATTTCCCACGGCGACAGTCCCGCCATTTCGGCGAGCAGGTTGAGGTTGGATTCCGTCGCGAATATGCTCTGCGTCACGCCGAAACCGCGGAAAGCGCCGCCCGGCGGATTGTTCGTATAAACGGCTTTGCCTTCAATATCCACACTCGGGTAGTAATATGGCCCCGCCGCATGCGTGCAGGCCCGCTGCACCACCGGCCCGCCGAGAGACGCATACGCGCCCGTGTCCGAGAGTATGCGCGTTTTCATGCCCGTCAGCATGCCGTGCTCGTCGCAGGCGGTCGTCATCTCAATCTCCATGGCATGGCGCTTCGGGTGAACAATGATGCTTTCCTGCCGCGAGAGCTTGACCTTAACCGTGCGCTTTGTTAATAACGACGCGAGCGCCGCGTGGTGCTGCACGCTCATGTCTTCCTTGCCACCAAAGCCTCCGCCCACGAGCTTGCTGATGATGTGAACCTTCTCGGGCGGCAGAGAGAGTATGTGGCAAATCTCACGCTGCTCGTCGAATATATTCTGGCTCGCGGTATACAGTGTCAGGCTGTCACCGTCGCATTTGCACACCGCGCATTCCGGTTCCATAAACGCGTGCTCGGTAAAAGGTGTGTGGTAGACATGGCTCACCACATATTTTGATTTTGCGAACACCTCGTCGATGTTTTCTCCGCGCTTCACGCGGTCGTGCCGGAGCACGTTGCCCGATTCGTGAATTTTTGGCGCGCCTTCTTCGAGCGCCATGCGCGGCGACGTGATGGGCTCCAGCGGCGTATACGTGACGTCAACGAGCTTTTTGGCTTCTTCCAGCGCCTCTTTCGTTTCGGCGACGACAAGCGCGACCGAATCGCCGACATAGCGCGTGGTATCGCCCTTGGCAATCATCGTGTCCCAGTCCTTCACGAGATGGCCGCATTTGTTGCCGCCCGGTATATCCCCGGCGGTGAACACCGCGATAATGCCCGGATGCGCCAGCGCTGCGGAAATATTGATATCTTCGACGACAGCTCTCGGGTATGCGCTTCTGACCGCACCCGCATAAACCATATCCGGCAGATCGATATCGTCCACGTATTCGCCCGTGCCGAGCGTCTTTGTATAGGCGTCTATCCGAAACACATCGTCCGCGAACCTGCCGGTTGATTTGTGCTCGGGGACGGGTGCGTTTTCTCTGAAAAAAGCCGCTGCCAGCAGTATGGCTTCAAATATCTTTTTATAGCCGGTACAGCGGCAGATGTTGCCGACCAGCGCTTTGCCGATCTCCTGCGACGTGGGCGACGGATTCTTGTCGAGCAGCGCCTTGGCGCTGATTACCATGCCCGGAATGCAAAAGCCGCACTGCACGGCACCCGCCTTGGCAAAGCAGTAGGCATACACCTGTTTTTCATAATCCGAAAGCCCTTCAACGGTGATCACGCGTTTGCCGTCCAGCTTTTGAACGGATTGCGTGCACGCGCGCCTTGAGACCCCGTCAACCAGTACGCTGCAGGTGCCGCAAGCGCCCTCGCTGCAGCCGTCTTTGACGGACTTGATACGTAAATCGTCCCTTAAGAAGGACAGCAGATTTTTATTAACATCCGTGCGAACAAGCGTACCGTTGATTTCGATTGTAGCCACAACGCCCTCCTTACGGAAACTCTTTTCTAATTGTCTTCTGGGGCAATCAGATAACCATGGTTTTGTTTTATCGCGGATATAACAGCTTTGTAACTGTCAGACAGCTTTTTGTCGTTCTCGCCGCAGGTGAATATTTCTCCGCATTCATCCCTGACGAGCAATTGGCCGTTCTCTTTAAAAAGCACGC
The DNA here is from genome assembly GCA_023408075.1 of Bacillota bacterium. GTDB lineage: Bacteria > Bacillota > Clostridia > Christensenellales > SZUA-584 > SZUA-584. Next base: position 42,436 of record JAEYKW010000001.1, on the reverse strand, counting down.
CCTTGTTCGTGCTGTCTTCAAAGCCCTCTTCGTTCCAGAAGACCGTAAATTTATCCTTGTAAGGCAGCCCGGTGTGCGGGCAGAATATACCGCAGTTGCCGCATTCGTTGCACATGCCGTCGATATGGATAATCTGCGGCTTGCCGCCTGCGGTGATGCTGACATTCGCTCTGTTGGGGCAGACTTCGCAGCAAATCTCACATACAACGTCGCATGCGAGGCATCTGGCCGCATCCCGCTGGTTTGCATATTTATCCTCAAGCACCGCTCTGTTATCGCGAATTTCCTGCTCGTCCGTTTCTCTGTCGATGCGCTTGAAATCGTTCGCGAGGCCGAGCTTAGAGAGAATGTCGATTGTGATGCACTTGGAATCCGCCATGGCCTGCACGATCGTCGCCGCGCCGTCCCGGCAGTCTCCCGCCACATAGACGCCGCCGATGCTCGTCTCATTGTTCTCATTCACCACGGCATAACCGCTCCTGTTTTGCTGCATGCCGAGCTTTTCAAACACAGCCGTATCGACACGCGCGCCGACCGCGCTGATCACCGTATCGAATTCGAGCGTCTTTGTTTCGCCGGTGGGAACGACATTGCGCCGTCCGTCCGCGCCGCGCTCGCCAAGCTGCATCACTTGAACGGTCAGCACGCCATTTTCATATGACACAGGCGCGAGCAGTTCGAGAAAATTGATGCCGTCCGCCATCGCGAGGTGCTTTTCCTCCGCTTCGGCGGGCATGAAATCCTTCGTGCGCCGGTACACGATGCTGACCTTGGGCGACCCGTCCGCGCGTTTTGCGGCCCGCGCACAGTCCATCGCGACGTCGCCGCCGCCGATGACCGCAACGGATTTTCCCAGATCAATTTTGCAGTCAGCCGTTTTGGACTTTTCAAGAAAATCAAGCGCGTCGGTCAGGTTGCCGCCGCCGGTTTTAACAGGGCATGCGCCTTCCTTCCATGCGCCCGTCGCAATAATGATATAATCAAAGCTTTCTTTAAGCTCTGCAATGTCTATTTTCTCGTTCGCGCCGAATACGAACTCAACGCCGGTTTTCACGGCCATCGCGTAGTCCATGTCAATGGCCTGCTGAGGAATCCGAAATGCGGGAATCACATATTCCACGATGCCCATAGGCTTTTCGCGCTTCTCAAACACCGTGACGGCAATGCCGTTGCGCCGCAGATAGAGCCCCGCCGCAATGCCGGCAGGCCCCGCGCCGATGACCGCCACTTTTTTGTCCGTCCTGAGCGGCACGGGCGCAATCGCGTCTATGAATTTCTGCTGCGCGTTCTGCACGGCGAGCTTTTTCGCCTGCCGCACCTGCAGCGGCTGGTCGTAATCGATGCGCGTGCACTTGCTCTGGCACACATGGCTGCAAATCTCGGATGTGACTGCGGGAGCCGCATTGTCAATCGCGATGATGTCAAATGCCTTTTCGTAGTCTCCCCTCGCCACGAGCTGCAGATACTCGGGTATCTGCTGTTCAATCGGGCAGCCGCCCTGCTTGCACGGTGCTTTGAAGCAGCCGAACAGCGGCAGCTTGGAAGCCGTTTTTCTCGATTTAACCGCTCTTGCGTCTTTTTGTATATGCTTATCCGTCAGCACGCTGCGCGCGAGCTCATTCAGCGCATCCACGTCGATGGTGTCGCCCGAATAAACCGCTGTCTCCGCTTTCGCGCTGAGCTGTTTGGCGCGCGAATAGCCGCCGGGCTTTAATATCGTCGTCGCGAACGTGACGGGCTTGATGCCCGTTTTGAGTATTTTTTCAATGTTGAAATAATCCGCGCCGCCCGAATACGATATGGGCAGCGTGCCGCTAAAATAGGTGCTCAGCTTTGCGGCCACGCTGATGCTGAGCGGGAACAGCGCACGCCCCGACATGTACATGAACTCGCCGGGCAGCTCGCCGTCCTTAATCATGACCGGGAACGTGTTGCTGACCTTGACGCCGAATGCAAGCTTTTCCTGTTTTGCCGTATCCATGAGCCGCTCGATCAGCTTTACGGCGTCGTCGAACTTCAAATCCTGCTCGAAATGCCGGTTGTCAAACGTGACATAGCCGTATCCGAGCTGATCCAAAATATCGCGCACAAAGTTGTACCCGAGCAGCGTCGGGTTGACCTTGATGTACGTGTCCATCTTCTTGACCGTCAGGAAATAATGCGCGATCCTCTCAATCTCCTGCGGCGGACAGCCGTGCAGCGTCGACAGCGTGATCGACGACGACACGTGCGGCGAAATCGTATCGATATCCTGCGCCGTGACGTTTTCAAACAAGCCGATATTGTCTGTCAGCCAGGCCTTGCACTGCGCCCATATCCCGGTATTTTGAGCATCGACCATGTTGTTGATAAACGAATCGATTTTTTCTGAGGTGATGCCCTCAAAATCGTAGCCGACGCTCATATTGAAAAGAAAATCGGCATTGTCTGAAAGATGGAATTCCTTCATGGCCACATGCAGCGCCAGCCAGCCCTTTACGTATTCCTCATACGCCTGCTGCACCGTAAGCTCTGTGGACCATTCGCAATTGTAGCCTTCGTCCTGCGCGTTGATGCACGGGCGCGGAATGCACTTTCTTAAAGCTTCCCCGTCCATTGTCTGCACGGTTTTCAGCTCAAAAAAACGGAAGCCCGCCACATAGGATGCGACGAGGTTTTGTGCAAGCTGGGTATTCGGCCCGGCCGCAGGCCCGAGCGGGCTGCCGATCTGCGTGCCGAGTATGTCAACCGTCTGGCCTGACTTGTAAAATCTATTTTTATGAACGCCAAACACGCTGCCTTGGGTGCGGTATTCGTCAAGCATCCATCCGATCAATTGTGGAAACGGCATGGGCGTCATAATCTCACTCATAATGGGCTCCCTTTTTTCGTTATACGCGCTTCCAGAAATCGCTGGCGGTGGCGCGCGCTTTGGCCATGACCTCGCACTCGTCCGCCGTTTGCAGCACGCGGTCCTTCAGCACAAACTCGCCGTTGATCATTGTGGAAACCACGCTGCGCCCCGACATGCCGAAAAGGATGTGAGACGCGATGTTATGCGCGTGAATCGGCGTCGGTGCGTCGTAGTCCACCACGATGATATCCGCAAGCGCGCCTTTGTCAATAATGCCGAGCGGCTGCGAAAAATGCCGCGCACAGATTTTCGCGTTGTTTTTGAGCAGCATCTGTGCCGACTCGCCCCACGCGACGCTCGGGTCTCCCATGTTGTGCTTGTGTAGGATATTCGCCACCTTGAACGATTCGAGCATGTCGGTGGTATAGCCGTCGGTGCCGAGGCCGAGCAATATGCCTTTGTCCATCATTTGCAGCACTGCCGAGCAGCCCACCGCATTGCCCATATTGCTTTCGGGATTGTGCACCACCATGGTATCGGTGTGCTTCAATATATCCATCTCGCGCGCGTTGATGTGGATGGCATGGATGGCAAGCGTCTGCGGCCCGAGTATCTTCGCGTCGAGCAGCCGCTCGACCACGCGCTTGCCGTATTTTTTAAGGTTGTCATAAAGGTCGTCGATGCCTTCCGCCGCGTGCACATGGAATCCCGCGCCATTGGCTGCCGCGACGCATTTTTCCAGCGTCTCATCCGAGAGCGTAAACGCTGCGTGCAGGCCGAAAAGGCCCTTGACCATATCGCTGTTTTGCTTGTTTGCGTATGCAATAAAATCCGCGTTTTCTTTAATGCCCTGATCGGTGATTGTCTGCCCGTCCCGGTCGGACACCTCATAGCAAAGCGAGGTGCGCACGCCGAGCTTTTTCGCGACATCCGCAATCGTCATCAAGCTGTCTGGCACGTGACCGGCGCTCGCGTGATGATCGTACACCGTCGTGACGCCGTTTTTGATGCCGTCGATATACGTGGCATACGCGCTGTATTCAATCTCCGGCAGATCGAGAGCCTTGTCGAGCCGCCACCAGAGATTTTCGAGTATCTGTGTGAAATTCTTTGAAACCTTGCTGTCGCTTAGTATCATACCGCGCGCAAAAGCGCTGTAGATATGGCCATGCGTATTGATAAGGCCCGGCATGATCACACGTCCGGCTGCGTCATAAAACGAAGCGTCCGGATACCTTTGCTTCATATCCTGCGTGGTGCCAAAGTCCGCAATCACGCTGCCGTTCACGGCCACGCACCCGTCCGTCAACAGCGGGCATGCGTCGTTTTGTGTGATGAGTAATCCGTTTCCGATCAATACCATAGCGTTTTCCTCTCCCGTATCAGGGCAAAATGAAGGTTCCGGTCTTGCCGTTCAAGCCGTCAATCAGCCCTTCGAGCGACGTGATCAGCGCCTTGCATGACGGTTTATCCGTCACCACGCGCATCGCCGCCTTGACCTTTGGCAGCATCGACCCTTTGCCGAACTGCCCTTCTTCCATATACCTTTGCGCTTCCGCAAGGCTCAAACGATCCAGCCACTGCTCATTTTCCTTGCCGAAGTTCAAAGCGACTTTTTCCACCGCTGTCAGTATAACAAAATAATCGGCATCGATCAATTTGGCGAGCTTGGCGCTCGTGTAGTCCTTATCGATGATCGCTTCAACGCCCTTTAATCGGTTGCCGATCTCCTGCACGGGGATTCCGCCGCCGCCGCACGCGATGACGACCTGCCCCGCGTCGAGCAGCGTGTGGATCGTCTCGTACTCCACGATGTGCTGCGGCTCGGGCGACGCGACCACCTGCCTGTATCCTTGCGGAAACTCGGCGATCGTTTCACCCATAGAGCGGCGTTTTTCGGCCTGCTCTTCGGTGAGATACAGGCCGATGGGCTTGGTCGGCTCCAAAAATGCCGGGTCCTCCGGGTCCACGATCACCTGCGTGATGACCGTGGAAACGGGGATGTTGAGCCCCTGATTCAGCAGCTCCTCGCGCAGCATATTCTGCAGATCGTAGCCGATGTACCCTTGCGTGATGCTGACGCAGACCGACATCGTAAAATCGTCGATATCGTGATTGATCTTATAGCTGTCGAAACAGTCGGTCACGAGCCCCACCTGGGGGCCGTTGCCGTGCGTTACCACCACCTGATAGCCTTCTTTGACGAGCTCGACAATTTTCTTGCTCGTTTTCCGTACGGCGATCATCTGTTCCGATAATTTTTTTCCGAGCGCATTGCCGCCGAGGGCAACAACGATTCTTTTATTCACGGTACATCATCCTATCCATCTCGGTGCGTTCTTATCGATTAAGCCCTTCAGCACCGCTGCCGGGTCCTTCACCTTGCTCAAAAGGATCATCGCCGCGATGATATACGGCTTGTTGCCCGCTTCCTTATAAAGCGGCTCTCTGTAACGGTCGAAAACGCTGGCGGCCACTTCGCCCTGCGCACACGATACGCCGGTGATGTCGGCGGGCAGGCAGTGCAGATACAGCGCCTTTTTGTCCTTCGTGAGGCTCATCATCTCTTCGGTGCATTCCCAGTCCTTGTGCTGTGCGTTCTGTGTGAGCAGTTCTTTTTCGAGCGCCTTGATGCCGTCGAAATCGTTGTTGCCGTACATCACGGTCCGCTTTTCCATCGCGGCAAACGGTGCCCAGCTCTTCGGGTACACGATGTCGGCATCCTTGAACGCTTCCTTCATGCTGTTTGTTTTCGTGAAGCTGCCGCCGGTGGCTGCCGCATTCTTTTTCGCGACCTCTTCCACCTCGCTCATCACTTCATAGCCTTCCGGATGAGCCAGCGTGACATCCATGCCAAAGCGCGTCATGAGACCGATTACGCCCTGCGGCACCGAAAGCGGCTTGCCGTAAGACGGAGAGTACGCCCATGTCATCGCGATCTTTTTGCCTTTGAGGTTCTCCACGCCGCCGAATTCCTTGATGATGTGCAGCATATCCGCCATCGACTGTGTCGGATGGTCGATATCACACTGAAGGTTCACAAGTGTGGGGCGCTGCTCGAGCACACCGTCGTCATAGCCCTGCTTCACATATTCGGAAACATTGCGCATATAGGTGTTGCCCTTGCCGATGTACATGTCGTCGCGGATGCCGATGACGTCTGCCATGAACGAGATCATGTTGGCCGTTTCCCTCACCGTCTCGCCGTGGGCAATCTGAGATTTGCCTTCGTCAAGATCCTGCACGGTGAGCCCCAGCAGGTTGCAGGCGCTCGCAAAGCTGAAACGCGTGCGCGTGGAGTTGTCTCTGAACAGCGAAATACCAAGGCCGCTGTCGAATATCCGTGACGAAATGTTGTTTTCGCGCATTTTACGAAGCAGCTCGGCCACCTGAAAAACGCCCTGAATTTCGTCGTCCGTCTTTTCCCATGTCAGGAAAAAGTCGTTCAAATACATATCCTTTAAGTTTAAAGCCGCGAGTGTCTCCAGCATTTTGTTCATATCGCTCATAGTATTTATTCCTCTCAAAATTTATTTATCTCTTTTGCGGTAGCATTCGGGCAGAGCTGCGTAAACGGCGGCGCATTTCACGAGATCGGCTTTCCATGTTTTCTCGTTGGGCGCATGAGCCTGCGCTTCTTTGCCGGGGCCGAAGCCGATGCACGGAATGTTGTAACGCCCCATAATGGAGACGGCGTTCGTGGAGAACGTCCATTTGTCCACAACGGGCGTGCCGTACATGCCTTCATACGCCTCCACCATCGACTGTGTGGCGGTATGCTCCGCCGGGGATACCCATGTCGGGAAATAGCAGTCGGTCGGATACACAAGGCCTGTGTACGACGGCCTGTCGTATTTGTACATCGAAACTTCGGCATTGTATTTTTTCACGGCGGGCAAAGCTCTAATTTCGTCCAGCGCCGATTCGTATGTTTCTCCGTCGGTCAAACGCCTGTCGATCGATATCGCGCAGCTGTCGGCCACGGCGCACCGGGACGGCGATGTGAAGAAAATTTCGGAAACGGCCAGCGTGCCTTTGCCGAGAAACGCGTCGAAATGCAGACGGTTGTTGAGCTCTTTGACTTCGCCGATGATCTCCGCCATTTTGTAGATCGCGTTGTCGCCGCGTTCGGGTGCGGAGCCGTGGCACGAGATGCCCTTGACATCCACGCGAATCTCCATGCGTCCGCGCTGTCCCCGGTATATGTTGCCGTCCGTCGGTTCGGTGATCACCACAAATTCGGGGCGAACCTTGTCTTCGTTGATGATGTACTGCCAGCAAAGACCGTCACAGTCTTCCTCCTGCACCGTACCGGTGACGAGCACCGTATAACCGGCCAACAGCCCCAGGTCCTTCATAATCTTTGCGCCGTAAACCGCGCTGACGATGCCGCCGAGCTGGTCGGATGCGCCTCTGCCGCCGATTTCCTCGTCGGTCTCAAAACCGGCGTAAGGATCGAACTGCCAGTTGTCGATGTTGCCCACGCCCACCGTGTCGATATGCGCGTCGTAAGCGATGATCTTATCGCCATTGCCCATGTAACCGAGCACGTTGCCCATCGGGTCGATATCGACCTTGTCAAACCCAAGCTCCGTCATTTCCTGCTTGATGCGCTGGATGACTTTTTCTTCGCCTGCGCTTTCACCGGGAATCGCAATCAGGTCCCTCAAAAACTTTGTCATTTGCTGCTCATAATCAGTCGCTTTTTGTTTAATCAATGTAAAATCCATCATGATATCTCCTCACGTTTGTACAATTTTAAAAAGGCAATGAAAACACATTGCCTTATTTCCCGCATAAGATAGTATCTCCGCATTTTCATTCTTTTCTACAGCACTGTAAAAAATGATCATAATACAAAAATATTTTTATTACCTAATTAATTTTTTATGTTCTAAATGTAACATGCCGGACTGCCTTTGTCAACATATTATCTGCCAAAGCTTTTTGGCGGATTAACATGCATGAAAAGCAGCCGATTGAAGCCGTCTTTGTTGTTATTTATCACTGTATAGTCTACAATGGAAAACAACAACAATCAAGGATTTCATGGCTTATGATCATAGCTTTGGTCGGCGCGGGCGGCAAGACAACGCTGAGCCGTAAAATCGGATATGAGCTTTCGCGCATGGGCTGCCGCGTGATATTGACCACAACCACAAAGATATATCCTCCGCAGGACGGCAGCGTTTATATCGGCCCTGCGCAGAGCATTCCGGCGGACGATTTTTTCGTTACGGCGGCGAAGGCCGCTCTGGAAAACGGAAAGCTGCAAGGCTTCACCCCCGCCGAGCTTGAGCAGGCTCCCCCGTTGTTTGACCACGTTATTGTGGAGGCGGACGGCGCCAACAGAAAGCCCGTCAAGGCGCCGAACGGTACGGAGCCCGTGTACCCGCACCGCACCGATATCGTCGTCGGCGTGATCGGGCTCGACTGTATCGGGAAACCCATAGATGATGAGTTCGTTCACCGCTCTGCGCTTTTCGCGGATATCACCGGAGCGCAGCCCGGCGATGCCATCACAGCGCAGCATCTGAACCGTCTGATCCGCCATCCGCATGGCCTGTTCCGCAGTGCGCCGCCTGAATCAAAAAAAATTGTCTTTCTCAATAAAGCCGACACAATGGACAGCGCCGTTATGGAAGACGTGACGGCTGTGATTAAAAACGCACCCGTGCCGATATTGATCACGAGCCGTGAGACGGATTGGTTTTCAGATTTTTACACGGCCTATATGGAAGGATATCTATGAAGGAAAAATACGTTGTCGTAAGAGGCGCGGGTGATCTGGCCACCGGCGTGATATATATATTGAAGCATTTCGGGTTTCGGGTGATTGCGACCGAGATTGAAAAACCGTCGGCGATACGGCGGACAGTCGCTCTGAGCGAGGCGGTTTACGACGGCAGCGCCACCGTGGAAGACGTGACGGCGGTTCGATGCGGCAATCAAGCTGATATCACCAAAGCACTCGATGCGGGATATGTTCCGGTTCTCATTGACCCCAAAAGCCGGATCATCGGCGACATGCGGCCCGATATCGTTGTGGACGCGATCATCGCCAAGAAGAACCTCGGCACACATATGGATATGGCTCCCATGGTGATCGGGCTCGGGCCCGGCTTTTGCGCCGGAGAAGACGTTCACGCGGTGGTGGAAACGGCGCGCGGCCATCATTTGGGCCGCATGATATTAAACGGCTCCGCGAAGCCCAACACCGGCGTTCCGGGTGTGATCGGCGGGTATTCGCACGAACGCGTGATTTACTCGCCCCAAGCCGGTGTGATCCGGTGCTATAAAAAAATAGGCGATCATGTGCAGGCGGACGAGACAATCGCCGAGGTGGACGGCGCGCCTGTGAGGTCAAAGATCGGCGGCATACTGCGCGGCCTGATACGCGACGGCTTTGAGGTGACGGAAGGCTTTAAGACGGCGGATGTTGACCCGCGCGACGTTTACGATCATTGCTTCTCGATATCCGATAAAGCGCGCATGATCGGCTTCGGCACGCTTTTTGCGATCAACCATTTTTTTAAGGAGACCGAACATGCTTATTGAACGCATACCCGAACTGATTAAACGGAACAAAACGGTCGCGCTCGTGACAGTCACGGCCGCCTGCGGCTCCACGCCCGCCGAGGTCGGCAAGGATATGCTCGTGGACGAGACGGGTAATATCGGCGGCACTGTCGGCGGCGGCAATCTTGAATATGTCTCCATAGAAAAGGCAAAAGAAAGCATCAGTCTCGGGCTCAGCCAGTCCGTTTCGTTTGATCTTAAAAAGGATCTCGGCATGGAATGCGGCGGTCAGGTGGACATGTTCATCAAGGTCTATGCGCCGCCCACACAGGTGGTGCTTGTCGGCGCGGGGCACGTCGGACATGCCGTCTATCAGTTCGCGCGCATTTTGGGCTACGACGCGGTGGTGATTGACGACAGAGCGGAGGTCGCTTCGAACCAGCATTATCCCGAGGCCAAAGCCGTCATCGTCGGAGATATCGCGCAGGAGTGTGAAAAGCTTGAGCTTGTGTCCGAAAACACGTATGTGGTCATCGCAAGCCGCGGCCATAAATGCGATGAAATCGCGCTCTATCATCTGATACAAAAAAAACCGAGATACATCGGCGTGATCGGCAGCCGCAACAAGGTAAAAGTGATGATGGGCAATCTGCTGGAAAAGGGCATCCCGCAGGAACTGCTTGATGCCGTCTATTCCCCTATCGGAATAGCGCTCGGCGGTGGACAGCCTGCCGAAGTGGCGCTCAGCATCATCAGCGAAATTCTGCTTGTGAAAAACGGCGGTACGCTCACGCACATGAAAGAACGCTGACAGTCACTAGGAACAATAGCCCTGTTTTAAGATATCAGCCATGCGGCAGTGCGCGATGCAGCCGTTAAGACCGAACCGCGAATTCATGAACACGCATGCTGTTCAAATGCTTTTAAGCCTTCAACAAACGCATGCGATGTCTCATTAAAACAGCATAAGCTCACGCGCAGCGTACCGGTCTGCCCGCTGCCGATATAGCGGTAAATCAACGGCGCGCAGTGCAGCCCGACGCGTACAACGATGCCGTATTTATCCTCCAGAAATTCGGCGATGTCATGAATATCATATCGCTCGCTCACAAGCGAAAACAGCGCCGTTCTGTGTTCCTCCGTCTGATTGCCCAGCACCCGAATCCAATCGATTTGCTTCATGTGAGCCGAAAGTGTCGCATCAAAAGCTTTTCTTTTGATTGTATATCATACTGATGGCAAATTTATCAGCATATTAATTATTCTTTTTGAAGAAAATATAACAGAATTAACAAAACGGAGGATATCAAATGTTCAAACACGAAAAGCAGCTTCTTTTTCCCGTAAAGGTCGATGCGCCGAACCCGGATTATGCGGCCATGATGCAGGAGCAGCTTGGCGGCGCTCATGGCGAGCTAAAGGCTGCTCTGCAGTATATATCTCAGAGCTTTCGGATCAACGACCCGCAGATCAAGGATCTGTTTCTGGATGTGGCATGCGAAGAACTCGGCCATATGGAGATGGTGGCCACCACTGTCAACCTGCTCAATGGACATACCATCGACGCGGCGAATGCGGATATCGGCAATATCCAGGCCCATGTGCAGACGGGTTTAACCCCGGCATTGACAAACGCTTCGGGATTTCCCTGGACGGGGGCCTATATTGAATCCACAGGCGATCTCGCGGCAGACATATTGTCCGACATCGCCGCTGAGGAACGCGCCAAGGTTGTCTATCAGTATTTGTACCGGCAAATCAACGACAAAGGCGTTCGGGAAACAATCGATTTTCTGCTGAACCGCGAGGAAGCGCATAACACGATGTTCCGTGAAGCATTCAACCGCATTAAAGACACAGGTTCGCTCAAGGACTGGGGCGTCACCGGCGACTCAAGGCTGTACTTTGATCTGTCTTCTCCGGGCGGACAGTATTTTGCGCCCAGCAATCCTCAGCCGCCGCAATTTACAAACCCGAATTAAAAACAGCGGGATGTTGCAGAAAGCAACATCCCAATAATAATAGCTTATTATAAAGCGCTGTTTAGCAGTTGTCCTGATTCTGGTTGTTTTTCTGGGTATTCTGCTGTTTGTTTTGATTATTTTTCTGCACATTCTGCCGTTTGTTTTGGTTTTGATTGTTCTGGCAGTTTTGGTTGTTTTTCATATTATCCATTATCATTTCTCCTTTGCTGATTTCTTAAGATTATTATTTTCGTTTCGGGGGCACGCTATGCAAAGAATGTTTTGTATTAATCTCAAGGAGTGAATTTCATGCTAATAAAAAACGGTAAGATTTTCACAATGAATGGGATTAATTATGAAAACGGGTGCCTTTTCACCAATGGACCTAAGATTCAATCAGTGGGCGAAACAGTCGATGCGTCGGAGAATGACGACGGCATTGTGATTGATGCGAAAGGATGTTGGGTGCTTCCCGGTTTGATCGAAGCGCATTGTCATTTGGGCATTTCCGAAGAGAAGGTGGGGACAGACGGCAATGACTGCAACGAGGTGACCATGCCGGTGACGCCCTATCTCAAAGCGATTGACGCGATAAACCCGATGGATGCCGCGTTTCACAGCGCAATCAAAGCGGGCATCACGTCCGTGATGGTCGGCCCCGGCAGCTCCAATGTGGTGGGCGGACAGTTTGCATTTATCAAGACGGACGGGCGCAAGCTCGATGATATGATCGTGCTGGAACCGGCTGCGATGAAAATCGCGTTCGGAGAAAACCCGAAAAAGAACTACGGCGGCAACAATCTGATGCCGTCCACACGCATGTCCATCGGCGCGATGCTGCGCGAAGAGCTGTGCTACGCGAAAGCTTACTATGAGCAAAAAAAGGCCGCGAAAGAGAAAAGCGAGCCGTTTGAAGAGAATCCGCGGCGTGAATGCTGGCTTCCCGTGTTTCGCAAGGAAATACCGCTCAAAGCCCATGTTCACCGCGCTTACGACATTCTCACGGCGATCCGTATCGCAAAGCTGTTCGACCTCAATTTAACGCTGGATCATTGCACCGAAGGTCATCTCATTGATTCGGCCATAAAAGAATCCGGCTTCCCCGCCATCGTCGGCCCGACGCTGGCCTCAAGAAGCAAAATTGAAATTCAGTATTCCGACTTTAAAACCGCAGGTGTGCTGCATCACGCCGGTGTAAAAGTCGCGATCACGACCGACCATCCCGTCTCTTTGATACAGTATCTGCCCCTTTGCGCAGGGCTGGCTGCCAAGGAAGGCTTGGGTATTGACGAGGGACTCAAAGCCATTACGATAAACGCCGCGCAGATTTGCAATGTCGCGCATCGCGTGGGCAGCCTTGCGCCCGGCAAAGATGCGGATATCGCGATATTTGACGGCAATCCGATGGACACGTTTACCAACTGTCTTTATACGATTATCAATGGCCAGGTCGTTTATCAATCGGACAAGGTATAAAAAAAGCCTACAACCTTGTCCGTTATAGGCTTTCCGTTTACCGGCTGATTGTCGCGAATTTGATGGAAAACAAATCGCACATGAGAAGATCGTCCGTTCCTATGGGCTGCAGTACGATAAAGTTTTCACCGACTTGTACGAGCCTACCCGTTCTGTCAATCAAAGCACCGTCCGAGCCGATTAAAAATTCGACGCGCACGTTTTGGCCGATATGCTCCCTTAAGTACTCTTGAGAATTTTGAGGGCTTCTTCTTGCTGCGGGCTGTGTTTGCGGAGCGGGCTGCGGTGCGGGAACCAGCGGAACCAAAAGTGAATCCGACGGCATCACGCTCTCCCCCGTAAACTGATCTATCGGAGGAATATCCCTTGGTCTGTCCATGGGTCTGTCCGCCGGGCTGCCCGGTGTTCTTGTGAGGTTCCCGTTTCTTTGTCTTGCTTCGTTCTGATATGTTTGGTTATGGCTGCTCATTATTGTGCCGTTGGCCATTTTGTTACCACCTTCCATGATTAATGGGTATGTTGATGTCAATTCCGGCAGTCGCATGTTTCTGTATTATCTTACGCAAAAGCCCTTTTTTGTTGATTGTTTTATGCGGAAAATAATAACCACCCGGTTACGCTGAAAGTATCGGCGGGCCGATCTCTCTGTTACAAAACGTATTGGCTGCGGATGTGTTTTTTGGCAGGCTCCTGTGAGCGGGAAGCTGTCATCAAATGGCTGCGATACGCCAGCGTACTTTCTTTTTAGCCTTACTTGACAAACTGACAGCCATTCAATATGATAATAATCGTTACGTAATGCACAATACGAAACCATTATGACAAAGGAGCATACCATGCCGCCCAAATCAAAGGTATCGAGGGAAGATGTGTTGAACGCTGCTTTTGAAATTGCGAGAAGCCAAGGGCCTGAAGCCTGTAACGCAAAAAACGTAGGGACTTATTTGGGAATATCGGTTACACCGATATTCCGTGTTTTTAAAAATATGACGGAACTAAAAAGGGAGCTATATAAAAAGGCGAACGAATTCTATATCAGCTTCCTGAAAACCTATCCTTTTGAGAAATCACAATTTCTGACTTACGGTCTCGCGTATATTGATTTTGCCAGAACAGAAAAACACTTGTTCAGGCTGCTTATGTTATCCGGTGCGTTTCGCGTCGATAAAATAGTAAAAGTCGTTTCCGCGGAATTTAATTTTGTAAAGCGCAGCGCGGAGGAAGCCAAAAAGTTCTCCGGCAGTGCTGCGCAGGGAGTGTTTGAGAACGTTTGGATATATACCCATGGAATCGCAAGTCTCGTGGCAACAGACAGCTTGGACATAAGCAAAGAGGACGCTTCCGTGCTGCTTCAACAGGCGTTCCAATCCTTCATAAAATAGGAGCTGGAGCGATCTATACAAACAAGTGAAAGAAGGACATTTGAATGCTTTCAGAGCGGCAAGAACAGAATATGCAGCATGAACCAACAAAAAAAGCTGCCCTAAAAGAAACGAACCGGATATTTTTTGCTTTGTTTTGCATCGCGGCGGCACAGTATCTGGTTCCGGCAGCCTATGAAATGATGACGCATACGGCACTGGATGATTCGGTCAAGTCGGTCATCGTAAAGATTTTGGTGCTGTGCATAATTTTACTCTTTAGAGGGCCAAAGCTGTTCCGCTACGATATGAGAGTTGTAGAGCGAAAAATGAGCGCGGCAGCGTTTACTAAGCTGTTTATCTGTATTCTGGCAGTACAAACCGTTATGGCATCCTGTTTACACCTCGCGGAACAGGCGCTGAACGGCGCAGGATATACCTTGTATGGCGGAACTGTTGACACCCGGGTTGATACAATACCTATTCTCGTCATTGTGTCAGGGGTTCTGATAGGCCCGCTGTTTGAAGAAATTGTATTCAGGGGAGCGGCTTTAAGAATGTTTGAAAGCGGAGGAAAAGTATTTGCGGTCCTGATTTCTTCTCTTGCATTTGGTATTTACCACCGGGCGTTTGCTCAAGGGTTTTTTGCGATATTTGCAGGGTTAGTATTCGCCTATGCAGCGATTGAATATTCGTTCAAGTGGGCGCTGCTTTTGCATTGCCTGAACAACTTTATGGCAGGCGGACTGAACATGGTCGTATCCAATATACCGGATAGCGGCAAAGGGCTGATAGACTATGGAGTCCCCGCGTTGTTTCTCGCGTTGGCAATTGTGATTGTCATAAAAGACAGGAAAGAAATCGGGCGGTTTATAAAAAACAACCCTGCAAAAACCGGCTTGTACAGGCAAACGCTCCGTTCGGTATGGCTTTGGACCTTTTTAGCCGGCAACTTCATATGGGCGGTTGCTGCGATTCAAAAGCTATAATTGAAGAGAAAAAAGAACAGCGCTGAAAACTTCCCTTTCGCGCAAAAATTTTAAAGGACCGATTACACCCGGATTATCTGCAATATTCTCGCTCACCGGATAAGCGGCTTTTTGAATGAGCAGCCATGCCGCTGTCCTGCATTTCCTTTGTATTGCATCGGCTGCCGCACTAATGTGCCGATCATTTCCAAATGAGCAAGCTCCTCCGTGCCGATGTCGTCGTTTCTATTGGAATAAATTTGAGGAACGATTGCCATGGCAGGTATGATAGATTGATATAACAAACATACCGTTATAGCCACGACTATAACAAATGGCATATGTATTTTCTTCTTTAGCATCGAGAAATAGTTTGAATTATTAACAAGTTGGAAAGCCTCTATCGGCGAGTTTATGTAAAAAAGGATGCAGCAATGTGCATCCTTATAAAACACAAGCTATTTCATCTTGCCCATATCACCCATGTTGGGCATCTTACCCATATTGCCCATATTGCCCATGTTGCCCATGTTACCCATGTTGCTCGTATTGCTCATGCTGAATCTCTTTTTGTTTTCAAGATACTCCTGAACGAGCCTTAAAGATTCTCCGAAACGCTGGAAATGGACGACTTCCCTTTCGCGCAGAAATTTTAACGGCGCAATCACGTCCGGATCATCCGCCATGTTCATAATATATTCGTATGTGGAGCGTGCTTTTTGTTCCGCTGCCATATTCTCTGTCAGATCGGTTATGGGGTCTCCCTTTGATTGTAAATAAGCCGCCGTAAACGGAGAGCCTGACGCACTGGCCGGATAAACCGCTTTGTCATGATCCACATAATATGCGGCCACTCCGCTGTCCTGAATTTCCTTCAAGCTTGCGTTTTCCGTGAGCTGCCGCACCATTGTGCCGATCATCTCCAGGTGGGCAAGTTCCTCCGTGCCGATATCGTTAAGCGTCGCCTTTGCCTCCGGCGTAATCATAGAAAAACGCTGGCTCAAATACCGCAATGCAGCGCCCAGCTCGCCGTCCGGCCCGCCGTACTGCGTCAGGATCAAACTGGCCATTCTGGGGTCAGGTTTTTTTATCTTGATAGGGTATTCCAGTTTTTTATCGTACATCCACATTATCTATCATCTCCCGACAAATCAAAATTAAATTTATACTGCCACGGCCACGGATTGTCGATCCATTGCCACGGGAATCTGCTGGGGGCGCTTCCAACCATCAGCATGCCGAACTGCTCCTGATAATCCTGCCGAAGCATGCTGGCTTCTTTAACCATGGCGTTATATTTCATGACCGCTTCTTTGTCATCGGGATGCGTATTTAAATAAAGGCCGAGATCGATAATGTAAAAGTCCAGCGCGCTGAGCTTTTTAAGCATTTCATCCCTAGTCATACATATCATCCCCCATCCCTTTTCTTTGCCATCCATACATGCCGACCAGCGGCGGGAAGATGGTTCCCTGTCTTAATCCTTCAAGAGGCATATACGTCGCACACATTTTTTGAAACGGCACATAAGCGTGTGCCAGCTTGACATCTGTTATGACTGTTTCCTGCGGGACACAATTACCTGTGCCCGGCATATTCATGTCCATCTGGAAATCTGTAATCATACTCTTTCCCCTTTTCCACCTCATTCACGCCTTAAATGGCTCATTATTATAGTATGTGTATTGTCAAATTGTGTGCGGTCACACGTATGCGCGTACGGTTAAAGCATTGTCCGGCTAAAAGGCCAAAAAGCCGACCAAAGGGCCGACTCAGCTTGATGAAAACCCCATCCTGTTATGCCGAGGAGCGAAGCGACGTGACTACACTACGAAGTGGAACGCATCCCATGTTAAAGCGCTTTAAACATGGGATTTTATTCGACTTCGTAGTCGACCGCTTAAACTTCACTCGAAAAGAAATTTGTGATTTTGTCAGCAGCCTAAACCGACAAAAAGGGCCGATTGTACTGAACCTTACTTCATTTCGTTAATCAATATGTGCATATGCACTCAAATTTTACGGCATCGCATGCTTAACAAAACGATGTTTGTTCAATCAATCCGTATATTTCAATGTTTTCGTCTTTAAATCATGTCCGGCGTGAGAGTGCGAAAAAATGCTTCCGGCACGTCCGATAAACTGTTCCGGGTCCTTGAGCGATGGGCTGTAATGCGTGAGCCACAGCTCGCCCGAGGCCGACGCTTTGGCAAGCTCTGCCGCTTCGGAGAATATCATATGATGCTTTTCAATAGCAACCGGCAGCAGCTCGTCTTCGCCGTACATGCCCTCGCAAATCAGCAAATCGGATTGACTGCAGAACGCAGGAAGCTCCTTCACGGGCCTCGTGTCGGTGCAGTACGAGACCTTAATGCCTCTCCGGGGCGGCCCGAGCACCATGCCCGGTTCAAAATGCCTGCCGTCAATATCCACCGTTTCACCGGCTTGCAGCCGTCTCCAGCAAGCCAGCGGAATGCCGAGCTCCCTTGCGTGTTCGGCATGAAAAAGCCCCGGCCTTTTGATTTCCAGATGATACGCGAAACACGGAACGGAATGGTCGGCGGGCAGTGAGCGCACAGTCACATTGCCGATTTGAATTTGCGAGCCTTTAGACGCGGGCAGCTCAATGATATTGAGGTCGAAAGGCAGGTTCGGAGAGATGACAGTCAGCCCATTGACCACATAGGCAAGGCCCGGCGGGCCGATCAGCGTGAGCGGTTCCGCACGGCCTGCATTGCCGAGAGTCAGCAGCAAGCCCGGCAACCCCGCGATATGGTCGGCATGGAAATGCGTCAAACAAATCGCATCGATATATTTAAAGCCCCATCCCGCCTGTTTGATTGATACCTGTGTGCCTTCGCCGCAGTCAATCAGTATCATGTGTCCGTTGAACCGGTATAAAAGCGCCGAGAGCCGCCTTTGAGGCAGCGGCATCATACCGCCGCAGCCCAGCAGGCATACATCGACCATTGCGTCCCCCTTATCCGCCCAGTGTCACATCCTGATCCTGATACCAGTCGAGCGCCTCATAGAGGTGCTCGGGGCTATAGTCCGGCCAGTATGCGTCAATCACATAGAAATCAGCATAAATGGATTGTATCGGCAGGAAACCGCTGAGTCGTCTTCGTCCTCCCCATCGGATGATTAAGTCTATCCTCGAAATATCGGCTGACGCAATGCTTTTGCTGAAGCTTTCTTTATTTTTTCTCTCTTCAAACCTGCGCGATTGGCTCAGATCCCAGTCCCAACCGTAGTTAACGAGAAAGTTGACGTTCATGAGCCCTTTGCCGAATTTGATTCTTTGCGTATAGGGCAGCAGCTCTTTGGGGAACAGTGCGGATTCCGTATTGCCGACAATCAGGAGATTGGCGTCATGCTGAGAAATTTGCGTCACGGCATCCACGCACGCTTTTTGAAACGCCTGCGTCTGCACGGACGGGCGCTTGGTGTTGTCCATCGTGAAACCGTAGAACGTCATCTCTTGTATGCCAAGAGCGATGCATTCTTTGTACAGCTCAAACCCGGGGTCTATGCCGTAGTCGTACCCGGCTTCCTTATTAAAGCCTTTTTCAGCTGCCCACCGTCTGTTGCCGTCCGGTATAATGCCGATGTGCTTCGGGAGTCTTCGGTAATGCCGCAATGTCCATCCCTCTTTCTTTTGTTTTCTCTATAATTTGATTATTCGTATGTGTTTATTCAAAGCCGGATGGCTTGTCTTGATTCATTTTCAATAAAAAGGCTTGTGCCCGCAGATATCAAGGCTGCCGCATGGCACTCATCGTCTCTTTCAAGATGCGTACATAATGGTTGGCTTCTCTTAAGTCGTGATCCGACAGCAGCGGTATGATCACAGAGCGGACTTTGCAGGCCAGCAGCCCCTTTGTGCCCTGAAAATCAAAATCCCGCATCGCCGTAGCGGCACCTTGGCTTCTCATTGTCACGTCGGGCAGTCGGTTAATCATTCTGGAGGCCATCAAAGCCTGCTGCTCAAGATTCAGCAGTTCAACCGCGAGAGACCCCGCCTTCTTCTTCAGTTCCGCCTCGGTCGGGTCCAGCAACCCGTTCGAGAATTCGGCATGCTCACCAAGATTGTTGTTCCAGAACGCCTGCTCCATCGCAAATTCCTGCGGCCCCAGGTTTGTTTGGCCCGACATCAGCATTTTGAGCATGTTCATGTAATGGGTGGTTTCTCTGATGATATGGTCGATGATCAGCGGATAATTGACCGTAAATACCCGGCAGGCGAGCACATCGCCGAGCAGGCCCTGCTGAAACTTCTGAAGTTCTTCGAGCAATGCAAGGATTTGCGAATTGAGCTGGTCGGTATCCGCCTTCATTGAAACGGGAGGCATCGCGCTGCCGCCAAGGCTTTGCTCGTCCAGCGTCAGCTGCGTATTGATCGGCACACCGGTATACTCCTGCGTCTTTTTTTCCGCAGCCTCCGTAAACTGTGTAAACAGCTCTCCCGAAGCCATGACTTCATTGGATATAAACCCTTTCGACATTTTGATCGTCTGCCCGAACAGCTCGTCAAGCTTTCCTTTAAGCGTCTGCGCCTGCTCGAGCATATCCTTATTTTTTGGCGTAAACCCGAGCATGATAAACAGCGCGTGCTCTTTCATAATACGCAGAAAAAACAGGTTGACTTCCATCGAGTCCTGTATGTATAACCTTTGATTTTGCATTAAATCACCCCCGTAAGAGCATATTCATCCGTCTGTTCATATATGAAATCAAGTTGCCGGGTCGTTTGACAATGAGGGCGTGCATAAACGGCATCGGGGGCGGCAAACTATTTTCATCACAGGGAAAAGACAAGGAGACAATCATTGCCGTCATTAATTGACCTGACATTAGAGCTGTTTTTTGGCTTTATCGCACTGATGGTGGCTGTTAAAATCATCGGCAGGCGCCACGTCCAACAGATATCGCCTTTCGATTTTATTTCCGCGATTGTCATGGGTGAACTGCTGGGGAATACGATCTATGACGAAACAAACGTTTTGTTTGTTCTCTATGCGATTGCGGTGTGGGCGCTGCTCTTGTATGTCATCGAAAAAATCACTCAAAAATCGCATCGGTTCAGAAATATCATCGAAGGGTCTCCCGTGCTTGTGATCAAAAAGGGCATGGTGGATTTCGAGGTGCTGAAAAAGGAGAAGCTCGATTTTACCGAGCTATTAAGCCTTTTGCGCAACAAAGAGATCTTTTCAATAAAAGAGGTGGAATACGCCATCATTGAACCGAGCGGCATCATTACCGTCATAAAAAAAGCGCCGTACGAAGTCGTGCTGAGATGCGATCTTGAGATTCAAGCGCCTCCTTCATCGCTCAATCTGCCTGTGATTCTGGACGGAAAGCCGGATAAGAACAACCTTAAACTGCTTGGGTTCGACGAGGATTGGCTTAAGCAAAGACTGAGCGAACGAAACATACAAAGCTATAATGAAGTTCTGTATGCGGAATGGAACGCCACGGAAGGCCTGTACCTGCAAAAAAGAAACGATGCGATGTCAAGGACAGCGGATTGACTCATCGTTGCAGGCGCTGCTCTCTCAGGACGTATGACAGACCGCCTTCCACGGCATATTGAATTTCCTGCGATCGCCCGATTTGCCTGCGGGATGTGTCAAGTCGATCGTCAAAATACACTTTCATTTAAACTGGCAATCAGGCTGGTCGATAAAGTCTAAAGATTCTCCCAGTACACCCCTGTGGGGTTGTCAGATGATTATTCTGAAGGATAGGCCGAGAGATAGCACAAAGCACCGGTGAGTGACTATTTTGGTTAATTTTAAGCCAGTTTCTCTCCCCCAGTCACCTGTCGGTGACAGCCCCCTCGTCAGAGAGGGCCATTAAAATTACTTCTTTAACACTCTGAAGAATCCGTTATAGAACCTGATCCACTAAGTGGTAGAATAGATGACAGATAAAGTTGCTTCCCATTTTTATGATAAATGAGGGGTTTCATCAAGCTGACCAGAGCAGCTCACTAAAAAAGACCCCTGAAAGATCAGGAGCCTCTCTTATCTGAATTCTTAATGCTTCTTGATTATTTCATTTTCTCCACCCAGTTATAAATAACCGGAATCTTGAACATCTCGTTCTGTGTGGCTTTGATAATGCAGATGATGGTGAGCACCAGCCAGCCGATCCACAGCAGGTTATAAACGATAGTGAAAAACACAAATCCGGCCGAGATGTAGAAGAAGAAACCTGAAAATGCGGCGATGATCGCTGCGAGTATAGCGAGAACGATATATGCGCCCCAAACCACACACCCGAGAAACAGCGACTGCCACGCATGCTGTCTGACAATTTTGTTATCTTTTTCGGTAGCAAGAAGAATAATTGCACTGATTATTGAAATGATGTAAGCAAACCAGCTCGCCGTCTTTTGATCCATACCCAGAGAGTTTTTATTATCTGTCATAAAAATGGCCCTCCTAAACGTATTTATATATATGCATATTATATATATACCGGCGGTTAATTGTAAACAGATTATTTCCCTATTTTAAGCCCGTTCACTACTTTTTGCAGCACATTTGAATCGAATGCGAACTCAGCCTTTTTCTTCTCTCTCATCTGGTGCTCGGCAATCGCCACGAGATTGTCTACAAGGGCCTCGAACGACACCTGAGCCGGTTCCCAGAGATAAAAGGCGAAGGACCCCGGTATGGTATTGACCTCGTTGACATACAGCGTATCTGTGGACTGGTCAATGATGTAGTCAATTCTGACCACGCCCTTTAAATCAAGCGCCCTGAATATATTGATAGAGAGCTCACGGACGCGCTCTGCCATATCCCCGGAAATATCGGCGGGGATTTTACGGCCCAAAGACTTCATGCCTTTGGATTTTCCGCCGTTCAGGTACTTTTCTTCAAACCCCAAAAAACGGCTCGATGTAACCGGCTGCTCAATGACCCCCGTTTTCGCGTTGGTCGTCCAGCCCATCACGGAGCAGTTGACTTCTTTAATATTCGTCACGGCTTTTTCCACGAGTATGCGCCGGTCGTATTTAGCGGCGACCTCCATGGCGTAAACAAACGCATCGCGGTTGTCCGCACGGTTCACGCCGATGCTCGACCCTAAGTTCGCGGGCTTGATGAATACGGGATACCCGAGCTTATTTTCCACCTTTAAAGCAACCGCGTCGCTGTCCGAATAGAAGTCGTCGCGCTCGAAAAACAGCGAATCGATCACCGGGAACCCAAAGCCGATAAACGCCGCCTTCATGATGATTTTGTCCATGCACACGGCCGAGCCTGTGACGCCCGCGCTCGAATACGGAATGTCGGACAGCTCAAACAGCCCCTGAATAGTGCCGTCTTCCCCGTGCATGCCATGCATCGCGGGAATTGCGACATCGATCTGGCAGACAGGCTTTTGCTTTTTGCCGTATTCATAGAGCGTGGCGTCCGCCGAGGCCGAGAGAAACACGCGCTTTACGCCTTTCTGATTCGGATCAAACTTTTTGAATACCGCCACATCGCGCAGCTTTTCTCCCGTATACCACTTTCCGTCCCGGTCTATATAAATCGGAATGATGTTGTACTTATTTTTGTCCGCGCTGTTCATCAGTTGATTGGCAGTAATAATGCTGATATCATGTTCCACGGTTCTCCCGCCGAATGTCACCGCCAAATTCTTCTTCATCGCTTTCGTCCTTCCTTACTCGTTATAATTGTCGGGCAGATCGTTTTCAAATATCACGGCGTCGCCGGGATTCACCTGCGTCCACAATACTTTCGCCGCGTCGTCGAGCGACCTGTAGACCTGAATGTTCTCTTCACTGAAGCCGCCTTCCAGCAGGCCTTCATATATCGGCCGTGTGTGCTTCGGGCCGATCAGCATCACCAAATCGGCAGCCGATGCCATGACGCGGCCAAACGCGCGGTTCTCGTCGTCCTCGCTGTCGCCCAGCTCCACCATGCCGGGCGTCACCACCACCTTGCGGCCGGTGAACCCCTTAAGCACCTCCATCGCCGCCCGGACGCCCGACGGGTTCGCGTTGAACGCGTCGTCAATCACGGTGATGCCGTTGGCTGTGGGCAGCATTTGCAGTCGGTGCTCCACGGGCTGTATCTTGCGTATGCCGAGACGTATCTGCGTTGCCGTCAGCCCTAGCCTGTGCGCGACAGCGGCGCAGCCGATGATATTGGAGATGTTGTGCTTGCCGAGCAGCTTGGTTTCGCATATCACACGTTCGCCGTCCAGCACGAGCTCAAAGCGGCTGCCGAAGCTGCCTGATTGTATGTTCTCGGCACGCACGTCGGATGCACCCGCATAATCGATCGAAAAGAGCTTCTTTTCAATAAGGGTTTTGTCATACAAGGCGCGGCAGATATCGTTGTCTCCCGGGAAAAAAGCGCAGCCGTCCTGCGGCAGGCTTTCAATCAGCTCGTATTTTGTTTTGGCAATTGTCTCGATGCTGCCGAAAGTCTCAAGATGCTGGGGGCCGACGGATGTGATGAGGCCGTATTTCGGATAGACGAGCCCGCAAAGCTCCTTGATGTCGCCCTGATGCCGCGCGCCCATCTCGGCGATGAAAACCTCATGAGCGGGCTTCATCTGCTCTCTGACCACGCGCGTTAAACCCATCGGCGTATTGAAGCTCGAGGGCGGCACGAGCACGTTGTATTTCTCGGACAGTATCGTGCCGAGTATAAACTTGCAGCTCGTCTTGCCGTAGCTGCCCGTGATGCCGATGCGGATCAAGTCGCTTCTTTCTGCCAGCTTCTTTTTCGCGTCGTTAAAATACCAGCGCTGCACCGACTTTTCCACCGGGCTGGCGAGCACATTTGCGCAGAGCACGCCAAACCCGGCCAGCGGAAAAAGCACAAACAACGTCATAAAAGCGGCAAGCGAATCACTGAGCACGAGCCGGTCGAGCAGCAGCAGCACGGCGCCGATTACCGCATAGACCAAAGACAGGAACGCAAACAGCCTTTTCACACGGCTCGTATACACAAGCGGCTTCTTGGCTTTTTCCACGCGTATTCTTTTTGCGTAAACCGCAATAAGCAGCAGATAAGCAGCGGCCAGCACGAAGAAAATATAAAGGTTGGCAGACGGAAAAACTGCGTTTGTCAGGAGCATGAGTGCAATGGCAGCTGCCGAAACAAAAACAGGCAAGTTATTGACCTTTGCCGCGTTTTCACCGAACCAATGAATTAAATTATTGTTCTTATAGCCTTCCAACTGCAGCATATGAATGAGCCCTGCCGACGCATAAACCATGGCCGCCGCGCCGAGCGCATAAACCGCAATAAGAATGTAAACCGTCATCCGTTATCCTCCGAAAAATGTGGTGACAATGCTGATATACCGGCCAAAGCAATCGAGAAAAGAATAATGCCCCGCCCCCTCAAACACCACAAGGCCCGCATCGGGTATCATTTTCTCCATCGTTTTTCCGAACTCGAGCGGCGTATCCATGTCGTTTTCGCCCCATATGAGCAGCGACGGGCTTTTGATCTGCGGCAGATATCCGATTAAATCCTGATTGACGACGCGCACAAACACTTTTTTCATGTGGTCATCGAGCGCACGGTAATCGGCAGAACCCGCGTTCTTCACACGCTGATCGACATCAACGCCGAAAGCCTTCAGAATGCGTTTGATGACCCGCCCCCTGCTGAAACGCTTGGCGGCTTTGAACGAATAAATCTTCATCGTTTGCTTGAGTGTGCGGCGCTTGCGAAGGCCCGCGGCATCCGTGAATACGATTTTGTCTACAGCTTCGGGGTGCTGTGCCGCAAGTATGATCGTGACGCGTCCGCCGAAAGAGTGGCAAATGATGTGCGCCTTTTTTATGCCGAGCGTCTGCATGAACTGATATGTCAGATCGGTATACTCCGGCACGCCGTAAGTATCGGGCGGCACATCGCTGCCGCCAAAGCCCGGAAAATCCAGCGCCGTCACGCGGTACCGGCCTTTTAATGCATCGATAACAGGGCGCATTGTCTGCATGCTCGCGCCCCATCCGTGGAGCACAAGCACGTCTGCCCCCTGTCCGTGCTGCTCATAATTTATTTTGATACCGCTAATTTCGATAATCATAATCCAACTGTTTTTTATTATTTTTATATTATTTTATTTTTTAAGAGCTCTCATAAGAATCTTATGCTATCGAATAAATGCATGAACGCTCTGCGATAACCAAAAATCATTCGTATAAGATTCAGAAAACAAGCCCGTCTCTCAAACATCACTATCGACATCTGCTTTGACATATATATTTCTGATGTAATGACACATATTTTTATTATTTTATTGTTAACATGTCGATTATACATTCTGGCAGACCAAGTATCAAGGCGCGATTTTTCCCTTCCACATGATCAACGCATCTTCGTCGCCGTAGTACTTTGGCCGTTTGCCGAACACCTTAAAGCCCATGCGCTGATAAAGCCGTATGGCCTCACTGTTGGATTCGCGGACTTCGAGCGTGTAACACTCAAGGCCGGTCTGCGCCATCATGGCCTCGAGCAGAGCGCGGCCGATGCCGCGTTTTCTGTATTCGGGCAGCACCGCCACATTCGTGATGTGCCCCTCTTCATATATCATATGGACACCGCAATAGCCTGCGATGATGCCGTCCTCTTCGGCCACGATATAACGGGACAGCTCATTTTCCAATATATCCGTACAAATCGATTCCAGGGACCAGGGCTGCTTAAAGCACGCGGTCTCGACGATATAAATATCGCCGATGTCCTTCTTCAAAGCCGGCCTGCAGATGAGGCTCATTGTTTTTCTCCCGCCGCACGCACGCGCTCCGCCTGCGTTTCGCGCAGATAAAACGGCTCTAAACTGTAGGCATCGGCGTAAACGCCCAAATTAAACGACGCATAGGCCGCAAGGCCGACCGATCCGGCGCGCTGCAGCGCAATGCCTTCATGCGCAATGCGGAAGGATGCGTCCGCATTCAATATCTTTTCCCTATGCAGCACGGCGGCATCGCCCACGAACACTGTGGGCTGCCCTTTGAGCTCGTCGAGCACGCCGTCTAAAAGCACTGCGCGGCAATCGGAAATTCTTTGGCCGTTCCGGTACGATGCCGTATAGACTTCACCGCGCCGCGCATCGATCGCGGCACAGACCGTTTCGGCTGTTCCC
The DNA here is from genome assembly GCA_023408075.1 of Bacillota bacterium. GTDB lineage: Bacteria > Bacillota > Clostridia > Christensenellales > SZUA-584 > SZUA-584. The sequence goes on along the minus strand of JAEYKW010000001.1, from coordinate 16,188 downwards.
GCCGCGTTTAGCGCGAGCGCATCGAGCGTATTGACGCCGACCACGGGCTTTTGAGAAGCGTGGGCAAACGCCTTCATCATACCGATGCCGATACGCAAGCCCGTAAACGACCCCGGACCTGCCGCGCATGCAAACAAATCGACGCGGGTGATATCGATATCCGCACAGGAAAGGCAGAAATCGATCATCGGGCCGATCGTTTCCGAGTGGGTCTTCTTGTTGTTCATATAGGCTTCGGACAATATTTTGTCGTCCTGCAGAACAGCCGCCGAGCAGACGCTGCCCGAAGTATCAGCCGCAAGTATGATCATTTATGCCCTCGTTTCCTCTATCTCAATACGGCGCTCTTCGCTGCCGGAGCCTTCGATGCTGACAACGGTATTGGCATGCAGTGCCGACGCATTCTCCGGCCATTCGATCACACAGACATTGTCGCCGCCAAGGAAGTCGTAAAAGCCGATATGCTCAAGCTCCTGTTCGTCCTCAATGCGGTACAAATCGAAATGGCACAGCATCAGCCGTCCTCGGTATTGCCGCAGCAGTGTAAACGTCGGGCTGGTCACATCCTCGCTGATATCAAGCCCCTTGGCGATGCCTTTTGCAAACACCGTTTTCCCGGCACCGAGCCCGCCGTACAGCGCGATGACATCCCCCTGCCTGGCCGACTGCCCCATTTTTTCACCGATTTCAAATGTTTCTTGAGCCGTTTTGGCCGTGTATGTCTTCATTCAATAAACTGCCGATCTTCTTTTTACTTCTAAGAAGTATACAAGAAAAGGCCATGAAAAGCAACGGCGCGGACTTTACAGCCCGCGCCACAGCAAATCGCAATAAAGACTTTTCCCGGTTGTTTACTTGTACTTGTGAAGCAGCGGTGAAAGCGGCTTATAAAGCAATCCTGTCACCACACAGACGGCAAGACATTTGATGATATTGAACGGTACGACCGCAAACAATATATACGTCCAAACGCTGTTGATGCCGGGGTTGACCGCAGCCGCCAATTGAATGATAGCGTCCACCGACGAGCCGAAAAACAGCCATGCGTAAAACGGCACCAGCACGAGGTAATTCATAACCGGCCCCACCACAAGGGACATCAGCGCGCTGCCCGAAGCCATGCCGAGCACTGCGCCTTTGCGTGATTTCTGGCGCTTGTAGATCAGCGAAGCGGTCAGCACGAGTGAAGCGCTGATCACAAAATCCGCAATTTCCCCGACGCCCATCGTCGACGTAAACGGCAGGTAAATGAGATTCTTAACCAGCAGTATCGCGGTTCCGGCGACCGGGCCCAGCGCATACCCGCCGATCAGAGCGGGGATGTTGCTGAAATCAAGCTTTAGAAAGCCCGGTATCAGCGGAAGCGGTGTTTCGAGGAAACGCAAAATCGTTGCGATGGCAGCGAGTACGCCGGCCGTGACAAGAAACAACAGTTTTTGTGACGAAGCAGATCTGGCAGACATAAATATTCCTTTCCCAGAGCTAAAAAGGCTCTGAAGCATTCTTCAGAGCCTGAGCATATCAAAAACAGGATACGCTTTCTTCTCTCATCCAGACTATACTGTCGGTTACGGAATTACACCGTATCAGCTTTCGCTCGCGGACTTTCACCGCCGGTAAGGGAATTGCACCCTCCCCCGAAGACATGCTAAATTTAATTTTCTTAATTTTACATCGTTCCAATTATAATGTCAATGTTATATAAACAGATTCTTAACGGTCCAGTTTTTCAAGGTACATCTGCAGATCGGCGATGTCGCTGAAAACCCTTCCGTCTTCCATCTGCTCCTGCTGCTCCTTATCAAGGCTCGAAAAGAGCGTATCGACTTCAATGTAGATATCCTGTTTGTCTGTTCCGGCTGCGGTGCGGTATACGGCGAGCTTATCTGCGTTTCTTTTCAGTATAAAATGCTCCGGGCAATAGCACTCCAGCCGTTTTTTGAGCACCACCTCATCGGCGGAAAACGACACAATAACGATGTCGGGATATTTTTTTTCCAGCTGCGTGAACGTGAGCCCGATCATATCCGTATCCGGCTCCGCATCCATGAATACATGATGCTTGCACATTTCGTATTCATAATCCCATGTGATGACGGTATCGGTGCCGATGCGGTCGTTATCCGCTTCGGCCTGCACAACCTCGTCCTCTTCCTCCGTCTGCGCGACGACTCTCGGTTCGCTGTCCGCAATTAAATAACCGATCAAGCCGCAAACCGCGATAATTGTGGCCATAATTAAAAATATGATGAGCTTTCTGTGTTTGCGAAAAAACATAAAAAAACACCCCCGCGAGACGAACGTCTTCGGGGGTATTATCTGTCGGATATTATCGTTTTATTCGTCCATTTCCGCGTTGTGGTAAACGTTTTGCACATCGTCGTTGTCTTCCAGCATATCGAGCATCTTTTGAACGCCCTCTTCGATATCTTCGGTGACCTTCACCGTGTTGGAAGGCACCAGCTGAATTTCGGCCATCGCGAATTCAAAGCCCGCTTTTTCGAGCGCATCGTAAACCAATGAGAAAGCCGCCACGTCCGTGCTGATCTCCATCGCGTCTCCGTCGTCTTCCACATCGAGCGCGCCCGCATCGAGCGCCGCCATCATAAGCTCGTCCTCATCAATACTGTCCGTTTTTTCAATGATGATAACGCCTTTTCTTTCAAACATCCACGCGACACAGCCCGTTGCACCGAGCGAGCCGCCGTTTTTATCGAAGCTGTGGCGCACTTCGCCCGCCGTTCTGTTGCGGTTGTCCGTTAAAGCCTCAACGATAACAGCCACGCCGCCGGGGCCGTACCCTTCGTATACGATAGATTCATAATTGATATTACCGAGTTCGCCCGCCGCCTTTTTGATCGAGCGCAATATGGTGTCGTTGGGCATATTGTTCGCTTTGGCCTTCGCCACCACATCTTTAAGCTTGGAGTTGCCTTCCGGGTCGGCGCCGCCTTCTTTAACGGCAACGGCAATCTCTCTGCCTATTTTTGTGAAAATTTTGCCGCGTTTTGAATCGGTACGTTCCTTTTTGTGCTTGATATTTGCCCATTTTGAATGTCCGGACATATGTCACCTCTTAAAAAAATCTGTTGGTATCATAACACAAAACGCTGATAGGTGACAATGCGTTATTTGAGCTGCTTTAAGGTGTATCCATCATGTTGTCGGGCAAAAGGTTGAGCATATCGTCGGTGTTCGCCACATCCACATAGCTTTGCGGCACATCGCCGATAATGATGGTTTCCGATATAAGTACCTGTGTGGCTATCTCCACCGTTTGAGCCGTATTGCTGACGAGTATCCGTACCGTCGCGTTGAGCACGATAAATATCTTTTGGCGCGTTTGGTTGATGCCCGCTGCTTCAAACTCCGTTTTGAAATCGGTCGTGACGGAACCGACGGGTTCCACGCGCACCTCCACCAAAGGCCCTCGCCCCGTGAGCAATTGTCCGCCGAGCACCGTGCCGAGCGGAATGCTGATGCCCTGTTCTCCGATATTGAGTATCTTATCCTGCGCCGCAATCGCGGTACTCGCGGCGAGATTGTTCATAAGAACTGTGTTCGCGCTGACAAGAGCGATTTTTCCCTGATCGTCCTTTTGTATATCGATCAAATCCGAATACGAAATATCGTTGCCTATGGTTTCGCGGACGGCTTCGTTCATCGCTTTCACGGCAATGGCGCGCAGCCGCGCTTCGGACAGGCTTAATATCGTCGGTCTGATGGAATTGTCAACCGAGATATACCCCACCGCTGCCGCCAAAGCAATGAAAATAACGGCAATCCAGATTTTTAAATGCCTCTTGCGCTTTTTCATATTATCACCTTATTTAAATTATGCTGGCCCCCGTATTCTTAAGCACTTCCGCCGAAAATGTAAATTAATCGCGATAAAGGTGTCGTATCAATACAATTATGGTATAATCAATGCGAATAACATGATAAAAGGTGTCATTGCATGATTGAAAATAGATTTAAGCATAGACAAAATAAAAGCTCAGGCGGCTCAATCGGCGCATTCTTTGCTGCAGCCGGCCGTGCTTTGAAGCGGGCTTTTCTCAAATTATATAACTGGCTCCGCGGCGTTGAACAGGATGATGCGAATCGGTCGGGTCAGGCGTCTTTTGAAACGGTTGTCTTTGATACTGTCAAAAACCCGGATTCTGCTTCACGCTCGCAGAAGCTTCAGCCCACGCATGCGGTGCCCCGCATCTCCAAGGAGCATTTGTCCGGCGAAGGCAAAGAGCATATCAACATGTTTCGCTCACGCAAAAGACGGGACGGCGTGGTTATCAATGTGGCGTTGACCTCTTTCAAGCTGATCCTCATCGTCATTTTCATGTTCGGTGCCGCCGGTTTCGGCACAGTCATCGGCATCGCCAAGGCTTATATGGAAACAACGCCGACGCTCGACACGGAGAAGATTGAAGAGCAGGCGGAAACATCGTATCTTTACGACAGCAACGGCAATGTCATGACGGCCTATTCGGGCGTGGAAAACAGAGACTGGGCCAGCCTGGATGAAATCCCCGTCACACTGCAGCATGCCGTCGTTGCGATTGAAGACGTCCGTTTTTATTATCATAGCGGTGTCGATTTCAAAAGGCTGCTCGGCGCTTTTATCAGCAACATGATGAACGACAACGTTCAGGGCGGCAGCACGATTACGCAGCAGCTGATTAAAAACAGAATGCTGACGACCGAACGCAGCTATAAGCGAAAAATTCAGGAAGCATATTTGGCAATGCAGCTCGAGGAACAATATGATAAGGACGAGATTCTTGAAGCCTACATGAATACGATATTCCTCGGCGAATCCAATTACGGCATGAAAGCGGCCGCGAAAGATTACTTTGACAAGGATCTTAATCAATTGACATTGCGCGAATGCGCCATGCTGGCCGGCATTACGCAGTATCCGTACAAGTTTGACCCGCGCCGCTGCTATTACGTAAAAAAAGACCCCGCTCCCGTTGAAGAGCGCACCAATAAAGTGCTCACAGCCATGTACAAGGCGGGCTATATCACCAAAGATGAATATGAATTTGCCTTGCATGATACGGTGACCGTACAGGAGCATTCCGAAGTCACAGGTATGTATGAGCATCCGTATTTTGTGGAATACGCGATATACGATGTGATCACGCATTTTCTCAAGCAGCGCGGGCTGCAGGATACGAAGGAAAACCGTTCCGCGATTGAAACCGAGATCCGCACAAGCGGCTATCAGATTTACACGACGATGGACCCCGCTGTTCAGACGGCGGTTGAAGACAGCCTGAGAGACTGGCAAAAGTACCCCAAGCTCGAGGATGAAAACGCTTCGGTGAAGCGTACGCAGAACGCAGACGGCAGCATTACCGAAACGAAGGAGCCGCAGGCGGCCGCCGTGGTCGTCGATCATACGACGGGCCAGCTCAAGGCCGTTGTGGGCGGCAGAGAAAAGCCCGAAGCGAAGAAAACGCTGAACCGGACTTATCAAACCACGATGCCGGTCGGTTCTTCAATTAAGCCCATCGCTGTGTACGGGCCCGCGATAGACAAAGGCAATTCCGACGGTCTTGTCGTGCCCAATATGCCGGTGAAAATCGAAGGCTGGGATGACGACGGCGGCAAAGGGTATCCGGCGGGCGGTTCTTCAAATTACGGCCCCATCACGCTGCACAGCGCGCTTGTCAATTCGCTCAACAGCGCGACGGCTTATACGCTGCTGAGCAAGGTCGGGCTCGATGATTCGTTCAACTATCTTGTGAACATGGGCATTAACCCCAAGCATATACAAAAAACGGCTGCGGGCTTGTCGCTCGGCACGTCGGGCATTACCCCCATCGAGATGGCCGGCGCTTATGCGACGATCGCCAATGGCGGCGAATACTTAGAGCCGCTGTCCTTCACGGTTGTGAAAGACAAGGACGGCAACGTGATTTTGAACGCGGACGAAATTCGTGAAGAACGCCGTGTTTTCAAAGAATCTACAGCGTTCATCGTATCGCAGATGCTCGTTGATGCCGTTGACCACGGTACCGGCTCCAATGCCAAAATCAGCGGCATGACGATCGGCGGCAAAACAGGTACGAACCAGGATGCGAAGGGTGTTTTCTTCGCGGGTATTTCGCCTTACTATACGGCGACGCTCTGGATCGGTCATGACGATTACAAACCGCTCGACAGCAACGTTTATGCGTCGAGCTCCGCAGCACCGCTCTGGCGTGATTTTATGTCCAAGATTCTCGAAGGAAAACAGGATGGCCCTATTATCAACAAATCGCTTGATGAACTGGGCCTCGAGAAAGTGGAAATCTGCTCTGTTTCGGGGCTGCGCGCCACCGAAGCATGCAGAGCCGACGCGAATCACGGCGCGGAATGGGTTTACTTCCTCAAAGGAACGGCGCCCATAGACGAATGCAATGTGCATTATCTGCTGAAGATTTGCCCGGATACCGGAAAGCTCGCCACACAGTATTGCCCCGATTTCGAGACGCTCGAACAAAAATCGTATATCATGCTGCCTCCCGATTCGATTTACTGGCAGTATCGCAACGAGGACGAACGCAAGAAGTATATGCCGAACCTGATTGCCACCCCCGCCAGCGGCACACCGCTGAGCGAAATCATGAACGACCCGAGCGCGCCGGAATACTATCAGTTCTTCTGTGAAAAGCATACGGTTGGGTGGTATCAGGAGCAGACATACAGAGCCAATGCGGTGAATGCGGCGAACGCTCAGATCAGCGTTTCCAACAACGTTCTTTCGAATCCCGCGTATGCAATGTCTTACGAAGACAAATCAAGCTTGAACGGAAAGATCAGCGAGCTCCAGCAGCTTATTGCCGATCAGACATCGACATCCGGCGCGATTGAACAGAAAACGTCGGAGCTTGAAACGCTGACAAACAGGCTGATCGCGCTCTATACCCCCACGACACCGACACCGTCTCCCTGACGGCTTACGGCATATAATTATCTTCCGTTAACATTGTAATCCTGACACCTTCGGAGGGCGGCCCGCAAAGCTGCTCTCCTTCTATTTCTATATCCGGATGAACCGGAATCACGTAATATTCATATGAGCTGCCGTATTCGGCCGAGAAATCAACAAAGGAAATTTGCGAAGACGCGCCCGAGCATTCGCTTACCGTCTCCACGGATCTGTCCGCAAGGTTCTTTCGCATAATCCGGTAAACAATAAAGTTTTCCTTGGGCGTGAAGCTGATGCAAGGCATCCCGCCGTCCCCGATGGTAACGCTCAGATCGTCCGGCGGCGACGGCACCGCCCAGTAAAACGTGTATTGAGACGGCGCGCTGTCTTTTGTAAAATACTCGAGCAACGTCTGATCATCCGGCGTAAAAGCGCTGGCCAGCATGGGCTGGCTGCCCTCTTTAAGAGATTGAATATCAATTTTGGCTGTCACAATATTTTCGGGCTGCGAAAAACCGGGCGCTTTTCTGTCTTTGTATATATTTGCAAACAATTGCTGCAACAGCTTTGCGGGATATGTGCCGCCCGTCACATCGGACGGCAGGCAATGGGATTCATCGGTGCTGTCAAAACCCATCCAGCACCCCATCGTATAGTCGGGATTGTAGGCCACGGTCCAAGCGTCCTTGTTGTCCTTCCCCGCGCCTGCGGTCCCAGTTTTCGCCGCGATGGGTACACCTTCCACGGCGACCCGCTTCGCCGTCCCCGATTCCACCGCACTTTCCAGCATCGACGTCATCAAATAGGCCGTTTCGGGTGCCAGTACGCTCTTTTTTGTTTTGGGCCTTTCGTATATGACTTCTCCTCTGCCATCCTCAATTTTCGTGATGCACGACGGCAGCGAATAATAGCCGCCGTTCGCAAACGGTGTAAACGCATTGGCAAGACACAGCGGCGAAATACCCGTCGTAAAGCCGCCCAGCGCCAACGTCAGCCCTTTATCCTTCTTGTCGAACGGAATACCGACCTGAGACGCGTAAAGCTTGCCTGTCTCCACACCCAGCGCATTGAGCACGCGCACGGCCGGCAGGTTGAGCGAGTTGGCCAGCGCTTCCCTCACCGTGACCCAGCCTTCGTAGTTGTCGGAAAAATTCTTGGGGATATATCCGTTGAAGTCTTCCTTCTCGTCAAGCACCAGCGTTGCGGGCGTATAGCCGAGCCTTTCAATCGCCGGGGCATACACCATGACGGGCTTTATTGCGCTGCCCGGCTGGCGTTTGATATCGATGGCGCGGTTGATGCCGCGACGCGTTTCGTAGCTGCGCCCGCCCATCACGGCCCTGATTTCTCCCGTCTTGCTGTCCAGAACGCAGACGGCTGCCTGGCACTGCTCGCCGTCCGCCGCGTTCGGCGGAAAATTGGCTGCCTTTTTAAAAACCGCTTCCGCCTTTTCCTGCAGCCCCTGATCGAGCGTGGTATAGATATGGCAGCCGCTCGAAAGCAATTCCTCGCTGTCCATGGAAAGAATATTTTCCGCTTCGGCCAGCACCATATCCGTGAAAAAGCCGTATTCCACTTCGTCTTTCTCTGCGAGTATCACCGCCTCCGCTTCCGCTTCCTTTTCCTGCTTGTCCGAAATCATTCCCTGGTCGCGCATGCATGACAGCACAAGGTTTCGCCTTTCAATAGATTTTTGCATATCGAGGTGCGGCGCATACCGGGACGGGCCTTTGATGACGCCCGCCAGCAGCGCAGCCTGAGACAGCGTCAGCGCTTTGGCGCTGATGCCGAAATAGGTTTTGGCGGCTGCTTCAATGCCGTAAGCGCCATGGCCAAAATAGATGTAGTTCAAATACATCTCCAGAATTTCATCCTTGGAGTAAACCTGTTCGAGCTTGTAAGCCATAACGGCTTCCTGAAGCTTTCTGGACATGGTTTTTACGCCCGTGAGGCTTGTGTTTTTCACGAGCTGCTGCGATATCGTGCTGGCGCCCTGCCTTAAGCTGCCGCTTTTTAAATCCTCCACCAGCGAACCGATAATGCGCACGATATCAACACCGCCGTGCTCATAAAACCGTGCATCTTCAATGGCAATGAACGCATTTTTCACCTGCTCCGGTATCTCGGAAATTGGCAAGTATACGCGGTTCTGCTTGTTGTAAAGCGCCGCCGTCTCCGCCCCGTTTTTATCATAGATCAGCAGCGTTTGCTGCATCTCGGCGATTTTATTGGGATCAAATTCTTTCCATTCTTCAAGCCCCATCAGATATGAAACAATAAATGCCGTTCCGGAAAGACCCAGCGTAAGAAAAACGAGCGCCATGTACTTGATTACAGTGAATGTTCTATGAATAATACGAGAGAAAAGTCTCTGGCTGTATCTGTGCTTTCCCATGGCTGCAGTACCTTCTTTTATGTGATGGCATTCAAATTTATGCTCTCCGAAAAGCTCAAGAATATGTTGTTTCGACATGAACCATTTTTTGTCATCAAAACTAGATGACTTTCGCTAAAAACTCCTAAAGGAAACGCAGCCCCCTAAAAGAATACGTAATGGATCACATGAAAGGACAACCGTTTATGCACATTAGAGTGACACAGCAAAGCGACTCTGCCACTGCGCATTTGTTCGGCGAACTCGACCATCATAGCGCCGAACAAGTTAAAGATGAACTTGATAATCTGATCCGCCGTTTTAACGACATCAATTTGATACTTGATCTTAAAAACTTGAGCTTTATGGACAGCTCCGGGCTGGGGGTCATACTCGGCAGGTATAAAAAGCTCAAAGCAAAGGGCGGAAAGATGTATATCAAGAATGCCAATGCGCAGATTGAAAAAGTATTTACTGTCAGCGGCATCTACCAAATTATAAAAAAAATAAAGTAACGGGGGCTCATATGGAATTTAAAAACACCATGGAATTAAGGCTGCCCAGCCTTTCCGTCAACGAAGGCTTCGCACGCAGCGTTGTGGGCGCATTCGCTACACAGCTTGACCCGACGCTTGAGGAAATCGCCGATATCAAAACCGCCGTATCCGAAGCCGTCACCAACGTGATTGTCCACGCTTATCCCGATAAGCTCGGAGAGATCCGCCTCTTCGCATCCCTTGAAGACCGCTTCATAAAAGTCGTCATTGAGGACAAGGGCGTCGGTATCCGGGATATCGAGCAGGCCCGGCAGCCATTTTTTAGCACAGCCGGAGACGAATCGCGTTCCGGCATGGGTTTTACCGTCATGGAAACGTTCATGGATGAGGTCAAAATCGATTCGATACCCGGAAAAGGCACCACGGTGGAGATGAAGAAAACGATCGGAGCCGTGGAATAAGCAATGGATGAAAAAGGCGTGCTCTCCCACGAAGAGAGCCTGCGGCTCATCAAAGCCGCCCAGCGCGGAGACGACGGCGCAAAGGAAAAGCTGATCGTCCGCAATACGGCGCTGGTGAAAAGCATCGTCAGAAAATTTTTGAACCGCGGCGTGGAATTCGAAGACCTGATGCAGATCGGCAGTCTCGGTCTCGTTAAGGCTGTGCTCGGTTACGACCCCAAATTCGAAGTGCGTTTTTCCACTTATGCCGTGCCCATGATTGCAGGCGAAATCAAACGGTTTCTGCGCGACGACGGCATTATAAAGGTCAGCCGGTCATTGCGTGAGAAATCGTTCGAAATATTCAGCGTCAAGGAAAGAATGAAAGCGGAATTGAAGCGGGAACCGACGATCGAAGAAATTGCTCAGCGCCTTGAAATGTCGCCGGAGGATATCGTTTTTGCCATTGAAGCCGTGCGCACACCCGTTTCGATCTACGAGCCGGCCTTTGATGACGACAACTCAAAAACGCTGCTGATCGATACGATGGCGGAAAATACCGACAACGACATGATCGATACCATACTGCTGAAAGAACTGATACAAAAGCTCGACGCCAAAGAGCGGCGGCTGATTATGCTGCGTTTTTACAGCGACAAAACACAGATGGAAATCGCTGAAATTCTTGGCGTTTCTCAGGTTCAGGTATCGCGGCTCATTTCAAAAACTCTGGAGAAATTAAGAAAATCTGCCCTATAACTTTCATTATATTTTTGTTTTTTGCGAGAGATAATATCAATAAAGCTTGCAATGAGCAGGCCAAGACAGCTTTATAAAAAAGGAGCGTTTTTTGGTGCGTAAAAAGTGGTTGATTGCTTTAATTGTTTGCATTTGTATCGGCGCTGTTGCGATAGCCGCCATACTTTTGCTTCGCCCTCATCTCAATACTTATGTTGATGCATGGTTTGTATAAGCTATCCACTTAGAGCCCGGAAAGGAATGTAATGGAAGACTTTGTGAAGATGCCCGAGAATAACGCCGGCACTTTGAAAAATGTTGAAGAAACCGAAGAGTATGACAAAGCCGTGCCGGAACGGCAAAAGAAGATTTAGGTCGGCTGTATGGATATTAAAAAGAGCCTTGACGAAACCAATTATCAGCAGTATGTGAAAAGCAATATGCCCAAAAGCCATCTTTTAAAGGAATGTGTGATGGCTTTTATCGTTGGCGGGCTGATTTGCGTTGTCGGCGAAGCGATCAATGATTTTGCAAAAAATGTGATCAATCTTGACGAGGAAGGGGTCGGCGCTTTTCGGTCTGCTGTGCTGATTTTCCTTGGCGCTTTGTTTACGGGTATCGGCATTTATGACGTGCTCGGGCGGTACGCCGGAGCCGGCTCCATCGTGCCGATCACGGGGTTTGCGAATTCCATCGTCTCCCCTGCGCTCGAATACAAGTGGGAGGGCTACATACTCGGCGTCGGGGCCAAGCTGTTTACCATAGCCGGGCCGGTGCTTGTATACGGCATCAGTTCTTCCGTGCTCGTCGGCATTATCTACTATTTAATCGGAGGCCGATAATCATGGGACTCAGACTGGGGCCAAGAACCGTACAATTCAGCTCTCCGCCGAATATACTGTCGTCCATATCCGTGGCGGGCAAGGCTGAAAAACAAGGCCCTTACGGGCTTTCTTTTGATATCACGTTTGACGACGATCTTTGGGGCGAAAAAACCTACGAGCTCGCCGAGAGAAAAATGCTGCAAAAAGCGGTAGAAACGGCCATCGAAAAAGCGTCTCTCAAAGCGAACGACATCCAGTACCTGTTCGGCGGCGATCTCTTAAACCAGATCATCTCCTCCGGCTTCGCCGCGCGCGAGCTCGGCATTCCGTTTATCGGCCTTTACGGCGCCTGTTCCACAATGTCCGAAACGCTGATGCTCGGTTCCATGGCGGTGGACGGTGGATTCGCCCAGTACACCGTATGCGCCACGAGCAGCCATTTTGCGACGGCGGAAAGGCAATTCCGCTCCCCGCTTGAGCTCGGCACGCCAAAAACGCCCACATCGCAAAACACGGTGTCTGCGTCGGGCGCGGTGCTGCTCACATCGCTGCGCGGAAATTATCCCGCCGTCACGCACGCGACAACGGGCCGTGTGGTGGATATGGGCATTAAGGATGCGAACAACATGGGCGCCGCCATGGCCCCAGCGGCGGCTGAAACAATTATCTGCCATTTGGATGAGACGCAGCGCAAGGATGACTACTACGATGCGGTGATCACCGGCGATCTCGGCACCTTTGGCAGCGAGCTGTTGATGAAGCTCATGTTAGACGCCGGGCATAATTTAACGTCGATTCATAAGGATTGCGGTGCGATGATATACGAAGGCAATCCGCAGGCACACTGCGGCGGCAGCGGATGCGGCTGCAGCGCGTCGATGCTCAGCGGCTATTTTCTCAATGAAATGCGCGGCGGGCGCCTGAATAAGATACTCTTTGTGGCGACGGGTGCGCTGCACAGCCCCACAAGCGCGCTGCAGGGAGAAACCATCCCTTCCATCGCGCATGCCATATCAATTGAAATGGGGTACGGGCAATGAATTACTTGACGGCTTTTTTGGTCGGCGGGCTGATATGCGTGGCGGGCCAGATACTGCTCTCGAAAACTAACCTGACACCCGGCCGCATACTCGTCATATTCGTGACGGCAGGCGTGTTCCTGACGGCTGTGGGATTGTATGAGCCGCTTGTGAAATTCGGCGGAGCGGGCGCGCAGGTGCCTCTCACAGGCTTTGGCTACGCACTCGCCAAGGGCGCGTTCGAAGGCGTGGATGAAGCAGGCTTGCTCGGCGCGCTGTCGGGCGGCGTGGTGGCCACGGCTGCGGGCATTGCCTCCGCTGTGCTGTTCGGATATCTTGTGGCACTCATATTCAAGCCCAAGACAAAAAAATAGCGTTCAGTCGGGTAGTTCCGGGTTTCAGCGGCGCACTGTCATGGCAATGGGAAGCAACCAAACCGTCATCCGATCGACTGCGAAGTATGGAAAGAATCTCTGCGTCAGTGGAAAGAATGACCGATTTAAGAGAGAGCCGGGCGAGATTGAAATCCCATATGACAAAGTTGCGACTTGGAATGTGCTCTGCCATAGAATTGCCGCTTCAATCCAAATATATTTACTTTCATAACAAGCAGATTGAATAACCGATGGTACTTCTATAAAAAAAGCGCTTATTCAGCGATTCAGTTTCTCGATAAAGTCTTTCATGCCTCCCTCAGACGACTATCACAAAGGATGGACCGGGAGGTGGCACGAAGTGCCGGAGGGAGTGACCGTTTTCAAGTCGTTTTCTCTCTCCCCCAGTCACCTATCGGTGACAGCCCCCTCGTCAGAGGGGGCCACGATAAGAGGCTTTTTTGACACTCTGAAAGCGATTATTCAGCGCTTGTAATGTGTTTGACTTTTTCGATAATCTCTTTGAGCGGGCTCTCATCGAGCACGCCGTTGCGCTGTGCGCCCTGAAAACAGAGCACGAGCGAACCGGGGCCCGCATGCAGCCCGAGCACCGGCGTTAAGAAATCCAGCCGGACCTCCTTGAGCTTTGGAAACATCTCCATGACTTTGTTCTTAAGCATCAGCGCGAGCGATACGTTGCCGCCGTGCGCGATGTAGGCGCTTTGCGTCTGTTCGGTCGCGTTCTTTTTCATCTTCTGCGCCATCAGCGAAACGGCCTGACGTGTGCCGCGCGCATTCATCATGAACGTGAGCTTGCCTTCGCCGTTGACAAAAAGCACGGGCTTTAAATGCAGCAGGCCGCCGACCAGCGCCTTCATATGGCTGATGCGTCCGCCACGGAAAAGAAATTTAATGTCGCCAACCGTAAATATCAGGTTGTATTCGCCTTTGATGCTCTCAACATATTCACAGGTTTCTTCGAGCGTGGCACTTGCACACTTTTCCATGATATCATACACCATCAGCGTCACGGCAAAGCAACCTGTTTTGGTATCTACCACCTTAACCTTGGCGTCGTATTTTTCGTTGAGCTCCGCGGCTGCGATGCATCCGCTGTCGTAAGAGCCGCTCACCAGGCTCGACAGTGACAGATGCAGGATGTCGCGCCCTTCGGCAAGAATGGGCTCCCAAACCCTTCTGAAGCTTTCGGTGTTGGCCTTGGACGACTGCGCGAAATGGCCCGCGCCGAGTTTATCATAGAGCAGCTGGCGTTCGTCGTCGTTTTCGAATTTATCTTCGTAATCAACGCCGTCCAGCGTATAAGACAGATAGACCATAAGTATCTGATGTTGTTTCATTTCTTCCGGAGTGAAGCAGGCCGACGAATCGACACTGATGACAAAATTTTTCAATATCTTGACTCCCCTCTTTTGTTCATGCAATTTGCTTGTTCATATTATATGTTTAATAACCTCTGCGCAAGGTAAAAAACAATACTTTAACGAAAGTTTAATTTTTATTCATATTATTAACGAAAAAGAGAGATTCATTCGTTTAATTAGATAATTAATGAGTTATATAGAATCAAAATGCAATATTTTCTATGATAATATTAACAATGTGATAAACAACAAAAAATAGATCGTTTATAATAAAACTATAAATTCAAATTAGATTTAAATAACTTTTGGAGGAAAAAATGCAAATCAATGTGGATATTTGGTCAGCAATTGCTGCAATTGGTCAGGTGTTTGGTGCATTATTTACAGCTGCCGCTGTTTGGTTAGCTCTTCTGCCCCATTTTAAAAGGATACGCCTAAATTTGATATATGATACAGATGAGTATGGTAATAAAAACGAGGCAATCATGATAACAAATGATAGCACACGCATAATAACATTATTTGATTTCGGAATATACCTAAACCGCCATAGAATTAACATATCAAAATTAGATATCGAGTTGGAAGATTTACCGCTGACTGTCTTGGCAAGTTCCCATGTAAAAATCACAAAAGGAACAGTCAGGGAGCCATATATTCATGAAGAAAGGCTATATATATTTCTTGGCTATTGTTTACTAGGCAAAGAAAACCCTTATATAAAGAATGGCGACAACCCAAAAGTATACTTCTATGTAAAAGATACATCTGGCAAGCAATACAAGAGCTTTATTGGAATGCGAAAAGATATTATAGAAGCCTATAAAAAAGAAAGAAGCTAAACTGAGTTTGTAGCGTACCGACATACTATTAAACAAAAAAAGCCCTTGTACTCAAGAGCTTGTCTGGTGCTGAAGACCGGGCTTGAACTTCCAGAGAAGAAGAAAAAACAGCCCTGCTTGTTGGCGCAGAGTTTAGAGAGCTTCCAAGGCTTCATGATAACAAAAGGGGTTAGGTGTGGGGTTAACCATTGCAACGGCGCAAACAAAAAGAGCCTTTTTAATAAATAACAAAGGCTCTTTCTTCTGGTGCCGAAGACCGGACTTGAACCGGTACGGTGTTGCCACCGCGGGATTTTAAGTCCCGTGCGTCTGCCGATTCCGCCACTTCGGCAAAAAGTTTCGGACTTCTTAAATAAGAAGCCCGTATAAACAGGGGTCCCTTTTAAGGGATCATTGGAGGCGCCACCCAGATTTGAACTGGGGCATAAAGGTTTTGCAGACCTTGGCCTTACCACTTGGCTATGGCGCCATACTTTATAAAAATGCGGCACATATCACTATATGCCGTCTTATCAAGTTTTATATCCCTCCGCATTTTGGCGAAGGGATATTTTAAACTTTGGAGCGGAAGACGGGATTCGAACCCGCGACTTCGACCTTGGCAAGGTCGCACTCTACCACTGAGTCACTCCCGCAAATAAGAGGGCTTTTTTGGCGACCCGGAAGGGACTCGAACCCTCGACCTCTAGCGTGACAGGCTAGCGTTCTAACCATCTGAACTACCGGGCCATATGGTGGGAACAGTTGGGCTCGAACCAACGACCCTCTGCTTGTAAGGC
>JAEYKW010000029.1 GCA_023408075.1 Bacillota bacterium | reverse complement strand
ACTCGATGCTGTGAGGACCTGCGGCAAAGCCTGAGAACGAGATGTTGGTGATATCTTCTTCACCTACGTTGAGAGCAGAAGTCACATCGATTGTGGTGGTAGATCCAAAGGTACCGTCAAGAAGATTTTTATTGTTGAACGTTGTCTTCTTGGCAATGTCGTCGATTTCACTGCGCAGAGCGTCGAACTCATCCTGCAGAGCGTTACGGTCGATGTTCTCGTTCGTGTCGGAAGCCGACTGAACAGCCAGCTCGTTCATACGCTGCAGAATGGAGTGCGTCTCTGTCAGCGCGCCTTCTGCGGTCTGCACAAGCGAGATCGCGTCATTGCTGTTCTTGGAAGCCATGTTCAGGCCGCGGATCTGGGCTCTCATTTTCTCGGAGATCGCAAGACCGGCAGCGTCGTCACCGGCGCGGTTGATCTTTAAGCCCGAGGACAGTCTTTCGGTCGATTTCGCTACGCTGCTGTTGTTGATGGCGTACTGACGATGCGTATTCATCGCCATAATGTTGTTGTTAATTCTCATTTTTATTTCCTCCATGAAATTTTTAATTGAGCATCCATGCTCTTTTATAACGGTTTCGCCGCATGTTTATGGCGCCACTATAAACGACGGCTAATCATTACACTTGATATATCGACAGTTTTCATCTAGACTTAACAAAAAAATGATTCATCGGCACGAAAAAGTTTATTAATAAGTTGGATTCACCTATATTTATATATTTTTTTATTGGTTTAGGAAGAAATATGGCAAATGCACTAACAAAAATACCCTCAAGAATCGCAGAAGCATTCAAAAAAATGACCAAGGGGCAAAAGGTACGTCTCATCGTGCTGATTGTCATCATTATTGCCATTCTCATTATTGTGTCCGTCGTGCTTAATCAGAAAAATTACGTCGTGGTCTTTGCCGGCAACGCAGCCGATGCGGGCGAAGTCATGACGGCTCTTGACGACCTCGGAGTTGAATATCAGGCGCAGGGCACCGGCACGATACTCGTGGAAGAGAGCGTGGCGGCGAGTGTAAAAATGGAGCTTGCGGCACAGGGGTACCCGAGCAACGGTTTCAACAACGAGATTTTCCAGAACGCGGCAGGCCTTGGTACGACGGATATGGAAAAGCGAAAGTACTGGCAGCTTCAGCAGCAGGAAAATCTGAGACAGACCATCCTCCTGATGGACAAGGTGGACGACGCGGTCGTCAATCTTGATTTGGGAGAAAACAGCTCGTATGTGCTTTCGAGCGATGAAACAAAGCCGACGGCTTCGGTGACGTTGACGCTTAAAAACAGCCAAAGGCTGTCTGACAGCGAAGCGCAGACCATTGCCGAGATGGTGTCGGGTGCCATTTCGGGCATGGCTGCCGAAGATGTGCGTATTGTGGATACCCAGATGAACGTGTACTCAACCAACGGAGATGATGTGGTTGGCAGCGTCGATACACAGCTTGGTCTTCAGGATGCCGTTCGGCAGCAGATGCAGACGCAGGTGACAAACCTGCTGGCCGCCGTTGTGGGAGAGGCAAACGTCAGGGCGACGGTCAATGTCAAGCTCAATTTCGATTCCAAGAAATCGGAATCGGTGGAATTCGCACCGCCTGTGGAGGGCAGCTCGGAAGGGCTCGAGGTGAGCATGAAGGAGCTTGTCGAGCAGATTGCCAACGACTCGACCGGTGCTGTCGCGGGTATCGACGCGAACGGGACCGCGTCTGAGTATCTAAACGCCCTCGATGAGAACGCGGACAATTCAAAGTACTATCAGGTGTCTCGCGAAGCCAATTATGAGCTCAATCAAACCAAAACGCAGATTGACGAAGCCAAAGGGAAAATCGAGGAGTTGTCCGTATCGGTCATCATCAACAGCGACGCGGTAGATGATTATTCGGAAGAGTTCAAGCAACTGGTGGCCACGGCCATCGGCGTGGACCCGGAGCGTATCACGGTGATGCCGCTGCCGTTTGCGCAGGTGGATGACACGGCCGCGCAGGATGCCTTGAACGAGCAGCAAAGTATGCTCGCGAGCATGCAGAGCGCCGAGACGACGCGCCTGATGATCATACTTGCTACGGTACTGGTTGTGATGATATTCATCTTCATGATTTTCCGGACATTCAAAAAGAAACCGGAGCCCGTGCTTGCAGAAGGCGGGTTTGAATACATTGCCGATGAGGAAATCATACCGGGTCAAGTCAACGTTTCCCAGCCTTCGTTCGATGAAATCAAGCTCGAGGATTTTGAAAAGACGGATAACAAGCTGTCGATACTCGAAGATTACATCGGTATGAATCCGGAATCCGTAGCGAATCTGCTGCGCAACTGGCTGAACGAAGATTAGGAGAACAGATATGGCGCGTGAAAAACTCACAACAAAAGAAAAAGCGGCTGTTCTCATGATCACAATGGGCAAGGACTATGCCGCCAAAATATTTAAATACCTCACCGAAGAAGAGGTGGAGCAGCTCACCTTAAGCATCACGGGCATGAGGCGTGTGGACCCGGAGATTAAGGAATCGGTGGTCGACGAATTCATGCAGATGTGCATTGCACGCAAGTATATCTCCGAAGGCGGTATCGACTACGCCCGGGATATTTTGAACAAGGCGTTCGGACAAAGCCGTACCGACGACCTTATCGGCAGGCTTTCCGCGTCACTTCGCGTGAAGCCTTTTGATTTTATACGCAAAGCCGATACGACGCAGGTATTAAACTTTATACAGGGTGAGCACCCGCAGACGATTGCGCTGATACTCTCGTATGTAGACCCCAAAAACGCCGCGCAGATTCTGTCCGCGCTGCCGCTCGAAAAGCAGACGAGCGTGATCGCGCGCATCGCAAATATGGGCATTACCTCGCCGGAGTACATTAAAGAAACCGAGCGCGTGCTGGAGAAAAAGCTTTCGACACTGAGCGTGGGCGACCAGACGATCACAGGAGGCATCGACAGCCTTGTGAGCATTTTAAACAGCGTTGACCGCGGCACTGAACGGCATTTGCTTGAGGCGCTCGAGGAATCGGACGCCGAGCTCGTGGAAGAAATCAGAAAACGCATGTTCATATTCGAGGATATCGTCAAGCTCGGCAACCAGTCGATTCAGCGTGTGCTCAAAGAGATCGACAACCGCGATCTTGCCATTGCGCTTAAAGGCGCGACGAACGAGGTGGGTAAGATTATTTTCGACAATATCAGCAAGCGTCTGCAGGAAATGATCAAGGAAGATATGGAATATATGGGACCTGTCAGAGTCAGAGATGTGGAAGAAGCGCAGCAAAAGATCGTCAATGTCATCAGAAGGCTCGATGATTCGGGTGAAATCATTATTGCGCGCAATTCGGGAGATGAACTCATTGTATAAGATAGATAAAACGCTGATCGACAATATGAATCACAACAGATCGTTCATCGTCATCACGCCGAAGGAGACGATCCGGCGGGAAGAAAAGGTGCTTGAGAAGGTTCTCAGCGTGGAGGACGAGGAACAGCTTCCGCCTGCCGTACGCGAGCTGGCGCTTGGGCATATTCAAACTGCCAACGAGAAGGCGCAGCAGATTTTACACAACGCACGCGTTGAAGCGGAGCAGATCAAAGAGTCGGCGCGCAACGAAGGATATGAGCAAGGCCTGGCGGAGGGCAGAATCGAGGCAGCGTCTGAGCTTCAGGCAAAAAACGAAGAGGTCAAAGGTGTGCTGTCCCGGGTCGAAAACTACCGACAGAATCTTTATCAGACGCTCGAAGCCGATATCCTCTCGCTATCCATCGATGTCGCAGAAAAAATCGTTAACCTGCAATTGGACGCCGATGATCATGTATTTAAAGATATTATCAAAAGGGCAGTCGCCAGCATCCGGCATGCAGACGATTTTTCGCTCTATGTAAGCAAGGAAGATTATGCGAGGTTTTTCAAGGATGGCGGGCAATGGCTGCGCAACGAAGTGCAAACCGCATCGATTGAGGTGATTGCCGACGGCAATCTATGCAAAGGAAGCTGTATCATTGAGGCCGATAGTGAGATCGTTGACGCGGGCGTGCCCATGCAAATGAGCAAGATCGCCCAGCTGTTAAACGAGCAGGTTGAATGATATGTTCGCGAAAACGCAGCGCTTAAAGGATGCGCTTCACGACAGAGACTTTTTTGAATACGGCGGCAGAGTCAGCCAGATATACGGCCTGACGGTGGAAGCCATCGGTCTTTCCGCCAAGCTTGGCGACATATGCCGCATCTACACCGACGACAAGTCGAAATACGTGTTGGCCGAGGTTGTGGGGTTTAAGGAAAAAAAGGTCCTGCTGATGCCCTTCGGCGATTTGTCGGGTGTGGGGCCGAGCAGTTACGTCGTTTCTGACAACAGGGCGCTTAAGGTGGCGGTCGGCAACGCGTTTTTGGGACGTGTGCTCGACGGCCTTGGGAACCCGATGGACGGGCTTGGGCCAATCAAACCGGACGATTACTACCCGATCATGAACAACCCGCCCAGCCCGCTCGAGAGAAGGCGCATCACTGAGAAGCTGCCGCTTGGCATCAAGGCGATCGATGCGATGCTGACGCTTGGCAAGGGCCAGAGAATCGGCATTTTTGCGGGCAGCGGCGTCGGGAAGAGTACGCTGCTCGGCATGATTGCGAGAAACACCTCGGCGGATATCAACGTCATCGTGTTGATCGGCGAAAGAGGGCGCGAGGTTCGCGATTTTATTGAAAAAGATCTCAAGGAAGAGGGCCTCAAACGCTCCATACTCGTTATTGCGACATCGGACCAGCCGGCGCTTGTTCGTCTTAAATCCGCCATGGTGGGAACGGCGATTGCCGAATATTTCCGCAGCCAGGGCCTCGACGTGATGCTGATGATGGATTCGCTCACGCGCTTTGCAATGGCACAGCGCGAAATCGGTATGGCAATCGGCGAGCCGCCCGTTTCGCGCGGGTTTACGCCGTCTGTGTACGCGATTCTGCCCAAGCTGCTCGAACGTGCTGGCATGTGCAGCAAAGGGTCCATCACGGGCCTGTATACCGTGCTTGTGGAAGGCGACGATCTGGACGAGCCCATATCCGATACGGTGAGGGGCATACTCGACGGACATATTGTGCTCACGCGAAAGCTGGCTAACGGCAACCATTATCCGGCAATCGACGTGCTGCAGAGCGTGAGCAGGCTGATGCCGGATGTGATGGAGAGGGACGCTTTGAACAAGGTGTCTTATTTAAAGGGCGTTATGTCTACCTATAAGGACGCGCAGGATCTCATTTCAATCGGCGCGTATAAACACGGATCCAGCGCTAAGATTGATGAAGCGATCGCGCTTAATGATTCGATCATTGGTCTGCTGCGTCAGCAGGTTAACGAGCGGTTTTCATTTGATGAAACGATAGAGCTGGTCAGCAATATTTATGACAGGCGAAGTGTGTGATCATGAAGAAATTTGTGTTTTCACTGCAGTCGTGGTACGACATGCAATTAAGCCTTGAAAAGCAGCACAAGCTGCAGATCGGCATGATTGAAGCCAGAATCAATGCGAGCAAAGACCAGCTTGCGGCGCTTTGCGGCTGCTTTGACAAGACGAAATGTGAATTCACAGACGAAGTGACACAGGGCATGGTCGTGCATCGCGCGCATCATTACGGGTATTATTTCGAGAGCGCAAAAACATCGATGTCCGCTCTGCAGATGCACATTGCGCAGCTGGAGGAGGAAAAAGAAGAGTGGATGCAAAAGCTTGTGCGCGTGCGCAAAGAGATCAAGCTTCTCGACAATCTGCGTGAAAACCAGTACAAAGAGTATCTTGCGGAGACCAAAAAACAGCAGGATAAGTTCATCGATGATCTGGTTTCATATAAAGTATCAATAACTTAAGGAATTTAAAGATATGGATATTGAGGATAGAGACGATAGACTGGATGAGGAAGGCAAGCAAGGTGCAAAAAAAGAAAGGGCCCCCAGACCCCTAAAACCCGTCCAGCCGGCTAAGCCGCAACTCCCGGCATCTGCCAAACCCGCAAAGGCGCCGAAGAAAAAGAAAAAACTGTCGGGAGCTGCTGTATTCAGCATTTTTTTGATTGTGCTGATCATCGGCGGTGCCGCTTGTGTTTATTTTGATGTGGGCGGTATCAAGCAGCAGGTGATTGACTTTTTGCAGGCGAGCCAGCCGAAGGTGGAAGGAAAAATGACCGATGCCGAGCTTGCCGCGCTGCAGGCAGATCTGGAAAAACAGCAGGCGGATTTGGATGCCGAAAAAACAAAGTCCGATGATCAAAAAGCAAAGCTTAAGGAAAAGCAGCAAACGCTCGATAATACAAAAGGAGAGTTAGACAAGCGCGAACAGGAGCTTGAGACAAGAGAAGCTGCGGTTGCGGAAAAAGAGCAGGCTCAGCAGGGGCAGGCTGATTCGCAGACTCAGGGCGAGCAGACCAAAACCGATCTGCAAACCGCCGCCAAAATGTTTGAGCAGATGGACGCGGCAGCGGCCGCGAAAATGATAGCGGGGCTGGATACGCAGTACATTGTGGACCTGCTGCTCAACATGAAAAGCGAAACCGCGTCTAAAATACTCTCCAATTTGAACTCAAAGACTGCGTCGAAAGTTTTATCGGAAATGATGAAGCAAAGCAGTTAGAAGGAGGCGTTGATGCGGCAAAAACTGAATAGAAAGGAGGAAGGTTATTGCCAAACACACCCATAGTGTCGGTAGAGACACCGATGATAAGTGCCGGTGCTGAAACAAGCAAACAGCCGGGAGTGGTGCAGAAAAGCGATGCCATGAGGAAGGAGCCTCTGGCATTTAAGAAAAAGCTTGAAGACTGCATCAAGGTGGACGAAACGCCTTATGGCGTCCCCACAGCAGTAGTAAATCAGAACGGCGGCAATAATGAAGATAACAGCATGGCTGTCAATTTGACGGACACACAGGCAAAGTCCCAAATTGTTGGCATTCTCGAAGGATTCGGTTTGCTGGATTATCAATCTGACCTCCCCTCCGTTTCTCCACAAAACAGCCAGACGGCAGGCGAACAGGCCCCCGGGCAGGCTGCGGGCACATTGCTTCAAGAATTGATGCAAAACACGGAGCAAACAGGAGCGTTAGAGAAATATGCAAGGATGCTGTCCAAAGACCAACTGAGCAAGCTGCCCATAGAGATGCAGCAGGCGATAGCGAAAGCAGTTGGCGACTATTTGGGCTCGTTCGAGAGTACCAATAATGAACCGGCGCAAAAGCCTGTGGGTCAGAATGCGGGCGTCTCGCCGGTGACCACTCAGGCTGCCGAAACGGCGGCGGATACAACGGCACTGGCGGACAAGATTGCAAGCCTGCTGATCAAGCTTAAAACGGTGGCGCAGGATGCCAAGCCGGCCGATACCGCGACCGGCACAGTCAACATACCGGCGCAAGAGGCCGCGCCAGTGGCTCAGAAACCGAAAATGGAGACGGCAAAACCGGCAGAACCCGCAGCGGCAAATCCGGCGGATAAGCTTGCGGAACAGCAGGCGACGGTTCAGCCCGCCCCGGCGAATGCCGCTCAGACCAAACCCGTAGCCAGTCAGGATACCAGCGCGGTAGAGACGGCAAAGCCCGAAGTCAAAACACCTTCGCTCAATGAGCAGACCGTTCAGACGCACAGAACCGATGGCGCTGTCAGCTTGCAGTTGGCCGCCACAACGGATACGGACGGCGTGCAGCAAACGGCAAAAGCGCCCGAAGCCAAAACATCTGACTTCGTGAAAGACAACGTGATGCGCATTGTGGATAAGATGAGCTCGCAGGTCAGTGACGGCAAATACGATTTTGATGTGGAACTTAAACCCGATTTTCTCGGCAAAGTCAACATCAAGCTCTCAATGCAAAACGGTGAGATTCGCATGCAGATCAAAACGGATGATGTCAATGTGAAGGGCATGTTTGCCGATCAGATTTCATCCATGCAGGCGGCGCTCAAGGACAAGGGCGTTACCGTCACCAACATCGATGTGACCTATCAAAGCCAAATGCAGACAGGCGCGGATCAGCGCTCATTCAGCCAAAGCGGCGGCGGGAAAAAGCAAAGCGGCCGGGTTCACGTTTCGTTGGAACAGATCACGGGGACCGGCGTTTTCGAGACGATGTCTCAGATGGCCGGATATGCTCACGGCGGCAGCTCTGTTGAGTATCTTGCCTAAAAGGAGATTGCATTATGTCTACAGTAGATGCGGCAACGTCGTCATCGGCGGCGAGGTCGCTGGAAGAATATCAAAAAAGTCAGCGGACAACGGGCTCCAAGCTGGATCAGGAAGATTTTCTGAAGATTCTTGTGGCTCAGATGTCGAACCAGGACCCGATGGAGCCCTCGAGCAACGAGGATTTTCTCGCACAGATGGCACAGTTTTCGGCGCTGGAGGCCATGACCGCGATGAGCGCAAGCTTTGCGTCAACGCAGGCCTACAGCATGATCGGCAAATATGTGTATGTGCAGGACGGCTCCGACATGATTTACGGCAAGGTCAGCGGCGTTGTCAATGAGGACGGGGTCAACTATCTGTTGATTGGCGACAAGTATTATGATGCCAAAAAGGTCACGGGTGTGATGGATTCCCAGAACGGTCTCCAAGACCAGATCATACAGGGGGCCAGCCTGATCGGCAAAACAGTGACGGCGCAGATAACCGGCACCGACAATCAGACGACGACGATTACCGGCAAAGTCGATAAGCTGGTCGTTAAGGACGGCGCCGTTTATGCCGTTGTCAACGGGACGAACGTTCCGATCTCAAGGATTACGGAAATCGCAACAGAAGCCGCAGACCAAACGGGAACAGACAATCCGGTGGAAAACGAGAACCCGCCGGAAACAAATAATCCGCCGGAGACCGAGAATCCGCCGACTGATACGGAAAATCCAACACAAACTGAGGAGGAATAACCCCTATGATGCGTTCATTATATTCCGGTGTGACCGGACTGAGAAACCATCAGACAAAGATGGATGTGATCGGCAACAATATTGCCAACGTCAACACAATCGGCTACAAATCGAGCCGCGTGATATTTCAGGATATTTACAGCCAGACAATAAAACCCGCATCCACATCGGGTGGCAACACGGGCGGCACAAACCCGCAGCAGATCGGCCTTGGTGTGCAGGTAGCGACGATCGACGTGATGCACACGAAGGGCACGCCGCAGTATACAGGCTACGCGCTTGACCTTTCCATCGACGGCGACGGCTATTTCGTGATTTCGGACGGTTCGGAAATGACCTACACGCGTGCGGGCAATCTGTACACGGATTCACAGAACTGCCTTGTCGATGCAAACGGCAATTATATCATGTGCGTGGATCCAGACTTGACCATTCCCAATCCTGCTTACCCGGCTCCGCCGCTTCCCAATCCTGATAATATTCCCGAAACGCTTCCGGACACCCAGTATGTTGTCGGCGATCTGCACAAGCTGGAAATTCCGGCGGGATATACCGATATCTCCATCAATAAAGACGGTCAGGTGGTCGGCCTTGATTCCACCAACACGAGCCATGTGCTCGGCGTTGTCGCAGTCGCAACGTTCGCCAACCCGAACGGTCTTGAGAAAAGCGGCGAGAACTCTTACAGGCTGACGGTCAACTCGGGCACGCCGTCGTACGTGCAACCCGCCACGAACGGCTCAGGCAAGCTGAACCCCGGCACGCTGGAAATGGCAAACGTGGATTTGACAGCTGAATTTGCAGATATGATCGTCACACAGAGAGGCTTCCAAGCCAACTCAAGAATCATCACCACAACGGATCAGATGCTCGAAGAGCTCGTGAACATGGTCAGATAATTGGCCCGCAGATGAGGCGGGGGATTCATTCCTCCGCCTTATAAAAATAAACTAAGGGGGATGATGGACTTGATTCGTGTTCACCGATTGAATGATCAGGAATTTCTGGTTAACTGTGAACTGATTGAATTTATTGAGGAAACTCCGAATACTGTCATTTCTATGGTATCGGGGCGCAAGATTGTGGTTGCGGAGACCAGCGAGCAAATACAGAACCTGATTATAGAATATAAGAAAAAAATCTTATCCTCAGGCAAAGTGAAGGTTAAGGATTGATAGAGGTGTTTTGATTGGAAAGAACAACAATAATCGGCATTGTGGCGGGTTTGGGATGTATTGCTATTTCCATAATGATGAGCGGGAATATCGTGTCGTTTCTTGACCTTCCATCGGTTTTTATTGTGTTTGGCGGGGTTATTGCATCAACGGTTGTATCCTATCCGGGGAAAACATTAAAATCTCTGAAAATCGTGTTTCAGAATGCTTTCATAGCGAAAAAAATCGATTTAAACGATGATATAGATTTAATCATCCGTATTGCCAACATCGCCCGCCGGGAAGGGCTGCTGGCCCTTGAAGATTCGCTGTCCGATATCGACAATCCGTTTTTGCAAAAGGGTGTGATGCTGATTGTTGACGGCGCGGATGCGGAGTTGGTCAAGAATGTAATGGAGACAGAAATAGCCTTTATAGAGGACAGGCATGGACAGGGGCAGGCAGTCGTCTTAAGTATGTCGTCATATTCCCCTGCATATGGGATGATCGGTACACTGATCGGTCTTATCAACATGCTTAAAGAGCTTGACAATATGGATTCGCTCGCGCCGAATATGGCGGTTGCGCTTGTCACCACGTTTTATGGTGTGGTGCTCGCCAATCTTGTATTTACCCCAATTGCAAAGAAGCTTAAAGTGCACAGCGATATGGAAAGCCTGCAAAAGGAGCTGTATCTGGAAGGGCTGCTCTCCATACAGGATGGAGAGAACCCGCGTATCATCAAGGACAAGCTGACTGCCTTCATTGCACGCCGCGACCAGCGGCGGGACGCTGAGGATAAAACAAATCCTGAGGTCAAGGAGCTGTAAGTTTATCGGAGGGGGCTAATGAGAAAAAGAAAAAAGGATGATGCCGGAGAAGGCGCATACTGGATGGACACTTATGGCGACATGGTCACTCTGCTGCTCACGTTTTTTGTTTTTCTATATTCATTTTCCACAATTGACGCAGCCAAGTGGGAGGAACTCGCCAATGCACTTTCCGGAACGCCGATTGTGGCTGTGGAAGCGCTCAGTGCTTCGGATGTGAGAGCTCCCGCCATTGACGGCCAAAACACCACGGATGCGGAACCCACACCCACGCCTGCACCGACTGGGATGGAAGGTGTGGGCAGTGTTGAAGATATTCAGGAGCAGTTTGATAAGCTTTATCAAGAGGTTAAAAGTTATATCGAAATTAACAACCTTGGAGAAAAGCTTAATGTAGAAAAGCAGGAAAATGGCCGCATCTTAATTCGTATGGCTGAATCGGCGCTGTTTAATTCCGGCAGCGCTCAAATCACATCATCTGCCAAGGAGATGCTTCCGCCAATATTTGATATTATTGATAAGTATGACGCTTTATTGAAAGTTGTGCGCATAGAAGGGCATACGGATAACGTTCCGATACAAAATGCGGCGTTTGAAGACAACTGGATGCTCTCATACACCAGGGCACATGAAGTCGTATTATATATGCAGAGCGTTATTAACATTGCGCCTGAGAAACTTGATCCGGCGGGGCAGGGTGAATACCATCCCGTCGCTTCAAACGATTCGGAAGAAGGAAAAGCACGCAACAGGCGTGTGGATTTCTTATTAGAAAGCATTTTGGACGAGGAGGAGAACCAGTGAAGAAGGTTATCGTTATTATCATAGCCGTCTTGATTATTGGCGGAGGAGCCGCTTATTTTCTTTTTTTAACACCGCCGCCTGAGGCAGAAACCATTTTTTATACGCCGGGCGACTACTTTGTCACAAATATCAAAGACAGCGATGCGCTGATTAAAGTCACAATCGTGCTCGAACTCAGCACGGCAGACCCAGAAACCGCAACGGCATACCTGACTGAAAATAACCATATCATCCGTGATATCATCGTTTTCACGCTCAGAAGCAAAACAGAAGAAGAATTGCGAAGCCAAGGCATTGAAGAACAGCTGCGGACGGAGATTGTGAATAATTTGGAAAGCAAGATGGGGCTTGACTATATTACGACGATCTATTTTAATGATTATGTGATACAATAGTATTTAAGGCTGCTTGCGAAGGAGTATAAATTTTGGCGAATATCTTATCGCAAAACGAAATAGATGAACTGCTCAGCGTATTGACATCGGGCAAAGAATCCCACGTGGAGGAAACCCATGTCGATGATACTCAGACTGTTAAAAAATACGATTTTCGCACGGCCAATAAATTCTCCAAAGAACAGATGAGGACGCTGCATTTTATCTATGATACTTATGCGAGCCGCCTGTCAACGTATCTCTCCGGAACGCTGCGGGCTATATGCGAAGTGGATGTGATATCCATTGAGGAGCAGTCATTTTCCGAGCTCAGCAACTCAATGCCTTCGCCGGTTGTGGTTTCCATCATCAGCATGCCGCCGCTTCAGGGCAATTCACTCTTTGTGATCTCATCGGCGGTTTCGTATGAAATCATCAGCCGCCTGCTGGGCGGGTCGGGAGAGCTGCAGGCGTTCGACAAGCCGTTTACAGAGATTGAACTCTCATTGATGGAACGGATTATCAGGAAGATGCTTGCGTTGATGAACGAAGCCTGGGAAAAGATCAACAGGGTGGAAGTGCGTCTGGATAGAATTGAGACAAGCTCTCAGTACGTGCAGATTGTCTCCGCGAATGAGCCGATAGCCATTATCACGATGAACGTGAAAATCGGCGGCGTATCGGATATCATCAACATCTGCATACCCAATGTGGCGGTTCAGCCCATCGCCAAGAAACTCGTGATGAAAACGTGGTATTCTGAGCAGGATTTCCATAAGCATTCGCTCAATGTGAACGAGCTAAAGCAAGGGCTGTCTGGCGTCACATTAACCTTAAGCACCGTATTTAACGAAATAGAAGCCACTGTGCGTGATATACTCAATACGCAGGTCGGCGATGTGATTAAAGTGGATCACAGCATTCATACCCCGGTCACCGTTAAGGTTGAGCATATCCCAAAGTTCAAAGGATTTGTCGGTATGCAGGGTTCAAACTATGCGGTTAAAATCGCGGACATTTTGGAGGAGGGTTTAGTTAATGAGTCAGACGCCGGCGAACGATAACGATCCCATCAGCAACGCTGAGGATTTGATACTTTCTGAGCTGGAAAAGGACACGCTCGGAGAAATCGGCAACATATGCATGGGGACGTCTGCCACGACGTTATCGACGCTGCTCGGAAAGCGCGTGAATATCACCACGCCGCGGGTGAGCACCTGCAGAGGCAATGAATATCTCGACGATTACGATAAGCCCATGGTCGCCACCGAGGTATCGTATACCCAGGGCGTTGACGGTACCAATGTTTTTCTGCTGAAGAAGGAAGACGCGCTTTCGATTACGCAGGTTCTGGTTGGGTCGGATTCCGATGTTGAAGAGCTTTATTTAAGCGCAATCAGCGAGGTGATGAACCAGATGGTCGGCTCATCTTCCACCTCGCTTGCGGACCTCCTGCACGTAAACATCAATATATCACCGCCGGTTGTCCGTGAGATCACGCGCGATACCGTATCGGAATCGGGCGGTGAGCTGCTCATAAAAACAAGCTTTCGTCTCGAGATTGAGGATCTTCTTGTCAGTAATCTTGTACAGATTATGCCTTTTAGATTTGGCAGGAATCTTGTGCGCAAATTGATCGGAGAAGAACCTAAGGACACAGTTCCCGCACCGCCGGCACCGTCGGCACCGCCGGCCAGACCGGTGCAAGAGGCACCGCCGGCACCGAGAGCAAAGGAAAAGGATGATATGAGGATGCGAAACGAAGAGAAGGTTGAATTGAAAGCAGTAAAATTCGAATCGTTTGACAATAAGGGCAGTGACTTTTTTATGGAGCATCCCGAGATGAGCAAGAATATTGACCTCATTATCGATGTGCCGCTCCATGTGACGGTGGTTCTCGGAAAAACGCGCAAAAGCATCAAAGAAATTCTGGAGTTTGGCCGCGGTTCAATTATCGTTCTCGACAGGCTCGCGGGTGAAATGGTGGACGTGCTCGTGAACGGCAAGCTGTTTGCCAAAGGCGAAGTTGTGGTAATTGACGATAATTACGGCGTCCGCATCACGGAAATCACGTCGGAGCAGAATAAGGAAGGCTAAAACACGTGTGAACAGCTTTGGTTCAGCGCTCACGAAAGTCCCTGACATAGGGGCTTTTTTAGTATGTTGAAACAACAGAACATCGGCAAATATTGTGATATAAAATATCAAGTGGTGCTCATAGCGGCGCGATACAATATGCTATTTATGATTAAAAAAAGAGAGGAGATCAATCTCCACTCTTTTAAGTTTAAGACAATCACCCTAAAAGGGCATTTTATGTTCCTTCGGGCTTTGATTACAGACCCTTTTGTTTTTCGGCCATTTGTATCATGCGCTTCACCATTTCGCCGCCGATCGGGCCGCCTTGGGCGCCGTTGACTTTGGACGGCAGATCGCCTTTATACTCGTCGTTGTTTTCCTTGCAATACTGCGATATACCCAGCTCCGTCGCGCATTCCATTTTAAATTTGGTCCACGGATGATCCGGTCCGTATTTTCTTTTGTCAGATGCCATTTTCTTATTCCTTTCTTTTTTTTGCTATGAATAAACACCGCTGTTTCTTGAGTTTAGTTTTTGCAGAAACGGAATAAAAAAACCTGTTAAATAATGAACGGGCTAAGCATTCTCGCTAAGTTATGCCAATAATTAGAAATACATGAAATATCGATCTGCAATAATACTATTGAATGATATTAGATTTTATGATGCCGGAGTCTCCGTCTCCCTTACAATTTGGGCGATAGACTTTGTGCCGATAAATGTATTCTTTACACGCTCCGATCGGAACAAATAGACTGTCCAGAGTATGCGCGCAAAAATTGTCATAAAAGAGATGTCCGGCGGTATGTTGTAGAAGGCGCATAAAAAAAGATAAGCAAAGTAGCAAACGGCAAAAACGCATGTTTGTATGACAAAAAGCAAACGGAATAATATATTTCTCTTAAATATGAAAAAAAGAATAACCGCCGAAAGGATGAGTTCGTTTGTGATGCAGATGATAAAGAACAACAGAAAGAATAAATTCATGTAAGACAGATCAGATTGAAAAAGTTTCACCGTTCCCCCGATATCGGCAATGATTGAGAGAATCAGCCCGATCATAATCAGTGCAAACCAGCCGCCGAGTCCGACAGGCGGCTGTTTCGGCGGCTTGCCGGGTTTCAGTTGCGGTGACAACTTTATTTCATTCATATAGGCACCTCACAAGATAGCATTATTAGATAATGATGTTGCGGTCAAAGCGGACAGTGTGTTTTTGCTCTTCAGATGTATTCAATATACCATCTATATATAATAAAAGAAAATAATATTAATTAAAGATAATAATGTATTGGGATATTGCGTGATAAAGTCACGGACAAATCCATTAAATTTCTCTAAATTAAGTTGTGAAAAATGTATCGAAATTTCCTATTATCATAAGGAGTGGTGGTTTGAAGCTTATCGTCGATCAGCGCAGGTGTCCGCAGAACCATACGTGTCCGGCCGTCAAAGTCTGCCCGACTCAAGCCTTATTACAACAAGGCTTTGATGCGCCCGTGGCCAATCAGGAGCAATGCATCGCGTGCGGGAAATGTGTGCGGTTTTGCCCAATGTGCGCACTGTCATTACAGGAAGAGAGGTAGCCATATGAAAGTGATTATTACAGGCGGTGTGGCCGGAGGCGCAAGCTGCGCGGCGCGGTTAAGAAGGCTCGATGAGTCTGCCGAGATCATCATGATTGAAAAAGGGCCGTATATATCCTTTGCCAACTGCGGCTTGCCTTACCATGTCGGCGGCGTGATCGACAAGCGCGAAAAGCTGCTGCTTCAAACGCCGCAGTCTTTCCATGCACGGTTCAACGTTGACGTGCGTGTGAACAGCGAGGTGAAGAGTATCAACAGAGATGCCAAAACGGTGGCGGTGGTGCGCGATGGGCATGAATACGATGAAAGCTATGATGTGCTGGTGCTGTCGCCGGGGTCCACGCCGGTTGTGCCGAACCTCCCGGGCTCAGGCAACGAAAGAATTAAGCCGCTTTGGAATATACCCGACATGGACGCGATTATGGCTGTTATGAAGCAGTCGGAGGCCAAAACCGCCGTTGTGGTGGGGGGCGGCTTTATCGGCATCGAAATGGCTGAAAACCTTGTGCATGCGGGCTTTTCGGTGACTCTGGTCGAAATGCTCGATCAGGTGATGCCGCCTATCGATTTCGAGATGGCACAGATCCTGCACAAACATCTCGCGGACAACGGCGTAAAGCTTGCGCTGAGCGAACGCGTGGAGCGTTTTGAAGAGACCGCAGACGGTGTGACGGTGATGACGGATAAGCACGCCATTCCGGCCGATATTGTGATTCTCGCAATCGGCGTAAAGCCGAACTCGTCGCTTGCTGCGGACAGCGGCCTTATAACCAACGCGCGCGGTGGCATCGTAGTCGATGAATACTTAAAAACGTCCGATCCGAACATATATGCCGTGGGCGATGCCGTCGAAGTGGCAAACTACGTGACGCATGAGAAAGCAATGATTCCTCTTGCGGGCCCAGCCAACAAAATGGGCCGCATGGCGGCAGACAACATCTGCGGCATGAAAAGAAAATATAAAGGAACGCTCGGGTCGGCTGTGGCCAAGGTTTTTGATATGACGGTGGCGTCCACGGGGCTCAGCGAAAAACAGCTAAAAAGCGCGGGCAAGACAATTCATCAAGACTATGGCGTGACGGTGATCCATCCGCTCTCCCATGCGGGCTATTACCCCGGCGGCATGCCGCTCACACTCAAGCTGTTATTCTCAAAGCCGGAGGGACGCGTGCTCGGCGCACAGGCCGTGGGATACGAGGGTGTGGACAAACGCATCGATGTGATTGCGTCGGCCATGCGTTTTAACGCGACCGTTTATGATCTTGAAGAGCTTGAGCTTTGCTATGCGCCGCCGTACTCATCCGCGAAGGATCCCGTGAATATGGCCGGCTTTTCGGCGGAGAATATTCTTTCCGGCGTGGTGAAAAGCATCACGTTCAGCGAGCTCAAAATGCTTGACGCAGATGTGATCTATCTTGATGTGCGGACACCCGCCGAAGTCTCTATGGGTGCCGTGCCGGGCAGCGTCAATATTCCCGTGGACAGCCTGAGGGAAAAGATGCGGACACTGGAAAAAGACAGAACCTATATCATCTACTGCGCGGTGGGCATACGCGCCTACATCGCAGCGCGTATGCTCATGCAAAACGGATTTAAGGACGTGCGCAACCTTGCAGGCGGATACACGACGTACCGCATTGCGAACGGAGATTACACGATGAGCGCGGATGCTTCGAAGCCCGGCAAGCCGGACAAAAGTATTCCCAAGGCAGCGGCAGGCAATACCATCAAGGTGGATGCGTGCGGGCTGCAATGCCCCGGCCCGGTCATCAAGCTCTACGAAGCCATGCTCGATGCCAAAGACGGCGATGTGATCAACATCACGTCCACCGACCCCGGATTTTTTGCGGATGCGGCTTCGTGGTGCGCGCGCACGCAGAACACGTATTTAAAGGGCGAGAAGGCCGACGCCGGTTTTTCCGTCTGGATTAAAAAAGGCCTGGAGGAAGGCGATGAATCGGGTGATGTCCTGATGACGACGGCAGGAAACGATAAATCTATGGTGGTGTTCAGCGGCGACATGGACAAAGCGCTTGCGAGCTTCATCATTGCCAACGGCGCGGCTGCAATGGGCCGCCGCGTGACGATGTTTTTCACCTTCTGGGGCCTCAATATACTGCGCCGCCGTGAAAAGGTAAAAGTGAAGAAGACGTTGATAGAGAAGATGTTTGGTATGATGATGCCGCGCGGAACGTCGCAGCTCAAGCTCTCTAAAATGAACATGCTGGGCATGGGCTCCAAAATGATGAAGGGCATTATGAAGAAGAAAAACGTCGCAACGCTCGATCAGCTCATTGCCCAGGCAAAAAAGAGCGGCGTCAAGCTCGTGGCTTGCACGATGTCGATGGATGTGATGGGCATTCATAAGGAAGAGCTCATCAACGGCGTGGAGCTCGCCGGTGTCGCGTCTTACCTTGGCGCGGCGGAAAGCAGCGATACCAACCTGTTTATTTAACAAGCGCCAGCGGCGATAATAAATAAAATGACAGAGCAATTAAAAGGCCCGCACTGTTTGGTGCGGGCTCAAGCTGCTGACAAAGTAGCAAATGTCATTTTGAGTGAGCGATAGCGAGTCGAAAAATCCCATGTTTAAAGCATTTTAACATGGGATGCTCACGTCGCTCCGCTCCTCAGCATGACAAACAAGGGGTTTTTCATCAGTCTGGGCCCGCACCGTTTGGTGCGGGCCTTTCGCGTATAAAAGTTACATATCCACCGGGGCATCATCGTTCTGATCAGGAACCACCGCTGTTTGCTGCGGCGGGGCGGGAGCTTGTGCGGGCGGCTGCTGCCCATACCCTTGCTGCGGTGGCCGGGCGTATCCTTGATACGGCGGCTGGCCGTATCCCTGATACGGCGGCTGGCCATAGCCCGGGAACGGCGGTTGGCCATAGCCCGGATAAGGCTGGCCGTAGTACGGCGCAAACGCCTTGGGCCCGCTGAAAGCGATGATGGCCGCAATGATAGAAAGCAGCTCGATGATCATCATAAAAACGGCAACCACAAGCACTTGACTGCCGTAACCGTAGGAATAATAGCTGAAATCTGGTATGATCGATGTGAAGTTGACCGTATTGACAATGAAAATGATAAGCATCGGCAGCCCTGAGATCATCATCAGCACACCGCCCGCGATGCGGTTGCTGAGTACGACGCAGCCGCCCACCAAATTGATGATTGTCAATATGACGACCAGCGCGAGCATCCAAGCCGTGGTGATAGTCGCTCCGTATGAAGAAGACATAGAGGCTGCGGTTGCGACGAAAATCATGAGGATACCCATGATCATGTTTAAGATACCGGCAATAAGGCCCATCACAAAAGCAGACGTTTTTCCTTTTTTATTCATGCGAACCTCCAATAATTATTTCGTTATAGTAGCCATCGGTTTATGGCAAAAATGAGGCGTTCGGCTGGCTGCTTCGACAAGAATTACAAAAATATTCTACCCGATGATATCTTTTCCGTCAAACAGATTTAAGGCCCATGAGTCTACAAATTAAACAATATGTAAATAATGGGATGGTGGGGGTGAAAGGCTTGGTATAGCCGCCCACTTTATGATATAATGCGATTAAAAGGAGGGGCGTTTGATGCAGGAGAACAGGATTTCAGACGCAGTTATACACAGACTGCCCAAGTACTACCGGTACTTATCCGAACTGGAAGCGGCCGGGATTGAGCGCGTGTCGTCATCCCGTATGAGCCATGATATGAGCCTCAACGCGTCCCAGATCAGGCGCGACCTCAACTGCTTCGGCGGTTTCGGTCAGCAAGGCTATGGGTATCAGGTGGGTCGCCTCAAGCAGGAGATTATGAGAATACTCGGAATCGGGTCATCCTATCGCGCGGTGGTCGTGGGAGCGGGCAATATCGGACAAGCCCTGCTCAAGTACCGTCATTTCGCCGACGAGGGTTATGACATCATCGCTGTGTTTGATGCCGACCCGCAGCTGATCGGCCGTGATGTGGGAGATAAGAAAATACGCCCCATGAATGAGCTTGCCGAATTTGTCAGGGAAAACAGCGTCAACATTGGCATCATCACCGTTCCGAAGTCTTATGCCCAAAAAACGGCGGACATGCTCGTCAGTCTCGGTGTGAAGGGTATCTGGAACTTTGCGCCCGTTGATGTGGAAGTCAGGCGCGGTGTCAGCGTTCAGAATGTACATTTAAGCGACAGCTTATATATTCTGTCGTATCATATGAGGGATAAAAGTGAAAACGATTAGTGTACGCAGCACGAAGAGATGTGAGTTTATTGATATCACAACCGAAGTGCGGCAGGTAGTTAAGGAGAGCGGTATACAAAGCGGGCTTGTATGTGTCTTTGTCCCTCATACCACGGCAGGCGTGTCAATCAACGAAAACGCCGACCCGGATGTGAAGCGCGACGTGCTGTATGCGCTGGAGCGCGCCGTTCCAAACAGCGGATTTTACCACGGTGAAGGCAATTCGGATGCCCATACCAAAGCGCTGATGACGGGATTTTCTCTGAACGTGATTGTTGAAGATGCCCGCTTAATGCTCGGGACGTGGCAGAGTATTTACTTTTGTGAATATGACGGGCCGCGGCAGCGCAAAGCATATGTGAAGACAGTGAGAAGCTTGGATGAATAAGGCATGACAAAAA
Organism: Bacillota bacterium; assembly: GCA_023408075.1. Classification (GTDB taxonomy): domain Bacteria; phylum Bacillota; class Clostridia; order Christensenellales; family SZUA-584; genus SZUA-584. Next base: position 28,051 of record JAEYKW010000029.1, on the reverse strand, counting down.
TGTAAAATGAATGACAATATATGCTTCTGTATTTACATTGACTTATATATGTTGTATCTTAAGCAGAGTTGTTGCATAGGGGGGAAAAACAGTGCAAAAACGAAGAAAACAAAATGACACGTATAAAATGCTGCTATTGGCATTTGGCATATTAATTGTAGCGCTTGTTGTGGTGCTGATATTGCTGCTGGCCGGTGTGGGGACGACGGCGGAACAGCGCGAAGCCAATCTCGTGGAAAACGGCCATTTTATAAACGGTGTGTCCATAGAAGGCGTGGACTTATCCGGCCAGACGATGGAGCAGGCGCTCGCAAACGAGACGCTGCAGTCGAAAGCGCAGCAGCTGGAAGCCGGTTTCAGCTATGCGTTTACAGCCGGTTCCAATCAATATAATTACGGCGCTGCGGAGCTTGGCATTACATCGAGCCTCCAGCAGACACTTGAGGATGCGATGAAGTACGGCCAGCTTGCTGATGACGGTGAGACACTCCGGGAACAGCAGATGCAGGCGAAACAAAGCGGCTACGATTTTAAGCTGGGCATGCATGCCGATGAGGCGGTTGTGCTCGAAAAGGTGACGGCACTGAAGCCTTCACTTGATAAACTGCCGCAGGATGCCACGCTCAACATCCGCGACGATGTGCAGGGCGAGGGACGGTTTGAGTATATCGATGCCGTGACGGGCGTGGATATTGACGCAGCGGCATTTGCGAAGCTGCTTTGCGAAAAGATCAACAGCGGTGATTACGGTGCGGTCGAAGCGCCCGCAATTATCACAAACCCGAAGATTGGCCTCGAGGCGCTCAAAGCCAATACAAAGCAGATCAGTTCGTATAGCTCGGAATTCAAAGGAAGCGGCCTTGACAACGCCGACCGCGTCACCAATATCCGAATCCTGGCGGGCATCGTTAACGGGACAGTGATTGAGCCGGGTGAAACGTGGTCAATCAACGACGCGGCAGGCCCGAGAGATGAAGAAACGGCGAAAACAGTCGGCTGGGCATTCGCCCCGGGCATCGCGGACGGTAATTACCGCATGGAAGTGGGCGGCGGTGTCTGTCAGGTGTCGAGCACGCTCTATAACGCGGCGATACGCGCGGAACTGACGATTGTGGACAGAAGGCCGCACAGCTGGCCGTCGAACTATATTCCAAAAGGGTTGGATGCGACGATCAGTACAGGCGGGCCGGATTTAAAGCTTTCCAATCCGTACGGCATGCCGATTTATCTGGAAACGGTGCTTGATGAAGAGAATAAAACGCTGACGGTGAACATTTATGGACCGCCGTTAACGCTTGGGTATACAATTGAATTTGAGAATGTGCTTGTGGCAACCGCCCTTGCCCCTGAAACGATATACCATTATAACGCGACGGCCACGCCGGACGGCGAGCCGATTGACGCGGGCAAAGAGATTGCTGTGAAATTGAAGCACGACGGGCAGACATGGGATGTCTATAAGCTTTATAAAGATGCTGACGGCAATGTCGTTAAGCGTGAGCAGTTTACCCATAATGTTTATAAGGTGGTTCAAGGGGAAATCTATGCGAATAAGCCCGATCCCGAAGCTCCGCCGACGGAATCTCCGGCTCAATAAAGCCCTGACGCTGACGATTATGGATTCGGTTTACAAACGGGCTTGTTTATTATATGATAGATTAAGCTTGACATAGCTAAACTGGAGGAAAAACGAATGGCCGAAGAGGCAAAGATTACTGTTGTAAAGAAAGGCTCTAAGAAGTCTGGCAATAAACTGAAGATTGTTTTAATCGTCGCTGCGGGTGTTCTCGTGGTGGCGCTTGGCGTTGCCGCCGTGCTGCTGCTCGGGAATACGAGCACCGCAAACGTTCAGCGCATCATCGAATTTAATACGGTGATGCAGGGGGTTTCGGTTCATGGCGTTGATATATCGGGCATGACGGAAGAGCAGGCGCGTGAAGCCACCAAGAACGTGGAAAGCGAAATTATGGGCGGTACGCAGCTTCAGTTTGATATCGGCGGCGAAATCACGGCGCTCGAAGCGTCGGCTGTCGGGCTGACGACTGATTACGAAGACGTGATTACCGAGGCGGTGGGTTTTGGCCGCACCGGCGATTTTTCTCAGCGCTCAGCGGATATTGAAGCCGCCAAAAACGGCAAGAATTTTGAAGTGAGCGTTAACGCGGATGAGGCGAGCGTGAAATCGGCGCTGTCGGCGCTTGCTGACACGTTTAACGTCGCGGCTCAGGACGCATCATATGTGTTTATGAAGGACGGCTATTTTGCAGACGGAACGGCATATGACCCTGCCACATACGATGCGGCGACAAAAGGCGAACCGCAGCTTGTGATGCTGGCGGAAGAGGACAAGCCCAATAAGCTCCGGTACGAATACTGGGACAATAAAAAATACATTCCGGATTATATTCCGAAAAGCGCATACATTTCACGCTTCCAGTACACCCCTGAAAAGCGCGGCTTACAGACCGATCTCGATGCGCTGGCGGCACTGATTCTTCAGGCTGTGGAAAGCGAAGACTTAAGCTCTGTGATTACGGCGCCCACAACCGTGACGGAACCGACCGTAACACTGGATCAGGTGAAAGCCCAGACGCAGCTGATTGCGTCTTGGACATCGAGCTATTCGAACCATAACAACGCCAACCGTATCAAGAACGTGGCCAAAATGCTCGGTATCGTGAACGGGACGGTTCTCGAACCGAACGTTGTTTGGTCGGTCAACGACACGGCAGGGCCGCGGTCCGTCTCAAAGGGCTGGTTTGAGGCGGCGGGCATCAAAGGCGGCGCATACGTACCCGACCCGGGCGGCGGTGTCTGTCAGGTTTCGAGTACGCTGTATAACGCATGCATACGTGCCGGTGTCGGGATTGAGGACGCAACCCACCACTCGATCATATCCGACTATATTCCGATTGGTCTCGACGCGACGATCAGTACGGGCAGCCCGGATTTAAAGCTTAAAAACGTAAATCCGACACCGATGTATATCGTGACGTATATAAATAGAGAAGAAGAGAATGTGACGGTGGAAATATACGGCACGCCTGTTGTCGATCCGACATACGGCGACGTCATACTGACATATGAATCAAAGAGAGGCGGCACAGGCGCCACACCGGCGACGGAGTATTTTTATAACGCAGCGGCAACGCCCGACGGCACTGCGATCGCTCCCGGTGCTTCCGTAGCGTACAGAGAAGCGCGCGGTGCCACCTCGGCGACGGCTTATAAGATTATAAAAGATCTGCAGGGCAAGGAGCTCAGCAAGACTGAGTTTGAAAAGCACACGTACAGATCGTACACCGGTCAGGTATACGTGAACGGCCCGGATCCTGCTGTGCCTGTTGTGCCGGATCCGAACGCACCGCCGGCCACAACCCCGACACCGCCGCCCGCGACCTAAAAAATTATGTCAAAACGCTTAAAAGCCGCATTATATAGGCGAATTTGAGCGGGGCAGTGTTGACGTATAAATATTTTGGTGATATGATAATATAAATAAGGTTTATGCGGCTGTGATATACCGCATATAAATCCTATGGTCGTCCGAAGCCGAAGAAAAGAGTTTCTAGCCGCGTGTTTGTTTCAAACATGTTAAGAAATGTCATCTCGTCTTTAAGAACCATGGTTACAAAAAAAAGGAGAAAAAATGTTTGAAGACAAGACACTGACGTGTGCAGATTGCGGTTCCCCGTTTGTTTTTACCGCGTCTGAGCAGGAATTCTATCGGGAAAAGGGTTTTGAGAACGAGCCCAAGAGATGTAATCAGTGCCGCCAGAGCAGAAAGCATCAGAAGAGGACGAATGATCGTCCCATGTATGATGCGGTTTGCGCAGAATGCGGTACCACCACAAAGGTTCCGTTCCAGCCCACGGGCGAAAGACCTGTCTACTGCAGCGACTGCTTCAGAGCGAGAAGAGATCGCTACTAAGGTTAATCAGCACAAATGCGCTGTGTCCAAATGGATGCGGCGCTTTTTGTTTGTCTGCGGGCACGAGTTTCACCGCTTTGTCGTAAACAAGTTTTTTTATGTCTGCGCTTGTCTGTTAACCGACATTTGCGCTCTGGGCGGCCATTTTTTTGTGTTTGACGCATCCTATAAGGCAGTGGTACAATACCAAGAATAACGCAGAGCACGGAGGGTATATCAATGAGGAATACTTTATATTGTGAAATTCTCGATATGCTGGAGCAGGATGCCAGAGCCAGCATAGAAGATATGGCCTTGATGACGGGCGCATCGGCGGAGCAGATTAAGGAAGCCATTTCGAATCTGGAGCAGGAAAAGATTATCGTCAAATATACGGCGATTGTCAATAGAGAAAAAGTGGCTTCGGAGGAAGCCGAGGCACTGATTGAAGTCAAGGTTGTTCCCAAGCGCGGGCTTGGCTACGACGATCTGGCAGAGCGCATTTACGGCTTTACCGAGGTCAAATCCGTTTATCTGATGTCGGGGACTTACGATCTTTCGGTCGTGGTGCGGGCAGACAGCATGAAACAGATATCGCAGTTTGTGTTTGAAAAGCTTGCTGTGCTCGAAGGCGTTTCGAGCACTGTCACGCATTTTATCATGAGAAAGTACAAAGAGCAGGGTGTGATTCTCACCACGAAAGAACGTGAGGAAAGGCTGGTGATTTCGCCGTGACGATGGAAGAAAGAATATCGACGGTCGTCAGAGACATGCCGCCTTCGGGCATTCGCAAGTTCTTTGACATAGCCAGCGAAATGAAGGACTGTATTTCTCTCGGCGTGGGTGAGCCCGATTTTGATACGCCGTGGAATATCCGTGAAAGCGCCATATACGCGATTGAGACCGGACGGACGCATTATACCTCCAACCATGGCAGCACAGAGCTGCGCAAAGCCATACGCGATTATTTTGAAATGCGGTTTGGCCTGAGCTATGAAATCAGCCAGATCGTCGCTACGGTGGGCGCAAGCGAGGGCCTTGATCTCGCGTTCCGCGCGCTTATGAACGCCGGAGACGAGGTAATTGTGCCCGCACCGTCTTATGTGGCTTATATGCCCGGCGTGACGCTTGCAGGCGGCAAGCCTGTGCCCATGATATTAACCGAAGAGGATCAATTCCGCATTACGCCGGAAAGCCTGCGCGCGGCGATAACGCCGAAGTCTAAAGCTGTGATTATTGCGTTCCCGAACAACCCGACGGGCGCGATCATGACCAAAGAGGATTATGAGAAAATCGCGGATATCATTATTGAGCACGACCTCATTGTAATCGCGGACGAGGTGTATGCGGAGCTGACCTACGGCGAGCAGCATTTTTCCATCGCGCAGCTGCCGGGTATGCAGGAACGCACCGTTATCATCAGCGGATTTTCCAAAGCGTTCGCAATGACGGGCTTTCGCCTTGGGTATGCGGCGGGGCCAAAGCCGCTCATCGATGCGATGGTGAAGATCCATCAGTATTCAATGCTCTGCGCGGCGGCCATGAGCCAGGATGCCGGGGCCGAAGCGATGCGCTATGAATGCAGCCATGGCTTTGTGCAGGTCAAGCAGATGGTCGGCGAATACAACCGCCGCAGGCGTTTGATGTATGCGTCGTTCAACGACATGGGCTTAAAGTGTTTTGAACCGCTCGGTGCGTTTTATGTTTTTCCTAATATCAGCTCAACGGGGCTCAAAGCCGACGAGTTTTGCAAGCGGCTGCTGTTCGAGAAGCAGGTGGCCTGCGTGCCGGGCACCGCTTTTGGCGATACGATGGACAATTTTATGCGCTGCTCTTATGCGACATCGCTTGAAAACCTCAAAGAGGCACTCAGCCGCATTAAAAGCTTTGTGGAGAGCTTGAAATAAGGCTTGGGCGGGCTGCAGCAAACCAAAGAACATATCAGGGTTTCTGTCACGAAAGAGTGATCGGAACCCTGTTTGCATTCGGGAGAGAAAAGATAAGAAAAACTGAAGAGAGAATATTTTTTTAATAATAACCGTTCAATGCGGGTGAATTTCAATTGTAATGCGGTTAAATCGCCGATAATAGACTTTGACTATCATTGACTTTATATGATATCATGCAGCTACAAACAAATGAGGAGGAACGGATCATGACATTTTTACCATATCAGGGCCAGCTGGTGACCGGAAGGCTGTGGAAGGATTTCTTTGAAGGAATGACTGCGGTCAGAGCGAATATCAAGGATGCGGCAGACGCCTACATCGTGGAAGCCGAGTTGCCGGGCGTTAAAAAAGAGGAGGTCACGCTGATTTGCGAAAAAGGCGTGTTGACGATTACAGCAAAAGCGGATGAAGCGAAGGATACCGAGGAGGGCCGTTATATTCGCAAGGAGAGAACCGAGGGAGAAATTATCAAGCGGTTTGCTCTGGAGGATATTGATGAGGAGAATATCTCCGCAAGGCTTGAAAACGGTGTACTTTATGTCACACTGCCCAAGCAAAAAGCCGTTGAGAAACATATTGAGATCGAATAATAGACAAAGATGAGCTGCGGATTCGCGGCTCTTTTTTTGTGCCGGACAAGATAGAAGGGTGGGGAAGTGCAGATACTAAACAAAACATTGCAGGAGGCAGACCAAATGAACAAACTCTTATATATCAGTGCCAATCCAAAGCCCGAGGCCCTGTCGGCAAGCAAAACGGTAGCCAGACGGCTGGTAAACCGCATTCTCGATGAATACAGAGAGATTGAATTCGAGCAGGTGGATTTGTATGCGAACCATATTCCGCAATTAAAACACAGTTATTTTGCAGGCAGAAGCGCAATCATCAGCGAGGAGCAGCGAAAGAAACTGCCGGAGGACGAGCAGAAGGAAGTGGAGAGAATCGTCGCGCTGTGCGATCAGTTTTGCAGTGCCGACGTATATGTGCTCGCAGCGCCGATGTGGAGCCTGTCGTTTCCGGCCCCCGTCAAGGAATACATCGACTGCGTGGTGCAGGCAGGCAAGACGATTGAATTTGAGGATGACAAGCCGCATGGATTGCTTGGCAGCCATGCAAGGCTGTTCATATATGTGCAGTCGTCGGGTGCGCATATTCCGTGGCTCGTCCGTCCGGCGCTTAACAAGGGGCTTAATTATGTGCACGATGTGATGAGCTTTATCGGCATCAGCCGGTTTGAGGAACTGCTGGTAGACGGGACGGGAACAACGGACGCGGAGCGTGAGGAAGCTGTGGAGCGTGCGTTAAAGAAAGTTGACGACATCATATTGTCTGCCTGACATAATATATAAATTTTTTGTCAGGCACTCAGGTTTACTGTTAAGATCTGTATGAAAAAATCGATAGAAGTTATGGAGGTATCTCAATTTAGGAGTTTAATGGCAAGGAGGCCGAAAAACATGAAAATTGATAGTTTTAGCGTGTCGCAAAACAGCGCTCACAATCTTGTGAAAGAGGAGAGCGAAACGGAGTCTTTGAACGTGTGGGTCGGACAGCCGAACACCGAGGAGACCCCTGCTTTCATTGTGGATTTCGATGCAGAGAAATTTCAGTTCAATACGGAAAAGACATATTTGAATCACGATGTTGATTCAATCATACAGCAGTCGTATGACTCGAGAATAAAGCTTCTCGAATCGCTCGTGTATGCGCTGACAGGTAAACACATCAAATTCAGGGATCCGTCCGAAGGGCTTACTCACGGCCAGGACAGGAGCTTAAACATCACCGTCACAGGCAACGGCAGTCCGCAGAGCAATTGGGGTCTTGCGTATGATTACCGGAAAGTCAAATCGGAAAAGGAAAGCGTCAATTTCAATTCCAGCGGATATGTGAAGACGGCGGACGGGCGCACGATTGCGTTTGACATGAAGTTCGCGATGTCACGCGAGTACTACGAAGAAACGAGTATGAGCTTACGCCTCGGCAACGCCAAGATAGACCCGCTCGTCGTGGTGATGAACGGCGGCGCGCCCACGCTCAGCACCACCAAGCAGGCGTTTGATCTTGATGCGGACGGCAAGACAGAAAACATAGCGTTTGCGACGGGCAACAGCGGTTTTCTCGCGTTTGACAAGAACGGAGACGGCGTGATCAACAACGGCAGCGAGCTTTTCGGGCCTTCGAGCGGCAACGGTTTTTCGGAATTGCGCGCCTTCGACAGCGACAAGAACGGCTGGATCGACGAATCGGACGAGATTTACGGCAAGCTCTCGGTACTGACGATGAAGCAGAATGGTGAAAAAACGCTGTTCAAACTCGGCGACGTGGGTATCGGCGCGATCTATTTAAACGATGTCAGTACAGAATTTGAGATGAAGGATATGACGGATGAGTACGGCGAGATGAAGAGCAGCTCGATTTTTTTAAACGAAAACGGCTCGGTGGGTACCATTCATCATATCGATCTTTCGATATAGGCAACACAGCATCACTTTATATACTGTCTGGCAGGCCTTCGGCAACGGAGGCCTTATTTCTTTTGCCTTCAAGATGAAAAGCATATATAATAAATGACAGAATACTTAAAAGCCTATTAGAGGAGGCTCGGTTTGGCAAAGGAAAAAACGGCATTTGTCTGCAGCGTATGCGGGTATGAATACGCAAAATGGCTGGGCCAGTGCCCGTCGTGCAAGGAATGGAACACGTTTGAGGAAATGACCGTTTCCGCGCCGGTCAAGAGCGCTTCGAGCGTACCGCTCGGCGAACAGGCAGTGCTGCTAAAGGACGTGTCCATGGAGGATACCGCGCGCTGGTCCACCGGATATCAAGAGCTCGACCGGGTGCTCGGTGCGGGCGTGGTGGAAGGCTCGGTGGTGCTGGCGGGCGGTGAGCCGGGCATCGGCAAATCGACGCTGTTTTTGCAGGTGGCGGATTCGCTCGCGCGGTCGGGCAAACGCGTGCTGTATATATCGGGCGAAGAATCGCTGAGGCAAATTCGCCTGCGCGCACAAAGGCTCGGGATAGAGAGCGGCTTAAGGCTGCTGGCCGAAACGGAGGTCAACAGCTGCGTCACGCGCATCCGTGAAAACGCGCCCGACTTTGTGGTGGTGGATTCGATACAGACGATGTATTCATCGCGCCTCGGGCCCGCGGCAGGCAGCCTGAGCCAAATCAAGGAGTGCGCCGCGCTGCTGACGCGCGAGGCCAAAACGAGCGGTACGGCGATATTCATCATCGGGCATGTCACCAAGGAAGGCGCAATTGCGGGGCCTCGCATGGTGGAGCACATGGTGGATACCGTGCTCTATTTCGAGGGCGAGCGCCAGGGGACGTTCCGCATATTGCGCGCCGTGAAGAACCGTTTCGGTTCCACCAACGAGATCGGCGTGTTTGATATGCGCGACGACGGCATGCACGAGGTGGAGAATCCCTCCGGTTTGCTGCTCGGCGAGCGCGCGAAGGACGCCTCCGGCTCTTGTGTGTATCCCGCCATTGAAGGCACGAGGCCGGTGCTGCTTGAGATACAGGCGCTCGTGAGCCTCACGTCGTTCCAAATGCCGCGCCGCATGGCGGCGGGCCTTGATTTCGGGCGCATGGCGCTGATGGTTGCGGTGCTCGAAAAGCGCATGGGATTAAAGCTATACAATCAGGATGTCTATCTGAACGTGGCGGGCGGCATGAAGCTTAACCAGCCCGCGGCGGACCTCGCGATGGCGGCCAGCATCGTCTCAAGCTTTCGGGACGCGCCGATCAGCGACGCGGTGGCGATGGGTGAGGTGGGCCTCACGGGCGAAGTGCGCGCCGTGGGGCAAATCGAAAAGCGGCTCATCGAGAGCAGCAAGATGGGGTTCAAAAAGGCCGTGATTCCCAAGTCGAACCTCGCGGGACTCAAAGTGCCCTCCGGCATTGAGGTCTTCGGCGTGCGGCACGTGTTTGACGCGCTCGAAATACTCATATAATGCAGCCGGTTACATAGAATATACCCTATGAATGGGAACGCGCATCGAGACTTAAAAAGATGGAGCATTATCGGCATAGCCGTGATATTTGCATTGGCGGGGCTGTGGCATTTTCTTTACGAATGGGTGCCGGGGCCTTTAACGGCGGCATTGTGTCCCGTTAACGAAAGCCCATGGAAACACACCAAGCTGTTTTTTATGCCCGCGTTGATTTACTTTTTCGTCGGCCGGCTGACCGCAGGCAAAGCTTATCCGAACTTCACATTTGCGCATACCGCCGTACTGCCGTTGATGCCGTTGCTGATGCTCGGCATTTTTTATCTCCTTTATGCAGTTGGTATCGAGTCGCTCGCGGCTGACCTTGTCAACACGCTGATTGTCATCGCGTTCGGGATGGCCGTATCATACAGGCTTACCGCAGCGGCAAAGCCAATGGCCGGCCCTGTATACCGCGCGGCTTCACTGGTTGCGGTGCTGGGACTGCTCGTTGTTTTCGCAGTTTTCACTTGGTTTCCGCCTCACAGCCCTCTGTTTCAAGATTCAAATACGCTTCAGTACGGCATTTCACTTAAGTAAACCTGCTTTCAACTGTCAGCAATGTGAATAATCTGTTAAGCATGCTTAAATACACTGTTTACAAACAATATTCCTTGGTAGAATAGCTCAAAGAAGTTTCATTTCCGTTTAATAAAAGATTGATGATAAATTTGGAGGACAGGCTCAATGAGCAAGAAAAAGAAGTCGAAGAAAAGAATTGTGATCCTTGTGGTCGTTCTTGTGATTGTCGCGCTCGGGGTGTTCGGGTATATGAACATGCGCGCCAGACAGGCGGAGCTGGCCAAGACCACGTACGACATTGCGGACGTGACCAAAGGCACGATTGAAGTCAAAGTGAAGGGTGCGGGCACCGTGGAGCCGCTCAGCGACGAAACCGTTTATGCAAGCGCTGCGGGCCAGGTGGCAGATGTGCTGCTGGAAAACGGCGATACGGTGAGCGTGGGTGACGTGATAGCGGTGATTGAGAGCGATTCGCTCGAATCTGAAAAGAGCAGCCTTGAGCAGCAGATAGACGATGTCGATATGCAGATACTCACAGCGCGGTCCACGTCGGGCAGCAAAAATGTACTGTCGCCGGTGGAGGGCGTTGTGAAGGCCGTATACGCGAAGGAAGGCGACACGGTGGATGCGGTTGTCGAGCGTGAGGGCGCGCTGGCGGTGGTCTGCCCGGATGACCTGATGAAAACGCAGGTGCCGTTTAAAAACGCGCCGGTGCCCGGCGATGCGGTGACAGTGACAATAGGGTCGGCCAGCGTGAACGGCGTTGTCGTGAGCGTGTCAGGCGGCAAAGCGACCGTGCAGTTTGAAGACGACGGCTATGCACTGGGCGACAGCGCGGTGGTGGCGGATGCAAGCGGCGCCGAAATCGGCAGCGGCACAGTGGATGTGGCGAATCCGGTATACGTATCGGCGAAGGGCGGCACGGTGGATGATGTGCGCGTGGAAGCGGGCGACGATGTATCGCGCGGCGGTAAGCTCATGACGCTGGAAGGTGAAATTCTTTCGAGTTCGCTGTATTCGCTGCTGGAGCAGCGTGAGAGCCTGCAGGAGGACCTTGACGATGCGATGGCCGATATCGATAGCTTAAGCTTGCGTGCGGGCTCAGACGGCGTGGTAACGGGCCTGACATTGAAAAAGGGCCAGACCGTTCAGCAGGGCGCGGCATTGTTCACAGTGCAAAGCAATAATGCAGTCAAAATCGATGTGGAAATCGACGAGCTCGATATCGCATCCATCGAAGCGGGCGATCAGGCGACGGTGACATTTGACGCGCTGCCCGAGAAAACCTATACCGCGAATATATCAAAGATCAATACGGTCGGCACAGCTCAGAACAACGTGACCAAATATACCGTGACGCTGACGCTCGAGAACGCTGAAAACGTGATGCTCGGCATGAGCGCGGACGTGCAGATCGTATCCGAGCAGGCGCAGAATGTGCTGTTGATCCCCGTGGAAGCGATACAGACGATCAACGGCGAAAAATTTGTGGTATTCGAAGGCGATATCAACAAGGACCTCGAATACACGCCTGCGACCCACAAGGTGGTGACGGGCATCACCGATGGCGTGAATATTGAAGTGAAAGAGGGCCTTAGCGAGGGAGACCGTGTGGCGGTGCCGCAGGTGAAGGAAGAGAGTCTGCAGGAGCGCATGTGGGGCGGCGGCATGAACGGGGGCAACGGCGGCAATAACAGCGGCGGTGGCAACGTCAGCGCCACACCGAGCTCTTCGGCGGAATAAAGAGGCGCGGATATGATTGAACTGCGCAATGTGAAAAAAACATACCAGATGGGTGAGGCGGAGGTGCACGCGCTCGACGATGTGTCGCTCAAAATCCACGACGGCGAATTTGTCGCGGTGATCGGGCCCTCGGGCAGCGGCAAATCCACACTGATGAACATCATCGGCTGCCTCGACTTGGCGGACGAGGGCGAGTATTGGCTTAACGGCCAGCTCATCGACGATTATACCGAGCGCCAGCTCGGCGAGATAAGAAACAAGGAGATCGGGTTTATCTTTCAACAGTTTAACCTTTTGAGCAAGCTCACGGCATATGAGAACGTCGAGCTGCCGCTGATTTATCAGGGGCTGCCGGTTTCCGAACGCAAAAAGCGCGTGACGGATTCGCTTGCGAAGGTGGGGCTTTCGGACAGAATGGCGCACAGGCCGACCGAGCTTTCGGGCGGCCAGCAGCAGCGTGTAGCGATTGCGCGGGCGCTCTCGACGCACCCGACGCTGATACTCGCGGACGAGCCGACGGGCAACCTCGATTCGCAGTCGGGCCGCGAGATTATGGGCATGCTGATGAATCTGCACCGCGAGGGACGCGGTATACTGCTGATCACGCACGACAACGATGTTGCAAAGCTTGCGAGCCGCAGGCTGCATTTTCGCGACGGACGCGTGGTTCAGGACGAGAGCGGAGGTGAGGCCGTATGAAGTTCTCTCAGGCACTGAAAATGGCGTTTGTGGCGCTTAAGGGCAACAAAATGCGCTCGTTCCTCACGATGCTCGGCATTATCATCGGCGTGATTGCCGTGACGCTGCTGATATCCGTGGTGCAGGGCGCAACGGGCGAGATTACCGGGCAGATTGAAAGCCTCGGGTCTAACCTGCTGCAGGTCTCTATGACGGGCCAGGACCCCTCCTATTTGACGATGGCCGATTTGAACAGGCTCAAAGAAGATCCATCCATACACGGGGTCACAGGCATCGTCTCACGCACGGTCAATGTGACGGCGGGCGTGGAGGACGGCGATTACAAGGTGGAAGGCGTGACGAGCAGCTATCAGCAAATCACGGGGCAGAAGATCGCATACGGCCGGTTCATCTGTGATGTGGACGTGGAAGCACACAGCTACACCGCCGTGGTGGGCACGGACGTGGCGGATGAGCTTTTCGGCACGAAGGACTGCATCGGCAATACCTTGGAGATTCAAGGCTACGATTTCACGGTTGTGGGGCTGCTGGAGCCTTCCGATACGATGCTTGCCAATAAGGATACAACGATCATCATTCCGCTCACGACAGCGCAGCGGCTGTTTACCGATAAGGAATTTGATACGCTGTATGTGTCCGCGGCGTCGCCCGACACGGTGGATGCGGCAGAGGATGCGACGGACGATTTTCTGATTCGAGAGCTCGGCAGCGATGAAGACTATATGATCATCAACCAGAGCGCGATCATCGACGTGATGAACGATGTGATGGGTGTGATGACGATTCTGCTTTCGGGTATTGCGGCGATATCGCTGCTCGTCGGCGGCATCGGCATCATGAATATCATGCTCGTGTCGGTTACGGAGCGCACGCGCGAGATCGGTATCCGCAAGGCGATCGGCGCGCAGCGCACGGACATCCTCTCGCAATTCCTGATTGAAGCGGTGGTGCTGTCCGTATCGGGCGGTATTATCGGCATCGGCCTCAGCTATCTCGGCCTGCAGGTGATCGGTACGGCGATGGAGATATCCATGGGCATGTCGGCGGGCACCATCGCGCTGGCGCTCGGGTTCTCGGCATTTGTAGGCGTGGTGTTCGGCATTTATCCCGCGAACAAGGCCGCGACATTAAAACCGATAGAAGCGTTGAGGTACGAATAGAAATTGTTTTGAAACGAACGGGTTGGGGACGCTGTGCCCCAGCCTGTTTTTTTGATTCTTACCACCAGTCGAGGAAATTTGACTAAAAACATTGGATTCAAGGTATCTGGATATATATGTCGAAATATTAACCAGTAGGGAACGACCTCCGCCTGTGCCCCGAATGGGGTATGTCGTTCCGCAATAGATTCCTTTTATAGGATAACAAATGGATTATTTCGAAAGAAAAAAGCCTAGGCTAAATAAATATGATTATTCGCAGAATGGCGCTTACTTTATAACAATATGTACTCATAATAGATGTCATTATTTTGGTTCGATCTTGAAAGGACATGTTGTTGTTAATAAGGCGGGCGAAATGGTTGGGCACCATCTGGAATATATCAATACATATGACGACGTGACTTTGGACAAATATGTGATCATGCCGAATCATATACATGCCATTGTTACAATAAATTATAACGGAACGACACGGAGGTCGTTCCCTACGGTTTCTGAATATATTCAGCGATTCAAAACAATGACAACGAAACTCTATATTGATGGTGTTAAAGATAGTGAATATCCGCCATTCGATAAAGCCATATGGCAAAAATCATTTTATGATCATATCATTAGAGATGAAAATGAATACTTGCGGATTTGGAAATACATAGATGAAAATCCGCTCAAATGGGTTACAGATGAGTATTATAGTGATATTTTGTAGGGAACGACCTCCGTGTCGTTCCGCTTGCCTTTCTAGAAGTAGCAAAAGACACGAAGGACCATACCAATTGTGGCATGGTTTTTTTCTTATTGACAATCTAACAACCGTTAGATACAATATGCCTAACGACTGTTAGAGAGAGTGAAAGCAATGGCTGAAGAAACAACAAGACAAAGAATTATGGATGTCGCGCTTGAGCTGTTTTCCAAGGACGGGTACACTGCGGTATCCATCCGCGATATCTGCGGGCAGGTCGGCATTAAAGAGAGCACGGTTTACTACCATTTCGAAAACAAACGCGCGATATTCGAGGCACTCTCGCAGCGGTTTCAGGCGATTGCAGCGGACATGATGAACCGCCTCGACCGGGCGATGGCGGATGTAAACGGGGCAGACCAAAGCATAATGGGCACAGTATCCGATGCCTTTTTTGATAAGTACCTGATGGATGCTTTCTGCAACCGGTTTATCCGCCTGATGTCCATTGAGCAGATGACCAGCGACGACGTTCAGCAGCTTTATGTGAAATGGATGTTCGACGAGCCACTGTGGTTTCAGAGCCGGATATTCGCGAAGCTGACAGAGGCCGGAGTCGTCACATCGGCGGACAGCGGTTACCTCGCGGTCAAATATTACTCGCCTATTTTTCTTTATACGCAGCGCTATCTTTTAAGCGGGCCGTTGACGGAGGAGACGAAGAAAGCGTTCCGGTCGGAAGTCGACCGGCATATATTCAACTTTTTCAAGGAATGCGAGGTATGGTAGCATGGCAAGCATCATGATTACGGGAGCGAACCAGGGGATTGGGTATTACATGGTCGAGAAGCTGCTGGAGGACGGGCATTCGGCCGCCGTACTGGATCTCGACGTAGGGAACTTAAAGCCGTTGCAGGAGCAGTACGGACAAAGGCTGTTGCCGCTCGTTTGCGATGTGCGCGATACCCAGTGCGTTGAGAAAAGCATTGCCCAAACTGCACAAGCCTTTGGGACGATCGATATCGCGGTTCACAACGCGTGTGTGTGCACGTTTAACGCCGCTGCCGAAACGGCTGAAGATGTTTACCGTGACGTGTTCAACGTCAATTATTTCGGCGCACTGCGGCTTGCGAAAGCTGTTGTGCCATATATGCAAAAGCAGAAGCACGGTAAAGTGATATTTACGAGCTCGGGCGTCGGCGTGATGGGCTTTGTCAACATCAGCCCGTATGCATCGAGCAAGGGCGCGATAGAGAGTCTCGCAAAGTGCTTGGGTGTCGAGTATTTAAACGACGGTATCTCGTTTCATTTGTTGCATCCGCCGCTTACGCGCACGGCCTCGGCAGAGCCGTTGCCTGTTCCCAAGGAGTTCAAGGCCGATCCCAAGGCTGTGGGACGGGGGCTCGCGAAGCACATCGGCTCCAAGCGGTTTATCATCTGCCACAGCTTTATGCAGAAGGTTCAGACGATGGGGTGTTACCTTTTCCCGGTCAAGATGGGGCGGCTTATGAGCAGGCTGACGGCCGGATACGCGGTCGGGCAGGGGAAAGAAGCAAAAGTCTGACACAAAGACAATAGAGGAGGGGCGTATCCTAGGGGACACGGCCCTTCTGCTTTTTTGCGCTGTGATAAGGCCTTTATGACGGCTTTCAAAAAGATATCTCCTTGCCAAGCAGAATCTCCGGTAATGAATTCAGTTGAAATAATTGTTATAATCATTGCGGCACACCATTGACTTTGACACCGTGTCGCCGTTTATACTCCATTCTTGTAAGGAGTGATGATATGCAAGGAATGACAATCAGCGAGGTATCCAGACAATTGCGCGTCTCCACGCGCATGCTGCGCTATTACGAGCAGTTCGGGCTGATCGAGAGCTACCGCCGAGAGAACTATGCCTACCGTATGTACAACGAAGCGACGCTCATGCGCCTGAGGCAAATCGTGATATTGCGCAAGCTTAAGATACCGCTCAAGCAGATTAGGGTGATACTGCAAAGCCCTGAGGCTGTGACAGCGGTCGAAGTCTTCAGGCGGAATCTCGCAGAAATTGATGAACAGATCATGGCATTGGCCACAATCAGAAGCATACTGCGCCGCTTTATAGATGAGCTCAATAAAACGGCGCAGGTTTCTGTCCATCATCTGCTGACCTCCGACGACGCCCTGCTCGCGTCCATAGAATCACTGTCTTATGCAAATTTGAACACTATGGAGGCTAAGACGATGGATGATTTAAAGAAAGCGGAGAAAAGCCTGGAGAAGCTCACGGATGTGCGTATCATTCGCCTGCCGCCGTCGGCGGTTGCGTCCGCGCATTACATCGGCGATGAGCCGGAAGCGTATGTGAGCGAGATCATAGACGGTTTTGTGCGGGAATCGAATCTGTGCCGCATCAAGCCCGATTTGCGCAATTACGGCTTTAACCACCCCAACCCTTCGGATGAGAGCGGTGCCCACGGCTATGAAATGTGGGTCACCATACCGGAGGATATGGAGGTGCCGCAGCCGCTGACCAAACGTTTTTTCGAAGGCGGGCTTTATGCCGCCCATATGATACAGATGGGCAATTTTCATGAATGGGAGTGGCTGTTTGATTGGGTATCGGGCAGCGAAAAATACGTTTTTGCCGGAGATATGCAGGACCAGCAGCACATGCATGGCCTGCTTGAGGAGCAACTCAATTATGTGAGCCATGTGACGCAAGGGCTGACAGCGCTTGAGGATTTGCAGCTTGACCTGCTGATGCCGATCAAGGAGCGTTAGGCCACAGAAATAAAGCGTCCTGTTGTGTAAAGACAGGACGCTTTTTGACTGTAGGCAAATGTTTCGATATAAGAGCCTTGCTCAATATTAAAGCTCAAACGGTCAGCAGCTTGCTCATAAAATCGCGCGTGCGCTGCTGAGACGGATTGCGCAGCACTTCCGTGGGTGTGCCGCGTTCCACCACCACACCGTCGTCCATGAACAGCACCTCGTTGGCCACCTCGCTCGCAAAGCCCATCTCATGCGTGACGACGACCATGGTCATATGCTCGCGCGCAAGCTGCTTCATCACGGCAAGCACCTCGCCGGTCAGCTCGGGGTCCAGCGCAGAGGTCGGCTCGTCAAAACAGAGTATGTCGGGCTTCAATGCCAGTGCGCGTGCAATCGCTACGCGCTGCTGCTGTCCGCCGGACAGCTCGCACGGGTAGCTCTTTTCCTTTTCGGAGAGGCCCACCTTGCGAAGCAACTCGCGGCAGTTGGCTTCAATCGCCTCTTTGTCCGCGTTTTCTTCTTGCAAAGGCGCCAGCATCAGGTTCTGCATCACGGAAAGATGCGGGAACAGATTGAAATCCTGAAACACCATGCCGAGGCGCTTTCTCAGCTCGCGCTTTTTGGCGGGCTCCGCAAAATGGATTTTGCCGCCCTCCTCGCGGAAAA
Source organism: Bacillota bacterium (assembly GCA_023408075.1). GTDB lineage: Bacteria > Bacillota > Clostridia > Christensenellales > SZUA-584 > SZUA-584. Next base: position 9,962 of record JAEYKW010000029.1, on the reverse strand, counting down.
GGTACTCGCCGTCAATCTCAAGGCTGCCGCCGTTTACCGACTCGAGCAGATTGATGCAGCGCAAAAACGTGCTCTTGCCGGAACCGGACGGGCCAATAATCGCAATCACATCGCCCTTGTTCACCTCAAGGTCAACGCCCTTAAGTACCTCGAGCTTGCCGAACTTCTTTTTGATATCTGTGGCTTTCAGCATATTTTAACCTACCTGTAATAAGAGAATTTGCGTTCAATGACGTTGAGCAGCTTGGTCAGCAGCCCTGTCAAAACAAGATAGAAAACAACGGACACCACAAACGGCATGATCGAAACGTCGCGCAGCGCGGCGATCTTGGCTTCCCTTAAAAGATCGTTCATCGCGATGGCATAAACGAGCGCCGTGTCCTTCACGAGCGTGATGATTTCATTGCCCATGGGCGGCAGTATGCGCTTGGCCACCTGCGGCAATATGATTTTTGTGAACGTGACCCTGTTTGAAAGACCGAGTACGTGCGCGGCTTCGTATTGTCCTTTCGGGATCGACTGTATACCGCCGCGGTAGATTTCCGCAAAGTAAGCCGCATAATTAAGAATAAACGCCAGTATCGCGGCAAATTCACGCCCCAGCGGGGCACCGATAATCAGCGGTACGCCAAAGAACATGAACAATAGCTGGAGCATCAAAGGCGTTCCACGAAAATAAAAGGTATAGAGCTTAGATATCCCCACAAACACTTTGTTTTTTGACAGCCGCATCTGGCAGATCAGCAGCCCGAGCGGCAACGCGAAAAGCAGCGTGAATCCCCAGACCTCGATTGTCACCAGCGTGCCGCCCAGCATTTCCCGAAGCAAACTGCCGAGCTTGTCCAAATCCTGAAAATATTCCATGGCTTTCTCCCCAATACATTTTGCATACGCTTTCTGTCAGCCAAAAAACATGTGCAAAATGATGAATGCAGGCAGACCCTAAGAGCCTGCCTGCACCCATTTGCGTATTATCCCTTGATTAAAATGTCTTCGCCGAACCACTTCTGAGAAATTTCAGCGCCTTTGCCGTCACCGATGATGGCGGTCAGCGTTTCCTGAACCTTGTCTCTGAAGGATTGGTCTTCAAGACGGAAGGCAATGCCGTACTGCTCTTCGCCGAAGTTGTCGGTAAGCACGCCGTAGAACGAAGAATCTTCGTCCTGGGCAATGTAGTATCTGCCCATGATCTCGTCAATCACGACCGCGTCCACGCTGCCCTGCTTAAGCTCCATCAGCGCTTCCACGTAATCCGGGCTTTCAATCAGCTCGCCGAAAGAATCCTTCACGTCGGGCTGGGCTTCAATCGCCTGCATCGCGCTCGATTCAACCTGAGCGGCCACTGTTTTGTCGGCGAGGTCCGCGATGGTTTTAATGCCGGAATCAGCCGCAACGATCACGATCTGACGGTTGTTCATGTAAGGATCGGAGAACAGCATTTTCTCTTTGCGCTCTTCAGTGATGGTCAAACCGTTCCAAATCACGTCGATGTTGCCGTTTTGCAGTTCAAGCTCTTTGGAATCCCAGTCGATCGGCTGCAGCTTAAGCTCAAGGCCGAGACGCGCAGCGACTTCTGCCGCAAGGTCAAGGTCAAAACCGACATGATTGCCGCTTTCGTCCTTAAAGCCCATCGGCGCAAAGGTTTCGTCGAAACCCAGCACGAAGGACCCTTTGTCCTCAATCGTCTGCCAGGATACGTCGGCATCTTCAGAAGCTGATGCGGATTCAGACGGTGCTTCGGAGACTTCCTGCGAGTCCGAAGGAGATTCAGAAACAGCAGAGGTGTCCGAGGCTGCCGGAGCGGCGCATGCCGCGAAGCTTAAAACCAGCACAAAAGCCAATATGGCGGTCAGTAACTTTTTCATTGGTTGTTCCTCCTATATTTATATTTTAAAATTGTTGTACACAGCAAATTATAATTTAGCGCGCTAAAATAGTAAAGAGATAATTAATTGCAGGCCGGGAATAGCAGAACATACCAATACATTGACACGTAAAGTGGGATACTTTTTTGTATGGCAGCTTCCGTGGTATAATGAACCAAAACGTGCCGGAGGGGTTTTATGCAGTTGAAGCCCGGTGAGAAAATTGAAGACCTGCAAAACGGTTATATGATCATACAGAACCCCGAATACTTCGCGTTCGGGACGGATGCGGTGCTGCTTGCGGATTTCGCAGACGTATCGGCAGGGCAGCACGTGGTCGATTTCGGGACAGGCTGCGGCATCATACCGCTGCTGCTTTGTGCCCGGCGTCCGGATATCCACGTGACGGGCATCGAGATACAGAGCGAGATCGCGGATATGGCGCAGCGCAGCATAGTGGTCAACAAGCTTCAGGACCGCATCAACATCATCTGCGGAGACTTGAAGGACGCGAGAAAATACATGCCGTACGGCGTGGACGCAGTGGTCTGCAACCCGCCGTATGAAAAGGCCGACGCGGGCAAGGATAACGGCAGTGCGCATGTGAGCATTGCCAAGCGTGAAATCAAATGCACGCTCGACGATGTGGTGAGCGCCGCAGCCAAGCTGCTGCGTACGGGCGGGCGCATGTTCATGATATACCGCATCGAGCGGTTTGCGGAGCTGATGGACTGCATGCGGGCCAAAAGAATCGAACCCAAACGCATTCGTCTCGTCGCGCCGCAGATTGACAAAGCGCCCAATTTTGCGCTCGTGGAAGGGCGCGCAGGCGCACACACGGGCGTCAAGTTTGCGCCGACGCTGGCCGTCTACGAGAAGGACGGCACATACACCGACGAGCTCAAAAAAATCTACCGCATCGGGGAGGAAATACCGTGCTCTATATTGTCGCCACGCCCATAGGCAATCTTGAAGATATCACGCTGCGTGCGTTGCGCGTGCTCAAAGAAGTGGATTATATTGCGGCGGAAGATACGCGCCACACGCGAAAGCTCTTAAACGCCTACGACATCAAAACGCGGTGTGTGAGCTTTCATGAGCACAGCAACGAGGAAAAGCGCGCATTTCTATTAAGCGAGCTCAAGGAGGGCCGCGATATCGCGCTCGTGTCCGACGCGGGGACGCCGCTCATTTCCGATCCCGGTGCGGTGCTCGTCAGGGAGGCGGTGGAGCAGGGCTTGCCCGTCACATCGGTGCCGGGCCCGTGCGCGGCGGTGACTGCCGTGACGCTCTCGGGTGTCGGAGGACCTTTCTATTTCCTCGGGTTCCTCTCCAAGAAGGCGGGGGAGCGCAAAAAGCAAATTGAGCAGCTCAATGCGTTCACCATGCCTGCCGTGATCTATGAAACCCCTCACGCCCTGCATGAGACGCTTTGCACTATGCTTGACCTGTTGGGCGATGAGCGGCATATCGTGGTCGCAAAAGAGCTCACAAAGCTTCATGAGCGCGTTTTCAGCGGGACGCTGGAACAGGCTGCCCGGGAATTTGACGGCGACGTCAAGGGCGAATACGTGCTTGTGCTGGACAGTGCCGAAGAAACGAGAGAGGAAGCGAGTGACAGCGATATTGAAAAAGAGATTGCGAAGCTGCTCGCCGCCGGAATGACAAAAAAAGATGCCGCTAAAGCGGCATCCGAGAAATTTGGTATCAGTAAGAACAGAGCTTACCGATTGTCTTTGTAAGTACCCGAGACTTACTTAAGGCCGAGCTTGGACATGCACTCCTGGCAAACTTTCGCGCCTTTGAATTCTGTGACGCCACTGACGCTCTCACAGAAAATACAGGCGGGCTGGTATTTGCCAAGCACGATGTGGCTGTCATCCACAAAGATCTCAATAGGATCTTTGATGTCGATACCCATGACTCTTCTGAGTTCGATGGGCAGCACAATACGGCCAAGCGAGTCTACTTTTCTGACGATTCCTGTTGATTTCATTTTTTTCATCTCCCAATTGATTTAATATCATATATTAAGTGTTACAATATATCAAAATATAACAAATATAGCGTCCATATGTCAACCTTTTTGCATTAAAAATTACACCATTAATAAAACGTTCACAATTGAATATATATGATATGAGTATACATGATATTGCTGGCGGAGTAAAGAAATGATCAATTATATCTGGGCGTTTTTGATTGTGATCGGTACGGTGGTGGGGGTCGTCACGGGCCATACGCAGGCCGTTGGAGACGCGGCGGTGGAAGGGGCCAAAGAGGCGGGGCTGCTCTGCATCAGTCTCATCGGCGCCTATGCGTTGTGGCTTGGCGTGCTCAATGTGGCCAAGGAAGCGGGGCTTATTGAGGCGCTCGCCAAACGCATGCGCGGTATGATCCGCTGGCTGTTTCCGGGTGTGCCGCCGAACAGCGAAGCAAGCGGCTATATCACGCTCAATATCGTGGCAAACATGCTCGGTATGGGCAATGCAGCCACGCCCTTCGGGCTTAAAGCGATGAAAGAACTGCAGGAATTGAACAAGAACAAGGATGTGGCGTCCGACGCGATGTGCATGCTGCTGATTATCAACGCCGCATCGGTGCAGCTGCTGCCGATGACGGTGATTGCGCTGCGCAGCGCAGCGGGCAGCGCTGCGCCTGCCGACATCGTACTGACATCGTTCGTGACCACCGCCACGACCACCGCGCTGGCTGTGATCGTCGGGAAGATATGGCAGAGGATTAAAAAATGGAGCTGATGACAAGCATTTCGGCACTTTTTGTGCCGGTTTTTATTGCGGGGATCGTGGTTTTCGGGCTTGCCAAAAGGGTGCCTGTTTATGAGGCGTTCATACGCGGCGCAAAGCAGGGGCTCACAACGGTGGTGCGGATTCTGCCGTATGTGGTCGGCTTTATATTTGCAATACAGATATTTACCGCTTCGGGCAGCTTTGATTATATCTCGGCAGCTTTGTCGCCGGTTCTCAAGCCCATGGGCATACCGCCCGAGGTGCTGCCGCTCGCGCTGATGCGGCCGTTTTCGGGCAGTGCTTCCATTGGAATGCTGACGGCCATGCTCACCAATTATGGGCCGGACAGCTTCGTCGGCCGGGTTGCGAGCACGATGATGGGGTCTTCCGAGACGCTCTTTTACACCACGGCATTATACTTCGGAAGCGTGGGAATTAAAAAGTCGCGCTATACGATTCCGGTGGCGCTGATTTCCGAGCTCGCGGGACTGATTACGAGCGTGACGATTTGCAAAATTTTTTTTAAGTGATGTTAAAATATTCGACTGAATTAATAAGAAAACCCCCACGAATTTGTCGAAATATGCAGAAATAATGCATAATAATGAATAATCTAAAAAATATGCTTATACAAGTCTAAAAAAAATTTTATTAAGTTTTTATGACATTTGGGAATATAATGAGCTATTGGACGGAAATGGTATGATCGTGAGCACTTTCCCACGCATTCATCAGCGCTTCCACGGCTTCCTGCTGTCTTGCATAATCATTCGAAAGAGCGGAAATTCGTTCTGAATTCAGCGCCGACGGATCGGCCAATTGGGCTTCAATTTCAGCCAGACATTGCTCGGCGGCTTCGATATCGCGCTCAAGCTGCGCGATGCGCTTTTTGGCTTCGCGCGCAGACAGCTCCTTTTCTTTTTCGGCCCGTTTCTGTTTGGATGCGGCGGTTTTGGTGATGCCCGGCGCTTCGTCTTGCTGCGGTTCGCTGAGCTTTTCGAGCGCGGCCAGATAATCGCTCCAGTTGCCGGTAAACGAGGTCAGCGCATTGTCCTTGAGTTCCAGCACACACGTGGCAATTTTGTTGATAAAGTAGCGGTCGTGGCTCACGAACAGCACCGTGCCGTCGAAGCCGCATAGCGCGTCTTCGAGCATTTCACGGCTGTCCATATCAAGATGGTTCGTCGGCTCATCGAGCAGCAGCAGATTATCCTGCCCGAGCATGAGCTTGAGCAGTGAGAGCCGCCCTTTCTCGCCGCCCGAAAGCGCCGCTACCGGCTTAAAAACATCGTCTCCGAAGAACAGGAACGATGCGAGTATATTTCTGATTTCGCCGTCAGAGAGCCCCGGATAATCGCCGCGCATTTCCTCCATCACGGTCAGGCGCGTATCGAGGTTCTCCTGCAGCTGGTCGTAATAGCCGGTGGATACGCCCGTGCCGACCGCGACGCATCCGTTCGTGGGCGCAAGCCGGTCTGCGGCGATGCGCAGCAGCGTGGTTTTGCCGATACCGTTGGGGCCGACGAGTGCGGCGCGCTCGCCCTTATAAAGGTGCATATTGACGCCGCTGAACAGTGAGACGGGTGAATCCGGCCACTGCAGCGCGATGTCTTCCATCACCAGCACGTCGCTGCTGCCGCGCGCCGATGCGCTGAGCCGCAGCGATATCTTTTCGCGGTCGCCCTCGGGGCGGTCCACCTTTTCCATCTTACCCAGCAGCGTTTCGCGCGCGTGCATCTTGATAAAGTTTTTGCCGCCGCCCGAGTTGCCCCACGCCCTGTACTGCTCGATCACCTTTTTCTGCCGCGCGATTTCGCGCTGGTTATGCTCATAAGCTTTTTGCGCCAAGCGGCGCTTTTCATCGCGCTGCGCCACAAAAGACGAGTAATTTCCGATATAGACGTCCGTCACGCCGCCGTGAAGGTCGGCAATGTGCGTACAGGTTTGGTCGAGGAACCAACGGTCGTGCGAGACGATCAGCACAGCGCCCTGCCATGCCCTTAAGTATCCTTCGAGCCATGTAACCGCGCCGGTATCCAGATGGTTGGTCGGCTCGTCGAGCAGCAGCAGCTTCGGTTTTTCGAGCAGCAGCTTGGCAAGCATGAGCCGCGCGCGCTGGCCGCCCGAGAGCGTGCAGACCGCCCGCTCGTAGACGTCTTCGCCAAGGCCGAGGCCCTTAAGCACGCCGTTGATGGAGCTCTTGTAGCCGTAACCGTCCGCTTCTTCAAATTCCTGCGTGACGCGCTCGTATTCGCGCGAGATGCGCTGCCATGCGGCCTCGTCGCCCGAGGCGTCCTCCATCGCGTGCTCAAGCTCCCGAAGGCGCTGCTCAAGCGCAAAGGCATGCGAAAAGACGGCGAGCATCGTGTCCCATACGGACTCCTGTGTGCCTTCCGATACCTCCTGACGCAAATACCCGGCGCCGCCGCTGACGCTGACCGTGCCCGAATCCGCGGGGATTTCGCCGCAGATGATGCGCAGCAGCGTGGTTTTGCCCGCGCCGTTGGGGCCGACAAGCCCCATGCGCATGTCGTCGGTCAGTGTGAATGTAACGCCACCCAGCACCGTTTCAGCGCCGAAGCTTTTGGCAATGTCTTTTAGCGACAGAGCGATCATGTAACTTCCTCCAAAAAAACTCAAAGCCCATTATAAAGGATTTGCGCGAAAAAATAAAGCGGAGACACGAATCGCTCAGGGAAGGAGGCTTGCGGATGGAGCGGCATACCCCTTCGGGGTACAGGCGCAATCAAATAAATCGCATTGTAAAATGGATTGCACCACATGTGAGCAGATCGACACAGGGGTTGATCGCTACTTGAGAATACAAAAGGACAGCCGCGCCGTATTTGACTGCTACCTCATATGTGATTTGTTGAATTTGCTTTACAGTACCGCTATTCCCTGCGCCCCGAGATTCGGTATCTCCATGCGGTCGAGCACCTGTATGCGCGTGAGCCGCCCGTTCACGGCGATACTGAACGCCGAAATCGAGCCTTGATTGCCGTTGAGTACGTATAGATTGCGCCCGTCCCGGCTGACACCTATGTCGATCGGCATGCCTATGGCCGCGCTGGACGGCGTGCTGCGGACGCTGTCCAAGTAGGTGAGCAATCCGCCGGGCTCAATACGGTACGCCGAAATGGTGCCGCTTCCGGCGTTCGACGTGTACGCAAATGACCCGCTCGGCGTATGCGCAACCCAGCAGGTTGCCGTTTGGCCGTTGCTGACCGAGCCGCTGACCACACGCAGTATGCCGTTTGACATCAGCGTGTAGGACGAGAGTGCATTGGCGCCCGCCTCAGCCACCAAGAGCAGCCCCGAGGGCAAAAAGCCGGCCCCGAAAGGCGCGTTGCCGCTCGACGTGTTTACAAACGGCCCTGTTGCCGTTCCGTTAAGATTCATTCGGTACACGCTGATGCGGTTGGTGGTGAGCTCGGTGACGGCAAGCTGGGTGCCGTCCGGGCTGAACACGACACAGGCAGGCTGGGCATTCGGGGTGCTCAACGACCGCGCCGACGCCATGATCTCTGCGAGCCGCCCTTCCCGGCTCACATAGAAGCCGGAGATATTCGACGAGAAGCCGTCTGCGGAGCCGCCCACATGCGCCACGTACAGCACATCCCGGTGAACGCCGAGGCAATTGGGCTGGAGTCCGCCCGAAGAGACGGTATCGACGAGTGTCAGCACGCCGTCGGCACCCACCTTGAAGCTGGAAATACTGCCGCTGCCCGCGTTCACAGCGAACAGCAGATTTGCGTCGGCGGATAACACGAGCGACCCTTGGGACGCGAGCGTATCGACGCCGTCATTGGGCGTGGCGTCCGAGACCTCCCTCGTGCCGGTTCCCTGGCCGCGCGTGCTGTATAGATTTATCAGCGAGAGCGTGCCGTCGCTTTTTCTGCGGAATGCGGCGACCGCGTTGTTTTCGCTCGCATTCGTCATCATGTAAACCATCCCTGTAGGGCGGTTGGTTCCGTTGGAAGGCATAATAAGATTTCTCCCTCGTATAGATTCACTTGATACAAAATATGTGACAGGCATATCGGGTGTGCCACGGTGCCATGCAATATCTGCAAGCAATTTAATTGTCTAGTTGAATGATTTTAGTATATGATAGGCACGTGTAATACGTATTTATGAAGAACGTACAAATATAACTAAGCGAGGCCGATATGATCATCAGCGCGAGCAGGCGCACCGATATCCCGTCATACTATTCCGAATGGTTCTTTAACCGAATCAGGGAAGGGTTTGTTTACGTCCGTAATCCCGTGAATTTCCACAGCATCAGCAAGGTGCCGCTCAGCCCGGATGCGGTGGACGGTATCGTGTTCTGGACGAAAAATCCGGCCCCGATGCTGGACAGGCTGGATGAGCTGAAAGACTATCCTTACTATTTTCAGTTCACGCTGACCGCTTATGATAGCGACGTGGAGCTTCATCTGCCGGATAAAGAAGATGTGCTGATTCCCGCCTTTCAAAGGCTTGCGGACAAAATCGGCCTCGAGCGTGTGATATGGCGGTACGACCCGATACTGATCAATCAAAAATATACAAACGATTATCATGTTGAGTACTTTGAAAAGTTTGCGCGGAGGTTGCAAGGCTATACCGGGAAGTGCACGATCAGCTTTATTGATCTCTATCGCAACACCGTTCGCAATGCAGATGGCTTGGAATTATCGGAAATATCGGCGTTCTGTCAGCAGGAATTGGCCAAGGCATTGTCGGACATCGCCCGCAGATATGGGCTGCAAATAGATGCTTGTGCCGAGCCGGCTGACTTCAGTCAATATGGTATCGGCCGTGCGCGTTGCATCGACGACCGGCTGCTCCAAAGGATATCGGGATATCCGCTGAAGATTGAGAAAGATAAAAATCAGCGCCTCGAATGCGGGTGTGTGAGCAGTGTCGATATCGGCATGTACAACACGTGCAAAAACGGATGCTTGTACTGCTACGCGAATTACAATGAGAAGCTGGTGCAAAGCCATTGGCTTGCGCATGATGTCGGCTCGCCGTTGATTTCGGGGCAGGTGAGCGAGGGTGATGTGATTACTGAAAGAAAAGTTGCTTCGAACAGGGATAGCCAGATCAGTTTCTTTGGAGGCTTGGATTGAGCAGAACTGGTTTGTATGATCCAAGCTCATTCGTATCTGCAAGGAATATGGAAATTCGTGTCGAAATATTATGCGGAATAGTTTGATTAAGCTTTCATACTTAGGGTCTGCTGATTTACAAAGCAATTTGCAAGTACCGAGCCGTCTTGGCACAGATGAGGATCCAAACCGTATCGGAAAGCAAACTTTGCAGCTGGCGTAAAAAACTCTTCATCTTCTTCCACAGG
>JAEYKW010000010.1 GCA_023408075.1 Bacillota bacterium | reverse complement strand
AATTACATGCGGATCAGAAATAAAGATCGAAAGAATTTGTCTTTTCCCCAGCAAGGTGAGAATCGTCCATAGGATACCATTGCCAAGCATCAAAAGCAAGGACATTCCAAAGACTCGTTTCATATTTTTATACTCTTTTGCTCCGAAAAATTGGGAAGCAAAAATTCCGGTTCCTGTCACAGCTCCAAATCCAACTGTGATTACAAGTGTTTCAATCTGAGCTGCTGTTCCAACAGCGGTAACTTGCCCAATTTGCGATACCATAATAGTATCCACAATGCCCATGGCGCTGCTCAGCAAATGCTGCAATGCAGATGGAAGAGCAATTTTAGCTACTTTCTCATAAAACCACTTTGGAGCAATATATTCCTTCAAGATCATAGTTATATTTGCGACAGCGGATGATCAATCACATCATGACAATGCCGGCAACGGGATTCGTAGCTTTCACTCGCTCCAACCATAATAATAGGATCATGGTAAGAAGCAGGCTTACCATTCACAATACGCTGTGTTCTGGTGGCTGGTGCTCCGCATTTCATGCATACCGCTGTTAACTTGGTAACAAACTCTGCTCTGGTAATCAACTCCGGCATAACCCCGAATGGTTCTCCGCGAAAGTCCATATCCAAACCTGCCACCATGACGCGTTTCCCTTTCAGCGCCAGTACTTCGCAGATAGAAACAATTTCTTCATCGAAAAACTGCACTTCATCAATGGCCACAACATCAGTCATAGCCTTTACGTATTTTAAGATTTCTTTCGCGCTTTGAATTGCGATACTCTCTACCTTATACCCCGAATGTGAAACAATCTGGGTTTCACTATATCTGCTGTCAATCGCTGGTTTGAATACTAAAATATTCTTTTTTGCATAGCTTAATACATTGATTCTTCTGATCAATTCTTCTGTTTTTCCCGCAAACATACAGCCGCAGATCACTTCGATCCATCCGGCTCGATACTGATGATACATTTTTCCACTCCCCTGACCCTATGTCTATTTTGCTGTTTTAGTAGCATTTCTTTCTTTATTCTTGCAAAATTTGCAAGCAAATAAGCATAGTAATTCTACCATATTATTGCTCATGGGTAAACAATTATAGTTTCACAAACAAAAAAGCATTGCTGTCCTTTATCTTCAAGAATTACTTGAATGATCGCTATGCTTCTAAGTGTTAGAACAATTTTTCTATAGATTTATTTCTAAACGAAAGTTCAAACATTAGTTTGCTTCTATTCTCTATAGATATTGCTATTGTATGCCGGCTAATTCAGTATTGAAAAAAATCATGGACTTTACGTCCATGACTCAGATTGTTGACAAAGTGGTATCCCAAAGTGGATATCGCTTTTTTATTTTCTCTTTTTGCATAAAAACTATGATTTTAGTCATCAATGGAACAGCAGATGAAAGAGTTTTCCAACTCCATCTTGCCATTCTTTTTAAATTATGAGAAGCAAAAATCATCAGCACCTGATGCTGATTCTTCTTCAACCCTCGTAATCTTGTATATCGTAAATTATGATGTTCTTTACAATCCCCGAACACCCTCTCAATACTCTCTTTTCGCTTTGGGTATATTTCCTTCCACTCCAAACTATGACGGATTTCATCCATCACTTCTTCCCGATATTCCTCCCACACATGTCTTGTAATCACTTTTTGGTGATTTCTTGATTCTGTGCACTTGTTTCTATTAAGGCATTCTTTACAGTCATTGGGATTAGACTTGTATTCTTTGTAACCTTCCTTGTTTGTGGTGCTATATTTTAGTAGTTTAATATTGGGACAGATATAACAGTCATATTGCTCATCATAGACATAATCGTATTTTTTATAATATCCGCTTTTTGTCATTGGACGTTTATAGGGTGCATACATCTTTTGCTTATTCTCCAGTATTGCCCTACAAATAGCTGGTGTGATATATCCTGCATCTAAACATATATTCTGAATTTGATTCTGATATTTTTCATTCAGCAGATGGTAAGCAGAAAAGAAAGAAACACTATCATGAACATTGCCGGGAACACACTGGGATAATAATACAAACCCGTTTTTGTCACAGAATGTTTGATGTGAGTATGCAAAGCATTTTTCTTTTTCACCTTTATGAAAGCATCCACTTTCGGGATCGGTTTTACTAGCTTTAATATTTTTTGTTGTGATCTCTGCTTTTACTTCTCCTGTTTCTTCATCATAGTTTAATTCTTTATCTTTTATTGCTTTCAGTGGCTTTTTCCCATGCTTTTCACGATCATGATTGATCTCTGTCAAAAGCTCGTCTTCATAAACTTTCTTGACTATCTCTACCTCTTGATTGGTATATTTATTTTTGTTGGCATTCGCTTTTTGATGTGTGGAATCACCAAACACGGTTTCTGTATCTACGAAGCCATATTCTAATGCTTGCTTCAATATTTGATCAAATATTTGGTTGAATACATCACTTTCTCCGTATCTTCTGATATAATTCTGGCTCCAAGTTGAATAATTCGGAACTTCTTCATCCATAGCAATTCCCAAAAACCAACGATATGCCAAGTTAACTTGGATTTCTCTGCATGTTTTTCTCATGGAATTGATTCCGAATACAATATTGGTCAGAATCATTTTAAAAAGTACCACAGGATCTATGCTCGGTCTTCCAAAGTCACTGTATAGATGCTTTACCAATGGGTAGATAAAATCCCAATCTATACAATTCTCTAGTTTCCTAACATCATGATCTTGTGGTACAAGTCCTTCAATTGTATCTAAAATAATGGCATCCTGTTTGCCTTGTCTTCTTGTCATTGCCATATATTACTTCCTCCGTACGACCTTCCATATTATACCATTTCTCCATAGTAAAAGGCAGAAAGAGCCTCAAATTGGTCGTACGAAGTCATCTTTCTGCCTTTTTTATTTTATCATATCTTGTTTCGCCTGTCGATTCCTTTGTCAACAGGCTGAAATGATGTGGGTTTGACCACATCATTTCTGCATACTACTTACTTCGCACAATATACTTTTACAGCTTTATGGAAGAAACTTGCAAATCCCGGAGCAATCTGTTCAAAGTTTATGCGGAAGCGTTCATCCTCTTCATACATCTGCGCCAGTCCTAAGTGTGCTTCCTTGGAATACTGCTCCCAAAACAGAGCTAACCATTCCTTATGCACCAAACAAGCTGCTTGCGCTGCATCACATGCTGGATCATTTAACTGCATTGCTTCCTTAGTCAGTTCGTGCCATTTGCTGCTGAGTGCATTCATCTCTTGATATTGCTCTTCAGTCAGTTTCATCAGCTGTGCATTACTTTTAACCGCCGCATCGGCGCCATAGCGTTCCTGCACTTCCTTTCCATATTGTGCATCATTTTCTTCGATCATAGTTCGTTTGAATGCTGCAAATTTTTCTTCATTTGTCATATCATATTCTCCTTTCTTATAGGCAATTGTCTTTTCTACATGGTGGATCAAGGACTCATAATATGCTTTTTTCGCTTGCAACGCCTGTAAATGCCCCTGCAGCGCTGCCATTTCATCAAATGAAGGAGCGTGCATAAGCCGCTTGATATCTTCCAGCCGCATATCAAGTGCTCGATAATACAAAATTTGCTGAAGAGCAGCTAGTTCAGCATCACCATAAACGCGATATTCATTGCCTTCTTCGCGTCTGGGGCAAAGAAGACCTATTTCATCATAATAGCGAAGGGTTCGTTTGCTGATACCGGCTAATTTTGCTAACTGCTGAAT
>JAEYKW010000042.1 GCA_023408075.1 Bacillota bacterium | reverse complement strand
GGGAGTCATTGACTTCTTGGTTGTTGTTTCATGAAAGCCGAATCTATCCACATTTTTTCCTATTTGAACATGAAAAAAGAGGTTATCCTCCTGCGATTATTACTAATCGTTTCTGGACAGCCCCTTTTTTCTTAATAAAGGATTTTGGCAGTATCAGGCGGAATTCTTATAAATCAGCTTTTATTAAGAGGTCTTTATGAAGCCGAGAGCGTTCAGCCTGTCTGAAAGATGCTTTGCCGATATCAACGGCGTGAAGCAGGGCATGTTTATAAAAAGTGCGGATGCGTCAAACCCTGTGCTGCTGTTTGTTCACGGCGGCCCGGGCATGCCGGAATACTTTCTTGCGGAGAAATACCCGACGGGGCTCGAAAGCCTGTTCACCGTGTGCTACTGGGAGCAGCGCGGCGCGGGGCTGTCTTACCATCCCGGCATGGCACCCGAAAGCATCACTGTCGATCAGCTGATCGATGACACAATTAGCGTGGCTCAATATCTTTGCGGGCGCTTCGGGCAGCAGAAAGTTTATTTGATGGCGCATTCGTGGGGCACCTATATCGGCATACAGGCGGCGGAAAAAGTACCGGCGCTTTTCCATGCCTATATCGGCGTGGGGCAGATCGCGCAGATGTTTGAGTCGGAGCGGATCGCGTATGCGTACATGCTCGGTGAATTGAATAAGCGCGGCAGCAAGGCAACGGTGCGCAGGTTGCTGAAATACCCGGTTTTGGAATCCGATGAAGCGGTGCTGGCGTTCTTCCGGGCGCTGCTGCGCGATCAGGCGATGCACAAAATCGGCATCGGGACGATGCGCAGCATGAAGTCGGTCATCACCGGGGTGTTCATACCCGTCTGGCGGTGCAGGGCTTATACGCTGCGGGAGAGGCTCACCGTCTGGAAAGCGAAAGCGTTTTTAAGAAGCTACACCGGGCTGATTCAAGAGTTCTTCACTGCCGACCTCATGAGCGCAGATATCCGGCTTAAAATACCGTGCTATTTCATGAGCGGCCGGTACGATTACACGGTCAATATTGATTTGTCAAAAAAGCTGCTTGAGAAGATTGAAGCGCCCAAAAAAGCGTTCTACACGTTTGAGAATTCGGCACATAGCCCGATGTTTGAGGAGCCGCAAACGATGACAAGAATCTTGGCTGAGGATGTGCTGCAAAATGTTGCCCTGCCGCAAAAGATGCTGTAAAATAATACAAATGCACAAACACTCGATGAAAGGCGCGAAAGATGAAGATCAAAAACAGCCATGTGAAAATTGCGGTTATCGTGGTCATCGCGGGGGCGGTGCTGTACGCGATCATGCGCATTATCGACAATATCGGGCTGGTTTACACCAGCGTGGGCGTGGCGATTCATTTTATTTTCGGGCTGCTTGCGCCCGTGCTGATCGGTTTTGTGATCGCGTTTCTGCTGAGCCGTCCATCCGATCTTTTTGAGCGACTGTTTTGCAAAATAAAACCGATTAAAAAGAGCCTCGCGCACGCGCTCGGCGCAGCCGTCTCGTTTCTGCTGCTGATCGGCATCATCGTCGCGTTTTTCTATCTGATGGTGCCGGGCATCATCGACAGTGTCAGCAGTATTTCAAGGGACATTCCGGGCTATGCCAAATCGATAGACGCCACGCTGCTCGACTGGAGCCGCAACCCGAGCCTCGGACGGGTCTATGAATTTGTGGGTATCGATCCCGCCAGGTCCAATTCGATAAGCGCCATCATCGCAGCGTTCTGGGACGATATCACGGCGTTTCTGCAAAACCTCACGGGCAGCGTTCTTAATTTCCTTGTTGATACGGGACTGTTCCTCTATAACTTCGTGCTGGGGCTTTTCTTCTCGGTTTATATGCTGCTTTTCAAACACGAACTTAAAAACCAGCTGCGCGTGCTGTCTCAAAATGTTTTTCGAAAATCGCATCTCAAACTGAGGTTTGTGATTGACATCACCGACGACATGTTTTTCAGGTTCCTCGTGGGCAAAGGCATCTGCTCAATTGCCGTGGGTATCCTCACATTTGTGATCTGTTCGATACTCGGTTTCAAATACAGCCCGCTCATCAGCCTCATCATCGCCGTGACCAATATGATCCCCACGTTCGGGCCGTTTATCGGCGCGATACCCGCGCTGCTGCTCTCGCTCATGACCGCGCCCGAATATGCGCTGTATATGATTATCATCATCGTCGCCGTGCAGGTGGTGGACGGCAACATCATCGGCCCGAGGGTGCTCGGCAGCTCAATGGGTTTAAACGGCTTTTGGATCATGTTTTCCATCATCGTGTTCGGCGCGCTGTTCGGCGTCATGGGCATGCTGATTGCCGCACCGGTATTCGGCGTGGTGCGCATACTCTTGAAGAACTGGATATACAGGCGCAGCCATGGAACGCTGGAGGGGGAGGCGGAGTTTGAGGCCAGCCTGCAGCGTTTCCACGAATGGACAACCAAAAAGAAGAAAAATAAACCGCAGCGTTCACAGGAACCACTTAAATAACAAGACGGGGGAACTCATGAAAGAAAAATATGCCTTGATCGTGCTTGATATACAAAACGGGCTCGTCAGCCGCGCTGCCTGTTCGGATGAGCTGATACATAATGCGAACACGCTGATTGACGCGTTTCACGAAAAAGGCCTGCCTGTCTGTTTTGTCCGTCATACCAACACATCGGATCTCGCGGAAGGGTCGCCCGAATGGCAGCTCGCCGCAGGCTTGCACAAACAGGAGCAGGATAAAGTGGTGAACAAAAGCCGGGGAAACGCTTTTAACGAGCAGCAAATGCATGGCTTTATCCGCGAACAGGGGATATGTATTGTCGCGATTGCGGGGCTTATGACACAAGGCTGCGTACAAAAAACATGCTGCGGCGCGATGCGGCGGGGGCTGGGCTGTGTGCTGATTGCGGACACGCACAGCAACGACGCAAAGGCCCCTCAAACGCTGATCGATAAATGGAACTGTAAGCTCGCAGTCAGGGGAGCGGCGGTGATTGCGGCCAATGCTTTTTTGGCCGAGCTCTCGGACGAACAAAGCCCGGGTTGCATGTCCGCCGAATATGGTGTATGATTTTCGCATACGTTTCCGTGAGGGAGTCGTTTGCGCGGTGTGCCGCGTGGCAAATCAACATACCGGTCATACTGTGATCTGGTTTGCCTTAAAGAACAAGACTCATGGGCTTGAAAAGTGAGCCTGTGGGTTTATTCATTTGAAGGGGATATACATGCATTATTTGGAGCTGCTGATCATCGCCGTGGGGCTGTCGATGGACGCGTTTGCCGTGGCCGTCTGCAAGGGGCTTGCGCAGCATCAGCACAGCGCTAAGAATTCACTGATCACCGGCGTTTACTTCGGCGGATTTCAGGCCCTGATGCCGCTGCTTGGGTATCTTTTGGGCAAACAGTTTGCGGGCGCGATCACCTCGGTGGATCATTGGATTGCGCTGGCGCTGCTTTCCATCATCGGCATCAACATGATTCGCGAGTCGCGCTCGTGCGATGTGAAAACCAGCAACTCGTTTGGCTTTAAAAACATGGTGGTGCTCTCGCTGGCCACGAGCATCGACGCGCTTGCCATCGGCATTACGTTTGCGTTTTTGAAAGTGGACATCGTGCCTGCGGTGCTGACCATCGGTGTGATCACGTTTGCGATTTCTTTTGCGGGCGTGAAGCTTGGAAGCGTGTTCGGCGTCCGGTTCAAATCCAAAGCGGAGATCACAGGCGGCGTTATTCTCATATTGATGGGCGTTAAAATACTGCTCGAACATTTGGGGGTTATAAGCTTCTAACCTTTTACTTTTCATCGGCACATAATTGTGGTATGATAAGCAGTGTGCTTATCATTCTTACCGGCATCAAGCTTTCATTGAATTTCAACATGTTATCGGCTTAACGGGCCGCGGCTTTTCCATGGACGTGATCGTGAAAATCACGCCCCAACGCATCGATCGGCTATCACTGCTAAGACGCAGTATCCAAACGCTCACAGCGCCGGCATGGCGGCTGACAAATCGGTATTAAAACGGTTTAGGGAGGCGAACATGGAGGTAAAGGTGGTCACAAAGCGGTCGTTCACGGTGTTTGGCAAAGAGGGACATGGCGAAGCGAATCGCAGTGACAAGTGGATACCGCCGCTTTGGAAAGAAGCGCGTGAAAAATTCGGTGAAATAATAAACCTAGCGAAGCTGGACACAAGCGGCAATCTTGCGGGGTTCTGGGGCGCGATGAGCGACACGAACCGCGGCTTTGCCCCATGGGGCGAGCAGGGGCTGTATCTCGCGGGGTGCGAGGTGGCAGACGGGACGCCGGTGCCGCTTGGGTGGACGAAATGGGTGATTCCGTCGTACCGGTACGCGGTGACCAAGTGCACCAAGGAGACGTATCCCGAAGCGTTCGGGTATATGAGAAAGGTGTACATGCCCAAGAACAATTACAAGCTGGCGGGTGCTGTGCATGAGTTTTACAGCCCGAAGGATAAGGATGGCACGCTGTATCTGTTTTTTCCGATAGAGAAGCTATAACGAATTTGGCAGCAAGGCCCCGAGAACACTCGGGGCTTTTTTGATGGGCTGACTTATCGAATAAAGGCTCCTTTGGAAAGGAGCTGTCAGCTTTGCTGACTGAGGATTGTTTAAGTAGTTACTATGGCAATTGGCAATCCTCCGTCACGCTGCGCGTGCCACCTCCGCGTGGATTAACGCCGAATGAAAGCTCCATTGGAAAAGAGACTTGAATTGCGTCGAATAAAGGCTCCTTTGGAAAGGAGCTGTCAGCTTTGCTGACTGAGGATTGTTTAAGTAGTTACTATGGCAATTGGCAATCCTCCGTCACGCTGTCGCGTGCCACCTCCTTTCAAAAGGAGGCTTGGCGGGCACCTCGAATAAAGGCTCCTTAGGCGTTGTCAGCTTTGCTGACTGAGGATTGCATGAAACGGAAAAGCGCCGCATATTGCGGCGCTTCCCGTATTTCCCGTCTCTCTCCCTATTTTTGCTTATCTCTCTCTCGCAGCTCCACACGGCGAATCTTGCCGCTAATGGTCTTCGGGAGTTCTGTGACAAATTCAATCACACGCGGATACTTATAGGGTGCCGTCACCTTCTTCACATGCTCCTGTAATTCCTTCGCGAGCTCGTCACTTGGCTCATAGCCCTTGGCCAGCACAATCGTCGCTTTCACAACCTGTCCGCGGTCCGGATGCGGCACACCCGTGATGGCCGTCTCGAGTACCGCCGGATGCTCCATCAGCGCGCTTTCCACCTCGAACGGCCCGATGCGATACCCGCTGCTCTTGATCACGTCGTCGGTGCGGCCCACATACCAGTAATAGCCGTCCTCGTCCTTCCACGCGACGTCACCCGTGTGGTAAATGCCGTTGTGCCAGCTGTGGTTGGTCAGCTCGTCGTCCTTGTAGTAGCCAAGGAACATGCCGGGCGTGGTGCCTTTCTCCACGCGCACCACGATCTCGCCCGATTCGCCCCAGCTGCACGGTTCGCCCGCGTCATTGATAATATCCACGTCGAACAGCGGGGAAGGCTTGCCCATCGAACCCGGGCGCGGCTCCATCCAGATGAAGTTGCCCACGGTGACGGTCAGCTCGGTCTGGCCGTATATCTCCATGAGCTTGAGGCCCGTTGCCTCATAGAACTGGTGGTACACCTCGGGGTTTAAAGGCTCTCCCGCGATGGACGCCCATTTCATATGTGAAAAATCGTATTTTGTGAGGTCTTCTTTGATGAAGTAGCGGTATATTGTCGGCGGCGCGCAGAACGTCGTCACCTTGTAATCGCAGATGGCTTTGAGCATCTCGGCGGGCACAAACTTTTCGTGGTCGTACACAAATACCGCTGTTTCACCGAGCCACTGGCCGTAAAGCTTACCCCAGACAGATTTTGCCCAACCTGTATCGGAAACGGTTAAATGGACGCCTTCGGGGTCCACATTGTGCCAGAACACCGCCGTGGGGATATGCCCGAGCGGATACGAGTACGAGTGAATAACCATCTTCGGCATGCCGGTGGTGCCGGATGTAAAGTAAAGCAGCATGATGTCGTCGTTTTCGGGCAGCGCGAAGGACGATGTATCAAGCGTATCGCTCGCCGCTTCCACGCCCGCCGTATAGTCAAGCCAGCCGTCCCGTCCGCCGAGTATCGCCTTGCATTTTAGCGTCGGCATGTTCTGCGCTTCGTCCACATGCGCCGCGACGTCGCCCGTATCCGTGGAGACGATCATCTTGACTTCCGCCGCATTGACGCGGTATTCGATGTCCTTTTTGGTCAGCAGATGCGTGGCGGGGATGGTGACTGCGCCGATCTTGTGCAGCGCCATAATCGTATACCAGAACTCGTAATGGCGTTTTAATATGATCATGACCTTGTCGCCTTTGCGGATGCCCTGCGCAAGGAAAAAGTTCGCGGCTTTGTCGGAAAGGCGCTTCATGTCGGCAAACGTGAACGTGTGTTCTTCGCCGCTTTCGTGCACCCATACGAGCGCGCGCTTATCGGGTTTTTCTTTGGCAAGCTCATCGAGCACGTCGTAAGCGAAGTTGAACCGTTCCGGCACATTGATCTTGAAATTTTGTTTGAAATCCTCGTATGATGAAAAATCGGCCTGTGTGTATTTTTCGAATATCCTCATGCTGTCCCCCTTATTTGGCGATGATGGCGAGAAAACGGCAAACGCCGCCCTCGGCCTGCATCGCGTGCTTGTGCTTGGCGTCAAAATAAACCGCATCGCCTTCCGAAAGCGACAGCGACTGGTTGTCGATATAAAGCGTCATGCGGCCTTCCACCACATAGTCAAACTCCTGGCCTTCGTGGGCGTTCATATGCGACTTGGCGTCCACATCCGACGGTTCCACAGTTACAAGGAACGGCTCCATCTTTTTGTTTTTGAAAATGTAAGCAAGGTGCTCATAGCCGTATTCCTTGCGGCGTACCAATTTGAGCCCGTGGCCCTTTTTCACAAACGAGCACATGGAGAGCTTCGGCGTTTCGCCCGTCATCAGATCGACAATATCCACACCGAGCTTTCCCGCCGCCGAGTAAAGAAACGAAAATGAAAAATCGTTCTTTCCCGCTTCATATTCGAGATATTCGGCTTCGCTTAAGCCTGTTGCCTGCGCCATGTCCGCCGCGGAGACATCCATAATCTCGCGAAGTGCCTGCAGCCGCTTTGCAATCAGCATGATCTTTTCATCCATAAATCCACGCTCCTTTTTTTATTCCGGAAAAACAAAAAAACCTTTGCCCCTTAATGGGACGAAGGTTTACCGCGGTACCACCCAATTTGGCCATTGCTGGCCCAACTCTGCAGGGCCTGATTAAAGCCCTCTGCATGTAACGGTGCAGTTCCCGTCCGGCTTTTACGTTTTCAAAGCCGCCGCTCGTGAAGTGATTCTGACACGCCGTCCTCTGCTCCGCTTTCACCAAATGCGGTGCTCTCTGAAAAAGGCTTAAGCCCGTCACGTCTTCGTCATTGCGTTTACCTTTATAGATTGAATTTATCCTAGCACAAGCGGGTTTAAATTGTCAACAATAACAAGCGGATTATTGCAAAGGGGGATAGTGAAACCCAATGCTTTTCATGAGGTCCGCGAGCGCCATCGAGGAGCTCGGCAGATTTACGCCCGCCGCCACGAGGATGCATACCGCCAGCGTGAACAGATACAGAATGCCAACCCAAATCAGGTCGCGCTTTTGTTTGCGTTTCCATATCGGGCGCAGGCTGGCATAGAAAATGGCAGCGAATACGAGTATCAAATAGATCATACCTGCCCCCTTTGCAGCCCTGTTCTTTGCGGCAGGCCCCGCAGCCGTCCCACTGTCAAAGCGGCAAGGGGCATCACGTATTCAAAAAATGCCCAAAGTATGGGCGCGTATTCGCGCGAGAACATCGCATGCTGCGCCGTGGAGGTATGAATGAAAAACGTATACGCGAGGAAAAAAGCCCCGACAATCGGAATCAGCGGCTTGTAAGACTGCAGCTTAAACAGCTGTGCAAGCGCGAGCACGGAAATGTAATAAAGCACCATGATCTTGAAAAACAGCAGCACGATCAGCACAACGGTGAAAAGGATCTCCATGCGGCTCAGCGCCTGCGTGAGCGTCACCATGCGCAGCGTCTCAAAAGACGGCAGCGTAAAAAGCGATATGGTGTTCCCGAGGACGGCGATATCACGCGCGACAATGACGAGCACACTTATCGCGCCGATCAGCAGGCCGCCCAAGATGTAACGCAGCATTCCCTTCTTCCCGCGCTTGACCTGTGGGGCAATCATCAAAAAAATCACGATTTCACCGAAAGGAATCGTCAGCACCTGATTGGTGCTCTGCACATAATGCAGCGGCGGCTGATAAAACATAGGCAGAAAATTATCAAGCTCCCATTGGTTGAGTGTGAGCAGCGTGCCCACAACGAGAATAACAATGGACAGCAGCGAGAAGATCATGGCATAGCGCGTCACCACACGCAGGCCGTAGTAAATGCCGTAAGCGCAGACGATAACGCACACGGCCATAATCACAAGCACCGGCGTGTCCACCATGATCGTCTGCTTAACGAGATAGCCGATGTCACGGATATTGTAGGTAGAGACGCTTAAAAAGTACCACAGCATGATCAGCGAGGCGACAATGCCGCCCGCCCGCCCGTATACCAGCTCGTTGATCTGAATGATGTTTTTATCCGGGTAAGCCTTCATGAGGCCGTTGTAAATGAGAAAAAACGGTATGCCGAGCGCCAGCCCCAGAATCACGCAAATCCACGAATCCTGCTGCGTGACGGGCAGAAAGAACGAGGACAGCAGCGAAGAGGATTGGATAAAACATGCGATAGAAAACATGAATTGCAGCGGTGAAATCTGGCCTGTTTCGAGCTTTGTCATTTTGTGCCTCGCATTTCCAGTGAATCCGCCACCAGACCGGTGTTGGACAACTGCGTTTGAACCTTGAGTTTCAACTCAATACCCGAATAGATGTTGTCCCAGTCGTCTTTCATCTTTTCCCACTCCTTCGGGTATTTTTTATATATCGATATGCCGTAGCCATAAATATCGGCCTTTAACGACTGGGTTTTGGCGAACGTATTCGCGATGTTTTGGGCAATCTGCGTGGCTGCGGCTTTTTCAATTTGCGGCAGCAGCTCGTCCATCTTTTTATTTTTGAAGCCTTGAAGCTCGCCCACGGCGAGCAAAACATCCGTATAAAGCTCGATGGAAACTTTGCCGTCTTTGAGGATCGGTATGAAATGGGAAGACAAGCTTGAAATTTCCATGACGGCGGTTCCGTCCGGCATAGGTACGTCCAATATTCCGTCTTCCACATCGCCCATTGCAAAGATGTACCCTTGCGTTTCATCCTCGTTCAGCGTTCCGATCATCTTGTCGTCGTTAAATACCGCGCACCCCGACAGCGCAAGCCCGGTATTGCCCGGCTCTTCCACCTTTTTTACAATGGGGATGATGGTGGAAGTGCCCTTGTCGGCAAGGCGGGAAAACAATTCGATCATCTCGGTACCGTAATACTTGGAGATGCCGGAGGCATTCTGCATCAAACGCTCAATAGCGGCGGCGGGAATCGGCTCCTGCTTCGTATCGGCGGAAAGGATGTCCTTCGCGGTGCCGTCTGCCACCAATGCCCACACCTCAAGGCGGGACTCATGGTCGCGCAGAAACATATCCAGCACGGGCCCTATGCCCTGACCGGCAAGATCTTTTCCGAATATGATCACCTGATTCGGGTGAAGGAACAACTCACGGCTGCTTTTAAAGCGAAACTGCTCCAAGGCGAGCAGCATCGTTTTACCCGTTGTCGTCATCAGCAGATACGGTGTGTCCTGCCCGCCGCTGTTGCCGTCGCTCTTGGTTTTTTGGGCTTTGCCGACCTGCAAGGTGAAATCATACTCACCCTGACGGCTCGACGCATCAATGCCCACGCCCGCCACAATCGAGAGCGTATCGAGTTCACGCGCGTCCCAACAGCCCGCCATCCCGAGTATGTAAACGAACAATATCAGCAGCGATACGGCGTGTTTGGCTCTCAATTGCGGCCACCTCTTTTTTTGCCGGGAGCGGAGCCGTTCCGACGCACCACATCACCGCGCGAAATGTGCAGAGGCCGCCGCAGCATTTTCCAGAGAGGCAGACGGATATAGCTGTCCTGCAAGTCCCTGTTCGGCTTGACCGTCTCGAAGTACGGAACGCCGAACGACTGCAGCCTTGCCAAATGCAGCAGCATCCCGAGATAGACCATGGCAATGCCATAGCCGCCGAGCAAAGAGGCGAAAACCATCGCAATGAGCCGCAGAATCGCGACAGCGTCGTTCTGGCGCGGCACCACAAAGCCGGATACGGCGGTCACGGCGACGGTGATGACCATGGGTGCCCCCACGATACCTGCTGAAACGGCGGCATCGCCCATAATCAGCGCACCCACAATGCTGACCGCTTGCCCGATGGGGCGGGGCAGACGAATACCGGCTTCACGCAGCAGCTCGAACGCAAAAACAAGTATCAGCGCTTCAAAAAAAGCGGGAAACGGCGTGCCCTCACGCGCGTCAGCAATGGTGTAGAGCAAAGTAGTCGGAATCAGTTCCTGATGAAACGTGGTCAGCGCGATATACAAAGCGGGCGCAAAAACCGTGATAGTAAACGCGATAAAGCGCAGTATTCTCGACATGCTTGCATAAATAGTACGGATATAATAATCCTCGCTGGTTTGAAAGCTCTCGATAAAAAGCATCGGAGCGGTCAGCACAAACGGGCTGCCGTCCGAGATGATGGCGACGTGGCCTTCCAGCACGCGCCCCGCCACCACATCGGGCTTTTCGCTGTAGCCCACGGTGGGGAAAATGGAAAACGGAGAGTCTTCGATGTACTGCTCAAGGTATCCCGAATCCACCACCGAATCGATCACAATAGCGTCAAGGCGCTTTTTCACGGTATCGACGATTTTAGGATCGGCAACACCTTCAATGTAGATCACACAGACGTCGGTTTTCGATTTTTGCCCGATTTTCATATGGTCAAGCCGCAGATCCGGGCTTTTGATGCGGCGGCGCAGCAGCGCGGTGTTGGTGCGGAAGCTCTCTGTGAAACCTTCGCGCGGCCCGCGCACCACCGTTTCGCTTTGCGGCTCGGTCACGCCGCGCTTGTCAAAGCCCTTGGTGCTGATGACGAGCCCGCCGCTGAGCCCGTCGGCGAGCAGCATGGTGTCTCCCGAAAGGCAGCTCAAAATCAGCGCATCCAAGCCGCCCTGTGCGGTGACGTCGCCCGCGCACAGCACCGCGCGCGACAGTTCCTCCAGACTGGCGGGTGTGCCGCCGTTTTCGGCGAACCGGTATGCGAGCAGCGGCATCAGTATGCTCTCGGATATGCTCTTGGCATCCGCGAGCCCGTCGATAAACACAAGTGCTCCTTGCAGCCGGTTATTCTCGCCGAAAGAAAACGTATGGATTTTGACATCGCCGCTGTCCCCGAGAGCTTTACGAATGTAGCCCAAATTATCGCACAGCTGATTTGAGACCGGTGTATCGTCCGGTTCGGGCTGCTCGCCTGGCGGTGTGTTTTCCTGTTTGTTTTTGCAATGCCGGCGGAATTGCCATGCCTTTACGATTCTTCGGAACATAATGCCCCTCATTATTTTAACGTAACAATTATCATCTCCCATATTCGGTAAAAAATGCGGGATGACGGCGCTTGTTGATTGAACAAAATTGCCGGGGCAAATGCGGGTCGGTATGCCCGAGGAAATATGAAATCGGCTGAGCTTAATTTTATCCGCCCTATAAACTTGCGGCAGCGGTTTATTTCATGTAATATGAATGTATCTATCTGAAAGGAACAAAACGTGAATGGCAAATTTCATAGAGGTTGACGGGCGCGATATCGGAGACATCAAGATTTTCGCGCTGAGCACATGCGGATGGTGCAAAAAGACCAAAGCGTTTTTTAACAATAACGGCATCCGGTATGCGTATATTGACGTGGACAGGCTGGAGGGCAGGGAGTCGGATGTGGTCCGTCAGCAGCAGCTTAAATTTAACCGGGCGGGGTCCTTTCCCACCATCGTGATCAACGGCAAAGACTGCATCATCGGATATGATGAGGACGCATTGGCCGCGCTGATCGGAGAATAGCCATGGATGAGCGTCTGCAAAAAAGGCTTGAGAAGCTCAGGAAAGACGCGGCGGCAGGGGGCTATACGCTGAACCCCGATGAGGAGTTCGTGGCCGACCTGGCTGCGGGGCTGCTCGCCAATGAAGACCGTTACGGCATAGAAAGCTGCCCGTGCCGTCTGTTCACGGGGGATAAGCAGGATAACATGGACATTGTCTGCCCGTGCGTGTACCGCGACGACGACCTCGCCGAATACGGAGCGTGCTTTTGCGCGCTTTATGTGACGGATAAAGCCAAACAAAAGCAGGTGCCTGAGCGCCGCCCGCCGCTCGAAGAGCGGCAGGCCAAGGCCGAATCGGGTGCGGCGCAAATGTCAGCATCTTTAAAATACCCCGTGTATCGCTGCAGCGTCTGCGGGTATCTTTGCGCGAACACGAATCCGCCGCGCGTATGCCCGATCTGCAAGGCGGGCGCGGAGCGGTTTGAAAGATTTATGTAATCATACGGATTCTGTATTCGGTGGAACAAATCGCATTTCTTTTCGTCTAAATGACAAAAGGAGGTGGGGAAGTGAAAAAAGCTTTATTCTTGCTGCTTGCGCTGGCGCTGATGCTGATGGTGGCGGCCTGTCAGCCGCCGCATCTGGTTGATTCGCCTTCGGCCGATACAAAGCCGTCTGAAAAGCCGGCCCCGGGCAGCGGCGATATACAGCTGACGGTGGAGGAGCAGACCGTATCGGGGGATGCCGAGTCCGTCACGCTGACGGTCACGAACGCATCCGACAAGGAGTATACATACGGCGCAATGGCGTCCATAGAAGCGGAAAAGGACGGCACATGGGAAGAAGTTAAGCCCGTTTCGGACCTGATGTGGATAGCGATCGCGTATGTGATATCGCCCGGACAGTCGAACGAGGAAACCGTCACGCTTAAGGGCAACTATGGGACGCTTGCACCCGGCAATTACCGGATTGTCAAAGAATTTACCGATCCTCAGGGCGGCAGCCTGACGGCCTACGCTGCGTTCACAGTCGAATAAACAAGAAAATCGCAAGCTCCGTCGGTATCGCACCGCGCGGGGCTTGTTTATGACGCCAGACACTGGAAGTGCAGCAAAAAATAAAGCCTTCTCCTTCGAGGAGAAGGTGGTGCGCAGCACCGGATGAGGTGCCTAATAGACGACAGTTTTCCCTCAAAGGTGATGCCAGAAACTCGCGCTTTTATATCTTAATGCTGCGGTCATAAATTTCCCTTAAAGGGGCAGTCAATATTAAGTTCTTGCGGAATGTCAACCGCTTAAATACGCTTAATTAATCCCGGAAAAAGAGGGCAGAGCCTGTTGATGGCCTCCTCGGGGCGTGACCGGGAGGAACACTACTCAGTCAGCGGCGCGTCCAAACCGTCCGCCGGATTCACATGCACCATGCAGTGCTTCACGGCGGGGAATGCCGTTTCGATGGCGTCGTGCACCCGCTGAGCGATGCCGTGCGACTGCTTCAGCGGCACAGACCCATCCGCGCATATCTCAATATCCACATAAATGCGGTTTCCGAACAGCCGCGTCTGAATTTGATCGATGCCGAGTACGCCGTCCTGAGAGAGGCTCACGCGCCTGATCTCGCTGACCACCTCATCGTCGCAGGCTTCGTCGGTCATTTTGCGTACCGCGTCCATAAAGATTCCATACGCGGTTTTAATGATGAATAAGCAGATGACGACGCTCGCTACGGGGTCGAGTATCGGCAGGCCGAGCCTTGCGCCGAGTATGCCCGCAAAGCTGCCGATTGACGACAGCGCGTCCGAACGGTGATGCCAGGCGTTCGCCATCAGTGCGCCTGAGTTGACTTTTTTTGCGGCGGCGCGTGTGTACCAGTACATGGCCTCTTTGGCCGCGATTGTGACGATGGCCGCAATCAACGCGAGCACGCCGGGCGTTTGTATATTTCCGCCGATACCGTCGATGATTTTCATAACGCCGCTGTAGCCGATGCCGATGCCCACTGCCGCCAGCATCACGGCCAGCAGTATCGCGGCAACGCATTCAATGCGCTCGTGGCCGTACGGGTGTTTTTTGTCGCTGGCCTTGCCGGAAAGCTTGATTCCCGCCATCACGACAAATGTGCTGAGCACATCGGCGGTGGATTCCACCGCATCGGAGATCATCGCGCCGGAATTCGCGATAATGCCTGCAAAGAGCTTAAATGCGCTCAGTATCACATTCCCGATGATCGTCACGATAGACACATGCATCGCTAGCGCGATTCCGGTTCTTTTCTGATGTTCCATAAAAGTACCCTCCCAAAGGCAAGATAGCTCTATGGCACTCTATCAACTTTGTATGTTAAGCGGGAAACAAAAAGCGCACCCGTGGATAACATACACTGTCCCACAGATACGCTGATTAACGTGATCTGTTGCCGCAATATTGCGGCCCGGCCCCACGAACCATACGGTTCATCGCCTGCTCAGTTTGTACTGTTGAACGCCCATTCATTTTTTGGTTGAATGTCTGCAGTGCAAAGAGATACCAGTAATTCTATATTATGCAGGCGGCTTTGTCAAGGTGACACGGCTTACTCAAGCGGCTGAACGTTGCGGGTATCTTTTTTTGCATTGAGAGCCCCGAAGTATCGGTATAATAAGATGACAAACAGACAAATATACGCGCCCAAGAACAGGCTGGACATGGGAAACCCATAAGCGGAAATGGCACCCAATATTTGGCCCAGATTGAGATCTGGGGCAATAAAGCAAGAATTGCATAAAACCACGAGCAAAATTCCTGCGAGGAATTCAAATGGAAACCGCGTTGAAAAGGTTTTGGACAGAGCCATTTTGCTGACCAACACAATCACGATGCCTGCCAAAGCGTATGCCGTAACCGGAGTCAAAAGATTCATATAGAAGCTGTCGGTAGCAAA
This sequence comes from Bacillota bacterium, assembly GCA_023408075.1. Classification (GTDB taxonomy): domain Bacteria; phylum Bacillota; class Clostridia; order Christensenellales; family SZUA-584; genus SZUA-584. The sequence continues at coordinate 116,360 of JAEYKW010000042.1, read as the reverse complement.
CGAGCTACTTCTGATTAACAAAATGCAAACGGCAAATGCGATAATAATGGCAACCGGTGCCAAACTGATGATAAGAAAGCGGATGACTTTTTTCATAGAATGCTCCTCATACAAAACAGAATACTTTGATTACATGGTTGATCTATTCCAGCGGATAAACATTTTGCGCCGCTTTTTGATCTTTGCGTGCTTTGGCACGGCGGTGCAGCACGGCGATAAACAAACACAGATATACGCCGGTAAACAGCCCGGTCAGTGTCATGTTGGTTCCTATATCCGGAATGAAAAACGCCGGTAGCGGGATAAAGATGAATAAGCTGAGCATAGGGAAGAAGACGAGAACGATGCCGACAAGGTATTCAAAAGGGATGCGCGCTGTACCGGTTTCCTTTAAAGCATTTCTGCAAATAAAAAATATCGCTGTGCCGATCAGCGCAAAACCTGCAACAGCAGTTATGAAAAGCGGCAGCATGTCGAAGTACTTGCCCGTATATACTCGGGCAAGGAAATATAAATTGGAATACGCAATAAGAACGGCAACAGGGGCGAGACTGATAATAAGAAAGCGGATGACTTTTTTCATAGAATGCTCCTCATACAAAACAGAATACTTTTGATTATAGGGTTGATCTATCCCGCGGCTGAACATTTTGCCCGTCCTTTTGATCCTTAAGCGTTTTGGCGCGACGGTATAACAGGAAGATAAACAGGCTGATGTAAATGCCAAGGAATAATATGATGATGGACATATCGTAATTTATTATCATACTGAAAAAAGATGATTTTGGTGCAGGAACAAAGCACAGAATTGAAATCAGCAAACCCAATATTCCGGCTATGAAATCATAAGGTATTCTCTTTTTACCGTTTTCTTTAACAGCTTTCTTGCTGATCAGCAATAGTGTGATGCCGACTAATGCGGTGCCTGGGGCCATCATAATCAGCTGAGGCAGAATATTATGTTTTCCGCATACGCAAACATCAACCGTTGAGTACACCAGACTGTATGCGATAAGTATTGCGATTGTCAGCAAATATAACAGAAAGCGGACGATTTTTTTCATAGCATTCTCCTGATCCTATCTGTCTGATAAAACGCCGACCATACGGAAGAAATTGGTCATAGTTATATATAAGACATTTTATCAGGAAATAAACGCCAGTAAAGAAAAATATTCTATTCCTCAATCAGGCTGAGCCTGTTGTCGTCCAGCGTATAGTAAAGCGGAACCACCGTGACGCCCTTGTATTTTTCGGCGAGGCGTCTGCTCTCGGTCAGCACGAATTCCGTTTCGTCTTCTATCTCGTAGATGGGTGCGTAATTTAGGAAGTGGTCCCGTGCGCGCTCCGCCGTCCAGTTCTCAAGGCGGGAGAGCCCTTCAATAAACGGCCGCATTTTGCCCGCAAGGTTCACCATGCCGCAGCGGTCATGTGCAATCAGCGCGATATGGTTCACGCCGCCCACCGCGATCGCGTAAGACACCTTGAATTCGCTGTACCGCAAATTCGCGCCGCCCGTGCGGATGATATACGCGAAGTTCTCAGGGATTTTGAGCTGCTTGCGGTTATCCATGCACATGCCGACCAGCATCTGCGCGGTTGCGTATTCCCTGTGCGGCGCGGCGAAGTTCTGATAGAGAATCAGCTCCTCAACGGGCGTGCCCTTGAGGCTTGCCGGAATGCCGTCAATATGATCAATCCGCTTTATCACGGTGTGCACAGTCTCCTTTGCTGGGGATTGCCTTATACAATACAGGCATTTGAAGAAGATGACAAGAGTGGGCCGGCTGGCAATGGCTGTTAACCGCGGGGGGAGCATTGCCTTGCTTGAAAGCGGTGCGGAATTATGCGATAATAAAGCAAATTGCCCCCACTTCATCCCGGAGGTTATCATCATGAACGCAAAGACACGCGTTTTCTCATTGCTGGAGGGAAAAAAGACTGACCGCATCCCCAATTTCAACATCATCATGCAGTATGCCGCACGCGAGGCGGGCATTCCGTATTCGCAGCACTGCAAAGACCACCGCGAGCTCTGCCGGGGCAACATACTCACCGCGGAGAAATTCGATCTCGATTGCGTGACCGTGATGTCTGACCCGATGCGCGAGGCATCGGCATTCGGCGCGGATATCGTTTTCCCAGAAAACGATGTGCCGTATGCAAGAACAAACCTGCTGCAGGACGAGGCCGACCTGTTAAAGCTCAAGGTCACGGCGCCCGAAAACAGCGAGCGGATGACGCAGTCGGTGCTCGCCGTGGAGCTTTACAAAAAGCAGCTCGGCGATCAGATGCCGATTATCGGATGGGTGGAAGGCTGCATGGCCGAAGCGGCGGACCTGCGCGGCGTCAACGAGTTTTTGATGGATCTCGTCTGCAACGAGGAATTCGTGACGGACCTCATGGATATCTGCCTTGAGCAGGCGATTGTTTATGCCAAAGCGCAGGTGGATGCGGGGGCGGACATCATCGGCGTCGGCGACGCGGTCGCGTCGGTGGCGGGCCCCAAATGCTATCGGCAGTTTGCGCTGCCTTATCAGGAGAAGCTCCTAAGCGCGATTCAGCGCATGGGCGTCAAAACGAAGCTGCATATCTGCGGCGATATCACGCCGTTTTTGGAACATCTTCCGGTGCAACACTGCGACATCATCGATCTTGACTGGATGGTGCCGCTCGACAAAGCCGTGGCGCTGCACGGCGGCCAATGCGCTTTCAGCGGCAATTATAATCCTGTGTCGGTGCTGCTTCAGGGCACGCAGGAGTCGGTTAAGCAGGCCGTGAGAGATTGCGTGAAAATCGGCGGCAGCCATTACATCAGCGCGGCGGGCTGCGAGGTGCCGCGGGATACACCGCCGGAGAACCTTAAGGCTGTGGCGCAGGCGCTCAAGGAGCTTTCTGAATAGCCCTCCTTTGCGTTGCTATTTGCGGCGCAGCACGTTATAATCGTATGCGTTGTGAAATTTACCCATAGTTTAAAATCAACGGCCATTCGAAAGGACAATCAATGAAGTACGACTACCTGATCGTGGGCAGCGGTCTTTTTGGCGCGGTATTTGCGCGTGAAGCCAAACGGAGGCGCAAAACCTGCCTTGTGATTGAAAAACGCGGCCATATCGGCGGCAATATCTATACCGAGAGGCGCGACGGCATCAACATCCACACCTACGGCGCGCATATCTTTCATACGAGCAATAAAGAGGTTTGGGACTATATCCGGCAGTTTGCCGAGTTCAACCATTACATCAACTCGCCGGTTGCGAATTATCATGGCGAGCTATATAATCTGCCTTTCAACATGAACACATTCAGTAAAATGTGGGGCGTGATTACGCCGCAGCAGGCGAAAGAGAAAATCGAGCAGCAGCGCGGCGAGATTGTTGGTGAACCGGCGAATCTTGAGGAGCAGGCTGTCTCGCTTGTCGGGCGCGATATATTCGAAAAGCTTATCAAGGGCTATACCGAAAAGCAGTGGGGGCGCAGCTGCAAAGAGCTTCCGCCGTTCATCATCAGGCGGCTGCCCGTGCGCTATACGTTTGACAACAACTACTTCAGCGACCCGTATCAGGGTATCCCAATCGGCGGGTATACGCCTATTGCCGAAAAGCTGCTGGACGGCGTGAAGGTGGAGCTCGGCGTGGATTTCCACAAAAACCGCGAGCGGCTTTCAACCATGGCGGACAGGATCGTGTACACGGGCCAGCTCGACGCGTTTTTCGACAGCTGCTACGGCGGCCTCGATTACCGCGGCCTCACGCTGGATACCAAGCGCATTGAGACGGACAACTATCAGGGCGTGGCGGTGATGAACTACACCGATGCCGAAACGCCGTACACGCGCACGATTGAACACAAGCATTTCGAGTTCGGCACGCAGAGCGTGACGCATGTGACGTGGGAATATTCGAAGGAGTGGGAGCAGGGCGACGAGCCGTATTATCCCGTCAACGACGAGAAGAACGAAGCGCTGCGGGAAAAATACACGGCGCTTGCGCAGCAGCAGGGTCATGTGATATTCGGCGGACGTTTGGCGGAATACCGCTATTACGATATGGACAAGGTCATTGCCTCGGCGCTGGCTGCGGTGAAAAAAGAATTCGGCGAGTAGACGTTATTATTATATACACGCAGCCTGCTCAAAGTGTGGATGCCTTTATCTTGCTTTCGATTCGAAGCGTATTTAACCCTGTGCAGTTACATTCATGAAGTGTACCGCTATTGCAATTAAACTGCCAAAAGGATACAATAATTATATATATAGAAAATATTTATTAAGCAGGGGTAAGGGTTTGATATGAGGGCAAGGTGGTCAGCCGCCATACTTTTTTGTATGGTGTTGCTGGCGGCAATCTGTATTCCGGTTACGGCGCGTGCGGCGGAGGAAGCGCTTGGCACCACGCGCACGTCTTTTACAACCGGCGATACCTACACAATCGATTCTCAGGAGGAGCTGGCCTGCCTCGCTGAGCTCGTCAACGGCGGAAATACCGGCGGCGGCGTGACATTCAAACTGACATCCGATATCACTGTAACCAATGATTATAACCCATCGGGCGACGGCAATTGGACGCCGATCGGTTACGGCTACGACTTTGCCGGTACGTTTGACGGGCAAGGTTTTGCCATTTCAGGCATTACGGTTCCCAACAATGATAATATGGGCTTGTTCAGCCATCTGGGAGCAAGCTCAAAGGTCAAGAATCTTTGCGTATCGAGCTCGTTTACTGGAAGCTTCTATGCGGGCGGCATTGCGGCGGTAAACGACGGCGTTTTGGAGAACTGCATAAATACAGGCAGCATCAGCGGAATATCCTCGGTTGGCGGCCTTGTCGGGGTCAACCATTCCCTTGTGATAGGCTGTACAAACACGGGCACGATTACCGCCAGTGCATTGGCAGGCGGCATTTCCGGCAATGATCTTAATGATTCTGTTATCCAAAACTGCGTCAATACCGGTGACGTCAGCACCATCGGCGACAATGCCGGCGGTATCACGGCATCGACTCTTGGCGTTATCAGAAACTGCTATAACGCAGGCGCTGTCACGGGGAAGGTCAATACGGGCGGCATTGCGGGTTATTCCTATGGAAAGATATATAATTGCTATAGCATGGGTGCAATCACAAGGCTCACCATGAACAGTTATGTCGGCGCAATAGTGGGCGGATTTCCGGCGAGTGCCCCCTATAGCCGTCCGGTTGTACAAAACTGTTTCTGGCTGAATGGCAGCTGCGCGGTCGGTTTGGGATTGGGTGATTATACCCTTTCGAACATCGGCCCATTCACCCCTGAAAATAATGGAACGCTAATGTCTCCGATAGATGAAGAAACGTCGCTTGTCAATGTTCTGAACAATGGCACGATTCCCGGCGACAAAAAATGGGTGATCGGCACGGACGCATATACATACCCCATGATGAACGCGGTCGCACCGTCCGTGGCGAGCCAGCCGGTAAACGCGTCCGTAGACGCGCGCAGCACGGCGAGCTTTACGGCGACGGCCTCCGGCAATCCGGCGCCGGGCTGCCAGTGGCAGGTTTCAACGAACGGTACAACGTGGAGCAATGTCACGGGCGGTACAGGCGCGACGGAGGAGACATATACAACGCCCGCAACGGCGTATTCCATGAACGGCTGGCGGTACCGCTGCGTATTCACCAATATCGAGGGTGAAATCGTTTCCTCTCCCGCAACGCTGACGGTCAGCCGTCTTGCGACGACGGTGGTGGCTTTGCCTGCCGCGTCGGCGATTACTTACGGTGAACCCCTTTCAGAATCGATGCTGACCGGCGGGTCGGGCAGCGTGTCCGGCAGCTTCGTATGGACGGATGGGACGATAACACCCGCCATGGCAGACAGCGGTACGACACAATATTCGGTGACGTTCCTGCCGGATGACAGCGAACACTACGCCGCATCGACGGCCCTGGTTACTCTTACGGTCAATAAAGCAACGCCTTCGGTCCTATCTTTGCCCGCCGCGTCGGCGATCACCTATGGGCAGACGCTGGCCGCTTCGGTGTTATCCGGCGGGGCTGCCAATACGCCGGGCAGCTTTGCATGGACAAACGATACGACAGCGCCGGATATAACGGACAGCAACACAACGGAATATTCAGTCACCTTCACACCGGACGACGCCGATAGCTACGTGACGACGACCGCGACCGTCAGGCTTACGGTGAACAAGGCATCCACGACAGTTGTGGCGTTGCCCGGTGCGTCGGCGATCACCTTTGGGCAAACACTTTCCGCTTCGGTTTTGTCGGGCGGCTCGGGCAGCGTACCCGGCAGCTTTGTCTGGACGGACGGGACGATAGCACCTGCCATGGCAGACAGCGGTATAACGGCGTATTCCGTCACGTTCACACCCACAGACTCCCAGCGGTACACAGCATCAACGGCTCTGGTTACCCTTACGGTCAATAAAGCAACGCCTTTGATATCATCTCCGCCCACCGCTTCGGCAATCACCCTCGGGCAAACGCTGGCCGCTTCGGTTTTATCCGGCGGGGCTGCCAATACACCGGGCAGCTTTGCATGGACGGACGGAACGATAGCGCCGGATGTAACGGACAGCAACACAACGGAATATTCGGTCACTTTCACACCGGATGACGCCGATAGCTACGTGACGACGACCACGACCGTCAGGCTTACGGTGAACAAAGCATCCACGACAGTCGTGACGTTGCCCGGTGCTTCGGCGATCACCTTTGGGCAAACACTTTCCGCTTCGGTTTTGTCGGGCGGCTCGGGCAGCGTACCCGGCAGCTTTGTCTGGACGAACAGTGCGGTAAAGCCGACTGTGGCGGACAGCGGTATAACGGCGTATTCCGTCACGTTCACACCAACAGACGCTCAGCGTTACACGGCATCAACGGCTGCCGTCACGCTTGTGATCCATAAAGCCGCAACCACGGTCGTGACGCTGCCGAATGCGTCGGCAATCACCTATGGGCAAACGCTATCCGCGTCCTCCTTCACCGGCGGGTCGGGCGGCGTCCCAGGAAGCTTTTCATGGACGGATGGAACCACAGCTCCTTCTGTATCGGACAGCGGCCTCACAGCGTATCCCATCATATTTACGCCAACGGACACCGATAATTATAACCCGTCCTCGGCTGCGGTGACGCTCGTGGTGAACAAAGCCACGCCTGTCATAGTAGACTACCCTATAGGTCGGACCATAACGTATGGGCAGACTCTTGATCCGTATTCGGTAATATACTTTGGCTCGGCAAACGTTCCCGGAAGCTTTGCATGGACCTATGGTGATCAAATACCCACTGCGGGCTACACAAATTATTATTCTGTGACTTTCACGCCCACGGATGATGTGAATTACACCACAGTATTGACCGCCGGTTTGGTATATGTGTTAAAGGCGAATCTGGGTCTCGCAACCGCACCCGTTGCCGCGTCCATCACATACGGACAATCGCTTGCGGATTCAGTATTGTCAGGAGGAGACGTTGTTGGTGTATTCGGGGACGATATAGACGGTTACTTTTCGTGGACAGACGGTTCAATAGTTCCGGATATATCCGACAGTAACATGACACCTTACAACGTATACTTTACACAAAATACGCCTTCATACCCGGATAATTATAGGCAGCTGACGACTACCGTTAAACTCACGGTTAATAAAATAACGCCCATGATAGATACGATACCTGCCGCATCGGATATCACCTATGGCGAACCGCTTTCCAATTCGGTTTTATCCGGAGGAGAGGCCAGCGTACCCGGCACCTTTACGTGGACGAACGCAACCGCAAAGCCTTCGGTATCGGACAGTGGTGTGACGGCGTATTCAGTGACGTTTACACCGGACGACACAGCTCATTATAATACGGTTACAACCAGCCTCACGCTTACCGTGAACAAAGCCGTATGCGATATGAGCGGCGTTGCGTTTGCCGACGCCGAGTATGCCTTTGACGGCAATCCCAAGAGTCTGTCGGTCGGGGGCACGCTGCCTTCGGGTGTCTCGGTCAGTTATACAGGCAATGGCAAAACGGATGCGGGCGTCTATACCGTCACCGCTGCATTTATAAGCGAAAATTATCTTTCCATCCCCGATATGACCGCAACGCTGACGATCTGTCCTTCGGGCATACCAGAGAGCTATACTATGTCGGTTGGCGGCAGGGTGATATGGGAGCCTTTGCCGCAGGGCGGCACATGGGAATGGGATCATACTTTTTTCGATGCGTCTTTTAATGGGACTGCCGCATTTACCGCGCTGGAAATAGGAGAATCCGTCATCACCTATACCGTAAACGGCGTCACGCAGCGCATAACCGTGACCGTTACTAAAGCCACATACGATATGAGCGGCATGACATTTGCCGATGCCCGATATACTTACGACGGCAATCCCAAGAGCCTGTTTATTGCGGGCGCGCTGCCGCCAGGCGTTTCAGTCAGCTATGCGGGCAACGAAAGGGCCGAGGCCGGGGTCTATACCGTAACGGCTTCTTTCACGGCGGATTCACAAAACTATCTTCCGATCCCCGATATGACCGCGAAGCTGACCATTTGCCCCTCGGGCATTCCGGAGACTTATACCATGTTCGTGGGCGGCAGAGCGATATGGGAGCCGTTGCCTCAGGGCGGTATATGGGAATGGGACCATACTTTTTTCAATGCTGCTTTTAACAGTCCCGCAACATTTACCGCGCTCAAAGCCGGAGAGTCCGTGATTACCTATACGGTGAACGGTGTCACGCAGAGCATTGCTGTGACGGTCAGAGATGCAGTGCTGCCGGAGACGGGGCAAAATATGGATTTGATATATGTGTTCATTTGGCTTGCGGCCGTTTTCGTGGTCGCGGGAATTTTAGTGACAGTTAAAAGAAGGCGTTCAAATCGGAATTGGCATCAGCAATAATCGTTACAACAGCTTTGATTATGTGACGCGAGCAGCCTGCTGTCGCAAGCGGGCTGTTTTTATTTTTGAAAAGGCTCCTAAGGGGCTGTCTGGCTACGTTGACTGAGGATGCTCTATTTGCAATCCGTGGCAATCGCGCAATCCTCCGTCACGCATGCGCGTGCCACCTCCTCGTATAATGTATGTTCTTGACAAGAGCACCGCAGGAAAAACTTGTTATCCCGTGTTGCATATGGGATAATGAGCGTAACAGACAGAGGACGCAGAACTCCCTCCTTGAAGTCATGCTTTGTACGAAGCTTTGCGCCTCTGTCCTTACGGTTAGATGCGAATGAGCTGGATAGCGATGATGTGCTGCATGTCTAACGAGGTTGTATTGCGGTAAGAATCAGAGGGTGACCCTGTCTGCGTCGAAGTTGAACATAGGAGGGTTGCTTTTTTTTACTGGGGAATCGACATTGAGTCTATCCAGTCGGATGCGTTTCGCAAGATGTACATACGCCAGACGAAGAACGACAGCAAGGACAGCTTCATCATCGCCCGGGTCATGCGGTTCGGTCAGCTCAGAGACCACACTTTCGGTTGAAAATACTGTCGCATTCTTGAAGAGAACAGGACGTATGAAGCGATGCCATCGAAAAAATTGTCTCAAACAACAATGTAAACGGAGGTCATACAATGAAAATACCGTTCTGGGAAGACTCTTACAAAGATGACCGTGTATCCACTTTTGGCACACAACCTAATGCTGCAATTGATGAATTTCAGCATTTATTTAGCAAGTCGTGGTCGGTGTTGGACGTGGGATGCGGTGAGGGCAAGAATTCACTATATCTTTCTGGCCTTGGTTACACTAAAGTTGAGGCTTTTGACCTGTCAGAGAGTGTTATTGCAAAGCTAAACCGTCTTGCCGCCTCTAAAGACTTGCATGTTACTGCATGGGCTCAGGACTTAATACGGTTTGCGTTTGGCAAGCAATACGGCCTTGTCATGTCCTTTGGAACACTTCATTTTGTAAAAAAAGAGCACTGGAAAAGGTTCATACTTGACGCCAAAGAACACACTAATGATCATGGGATACATATCATTCAGCTTTTTACAAATGTGTTGCCTGCGTCACCCGACATAGAACCTTTTGCAGTGGGGCTTGCAGATGACGAGGAGATTATGAGCCTATACAGTGATTGGGATGTCCTCCAGTTCAAGTCTTATACCTTTGAAGATGAGCATCCCGGTGTCCCCAAACACTATCATGCTTCCAATAAAATTGTCGCTCAAAAGAAATGACAGCTATCTCTTTTTTTATTCTTTCTCAGCTTGACTTTTTATAGCTGGTCTTTGGAAAAGGAGCCGTCAACTATGCTGGCTGAGGATTGTCTACCCTTCCAGCGGCTTGATCACGGGGGAGGGCTGCGCGTTAAACACCGTGCTGTACGGCGGCACGGACTGCGTGAGCCACACATTGCCGCCGATTACCGAATCGTGCCCGATGCGCGTGTCGCCGCCCAAGATCGTCGCGCCCGCGTAGATGATCACGTTGTCTTCAATATCGGGATGGCGCTTGATGCCCTTTATCGGATTGCCGTTCTCGTCGAGCGGAAAGCTCTTCGCGCCGAGCGTGACACCCTGATACAGCTTCACATTACAGCCGATTGTACACGTTTCGCCGATCACCACGCCCGTGCCGTGGTCAATGAAAAACTTGCGTCCGATGGTCGCGCCGGGATGGATATCAATGCCCGTGTTGCGGTGCGCGTATTCGGTCATGATGCGCGGCATGATCGGCACGCCGCAGGTGTATATATGGTGCGCAATGCGGAATATGCTCATCGCTTCAAGTGACGGATAACTCAGCATAATCTCTTCGGCGGATTTCGCGGCGGGGTCGCCCTCAAACGCGGCTTCAATGTCGTCGCCGAGCAGATCGCGAATGGCCGGCAGCCCGTCGAGTATACGGATGGTCAGCTGCTCCGCGCGGCTTAAACAGTCGGCGTCAGATTCATCCTCGCAGGTACGCTTTAACACGCCGTGTATCAGGTCGCAAAGCTGTGTGGCGGTAGTGGAAAGCTGCGCCGCCATCATAGCGTAAAGGCGCTTGCGGTTGAGCGACTCAAATATGCCCGGCAGTATCAGAGAGCGCAGGCTCTTCAAAATGTCGATGACCTCGGTGCGCGTGGCGAAACCGAGCAGATCGTTGTTATAAAGGCTGTCCTTATTGAGCTGCGTCAGCTGCGCCGCAACGGTATTGTCCTCAAGCCACTTATTGAGCGTCATCTTTGTAAGCTCCCTTTTGGTATTCGGCGATGATATCGGCAATTGTGATGCGGTCGAGCGTATCGTTAATCTCATGCGCAATCTGCTGCCACAGCACGCGCGTGATGCAGCCGTAATAGGTCTTGCAGCTTTTGGATTCGCCTTCGTCAATGCAGCACTGTGTGGGGGCAAGGTCACCCTCGACGGCACGAATGACCTCGCCGGCAGTGAGCTCCTCCGCGGGGCGGCTTAAGAAATAGCCGCCGGTTTTGCCGCGCACGCTTTTTACGAGCCCCGCATTTTTAAGCGCAAAAAAGATCTGTCCTAAGTATCGCGGCTCGATATGCTGCCTCTCGGCGATATGGGCGAGGCTCTCGTGGCCGCCCTGTGAATGGATCGCAAGATCGGCCACGCTCAGCAGCGCATATTGTCCGTTTTTGGAAATCTTCATGCCGGGCTCCTGTTCCTTAAATATTATATCGTCAGAGCGCTTAACCTGACAAGTTTTTCATAAAAAATTAATCCGACTGAACCGCTCGGTTTTGTTCTTGCGCCTATTGACAAACGCCATTTGTCCATGTATATTGATACTAACATCAAAACATTACAAAAACAATAGGAAATTGTATGTTTTGAGTCGAAATAACGCAGCTTGGTCTTTTTAGGCCTGTGGAGGTGTATGATATTATGACAAGGCGTATTTATCTGGATCACGCCGCAACCACTCAGTTACGGCAAGAGGTGCTCGACGCGATGATGCCGTACCTTGGCGGTATATACGGCAATCCGTCCAGCTTACATACATTCGGGTTTGAGGCAAGGCGCGCGCTCGAAGCGGCCCGCGCACAAATTGCGCAGGTGTTCGGCGTCAAGCCGGAGGAAATTATATTCACATCGGGCGGCACCGAATCGGACAACCTTGCGTTGCGCGGTGCGGCTCTCGCAAATAAAAACAAGGGACGGCATATCATCACTTCCGCCATCGAGCATCCTGCCATCATGAAGACGTGCGAGGCGCTTGAGAAGGAAGGATATGAGGTGACGTATCTGCCGGTCGATTCGGACGGCATCGTCGATCTGGACGCGCTAAAGAAGTCGCTGCGCGATGATACCGTCATCGTCAGCATCATGGCTGCCAACAACGAAATCGGCACGGTGCAGCCCATTGAGGAGATCGGCCGTATCGTTAAAGAGAATTCGAAAGCGTATTTTCATACCGATGCGGTACAGGCCGCGGGTATGCTCGATATGTCGGGAGACAGGCTCAAGGACGTCGATATGATGTCGTTCTCGGCGCACAAGTTTTACGGCCCCGCAGGCGTCGGCGGCCTGTATCTGAGAAAGGGCACGCGCATAAGCTCGGTGCAGACGGGCGGGTCTCAGGAAAAAGGCAAGCGCGCGGGCACAGAAAATGTGGCGGGCGCGTTCGGTATGGCACAGGCTCTGCGGCTTGCGGCCGATGAACGCGAACACGAGGCCAAAAGGCTCACAGAGCTGCGCGATTATCTGATCGAACGGATCATGAGCGAGATTCCCGACACGCGGCTTAACGGCCACAGGGAAAAAAGGCTGCCCGGCAGCGCGAATTTCAGCTTCGATTATATCGAAGGCGAGTCGCTGATTATGCGCCTGAGTGCGCTCGGTATCGCGGCATCCACAGGCTCCGCATGCTCGTCGGCTTCGCTCGACCCGTCGCATGTGCTGCTCGCAATCGGACTCAAGCATGAAACCGCACACGGCTCCTGCCGGTTAACGCTCGGCAAGGCGACGACGCGGGAAGATATTGACGATACGGTGGAGGCGCTTAAGCTCGTGGTTGCAGACCTGCGCGAGATGTCGCCGCTCTGCCAGAAAGGATGAAGAGATGTACAGTGAAAAAGTGATGGATCATTTTGCGAATCCGCATAACGTGGGTGAGCTTGAGGGTGCCAATGCGGTCGGCGAAGTGGGAAATGCCCGCTGCGGCGATATCATGCGGATGTACTTAAAGATTGAAGACGATGTGATTAAAGACGCGTCGTTCAAAACGTTCGGATGCTGTGCGGCCATTGCGTCGAGCAGCGTGACCACGGACTTGATTAAAGGCATGACGATAGACGAAGCGCTCAGCTTTAAGAACGCAGAAGTGGTGGAAGCGCTGGACGGTTTGCCGCCCGCGAAAATACACTGCTCGGTGCTTGCAGAAGAGGCTATTAAAAAAGCCATTGAGAACTACAGGCAGGGGCAGGAAGAGACGGAATGAAGCTGTCCACCAAGGGCCGTTACGGCCTGCGGGCCATGGCTGATCTCGCAATGAATTCGAACGGGCAGCCGGTCGCGCTGGTGAGTATCGCCAAAAGGCAGCACCTGTCCGACGGATATCTGGAAAGCATGTTCGGTGCGCTGCGGCGCGCCGGTCTTGTGCGCAGCATAAAAGGAGCGGGCGGCGGCTATATGCTGACCCGGCCTGCGGCGGATATCAGTGTGGGCGAGGTGTTGCACGTGCTTGAAGGTGATCTGTCCATCGTCGATGAGCAGGTGAGCGGTCAGGAGGAGACGGGGCTGAGAAGCTGCATACGCAGAAACGTGTGGGATAAGGTATCCCGAAAAATCAATGCCGTTGTGGATACGGTCACACTTGAGGATCTGGTCAGCGGCTGTAAGACGGAGTGAAAGGAGTTTTCCAATGCCGATTAAAATACCCGAAAATCTGCCGGCGTACGAGGAACTGAGCAAAGAAAACATATTCGTGATGACGGATGAACGCGCGATGCATCAGGACATCCGACCGCTGAAAATCGTGATACTCAACATCATGCCGGATAAGATTCTTGCGGAAGCGCAGCTGCTGCGCCTTATCGGCAACACCCCGCTTCAGGTTGACCCTGTGTTTTTGAACCCGGCAACGCACAGCTCTAAAACCACGTCGCAGGAGCATCTTAATACGTTTTACAAAACGTTTGACGAGATACGCGGCCATAAATATGACGGGCTCATCATCACGGGCGCGCCGGTGGAGAAGCTTGAGTTTGAAGATGTGAACTACTGGCAGGAGCTGACTGAGATTATGGAGTGGAGCAAAACCAACGTGTTTTCCACGATGCATATCTGCTGGGGCGCGCAGGCGGGGCTATATTATCATTACAGCATTCCGAAGTACGCGCTGTCCGAAAAGAAGTTCGGCGTGTTTTTGCACACGGCGGACAAAGCCCAGATCAGAATGAAGCTGCTGCGGGGCTTTGACGACACATTTTATGTGCCGCATTCGCGCTACACCGAGGTGAGGCATAAGGACATCGCGAAAGATAACCGACTGCAGATCATCTCCGAGTCCAAGGAGTCGGGCATCTATATCGTCTCGGCGATGAACGGCAAGCAGATATTCGTGATGGGGCATCCCGAATACGACAGGCTCGCACTCTCGCGCGAATACACCCGCGACATCAAGAAGGGCCTGGATATTGCAATACCCAAGAACTATTTCCCGAACGACGACCCCGCACAGCAGCCTGCGGTGACGTGGCGCAGCCATGCGCATTTGCTGTTTGCCAACTGGCTCAACTATTACGTCTATCAGGAGACGCCGTTCATACTCGAATAAAGCAAAGAAAAGAGTCGCGAGGCTCTTCAGAGTGCCAAAGAAGTCAGCGCAGAGCTGGCTTTTTTTGTGCATCCGGAAAAAATCGTCTCAGCAAGACAAAATGTAACGAAATAAAATGCAACAGCAAAGGATACATATGGTATAATAAACACATTAATAACAAATTGGAGGGACAGTATGAAACGCGGCTTATTATTACTTTTTATTGTTGTGATGAGTGTGGGGCTGTTGGCCGGGTGTGCGCCAAAACAATGGAATACATTTGAGGATCTTGTTGCCGATTTTCAGGATGCGCCGGAACCAAATACGGTGAAAGGTTATCTGAGCGGATACAAGGTGACCCAGACGAGTGCAGAAGTTGCAGAGAACTTTACATTCGAAAATCTGAAGGTATGGAATAATGAATGGGAAGGTCATATTTTTGCTTCATCGGACGAGAGGATGTCAAACGTAGGGGTCAGCCTGTGGAATAGCTTTGAAAAGCAGGAAGATCGGGATGCATTTTACAAAGCTGTATCTGATCAGCTGACGTCCGAGTTTGGGGAAGGGAATCCTGTTTACGATGACGATGGAAATGAAGGCTTGGAATGGGATTTAGATGACAATACATTCAGCTTATCTCAATACAAAGCTGAGAATAAGTATTTTGCTGCAGTTCGCTATATGAGTTATGTGAGCAAGTGAGACTGACATAAAGAAAAAGAGCCGTGAGGCTCTTTATCTGCTGCTGATAAGTAACTTGTGTCATTCCGATGGAGCGTGAGCGGAAGAGGAATCCCATGATTAAGAGCTTAAAAACTTGGGATGCATTTTACCGCATAGCCATTCGCCCCACTCGTCGGCATATGTAATGGGATTGACATTAAGAAAAAGAGCTATCATGGCTCTTTTTTTGTCTCGAAACCATCGGACGCAGATGGATAAGCCTTCTCCTTTGAGGAGAAGGTGGCGCGCAGCGCCGGATGAGGTGTCGTTCTGACAGTTATAGCATGACACTGTATTCGTTCGGAATCGTTTGTTATAAACGACTTGAACTTATATTGGGTTCCCTTTACTTAATAGAGCTTTGAAAATTTATAGAGCTTTGAAAATTGAATAAGAGACTGCTTGCAAGCGCCGTCCCGCAAAAGTGCGGGACGACAGCAGACTGCTTTGCGCAATATCAAACAGGTTATTTATTGAAATCGCTTTGGAAAAGCTTAAGTCAACACACTCTCTCATTCCTCTGTGAGGTTAAACACACACGCCAGCACCACGGGATTTCCATTCTCGTCAAACGCATCCATCGACAGCCGGTAAGTGCCCGCCGGGCTCGACGGATACCACGTTTTCATATCGATCGTCATCGGCAATACCGGCACATCCACCGGGTCGGACGAGGCGCAGAACTGGGCTGCGCAAGCGACGCTGCTCCAGCTGTTTGCCTCCGCTTTCTCAAGCCTTGGGATGAACGTAATGGCCACCTCGCCGCCCGTCTGATTGAACAGCTCGACAATAATCTCACCTGTGTCCACCGGGTAATCTCTGTGCTGCGGTGCCATCCAAATCGTATAAACCGTATCCGCTGGATTTTGACCCGACGGGTCCTCATAGGTATAGCTGTCGCCGTCGTATGTCACCGTGTTTTCATTGAACGAGACCGTGGATACATCGCCGCCGAACAGCTTGACGTCGTAGCGGCCCCAGGTTCCGGGGGCACCCGTGGCCTGCGGGTCGGCCTGTCCCGTCAGCTTGAGCTGCGACATCCAGTTCAGTACGCTTCCGATATCGTCCGTTTTGGAATATGTGACCGACGCGATGCCGTCGGGGCTGCGGTCGTCAAAAAAATCGATATAGGCCACCTGCTCAGGGGTTATATCTTCCACGGCACTGACCGTTTCGGGGACGGCAACTGCCGTGGGTGACGGCGAGTCGGAAGTGTCGGTTTGGTCTGTATTGCTGCAGCCTGCCAGCAGCACGAGCAGGGCTGCGGCGGCCAATATAATTTTCTTCATCAGTCACTCCTTGTTGGCACTCTGATTTAATTTTTATTATACCCTTTTTACCGGCAAGATGAACAATTTTCGGCGCTATTCGTACCAGAGCACGAAGCCCGTTTTATCATGGCAGTTAAAACCGGCGCGCTCATAGAACGTCAGCGTGCTTGGCAGCTTTGAGCCTGTAAGCAGCATGACCTTATAGCAGCTCGCCGCTTTCGCGATCGCCTTGGCGTATTCGAGCACGGCGGACGCATAGCCTTTTTTTCTGTACGCTTCGTCGGTGATGACGTTTTCGATCAGCGCATAAGGGCGCTGTTCATGCGTCAGATTGGGCACAATAAGCAGCACGCACGACGACACGATGCGGCCGTCAACGGTGCCCACGATCACATGATGGTTTTTATCCGCGAGTATCTGCCCCCATATATCCAAAATGCGCTCATCCGCCTTGGGCACCGGCGTGCCGCGAAACTGCGCATAAAGGCTTAAGAGCGCGGGCAGATCGGCGTTTTGAGCGGGTCGTATCTGCATTTTGATAACCTCCCTGCGACGGATATAGAGGATTATACCATGTTTTGCTTGCCAGCGGAAAACGAAAGGCATATGATTGTGATTGATATTTATGGGGGAGGGGACAGTATGAAAATTATTGCCGTGAACGGCAGCCCGAGAACGCAGTGGAACACCGCGCAGTTGCTGCAAAGCGCGCTGAGCGGCGCAGCGGCGGCCGGTGTCGAGACGCAGCTTGTACATCTGTATGATTTAAGCTTTCGGGGCTGTATCAGCTGCTTTGCCTGCAAAAAAGGGCACGGAGAAACGGCGGGGCGCTGTGTGATGCGCGACGGCCTGACAGGGCTGCTCGAGGAAATTACGGTATCCTGCGGCGGGTTGCTGCTCGGCTCGCCGATATACCTCGGCGATGTGACAAGCGCAACGCGCGCGTTTTTGGAGCGCCTTGTGTTCCCGAGCGTTTCATACAGCCAGGAAACGCGCTCGTATTTCGCGGGAGCTTTAAGCAGCGGTGCTATCTATACGATGGGGCTGCCTGCGGATGCCGCGCAACAACGCGGTTACGACTATTTATATAAGACGATCCAGCGTTATCTTCAGCTGCTTGGCGGCACCAGCGCGTATATGACCTCTGCCGATACCTACCAGTTTGACGACTATGCGAAATACAACACATCCAATATCGATGTGGCACAAAAAACTGCCGTGAAACGCAATCAGTTTCCCGTTGATATGGAAAGCGCGTATGAGCTGGGCAAACGGCTCGCGCTGGCAAGCCTCTGAGACAACGCGAAAGCGGTCAGTCCGGGACGCCCACCATCACGCTGGTCGCCTTGATCACCGCATACGCATCGCAGCCGACCGTCAGGTTCAGCTCATGCACGGCGCTGATCGATATGGTCGCGGTGATCACATTGCCGCCCCCGATATCGATGCCGACGATGGCGTTGACCGCCCCTTCGTTGATGGACACCACCTTGCCCTTTAACTGGTTTCTCGCGCTGAGTTTCATGGCTTTTCTCCTTCGCTTTTGTTTATATTATTATAACCGGATACCGGACTGTTATAACGGGCACAGCCCGCATGCCGCGCAGTTCTGGCCCGAGCACGCCGTTTGCAGCGGCTTTGTATGCTGCACGGTGAACTTTGTGTTGTGAAGATCATAATCGCATTGCCGCCCGTTCACGCTTAAAATCACCGAGCCTTCGGTGAAACTCACGCGTACGGGAATCTCGATCATACTTTCATCATCGAGCGGATTCACAGCCAGTACGGGCGCAACCGTTTCGGTGTGCCCATCGATGCCCTGTGCCGTGATCTTGGTATTCGGGACTGTGAGCGCAATGACGCGGCCCTGCTCGTCGAACTCAAGGGAATTTAAGTCTGCGTTGATGCCGCAAGCCGCCGCGTCATAGGCCTTGAGCAGGCCGATGGGGGTCGGCAGGGCTGTTGGGTACGCAGGCTCTAAGGATCTGAGCGCGCCGCTTTCATAAAAGCTGATGCCGTGCCGCACAGGCACGGTGCCAAAGCCCGCATTCACCCGTACGGTTTGCGTGGGCCAGAGTGTGAGTGATTTTACCGCACCGCTCTCGTAAAAACAGCAGCCGATGATCTTGGCTTTTATTTCGCCGGATGGCAGCTTGAATGCCAGCGCTTCGAGCAGCCCTTCTTCGTCCTGCTCGGACCAATAGCCGCTGATTTGCCCGTCAAGCGGGAAAAAGCGCTTCAAAGAGCCGCCTTTATAAAACGTGACGAGCTCGGCGGGCATCTCGCCGAGCGGCGTTTTAACCCGCGTTTGCTGCTCGAGCGCGATGCGCTTTAATGCCCCGTTCTCATAGAATGAGAGAGAGCTTGTGGTCTTGCGGCGCATGGTAATCTCCCCATAGCGCGGTATCAGCATGCCGCAGCCTGTGGAAATTTCATTTTTTACGTCCAGCGTGCAGTGGCCCACGGCGCCGCCGGGATAGCGGTCGGTGCGGGCTATGCCCGTTAGCTTGTCATAAACATACTGCATAAGAGTGGCCCTTTCGGAAAATAGAAAAAGACGCAGCTATCTGTTTTAGAGCAGCTGCGCCCTTTTGTTTATTATATCACAGTATTTTTATTTGTGTGCGTTATTTTTCGTCCGGTTGTACATATAGCATCATGCCCGCGCCGAGTCTGTCGTTCGGGCGCTCAAGAAAGCCGAATTTTTCGTAGAACGGTTCTTTGCCCTTTGCCGCCATCAGGTTGACCATCGCTTTTTGGCCGGGCCTTAAATACGCGCGGATGTGCTCCAGTGCCTGCGCCACCATCGCCTGACCGATACCCTGTCCCTGATAATCGGGGCGGACAATCACATCCACGATCAGCATATAATAACCGCCGTCGCTGACGACGCGCGCCATGCCCACCGTCTGCCCGTCCGCCACGGCTGCAACCAGAAAGAAGGAGTTGTCAATGCCGGTGCGCGCCTGAGTTTCTTCGACTGCGCCCCATCCGGCTCCGCCCCTTAAGCTGTTATAATCTTCAACGCTGATATGACTGACATATTCGATCATGCTGTTCATCCAATCAAAGTTTTCTTGCTCAATATATCATATTGCCCGCGTTGTGTCACCGATTAACGGGCATAATCTCTATGAGGATTTCAGCTGAGGACGGAGATTTGTGGCTATGGCAGATGTTAATGAAAAGGATAATATCCGAGTGGGCTATGCGTGCCTGACGCTCGGCGTGCCGGGTGCTGCGATGAAGACCTGCCGCCTTCAAAGTGCATCGCCGGGGCGGCTTGAGGCGCTCGCAGAGGGCAATCTAAGCGCGCTCGAAACCATTATCCGGTACAACGCCGACAACGACATCCGGCTCTACCGCATCTGTTCGGACCTGATGCCGTTCGGTTCGCATCCGACAGTGACGTTTGGCTGGCAGGAGATGTTCTCGTCGCGCCTGTCAGAAATTGGGGCGCTCATCAAGCAGTCAGCCCTGCGTGTGTCGATGCATCCGGGGCAGTATACCGTGCTGAATTCTGCCAACCCTGATGTGGTGCAGCGGTCGATCGACGATTTGAATTATCATGAACGCGTGTTGAGCAGCCTGAATACGGATGGCAGCAACAAAATCGTGTTGCATATCGGGGGCGTATCGGGCAGCAAGACGGAGGCGCTTGCGCGTTTCCGTACGCATTTTTCATATCTTGACGATGCGGTGAAAAGCCGCTTGGTGATTGAAAACGACGACCGCCATTTCAACATCGCCGATGTGCTGGAGACGGGTGAAAGGCTCGGGCTTCCCGTCGTGTTCGATAATCTGCATCACCGCATCAACGGCTGCGGCTTAGAATCTCCTTATGAGTGGATACGCCTGTGCGGCGGGACGTGGCACAAAAATGACGGGCGGCAGAAGATTCATTATTCGCAGCAAGACGAAACCAAACGCGCGGGTGCGCATGCTAAGACCGCCCGTGTGCACGAATTTCTTGATTTTGCGGCACCGCTTATGGGTATAGACATCATGCTAGAAGTGAAGGACAAAAACCTCTCCGCCATCAAGTGCGCGTTCTGTCTTGAAAAAAACGGCTCAATTCAAAAGCTCGAGAAGCAGTGGCGCCTTTACAAATACCTCGTGCTGGAGAAAAACCCGGCGGGCTATGATGCGGTACGCGAGCTGCTCAAAAACAAGTCCGCTTATCCGGTATCGTCGTTTTTTGATATCGTTGAAGCGTCTTTGGCACTGGGTGAGACCGTCGGCTTTGCGGTGAATGCCGCGCGGCATGTGTGGGACTGCTTTAGAACAGTTGCCGGTCCGAAGGAAAAAGCGGCGTTTGAAAAGCTGCTGGCCGCATACGCTGCGGAGCGCGTCCCGTTGAGCAGAGTGAAGAGTTTTCTATACAGGCTCTGCGTCAAATACCGGATTGATGAACTGCGGGATTCTTATTTTTTCCTGAGCTGAATGGACACACTCCCTGATTTTGCGTGGCAACAGCGTCTTCATGCTGTTTATCACCGTCTGCCGCAAGGCGGGAAGCCGTGTTTCTTAACCGTTCAACATTTTTCAGGGCTAATATGCCTGCAACGAATATCCGGTAACCGTGATGAAGCGGGCGCTTTCGCAAGGCGAACTGCTTTTGTTTATCAAGCTGCTCACCGGCCGCAACGATGCGCTGTATACAGAGTGAAACTTATCATGTAAGGATGAATAGCTCGTAAAGCACACCAAGCCTAAGCAACCCGAGGATTTGGGCATGAGCATGGTTTCAGAGCCGCTGTTTTGCACAAAGACAGCGGTTCTTTTTTTGCCCGAATCCGCCGAAACACTTTTGAATTCTCACTCTTTATTAATAGCGAACGTTGGAGTATAATGGCGCTAGATTCTCAATGAAGGAGACAGTGTGAAAGAATACGCGGTGCTGATCCCGGCCTATCAGCCGGATGAAAAGCTTGTGCAGGTGGTCAAATGCCTGCGCGATAAAGACATTAACGTAACAGTGGTGGACGACGGCAGCGGCGAAAGTTATACGCCGGTTTTTGATCAGGTCTCGGCAGCGGGGGCCTGTGTCTTGATACATCCTGAGAACAAAGGGAAGGGTGCGGCGCTCAAGACGGGCATCACGCATATTGAAAAGCAGGAGAATATAAAGGGCATTGTCACGGCGGACGCGGACGGCCAGCATACGCCGGGCGATATCGGCCTTGTGATTGATACGATGAAGCAAAACCCGGGCGTGCTTGTGATCGGCGCAAGGGCGTTCTCGGGCGACGTGCCCGCAAGGTCTCGCTTTGGCAACACGCTGACGCGCGGCATTTTTCGGTTGGCGACGGGGCTCAGGGTCACGGATACGCAGACGGGGCTGCGCGGCCTGCCCGGCAATATTTTCGCCGAGCTTTGCGCGCTCGAAGGCGACCGGTACGAGTATGAAATGAGCATGCTGCTGAATATCGAGCGGTGGGGCATCAAATACGTCGAGGTGCCGATTGAAACGGTGTACCTCGAAGGCAACAAAAGCTCGCATTTTCATCCGCTGCGCGATTCGTGGCTTATATACGGCAAGATTCTCAAGTTTATCGCATCCTCGCTTGCGTCGTTCGTGGTGGATTACAGCATGTTTGCGCTGTTGAACCTCGCGTTCAGCCTCGATTACTGGTCCAGCTATTTTCTGGCGCGCGCGGTCAGTTCGTTTGTCAATTTCATGATCAACCGCCACGTTGTTTTTGCGAACGGTGAACGCAGCAGCGTGCTTAAGTATTACCTGCTTGCGTTGCTGATCATGGCTGTCGGTATCGGCGGCGGCGATTTGCTGACCCTCGCGGGCGTGCCCGATCTGCTCGCGAAAATCATCGTCGATGTGCCGCTGTTCTTTGTGAGCTATACGGTGCAGCGCAAGTACATATTTAAGTAATAATTGAAATTCGGCGGCTTGGGGTGTTTATCCTTGAGCCGCTTTTTTACTTTGCGGACAACTCAGATAAGCCTTCTTCTCGGAGGATAAGGCGGCAAACGAAAGATGTTCATAAATCAACTCATCAGTCGCCTTGGGCGACAGCTTCTCCTTAAAGGCGAAACCATAATCGCATGCTTATTCGATCAAGGCTGTACCCCATTGAAGGAACCGTCTGCGGAAAGCATTTGTGACTGAGCGATCTCGGTGTGCCAAATGCGGCTGGAAAAGAACATGCTGAGGGAACCGTCCGGCGATGACCGGGGATTTTCTCTGCCGCTGCGCGTCGGCAGTCCGCAGACGGCATTCACACCATATGCCGCTCGCTGAATATGATATGTAAGACACCGGCAAGTTTAATGTTGTTCGGAGCTTTATATGACATGGTATGATCCGCCTTCTTTTGATCCCAAAAAATTAATAAAAAGCGCGAGCGATACCGACACCGATAACGATGACGATGACGACAAATCTCAATTTGCGCCCAAATGCTGGCTTGAGGTGCTGCCGTCAAAAACGGGTACGGTGCTTGCTGCGATATTGGCCAATATCATGACGGAAGGGTTAACGCCCGCTCAGGAGAACATACTCGGCAACTTTGTATCGGCTGTGGGGGCACTGATATCCTACAAAGCCTCCCGCGATGATGTGAGCTGACGCGCTTTATTGTTATGAAAACGGGGACAAGCCTGCATGCGGATGCGTGTATTGAGCAATAATTAATCATACTGGCATATCGTTGTGTACCGTTAATGATAATTTCGCAAGAATTTAAAAAAAAACTTTCATTAGGGGATTCATTTTCAGGTAAAAAGCAGTTATAATAAGAGCAATGCGGTTTTATAGCGGATCAAAAGGAAATTTTGATTTTCTAAAAATTCAAAAAGAGGTGAGGGTAAATGACAATGACGACTAACAAAAAACTTTTGGCATGGGTCGACGAAGTGGCCGAACTGTGCCAGCCGGACCAGGTATATTGGTGCGACGGTTCCGAAGAGGAAAATCAGAGACTGCTCAAAGAGATGGTTGATGCCGGAATGGCTACGCCGCTCGATCCTCAGAAACGTCCCGGATGCTATCTGTTCCGCAGCGACGCGTCTGACGTGGCGCGCGTCGAGGACAGAACGTACATTTCTTCCTTAAAGCAGGAAGACGCGGGTCCGACCAACAATTGGGTGGCCCCCAATGAACTCAAAGACACCATGAAGGCGCTTTACAAAGGCTGCATGAAGGGCAGAACGCTTTACGTGATTCCGTTCTCCATGGGCCCGATCGGCTCCCCGATTTCTAAAATCGGTGTGGAAATCTCGGACAGCCCGTATGTTGTCACCAACATGCGCATCATGACCCGCATGGGCGAAAAGGTTCTTGATGTGCTGGGCGACGGCGATTTCGTACCGTGCCTGCACTCTGTGGGTGCACCCCTTGCCGAAGGCCAGAAGGATTCTTCCTGGCCGTGTGCGCCGATCGAACAGAAATACATCAGCCATTTCCCCGAAGAAAGAACCATCTGGTCTTACGGCTCCGGTTACGGCGGCAACGCGCTGCTCGGCAAAAAGTGCTTTGCGCTGCGTATCGCTTCCGTGCAGGCGAGAGACGAGGGATGGATGGCTGAGCATATGCTGATTTTAAAGCTGACCAGCCCCGAAGGCAAAGTCAAATATGTCACCGGCGCATTCCCGAGCGCGTGCGGCAAAACCAACCTCGCCATGCTGATTCCCACGATCCCCGGCTGGAAGGTTGAGACCATCGGCGACGACATCGCCTGGATGAAGTTCGGTGCGGACGGCCGTCTCTACGCGATCAATCCCGAATTCGGATTCTTCGGCGTGGCGCCGGGCACTTCGATGCACTCGAACCCGAACGCGATGCACAGCTCGGACAAAAACACGATATTCACAAACGTCGGCTTGACCGACGACGGTGATGTGTGGTGGGAAGGCATCGGCTATGATGCGCCCTCGCACCTGATCGACTGGAAGGGCAAAGACTGGGCGCCGGGTTCGGAAGCTCCCGCCGCTCATCCGAATGCGCGTTTCACAGCGCCGGCCGGACAGTGCCCCGCGATTGCGCCCGAATGGGAAGACCCCAAGGGTGTGCCGATTTCCGCGATACTCATCGGCGGACGCCGCCCGAGCACGATTCCGCTTGTGCACGAGAGCTTTTCGTGGCAGCACGGCGTGTTCCTCGGATCCATCATGGGCAGCGAAATCACGGCTGCGGCCATTTCGGCCAAGATCGGCCAGGTCCGCCGCGACCCGTTTGCAATGTTGCCGTTCATCGGCTACAACGTCTGCGATTATCTGCAGCACTGGCTTGATATCGGCGAAGCGACCGATGCCGACAAGCTTCCGAAAATCTTCTACGTCAACTGGTTCCGCAAAGACAAAGACGGCAAGTGGCTGTGGCCGGGCTTCGGCGAAAACAGCCGCGTATTGAAGTGGATATTCGAGCGTGTGGACGGCGCAGGCAAAGCGGATAAGACCGCGATCGGCTATATGCCCACGCAGGGTGCGCTTGACACCACAGGTCTTGATGTGAGCGAAAAGGATATGACCGAACTCTTGAAGATCGAAAAAGATATGTGGCTTGCCGAAATCGAATCGATCAAAGAGCACTACGCCAAATACGACCAGCCCACGAAGAAAATGCCCAAGGCACTGTTCGACGAGCTCAGCGCTCTCGAAGAAAGAGTCCAGGGAATGTAATTTAGTTTCAATACGAAACACAAAGGGAGCTGTTCGAAACCGGACGGCTCCTTTTCGTACAGGCGGCATAAAGAAACGGCAAAGCCCGCAATCTTCCGCACGCTGCATGTGCCATCCTATTTGTGGTGGGGGCGATCATGGATCGCCCGTTTTATGTTTGCACGCTGATGACAAACGCAATGATAAACAGGGAGCCAAAAGACTTATTCAAAATGATACCTTTGTCTAAAGACTGCAATCCTCCGCCGCGCTGCGCGCGCCACCTCCTTTCATAAAGGAGGCTTGTTCTTAAACTTCGAATAGAAGCTCTTTAGGAGCTGTCAGCTTTGCTGACTGAGGATTGATAAACGCGCTATGGCCCTTTTCAAATAAAAATGGGATGCTTTGCTCCGTGTCACTACGCTCAGCATGACACAAGACGCCAAGAGCAATAAGGTGCTTAAGCGATATACTAATTCAAAAGTGCTGCTCTCAATCCTTCGTCACGCTGCCTGTGCCACCTCAGGAGGCCGTCTTATGCAGCGAATAGAGGCTCCTTTTGAAAGGAGCTGTCAGCTTTGCTGACTGAGGATTGCCAAAGGGATTGTAACTTTGCTCACATATCACACTGTGCGTCCCCGTGTGCATAAAAAAGAGCCGTTCATATACTGAACAGCTCCTGTATTCATTCCCTGTGCGTTTAATCCGCCTTGAGCTTGCCTATCCGCCATGCGCTGACAGCCAGCGTCACAACGATAAACCCCGCGAGTACGAGCAGCCCCGTACCGTCCCAACCGCCGCCGGTGAGGCCCGCAAAGCCCCATGTGGCAGGAAACACCTTGCCCACGGTTTGCAGCGCATCCGGCAACATGCTGCTTGGAAACATGATGCCCGAGAGCATGATCGACGGCAGGAATATGAGCTGTGCGATGATTGTGAGCTTTGAGCTGCTTTTCAAGAATAAACCGAGCAGCGTGCCGATGCCAAGGCATGCGGTGATGAAAACCGCATGCGTGACGAAATACGCAGCTGCGGAGGCGGGCACCTCGGCATGGAAAGCCAGCGGCGCAATCAGGTAAATCAGCACGCTCATCATCATCAGATGAATGAGTCCGGATATCAGGTTGTTGACCGTTGCCGTCCAGAGCGGTATGCCGCCCACCTTGTAGGCTTTTTTCATTTCACTGCCGTACAGCTCAATCAGCGGGGTGGGAGCGCCCAAGAACGCGCCCATCGATACGCCGAATACGCTCATCGAGGCAATCAGCGTTTTGTACGCCTCGGGGTTGATTGAGGTGAATATGCCGCCGATAAACAGAAAGAACACAAGCGGCACCACATAATACGTGAGCAGCACATACCTGTTGCGAAGATCCAGCTTCCACTGCAGGCCGATGCCATATAAAAATGCGTTCATTTTATTTGCCCTCCTTTGCGATATCGAGGAACCGTTGCTCGAGGCTCGCGTGTTCAAGCTTCAAATCACGCACGTGCGCGCCGCTTGCTTTCGCGGCGGCCAGCAGCTCCGCAAGGCCGTCCTCGAGGCTCGCCGTTTCGAATGTGTCGTAGCCTTGAGAAGCGCCAGTAAAAACGCAATGCTTGAGTTCTTTAACCGGCAGGGGCGCCGACAGTCTGATCAGCACCTTGAATGTATTCGACATCTGCTGCGTGAGCTCGCCTGCCGTGCCGATGAACGCGATCACGCCGTCCTTGAGTATCGCGATGCGGTCGCAGAGCGCTTCCACCTCCGCCATGTCGTGGCTCGCGAGTATCACCGTTTTGCCCTGCGCTTTGAGCCTTCTGATCTCTTCGTGCAGTGCGGCGCGGCCTTCCACATCGAGCCCGGCCGTGGGCTCGTCAAGAAATACGATGGCCGGGTCGCCCGTCATCGCGAGCGCCAGATGCAGCCGCCGTTTCTGCCCGGTCGACATATCCTTATATGCTTTGTTCTTGATCTCATCGAACCCGAGCCGCTTAAGAAACACTTCGTCTACGGATGCACCGCTCCATTTGGCGAACAGCCTGAGCGCTTCGCAGGCTTTCATATGCTGCGGCAGCGACGACGACTGGAGCTGAACACCGGTTTTGCCGTTCACATGAATCTCGCCGCTCTGGTATTTGCGTATGCCCTCGATGCATTCGAGCGTGGTCGTCTTGCCTGCGCCGTTGGTGCCGAGCAGCGCGAAAATCTCGCCCTGTTTCACCTCAAACGATATGCCCTTAAGCACCTCGTTATCGCCGTAGCTTTTAATAAGCGACTTGACCTCAATCATCTTATTCATATTATCCCTCCATATTTGGTACATTGAAGCCCTCTTTGGCAAAGTAAGCGGCGAGCGCCTGGCCGAGAAAACCGTCGGCCTGTTTTTGCTTTTCTGCAACATTCTCATCCCAGCCCTGCTTGCTCTCGTTGAATTTCATGAGCTCAGGCAGAAGATTTAAATCGCCGCCGGTGAAATCCATGATCATGGCCCACCACTGCCTGGCCAGCTCAATGCCCTCTTTGCTGTCGGGGGATATGCCCCGCTGCTGCAGCGCGATGGTATTGTTAAGCATGGCTTGGTATTTCTGATAGATAATAATGCCTTTTTGAGGAGCAAGCGAAAACCTGTCTCGGATATGATCCATCATTTTCTCGTCAAACAGCTTCACCATCCAGTAATTTTTGTTGTTCAGCCTTAGCAGCGAGACGATATCCGCATACTTGTCAAAGTCAACTGTCATGATCTGCAGCACTTCCGACTGAAGCGATTCAATCGCCTCTTTTACGGCAGCCAGTTCTTTGATTTGCTCCTCGATAATGAGCTTTTGCTTGCCGAGTATCTGCGCAACATCCTCCGGTTTATCAAGCGGCAGCAGCTTGAGCTTGATTTCATCGAGCGAAAACCCTAAGAATTTGAGCGATAGAATCTGATGGAGCTTTACTATGTCTTTTTTGGTGTAAAGCCTGCGCCCGCCTTCACTTTTGGCGGAAGGCTTCAACAGCCCCTCTTTGTCGTAAAACTGCAGTGTACGGACTGTAATGCTCATTTCTTTTGCCAGATCGCCCACTGTCAGCAAATCTTTCGTTACCATTTTTATTCCTCCATAAACGCATTGTAACATGTGACGTAACGTCGCGAGCAACATCTTTTTTATGTGACGTAAAATTTTTTCGGTTTGTTTTTGCTTTTTTGGTTTATCATCTATGAAAGGTAAAAAATCTATTGTCAATGATGGACAGTTCGGGAAGCGACGGCGAATCAAAATTGTCCATTTTGGAGTAGAATAAACCTTTAAAACATTGTATAATTAAAAAAAACCAAAGGAGTGATGCCAGTATGATACAATTAATCTACGGAAAGAAAGGCAGCGGCAAGTCAAAACAACTTCTGGACAAGGCGAATGCAGAGGTGGACAGCACGAAAGGAAACATCGTGTATCTGGATGACAACAACCGCTGCATGTATGACTTAAGGCATGAAATCCGTTTTATCAACACCGCCGATTACAGCATCAACAATCCTGACAAACTCTATGGTTTCGTATGCGGCATCCTGTCGCGTGACTTCGATATTTCATCGGTTTACATAGACGGCCTTAAAAAAATGGCCAAATACGACAGCGAAGAGCTGAAAACTCTGCTCGAAAACTTTGAAGCGCTGTTCTCGGATATCAACGCGTATCTGGTGGTCAGCGGCAGCGACGATATGCCCGAATATATGAGCAAATATATCGCGGGATAACAGGAATCAGACTTTGCAACCTGCGCGGGGCCGCAAGCTTTCAGGCAGCCATAGGGGGCGGCATGATAAGCCGGTGCGCCATGCGCAGGTTTGTTTTTGAGGCTCCGCAGAAAATATAGAGGGGAGCCACCATACTTGGAGGATAAGGAATGAAGCTCATCAGTACGAGAAACAGCGCGCAGCGCCTTGAGGCGTCGGCGGCCACATTGCAGGGCATTTCGCCTGAGGGCGGCTTGTTCGTGCCTGAAACGTTTGCGGATTTGGGGCCGTTGAGCCGTCTTGCCGCGCTTTCATACCCCGCGCTCTGCGCCAATGTTCTCGGTCGCTATTACGAGGATTTGGGGGACTTGGAGGCTCTCACAACCGCCGCTTATGCGAATTTTGACGACGCGAAGGTAGCGCCGCTCAAGAAAACCGCGCACGGAGAATACGTGCTGGAGCTTTGGCATGGGCCGACACTCGCGTTTAAGGATATGGCGCTTTCGGTGCTGCCGCGCCTGATGACCGCCGCGATGAGCGACGGCCCCGATGTGCTGATACTCGTCGCGACATCGGGCGATACGGGCAAGGCCGCGCTGGAAGGGTTTTGTGACGTGCCGCATACGCGCATCGTCGTGTTTTACCCGAATGAAGGCGTATCGGATATGCAGCGGCTGCAAATGGTTACGCAGGAGGGCGCGAACACGCATGTGGTCGCGGTGCGCGGCAACTTTGACGACGCGCAGAACGCTGTCAAGGCGATGTTTACCGATTGCGAATTCGCCGAGAAGGTGAGCGCAAAGGGGTACAGCCTCTCGTCAGCGAACTCGATCAACTTCGGGCGTCTTGCGCCGCAGATTGCCTACTATGTGGGCGCTTATACACAGCTATTAAACGACGGAGAGATTACAGACGGCGAAGAGATCAATTTCGTGGTGCCCACGGGCAACTTCGGGAACATACTCGCCGCCTATTACGCAAAACGCATGGGGCTGCCCATCAAGCGCTTGATATGTGCGTCGAACAAGAACAACGTGCTGACCGACTTTTTCCGCAAGGGCGCGTACACGCTCGACCGCCCCTTCTTTAAAACGATGTCCCCGTCGATGGACATACTGATATCAAGCAATTTGGAGCGGCTGCTGTTTGAGCTGACGGGGCGCGACGAACAGGCTGTCAACGCGATGATGAGCCAGCTCAAGAAAGAAGGCCGCTACGACATCGGAGGTAAGGCACGCGAGGCGCTCGAAGCCGATTTTTACGCCGACTGGTGCGACGAAACCGAAACGATGGCGTGCATCAAAGCAACGTTTGAGCAGAAGGGATACCTGCTCGATACGCATACCGCCGTTGCGATGGGTGTCTACGAAAAATACAAGCAGAATGGCGATACCACGAAGGCAGTGGTGGTTTCCACGGCATCGCCGTATAAATTCCCGGCGGATGTATTAAGCTCGCTCGGCGCGGATACGCAGGGGATAGACAGCTTTGATATGGCACGGGAACTGAGCAGAATCACCGGTACGCCGCTGCCGCAGCAGATTCAGGCGCTGGAAAGCAAGCCGGTGCGCCATACAGCCGTGGCGGATAAGGACGCGCTGCCCGGCTCGGTGCTGGAGGTGCTTTAAATCATGTTCTGCTCCTGCTTTGAGGTGGTGATGACCGTTCCCGGAGCGGCCAGCTTAAAGGATAGGCGCAGCGTGGTGAAAAGCCTCAAGGAACGCTGCAAGAGCCGCTTCAACGTTTCCGTTGTGGAGTGCGGGGAAGACGGCAAGTGGCAGAAGGCGAGCCTCGGGTTCGCGCTGGCGGCCATCAGCCGCACGGCGGCGGACCAGCAGACACAGGCCGTGATCGATTTCTTGTACGAGGACGGCAGAATAGAAATCATTGATGTAGAAAAGCTCTAGGAGGAAACCATGGGGGATAAAAAGATCATTTTTTCGGGTGTGCAGCCGTCGGGTGTGCTCACAATCGGCAATTACCTCGGCGCGATCAAGAACTGGGTAAAGCTGCAGGATGAATACAACTGCTACTACTGCGTGGTGGATATGCACGCGCTCACGGTGCGGCAGGATGCGGCGAATCTTCGCAAGCGCTGCCTCGATACGATGGCGCTGCTGCTGGCCGCGGGCCTTGACCCCGAAAAGAACATCATGTATTTCCAGTCTCATGTCTCGTGCCATGCGGAGCTGATGTGGGTGCTCAACTGCTTTACGTACCTGGGTGAGCTCTCGCGTATGACGCAGTTTAAAGAGAAAAGCGAACGCCACGCGGACAACATCAACGCGGGGCTGTATACCTACCCGGTGCTGATGGCGGCGGACATACTGCTGTTCGAATCCGACCTCGTGCCGGTGGGTGCGGACCAAAAGCAGCATCTTGAGATTACGCGCGACATTGCGCAGCGCTTCAACAACATTTACGGCGATGTGTTCGTGGTGCCTGAGCCGTACATCCCCAAAGCGGGTGCACGCGTGATGAGCCTCGCCGACCCGACGAGCAAGATGAGCAAATCGGATGAGAACGAGAACGCGTATGTATCGCTGCTCGACCCGCCCGATGCGATACAGAGAAAGTTCAAGCGCGCGGTGACCGATTCGGACGGGCAGATCAAATACGCCGACGACAAGCCGGGCGTATCGAACCTGATGTCGATACTCTGCGCGGTGACGGGACAGACGTTTGAGCAGATTGAGGCCCAGTTTGAAGGGCAGGGGTATGGCGCATTAAAGGCATGCGTTGCGGATGCCGCCTGCGCCGAGCTCGAACCGCTCCAGCAGCGGTACGCGAAGATTCGCGCCGACAAGGCTTACTTGAATCAGGTGATACAGAGCGGGGCAGAGCGTGCGGGCGCGAATGCGATCCGCATGCTGCGCAAGGTTTATAAGAAGATCGGAGTTGCGCCGAGACAGCTATGAGAGATTACAAGCTTTATATATTTGATTTGGACGGTACGCTGGTGGACACGCGGCCCGATATTGCCCGGGCGCTGCAAAAGATGCTTGAAGAAGCGGGGCTGCCAGTGCCGAACCTCGATGAGGTGTCGCGCGCGATCGGCGGCGGCGCGAAGAACGCGGTGAGCATGCTCACGGGGCTTTCGGGGGATGCGGTGCTGCCGCATCTCGCGCTTTTCAACGAAGAATACGAGCATATGTGCTGCGACAACACGTGCGTTTATGAGGGCGGGGAAGAGCTGTTGCGCCGTTTGAAGGACGGGGGGGCGAAGCTCGCGCTCGTGACAATGAAGTTCAAAACGCCGACGCTCAAGATACTCGACGCGCACGGGCTCGATATGTTCGACGCGGTGCTGACGTTTGACGATTTGAGCAAGCGCAAGCCTGACCCGGAGAGTCTATTCGCGCTTTGCGAGAGGTTCGGGGTGGCTGCGGCGGATGTGCTGATGGTCGGCGACACGGTGACGGATATACGATATGCTCAAGGCGCGGGGGCGGATTGCTGTGCGGTGGAGTACGGGTATGGGGAAACGAGCGACCTGCTCGCGCTGGAGCCAACGTACGCAGTGAAGAGCTTGCTGGAGTTGTGAGGGTAAATAGCATTAAATTATAGGATAAACGTTCAGTATCTTTCAGCAAACATTTAATTATGTAATGCAATTATGTATGGAATTGGCTAAATCAGTAACAAATCTGAGGACATCTTGCACATCTTCTAGTAATATTTGTTGCTGATCAAGTGGCAAAACAGTTGTCAAGCAATCGCCTTCATGGACAATTTGGTTTCTACGAGTAATAATGTTTTTTTGCTTAGTTCTTGCGTCACCAGCGCTGATAGGTGGTGTCATATTTTGTGAGATGACATCCCATTTATTATTCTCGTCCCATATATATGATAGTGCATCTGCAATTTTTTCAGGTAATTGAAAAGCCAAATAACTATGTTGTCGTACAATCTCTCTTTCGAATTCGATAGTAGGCGTTGGCGATTCACTTATTCTTTTATACGCACTAATATTGATTTTGAATTCTTGAAACTTCTGAGTTTGTAATCGCCTTTCTTCAAATGCTTCTATCATTCCAACCCGAACAACATCATGAATATATTTATCTAACGCTGAAACGGCAAGTATCCATTGCCAACGGAGCAAGTCTGATAAGTTCAACGGTATACCTTGTGCCTTAAAATACTGAAAAAGACCTTCGGAGAGTTTCGCTTGCTCAATTAAAGCATTGAATAAAGTTAATGCAGACCTCATACTATAGTTCCTATAATTATGTCAGCTATTTGTGAGAATTGTCTTTCGATTTCATCTCTTTTTGCTGTAGTATTTTCAAACGTAACACCACCAGGAAGCTCTTCATCTTTTAAAGCATAAACAGGAACTCCCAACTCATTTGATTTCTGAAGCATTGCACCGAAATCAGGTATCTCTGCAAGATGGTAGTTCTTCATGTCATACGCCATACCAAACTTCTTCAAACCACAAACAAAATCATTCTGCACAAATGAGACAATTTCTTCGATGGTTTTCTCATATGAAGCTGTCGGTTTTCCTTTTCGCCTATTAAACCGTTGACTTATTTCGCCAATAAACTTCATTTTTGCTGATGGTAACACATATGAGGCTTCTTCTAGAAAGGGTCTTGTATTGTCGGCCCATTGTTTCCATCGAGGAAGTACTTTTAAGAGAGTTTTAAGCGCCATTAAAGAAAAAGGGTCAGGATTGGTAGGTACAATAAAAGCATCAGCTGAAGTAAAAGCTATTTGATTAATAGCACTTAAGCCCGGATTAATATCAATAAAAATATAGTCAATTTCATATTTTTCCGCGCATAATCTTATTAGTTCTGATAAAGCTCCAGGCAGATTCTGCAAGGCGGTCATAGAATTATTGCTGTTCATTGCTAAACTAAGTGAAGGTTCATACTCTGATAGATCCATATGGCCGGGTATTAAAAACAAATTCTTGTTATTTTCAACATTAAAACAGTTAATCGCTTTAATCGGTTCTGGTCTACTTTCAAAAGCAACCCTCACGCCATCTTTAATATTCATATATTTTGTATCATTGTTAGTATAGTAATCATCAAATTGTTCTCTTAGAATTAAAGCAGATAGATTACACTGAGGATCACAATCAACCAACAAGACTCTTTTCCCTTTTTCTCCTGACAACATCCATGCTATATTAAATGTTGTAAGCGTTTTGCTTACTCCTCCCTTATGGTTGAACAGAATAATAGTTTTTGCTTGCATATGAATCCCTTTCTAACCAAAGTAATTATATGAATGATTGTTGTACAAATCATATTAATTATACCACCGCTTGCAATACTTTAAAAACAATTATTTTACATAATTCGCTTTTCTATGACACCATAAAAAGACCATCAAAATTCTATGTTTTTGGCGGGAGATGGGGGGAGGGCTATCAATGATATATCGGCCTTCTATTTAAATCATTTTCATATTAGCTGTCATCTTATTTTAAAGAACTCTCAATATCCGCTACGATTTTCAGCACCTCGTTCTTCATATGCCGATTCGTTGCAAACGTATATTTTGAAAGAATCGTGTGCTCACTTCCGTCCACATCAAACACTTGTCCGCCCGCCTCTCTAACCAGCAGCACGCCGCCTTGCACATCCCACGCATTGTTGCTCAGTGTGATGCTGATATCCACCCTGCCGCATGCCACCCACGCCAGCTGCAGCGCAGCTGAACCAAACATTCTTATTCTCAGCACGTCATCGCCAAATTCCTCAACATATCTGTATCTGACGATGTTCTTGACTTTGTGGTTCTCTCCCACAGAAAAATCTCCGTATGCCGCCATTGAGGCATCCAGTGTGAGAGTATCAGACACATAAATGCGTTCTCCGTTTAGAAACGCGCCCATACCAACGCCGGCAATATAAGTCTCGTTCAGCGACGGAAAACCGACGCCAACGGCAATAGGCTTCCCATTCTGTATCAGCGCAATTGAAGACCCATATACAGGTATATTCCTTGCATAATTCACAGTCCCGTCTATCGGATCAATCGCCCAAAACAGCCCTGTATAGTCAGTTAATATGGCGTCCGGAGACAGCTCCTCACCCATAATAGGAATATCGGGATATACCTTGAGCAGATGTTCTTTATATATCTTTTCGAGTTCAACGTCTGTATCCAAAGCAAAATCACGGCTGCCTTTTTGTATTTCTATAAAACCGGCACCCAATCTTTCTAAAAGAAACTCAGAACCGATTTCTAGCAGATGGCTTATTGTATCCATGTATTGTTTCACACTGTTGTTTGATGCTATAGCTGTCATTTGAGTTTACCGCCTCGTTGCATAGTATAAATGGCATTATACCACGCAACGTAATACAACATAAACATCTATTCATTCGCTTTTCCATGAAATCATACACAAAAGAATAGGCGCTTAACAAATATATTGGCTCTTTATACCACATTGTGTATAATGAGACAAGCAACTTGATTCATCTCAATGTAACGAACTGTTTTGAGGTCAAGCTTTTGTTTATAACGAGAAGAACGCTTCGAAAACTTTTATTAATTATCTGCATAACGATTATTTTGTTAGCCCCTGTCATCTCCGGTTTCTACCCGGTCTATTTTTGCCGTGACAACACAATCACCGTAAACAACATACAGTACACAGAAGATCGATTGGCTGATTGGCGTCCGACCGGAGAAACATATAAAATCGGCAACTTGTGCGGAGACGTGCCTTTAACGGCGTTTCTATGCGGCTACAAGGGCGATGACGAGCAGCTTTTTGTTCATGCATACACATTTCCCTCCAATGAAATACGCACCCCTTACCACAGAACAGACATCCCCTTGCCTTCATTTTCAGCGGATATCATTGACTCTGTCAGCTTGGGTATCGGGCCGGAAATGACCCGTACCCTTATGTATGACACAGAGATTACAGCTTCGGGCTCTCAAACCATCGCCGAAATAGCGGACTGCCTTTCACACCCCGTTCAAAAGGATGCGTCGAAAGCGGTGACTGGCACGACGATGCGTTTTTCCGCCAAAAGCTCAAAATATGAATTTATGACATATGAGCTGGACGTGGCAATTTACGATGGGAAATACTGCCTCATAAAGAAAGACGGATCGTTGTATGAAATACCACATCAATTATTGGAGAACATCTTTGACTTTGAGATACTAACGCCGGAACAGTATATAGATCAGGAAGAAATGAAAATAAAACTGACGTTTGGAAAGTGGCGCTGCGTTGACGAGAACAGAACCTTTTATTTGTTCATGCAGACTTACGATTATCTGATTATTGAAGTGAAAGATAATAAGCCGTTGCTGAAGGAAAGCGGTTTATACAAGCTTGACCGTGATACGTTAAGCCTTTACCCGGGGGGCAAACAGTTAAACGCGTATTCACTTGCTGTTGACCGAGACGATATGCAAATCAATCCGTTAACGAGCACGGGCTTCTGCGGCAGCTGGGAATACGACGGGGCAAACCCGGCATATGTGGAATATCACGACGGCAGCAGTTATATCGGGCAAGTCGCGTATGACTATTTTGACGAGATGGCACGGTCGGGCTTTTAACAATTGTCTCGTCCCTAACGGATAGTATTTTATGAATCTATGTCTTATTAACGTTTGCATTCAATAATTTAAGCTGAATTTCCAATATACCAATGACTAAACCAACAGAGAAACTGAACGCGTGAAGAATAATTGTGGTATAGCTGCCGCTGATGAAGCTTGCCGCTAAAAAATAAAATGTTATATACACGAATGCAGGATGATACCATCGATAAGGGAAGCTGTTTGGATATCGAAGCCAAAGAACCAACAAAACAGCGATGAGTGCGTAAATGACGATGGACGAACCGTTTCCGTTACTGCATTCGCTGAAATATCCATAAAACACTATACTTGCGAGAATATCCGAAGCCAGGAAAACCGTTAAGAAATTTAAGTGGCCGAGCCTTTTTTCAATGAGCGTGCCAATACAAACAAACGCTGCAATGTTTGCTGTTAAATGCAACCAACCCGAATGTAGAAATGATGCAGTGAATACCCTGTAAATCTGTCCGTTTAATTTGCCAAAACCGCTGCCGGATAAAGCATTGAATACAATGTTGTTTCCAATGAATAAATCAATTAAGAATAGTGCCAAATAAATAAAAGATAAAATAAGCGTGACACGAATACTGGCAGCAAATTTTTTTATGCTATAGGAATGAAGGCTTTGGCTCATAATCGTTTTCTCCTTTAGTAAGCATGAATGATCAGTCCGTCTGTATTGCTGCATTTTCCGGCTAAGCTTAGAAATGCCACAATATGAACAAAATAAATTATAGCACACAATATTATACATTAAGAACAATTAAATAACATAATGCGTCTGCTATGAAACAACCAAACTAAAAGTACTTTCTCAATTTAAGCCCGTCCACGAAATTCAGTCTCTTTTCCATAAAGCGGCTGATAAAGCCGATAATCCGCCCATTCACGAGCGCGCAGAAAACCGTCCCTAATTTCACGCCCTCAAAGTGAAACAGCCCGAAAAAGCTGAACGAAAGTATAATGCCAACGAGGCAGCTCACGCAGTCGTATCCGATCTTAAACTTGTTGATATTCTTATGCGCCTTCGCGGAGACCTCTTTCACAAACAGTTCGTACACCTCAGGCGCAATATACGTGTGAAAAATGAACGACACGCCGGTTGAGCAAAGAACGAGGCCGATGATATAAAACCCGATGCGCACGGCGAGCGCCGACGCATCAACACTCGCCACAAGCGCCATGCAGCCGTCCAGCGCAAAACCGTATATCACCGCCGTGACAAATGAAAACAGATACGAGACCTTGAACCTGCGCAGCACGATCACCATCACGGCAAGCAAAGCGACCTGCAAGGTATACTCTGCC
Organism: Bacillota bacterium; assembly: GCA_023408075.1. Taxonomy (GTDB): domain Bacteria; phylum Bacillota; class Clostridia; order Christensenellales; family SZUA-584; genus SZUA-584. The sequence continues at coordinate 78,452 of JAEYKW010000042.1, read as the reverse complement.
ATGCCAAACGTCACAAACGGCCATATGGCGGAGAGCTTTAAATAGATCAGGTACGCCGGTGCCACCACCATCGAAATGCCCATATCGGCCTTCTCCATAAAAGCCGTGCCGAGCGCGAGAGCGGCAATGCCCGAAACATAGGCGAGTTCCGTATAAAACGCAGCTTTTCTCATTTTGCCCCCAAAAATAAAATGCACCCCGGCCTGTTTAGTACAGAAACAGGCAAAGGTGTTTGAACTGTTTTATTATACTTTATTTTCTGCCGGGTTGGCAATGCACAAAGTGACGTCATTGCTTCCAGACAAATCCATGTTATAATGATACATAAACATACGGGAGGCTGTAAGAATGAATCCGGTATTCGTCAACACCATCGTATTTGTGAAGGACATTGAAAAGTCAAAGACATTCTATGCCGATGCCTTAAAGCAGCATGTTATGCAGGACTTCGGCGCCCTTGTGCTTTTTGAGAACCACTTCGCTTTGCATCAGGCCGAGGGTATTTATCAGACCGTGTTCAAGCAGGGCTCGCAGGATGCATCGCTTGACCAGGGGAAAAAGAATCTGCTCATCTATTTTGAGTCTGATGAGCTGGAAGACATGGAGGCGCGCGTCCGCGAAGCCGGCGCGAGGATGATACACGGCATCGAGAAGCAGGCGTGGGGGCAGAAGGTGTTTCGTTTTTTTGATCCCGACGGACACATCGTGGAGATTGGGGAAGCGCTCGATACCGCAGAATAAAAATCACAAATCCATAAACATGGGCAGCGTCTCTTGCGGACGCTGCTTTTTCTATTCGTTAATGTCGCGAGAGACGAAAAAGCCTCCTCCTTTGAGGAGAAGGTGGCACGCAGTGCCGGATGAGGTGTAGGGCGCAAATGGTGCAAAGCCGGACCTCCTCAGCCGTTGTTGGCGATACCTGACTTTAATCATAAATAAATGGGTAATAGCGCTTAGTCGTCCATCACTATGATAGTGGGCAAACGTAATGAATCTTTGAGAATTATGGTCGCCTCAGTACGCCTGCAGGCGATGTCGGCAAAGAAGGAGTGCGTTATGCTGCTTTTATATTTCCAAGAACATTGACATGGTTTCCGTTATATGCTAAAATGACCATAATGACCGAAAATAAAAAAATGGTCATGAATAAGGAGAAGAGCATGTCGCCGAAGAGTCTGTCCGAACAGGAGAAGATAATACAAAGGGAAAAGCTGCTCGAAAAGGGCAGAGAGCTGCTGTCCGCCTACGGTGTGCGCAAAACCAGCGTTGAGGATATCACGCGGGCCGCCTCCATGGCGAAAGGCACGTTTTATCAGCATTTCGATTCGAAGGAAGCGTTCTTCTTTGAGCTGATCGTGCAATATCACGGCGAATGGTTCCATCAGGCGGAGCTTTTCTTTTTGGCGCCCGGCGGCGAGCCGCTCAAGGAGCGCGTCCTCAGCTTTATTCGCATGTGCTTTAAGTCGCCGGAGTACCTGTCAATATTCAAATACCACGAAGAAATTGAAGAACTGATACTCGGCATGCAGGCCGTATCCAAGGAGAAGGTCGATGATCTTATGCAGATGGAGCATCACACGTATGCGCGGCTGCTCAATCTGTTTCATATTGATACGCGAAGTGTGAAGCCGGGGGTCATTCATAACTATCTGCACGCGATGTATTTCGGCATCGCGAACAACGGTTTAATGGAAATTGACTGCATGGATGAGATGTTTGAGGTCATGCTCAACGGTCTCATCGTCTATATTTTTGGAGGGGACGCATGAATCTGTATACAATAAAAAACCTTTGCAAGGACTATGGAGAAAACGATTCTTTGGTGAGAGCACTCAAGAACGTGAATCTTGACATACCGGCGGGCAAATTCATTGTGGTGCTCGGTGCGAGCGGCTCGGGCAAATCGACGCTGCTCAATATACTCGGGTGCATGGACCGCCCGACAAGCGGGCAGATACTGTTTGGCGGCGAGGATATCACGGCGTATAAAAAAAGCGAAATGACGCGCTTTCGCAAAACGGCGATCGGTTTCGTTTTTCAAAGCTATAACCTGCTGCCCGATTTAAGCGCGCTCGAAAACGTCGAGTTCTCCACCGAAATGGCGGGCATGGCGCGCAGCGACGCGGTGCGCGCGCTCGAGCTTGTGGGCCTTTCCGACCGCATCACGCATTTTCCGGGGCAGCTCTCGGGAGGAGAGCAGCAGCGCGTCTCCATCGCGCGGGCCATTGCCAAGCGCCCCAGGGTGCTGCTTTGCGACGAGCCGACGGGCGCGCTCGATTTCGAAACGGGTATCCGCGTGCTCGAGGTGCTAAAGCAGCTGCATAAGCAGCAGGGCGCCTCGATACTGTTTATCACCCACAGTCAGGAGATCGCGAAAATCGCCGATATTGTGATACGCCTCCGCAGCGGCGAGATACTGAGCGTAACGGAAAACAACGCGCCGCTTTTGCCGAGTGAGGTGGAGTGGTGATGAGCAAATCTTTTTTAAAGCTGATATTTCGAAAAATGCGCGGACATCTGCCGCAGCTGATCGGTATGGCGCTGCTCGTGCTCGTCGGCACAGCGTTTTTTGTGACGCTCTATACAATCTATTTAAGCTATGACGACCATGCCGTGCAGCTTTTTGACTCACAGGCCTATGCCGACGCCACATTCTATGGCAGCTTCGATGATGATGACGTTCGGTTCGTTTCGGAACAGAAGGGCATAGAGCACGCGCAGGGGCGCTGTGTGAAGGATTATAAAGACGGCGATGTGACGCTGAGGGTCATTTCGTTGACGGATGCGGTCAACACACCGTATATCTATGAAGGCAGCGTTCCCGAAAACGACGGTGAATGCCTGCTGATCAAAAAGCATGCGCAAGCCAAAGGCATAAGGCCGGGCGATACGCTGACGGTGGACGGGCGCAGTCTGCTCGTGACGGGGATTGCCGCGTCGCCCGAGTATGTTTATCTCGTCGAGAACGAGCGCGCGATGATGGCACAGAGTGACCGGTTCGGCGTTGTGTTCGTGCGCCAAGGCTTTTTCGGCGCGGGGTACAACGAGATCGTTGCGTCGGGCGATATCTCTAAAGATGCGGCCGGGGACATCGGCAGCCATATCGGTGCGGGCAGAACCGTCGTGCAGGCGGATCAGCTCAATCATATGCTGTATCTTGAAGATCTTGATCAGATACGGACATTTGCGTATGTGTTTCCGCTCGTTTTCGCGCTCTTGATCGTGATGATCATCTATGTGATGCTCAAAAGAGCGGTGGCTATGGAACGCAGGCAGATCGGCATATACAAGGCGCTCGGCATGAAGGATGGCAAGATATTGCTGATTTATATGGCACAGGCGGGCTTCATGGCGTTCATTGGCGCGATACTCGGCTGTGTCGTGACGTCGCTGCTTTGCGACACGATCATCGGCCTGTTTTCCGTGATGTTTGAGGTGCCGGGGCTCACATTCGTGTTTTATCCCACCCTGTGGCTCGGCGTCATCGCTCTTTGCACGGCGGTATGCATGGCGGCGGCGCTGCTCAGCGTGCGAAGCGTGCTTGCGCCCTTGCCTGCGCACCTGCTGCGTGCGCGGATGCCGTCGGGAGGCAGGCAGATACTGCTCGAAAAAGTGCCTGCGCTATGGAAAAGGCTTTCGTTTAATACGCGCTATGCGCTCAAAAGCACATTCAGAAACAAGGGGCGCTTTCTCGCCGTGCTGCTCGGTATATGCGGCTCGTGTGCGCTGCTCACATTCGCATTCGGGTTCTTTAACTCGGCCGATCATACGCAGAAAGCCTATTTTGATGGGTTTGCCCGTTACGACGCGCTGATTGAGTTTGAGCCGATGCCGCTTGAAGCCGAGCATCCTGCCGCGAAAAGCCTTGAAAGGGTCAATAAAGCGCTGATGATGCCCGTCACCATCAGCGAGAAGGAATACCGGCTCTGTGTGGTGGAGGACGATTTTGATATGCAGGCGGTCGATACAAAAAGCCTGCGGGACGGCCTTGTGATACCCGAATATTTTGCGAGTGAATGGAACGTGCATGCGGGCGATACGCTCGACATCGACGGCGTTGATGTGAAAATCACAGGCCTTTCGGCGCAAAGCTTCGGGTTGACTCTGTATACGAGCTACGATTACGCAAAGCGGGTATTCTCCGATTTCCCGCCCGTCTACAACGTGATTTTCGCGCAGGACGGGAATTTAAACGAACTGCAAAGCCTGAGCCGCGAATATGGCTTTGAGTATTCCACGCTCGAAGATGACAAAACAAGCTTTGCCTCGCTGATGGAAAGCCTCAATACGCTGATCTGGTTCATGCTGGCCTGCGCGGTGATACTCGGGCTGACCGTGCTTTATTCGGTGGGGCTCATGAATCTGTCGGCGCGTGAGTACGAGTATATGTTTATGGGTGTGATGGGATATCCGCTCAAAAGCATCATGTGGGCACATATCAAAGAAACCGTGTTACAGCTGATTCCGGCGATACCCGTCGGGTTCCTGCTGGGCCACGCGCTGCTGAACGCCGTTAAGACAGAGTTCTCGGGAGACAGCTTTGTATTGGCCGCCGCGATTTACCCCCGGAGCTATCTGATTTCGGGGCTGATTGTACTCATCATGGCGGGCTTTATTGCACTGCTCAGCGGCAGGCATATCAGCAGGCTCGATATCGTTGAGGGACTCAAAATCAGAGACGAATAACCGGATACACAGATGCGGAATAAGAATAAAAAAGAAGAGGGCTTCTATCAGGATGAGCCCTCTGCAAAATTTGCCAGGAACATACACTTTCTTGTATATGTTAATGCTATACCCTTATGATTGTTCAGCCGCCGTCCTTAGAACGAGCGGATCACATATCTGTTAGCATTTCGCGCAGCCGCCGCCGAAACCTTCGTTGCCGCAGCAGCAGCAAAGCAGGATGATAATCCAGATAATACAGCTGCAGCCACCGCCGCCGAAGCCGCCCCAGCCGCCGCCGCAGCCTTCGTTGCAACCGCCGCCCCAGCCGCCACAGCAGCAGAGCAATAAGATGATAATCCAGCAACAGCAGCCTCCGCCGCCAAAGCCGCCTCCGCAGCCACCATCAAATCCCATATATAACGTCCTCCTTGTATAGATTATTCGGTTCTCCCCTTTATTCGAGGCTCAATCTATACTACGCAGGGACGCGGATTTTGGTGCATATCAGCGATTTTATACAGAAAGTGATACGTCGTCCGTTTCTTCTGCATCAACGCTGTTTAGAGGAACCGGTTCATGGCCCTCGATGCCGTCGATACGGCTCAGCTCTTTTTCAATTGTGCGCGATTTGCGTGACGCGTCTTCGAGGTTGTTCTGCGCGGCGCGCAGGCTCCGCTGCGTCCTGTCAATCGCGTCGGTGAAGCCGCCGAACGCTTTGCGCGTCGCATCGAGCAGCTTTAATACCTCGCCCGACTGCTTTTCAATCGCGAGCGTACGGAACCCCATCTGCAGGCTGTTGAGCAGCGCGGTCAGCGTGGATGGCCCCGCGATGGTGACATGGCACTCGCGCTGGCAGATATCCGAAAGGCCGAGCGATATCGCGTCGGCATAAAGCCCCTCGGTGGGCAGGTACATAATCGCGAAATCCGTTGTGACCGGCGGGTTTATGTATTTGCCCTGAATGCGCTTGGCTTCCGTCAGCAGGCTTTTGGAAAGCGCTTTGACCGCTTCCTTGGCCGTTTCCTTGTCGCCCTTTGCAAACAGCTCTTCTTTTTTAATGTAATCCTCCATTGGAAATTTGGAATCGATCGGCAGCAGCACGGTGTCGTCACCGCTGCCCGGCAGCACAATCGCAAATTCCACATGCTCACGGTTATCCTTCACGCTCGCGTCGCGCACGAATTGAACGGGGGAGAGCATCGCCGAAAGCAGGCTCCCGAGCTGCGTTTCGCCCCATGTGCCGCGTACCTTCACATTGGTGAGCACACGCTTTAAATCGCCCACGCCCGCAGCAAGGCTGCGTACCTCGCCCATGCTTTTAAACACCTGCTCGAGCTGGTCGCTGACCTGCTTGAACGAGCCGGTCAGCCTTTTTTGCAGCACGTCGGAAAGCTGTTCGTCCACGGTTTTGCGCATTTGTTCGAGGCGGCGCTCGTTCGCGTCAGACATGTTTTTGAGCTGCTGTTCCACGGCGCGGCGCAAAATCTCCATGCTTTGCCGGTTTTGGGACGCGGTGTCGCCGAGCGTTTTGGTGAAGCCGTCTCCGAGCACCTTAAACATTTCCATCACCTCGCGGCGCTGTTGGTAAGCGCTTTGCGTATTTTGCTGTTTTATGTCGCCAAGCAGCGCCACAAAGGTTGATTGCATCTGGCTGATTGCCTGATTCGCCTGAAACGTTTGATTTCTTCGCGAAAGCAGCAGTGCTAAAATAACAATCAACAGCAAAATAACAGCTCCGGCAAGAACATAGAAAATTGTGTCCATATCCGTTCCTTTCAATTTACATACCCGTTTTGACAAGTATAACATAATAAAGGGCGTTTTTTTGGACAGGCCGGCAAAATCCGTCTGCCGGAGCAAGCGTGTGCAGATCGGGGTTCTATGACAGCCATTTATCATCCGGCAACTGCCTGTTTAAGCCAAGCTTTTGGAAGCGCCGGTTTGCCAAATTATCGTTTTGGCTGCATTTTTTCAATGCCTGCAATAAAAAATGTATACCTTTCACTCAATCGGTAAAGACTATGAAAGGTATTGAAAACCGATAAATAATTGTTGACTTTAATCACCTGCTGTGCTATTCTCACGAAAAATGGAGGTATTCTGTGATGCCAGAAAGATGGAATATACCGTTAATACTGCAGCGGATGCTGGAGGTCTTGCTGGTTATCAGTCCTCTTGTGATCATCGCGATGCCGTTCATTTTTTTATACGTGGATCCTGAGTTTGTCAGCAGGTACATTGCAGGCGGCGCGCTGGATAAATGGGTGGCCTTCACGTTTATAGAAGTTTGTTGTGTATGCTGCTGGTTTATTCTGCTGTTTTTGCAGAAGCTCTTAAAAACGGTCAATGTGAGTTCGCCGTTTGTAATTAGAAACGTTCAGTATTTAAAATACATTTCATATATCTGTGCGTTTATGGCGTTCGTGCTCATCGTGAAAACGTTTGTGGATTTTTCAATAATGACGCCTGTGGTGGCGATACTCGGGCTGCTTTCCTGCCTGTTCTGCCAAACACTGGCCTGGGTGTTCGACAAAGCCATCAGGCTCAAGGACGAAAACGATTTGACGATCTAACGGAAAAGGAGGAGAGCCATTGGCAATTATCGTGAATCTCGATGTCATGATGGCAAAAAGAAAAATATCGCTCAATGAGCTCTCGGATAAAGTGGGCATTACGAAGGCAAACCTATCCATTTTAAAAACCGGCAAGGCAAAGGCGATACGGTTTTCAACGCTCAATGCAATCTGTATCGAATTGAACTGCCAGCCTGGCGATATTTTAGAGTTCAGGGAGGGCGAGGATGACTGACACCAACTATCTGTATGAGTACTTTCTGGCGAACAGCCCGGATCAGAAGGAAGATGATTCGGCCTCAAGCGGGGAAGACGACAGTCTCGACAACGAAGAAAAATAGCTGAAAAAAGAAGCAGCGGCAAAATGAAGCCGCTGTTTTTATATGAGCTCGACATCCTCATCAGTCGTCTGCTGGTGGCACAAACTGCTGACAAATGCAGTGGAATGTTATGATTTCTTATCAAGCTGAGCCGCCTGCTGGCCTCTTTTCGAAGTGGAATCAAATTATTTACCAATTGTTCATTTGGCATCAGCTTTTCGGGCATTGTTAAATCAGACAGAAGGTGATAATTTATCTGATAAGCAGTACTTACGGCAGTAGAAAGGCGTCAACATGTTAACAAGAACCAACATAAAAAACGGCGACCAACTCTCGATACTCGGGTTTGGGTGTATGCGGTTTCCCATGAAAGGAAGAAGCATTGATGAAGACCGCACCATCGCCCTGATCCGCGATGCGATTGGCAAGGGCGTGAATTACTTTGATACGGCGTATATTTACCATGGCGGAAAAAGCGAGCTGCTGCTCGGCAAAGCGCTGGAAGGCGGATACCGTGAAAAAGTGAAGATCGCGACCAAATTGCCCCACTATATGGTCGGCAATCTGGACGGCGCGAAGAAGATATTCCAAAACCAAATCACGAAGCTGCAGACGGATGACATCGACTACTATCTGATTCATATGCTCTCCGACAAAGCCGGGTTTGAGAGAATGGCGAAGCTCGGCGTGATCGACTGGCTCGAGCAGACGAAAAAAGACGGTACCATCAGGAATCTCGGATTTTCATTTCATGGGGGCAAAAACGATTTTACGGAGCTGGTGACGGCGTATCCGTGGGATTTTTGCCAAATACAGTACAACTACCTTGATGAAAACAATCAGGCCACCAAGGAAGGCCTTGAGCTCGCGCATTCGCTGGGGATGCCCGTGATTGTGATGGAACCGCTTCGCGGCGGCAAGCTTGCGGATAATTTGCCGCAGGAAGTGCGAAGCGCGTTTGGCAGCTATAACGCACAGCGGACGCCGGTGGATTGGGCGCTGCGCTGGATATGGAACCATCCCGAGGTGACGACTGTGCTGTCCGGCATGAGCACGGAAGCTCAGCTCGAAGAAAATGTCCGCATTGCGTCCTCGGCACATGCAGGGGCTTTAACGGATGAGGAGCTGGCCATATTCGACCGCGTCAAGGCCATTATACTTGAGAAAACGAAGGTATCGTGCACGGGCTGCGGGTATTGTATGCCGTGCCCGTCCGGCGTGAACATTCCCGGCTGTTTTTCGGTCTATAACGATAAATATCTGCTCGGGAAAAGCGGCTCGCGCATGAAATACTTTCAGAACCTGGGGCTCGGCGCGAAGAATCCGAACTTTGCATCGCTGTGCATTGAATGCGGCAAATGCGAGCGCCACTGTCCGCAGCATATCGAGATACGCAAAGAGCTCAAGACGGTCAAAAAAGAACTCGAGGGCCCTCTTTTTAAGCCGCTATTGTCTATGGCCAGAAAAGTGATGAGGGTGGGCAAGTCACAAAAAAACAGCTGACACCCTTTTTCCAATAGGCTTTGACGAAGGCGGCTCGCGCCTATACAGGGTTAGTTCAGGCCGCCGGTTTAAGCGGCGGTATAAATATCAGTCAACCGCTTGCGGTTGACGGCTGAATGAGCCGGTGCACCGGCGGTCGCCATTTGTGCCGGTATGCCGCTAAACCACTTCAATGCCCGCTTCACTTGCCGCGTTAAGCATAGTCTGCGGCAGTTCACCGTCCGAAACGAGCACATCGATATCGCTGAGCGTGCCGAACGTATAGGGCAGGCTTTTACCTGCTTTCGTGGAGTCCATCAGCATAATCACTTTAGACGCGCGCTTTAACACATCCTGCTTGAGCGCGCATTCCGAGTAGGTGCCGCTCGTGAAGCCGTTTTGCAAAGAGAAGCCGCTCGCCGCCATAAACGCCGTATCGATATTCACGCCCGATAAAAATGCTGAGGCGTTGACGCCCGAAACGGATATCGTATTGCGGCTCAGCTGGCCGCCGATCAGCATCACGGTCGGCTTGGCTTTTTTAATCAGCTCCAGCGCAATGTTGGGGCCGCTGGTTAAAAGCGATACAAAGTCGTCGGGAATCTGCTTGGCAAACATCATCATCGTGGTGCCCGAATCAACAAACAAAGACCGGCCGCTTTCCACATAGCCTGCCGCTTTTTTCGCAATCAGCGCTTTGGCGTCCGTGTTCTCCAGCGCCCGGCGAGAGTAAATATCCTCCGCCGCCATCGACAACCGCGAGAGCGCAACCGCGCCGCCGCGTGTCCGCTTGACGAGGCCTTCTTCCTCGAAGAATTTGAGATCGCGGCGCAGCGTCATGGTTGAGCAGCCCGGAAACGCCGTCTCAAGGTCTTTGAGAAACACCTCGCCTTTTGCGTTTAAAAGGTCTTTGATCACGTCCCGCCTCTTCGTATTCACAATGCGCCTCCGTCTTCAAAATATATGAAACAATATATCACCGTTGTTTATTGTTAACAATATTTCGATTATTTTTTTCATGGGCAAGCTACCCGGTGAGGTGTCGCGCTTCATCAATCGATTTGCCGGCGACAGCTTCCCTCGTAAAGAAATCGGCATATATAAAACGCGGATGCACGCGGGGAGAGGCCATGGTATAATCAGAGCATGGATGATCACGAGTTCTTTATGTCCGTCGCCATTGATATGGCCAAAAAAGCCGCCGCAAAAGACGAGGTTCCCGTTGGCGCGGTGATCGTGCAAGGCGGAAAAATCATCGCAAAGGCAGGCAACCTGCGCGAAACGCGCAGAAACCCGCTCGCCCATGCCGAGCTGCTGGCTATCGACAAGGCAGCAAAACGCCTCAAGGGCTGGCGTCTGCCCGGCTGTACGCTGTACGTGACATTGGAGCCGTGCCCCATGTGCGCCGGGGCCATCATCAATGCGCGCATTGAAACGGTGGTGTTTGGCGCGTACGACCCCAAGGGCGGCGCAATGGGCTCGCTCTATAATCTCGCCGAAGGCAGGCTCAACCATATGCCCAAAATAACGGGCGGCGTGATGCAGAGCGAATGCGCGGCGCTGCTCACGGCTTACTTCAAAGCGAAGAGAACAAAGACATAACGAGGCATACTTTGATATTTTCGTCAAAACAAGTCAATAATTCACTTTTTTCGCGACACTTCTTCTGTTTCAGCTGATTCATTTTCGTTTATAAAACAACTGTGATTTTTTCCCTTGGAGGAAAACAACAGTGTATTTGTTTGAACAGATGGAGCATCCCGGATATCCGTTTGACATAAGCAGCGCGGTGCACGGGCAAGCGGGTGTTTTTGATTCGGCCGGTATAAGTGAAAATACAATGTATGCCTTTGAAGCCGATTTCCTGACAGGAGATATTGTATTTACCGATTTAAAATCAGAGCGCGAGGAAACACTTCGGGTGGACCACGTGATGAGCAATGTTCATCCCGAAGATGCGGCGGCCATACGGTCGGCCGTCTCGTTCATTTCCAGCTATGAACGGCGTTCTTTTGAGCTCAAAATAAGATACATGGCGGAGGGCGATACGCGCTCCTTTGAGGTGAAAGGTATGGCCATCTCGCGGGATGACCGGGCTTTTGCCATCGGCTATGCGTACGACGCGAAGCTGACAGAGAGCCAGAACAAGCGCCTTGAGTTTCTTGAGAAGCACGACGCGCTGACCGGCCTTGCGAACGCCGCGGCTTTTGACGCGTTTGCCAACGATTTTTTCAAGTTCGGCATGTACCCCCAAACGTTGATCGTGGCCAAGATTGACCGGTTCAACGAGATCAACAATTCCTTTGGGTATATCGCGGGTAATACGCTCATACGAAACGTGGCGGAAGTGATTAAAGAGTGCTTCTTTGACGCTGAGATGATAGCGCGGATCGGCGGGGGAGAATATTGCGCCGTTTACGCGGGCAAGAGCCAGCTCGAAATTGACAACAAGATCAAGCAGACCCGCATGATGCTGCACGGCATGTATATGAACCTTGTCAAAACGGATGTGAGCTTTGGGTATTCATCGGCGGAGAAGGCCGTGAGCTTCTGCGACCTCTACCGGCAGGCGCTCAATAAAATGCGCAGGATCAGAGCCATTCACACCATACTCACCGAAAGCACCGTGATCGACAGCATGAACAGCATTATCGAAACCAAAGCGGCGTGGGGCAAACGCGCGGTGAGGCTGCAGAGCCTGTCTTCGCAGGTGGCTGTGATGCTCGGATGCGGTGAGGAATGCGTGGATGTCGTTAAGGTGCTTGCCAAAATCGCGGACATCGGCTTTATCGGCCTTGACAACAGCCTGATACGAAACAGGATGGACTTAACCGGGGACGACTGCGAGCTGTTTATGCAGCATGTGGACCACGGCAAAAAAATCATAAGCAAAATCGACGAGCTTAAGGACCTGCATGAGCTTTACAAAAGCATATTCAAGCGTTATGACGAGCATCCGAGCCGCATACCGCTGCCGAGCCGCATTATTGCGGGCGTAAGGGGCTTTGATGATATCGTCTCCGCGCACAAGGCCGGTTGCCGGGATATCACCGAAAAATTTATGGAGACGAGAGGCAAGCAGTTCTGCCCCGAGGTGGTGGATGCGATTTCCGACGTGGCGTGCAAGCATTACGCGCTGCGCTGAGCAAAAGACATGGCATTAAGCACTTGGCGACAGGTGCTTTTTTTGTGAGAGAACTCTTATAGATGGTTGACATATTCATCATTCTCGAAAGAAGGTGCTGCAATGCGAAAAGAAGAGAGGAGGGTATATGTATATAAGTCACATGCTTTAGACTGTCAGAATGAATACAAAGTTTATTACACAGTCGCTGATTTTGGAGATGCACCTGTGTTGTTGCAATGCCGGTTCTGCAATGAATATTACTGGTATGCATTTGAAGAGGATGCCTACCTTCGGCCATTTCATAAGCAGATTGAAAATAAATATTGCGAAAAATGTAGGGTTTCATTAAATAGCTGCTTGATACCCCCTCATAAAAACGTCGATGGTGGCGGATACAAGTTTTCACTTGATGATGATTTTGCCGGGAATTCAATTCCCAATGACAACGAAATGGTGTCCCTTGAAGTTTATTTATTGTATTCAGAATAACAAAATGTGCGGACTTTATCAGAGAAAGATGAGAAATTTCTGCTCGTTAAAGATGGGGATAATTACAAATATCGAAAGGCTGCACTATCACTGTAATGAATGCAATCTTAACTTTTATTTGAAAAATTGAATGGCGATGATTGAATGAAGCTTATAGAAGACAATGGAACCGAAATGCGACGGATGCGGGTGAAGGAAGACGCAGCTATAGTTCTTTAATGGCTGAAATTTTTTCGAACGGGGGCCAAGAAATATCTTTTGCTCAGACATGAGAATGAAGGAACAATTAAATCAGCTGATTGCGTAAATAACGGAAAAACCGTTATTAAAACAAAAAAGCCTGACGAGCGGACTCATCAGGCTAAGCGATTATCAGGTTATACTGCCTTTTCAACCGGCTTTTTCACTGCTTTTTCCGGTTTTTCCGTCGGAATTTCCGTCACTTTGGACTCATGCTTCTTTTCGGAAGCTTCCGCAGCCGCACTCGGCACCTGATCCTTGCCGTCGCTGATTGTGCATTTGCCCGTGTAATAAGCGCCGTGCTCAATCGCAAAGCTCGAAGCAGTGAGGTTCCCGATCAATTTGGCTCCGCTGAGCATCTGAACGGCACCCGTTGCGGTCAAATTGCCGTTGATTCTGCCCGCGATGTTGACATTGATCGCGTTGACGCTGCCTTCAATCGCGCCGTCGCCGCCGATCGTGATGTCGCCGCCCGCCTTGACGTTGCCTTTCACTGTGCCGTCCACACGCACGCCGCCCAATGTGTCAATATTGCCGGCGAACGTCGTTCCGGACGGAATGCTCGCATCCGGCAGGTTCTTCATTATACGGGGCGGTTCGTTTTTCATTCTTGCCATTTCTTAGCACTCCTTTGGTTAGTATGCATTGGTTTTTAAATACTCGTCAAGCTTGTCCGCGTTTGTCAACGCTTTTAATACCATCGCCTGATGCCTGGGGCACTCTTTCCCGGTTTCATGAACCTTGCTGTGAAGAAAATGAATGCAGAAATGGCCGGGAAAATTGTTGCTTGAGGATGGATCCACCATGTGCGGCATGCCATGCATGGACGCCGCGATGTAACGGTCGCCGATTTTGACCCAGATCGAATGCCTGTCCCAAGACCATTTGCCACCGACGATCTGCTTCATAATCGCCGTATCATCGGCAGTGAGAGGGTCGCTGTCGGCGTGGTATTGGCCGCCGAAGCGGCGCACATGAAACGAAAGTCCGGTATCCACATCGATCACGGTCGCTTCCGTGCCTTTGGGGAAAACTTCCGATCCGCCGTCGAACCAATCGATAAGCTCCACACGCCCGTTGACATCGCCGTTTTTATATTCGATGCTTTCAACGATGGGAGCCGCCTCCACTGTCAGCCAGGGATCCGACAAGCGTTCGGATTCCTTTGTTCCATCCTCCGTGATTTCGTCATACCCTAAAGCGGGCATGTCATCCTCACTTGGGGATGACGCTTCAGACGTTTGTACCGGGGCAGGCACAGCCGGTAAAGAAAGGCTGTCAGCCGCCGACGCAAGTACGAGGCTCTGTGTTGCTTCCCGTTCACCAAGTTCAGCGCTTAGCTTGTCCACTGTGAGATAAGCGCTGATCCCCGCATAGGCGCTGACGCCTATCACGGCAATTAAGATAAAAATGAAAGCATACAGGAAGACCTTACGCACCACGATACAAACGGGTGTTTTTCGCGCGACATCCTTTGTGCTGATGGTGATGCATACTTTAGCTGCGAATGGGTTAACCCTTGGTTTCATTATACGCACCCACCTTTTTTAGTTTTTATACTATTTAATACCCTTCTGACGTTAAGTGAAACAGTTTTTTGAAAGTCAAGCGGCTTTTTGGGCTGGAGTTTAACCGCAAAAGAAGGCCTTTGACTGTTTATAGTTCTCAAGAAGCTCGTGAAGGCTCTGATAGTTGTGGCTGTAGACTTCCAGAATGACAGAACCGTCAAAGCCGATTTGCAGAAGCTGTGCTTTGATATCGCCGAAATCGACGCTGCCATGAAACGGCAGCACCGGTATGCATCCGAGCTTGTCGTCAAACCGGACGTCGCAGATGTGAATGTTGCTGAGCCGCCCTTGCGCCTGCTGCAGATAGTCGGCGGGGGAAAAGCCTGACTGAACCGCCTGCTTCAAATCAAACGTCAGCCAGAGGCTGTTCGGGCTCAGCAGGGGCAGCAGCTTGCACGGAAAATCGGGCGACGCGTACCAGCACCAGTGGACGTTCTCCCAGGAAAGCTTGATGCGGTGCTGATTGGCCAAATCGGCGAGCGGCTGCGTTCTTTCCGCGATATAATCGTAATTGAGCACGAGACTGCGTGCCCGTTTGACATTGGCGGGGCCGTGAAACACGTAGCTTTGCGCGCCGAGCTTTGCGCCCGCTTCGAGCACCTGCCGGTAAATGCCGAGGGCTTCAAGCCGTGCGCGCTCGTGCTCCGAGAAAAGCTGCGGCTCAAACTGAAGGGAAAAGGCATGGATGGAGCTGACTTGAATGCCCCAGAATTCGGCGCGCCTTTTTAAGTCGCTGACATAGTCCTTTTGGTATTCCGCCATGCAGCTGAAAAACACTTCAATGTGCGTGATGCCCATTTTCCCCATCAGGTCAATCGCATCTTCGTTATAAACATTTGGGAAAAAGCAAGCTGTTGACATTCCGAATACCATAATACCCTCCAAAGCCCATTATATCAAAAACTGCGGTAATGTTCTTATAAAATTCAAAATATCAAGAAATAATACAAAGGGAATAGATTTAGATAATCGAATATATATAATACGATATATTTGGCAATATGAAAAACGCTTAAATCAGGGGAGCCGGAATGAGTAAAAAATATGTGATTATCGGAGGCATCGCCGGCGGCATCAGCGCAGCGACGCGGCTGCGCAGGCTTGATGAAAATGCGTCGATCACCGTGTTTGAAAAAAATGAGCATGTGGCTTTTGCGAGCAGTGCGCTGCCATATTGTCTCGGCGGTTTGGTCAGTACGAAGGATATCGCAGCATTGCCGTCTGAGCACGACCTCACAGTGCGGTACGGCATCGACGTCCAATGCCGCAGCGAGGTCACGGCTATCGACAGGTACGGCAAATCTGTGACGGTGCACGACTTAAATTCGGGCAAAGCTTACAGCGCGGCATATGACAAGCTCATTATTGCGACCGGCACGAAACCGGTGCGCCCGGATGTACCGGGGCTTGATTTGGCAGGCGTCTTTACGCTCAAAGATATGGGGGATCTCGCGGCTGTGACCGCCCACATCGATGCTTTTCATGTGAGGCGTGCGGCAGTGGTGGGCGGCGGGAGCGTCGGTCTGGAGGTTGCGGAGAACCTGTCTTCACGCGGCATTAAAACCTGCGTGATTGAAAAGAGCAGCCACGCACTGCCTGTTTTCGACGCCGATATGGCACACTTCGCGCGGCGGGCGCTGGAGGACAACAGCGTGGCGCTGATCACGAACGCGTCTGTGCTGCAATGCGAAAGTGCGGAAGAGGGCATACGGCTGTCGCTGTCGGGAGGTAAGTCCATATTTGCGGATGCCGTGATACTCTGCGCGGGTACAGTGCCCGAAACCGCGCTCGCGAAAGCGGCGGGGCTGGGTATCGGCATCACAGGCGGCATTATTGTGGACGAGAGGATGCAGACCACGGATAAAGACATCTATGCAGTGGGCAACGCGGTCGAGCTGGAATCTGTTTTCGGGGGCAAGGTGCTGCTCTGCGAGGCCCCTGCGGCCATTCGGCAGGGACGCACCGCGGCGGATAACATAGGCGGCATCGGGTCCCGGTTCAGGCAGGTGCTCGGCGTATCGTCGGTCAAGATATTTGATACGCATATGGCCAGCGCGGGGCTGACGGAAGCGGAGCTCAAAGATAAGGATATCCGGTATGAAAAGATATATGTGAGCGGCTCGTCGCGCGAGCCGTATTATCCGGGTGCAAAAACGGTACACTTGAAGCTGTTGTTTGAGAAAAAAACGGGCCGCCTGTTTGGCGCGCAGGTGGTGGGCGAAGAGGGTGTGGATAAACGCATTGATGTGCTGGCGGCAGCCATGCGCGCGGGGCTCACGGCAGACAAGCTCAGTGAGCTGGAGCTTGCCTACGCGCCGTCCTTCGGGCCGGTCACCGATGTTGTGACGATGGCGGGGTTTATCGCAACCGACGTGCTTTCGGGCCTCAGCAGCGTGGCGCACTGGCACGATATCAAAACGGCGAAGAACGCCGTACTGCTCGACGTCCGCACACAAAAGGAGCGCGATGCGGGCACGATACCGGGGTCGCTTCACATACCGCTCGAAGAGCTCAAAGCACGCATCGCCGAGCTGCCCAAAAACAAGCAGATCATCGTTTTCTGCCGCAGCGGAAAACGCTCGTATACGGCGGAACGCCTGCTGAAAAACGCGGGTTACAAAGCAAAAAATTTGAGCGGCGGATACGCTCTGTTTGAAATATTCAATAGGAAGGGATAAAATGGATCTCACGCAATATAAAGCGCTGGCCGCAAAGCTGCGCGTGCTCGGCCACCCGATCAGGCTGTGCATTGTCAACGGACTGTCCAAAAAGAGCTGCCATGTCAAGCAGATATGCGAGACGCTCGGCATACCGCAGCCTGTGATTTCGCTGCACCTCAGCAAACTGAAGGCGGCGGGAATTGTGGACTGCGAGAGGCAGGGAAGCTGTGTGTGCTACCATGTCATAGACAAAGCTACGATACGGCTGCTCGAGCTGCTGCCCAAATAGCAACGCTCGTGATACGCTATCGCGGCAGAAAGTGAAATACGATATCGTCAGTTATTCCTTCCGCAAGCTATCAGCGGGCATAGCGAAGAGATTGTGTCGCGGATAGGCAGCTGTTACTCGCCGGACCCGCTTTGCAGGTCGGTTCACTCCTCGTTATACCGTGGAATGGACGACTTGATGACAGCTTTTAACAAATGATGTTGTTAAGCAATTGATGGCTGCTTTAAGCAGTCACACAGGCTGCCGACAAAGTACTAAATATCATTTTGAGTGAGCGTAAGCGATCGAAACATCCCATGTTAAACGCATTTAGCCATGGGATGCTCACGTCGCTACGCTCCTCAGCATGACAGGGTGTGGTTTTTCATCAAGCTGAATGACTGCTTTAAGCAGTCGCAGGGGTATTTGAGGAGGATTACTATGAAACTGCCAACGTATTGCATCCCGGATTTTGACGCGGAAGTATTTAAAAGCGCCCCCGAAGCGGCCACCAAAGCCGCCGAAAAAGACGGCCTTGTGCCCGAAGGGTATCACGCGACGAGCATTTTCCCCGAGTATTACAAGATCGGCGGGCAGTGGAAGCCGATACTTAAGAGCCGCATGGACTGTGCGGTGATCATCAGAGACGGTGAGCCGTTCGCGGTGGAAGCGCGCAACATCAAAAAAGGGGACAGCGTGGTCATCGGCCGCGAGGAAGACGGCGGCAGCGGCATCTATCTCAATACGAGTCCGTTTGATTCGCAGAGCGAAGCAGCGGACGGCTTTTCGTTCCGCGGCTCACGCACGCGGGAAACGTCGTACTCGCGCGATTACGACAGCCTCTATGAGCTGCTCAAATACGAAAAGCAGCATGGCTTTAGTGTCTGGGTGCTGGGCCCCGCCTGCACGTTTGACTACGATTCGCGTCGCGCGGTGGCCGGGCTCATTCAAAAAGGCTATGTGCAGGCCGTTTTCGCAGGCAACGCGCTCGCCACGCACGATATTGAGGCCGCCGTGTTTAAAACGGCGCTCGGGCAGGATATCTATACGCAAAAGAGCATCAAGGGCGGACATTACCATCATCTCGATACGATCAACATGGTGCGCGAAAGCGGCGGCATACGTCCGTTTATCGAGCAGCGCGGCATTGAAGACGGCATCATGGCCGCAGTGATAAAAAAAGGCATACCGTATGTGTTGGCCGGTTCCATCCGTGATGACGGGCCGCTGCCCGACGTGATTGCGAATGTGTATGAGGCGCAGTCCGCAATGCGCGACATCATTAAACAGGCGACCACGGTGATTACGCTGGCGACGCAGCTGCACGCGATTGCGACCGGCAACATGACGCCGTGCTACACGGTGAAGGACGGTATTGTGCGCCCCGTCAATTTCTACACGGTGGACATTTCCGAATTCGCCGTCGGCAAGCTGCACGACCGCGGGTCACTCTCCGCGCGCTCGATTGTGACGAATGTGCAGGATTTCCTCGTGAACGTGGAGAGGAATCTTGAGTAGAAGTCTGGTTAAGGCATTTTGTATCGCAAGCATGTGTGAATCAAGCATACATGCTTTTTCATATCTAATTACGGAAAAACAAGTGGATATACATGGATTGAATAGCACATTTAAGAATAGTATAATGCCAATGAGATGGAGAAGTGCTACTATGAAAAGAAAAACACTACTGATAATCGCGATTATCGTTTTGGCTGTTGCCGCCTTGTTTCTTATTTTTGATGATTATTTTATCCCCCGGCCTATTATTCAAGAAGATGTGAAAGATGCCCAATTTTTCGATGTTCTATATTTGAACGACGAAGTTTCGGCTAATGCTTATCAGGTTGTCGACATATTGAAAAACTACAATTCGGTGAAATCGTTCAAGGATTATTCCCCGTATCCGCAGGATGACGTGATAATAGAAATAAATATGGTTGTTAATCAAAAGCCTTTGCATGTGGTGCTCGGTGATTTTAATATCTGGTATGAATCGGCGGATATGGGCTCGTATGAGATTATTGATGGAGAACGGCTGCTGAGTGAGATGATGGATTTGCTGAGCTAATTCAATTATTGTTTCTGATGATTAGTTTTTAAAAGATACGAATGAATTTCAGTGTGGTGAAATTAAGGAAGTGAATAGGAGCAATATGAAAAGTAATATGGAAAGTAATATTGGAATTAAAAAACTATCAATCGATAACTATCTCAAGTACGATATTAGTTTCCCTGATAGTGAATATTTTGTTTCACAAATACTTGCTCCTCAATTGTCCGAATCTGTACCATCTGAAACAAGGGTATTATTTGAAGTTGCACGAGGAACATTAGTCTATGGACAATTCTTCTATCCTCTGTTAACCCTTGGAATTGAGCAACTCTATAGAGTATGTGAACATGCGCTAAGAATTAAAATAGGACATAATGATAAAACATTTAACGATATGATTTCTCTATTACAAAAACAATATGAAGTATCAGAAAAAAATATGGAAAGATGGCATCAACTCAGATATCTTAGAAATAGCGCTTCTCACCCAAATTATCAGAGCATATATTCTCCAGGGATAACAATGCAATTGCTTACAAGTATTACTGAACAGATTAATTCACTTTTCAATTAAGTAGGATTGTTGATTAGTATTACAGAATTAACTATTTAATATAAATAGGAGGACAACCATGCACCCTATTAATAGGATAATAGTTGAAAAATTCGCACATGTTTTTTGTGGAGATAAACAAGGTTTTTCGGCTAAAGAAATAACTGAGTATTTTGTTCAGTACTCAAACTATGTGAGGCCTATTGAACATTATGGAATTAAGCCAAAAAGAACCGAGCTATTTATTGAATCAGTTTATGCTTTGAAGCCAAAAGAACAATATTATGCATTGAACGAGTTAGCTTTCAATACAAGAAGCAGTAGATATCCGTATCCTGACATAGTAATAAGACAGGGGCTTTTAGAACAACTACATTGTTGTATATCAAATGACCCAATTGGTTTAAGAATATCGAAACTGAGTGAAACGGCTTTCCGAGAGGACTGGGCAACAGCGATAAGCAGGCTTGAGAATGAACCAGGTGCAGCTATTACATCTGCTAGAACCATGTTAGAGACAGTTTTTAAAACCATTATCTCTGAACGAGGTTTTTTACCTGATACATCAGGTGAGTTGCATAAACTATTAAAGCAAATAGAAGAAGTACTTGAAGTTAATGGTGCAAATTATCAGCAAGAACATGAGATTCTGAAAGGGCTAATAAGTATCGTGAATGGTATCAGCACAATAAGTAATAAGGCTGGTGACAGACATGGAACAGTATTGGGTTGTGGAATAGACGACCCGTATATTGGTGGTCTTATTTTAAACAGTGCGGGTGTTTTAAGTATTTTATTTATTGAACTTCATTTATTTAAACCAATAAATAGTAGCTGTTAATTTGAGCACTGATAGATTAAAAAGGGCGGCCAAATGGCCGCCCTTACTTTCTTTAATATAACTTTGGCTTAGTTAGTATCCCACGCCCACCGCAATCATCAAAAAGCCGATGCTGAGCGCCGCAATCAGCAGCTGCAGCCATATCGTGAACTTGAACCACTTGGTGTAGCTCACGGTGGTGAGCCCCAGCGCAATCAGCAGCATCGCGTTGGTCGGGTACAGCACGTTCAAAAAGCCGTCGCCGAGCGCATAAGAGAACACCAGCGTCTGCCCTGATATGCCCGTCATCGCGGCAAGCGGCACGAGCAGCGGCATCACGAGAAAAGCCTTGGCGGACGCCTGCGCCACAAACAGCTCAAGCACGAGTATCACCGCGTAGATGATGATCACATTGACATACGGGCTCGACCCCACAATCGCGGACGAAGCGAAGTTGAGAATCGTCCCCTGTATGCCGCTGTCGGTGATGATCGTGGAGACCGCCATTGCCATCGGTATCAGCACGATGCCGGGCGCAATATCGCCGACGCCTTTGAAAAACGTCTTCGCGATGCCCTTGTAGCCCGCGAGCTTCGCGCCGATGGTGGAGGCGAGTATGAATATCACGGCAATCAGTATCATCGAGTAATCGGCAAGACCCAAAAACGACGCGGATATAAGAAACACGAACATCAAGCCGAGCAGTATGCCGACGAATATGATCGGGCTTTTTTTGAACTGTGCCGCTTCCGCAATCTGCGCGGGGTTCAGCAGGTATTTTTCACGCCTTTGCGTGTCTTCGTTGTAAACCGCAGAGGCCATCGGGTTCTTCTCAAGCTTTTTCGCATAGCGGATGAGGAACAGCAGCAGTATGCCGTAGATCACCACAAAAAATATGAGCCGCAGCCACGTGCCCGAATAGAGCGGCACGCCCGCGAGGTTCTGCGCCACGCCGATGGAAAACGGGTTGAAAAGAGCGGCCGCAAACCCGAAGCTCGTGGACAGCAGGCTTAAAGAGAGGCCCATCAGGCTGTCCCACCCGAGCATGAACGAGAGGCCGACGACAAGCGGAATCAGCGGCACGATCTCTTCGAGTATGCCAAAGAACGACCCGAGAAACATGAACACGAACGAAATGACGGCAATCAGCAGATATTTGCGGCGATACATCTTCGCGGCGATCTTGGCGATCACCGCGCGCAGTATGCCGGATTTATCGAGCAGCGTGAACGACCCGCCGATCAGCAGTATGAACAGCATGATGCTGATCATGACGATGTTCACGCTTCCGCCCGGCGCGAACGATTTGAATATCGCGAGCAGTATGTTGTACACGGGATACTGGCCGGTCTCGCCGTCCTGTGTGTACGAATCGGGAACATAAACGGTATCGCCTTCTGCGTCGGTCGTGGTGTCAAAATGCCCCGGCGGTACGAACAGCGTGAGACAGTATGCCGCGATGATCAGCGCGAATATGATGATCGCAGCCGTCAGCAGGCTCCTTTTATTTATCTGAAAACTGGAATCCGATTTGGACATGGCGGTTCTCCTTTTTCAACATATATGGTACAATTATGCTATACATATCTTTGCGTGTCAATTGATGGCCGTATCAGGGGGAGATGGATTTTGAACGATTATCCGAAGCGCGCGCGCATATTGCTGATTCTTAAATATCTGCAGGAACAAACGGACGAATACAACCCCAAGCAGATGGCGGATATCCTCGAGTTTTTGCAGAAAAACGGGATTGAGGCGGAGCGAAAAGCGGTATACGGCGATTTGAACCTGCTGCGTGACGTCGGTTTTGATGTGATCAAAACAACGGACAGGGCGGCGGCGTATTTTCTGGGCCAGCGGCCGCTTGAAATGGCGGAAGCGCAGGTGTGCGCGAGCGCCGTGTCTGCCGCGCGTTTCATGACGGAAAGAAAATCGCGCGAACTGCTCCGTAAGCTCGGCGATTTTTTCGGCCAGACGCAGTCGGTCAGCTTTCGCAGCCGCATGGAGTTGGCACGGACGCAAAAAACGCGCAACGAAGAGATCTATTACAATATCGACCGCATTGTGCATGCGCAGTCACTCGGTAAAAAGATCACGTTTTTGTATTTCGAATACATGCCGGATAAGACCCAAAGGCTGAAGCGGGACGGCCGACGCTATTGCGCCAGCCCCTATTCGCTGATGTGGTTCGAGGATGCTTATTATCTCGTCTGCAATATCGATAAATACGACAATCTGTCTCATTTTCGGGTAGACCGGATGACGCGCGTCGAGGTCAGCGATCAGGACCAGCGCAGCATCAGCGAGGTGTCGGAGTATAAGAACTATATCGATTTTGACGATTATCACCGAAGCGTATTTTCAATGTTCGGGGGGGACCTGAGCAGTGTGCGTATCCGTTTCAGCGATGAGCTTGCGACAGCCGTTTTTGACCGCTTCGGGCTTGATGTGGCCGTGAGCGACATACGAGACGGACACTTCACCGTATCTGTCAATGTCCGCATGAGCCCCGGTTTTATCTCGTGGCTCACGATATTCGGGGAGAAGGCGGAAGTGCTCTTTCCAGAAAGCTTAAGGGAAAAGATAGCGGAATGGATATCTGCACTTTCAAATGTTTACCATCGCTGAACATCGTGTTTTTATATGAAATAACCGGTTTATATTAATAACACAAAAGTTTCATTAAGATATTTAAGGAGTGTGCATTCATGGATGATTTTAAGCAAGCACAGCTGCCGGAAGAAGCATTTAGGATGGGGACGTCTGATGGCGCGGGGGCAAAAATGCCTTTGGCGACGGTAGACGCTTCTTATGAGGTGTCATATACCGGGGAAGGCGTCTATCTGGAGATAACGAGAGAGCAGGGGGAAGGCACTCCGCTGCGAAGCGAATGCGTGATTTTTGATATGGCGCGCCGGGGAATCGACGGGCTGAATTTTGATTTGCTGCGCCATATACTGCGGCGCGGAGACATCCGCATACGGCTCGGAGGCGCGCAGTCTCAGAAAAACGCGGATATGGACGTGGTTGTCATGATAACGCCGGACGCGATGAAGGCAGGGATGATGATTTTTCCGCCTGTGTTATCCGGTGAAGAAAAAACACCTGATATGATACTGGAACGTATAAAAAAAGACTATTTACTGACTTTCGGACTGGACGAACAGCTTGTTAAGGAGACTGCAGCTCAAAAAAGATATTATAAATACGTTGAGATTGCCGTGGGGCAAGCCCCGCAAAACGGCAAGAACGGCGAAGTCGTACTGAATTTTGACCCCAATCCCACGTATACGCCGACGATTTTACCGGACGGCAGCCCTGATTTTAAGAACCTGATTCTTTTCAAACGCGTGGAAAAAGGAGAGGTGGTCGCCACGTCCATTCCGCCCGAAGACGGCGTTGACGGGTGTACGGTTAAAGGCGAGTGTGTTCGCGCACATCCCGGAAAGGAAAAGAAGCTGCCCAAGGGCTTGAACGTCACTGTTTCGGAAGATGGAAGGTCCCTGCTTGCCGAAAAAAGCGGCCGGGTGGATTTGATCGACGGGCGTGTGGTGGTATCCGACGTGTACTTGGTCACGGGAGATGTGGATTTTCACGTCGGCAATGTGAAATTCGACGGCAATGTGACCGTGCAAGGCAACGTGAACACGGGTTTTTCCATCGAGGCGACCGGCAGCATAGAGGTGCAGGGCTATGTGGAAGGCGCTGTGCTGATGGCGGGCAAGGACATCATTTTAAGAAACGGCATGCAGGGGATGAGCCAGGGAAAGCTTGAAGCGGGCGGCAACATTGTGGCGCGGTTTATTGAACGGACCACGCTCAGCGCAAAGGGCAGTGTATTCGCGGATTATATGGTCTACTGTCTCACGACGGCGGGTGAGAGTGTGATGCTGAAAGGAAAGTTCGGCAAACTGCTGGGCGGCGTAACACGCGCGGGCAAAGAAGTGACAGCCAGAACGATTGGATCGGGCAACGATTTAACGCAGATCGAGCTCGGAATCATGCCCGAAGAACGTGCACGCTACACCAAAATGGATGCCGAGCGCGGGCAGGTCAAGGCCCAGCTCAACCGTGTTCAGAATATCACGAGACTGCCCCCGCCGAGCGACATGGCTCCCGACAGGCTGGCGATGCGTGAAAAGCTCATCGAGGCGGCGCAGCAGCTTGAAGAACAGTACGACAGCCTCACCCGGAAGATGGAGGAGATCAAAGAAGCGCTGAGCTGCAACAGCAATGCGCGCGTCAATGCCACGAAAGCCGTTTATCCGAATGTGAAGATTCAGATCGATTCAGGTGTGTTTACCACCAAATCCGTGATTGAGTTTGCGACGTTCCGCTACGTTGAAGGACAGGTGACTTTTACAGCCTGCGAGGTTAAGGCTTAAAGGCAAGCGGCCAGAGAAAATGCGCCCCGCTTCGGCGGGGCGTTTTAAATTGTTTGGGCTTTACATACCCGCGCATTTTCTGTATACTTGAGTACGATATTATTGAAGGGGATAGTTATGCAAAAGAAACGCTTTAAAATAATCGTTGCCATCATGATGGCTCTCGTTTTCACGGCTCTGGCGGCGGGCTGCGCAGCGCCCGTGGTGACAAAACCCCAGATGACGGCAAACGCTACGGCAGTGAAGGTGGACGGCAGCTGCCAAATTGAAGTGAACGGTGATACGGTCACGGTGAAGGGCGAAACCAATATCATGGACGGTGCAATGCTGCACGTTTCTGTCCTCTCGCAGGACGGCATGATCGTGGACTTTGTGAAGATGACAAAGCAGGGAGATGCGATTTCGCATGATTTTAAGATCACGAAAGAAAAGTACGACGATACCGTGAAATCCTTAACCGGGTATATCTCGTGCGCTCCGTCGCTGTACGGCGCGCAGCCGCCTGCCGTATTGGCCGCCTATGGCGAAAAGTTTGAAAACGTGGAAGCGCCCGAGGGCGATCTCGTTTGGAACAGCAACGGCGTGGTGATCGTGTTCGGCTCGGATAGCGTTAATCTGGATAAATAATAACGATTAAAACCAAGACCGCCGGGGTATCCCCGGCGGTTTTTTTGTTTCAAAGGAACAACACCGGATGAGCCTAATAGGCAAAAGAAGTTTATCTCATCAGTCGCCTGCTGGCGACAGCATCCTTTCGAACTCGCAGTGAGTCCCACGTCCGATGTATTCAAAAAAGGGTTTTATGTGTCAATCTTTCAAGTCGCGATTGTGCCGGTGCGATATTGCAGGGCGCGGTAATTGTATGGCGCGATTTCCAAGCGCGCCATAAGCATTGGCAGAAACGTCGTGGTGTGTCAAATATACAGCGGATCTGCATAAAACCCGAACGTACAGAATGGGCGTTCAATGTCCCCTAAAGGTGCAGGCCAAGCTTCTCAGGCTGCACATTGCGTGACTGTGCCTCAAGACAGCGTCATGGATATAAGGGTTGGACTGAAGATAAAAAGCTCGCGTGACCGGGGATCATGATTATGGATTGAGGTATTTTAACGGATCAGACGGGCAATTCAGCTGCATTGCGTTGTTTTATTTTTTATTCAAGATATACTGCTTTCAGGGGGAGAATGTATATGGCTTGGAAACTCACGGTGAATTCACAGTCGGATACGGATGATACACAGATCATTATCAATTGCAGTCGTATGGATGATAAGCTGTGTATGCTGATCGAGCTTATCAAACAATTTACCTACGTCTTTCGGGCAAAGGCTGAAGACGAGCTCTGTTTGATACCGGCTGAAGAGGTCTATTATATTGAATCTGTTGACAGTAAAACCTTTCTGTACGGCGAAAAAAACGTTTACAGTGTTTCGGAAACGCTGTATGAAATTGAAAGCGACTTGGCGGATTCGGCATTTGTGCGCATCAGCAAAAGCTGCATACTGAATCTGCTGTATCTTGAAGCGGTCCGTCCGTTTTGGAACCACCGATTGGAGGCGAGGCTTAAAAACGGAGAGAAGCTGATCGTGACACGAAGTTATGTTGATGGATTAAGAAGAAAACTGAATCCGGGAGGAAAACATGAGCAAGCTTAATCATTTTATTACCAGATTGGCTTTGACCTTTTCTGTCGCCGTCGTGTTCTCGGCATGTTTCAATCTGGTAAACGGAAATTCCGCAGGCGACTATGCGTTTATACTTGAACTGCTCGGGCTGGCTCTTGGCCTTGGGCTTATCGATACATTGAGCGGCCGGATAGAGTTTCATTCAAGGCTGGCATATATTTGTTTTGAGTTGCTGCTGATGTATTCTGTTTTCCTTGCTTTTGCATATTTGGGGAGCTGGTTTGGATTTACATTTGTCAATATACTGCTGTTTTCCGCAGTCTTTCTGCTTTTTTATCTGCTGCTGCATTTATATGATTACGCTGTGTTGCGGGCTAAAGCGAAAGAAATCAACAGCGGCCTTAACAAGCGAAATTAGGAGGGGACGCCATGTACTTTTTTGGGGATACTTATTTTGAGAGCCTGATCTTTAAAATTGTGTTTCAAGTCGTTTTCTCGCTTGTACTGCTCAGTGAGATCGTCATATTCGTTCTGTCAGCGAGACGCAGGCATAAGCATTCAGGAAAGAGCCAGGACCGCGGATCCATGCTCTTGGTTATGACCGGATTTTGGACAGCCGTCGCGGTGAACCCTGTCTGTGTCCGCCTGTTTTCATGGATTTTGCCTGACGCACTTTTCTGGGCTGGGGTTGGCGCGGCCATGCTGGGCGTTGCTGTTCGCATTGCCGCGGTTCACAGATTGGGTGCATTCTTTACACTGGCTGTGCAAACAGAAGAAAAGCAGACACTTATCAACACCGGCGTTTATAAATTTCTGCGCCACCCCGCTTATACCGGCAGCATACTAACGCTTTTGGGTATTTCCTTGGCATTCCGCTCGCCGGAGGGATTGGTTGCTGTGCTTATTATTACAGCGCTTATTTACGGTTACAGGATAAGAATAGAAGAAAAGACGATGGAAGATGTTTTTGGAGAGGCCTATTTGGAATATGAAAAACAGACATGGCGGTTGATTCCATTTATATGGTAAACGGCAAAGGCCCGCTGTTTTTTTATACACTGCTCGGATTGAGAAGAAAGGTCACTCATGTGCCAGAATATCTTCGCAACAGGCCAGAATTTTTTGAAGCGCCTTTTCACATTCGCTGCGGCCAAGTACATATTCCACGATGCCGATACCCACGACCTCAAACTCGGCATGCAATTGATAGAGCGTGTCTATAAGCTGCTCTGCGCTGATGCCGCCCGGGGTCGGGCACATCACAGACGAGAAGGACTCCGGGCAGAGCACATCAAGATCAATATGAGCATAAACGCGGCGGTAAGCTTTGCCCGCCAGCGTGTCGCAGAGGCTGCGCTTGCTATTGAGTGCCTTCGGCGGTAAGCACGAAATGCCGTTATCGCAGATATAAACTTGTTCGGGCTCGTCAAAATCCCGGCAGCCCGCGAATATGATCTGGCGGGGCTGCAAATACGAGAAGCACTGGCTTTTTATCTGTTCGTCCCCTTCATTCAGCAGACAACGCAGCGGCATACCATGAAAAAGGCCGCTCGGAGAGGATGCGGGCGTGTTCAAGTCGCCGTGTGCGTCGAACCAGATGACAGCCAGATCGCCATTGTATTGCCTGTTCAAATACGAGATCGGCAGCATTTCAGCGTCGCAGCCGCCGCCTATTGTCAGCAGCTTTGGGCAGCATTCGTTCTCCAGCACGCGCCGCGCCGCAGAGAGCTGACGGATGATCGCATCGTATCCGATGATGCCGTTTTTAATATCAAGGTCATCCGCAAGAGATACATCGGCCTTGATCATCGCAGGCTGAGCCGCGAGTTTTTGCGCCGCAAGAGCGCCGTGATAAACAGCTTTGTCTCCGGCACCCTGCCATACGGGGAAAAGAAATATCGGGGTGTGATTCATAAGCTTCCTTCCAAAACCTGCTTTTTGGCGGCCGACAATGGATGGCGGCGCATCGGAGCGCAAACATAAGAGCGTATGCAGGCAGTTCCCGGCGTCATCATACCGGGATTGAGTATGTGTTGCTGGCTGCTTGGCCGGTATCATTTGTTCAAACAGAACTGTTATGAGATATCAATGGATAGACTGTCATCCTTTGTGGTTTTCGAGCGCTTGCTTTATCAGCGATGAAGCGATGTTGAACGCCTTGATTCTTCGTAAAAGCAGCGTATGCTGCGACGTGCCTTCTTTTAATTTCGGCTGCACCTTCTCGCACTTGCCGATCGTTGAATCAATAGCCCGCAGCGCTTCTTCCAAATCTTCTTTTGTGTAATCTTCCATAGAACTCCTCGTGGAAATATAACATCTTCCGCTGTTACGATTCGATACAGTTAACCGATGCCGCCGCTGCGCCACAGCGCGATGAGCAGATCGGTCATGCGCCCGTAGCTCTTGACGCCGTCTTCCTGCATGTTGGCTTTGAGATACGTGTTGTTGACCTGAGTGACGGTCTCGCTGACCTCGCTCTCGTACTGCTCCCAATAGTCTGCGTTCGCCTGCAAATCGGCATTGAGGCCGCCTGAGTATGTGCCGCGCAGCTCAAAATACCGGTCGGAGTCCGCGCCGTACAGCGCGTTCATCGCATGAATCAGCGCGAGCATCGTGCCCGAATAGCGCATCGACATGTTATCCGAATACGAGAGCACGTAATAGGCCAGAAAGTTGGCTTCATCCTCGCGCGCAAACCCGCGCTGGTGTCCTTCCTCGTGCGTGGCTGACGACGCGAAGAGCAGGTCCGGCGCGTCGATATTCACATTGGCTTCGGCGGTGAACGGAAAATAAACGCCGCACAGGTACGACCACGACATGCCCTGCGAATACAGCACAGGCTTCACGCGCCCGTAGCTGCCGCCTAGGAAATCGTATCCGGTCTGCGCTGCCGCGTTATTGTACTCATCGGGTATGCGAAGCATGATATCCGTTTTGGTGAGGTTCGGCGCAAACACGCCGTCCTGATTCTCGGGCACCTGATCGCGTAACGCGTTGGCTTTGTGAATCAACGCTTCGCAGGTGGCATACAGCTCGTTCACCGTGGCGGGGGAAGCATTCAGCCCGAGCGAGACGCTTAAGGGCTCACGTGCGTAGTTAAAGCCCCACAATCCCACGAACAGCGCATACCCCATCGACACAGCGCTCAATAGAATGATCAGACGAGTGATCAGCGTCTGCCACCATGTGCGCTTCGCGCGCACCGCCGCGACGATCATGACAATCAGATAAACAGCGACAGAAAGTATGAACGCGTAAAGCAGCAGTTCGGCAAGCGAGAAGGGCAGCAAGCCCGTGAGCGTGGAGAGCACCTGTGTGACCACCGGGTAGATGCTGCGCGAATAGACGGATTCGGTGAATGACGGCCACACGAACGAAAGACGGAAAAGCAGATAGAATACCGGCCCGGGCAGCAGCCAGAGCAGCTTCAAAAGGGTGGACTTTAAGCCAAACGGAGCGGTTTCCCTGTTCATATGGCGGCCTCTCATGTATGTCGTTGTCAAGCGGTACTGTTATTGTATACGTGCCTGAGGCAAAAGGTCAAATGTCAATTAAAGGCTCACCGCTTATGGTGTTCTTTGGAGTCCTTGTAATACCGGCGCAGCCGCACCAGGCTTGTGATCCAGAGCAGCACAACGAACGGTATAAGCAGCAGCGAAATCAGCGGCATATTCGTCATGAGTATAAAATCGAAAGCGCCGTGAAGGATCGCGGGAATATACAGTGATTTTCTCATATAGCGGATGCATTGTCCGGGCTCGTTGCAAAAGCGCGCCATGGCGAGGTAATAGCCCATGGTGATGCCGAGCAGCATGTGAGCGGGCACGCTCAACACAGCGCGGGTAATCCAGATATCCGGCACAGCTGCGGAATAGTTGATGATATAAAAGATGTTTTCGAGCGTCGCAAACCCGAGCGCGGCGATGCTGCAATAGATGATGCCGTCCATCTTTTCGTCGAAAACGGGCTGGTTGAACGCGTGGCGCAGCACCACGCGGCGCTTGAAGAACTCCTCGGAAAGGCCGATCACGATAAACGCTTCAAAAAGCAGACCGGGCAGCCCTTGGAATATGTTCAGACGCTGACCGATCGTTTCCGCGATGATTGTGGGAATGGTGGCGAGCATGCCGAAGAAGAACACCTTGATAAGCAGCCGTTTGGGCTCTTTGTCGTAGCGGTCGAAGAACAGTATAAACAATGTGAATACGAGCCCCGGCAGCACGGCTGAGAGTATCATCCAGACAAGATCCATAGTGCACCGTCCATATGTATAGTAGGCTTATTATATCATTACGGCGGCTCTTCGCAAATTATTTTGAGTTGACAGCGCAAAATCGCTATATTATAATTTTTCCAATGCGAAGACAAAGAGGAGTAGCGTAGCAGCGCTTGGCTTAGAGAGGAGCTTCACCGGCTGAAAGGGCTCTGCAAGGCAGCGTGCGCGAAGTCGCTTTGGAGCACTTGCGGTGAAATGAAGTAGCTGCGGGCGTGGGCCGCGCGTTAAGCGGATTAAGAGCGAGCGCTCCGGCGTTCGAATCAAGGTGGTACCGCGGTTTTCCGTCCTTCTATTGGGGCGGTTTTTTTATTTTGAAGAAATGACCGCAGGTTGGGGAAAAACCTTCTCCCTCGGTGGAAAGGTGAGGCTGTTGATCAAATAAAAAAATATCCCTCAGCCCCCCGAAGGGGTAAAGTGGGAGGTGGCACTGTCACAGGGAGTGACAATTTTAAGCCGCTTTCTCTCCTTCAGTCACCTAATGGTGACAGCCCCCGATCACCTTGTTGGTAGTCGCCGGTGGAGGCCACGATATAAGGTTATTTGACATCAGACCTTCCCCTTCGGGGGAAGGTGGCGCGCCGTAACGGATGAGGGGCGCAACGAACTAAGAACACCTCATCAACCGCCAACAGACGACAGCTTCCCCACGAGGGGAAGCCTTGGCTGCGACAAAGTGACTTGTGTCATTCTGATGGAGCGTAAGCGACTGAAGAATCCCATGTTAAACGCGTTTAGCCGTGGGATGCGGTCCGTTTCATAGTCACGTCACTTCGCTCCTCAGCATGACAAGATAGGTATTACATCAAACTGAGCTTTCCCGCGAGGAGAAGCTATAAAACTAACAATTATGCAACGACGCATGAACACAAATAACGGAGGGAACTATGGCAAAACAACTTGAAAAAGTGTACGAACCCAAAGAGGTGGAACAAAGACTCTACGACGAGTGGGAAAGCAAAGGCTATTTCCACGCGGAAGTCAATAAGGATAAAAAGCCGTTCACCATCGTGATACCGCCGCCCAACATCACAGGGCAGCTTCACATGGGGCACGCGCTCGACAACATGATGCAGGACGCGATCATCCGTACCAAACGCATGCAGGGCTTTGAAGCGCTTTGGCTGCCGGGCACCGACCACGCAAGCATCGCGACGGAAGTGAAAATCGTCGATAAGCTCAAAGAAGAGGGCACCTCCAAGGAGAAGCTCGGGCGCGAAAAGTTCCTTGAGCGCGCGTGGGAATGGAAAAAGCAGTACGGCGGGCGCATCGTGCAGCAGCTAAGAAAGCTCGGCTCCTCGTGCGACTGGGAGCGCGAGCGCTTCACAATGGACGAGGGCTGCAACCGCGCCGTCAACGAATTTTTCGTGAGGCTCTACAAAAAAGGGCTCATCTACAAGGGCGACCGCATCATCAACTGGTGCCCGGACTGCCGCACCGCGCTCAGTGACGCGGAGGTGGAGTACGCGGAGCACGATTCGCACCTCTGGCATTTCCGGTACCCGGCGGAGGATGGGGGCGAGGGCATCGTCGTCGCGACCACGCGGCCCGAAACGATGCTCGGCGATACGGCTGTGGCTGTGAACCCGAAGGACGAACGCTATACGCACCTGATCGGCAAGAACGTGATACTGCCCATCATGAACCGCTCGATTCCCGTCGTCGCGGACGAATACGTGGATATGGAGTTCGGCACGGGCGCCGTGAAGATCACACCCGCACACGACCCGAACGACTTTGAGGTGGCCGAGCGCCACAGCCTGCCCGTTATCCGTGTGCTCGACGACGGCGGCACGATCAACTCGTTCGGCGGCAAATACGAGGGCGTCTATAAGGACGATGCGAGAAAGCAGATCGTGGACGAAATGCAGGCCTTGGGCCTGCTCGTCAAGATCGACGACCATAAGCACAACGTGGGCCATTGCTACCGCTGTGACGCGACCGTGGAACCGATTGTTTCCAAACAGTGGTTCGTCGCGATGAAAACGCTCGCCGAGCCTGCGATCAACGCGGTGCGGACGGGCGACATCAAGCTCGTGCCGCAGAGAAGCGAAGCCGTGTATTACAACTGGATGGAAAACATCCGCGACTGGTGCATATCGCGCCAGCTCTGGTGGGGCCACCGCATCCCCGCGTGGACGTGCGGCCACTGCCACACGATGACGGTGGCGACCGAGGCGCCTGACAACTGCCCGAACTGCGGCTCTAACAATCTGCAGCAGGACGAAGACGTGCTCGATACATGGTTCAGCAGCGGCCTCTGGCCGTTCTCCACGCTCGGCTGGCCCGACAAGACGCCCGAGCTCGCCTATTTCTACCCGACCAGCGTGCTCGTGACGGGCTACGACATACTGTTCTTCTGGGTCGCGCGCATGATCATGTCGGGCTTTGAGTGCATGGGTGAAAAGCCGTTTGACTATGTGAGCATTCACGGCCTCGTGCGCGACGCGCAGGGGCGCAAAATGAGCAAATCGCTTGGCAACGGCATCGATCCGCTTGAGGTGATCGACGAATACGGCGCGGACGCGCTGCGGTTCAGTCTCGCTGCGGGTGTGCGCGTGGGCGGAGACCTTCGGTTCTCAGCCGAGAAGGTGTTGAGTGCGCGCAACTTTGCGAACAAGATATGGAACGCGGCCCGTTTCGTGCTGATGAACACGGGCGACGGGATACTGCCGATCGACGACAACCGCCTTGACATCGCGGACAAATGGATACTCTCGCGTCTGTCAGATATGGCGGAGGATGTGACCGCGCTGATCGAGAAGTTTGAGCTCGGCATGGCGGCGCAGAAGCTGCACGACTTTTTGTGGAGCGAATACTGCGACTGGTACATTGAGATGGCGAAGCCGCGTCTCAATTCGGAGGACGAAGCCGATAAACAGACGGCTGTTTCGGTACTCAATACCGTGCTCGAAGGCACGCTCAAGCTGCTGCATCCGTTCATGCCGTTCATCACCGAAGAGATCTACCAGTCGCTGCCCGGCACGACAGGCAGCATCATGGTGTCCGCGTGGCCGGTGCCCGGCAAAACCTATGCCGTGGAAGAAAAGGCGATGGCGAATGTGATGGAGCTGATACGCGGCATCCGCAACATACGCGCCGAGATGAACGTGCCCGCGGGCAAGCGCGCGGCGCTCAAAATTCTGGCATCGGGTGAGGCACGTGCGGATTACGAGATGTGCGCGAAGTACATCGAGCGCCTCGGCTTTGCGTCGGGCATCGAATTCATCGCGGATAAATCGGGCGTGCCCGACAACGCGGTTTCGGTGATCGGCGTGGGTGCGGAAGCGTTTATGCCGCTCGGTGAGCTGATCGACATCGAAAAGGAAATTGCGCGGCTCAGTGCGGAGGAAGCCCGGCTGCAAAACGAAATCAAGCGCGCAGAAGGCAAGCTGAATAATCCCGGCTTTACGGATAAAGCGCCTGCCGCCGTGGTGCAGGAGGAACGCGAAAAGCTTAATAACTACCGCGACATGCTGGCCGCAGTGACCCACAGAAAATCCGAACTGTCCAAATGATTTACGTGCATATTGCGGGCACCAACGGCAAAGGCTCGGTGTCCGAATACATGGCGCGGATATTGATGGCGGCGGGGAAGCGCACCGGGTGCTTCACCTCGCCGCATCTTGTGTCGCCCACGGAGCGCATGCGCATAGATGGGTGCAGCATCGGGGAAGACGAACTCGATGCACTGCTCACGGAGGTCGCGCAAAAGAAACTCGCCGTCAACGAGACGCTGTTCGCGGCGTATACGGCGGCGGCACTGCTCTGGTTTGAGCGGCAGGGTGCGGACTATGCCGTAATCGAGACGGGCATCGGCGGGCGGCACGACTCGACCAACGTGATCACACCGGGGGTGTCGGTACTCACGCCGATTGACTATGACCATATGGCGATGCTCGGCAGCACGCTGACCGAAATCGCATACGACAAAAGCGGTATCATCAAGCGCGGTGTGCCCGTGGTGTCCGCCGTTCAGCCGCAGGAGGCGATGGCGGTGATCGAAAGGGAAAGCCGCGAATTAAATGCGCCGCTGACTGTCGTGCCGCCGGTCAGTATACTCTCGGCATCGGTGCAGGGGCAAACCTTTGAACTCGAAGGCAAAGCGTATATGATTCGCATGATCGGCTCTCATCAGCCGCAGAACGCCGCCATTGCGGTGAAGGCCGCGCAGGCGCTTGGTATCGGCGACGAGGCGATCCGGCAGGGGCTCAAAGACGCGATGCTCAAATGCCGCGCGCAGTTTGTGCCGGGTAAGCCGGACATACTGCTGGACGGCGCGCATAACGCCGCTGCGGCGAGGGCGCTTTGCGCCGTGCTGGACGACTATTTTGCGGACAGGGAAAAGGTGCTGCTGTTCGCCTGCATGCAGGACAAAGATTACGCGCCGATGATCAGGGCGCTTGCGCCGTATTTTAACGAGGTTATCGTGACAGGTGTCGGTATGGAACGCGAAGCCGAGCCGGATGTGCTTTGCGCGATTTTCCGTCAATATACAAATTGCCGGGTCAATAAGGACACGCTGTCGGCCTTTGTACAGGCGAAGACCGCCGCTGAAGAGAAGGGCGCGATGCTCGTGGTCTGCGGCTCGTTTTACCTCGCGGGGATGTTGGAGCCGATAGCGGATCAATAAATACTGATCAAGTGCGGCTATTGGAGAGCGTGCGGCGCTGTGAGATCGAGCAAATTCCAGCCGGTATACAATCCTCCGTCACGCTGCGCGTGCCACCTCCTTTCAAAAGGAGGCTTGGTTTGTGCATCGAATAGGCTCCTTTGAAAAGGAGCTGTCAGCTATGCTGACTGAGGATTGATCTTTGAAAAAGAGCTCAGCTTGATGATGCCCCCCTTTTTTGTCATGCTGAGGAGCGGAGCGACGAATGCATCCCATGATAAAAACGCTTTATACATGGGATTCTAGCCCACTGCGTAGTCACTTTGCTACACTCGTTCAGAATGACATAGGTCACTTTGTCAGCAGCCTGAGCTCCTTTTAAAAGATCAGCTATGCTGACTGAGAATTGATCTGATACGTTGGCAAAGAAGAATAATACGGATTTCAACACGTCTTTTGGCGTGTAAAGCTTATAGAATATATGAGGCCACAAACTATGAAACAACAAAAAATCATCGACACGCATGCGCATGTGTTCCCCGAACCGATACGCAAAAAAGCGGTGGAGGCCATCGGTCGCTTTTACGACATCCCGATGTACGGGGAAGGCTCGCCGGAGGACCTGCTGCTTCGCGGCAATCCATATCACGTTGTCAAATACGTCGTCAATTCGGCGGCAACGACGGCGGATCAGGTACAGGCTATCAACCGCTATATCAAAAGCGTGCAGGACAGCGACAGCCGCTTTATCGGCTTCGGCACGATCCATCAGGATACGCTTCATCCGCGCGCAGTGATCGATGAAATCATCGAGCTGGGTTTGCAAGGCGTCAAGCTGCATCCCGACTTTCAGAAATTCGATATCGACGATCCGAAGCTGTTTCCGATTTACGAAGCGATGGCCTCTCGGCTGCCGCTGCTCATCCATATGGGCGATGAACGCTCGGACGCGTCGTCACCGTCAAGGCTGCTCAATGTGATCAACAAGTTTCCGTCTCTGACTGTGATCGCGCCGCACCTCGGCGGCTATTCGCGGTGGGATGAGGCGATAGAGACGATCATC
Source organism: Bacillota bacterium (assembly GCA_023408075.1). Classification (GTDB taxonomy): domain Bacteria; phylum Bacillota; class Clostridia; order Christensenellales; family SZUA-584; genus SZUA-584. The sequence goes on along the minus strand of JAEYKW010000042.1, from coordinate 41,673 downwards.
GGGCATGATATCTATATCGACACCTCGAGCGCGCTTGCGTTTATGACGCCCGAAAAGGCGGCGGCAATCATCCGCACGCACGGCATCGACAAGGTGCTGTTCGGCAGCGACTATCCGATGTGGCTGCACAAGGATGAGATGGAGCGCTTCTATGCGCTTGGCTTTACGGATGAAGAAAACGAAAAGATACTCTATGGCAACGCCGCGAAGCTGCTTGGCATAGACGAATAATCGCAAACACTTGACAGTATCTGTATATGGTTATATCTTCCTTATATATGATATATACCATGAGGGGGAAGAACCATGTTTGGCTGGCGCGAAGTTTATATCACGATATCAATAAGCGATCTCGAAAAAGCGAGAGAGACACTTGAACAAAACGGCGTGAGGTATCATTGGAGGTCGGGCGAAACGTCAAGCTCTTTATTCGGCAGAGATAATATGCGAAGCGGCGGCAGTATAGGGCTTGACCTGAATGCTGCGAAACAGTATCGACTGTTCGTCAAGAAGCGGGATTTCGAGCAGGCGCAGTATCTGATCGGAAATGCGATGAGAGGATAAGGAGGGTGCCTGATGTTCGGCTGGGAAGAAGTTTATATGGGCTTTTCAATGGAAGACTTCATCAAAGCGCGTGACGCCGTGACGCGGGCGGGCATGCCATATAAACGCAAGCTGTTTGCGCACGCGGGCGCGTGGCTCGGGCACGGAAGCGCCATTCGAAGCAACGCAATCATCGGCAGCCATACGGATTATACCAAACAATACCGGCTCTTTGTGCGCAAAGAGGACGCTGAGCAGGCGCGATATCTGATCCGTCAGGCGACGGCGAAATAACATGATGCTGACCATTAGAGAAGCCGAAGAAAAGGACCTGTCGGGTATACTTGCGCTGTATCGGCAGCCCGATATGGACGGTAAGAGCCTGACCACTGAGCAGGCCGCGCCGATTTTTGAAAAGATGCAGGCCTATCCCGATTACAGCGTATACGTCGCCGAACGGGACGGAGATATCGTCGGGACGTTTACGCTCGCGGTGCTCGATAATCTTGTGCATGCGGGCGCAAAATCGGCAGTGATCGAGGCTGTTGTTGTGAAATCGGGTTTGCAGGGGCAGGGTATCGGCAAAGAGATGATGACGCGCGCGGTCGCGCTGTGCCGCGAAAAGGGCTGCTACAAAGCCGTGCTTTCGAGCGGGGCAAAAAGAAAAAAAGCCCATCAGTTTTATGAGGGCTTGGGGTTTCCTGTTCATGGCATCAGCTTTCTGATGACGCTCGATTAGATGATGCTCATTAAATATTCTTTGAACGCTTCCACGCTTTCAAACGTGAACCCGGGGTTCATTTCTTTTAATTTTTCTGTTTCGGCGGTGCTGGCCCATGCGGCCGATATGACGGGGATACCCACCTCACTGCACGCCGTGATGTCACTTGGCATATCGCCGACATACACCGCTTCGTGCGGCTCAACGCCGAATTCGCTTAATAGCTTTTTGAGCCCCTGAGGTTTTCTCGGCCCTTCGGGTGCGCCGGTGTCGATATCATCAAAAACGTTTTCCAATCCGTATTTTTTGAGCGTGATTTTTGTGCCGGCAGCGCCTTTGCCCGTGACCAGACCGAGCTTAAGAGTCTTGTTTTTTATATCCAACAGCAGTTCCTTGATGCCGTCGAACGGAGCCGGGTATTCGACATGCAGCGTTTCGTAGCTTTGAAGATACGCTTTGAGTCCCTCGTCAAAGTGTTCCGGGATCAGCGCCTGGATCGTGCCCTCCTCGGATGGGCCGAATGTCGCCATGATCTCTTCGTCGCTGACGGCGCGGCCCGCGCGCGGTTCTATCGCTTCCCGGAAAGACCGGACAATCAGCTGCATGGTGTCGCCAAGCGTGCCGTCCATATCAAATATCACTGCTTTAATCATGATGTACCTCACAAAAGTTGTCTGAAAAATCATTAACAACGAAACGTTAATACAATCACCCGATAATGTCAAGTTTTTGGGATTCGGCAACTGCCACTTGCCGCCCGGCAATCTGGTTCTTGAGCTTGGAAAACCGACCGGATTCGCGCGGCGGAAGTTGCCCGAGACAGCATGCCGCAGCAGGGGCATTTGGCAGAAAGCAGAGTCATAATAATCTGTTGACAACAGATAAATCCATCATATATATTGAAATCACAAGGTAGTACGGCAGAACGGTAAAAGATATTCAGCGCACAATTTCAGTGGATGAATGCGATTCTTTTTACCTTTCGGATACCTTCCGAAAGGTTTTTTAAATTTATAAGGCAGACATTTCAAAAATGAATAAACGGAGGTGAAACAAAAATGCTGGGAATGGGTGATTTCTGGATCTCTTTGGTGTACGTGCTTTGTATCGCATCAACACTGCTCTGCGTGATCTACGGAATTGTGAACTGGAACAAGGGCGCCGATATCAACGAACCCGAGGTTGAGAAAAACTGGGAAGACACCGAGCGGGATATCACTGAAAAACTCGAAATCTAGGCAAAGAAAATGAAAGGAAAGGATGGAACCCAATATGGTTGATACCAATATGGTTATAAAAACGATTGTGATCATTGTTTATCTGGCGGCGGTGGCGGTGCTCGGTATTCTCGGGTACAAACGGACGAAAACAACGAGCGATTACCTGATCGGAGGGCGCAAAACCCATCCGATGATTATGGCGCTTTCATATGGCGCCACGTTTATCAGCACGTCCGCGATTGTCGGCTTCGGCGGAAACGCGGGTGTGTTCGGCATGAGCCTGCTGTGGCTGACTTTTTTGAACATCTTCCTTGGCATATTCATCGCGTTTGTTTTCTTCGGCAAAAGAACGCGACGGATCGGTCAGAATCTCAATGCGCATACATTCCCCGAGTTCTTAGGCAAACGCTTTCAATCCAAGTTCATTCAAAAATACATCGGAATTGTTATTTTCATATTTATGCCCGTTTATACGGCTGCCGTCATGATCGGAGTGGCCGAGGCTTTGGAAAGCGGCCTTGGGGTGCCGTATGACATCGCGCTGCTCGTGTTCGGTGTGCTCATTGCGGCGTATGTGCTGTTCGGCGGCATCAAGGGCGTGATGTATACGGACGCGTTTCAGGGCGTCATCATGCTCGTGGGCATGGTCGTGCTGCTGGTCGCGGTCTACGCGCAGCTGGGCGGCGTTTCATCGGCTCATCAGCAGCTGACGGACCTTTCCACAAATCCCGCAGTCGCCGACCAAATCACCAAATTGCAGGCGGGCGGCTTTAACGGCTGGACGTCCATGCCGCTTGAGGGCTCGAAATACTGGTGGACAGTGATCACCACAATCGTGCTTGGCGTCGGCATCGGCGTGCTCGCGCAGCCGCAGCTGGCCGTGCGCTTCATGACGGTCAAGAGTGACCGCGAAATCAACCGCGCCGTGCCGATCGGCGGCGTGTTCATACTGTTTATGACGGGCGTGGCTTTTGTGGTGGGCGCGCTTTCGAACGTACTGTTCTTCAACGCGCAGGGACAGGTGGCGATAGCTGCGGCGGGCGGTTCCACCGACAGCATCATACCGATGTTCCTTGATAACTTTATGCCCGAGTGGTTTGTGACGGTGTTCCTCGTGCTGCTGCTCGCGGCGGGCATGTCCACCATCAGTTCGCAGTTCCACGCGATCGGTACGGCGGTGGGCCGCGATATATTCAAGATCAAGGATGAAAGCCCCCGCAAGAGCATGCTGGTCTCGCGCATCGGTGTGCTGGTGGCTATCGTGGTGACGATTGTCCTTTCATTCGTGCTGCCGACGGTTTGGGACGGGGCCATCACAATCGCCACAGCCTTGTTCTTCGGGCTTTGCTGCGCGGCGTTCCTGCCGATGTACTTTGGCGCGCTGTACTTTAAAAAGATGACGCGCGCCGCTGCGGTTTCGGGCATGGTGGCGGGCTCTGCGGCCAGCCTGCTGTGGATGATGTTCATGCATGCCAAAGAAGCCACGGTGTTAAAGGTGTGCGAATGGCTGTTCGGCGTACCAACGCTCGCGCCCGCAGGCTCCAACCTCGATGTGGTGGACCCGCTGATCGTCGGGCTGCCGATTGCGATCATCGCGACGGTGATTGCGCAGATCATCAGCAAGAGACGCATTGAGGAAAAGCATCTTGATTTGTGCTTCCACGGCATGAAGACGAAGGCCCAGACCGAGCAGGCATAAATCGTCACTCTTGGCTTCCTTTTAACTACCCCAAAGGGGTGGATTGGAGGAGGGGCTTTTATAGCGGCTGAATGAGGAAATGGTGATATGATTAGACAATAGAGCGGCTATATCGAATGAATGACCGGGGTATCATGTTGATGCTCCGGTTTATTTTGATCCGCATGGAGCAGCAGCCTGATATTGCGGGACAGAACACCGTAATAACGGTCCAGGCATAAATCTTTAAGCTGCGTTCGCAGCCCCGCATTCAGCGTATCGAACGCCGCATTTTCCATGACGGCCTGCGTGTCTTCGACTGAAAAGGATGCTGCTTTTTTGCTGTTCCACAGCCCGCGGTTTTCGGGACAGAATTCCTGACACCTTGTGCACCCCACAAGGCTGTTGTGCCAGCCGCTTTGCAGCCACTCCGGCAGAGAATCGCCCATCTCATTATGATATGTCAGGCACCGGTCCGCATTGATGATGCCGCCGTTCCTGCCAATAGCGCCCGTCGGGCATTTTCTGGCGCAGATGCCGCACGCGGCGCACCGGTTCATAACGATATTCTCCTGCATGGCCGTTTTATCGGCCGCCATATCGGACGCAAAGACAGTCAGCCGGTGGCACGAGCCGAGGCCGGGGATATACAGTATATTGTTTCTGCCGTACTGCCCGAACCCGCTTATGGCTGCCAGCATTTTTTTAGGCAGAACGACGGGGTAAGAGTGCAGCCCGTACTCCTCAAAAACTCGGCTGACAATGCTTTTGATCACCGAGAGCTGCCGGTCTCTGTACAGATAAGCGGGCGGAACCACGGCCTTGAGTGTTTGGGACTCCCATGCTATATCCACATAGAGCGGCGGAGACGGCAGCGCGATGATGACCAGCGATTTGATGTTCGGATCCAAAGAGAAATCAAAGTAATCATGCAGCATCCGGCGGTACATGCTCGTTTTTCCCAGCTGCGCCATGCATTCAAGCCATGCATTTTCAACGCGCGGCAGCAAACCGGCAGGTATTATTTTCAGCTTTCCGCCGATATTTTCGATATTCTCTTTGAGTATAGGTGCAGGTTCTCTCAATAATTGATATCTCCGGTTATTATGAGAATTTTATACATACCACTATAACCAAAGTTTATCATAACGTCAAACAGCCTAAGATCATCGGCTGATTGGCGACATTGCAAAGAAGGTTGCTTTGCCTTGCAAATAGAGAATAATTGTTCGCGTTAATGTTTGACAGATAGATGCCTTGCCTTTAGAATTATGCTATACAAGCTATGAAAGGACGCATGAATGGTCATACTTGGCATCGACCCGGGCATCGCGCTGATGGGGTACGGCGTCGTTAATTATGAGGGCAGCAAAATCTGCCTCATCGAATGCGGCGTGATTGTGACCGAGGCGGGCATGCCGCTGCCGCGTCGGCTCAAGATTGTGCATGAAAACGTGGGCGCGCTGATTCAAAAGCACCAGCCCGACTGCATCGCGTTTGAAGAGCTGTTTGCGGGCAAGAACGTGAAGACGGTCATACAGGTCGCTCAGGCGCGCGGTGCGGCGATGGCGGCGGCGTTCAGCACGGGCGCGGAGCTGTTTGAATACACGCCGATGCAGATTAAGCAGGCCATCGTGGGGTACGGCCACGCGGACAAAAAGCAGGTGCAGGACATGGTGCGGCTGCTGCTCGGTATGAATGCGGTCATCAAGCCGGACGATGCGGCGGACGCAGTGGCATGTGCCATCTGTCATGCGCATTCAAGCCGTTTTGCGGACACGTTCCGCATCAGATAAGAGGGGCTTTTATGTACGATTATATCAAGGGTGAGGTCGTCTCCACAGACAAGGACACAGCCGTGATCGAAACGGGCGGCATCGGGTACCGCATATACACCACGTCGCAGTCGCTGATGCATATAAAAGCGGGGGAGCTCTGCAAGCTGTACTGCCATTTCGTGGTGCGTGAGGATGCGCATACGCTTTACGGCTTCGTGACGACCGAGGAGCGCGAGATGTTCGTGCGTTTAACGGGCGTATCGGGAATCGGCCCCAAAGCGGCGCTCGCGGTGCTCAGCGCGATGAAGATCAGCGAGCTGGCCGCAGCGATCATCACGTCGGACGAAACCGCGCTGCAGAAGGTGCCGGGCATCGGCAAAAAGACCGCGCAGCGCATCATCATCGACCTCGCCGAGAAGATCGGCAAAACGGAGATACTGGGAGAGGCGGACATGCCGGGACAGCCGGGCGGTATGGGCGCGGAGGCCGAAGCGCTGGCGGCGCTGGTGGCGCTCGGGTACAACCGCGCCGAGGCAACGCGCGCAATCACGTCGGTCAAGAACCTCGGCGATACGTCGGAAGAATTGATACTGATGGCGCTGAAAAGAATGGGCGCTTAGTCAACAAGGCTTCTCATTGAGGAAAAGACCGATTTACAGTTGCTTATGTCATTCTGAAGGAGCAAAGCGACTGAAGAATCCCATGGCTTAAAGCGTTTTATAGTTGTCAGCATCCTGAGGTGTACAATGAACACCTCATCAGTCGCCTGCCGGCGACAGCTTCCCTCCAGGGGAAGCCTTTGATTGAGGATTATATTTTCTAATGATGCGCCGAAAATAAGCCTTTTCCTCGAGGAGAAGGTGGTGCGCAGCACCGGATGAGGTGTCTCGTATAAAGCAGCTGTCTGAACACCTCCCCCTTAAGGCGAAGCCTTAAGTGTCAACAAGCCGCTTATGTCATTCTGAAGGAGCGTAAGCGACTGAAGAATCCCATGGCTTATCGCTTTAAACATGGGATTTTTCGATCGCTAACGCTCACTCAAAATGACATTTAGGTGACTGGAGAGAATGGCTAGATAGCCATAAACTTTGCGGCTGATTAGGTGCGCATTAAAGCCACATCAGGATATCCTTAATCAGCTTATTATAAAAGGAGGAGCTAAGGCTTGGACGAAAACAGAATCGTATCCTCGCAGATGAGCGAGACGGACGCGGTGACGGACTTGTCTCTGCGCCCCAAAACGCTTAACGAATACATCGGCCAGCAAAAGGCCAAGGATAATTTAAAGGTGTTCATGGCTGCCGCGAAAAACCGCGGCGAATCGCTCGACCATGTGCTGCTTTATGGCCCGCCGGGCCTCGGCAAAACGACGCTCGCGTTTATCATTGCGTCTGAGATGGGCGTGAACATCCGCGTGACATCCGGCCCCGCGATTGAGCGGCCGGGTGACCTCGCGTCGATTCTTACGAACTTAAACAAAGGTGACGTGCTCTTCATCGACGAGATTCACCGCCTCAACAGCAGCGTGGAAGAGGTGCTGTATCCCGCCATGGAGGATTACGCGCTCGATATCATTATCGGCAAAGGGCCTTCCGCAAGAACGCTGCGGCTCGGGCTGCCGCACTTTACGCTGGTCGGCGCGACGACGCGGGCGGGCATGCTCACCTCGCCCTTAAGAGACCGCTTCGGCGTGATCAACCGGCTCCAGATGTATACAAACGGGGAACTCAGCGAAATCGTCAAGCGCAGTGCGGGCATACTCGATATCGCGATTCACGAGGACGCCGCGCTCGAGGTTGCGTCGCGCTCCAGAGGGACGCCGCGCGTGGCGAACAGGCTGTTAAAGCGCGTGCGCGATTTTGCCGATGTGAAGGGCGAAGGCTGCATCACGCTGCCGATTGCGCGCTACGGCCTTGAGATGCTTGAGGTGGACGAAATCGGCCTCGACGGCGTGGACAAAGCGATACTCGAAGCGATCATACACAAGTTCGGCGGCGGCCCCGTGGGGCTCGATACGCTCTGTGCCGCGACGAACGAGGAAAGTGTGACCATTGAGGATGTGTACGAGCCGTTTTTGATACAGCTTGGGTTCATCAACAAAACGCCGCGCGGCCGCGTGGCAACACCGCTCGCTTACGCGCATATGGGCTGCCCGTACGGCGGCGATACCAAACAGTTAAAACTCGACATCACGGAGGATTAGTTGAAAACCAGCGACTTTTATTACGACCTTGACGAAAGCCTGATTGCCCAGGTGCCGCTTGAGCAGCGCGATGCATCGCGCCTGCTCGTTTACAACCGGCAGACGGGTGGTACGGCACACAAGGTTTTTACCGATATCACGGACTACTTAAACAAGGGCGATGTCCTCGTCATCAATGACACAAAGGTGCTGCCCGCACGGCTGTTCGGCATCAAGCAGGGCACGCAGCGCACGGTGGAGTTTTTATTGCTGCATCGGCTGTCACTCACGCGCTGGGAGATCATCATGAAGCCCGGCAAAAAGCTCAAAACCGGCGACACCGTGGTGTTTGCGAACAGCCTGCGCGCGGTGATCGGTGCGAAAAAAGAGGACGGCGTGACAGAGGTGGATTTCGCCTTCGACGGCGTATTCGAGGAGATACTCGATGCGCTCGGCGAGATGCCGCTGCCGCCGTATATCCACGAAAAGCTCGAGGACAAAACACGCTATCAGACGGTTTACGCGCGCGAGCAGGGCAGCGCCGCCGCGCCCACGGCAGGCCTGCATTTTACGCCGCAGCTGCTGGAAAAGATCGAGAGGATGGGCGTATCCATCGCGAAGCTCACACTGCATGTGGGCCTCGGCACATTCCGGCCCGTCAAGGCCGACGACGTGGAAAACCACATCATGCATTCGGAATATTACTGTGTCAGCGAAGAAGCGGCGGCGCTGATCAACGGCGCGCGCAAGCAAAGCGGGCGCGTCGTCGCGGTGGGCACCACCAGCGTGCGCACACTCGAATCCACATCGGACGAAGCAGGCACCGTCCGCGCGGGCAGCGGCTCGACGAACATATTCATAAAGCCCGGATACCGCTTCAAAGCCGTGGACGCGCTGCTCACCAACTTCCATTTGCCGGAATCCACGCTGATTATGCTCGTGTCCGCGTTTGCGGGGCGCGAGCAAACGCTTGCGCTGTATAACGAGGCGGTGCGCCTGCGTTACCGGTTTTTCAGCTTCGGCGATGCAATGCTGCTGCTGTAAAAGGCTTACACCCGATATTCGGCCATCTGGCGTATCAATTAACGATAAGCGCCGATGGCTTTTTGTTATGTCCTGTATATTCTCATATGCTGTTACATCCTCTGTTTGAAACCATATGCTATTTGCACTAAAATATAATAGAAGTCAATTTGCGACAAATGAGAAATGGAGAGGCAAAGAGTTGAAAATAAAACGCGTGTTATTGTGTCTTTTAACAGTTTGTGCGCTGCTGATGTCCGCAGCCTGCGGCACTGCGCCCGCGGGCGAATCGGGCACCCCGCAGACGGCGTCCCCCGAACCGGTAAGCCCTGAGGAGGTGCTCAAGGCATACATGACGGCGCTCGCCGGGCAGGACTACGAGAAAATGGCGAGCCTGATCAGTCAGAGCAGCACGATGATGGGCGACGACTTTCTGACTCGAAACAAGAATATATATGAAGGCATCGAAGCGAAGAACATTGCGGTTTCTGATATAAAAGTCAGCGGAACGACGGTTGTATACGTCACATCGATGGATACGCAGGCCGGAAACATCGTGTTTGACAACACAGCCACCTTCACGGAGGAAGACGGTGCCTATAAGCTCAACTGGACCTCGAATCTGATATTTCCGAACCTCAATGACGACGAAAAGGTGCGCGTAAAGACCACAACGGGGCAGCGCGGCAGCATACTCGACCGCAACGGCAAGTTGCTCGCCGGCAAGGGCGAGGTATGGAGTGTGTATATCACGCCCGGAAGGCTAAACCCCGAAACACGTGACGCGGATATACAGACGCTGGCCGATGCGCTCGGCATCACGGTGGAGGCGATTAACGAAAAGCTCGCGCAAAAATGGGTGAAGGACGACCTCATGGTGCCGCTTGATAAGTATATATCCAAGACGGACCCCGAGACCGAGGCAAAAGTGCTCGTGCAGGGCGTCGGGCTCGACACGGCGGAAGAGCGCGTGTATGCACTCGGCGAAAAGGCGGCGGCTTTGACGGGTTACATTCACAACATCAGTGCAGACGAGCTCAAGGAGCACGAGGGGCAGGGCTATACGGCTGGGAGCAAGATCGGCAAGGTGGGCATGGAGAGCCTGCTGGAAGAGCGCATCCGCGGCATCGACGGCTGCAAGGTTTACATTGAAGACAAGGACGGCAACGAAAAGCAGGTGCTCGCCGAGATTGCGGCGCACAACGGCGAGGATGTGACATTGACAATTGATGCGGACCTGCAGGCCAAGGTTTTCGACCAGATGAAAAACGACAAGGGCACGGCGGTTGTGATGAACCCGAATACGGGAGAGATTCTCGCGCTCGTCAGCACGCCGTCTTACGATCCGAACGCGTTTATACTCGGTATATCGGAGGCAAAGTGGGCCGAATACAACAACGAGGAAACCCGGCCGATGTACAACCGGTTCAAGGCGACATATGTGCCCGGCTCGTCGTTCAAGCCCATCACGGCGGCGCTGGGCCTCGGCGGCGGCGCATTTGCAGCCGATGAGGATTTCGGGCCGAGCGGAAAATCGTGGGGGAAGGACAATTGGAACGGCTACACCGTGACCACGCTCGCGACGTACGGCGGCGCAGCAAACGTCCTCAATGCGCTCGTGAACTCGGACAACATTTACTTTGCCAAAGCGGCGCTCAAAATCGGCAGCGAGAATTTCGCTGCGGGGCTTAAGAACCTTGGCTTTGGGGAGCAGGTGCCGTTTGAATTCGGTCTCGGCGCATCCACGTTCGGCACGGAGCAAAAGTTTGATGACGAGCTCGATGTTGCGAACAGTGGGTACGGGCAGGGCAAGGTAGAGCTCAATCCCGTACACATGGCCGCAATCTTTTCGGCGTTTGTAAACGGCGGCGATATGATGACGCCGTATCTGGAAAAGAGCAAAGCGCCTGCCGTCTGGAAGCAGGGCGTGTTCACGCCCGAGGCGGTGGAGACCGTGAAAAACGGGATGGTGCAGGTGATAGAGAGCCCGGACGGCACCGGCCATGAGTTTAAAATCGACGGACTTAAAATGGCGGGCAAAACAGGCACCGCCGAAATTAAGAAGAACAAGGATGATACCGAGGGTACCGAGCTTGGATGGTTCGTCGCGTATCCCGCCGACGCGGACCAATCAAAGCAGTATCTGACCGTGATGATGATAGAGGATGTGAAAGGCCGCCACGGCAGCCATTACGTGATTCCGCTCGTGCGCGCGCTGTACGAATAAAAATTGAGGTTGAAGCACTGCGCATCCGCTTGATATAATGGAGCGCAGTGCTTTTTTGTCTCAAGAATACCGAGGCTCCAAAGGCTAATAATTAAGCCTTCTCCTTGAGGAGAAGGTGGTGCGAAGCACCGGATGAGGTGTAAAATAAAACCATACGAACACCTCATCAGTCGCCTGCCGGCGACAGTTTCTCCTCAAGGAGAAGCCTTGAAAATGTGGCTTAGCAGACTCGTATTAATAATTCGCAGCTTAATATGGCGATTGGTAATAAACTTTTTATTAAGACCGCAACAGGAGGAACGATGCCCTTTACATTTACATTAAAGAAGACATGCAACCATACCATGGCGCGGCGCGGCTGTCTGGAAACGCCGCACGGAACGATCGAAACGCCGGTGTTTATGCCGGTGGGCACCCAAGCGACGGTGAAGGCCTTAACGCCGGATCAGGTGAAAGCGGCGGGTGCGGAGATCATACTCTCGAACACATATCATTTGTACCTGCGCCCGGGCCACGACCTTGTTAAAGAGGCGGGCGGGCTGCACCGTTTTATGAACTGGGACAAGCCGATACTCACGGACAGCGGCGGCTTTCAGGTGTTTTCGCTCGGCGCGCTTCGGAAAATCACCGAGGAGGGCGCGGCGTTTCAATCGCACCTCGACGGCTCGCGGCACATGCTGTCGCCTGAAAAAGCGATGGAGATTGAGCAAGCGCTCGGCGCAGACATCATTATGGCGTTTGACGAATGCACCGCGTATCCGGCTGAATACAACGTGGTTGCCGCCGCGATGGATCGCACGCACCGCTGGGCGGAACGCTGCGTTAAGGCGAAGACGCGCGAGGATCAGGCGCTGTTCGGCATCGTGCAGGGCGGGCTTTATGCCGATTTGCGGCAGGAAAGCGCGAAAGTGATCGCGTCGATGGATTTTCCCGGCAACGCTATCGGCGGGCTGTCCGTCGGCGAGCCCAAGCCGCTCATGAACGACATGCTCGAGGTGGTGGCACCGCTGCTGCCCGAGCACAAACCGCGCTATCTGATGGGCGTCGGGTCTTTCGACTGCATCGTAGACGGCATCGCGCGCGGTGTGGACATGTTCGATTGCGTGCTGCAGACGCGCGTGGCAAGAAACGGTACGGCGATGACGCGGCGCGGGCGGCTCGTGATCAGAAACGCGACGTATGCGCGCGACTTTGCGCCGATTGAGGAAGGCTGCACGTGCTACACCTGCCAAAACTTCACGCGGGCTTATGTGCGCCATCTGATAAAGACGAGCGAGATACTCGGCGCGACGCTGCTCTCCATCCACAACGTCCACGCGACGATACAGTTTGTGAAAGACATCCGCACGGCAATAGAAGAGGACAGATTCGCGGCGTTTAAGGATGACTTTTTTGCGAACTATCATGATTAAACGCTCTTGGTTGAAGCTGGAAATGATCCGGTATATAATGGACTATCAATAAGAGGAGGCGTCTATGGAAACAACAGCTATGAACACAGTCATGCAATACTTGCCTTTGGTTTTCTGGTTTGCAATCTTTAAGCTCTTATTGGGCTGAAAGATTCGGCAGGGATAGAGCAGGCCTTCACGGATCGCTTTATTTTGGTTCGTAATCAGCCGAACCGCGTAAAAAGACAACCTTAGCTTAAAACCGGAATGATTGGGCGGAAATATTCGCAAAAAGTGAACTTTTTGCGAACGATCACGAATTACCGAAAAAAACAGTTGATTATTGGGACTTGCTCATATAGTATATATACTCAAGAGATTTTGTTTAAAAGGCAGGTATAGATATGGATCAAGCAACCGCACAAGGGCTTATGCAGTATTTGCCGCTGGTCGCCATATTTGTTGTTTTCATTCTGCTCATGATCATCCCGCAGAGGAAGAGAAAGAAGCAGATGCAGCAGCTGATGGACAGCTTAAAGCCCGGTAAGATGATTAAGACCATTGGTGGTATGTACGGAAAAATCGTGGCAGTGAAGGAAGACCTCGTGACTATCGAAGCGATGCCCGACAAGGTGCGTCTGGTTTTCACCAAAGGCGCAATCGCAACTGTCGAAGATTCCGAATTGCCGGACAACGAATTGTCAGACAAAGCGAAATAATCGTAAAAGAAGACCTGACCGGTCTTTTTTTATTTGACAAAAATGCCTTCCCCTTGATACTGATTAATATAATCTCTTATTTAATTTTATGGATGCGGCGCTCATTGATATTATAAAATGAACAGAGTCCTTTTGGCGGCGTATGCCGCGATACGCGCTTTTTCGGACACACAGTGTTTCGACATCTCATCAGGCACCTGCCGATGCACTCGCACATGACAAAAAAACAATCCACAGTCAGCATAACTGACAGATCCTTTTAAAAAGGAGCCTAAAGTCGCGGTAGAATGAGCCTCCTTTTGAAAGGAGGTGGAACGCGCAGCGTGACGGAGGATTGTCTTGATATTGATATGCTTTATTTAGCTGAAAATACGTTTCTTAATGAACCGTCTCTGGAGAAGGCTTAGACTGCTTATTTTTGTTATTTCTCAGGATTCACGCGCAGTTTTTCAAACAGCGCCTTATCCGGGCTCACGAGCAGCGTGTTGTACCCCTCATAAACCACCATGCCCGGCTTCGCGCCGTTCGGCTTGCGCACGTTTTTGCGCGGCGCATAATCCACCTGCACCTTCGCGCCGCCCTTGGCTTTGCTCAACGTCGCGGCAATCGTCGCAGCCTCGAAAAGCGTTGCAGCGGGCGCTGCGCCCTTCGCACCGACAATCAGCACATGCGCGCCCGGAATATCCTTGGTGTGCAGCCAGATATCGTCCGGTGCGGCGGCTTTCATTGTGAGCAGGTCGTTTTGTCGGTTGTTCTTGCCCGCGAGTATCACATAACCGTCGGAAGAGGTCAATCTGTGCGGTTTGGACGGTTCCTGCGCGACGCGTTCGGCTTTGTGCTTGCTCGGCATATAGCCCGCCTTGGCCAGCTCATATTCAATTTCAGCAAGCTCATCCGCCGTTTCGCTTGAATCAATCGACACCTGAACGCTCTCGAGAAACGCAATATCGGCCACGGTCTGCGCCATGCGCGACGCCGTGATATCAATGCTCTGGCGCAGCTTGTTGTACCGCTTATACTGCTGCTGCGCGTTGGCCGCAGGGGAGAGCCGGGTATCGAGCTCAATCGCGACATCCTGCCCGGTCATATAATCCTGCGCGACGAGCGTGGGGGTGCCGCGCGAAATCCGGTATATGTTCGCGGTGATCAAATCGCCGCGCATTTTGTATTCCTCGGCTTTGCCCGCCTGATCAAGCGTGGTCTGCTGCTTCTGGCGCGTCTGAATCAGCTTGTCGAGCTGCTTGGCCGCAATGCGGTGCAGCGCCTCGCGCTTGCGCGACAGCGTTTCGAGCTCGCGGAGCCGGTAATAATATGCGTCAACGAGCGCGTTCGCGCTGTCAAACGATACGGTGCTGTCTGCCGCCGCGCTTGAAAAAGCCTTCGGCGCATAGAAAAACGGCACGCCATCCCTTAAATACATGGTGGGCTGCGACGGCTCCGAGAAAAAGCTCAGTATCACATCGGCGATTCTTTCCGCTTCGCGTGGATGGCTCTCGTAGCCCTCGGGCATATACCGGTGGAGTATTTCATCGGCCGTCTGGCCGGATATCCCCTGCAGCAATGAAGACAGATAGGCCTTCATCTTCGCATTGCCTTTCTTCTGTAGCATCTCCACAAGCGTCGGGCGCGACACGGTGAGCGGATTGAGCTTGCTCGACTGCGGGTCTACATACGGCAGAGACGGCAGCACGCATCGCACGCTGCTGACCATGCGCGTCACATGGCGCAAGCTGTCCATGATAATGCCGTTTTCAATCAGTATCACATTTGAATATTTGCCCATCAGCTCGGCGACGAGCGTCATCGGGCGCACATGACCCATCTCGTCCTTGGCTTCGAGCGAGATGCTCACAATGCGCTCAAGCCCCGTCTGAGCGATATCCGTGATCTTCGCGCCTGTCAGGTGCTTGCGCAAAAACATACAGAACATCGGCGGAGACGGCGGGTTTGCATACTTTTGCTCGGTTAAATGCAGCCGCGAATCAAAAGCGCCCGCGCTTAATAGCAGCTTCGGGTTCTTCCCCGGCGCACGCAAAGTGAGCACCACCGTATCGGGCTGCGGCTGATGAACCTTGTCCACCTTGCAGCCGGTTACGGCGCCCTTCAATTCCTCCACGATATCATGCAGTGTGAGTCCGTCCAGCGTCATGTTCTTCCTCCGTAAGGTCATATTATACAACGGCGTGACTTTGTATGCAATTGGTGTTATAATGTCAAAAAAGTTTGCATGAATCGGATGGAGGGTGGCTATGCAGCACGTTCTGGAAAAAGCGCAGGCAGCCAGGGCCGCATCGGCGGTGCTGAACTGCATGGGCAGCGTGAAGAAAAACGAAGCGCTTTTCGCGATGGCGCAGGCGCTGCGCGACAATACGGCGTATATTCTCGCCGAGAACGAAAGGGATCTCGAAGTGGGGCGGCAAAAAGGCACGTCCAAGGCGATGCTCGACAGGCTGGCACTCAGCGAAGCGCGCATTGAAGGCATGGCGCAGGGCCTTGAGAGCGTGGCGCGTCTTGACGATCCCGTGGGCGAGGTCACGCATACGTCGCTGCGCCCGAACGGGCTTTCGATAGGCACCAAGCGCGTGCCGCTCGGCGTGGTCGGCATCATCTACGAAGCGCGCCCGAATGTGACCTCCGACGCGGCGGGGCTTTGCCTCAAAACAGGTAACGCGACGGTGCTGCGCGGCGGCAGCGACGCGATAAATTCCAACATCGCGGTGGTGAACGTGCTGCGCAAAGCGGTCGCCTCGGCGGGGTTGCCGGAAGATGCGATACAGCTGATCGACGATACGTCGCGCGAGGCCGCGACATACATGATGGGGCTCAACGGCGTGATTGACGTGCTGATACCGCGCGGCGGCGCGGGGCTCATTCAGTCGGTCGTCAAGAACGCGACGGTGCCCGTGATCGAGACGGGAACGGGCAACTGCCATGTGTATATCGACGAGAGCGCCGACCTTGACATGGGCGTGAGTATCATCCGCAACGCGAAGATGAGCCGTCCGTCGGTCTGCAATGCGGCGGAATCGCTGCTTGTGCACGAAGCGGTGGCCAAAGGCTTCCTGCCCATGATGCAGAAAAAGCTTGAGGGTGTGGAGCTGCGCGGCTGCGAGAAGACGCGCGCGATTATCAGCGTGAACGCGGCGACCGAAGAGGATTATTACACCGAGTACAACGATTATATACTCGCGGTCAAGGTGGTTCGCAGCCTTGACGAAGCGATCGACCATATCAACAAATACGGCACGAAGCATTCCGAAGCGATTGTGACGGAGAGCTACAAAAGCGCCGAGACGTTTTTAGACTGCGTCGATGCGGCGGCGGTATATGTGAACGCGTCCACGCGCTTCACGGACGGCAACGAGTTCGGCTTCGGCGCGGAGATCGGCATCAGCACGCAGAAGCTGCACGCGCGCGGCCCGATGGGCCTCAAAGAGCTCACGACGATCAAGTACATCATTCGCGGCAATGGACAGGTCAGATAACGAAGAGTTAAGAATTAATGAGGAACGATCATCGATAAATGTAATGGTCGTTCCTTTTTTGTATTTGTAGGGGCGGGTTTCCAGGCCCGCCCTTTTCGGCAACGGTCCATATTGTCAGGCGGGATTTTGTCCGGTGCCATTTTTGTAGGGCGCGATTTCTCAAGCATGCGGCAGTGTAGGGGCGATCAGTGATCGCCCGCATGACGAGCGAAGCGAGGAAGGTTCTGAATTTTCGTTTTACAGTCGAGCAGAATGCGATTTCCACAGACACGATTTTCGTAGGACACGATTTTCTAAGCGTGCCGTCGGCATGAGCAGATGAGGATGCCGGTTGCGATTTTCGTAGGGCGCGATTTCCCAAGCGCGCCAATGGCATTTTCAGGCGCGTCAGGGATGCCGCGCTCTACATAAAAACACGAATACGAGGGAACAGTCGCTTGCGCCCCAAATGGGGTGCGCGCGCCAGTGTCAGAGAAAAGAATGCGGATCGACACGGAGGTCGATCCCTACGCTTCATGTTGCAAATGCAGATGGCGGCGCGTCAGGGATGCCGCGCCCTACGGTCCATCTTATCGAGCGAGATTTCTGTAGGGCGCGATTTCCACGCGCGCCGCTGTGTTCATGCAATTATAACAACGCAACAAAAAAGACCGGTTATCCCGGCCTTCAGGTTGCTGACGAGATTCCAATTGTTATTCCGCTTGAGCGTAAGCGACTATTACATAGTGGACTGGCATCCCATGTTTAAAGCGTTTCACCATGGGATGCTATTCCACTTCGTAGTCACTTCACTCACGTTCCGTTCAGCATGACGGGATGGGGGGGATATGGAGGCCGAATGTCCGCCTTTAATCATGTCATATGTGCTTTACGCGGTCACGATGCTGCCCGCGAAGTTCAAGTCCCCAAACCATTCAGGCAGTTCCTGCGGCTGGCCGCCCATGTACTCAAGCGCGAAGCGAATCATATCGCAGCTCTCATTCACGCCCTTGGTGATCATCTCCTGCATGTTCACGTATTCCTCTTTACTGAACCACGTTTCGTCGCGCTTTTCGGGATACAGCATGCGCCGCGCGTCAAAACCCGTTGTGGCACTCACGATATGAATCAGCACCTTGCCCGCGAGGTTGATATCGGCGAGCGCCTTTTTGGCCTTGGCGAAATGCCGCTGGGCCTGCCTCACCACGTCGAGCGAGATCACCTTCGAATAAACATCGTTGGCAACGGTTTTGTACCACGCGCAGATGCCGACGCCGACATCGTCATACAGAATCTCGGCGGGTGCATTAAATTGCTGCGGGTCGATGTCCCACTGCTCCTTGGCCGTGTAGCTATCCCACATAAACTCGATGCCGTGGTGGGCGTTGGTGTCCTTGCCGGCTTTGTCGTACACAAACGGATGCGCGTTCTTGTCGATCGCGTAATGCGTGATAAACCCTGATATGTACGAAACGAGTTCGTCCTTATCTTTTCCATCGTATTCACGTACGAATTCCAGCGCGTTTGTCATCTCACTTCTTACGTTATCGCTGTGCATCGCAATCGCCAGCGAGAGGCTGTCCTTGGACGACAGCCACGGCTGATAGTTGCGGAAAAAAAGGATATCCGGGCCCTGACAGCCAAGAAAATACGCCATTTTATGCGGGACGACGCCGCTGCCAAGCTGCCCAAGCACCCGTTCTCCGGCGGCTCTGTGTGTCAAATATGCGGGCATAGTGCCTGCCTCCTTTAATAAATTTAATATTTGTGCGGGTTGTTGCCCGCTTTCTCTCTTTTGCCCTCAGTCTAAAAAACGCTACGCCGCTCTGCTGAGCCCACGTAACGCCTGAGACTTATATTAGCCATGAAGCGAGAAACATATACCGGCAGCTGTATTCGCCGCCTTTTCGTGACGGATAGCGTTGTCACTGTCAAGTTGCGCTTCATGTTGCTATTGTAACATACTTTTACCGAATAGATAGAGTTAATTTCTGGTTTGATTTGTGTTAAGATACAGCTAACGCAGAGGGGGGAGGCCCGGTGCCTGTGAAAAGTATTTTTCGTGCGGATATGATCGCACCGTGCGGTATCAACTGCACGGTTTGTTATGCGCACATGCGCCAGAAGAGCACGTGCGGCGGCTGCCGCAGCAACGATAACCTGTCGAACGCCTGTCAGCGCTGTATCATCAGAAACTGCGATAAGCGAGAGGGCGGCGCGACAGACTTTTGTTATGTTTGCGACAGTTATCCGTGTGCGAAGCTCAAAGCGCTCGATAAGCGCTACAGAACAAAATACGCAACCGATATCAGAGACATTCAGGAAACGATTCGCAGACAAGGGATGGAAGCACTCCTTGAAAAGCAGCGGGCGCAGTGGACGTGCCCGACATGCGGCGGTCTCATCTGTATGCACCGGGGCGCCTGCGACATCTGCGCGCAGAACGAGAAATAGCCGATTGAAGGCCATATTTGCCTGATTTGCTGCGCATACTAGCAACTGGGGAGGTGTGGCTTTGAAAATCAATACCAATCACATGGTATCCATCGCCGAAGCGACCGAGGATTTTTCGCGTGTGGCAAAATTGGTGGACGAAAGCGGCATGGCGGTCATCTCCAGCAATGATGTGCCGCGCTATGTTGTGACCGAGTTTCGCGACTATCAGCGTGATCAGACGGCGGAAGACGAAAAAGCGATGCGCATTGCGCTGGCGCTGATTGACAAGCACCACCGCGCCTTTGAGGAACTGTGAAACGGCTGAGCCTTGCTCAAGTGAAGGCCATGAACGCGCTGCTTGCGGTGGAGACCGGACGCGCAGCGGCAATTCGTGACGAAGCGCTGCTGGAGGAAATCGTGAATGCGCCGTGGCAGACCTTTGACGGCGAGGATGTTTACCGCGGCTTGGAAGCCAAAGCCGCGCGGCTTGCGTACGGCATTATTGACGGCAGGCCGTTTAAGAGCGGCAATACGCGCGTCGGCATGCTCGCGATGCTCACGCTGCTGGAAATCAACGGCGTGGCGCTGCACTGCAGGGATGACGCAATTGTTGAGGCGGCCCGCAGTATCGAACGAGGAGAGATGACGCAGGGGCAGCTGCTGCGGTGGATACGCGAGCATCGATGACTGACGGTTACAAAAAAACCCGTAAAAACGGGTGAACATAAAAGAGGCGGCGCAGGCTGTGCGCCGCCTCCTTTGGAAAATGCGAAGGTTTAGATGCCCGTTACGATGATAATTGTTTCGCGCTGTACATAGGCTCTACGTATATCTGCGCCGTTTTCAAGCAGCAGTTGACCGTCATCCGCCAGTTGGTCAAACAGTTTCTTAGACAGAGACAGTTTTTCGCGTAGAACTTTTGACACTTTGATTTTCATCGGGTATGCACTGCGTATAATGATGCGGGCCTGATGCACCAAATCAACGCTGTCGCCAATGATACGCAGCGGCGGCATTTCGGCTTTGGTGCCATTCCTTGTCAAGAAATCAATATCCATCGCATATCGCTCAGCCAGTGTCTGATCGTTTTTTGTAAACGCTTCAAGCAGTTCATGGCTGATGCTTTTAGGATTGATGCGCGAGTAAACGGCCATATTCCATGTTGCCTGACAGTGGACGCACCGATATATCAGCCAGATATCCAGCGATTTTTGCTGTGCGTTTATTCTGAATGCTCCCGAAGAAGCATATCGCGTTTTTTCTCCGCACTTTTTGCAATGTCTGATGGCTTCGGGAGGATTAAGAAATTCCACCTCCCAAAAAAACGTATGTATAAGTTGCTTTTCTTTCCTTCCTGATTATTTGTTTGATCAGGGAAGGAAAAAATGGCGGAATCAAAGTGAACGTAAGTTTTCTCATATACAATCTCCTTAGAAAAATAAAAAGCCGCAACAGGCAAGAGTACCTGAGGCGGCTTAAAAAAACCATAACAAACGAGGGATATTGCCCGCGCTGTTTCGCTTTGAAAAAGAACCTTGCACTCTTAACCTGCCGATTTAATCCATACCAGAAACCAACCGCTGTGATGCAGCGGCTTCACACTGTACGGACAGAACGATGGAACAACAGGTTAAAATATATCCAAAAGTCAAGGCTCCCTTCATATGAAATATACATTCAATATAGCCATTTTATGGCTTGGCGTCAAGGCGCGGATTCCGGCAACCTAAAAAATCAGCATTCCCAGCAGCAACAAACCGGCGGAAATCGCGCTGATGACAGCGCAAATCACACAGCCCTTGAAAAATCCGCGCAGATGGAACCACGGGTCGCGGTATTCTTTGACCATATCTTCCGTGCCCGGCAGCCTTACCCTTTGGCTGCGGCAGAACCAAAGCCAGTCGAGCACCACCAAATCCCACAAATTAACGACTGTAAAAAGACCAAAGCCATAGAGGAAAGCGGATAAAAAGTCCCGGGCACCGCCGAGCCAGCATGCGGCGGCCAGCAGCGCGGCAGCCAGCGGCGCTGCCAGAAGTTTTTTTGCTATATGTGCGCGCTCTTCATGATGGATTGTTCCTTGATACTGGGGCAGGCTCTCAACCCGCTTTCGAATCGCGGGAGGGTAGGACATAATCCCTTTAATGGGGTCCTTCATAAGCCTATTGAGCACGAAAAACGTGAACAGACCTGTTAAGATGATGCTTTCTATGATAAAGACCATGGCGTTCTCCTTAATTTGTATTGACGTTATCTATGCAGTAGAAACTGCACAATAGTTAGCTAAAACTAACCGTCAAGATTGTATCATCATCTGCCGCATAGTTCAATACATAAAATACCGGAAAATATTATAATATGACAATGCTGGGGTGACCGACGGCAGATTTTCAAAACTGGCAGTAAAGCTTACTGGGACTTGAAGGCTGCGCAAATCATAAACTTATTGTCATGCTGAAAGAGCGTCAGCGACTGAAGCATCCCACAGCTTAGAGCGAGAAGCCAATCCGCTTCGCTGTCAGACGCTCACGTTCCTTGAACAGGGCAAAAGAAATGCATATACTTCATGCAAACCGAGTGATATCAAACTATCGGGCAGTTGGAATATGCCCCCTCCTGACAGTTCAAAAAAGGGCAGCGCTCATTTTAAATATCTTTCCAAGCGTTCCGCGAGAGTGCCAGTATGCAGTTCAAAGAGGTGGTTGTCAAAATCATAAAAGTAAATGGAACTCCCTTCGCCGTCCACACGGAGGCGCTCCGGTCTCAGCTCAGCGCCCGCCGCCGCCACTTTTGATCTGTACGTTTCAAAATCTGCCGCTGATATTTCAAATGCGATGTGTTGATAAGTGCGCTCTGTCAACGGTTCACCCTCCATAATGCAAAGCCAGACATCGTGAATGAGAAAAAACATCTCTCTGGAAAGAGAAAACGTCTTTTCATTGCTGGAATAAACTTCTTCAGCATCAAAAACAGTTTGGAGAAACGCGGCGGTTCTGTCTAAGTTTTTTACAATGAGTGTGATATGGCTGAGTCCTTTGACCATAACAGCCCTCCGTTTTTTGCTGATCTAAAGATTGGAAGTCTTTGAAAAAATAGAGTCTAAGTTTTTTGCATAATGAAGGCGTATATGAACGCAATACTCGTGAATACAATAAAGGCTGCGAATCCGCAGCCTTTAAGATGTCGTCTAGTTCCCTATAAACGCTTTGATCATATCAATATGCTTTTTCACGCTGTCCGCACTCGGCCCGCCGAACACCGCACGCCGCTGCACACAGCTTTCGAGTGAGAGCGAATCGAACACGTCGCTGTCAAACATGGGGGAGAGCGCTTGCAGCTCGCTAAGCGCCAGCGCGTCGATCGCTTTGCCGTTTTGCTCACAGTAGAGCACGAGCTTGCCGACCACCTCATGCGCATCGCGGAACGGCATGCCCTTTTTTGTGAGGTAATCCGCCGCGTCCGTCGCGTTCGTAAACCCGAGGCCCGCCGCTTTTCTCATGGTATCCTTGCGCCAAGTGGCCGTCTGCAGCATGCCCGTCATCACGGGCAGACAGGCGGATACAGTGTCGTGCGCGTCGAACAGCGCCTCTTTGTCCTCCTGCATGTCCTTGTTGTATGCGAGCGGCAGCCCCTTCATCGTGGTCAGCAGCGCTATCAGGTCGCCGTAAACGCGGCCTGTCTTGCCGCGTATCAGCTCCGCCATATCGGGGTTCTTCTTCTGCGGCATGATGCTCGAGCCCGTCGAATACGCGTCGCTGAGCGACACGAAGCCGAACTCGCCGGTAGACCACAGCACGATCTCCTCGGACAGCCGCGAAAGGTGCATTGCGCAGACCGCGCAGGCATAGATGTAGTCGAGCACGCAGTCGCGGTCGGCCACGGCGTCCATGCTGTTCGGTGTGACGCCCATGAAACCGAGCTCCTTCGCCACCATGTCGCGGTCC
Organism: Bacillota bacterium; assembly: GCA_023408075.1. Lineage (GTDB taxonomy): Bacteria > Bacillota > Clostridia > Christensenellales > SZUA-584 > SZUA-584. The sequence goes on along the minus strand of JAEYKW010000042.1, from coordinate 18,347 downwards.
AGCGGGTACGTGGTCGCGCAGAGTGCGCCCGACCCAAGCGGCATCATGTCCGCCGCATGCGCCGCGTACGCGAAGCGCAGCACGTCGCGGTAAAACATCTGCGCGTACGCCATCATATGGTGCGCGAGCGTGGTGGGCTGTGCCTTTTGCAGATGCGTATACGCGGGCATGATCGTGTCGAGATGCGCTTCCGCAATCGTGGCCAGCGTCCCCATCAGCGCGCGCAGCAGCGCGTCCACATCCTCGCACGACTGCTTTAAAAACAGGCGTACGTCGAGCGCCACTTGGTCGTTGCGGCTGCGGCCCGTGTGCAGGCGCTTGCCCGCGTCGCCGATGCGTTCGGTCAACAGCCGCTCGATATTCATGTGGATGTCTTCATCCTGTTCATTGAAAGCCACGCTGCCCGCCTCGATGTCGGCGAGAATGCCCTGCAGCCCTTTTGTAATCAGCGCACTGTCGGCCTGCGGGATAATGCCTGTGGCGCCCAGCATTTTGGCATGCGCCATGCTGCCGAGTATGTCCGCGCGGTACAGGCGGCAGTCGAACGATATAGAGGAATGAAAGCCGGCCGCCAATGCGTCAGTTTCCGCCGAGAAGCGGCCGCCCCACATTTTCTTGCTCATTATTTGTTCCTCTTCTGGTCGGCAAGCGCCTTCACCTTGAGCGGCAGGCCGAACAGATTGATGAAGCCCTCGGCATCTTTTTGATTGTAAACTTCGTCGCGTCCGAATGTCGCGAATTCTTCGCTATACAGCGTATACGGCGATTTCACACCGGCGGCCACGCAGCTGCCCTTGTAAAGCTTAATGCGCACATCGCCCGTCACGGTCTGCTGTGTGGCATCCACGAACGCGCTGAGCGCTTCGCGGAGCGGCGCAAACCATTGGCCGTAATACACCATCTCGGCGAACTTTAAGGCGACGCCCTGCTTATAGTGCAGTGTGTCGCGGTCGAGCGTGATGCTCTCGAGCGCGCGGTGCGCTTCGTAGAGTATCGTGCCGCCCGGGGTTTCGTATACGCCGCGCGATTTCATACCGACGAGACGGTTTTCCACCATGTCGTCAATGCCCACGCCGTGTGCCGCGCCGAGTTCGTTGAGCTTTTCGATCAGCGCGATGGGAGAGAGCTTTTCACCGTTCACCGACACGGGCACGCCCTGCTCAAAGCTGACCGTCACATAGTCGGGCTTGTCGGGCGCCTTCTCGGGCGGCGTGCAGATCAGGTACAGATCGTCCTGCGGCTCGTTCCACGGGTCTTCCAGGTCGCTGCCCTCGTGGCTTAAGTGCCAGAGGTTCCTGTCCATGCTGTAGGGCCGCTTTTTGGACACAGGCAGCGGCAGATTGCGCTCCTCAAGGTAGGCAATCGCGTCCTCGCGTGATTTGATGTCCCATATGCGCCACGGAGCGATGATCTTCATCTCGGGCGCAAGCGCCTTGATGGTCAGCTCGAAACGCACCTGATCGTTGCCCTTGCCCGTTGCGCCGTGGCAGATCGCGGTGCAGCCTTCCTTCTTCGCGATCTCAACAAGGCGCTTGGCAATGATGGGCCGCGCCATCGACGTGCCGAGCAGATATTTTCCTTCGTATACCGCGCTTGCTTTGAGCGTCGGGAATACGAAATCCGTCACGAATTCTTCCTTCAAATCTTCGATGTATATCTTGGCCGCGCCGCTTTGAATCGCTTTTTCGTTGAGCGGAGAGAGCTCCTCGCCCTGCCCGACATCCGCCGCCATCGCGATCACTTCGCAGTCGTAATTCTCTTTGAGCCACGGTATAATCACCGATGTGTCCAGCCCGCCTGAATAGGCCAGCAAAACCTTTAACTTCTCCATTGCTAAAACCTCCAAATTGATGCTTATAATTATACAGTATCATGTATATTTATGCAATACCCGATACCGCTGTTTTTTTGTCTTTTTCGCATGATTTCTGTTTTGCGCAATTGAAGTATATTTCCTGCGGCAAAAGGACATCATGATATGAAATTTCAATGAATTTTCCTTTGTTTCTCATTGCATTGAAATTGTATATATGTTACTATATAGAGCGGCATTTTTGCAATACAAAAGCCGCTATTTTGGATGAAACAACTCTAGGAGGACAATAAATTGGCGAAAGTGGAAAGCGTGGGCGCAAACCAGGTTAAAATTGAAGTCAACATTTCAGCGGAAGAGTTTGCGGCAGCGCTGCAGCAGGCATACCTCAAGAGCAAAGGAAAATTCAGTATTCAAGGGTTCCGCAAAGGCCATGCGCCGCGCCCGATTATTGAAAAGCAGTACGGCGAAGGCATATTCTATGAGGATGCATTTGATATCGCATTTCCGGAGAGCTATACAAAAGCGGTGGATGAACTCAAGCTCGTGCCCGTGTCGCGCCCCAAGCTCGATGTCACAGCGATCGGCAAGGAAGGCGTGTGTTATACGGCGGAGGTTTTCTTAAAACCTGAAGTCAAGCTTGGTGAGTATAAAGGCCTTAAAGTCAAGCAAGTCAAAGCAGAGGTCAATGACGAGCAGGTGGATGCCGAGATCGCACAGGCAGCCGAGCGCAATGCGAGATGGGTGGATGTGGACCGCGCGGCGCAGGAAAAAGACAAGGTCATCATCGATTATTCGGGCAGCGTGGACGGCGTGAAGTTCGAAGGCGGCACGGCCGAGAACCAGGCGCTCGAACTCGGATCGCATACGTTTATTGAAGGCTTTGAGGAGCAGGTCATCGGCATGAGCCCTGACGAGGAAAAGGACATCAATGTCAAGTTCCCCGACGACTACAGAGCCACCGAGCTGGCGGGCAAGGATGCCGTGTTTCATATCGTGATGCACGATGTGAAAACAAAGGAAATGCCGGAGCTTAACGACGATTTTGCGCAGGACGTATCCGAATTTGATACGTTCGAAGAGTACAAAGCGGATGTGCGCAAAAAGCTTGAGCATCAGGCGGAGCATCAGGCTCAGCACGAGCTTGAGAACGCAGTGCTCGAAGAACTCGTGAAAAACACCGAGATCGACCTTCCGGATTGCATGATTGAAAACCAGATTGACCACCAGATGCAGCAGATTGAGTATTCGCTGATGTATCAGGGCATGAAGCTGGCGGACTATCTGCAGATGACGGGAACGAAGATAGAAGACCTTCGGGCCGAGTACAGGGAAAGCGCCGAGAAATCCGTGCGCACCCAGCTCGCTGTGGAAGCCGTCATGAAAGCTGAAAATGTTGAGGCGGCGCAGGAACAGGTGGACGAAGAGATCGCATCGCGTGCGGAGCGTGCGAAGAAGGACGTGGAGGAATACGCGAAGAAGCTCAGCGACGAGCAGCTTGCGTATATCAAGGAGAATCTGGCGTATGATAATACGGTGCGTTTTCTCGTGGAGAACGCCGTCATTTCAGGCTCCAAGAAAAAAGTCAAAAAGGACAAAGCCGTAGAGGAAAACACTTCGGCTGAGTAGAATAGTATGATATAGGCGGAGGTAAATTGTATGACACTTGTACCATATGTCATTGAGCAAACAAGCAAGGGAGAAAGAAGCTACGATATTTTTTCTCGCCTGCTTAAAGACCGGATCGTGTTTTTGAGCGGTGAGATAGAAGACGCCATGGCCAATCTGGCAGTGGCGCAGATGATATTTTTAGAGGCGGAAGACCCGGATAAGGACATCTTTTTGTACATCAACAGCCCGGGTGGCTCCGTCACGGCGGGCATGGCCATATTCGATACGATGCAGCACATCAAATGCGATGTGAGCACCATCTGTATCGGCCTTGCCGCATCGATGGGTGCGTTTTTGCTCGCAGCGGGCAGCAAAGGCAAACGCAAGGTACTGCCCAACAGCGAAGTGATGATTCATCAGCCTTCGGGCGGCACGCGCGGGCAGGCAACGGATATCGCGATTCATGCAGAGCATATCATCAAGACCAAGAAAAAGATGAATGCGATACTCGCAGAAAGAACGGGCCAGCCCATCGAGAAGATCGAAGCGGATACGGAAAGAGACAATTTCATGAGCGCCGAGGAAGCGCTTGCTTACGGGCTGGTCGATGAGATCATCCCGCCCAAATCTAAGTAACGGGGAAAAGAGGTGAATCAATGCCGAACTACACAGACGACCAAAAACAGCTCAAGTGCTCGTTCTGCGGCAAAGCACAGGAACAGGTGAGACGGCTTGTGGCCGGGCCCGGTGTTTACATCTGTAACGAATGCATTGAGCTCTGTAAAGAGATCATAGAAGAGGATTATCAGGAAGCGTCGGCGTTTGAGATCGGGGACATACCAAAGCCCGCCGAGATCGTCGATTCGCTGAATGATTATGTGATTGGCCAGGCTGACGCGAAGAAAAACCTCGCGGTGGCTGTTTATAACCATTACAAGAGGATCAATTCGGACACCAAGACGGACGACGTGGAGCTGCAAAAGAGCAACATCGTGATGCTGGGGCCCACGGGCTGCGGCAAAACGCTGCTGGCTCAAACGCTTGCGCGTATATTGAACGTGCCGTTCGCAATGGCCGACGCAACGTCGCTGACGGAAGCGGGCTATGTGGGCGAAGACGTGGAGAACATCCTATTAAAGCTGATACAGGCGGCCGATTACGATATTGAACGCGCTCAGCGCGGTATCATCTATATCGACGAGATCGACAAGATCGCGCGCAAGAGCGACAACCCGTCCATCACGCGCGACGTGTCGGGCGAGGGCGTTCAGCAGGCGCTGCTTAAGATCATCGAAGGAACGGTCGCCAGCGTGCCGCCGCAGGGCGGGCGCAAGCATCCGCATCAGGAGTTCCTGCAGATTGATACGACCAACATTCTATTCATTTGCGGCGGTGCATTCGGCGGCCTTGAGAGCATCATCGAGCGGCGTATAGGCCGCAAAACGATGGGCTTTGGCGCCAACATCGTGAGCAGCGAGAAGAAGGACCTTTCGGAGCTGTATAAGAACATACTGCCCGAGGACCTACTAAAGTTCGGTCTGATTCCTGAGTTTGTGGGCCGCGTGCCGATCATTGTGACGCTGCACCAGCTCGATGAAAAGGCGCTTGTCAACATTCTGACGGAGCCCAAAAACGCGCTGATTAAGCAGTTCAGCAAGCTTTTGGAGATGGACGGCGTTCAGCTCGAGTTTGAAGACGATGCGCTGGGTGAAATCGCGAAGCTTGCGATAGAGCGCAAAACGGGTGCGCGCGGTCTCCGTGCGATACTCGAATCAATCATGCTCGACGTGATGTATGAGGTGCCGTCCCGCAGCGATGTGAAAAAGTGCGTGATCACCAAAGACACGGTGCGCAATGCCAAGGTGCCCATGCTGATACTCGGTGACAAAGAGGGCAAGCAAAAGGCGCTGCCCAAAGCGAAGAAGGAAAACCTCGCCTGACAGTAAAAAAGTTTTATTGGCCGATCTGGGATTTTCCCGGATCGGCTTTTTTGTATGGCCCTTGAAAGTGGATAAGGTGGTGCGCCGTAACGGATGAGGTGTTGTCCGGGAAGGTGTACAGAGTCTACGCCATCTGTCGCCTGATTGCGGCGATCTATACTTATCTGCTGAAAAGCGCAATTCCCTTTCCCCTGCAACCTAAAGTTTTTGTGGAGGATTTTTAGACTTTTTGTTATAATATGGCGAAGAACAGTTTGTCTATACTGTGCAATTGAATTTCTCGCAATCATTTTGTTGGAGGTATTGAATGAGTAACGAAGTCTTATTAGGCATAGTGATTACAGTTATTTTTGGAGTCAGTGCTTTTTTTATTGTTACTAAGAAAAAATCTGTAAGAGTAAGCCAGAAGAACAAGAATGGAACTGCAACCATGAACAATAACATAATTGGAAATGATGTAGAACAAAAGTGAAGTAAGGAGAGAATTCCGATTGAGTAAATTAAGTGTCTTCTTTCAAGAATTATTTCAGAAAAATATCGTTGTTGTTAAACAAGATAATAAGAATGGAATTGCAGACTTTAAAAATAACGAGATTGGGACTAAGAAATATATAACTATTAATGTTACTGATACAAGTGAAGTACAAGAGATTTATGAGTCTGTAATAAACAAAAATTCTTCTGTTAACTTGAGAGAGGCAATAATACCAATTGAAGCTTTAATCCATGAAGGAAAATTTTATTATGCAATTCAAAAATATCAAGAGTTGATTGCTTCATCACAATTTGATAATTATTCAATAGACGAAAAGTTTCTAATATATAATGGTTTATTAAATTGTTATATTAATAGTGATGCTAGTGATGGAACCATCGATTTCTGGAAAGTAAAGATACAAGCCCTAGGTATAGATCTAAAAGAGATTCATAGATACTATTATTTACTCGGTATTCGAGAATTAAAGAAAGGAAATATACCAAAGGCTTTTGCTTATAATAACCAATCTTTAAATGCAAAGCCTGATTATATAAATGCATTGGTAGCAGAGATCTTATTAAAAACTATTAACAACAATATCTCTTATGATGATGCTAAAATATTACTCGAAAAGTTTCTTGAAAATAAAGGGCTAAGCGTAAATAACCTTGCATCAATACATTCGTGCTATGGTGATATCGCTTTTCATTCAAAAAAATACGATATAGCAAAAGAGCACCACTTAATATCAAATGAATTATCAAATAGTATTTGCAAAGAAATTATCGCAGCAATATGTCAATATTGCTTATCTTTTAAAGAGTTAAAAGAAGATGGAAGGGTGGAATTAGACCAAATTGATTTTATTATCTTATACCAAGCAAAGAAGAGCTTTGAGGATATTTATAATAGAAGAACAGAAGATACTATTCAAACAATTGTTAAAATGAGTTTTCCATTTTACTTTAATATTCTAGCCTTAGAGAGCAATCATGCCAAGATATTGGAGATATATTCTACAACAACAATGTTCATCAATAACACAATGACTGATATACTTCAACATGTTGTTGAAGCTCAGGTAATCAATGGAGTTCTTGACGAAGAGAGAATATCTTTATTCAGTGAATTTGAGCAAATAAGATTTGAGGTTTTATATTATGAAAAAAAAGAGAATTATAGTAAGGTAATTGAATTATTGACCCCCATTTTTGAACTCGGTGAAGTCAAAAATAATGATGAAAAGACTTTATTACTCGCATTCCTAAATGCCATTAAGGAAGAAAATGATTTTAAAAAATATATGCATTATTATCAGAAGTTCAATTGCCATTTAGATGAAGTTTTAAGAATGAACTACATACAATTTCTTAAGAAAAGAGATCAAAAAGATTTAGTATTTGATGAAATTAGAAAAATAACAGAATTATGTAAAAACGGATTTGTACTTTTTGAATTATTACTAATCTATTTAGACTATCAACTTAATGATGAACTTGAGATTTTTTTCAAAAAAGTTGACAACGGTGATTATAATATAATAGGTGTCCATTTACCTTTTGTTTTCTATCATAAAATGATTTATTTACTGAATCAAAAGAAATTTGACGACTATTTTAGACTTTATGAAACAAGTGATTTATCAATTTTAAATGATAATTACAGATTAGTTCTTAAAATCAATTACTACATGTTTAAGCATGACTTAGAGAATCTTGCAATTTCGTTCTATGAGAATTTTCTGTACACACAAGACCATAATGAGTTGTTAAACGCTGTTCAAATAAAGCTTCAAATAAATCAATACTATGATGCCGAGTTCTATATTGAACAAGTGAATCCGATGGAATTAGAAAAGCCGGAATATTACTATATGTTTAAAGCTATCATCTTAGAAGAAAAGCAGCAGATAGAAGAAGCTTTCAATCAATTGGAGATTGTCTTAGAGTCCCTTGATGTAGATTTAGGGTCTCCATTTCACCAATTTTATTGTTCATTTAATATGAATAACAATAGGACAAATGAAGCATTTAGATATATGGGTGAATACTATGCTAAAAATCCGAATCCTAGTTGGTTCAAATTAATACAATATTCTGATGATGATAGTGGTAGTGATCTAATTGCTAAACTAGAAAAAGCTATTGGTGGTAAAAGGGATTTAAAATTTGTGAATGAATACTTTGTTAAAGGATGGCTTGGGATATCTTCATATAATAAGCTGGTTGCAACAGGCATTGAAGAAATGCTTATTTTTAAGCATTATCCTTTTTCACGGATAACCATCTCACGAGATAAATTGATAGACTCCAAGTCCAAAATTGAGTTTATTGATAATAAAGTCATTATTGATGCTACAACACTAACCATTTTTGCTGCTTCAAACGCCTTGAGTCTTCTGGAAGTCTTTGATGAAATTCTAATCCCGTATTCTACATTAGAAGCATTAACCGAAAGAAGAACCCGTACATATAAAGAAAATGTAATAAAGGTGCTTGATTATATTGCAAGGTCTCCTTCATTTAAGAAGTTTGCTGTAGATGAAAGTTTGAAGATCAAGACAAACATAAAGGAAATAGTTCCTGAAGACATTCTTGACTGTATATCAATAACGGATAAGCTTGATGTTCCATTTTTAAACACTGAAGTTGTTGTTAATTTTGAATTTAAGTTAGATAGAATAATTGACGTGAATACACTTTTCATATTCATAAAAGAAAAACATACTGATAAAAGAGTAATCGTAGCTGAAGTGATTACCAAGATGAGAGAGCTGGGATTAGATTTTATTAGCTTTGATGCTGATGATATCTACTTTGCATATAAAAGCTTTGGGGTCGAAAGAATTGATCCATTTTTAAAAATGGGCATGAATGCAGATTATAAAACTTTTTCACTAGTTTATGTTGGTTTTCTAGCAAAGCTATATAAACATCATACAACAGAAGAATTTGTTAGTTGCTCGAAAAAGATAATACATTTTATGGATCATTATATTGGCAAGACTAGGTATTATATGTCTTGTATCTCAATTAATTATCCAAACATTGAGGATGTACTATCCAAACTCATTCAAAAAACTTCAGTTATGGAAATAATGATTTTTAATGCGCTATGCAGTCATTATGAAGGTTATATACAGATAATTGAAACACCAGAATTCAAAAAGATAATTAGTATTTGTTCCGCATTCATAATCTTTGTAATTGGATACGTCTCAATATTTAGCAATGATAATGAAAGAAATAATTATATTGAGTTTTTAAAACAAAATCTTAGCATCAACGGACAGTCTGATATCGATTATATTCTAACATTTATTAATAACACAAGATTGAAATAGGTAAGAAAAATGATTAATAGGAATTAACTCTCCCCATTGTATATACTATCAAAAATAGGAGGAACTAAAGTTATGCAATTGCTTATGGAAAAGCAAATTAACCCAATTCAAAGCGAGGTGCTTGCGCGTATATCGGTAATTCGTCCAATACTTACAGGATTGTTAATTGGTATCAAGGCGGATATTGTACAGGAACTAGGTGGTTTAGATAATATAAAATTAAAAATGCTGCCAAGAGCTTATCGTCCTGGAGCAGGAGATATTGGTTTTTGTTTTGAATGGGCTATTCATGATGCAGTAAAGCGAGGTGATTCTGCAGTTTTAGAACGTCTTGTTGATGCTGCAAAAAAATGTAGAATGCCCGGTAATGTTTTTGATTCCATACTATTTGGACTCGAAAAAAGCGGAAAAGTTCAGGTGATTGATACTGCCAATAATATTTTAACTACCGAATCAAGAGTATTAACTGGGGAGCGAGCCCAACCTTTGAAGCTTAAAAGTTACCTAAATATGATATCCGCAGCATTTTATCGTCCTGAAACAAGAAAAGCACTGCCATCTTCTATAAGTGGCCTGTGGAAAGCAGATTTATTCTTTGGGGCAACTGATTCTGACAGATGGTTAGGCACGTCGTTAAAGATTAATCCTTCATCTCTTGAAGGAGCGAGGGGATTAAGGATTGGTATAGTACCTTCAATTCAAGGCAGGTCAGATCGAGTTTATCTTGACGATAAAAAGAACATAATGGTCTGTCCTATACCATATGATGGTTCTTTTATGCAGTTGTTTTATACTGCATGGGGAATTGTGCAACAATTCATAGCAGCCGATGCACAGTTGCCGAATGATGTGAATCTACCCATTCCAGCAGATAGGCAGGCGGCTCGCGAATTGGTCTCGAGGCGTGAGTTTCCTATTGTTGATGTCATTAATGCTTTAGAACCTTTATCACAACAAGAACTTACAGAAAAAGTTGAAAGAGAAATAACCGCAAGTCTACAAAGAGAGGGAGAAGCTATTTTAAATAGTACAATAATCGCCCCAGTACCAACAATTATTTAAGACGTTTTGATTGCTTGAAAAGAAAGAAAAAAGAACTCATATGTAATTCTTAATCGTTAGTCAAAACAACTTAGAGATAAGTATATTGCACAGTATCCATATACTGTTCAGTGTAGATATAGCAAGTCGCAACAAGAAAGTGCGATAGAAAACCCATAAGTCCGCATGAAAGCGATTGTAGTAAAGTAACCGGTATACCTATGGTAAGCGAAATGGCCGTCGGTTGCCGTTTGTCGCATAAAAAAAGCCCCAATGTGGTGATTGAGACTTAATCGTAAAAAGTGAAACACCCTTTATAAAAATTTAAACAGCACTTTTTCTCTGTAATCGAGGTATTCATCCGCGAACTTTTCGTACATATATAGTTCTTCTTCTTTTTTGAACACCTGAAACGCAATGATGAGCGGAATCACCGTCAGCATGATGACCCATGAGTTGAAAAACAGCAGCAGCCCCGGCACCGTCACCAGCACCTGAAACGTATACATCGGATTGAGAAAAACGGCGTAGAGGCCGCCTGTGGCGAGCCGCCCATTTTTGTGCGCACGCATCATGCCGGCTGCCGCTGCGAGGTTGAGCCCAAAACCGACAAGCACCATGGCCGTGGCGACGATATACAGCGTCTGCGTATCTTGGGTGATCTGCAGAGACGGAGTGAGCAGATAGTGGATACCGGCGGTTATCCCCACGAATACTATCAGCACAATCAGTATCTTCCATGCGATGCCCATCAATGTCATGTGTTTTCCCATCAATAACTCCTTTCCGCGCTAGCGCATTTTATTTTCTGATAAAAACCGTGATGACCAAGATGACGACGAGCACCGTTGTGATAATGCTCATGGGCAGAAAACATTGCGGCACGTCGGCGCATTTTCCGAAATTCGCATTGATCCAAAAATTGAACCCGAACATACCGAGCGCCATAATCACCGTGATGATCGCCAGAATAATCTGAAACACTCTCATTGAAAGACCTCCTTTCTATAAATCTCACCGGCGGTTTGTGACCCATTGACAGCAGAGCGGCGATGCGGTATCCTTATAAAAATAAACCGTCGGTATACTTTTAAAATAAGTATAACGGCAGTATACTTATTTGTCAACAGGAGAAAATAATAAAATGCAGGAAATTCCGTCAAAACGTCAATTGAATAAAGCCAAAAAAGAGACGGCCTTCCTGGATGCCGCAGAGGAGCTCTTTAAAGAAAAGGGATTCGAGGGCACGTCAATTGATGAGGTGGCAGGAAAAGCCGGGCTGACCAAAAGAACGTTGTATCAGTACTTCTTAAGTAAGGAAGACCTTTATTTCGCCGTCGCCTTGAGGGGAGCCAAGCAGCTTTTCGCACTCTCCGAGGAAGCCGTGATGGCAGGCGGGAATGCGCTGGAGAAAGTTCATCTTGCCAATCTGGCGCATCTGCGTTTTTATCTCGATGACATTGGCATGTTTAAAATACTGAACTATAAACCGGCTAACCGACAAAACTGCGACGCCAGCCCGCATTTTCAACAGATTACTGAATATGACGGCAGGCGGATGGTGCTGCTCATGAATCTTATTGGCCTTGGAATAACCGATCGAAGCATCAAGCCTGAAGCGGATATGAAAAAAGCTATATTTTTCGCCTTTTTTTCCGCGTTCAGCTTGCTCTATACGATCTCCACAACGGACAAGGGTATATGGAAAATACTTGAGCTCGAGGAAGCAGACTTTTTGAGCTTCAGCTTTGATCAGATTATGAATGCTCTGAAGCCATAATTGCGAATAAAAAAAAGCACTTGCCGGTTTCAGCAAATGCCTTTGAATGTCACGTTATTCCACAAACATCACATAAAAGCTCTTTTTATCGGTGTCAACAACGCCGTAGAACGTATACTCGAGCTCGGCCGACAGATGCTCCGGCCCGTAATAATAGCAGTTCATCGTCGCGCCTTCTTTAGACACAACAGAGAACGTCTGCGTGTGGTTCTCCGATGTGATATTGCCGTCTATCGTTGCGGTTGTTTTGATATCGGTGCCTTTCATGGCATCCAGGTTTTTCGCGATCTTATCGACGGTCATCTCGCTCGCTGCTTCCAAATACGTTTCCTGTCCCGGCAGATATTCCACCATCACAGGAATGGCTGCATCGGCAAGGCCCTCTTTGGAAGCGGTCACGTCCATCTGATAGACGCCTGTTTTTGTGAGCGTGCAGGCAAACGAGAATACGCCGTCTTCTCCGACCAGCCCCGTAAACTTCTTGCCGTCGAGCATTGCGGTGACGGAAGCACCGGCCTGCGTGGTGCCGCGGCATTCGAAGGATGCGTCAAAAACGCGCAAATAGGATTCGCGCAGCGACAAAGCGATGGGGGGCAGCTCGCGCGTGATCGTAAAATTCTCTTTGACAGAATGCCTTCCGGGCTGAATCGCTTCGACGACAAACTGATTTTCACCGAGTTCAAGCGGCATTGTGGCTGTCAGATGCCCGAAATCGTCGATATCCTCGCTGTGGTTGGCATTGTTGATAAACACCGTGGCATCGGGTGATACCGTCAGCGCGATTTTCAGCCCCGTATCCGTGGTTGTGAGCGTTTCAACGGAAGGTTTCTCGCGCTTATACTGCGCATCGGTCAGCCTCAGCGTCAGCGAGGTAATCGGATAGGAGAACGACTGGGACGCCGTCTGCACAACAAGGCTGAGGCCGCTCGTTTCCATGGATACGTCAGATGTCACAATACCGAGGCATTTCGCAAGCGCCTCATCCGAAACAGAGAAAGACGCGCTGCCGTTTTGCATATCGTGGCTTTCTCCCAAAGGAATGACGCTGACGCTTTGGCCGTCGGCCAGAGAAACGTCAAAACGGTGCGCGGGGGATCCGTCCTCCATTTCGGTCTCGCTGATGTCCACGTTGATGCTCGACATATAGACGGAGCTTAAATCAAGCTCGACTTTGCCTTTGGTGAAGTCACGCACAAAGCCGTCCCATCCGCCGTAGTTTTCGGTGACATAGCTTTCCGCAAAATAAAAGCCCGCAAAAACGGCGGCTGCCGTTAAAATCCATGCGAACAGCACGATAATGGCAGGCGCGCGTTTTTTGGTCTCACGGCTGTGCGGATGAGGAGATGCCGCTGTGGGGGGAATATTCTCCTGAGTGCGGCGGGCGGACCGGCTTGTTTCGTTTTCGTCCGGTGCCTTTTCCACAAGTGCATTTTGTTCTTCTGCCGCCGGGGTTTGTACCGCAAGAGCGACCTGCTCCGTTTCGGAGGGGCTTTGCTGTGCTTCGGGCGTCGGTTCGCTGGCTTCGGGAACAGCGACTTCTTCGATTTGCAAAGCGCCGACCTCTTCGATTTCGAGCCACTGTTTTGTGTCTTCAGCGTCCTCCTGATCGGGAATCAATCCGTCGGTTTGTTCCGGAGGCGTCGTCTCCGCTTTCGGGATGTCGGCTGAAGCTGGGGGACAGATTTCCGTATTGTTCAAAGGCGCGTAAACAGACGCTTTGAGCCTTTCAATAAGCGAACCGCACCGGGAACAAAGCACGTCTGATGGGCTGAGCCTATTTCCGCAATTCGGGCAGTAGTTCATAAATCCTCCGAAGAATGACAGATGCGCCGATTCACATAAGAAATGCTGCAATCAGTGCATCCTGTATAAAAACTGTTACATATATTCCACATTCCGTGTTATTATAAACATAATTATATACCATTTCGCTCGGGGAGGCACTATTTTTTTGGTTATTTATCTGGATAACGCGGCAACCACCAAACCGTATTTGGATTGGGCCGCGCCGCATCATGCCGAGAACGCCTGGTATAATCCTTCTGCGGCTTATAAAAATGCGGAAGCGGTTTTCAGCGAGATAAAGGGCGTCAGGGCGCTGCTGCTCAAAAGCCTGGGCCTTGAAGACGGCACCTGTGTGTTTACGTCGGGCGGCACCGAAGCCAACAACATGGCGGTGCTCTCGGGTATGCGCAAGGGCGCGCATTATATCACAAGCACAATTGAGCACCCATCCGTTTACGTGATGTTCAAGCACTTGGAACAGCAGGGCGCAGAAGTCGATTTCGTGGCACCCCGGAACCTTGTGATCGAGCCGGACGACGTGGCCGCACGCGTGAGGGAGAATACGGCGCTTGTCAGCATCATGCACGTTAACAATGAGACCGGCGCGCTAAACGATATCAAAGCCATCCGTGAAGCGGTGCGAGCAAAAAACCAAAGCACGCTGTTCCACGCGGATGGCATACAGGCGCTGCTCAAAACGCCGGTCAGCATAACCGACCTCGGTGTGGATTACTACACGGTGAGCGCACACAAGATTCACGGGCTCAAAGGCACGGGCGCGCTACTTGCAAAGCAGGGCCGCAGGGTCAGCCCTGTCCTGCTCGGCGGCAGCCAGGAAAGCGTGCTGCGCGCGGGCACCGAGAATACGCTCGGCATTCAGGCGTTCGGCGACGCGCTGAGACGCGGCCTTGAGCGTAAGGACGCGTATGTGCATGTGCAGGCGCTGCGCACGTCGCTCGTCGTCGGCCTCAAGCAGATTGAGGGGGCCGTTGTCAACGAACCCAAGGCTTTTGTGCCGCACATCGTCAGTGTGTCGTTTGAGGGCCTGCGCGCCGAAGTGCTCGTGCGTACGCTCGGTGAAAGCGGCATCTGCATCGGCACGGGGGCGGCCTGCTCGCGCGGCAAGGTGAGCCGTGTGCTGCTCGAGTCGGGCATCAAACGGTCGCTGGCTGAGGGCACGGTGCGCATCAGCATGAGCGGTGACAATACAACAGACGATATACAAATATGCTTGGAGTCGCTGAAAAATGCGGCCGGACAGCTTCGGAGGTTTTCACATCGTGGATAATATCATCATCATACGTTACGCGGAGATTCATTTAAAGGGGCTCAACCGCCCGTTTTTTGAGAAGGCGCTCGTCAAAAATGTCGGGCTCGCGCTCGGCGGCATAGAGGATGCTGTCGTGCGGCGCGGAGAAAGCCGCGTCTATGTGGAGAACGTGAGAGAAGATCAAATGGATGCCGCGCTCGAGGCGCTCGGGCGTGTTTTCGGCATTCATTCGTACAGCCCCGGCGTCAGGCTGGCGCAGGATTTCAATGCCGCTGCGCAGGCGCTGGCGGCCCTCGTGGCGGAGGAAAGAAAACGCATTCCCAGGGAAACCGTACAGTTTCGCGTTGAGGCGAAGCGCGCCGACAAGCGGTTCCCGATGAAGTCGTCGCAGATGGCGGCGGAGGCGGGCGGCGTGATACTGGACGCCGTGCCGGGGCTCAAAGTGAACCTCGAACACCCCGAATTGACGGCTTATATTGAAATACGCGAAAAGGCCTATTGCTATACGCGTGTGCTCAAAGGGCCGGGCGGCATGCCCGTGGGCTGCAACGGTCGCGCGGCGCTGCTGCTTTCGGGCGGCATCGACAGCCCCGTGGCGGGCTGCATGATCGCGAAGCGCGGCGTGGCGCTCTCGGCGGTGCACTTTGAGAGCTTTCCGTATACAAGTGAAAAGGCGCTTGAAAAGGTGCACGACTTGGCCAAGCTCATGGTGCGCTATACGGGGCCGATACGGCTGCATGTGGTGCGTTTTACGGATATACAGATGACGCTTTATGAGAAGTGCCCGCAGGAATATTTGACGATACTGATGCGCCGTTTCATGATGCGTATTGCGGAGCGGCTCGCCGTGGCCGATCACTGCCTCGCGCTGATCACAGGGGAAAGTGTAGGCCAAGTCGCCAGCCAAACGCTGGAAAGCCTCGCGGTGACCAACGACGCGGCGGATATGCCCGTGCTGCGTCCGCTGATCGGCATGGACAAGCTCGAAATCACCGAGTACGCGCTGAAATACGGCACATTTGAGACGTCGATACTGCCGTATGAGGACTGCTGCACCGTGTTCGTCCCCAAGCATCCGGTTACCAAGCCGCGCCTTAACGACATCATGGAAGCGGAAAGCAAGCTCGATGCCGAGACGATGATCGCGGCTGCGATTGAGGGCGACGTGGTGACGATGATCGGCTAGACGCGCTGTGTACCCGCTGTTATAATAGAAAAAATGAGGATCGTCTGATCCTTAACAGTTTCTATATTTGTTGAAAGAGGGGTATAACTTATGCATATATCACAGGAAGTCTCGCCGCAGATATTCTGGGTGGGCGGCAACGACAGGCGGCTCGCGCTGTTTGAGAACATGTTTCCGCTGCCGAACGGCGTCTGCTACAATTCATACCTGATTATGGACGATAAGGTGACGCTGATGGACACCGTGGATTCGGCGATCACGCAACAGTTTCTTGAGAATCTGATTCACGTGCTGGACGGCCGTGCGATCGATTATCTCGTGATCAATCACATGGAGCCGGATCACTGCGCGTTTATCGGAGATTTAACGGTGCGCTATCCGAATCTCAAGCTTGTCGGCAATGCCAAGACGTTCAACATGATCCGCCAGTTCTATAATTTTGACATTGAAACGCGGCTGCACGAGGTGAAGGACGGCGATACGCTCAATATCGGACGCCATACGCTGCGCTTTGTGTTCGCGCCGATGGTGCATTGGCCCGAGGTCATGGTTTCCTATGAACAGACACAGGGCATCCTGTTTTCCGCGGACGCTTTCGGTACGTTTGGCGCGTTGTCGGGCAATATTTACAGCGACGAGTATGATTTTGAAGGCCATTTCCTCGATGAGGCGCGCCGCTATTACACGAATATTGTCGGGCGCTACGGCGCGCAGGTGCAGATGCTGTTTAAAAAGCTCGCGGACACGGAAATCAAAATGCTATGTCCGCTGCATGGCCCGGTCTGGCGCAAAAACATCGGCTATTTTCTTGAGAAACACGACAAATGGAGCCGCTACGAGCCCGAGAAAAAAGGCGTGGTGATCGCGTACGCGTCGATGTACGGCAATACCGCCAACGCAGTTGGGGCGATTGCGAACCGGCTCGCGGAAAAAGGCGTGCAGGACATGCGCGTTTATGATGTATCCAAAACGCATGCGTCGTACATCATAGCGGATGCGTTCAAATACAGCCACATCGTGTTTGCGTCTCCGACGTACAACGCCGGGCTTTATTTCGGCATGGATTCGTTGCTTCGGGAGATGGCGGTGCTGAATCTGCGGGGACGCAAGGTGGCCATTGTGGCCAACGGCTCGTGGGCACCTGCCGCGCACACCGAAATGGAGAAGCTGATCGGCGAAATGAAGCAGATGGAACTGCTCGCGCCGCCGCTCATGATCAAATCGTCGCTCAAGGCCTCGCAGATGGACGAGCTCAATGCGCTCGCGGATGCGGTTGCCGCTTCGGTGCTGGCGTAAATATAGCACAGCGCAGGAGGGCTTTCATGCTCTCCTGTTTCTTTTATCGCCACAAGGCCGGATGAGGTGTCTTAAAAAGATGAAGGCTGTTTTTCCACCTCATCCGGCGCTTGCGCGCCACCTTCCCCTCGGAGGGGAAGGCTTTTCGCAAATGTTGAGAAAGGCTTCTCCTTGAGGAGAAGCTGCCGCCGATAGGCGGCTGATGAGGTGTCAATATGAATGAAACTCACAATCCGTCATTAAACGGCTTTTCAAGAAAGCTGCGTCATGAAATGACCAAGGAAGAGCGGCACCTTTGGTACGATTACCTGAAGAGTCTTCCGGTCATTGTGAAACGTCAAAAGATAATTGGGAATTATATTGTCGATTTCTATTGTGCATGCGCAAGACTTGTAATAGAAATTGACGGTTCTCAGCATTATGATCAAAAAGGTGTTGTGGAAGATACAGAGCGGGATGAGTATCTGCATAACATGGGGTTGACTGTCAAACGGTATTCCAACGCGGATATCAACAAACGTTTTGAAAGTGTATGCGCCGATATTGAGGAGTTTATTCGAAAGGCTTCTCCTTGAGGAGAAGCTGCCGCCGACAGGCGGCTGATGAGGTGTCATAAAAGCAGTCGGCTTGATTTTTTCCACCTCATCCGGCGCTTCACGCCACCTTCCCCTCGTCACGCAATGTCATCAAGCTAATATGGTATAATAAAGCAATTATATATCTTTCCGGTTCTGAGGGAACTTAGCAGCTGTATGCTTGCGACGCCGTTCATAATAACGCCCGGGTCTCTTTGGAATAGTGTTT
>JAEYKW010000015.1 GCA_023408075.1 Bacillota bacterium | reverse complement strand
CTGGCTATCGTTGAGCTTATTATGGATCTGGAGCAGGAATTCGATCTTGATATTCCGGATGATGAACTGCCCAAGGTGGTAACGGTGAAGGACGTTGTGACCTATATCGAGAAAAACGTTGGCGGTTTCTAAGGCGGCTTAGTACCCGGAGCGATTATCAGCTCCGGGTATTGCTTTGCTCTTTCCTTCAGCCGCAGAACTTGTGTGGTGTTTAAAAGCATGACGGATATGGATTTTTCCAGATTGGAAAAAAGCATAGGCTATACCTTTCATGATAAAAAGCTTTTACACAGAGCTTTTATTCATGCGTCGGCAGATGTGGGAGAGAGCTATGAGAGACTCGAGTTTTTGGGAGATGCAGTGCTGGCTCTTGCGGTGAGCGAGCATCTTTTTTTTGAGAAACCCGTGGATACGGAAGGTGAGTTGACCAAATGCCGCGCGGCGCTGGTTAACGAGACGGCGCTGGCGGAAGTCGCGCGGGGCCTTGAGCTCAGCGAATATTTCACGCTCGGGCGCGGTGAACGCAATTCGGGCGGCGCGGACAAACCGTCGATACAGGCCGATGTGGTTGAGGCGTTGATCGGCGCTGTTTATGTGGACGGCGGCTTTGACGAAGCCAAGCAGCTTGTGAACAACTTGCTGGAAAAAAGCTTTGAAACGGTGCTCTCGGGCGGCGGATTCCGCGATTATAAAACGCGCCTTCAGGAGCACTATCATAAGCAGGGAATCAGCGATATTAAGTATATCGTATATAAAGAAGAAGGACCCCCGCACGACAGGGTGTTTTATGTGAAGCTCGTTGTGAGCGGCACAGAGGTCGCGCAGGGACAGGGCAGGTCTAAAAAATTTGCGGAGCAGAAGGCGGCAAAGGCCGCCTTCCTCGAAGCAGTAAAATAGGGGTGATTATACATGCTTGATTATTCCAAGGTCAAGGCGGTAGACGAAGAGATCTACAAGGCCATGATGGATGAGCTGGACCGTCAGGAGAACAACATTGAGCTGATCGCATCCGAGAACTTCGTATCGGAAGCCGTGATGAACGCGATGGGGTCGCATCTGACCAACAAGTATGCCGAAGGGTATCCGGGCAAGCGGTATTACGGCGGCTGTGAGTTTGTCGATGTGGCCGAGACGCTTGCGATTGACCGCGCGAAGAAGCTGTTCGGCGCGGAGTTTGCGAATGTGCAGCCGCATTCGGGCGCGCAGGCGAACACGGCGGTGTATTTTGCGATGCTCGAACCGGGCGATACGATACTCGGCATGAGCCTCGCGCACGGCGGACATCTGTCGCATGGCAGCCCGGTCAATATCTCGGGCAAATATTTCAATATCATTCCGTATGGCGTGAGCCAGGAGACGGAGCAGATCGATTATGAAGCGATGCGCGAACTGGCGCTGCAGCACAAGCCCAAAATGATCGTCGCGGGCGCGAGCGCATACCCGCGCAAGCTTGATTTCAAACGGTTCCGCGAGGTTGCGGACGAGGTGGGCGCGCTGCTGATGGTGGATATGGCGCACATCGCGGGCCTTGTTGCCACGGGCGAGCATGAAAGCCCGGTGCCGTATGCGGATTTTGTGACCACAACAACGCACAAGACGCTGCGCGGACCGCGCGGCGGCATGATACTCTGCAAGGAGCAGTACGGTGCCGCGATCAACAAGGCGGTGTTCCCCGGCACGCAGGGCGGCCCGCTCATGCATGTGATCGCCGCGAAGGCCGTATGCTTTCAGGAAGCGTTTTCAGATTCGTTCAAGAGCTATCAGCACCAGATTGTGCTCAATGCCAAGGCATTGGCCAACAGCCTGAATGCGAACGGCATCCGGCTCGTATCGGGCGGTACGGACAACCACCTGATGCTCGTTGACCTCACGGCTCAGGGCATCACGGGCAAGGAGCTCGAAGCGTTGCTCGGGCTCGCGGGCATCACGGTCAACAAGAATGCGATACCGTTTGATACGCGCAGCCCGTTTATCACGAGCGGCGTGAGAATCGGTACGCCCGCGGCCACATCGCGCGGCATGAACGAGGCCGATATGAAAGAGATCGGTGCGTGGATATCCGACGTGGTGCACCGGCGTGAAGAGTCGGTGGATGAGGTTCTCGGCAAGGTGCGTGCGCTGTGCGCGCAAAGACCGCTTTATAAGAAATAAGAAATACAGGGGCTGTCCGGAAATGGGCGGCCTCTAACTAATAAAGCAACAAAAAGGCGGCACTTTCAGCAGAGATAGGGCCGTTTTTTAGTATTTGTCAACGAAATTAAACATGAAGCACTGTTGTCATGTTTGTTATGGTATTGTGGTTTTGAGACAAAGAATGATAAAGCGAGGTCATTGGCTTTCGGATGGTGAGAGCAAGCCCGAAAATCTATTGGCTCATTCATTGAGTGGGAGGTTCAGCAAAATGGCGGCGAGTCTGTTTCATGAAAAGGCTGTTATACCAAACGACAGCATGGTCGAGGCAGTTTTAAGCGACAAAATAGAAGTTTGGCATCAATTGGAGTCTCACATTTTTAAAAACTATAAAGATATCAAAAAGGAATGGAAGTTTTACAGCCAAAAGAGCGGGTGGTCGTTATTGTTCAAGGATAAAAGACGCACGCTGCTTTATATGGTTCCTTTTGAAGGCTATTTTAAAGCCTGGTTCGTGCTGAGCGAAAAGGCTATCGCCGCTGCCAGGAACGCTGCTTTGCCCGAAAAAGTGCTGGAAACGATTTGTTCGGCTGCTTCTTATGTTGAAGGAACCTTGTTTGCTGTGGATGTGAAGTCAGAACAGGACTTGCTGCCTGTTTTTGTGCTGCTCAAGATAAAGGCAGAAGTGTAAGCGCTTGTTCATTCTATAATCAGCGAAATGAATGTGAATGGGCTTTATCGACAGTCCCATAACCGATTATTGTTTTCAGTTGCTAATATTCATTTTCGTCCAGAAACTTCTCGAATTTCTTTTCCGAAAAAATTTCATTGGTCACGAATTTGCCCTCAAAGAAGAAGCTGTAGGTGGTGAACGGGGTCGGGGCGCTTTGCGCCTCCTGCGTTGTTGCTATTTTGTACAGCTTAACCGTTGCTCCGTGCCGCTCTGCGATTTTTTGGATCAGCGGTGCGTATTTATCGGTATGGGGGCATTGGTTCGAATAATACAGCACCATTCCGGTTTCATCAATTTTGGCTTGTTTGGCGCAATCCCTGAACTGCGGGACAGGCGCGCCGCTTTCAAACGGAAGATACAAAAGCTCGTAATAGGGCTCGGCTTTGTCGGCAACGATAAACCCTTTGTGTTTGAGAAAGCCCGGGTCTGAGAGGAACGGCATTTTCTTTGCGGAGGAAAGCACGGTCAGGCCGCATCTGCCTTGGGCTTTGGCATCCCTCATGCACTCGGTGAGCAGCTGATTGGCATAGCCCTGACCCTTAAACTGCCCCGATACCCAAAAGCAGTTGATGTGCATATAACCGTCCGCAGTGGTGGGGCACCATGCCTTTTCGGCGGGGATATACTCGATAAATACCTTGCCCCGTACGTCGAGCTTTTTAAACACAAGGCCATCGGCAAACCTGGCCTTCATCCATGCCTTTTTTGACGAGACGCAGGTTTCACCTTTTTTGTCCGAAATGGCGCAGCAGATATGCTCGGATTCAATATTACTTTGATCGACTGTGATGATTTCCACGGCTCAGGTCTCCTTTCCGTTTATGTATAAGAACATCATAACACAAGAAATATGACAACAGCGCGTCATGTTTCAACGGCTGCTTTTAACAGTTTGGACGATGCATGATTGTATTTAATCTAAGCCGACCGCCCCTGTTCGCAACCGGTGAAAATTGTGATAAACTGAAGCGGGCTTTGAAACTCAGGAAAGTACTCAAATGCTGTCTGTCGTAGGCGGCCCAAATAATGGGATATAGAAACCATTTTAAATGAGGGAGTCATGGTAAAAAAACTGTCCAGCACCTATGCGCTGCTTGCTGCCGCCTGTTACGGTGTCAGCGTACCGGTTTCCAAGCTGCTGCTTGGCCATATATCACCGGCGTTTATGGCCGCGCTGCTGTATCTCGGCGCGGGCTTTGGCATGCTCATCGTGAACGTGTTCCGGCGTGATAAAAGGATAGAGGCGCATATCACGAAGCGGGAGTTTCCGTATGCGGTCACCATGGTGGCGCTCGATATTGCCGCTCCGATACTGCTCATGTATGGCCTCGAGCTCACCAGTGCATCCACAGTATCTCTGTTGAGCAATTTCGAAATTGTCGCGACCACAGTATTGGCCCTTGCCATTTTTAAAGAGGCCGTGGGGCGGCGTATGTGGGTGGCTGTTTTGCTGATCACACTCGCAAGTGCCGTATTGTCCGTGGATGCCGCCAACGATTTCAAGCTGTCGCCGGGGGCGGTGTTGGTGATTGCGGCTTGCCTGTGCTGGGGGATTGAAAACAACCTCACAAATAAGCTCTCGCTTAAAGACCCGCTTCAGATCGTGATGATCAAGGGTTTTGGCGCAGGGGCGGGTGCGCTGATCATCTCGGTATGCACGGGTGCGGTCACGCTGAATCCCGTTTGGGATGCAGCCGCATTGCTCCTCGGCCTTGTGAGCTTCGGGTTGAGCATATATTTTTACATACTGTCGCAAAGGTATATCGGAGCCGCCCGGACAAGCGCGTATTATGCTTTTGCGCCGTTTATCGGGGCGGTACTGTCGTTTGCCTTTTTTCAGGAGGCTTTCACCCCGGCCTTCTTTGCCGCACTCGTATTGATGGCGGCGGGTGCGTATATGGCCGCAAGCGAAAGGCATGCACACCAACACCTTCACGAGCCGATGGCGCATGAGCATCGCCACAGCCATGATGACAGCCATCACGATCATGAACACAACCCGCCTGTCAGCGGGGAACACAGCCATGTGCATGTGCATACAGCCGTGACACACAGCCATACGCACACACCCGATTTGCATCATATTCACAGACATTAACCGGCAGGGGCCGGTGCGACATAGCAGCACGCTTGCTGCCATAAAATCGTATGGGCCTTGTTGTTTTAGCATACTTTATTGCCCGATTGTGTCATTCATTTCTCCGCAAAAACTTCTTATTTTCCGCAAATATGTGCACAAGCATAATAAATAAATTTATACTATAAACCAAAGCACAAATATGGTACGATTAACCTGTATGTGCAACGGCGCACAGAAAAACTAAATATATGGAGGTACACACATGATCCAGTATCCCAAAAACAACGATGTTCTGGGAACCGCCAATCGCGGCAATCCTGCAGAGTCGGGTCTTTGCACGCTCTGCCGCGCAGACTGCAAGGGGCGCTGCGAAACATGGCTTTCAAGCATGAAGGGACGCAAGCTGCTCTATCCGCGTGACTTTGGCTATGTCACGGCAGGAAGCTCCAACGTCAACCATGTGGGGGTCTGTTACAACAACCTGCGCATTCAGGGCTACAACTACGGTGCGCATGGCTTGAAGCAGGGGCTCACAACCAATGCCGACGACTGTATCTTCCCGAATGTCAGCATCGAAACAGAGTTCGGCAAAGCGGTGAAAACGCGTGTGCGCGCGCCGATTATGACGGGTGCGCTCGGGTCCACCTTCATTGCACAGCGCTACTGGGAGAGTTTCTCCATCGGCGCGGCGCTCGTCGGGTTCCCGATCGTGGTCGGAGAAAACGTGGTGGGTATCGACAAGGCGGCTGTACTCGGCGGCGGCAAAATTGAGTCCGCGCCCGAAATGGACCGCCGCATTGATACATACCTGCGTTACTACGACGGCTACGGCGCGATCATCGTGCAGATGAACGTGGAGGACACGCGCAACGGTGTGGCGGAATACATTATCGGCAAATATGGCGACAAGGTGATACTCGAACTCAAGTGGGGGCAGGGCGCCAAGGATATTGGCGGAGAAATTCAGGTCACAAGCCTTGATTATGCGATATTCTTAAAGGAGCGCGGTTATGTGGTCGATCCCGATCCGACACGGAGCGAGGTGCAGGCATCGTTCAAGAGCGGCGCGATCAAGTCGTTCGCGCGGCACAGCCGCCTCGGATACACCGATCTCGGCGGATACGGTCAGATACGCGAAAACTTCATGACGGCGATCGGCTATTTAAGAAAGCTCGGCTACAAGCGCATCACGCTTAAAACCGGCTCATATGGCATGGAAGCGCTCGCGATGGCCATCCGGCTCGCGACCGACGCAAAGCTCGATTTATTAACTATTGACGGCAGTGGCGGCGGCACCGGCATGAGCCCGTGGAACATGATGGAGAGCTGGGGTGTACCGTCCATCTATCTGCATGCCAAAGCGTATGAATACGCGCGGCTGCTCGCAGCCCAAGGGCTCGATGTGGTGGATATGGCGTTTGCGGGCGGTCTTGCGCGCGAGGATCATATATTCAAGGCGCTCGCGCTCGGCGCGCCGTTTACCAAGCTCGTGTGCATGGGCCGTGCGCTGATGATACCCGGGTTCCTCGGTGCCAACATTGAAGGCGTGATCCATCCGGAACGCCGCGAGCGGCTGAACGGCAACTGGGACGCGCTGCCCTCGAGCATAGCCGAAGAATTCGGCAGCACCGCCGAGGAGATATTCGCGGGCTATTATGATGTGCAGGCCAAGGTGGGGGCCGACGAGATGAAGAACATTCCGTACGGCGCGATCGCGGTATGGACATTGGCCGACAAGCTCAATGCGGGCCTGCAGCAGCTGATGGCCGGTGCGCGCCGGTTCAGTCTCAGCGAAATCAGCCGGCAGGACCTGTTTGCGGCCAACCGCGAAACGGAAAAAGAAACAGGTATCCGCCATCTTGCCGATGTGGATGACGATATCGCAAAGAAGATATTGCTCGGATAAAAAGAAGTTTGTCGACATACAAAAGAGCGTTTGCGTTTTGCGCAGGCGCTTTTTGTATGGGCTTTCGCTGAAAAACCTGCACGGCTTTCATAGTTGCTATCATGCTAAACCATGCTGAATTAAGGTTTCTGATATAAAAAGCAACGATGTGATTCGTTGCATGCGCAATCGCGCCCGTCGTGACAAAAGAGAACTGTATAAACAAAAAAACGCGATTTACCGCGTGATTCGATTGTTTTTTTCATGCAGAATCATAAACGGCACATAATAAAAGAAATGTGATGAATTTTACATGGGCTTTACATCGCTTTGATTTGTCTTTTACAAAGCTCTTGTATACTCAATCCAGATTTTAAATTCCTTAAGGAGGAAAACATGAAGAAAGTTGTTTTACTGGTGACACTCGCGGCCATGATGATCGTGGCTTTTGCTGGATGCGGACAAGCCGCTCCTTCTGAGTCGGCTGAAAGCTCGGCTCCTGCTGCAACGGAAGCTCCCTCGGTTGAAGCGACGGAAGCTCCGACGGAAGCTCCTTCGGCCGAACCTGTTGTGCTGAAAGCGGCCGGTTCTACCTCGGTTGGCCCGGTTCTCGAAGCTCTGGTTGAACTGTATATCGCAGAGAACCCGAACGTATCCATCGACGTTGAGCAGATTGACTCCGGCGCAGGCGTAACGGCTGCGGGAGACGGCACAGCGGATATCGGCATGGCGTCCAGAAACTTAAAGGACGAAGAGAAAACGACATATCCGGATATGCAGTCAACCATACTGTGCGTTGACGGTGTGGCGGTTGTCGTGAGCGCGGAAAACTCCGTTAAAGAGCTTACAAAAGACCAGATCAAGGGCATCTTCACAGGCGAGATTACCGATTGGTCCGAAGTCGGCGGAGACAAGGGCAAGATCACACTGTATTCGAGAGAAAGCACATCCGGCACACGTGAAGCTTTCCAGACACTGTTCCTTGGTAAGGATGACAAAGGCGAGCAGATTGAGATCGACGACACCATGTGCGTGATTCAGGAATCCAACGGCGCGATAGGCACGGCCATTGAAGGCGACAAGACAGGCATCGGCTACATGTCCCTCGGTATCGCTCCTTCCTACAAAGTGACCTCCATCACAGTTGACGGCGTAGAAGCAACTGTTGAGAAGCTTGTGGCTGGCGAATATACATACTCCCGTCCGTTCAACCTTCTGACGATGGGTGCGCCCGCCGGTGATGTGGCCACATTCATCGAATGGTGCACAACGAGCGACGAAGCGATCTCTTACATGGAAGAAAAGGGCTACGTAATGCCCTGACGGCTAAACCTTAATGAGCACCCGAACAGGGAGACGGCTGATCAGCCGTCTCCTTTTCTGTTGGCTGGCTATAAACAAGGCTGCTTGGTAAACGCGGATGATTACGGACGCGCTTGACGGCTGACTTCACACCCTGCGATGCCGCTGTCCTGATATAGCGCTGCTATTCCTCTGTTTTGCTCCTTGCAGAACACGAAATCCGCACGTTAATCCAACGGTCCTTATTTAATCAATGTTGACTTTGCTGGTGTGAATGAAAGAAGCTCAGCATAAACATGGAGCAGAGGGATACACGGAAATTCTTTTGGGACGGGGCTATGCCGCCGCTCAACCCGCTGCTTTGATTTCGGATTAACCGTATGCCATAAGGGCAAGACTATGCCTGTATGGCTGCCGTTTCTTTCACTTTACAAGAACTTAACATACGCTTTACATAGTTACACCTGTAAGCAAGGCAGCCCGGCGTTAAAATATATACAATAATAGTTTTGTTATTAAGGTGAAATGAATGAAGAATAAAAAGCTGAGGCTAGGGGAAAAGACGATTGAGAAAGTGATGCTGATATGTGCCCTGACTTCCGTCGGAGCCGTGCTGCTCATCACTTACCTGATTTTTGCCGAAGGCCTTCCGTTGTTCTCACACGTCGGCGTGTGGGATTTTTTATCGGGCACGGAATGGAAACCGACCAAAGATATATTCGGAATACTGCCGATGATTGTGGGGACGGTTTACACAACGGGTATTGCATTGCTGATCGGGATTCCTGTCGGGCTGGGATGTGCCATATTTCTTGCTGAAATTGCGCCGCGAAAGGTGGCCATCGTGCTTCGCAAGTGTATTGAAATTCTGGCGGGTATTCCTTCGGTCGTTTACGGATTCTTCGGGCTTGTCATACTGGTGCCGATCATCAGAAGCTTTGGTTTCGGGCCCGGATACTCGGTGCTGGCCGCAGGCTTGATACTTGCCATCATGATACTGCCGACAATCATCACGATTGCCGAGGTATCGATGCGTGCGGTGCCCAACGGGTATAAAGACGGGTCGCTCGCGCTCGGCGCATCCAAATGGCAGACAATTAAAAAGGTGTGTTTGCCAACGTCCAAGTCGGGCATCATTTCGGGCGTTGTGCTCGGCGTCGGCCGAGCGGTCGGCGAAACCATGGCGGTCATCATGGTCGCCGGAAGTACGCCGATTATACCGGGGTCGATATTTGAGCCGGTACGGACGATGACGGTCAATATCGTGCTGGAAATGGGTTACGCAGTGGTCGGATCGACTCATTATTCGGCACTGTTTGCGACAGGCATCGCGTTGTTCGTATTTATCATGATCATCAACGCCGTGGTGATGATGCTGAACAGAAAGCGGGTGATATCATGAATCAGGAAAAATGGCTGACCAAGGATTTCGTGCTTAAAAACAGAGCCAAACAAAACAGACGTCAGCGGACAGCTTTTGCCCTGCTGTATCTGGCGGCCGGCATCGCGGTGGCGGTACTCGTCATTATACTCGGGTTCATTTTCACAAACGGAATTAAAGAGATATCGTGGGAGTTCTTATCGTCGGGCATTCAGGATGCGGGGCGGCAGGGCGGTATTTTCCCGGTGATTATCAACACGCTGTATCTTGTGGCGCTCGGGCTGCTGTTTGCGGCGCCGCTCTCGGTGCTTGCGGCCATCTACATGACGGAATATTCGCGTCAGGGATTTCTGATCAATGTCATCAGGTTTTTCACGACGAATCTCGCGGGCATACCGTCCATTATTTTCGGCTTGTTCGGGCTGATGTTCTTCACAAAAATGCTCGGATGGAGCTGGTCGCTCCTCAGCGGCTCGGCGACGATCGCCGTGGTGATACTGCCGACGCTGATACGCACATCCGAAGAGGCGATACTGACGGTACCGATCGGATACAAGGAGGGCTCGCTCGCGCTCGGGGCCACAAAATGGCAGACGATGCGCAAGGTTGTGATACCCACGGCCTCTCCGGGCATCATCAACGGCATCATACTCGGCATGGGGCGTATATTCGGTGAAACAGCCGCGCTTTTCCTAACGCTCGGCAGCGGTGTGGATATTGCCAAGAGTCTGATGGATTCGGCCCGGTCGCTCTCGCTTCATCTGTATACGCTGGCCAAACAGGGAATATCCGTCGGCAAAGCATACGGCACGGCGACAGTGCTGATTGTGATTATACTGATACTCAACCTGATTGCGGGCGCGTTTGAGCGCCGCATCAACAGATATAAGGAGACACGCTGATGAATTTAGCAGTGAAAATGAACGAAGCTGTCGGACCCGGCAGCCTTAAGGTAAAGGTAAACAGCCTGAATTTGTTTTACGGCAGCTTTCAGGCGCTTAAAGACATCAATATGGACATTGAAGAAAATCAGGTGTCGGCGCTGATCGGGCCGTCGGGTTGCGGCAAATCCACGTTTTTAAAGTGCATCAACAGAATGAACGATCTGATTCCGGGGTGCCGCGTGGAAGGCGACATATTGATCGACGGAGCGGATATATATAAGGGCGGCGTGGATATCGCATACCTGCGCAAGGATGTCGGCATGGTGTTTCAAAAGCCCAATCCGTTTGAGATGTCCATATTTGACAACATCGCCTACGGCCCGCGTGTCCACGGCCTTCGTGATAAAAAGAAGCTGGAAGCCATTGTGGAACGCAGCTTAAAGCATTCGGCGCTCTGGGACGAGGTTAAAGACAGGCTGCATCAGTCGGCGCTCGGGCTGTCGGGCGGCCAGCAGCAGCGGCTTTGCATTGCGCGTGTGCTCGCGGTGGAGCCGTCTATCGTGCTGATGGATGAACCGACCAGCGCGCTCGACCCGATTTCGACAGGCAAGATTGAAGAATTGATTGCAGAGCTTAAAAAGGAATACACGATCATCATAGTGACGCACAACATGCAGCAGGCGGCGCGCGTATCCGACAAAACGGCGTTCTTCCTGCTCGGAGATATGGTGGAGATGGGCGACACGCGCCAGATCTTCCAGCTGCCGCAGGATAAGCGGACAGAAGACTACATAACGGGCCGGTTCGGCTAATAAATAAGGAGTGAAGCCATGAAAACACGTGTGGAATACGACCATCAGCTTGAAGCCTTAAAGCATGAAATTATTCGGATGGGATCGCTCGTGGAACAGCTGCTCGCATCGTCTATGAAGGCGCTCGTGGAACGCGACTATGACAGAGCCCAGAAAATTATGGACAGCGACGACGAGATCGACGATCTTCAGCTCGACATAGAAGAGCAGTGCATCACACTGATTGCGACGCAGCAGCCCCTTGCGGGCGATCTGCGCGTGATATTCGCCTCAATCAAAATGGCGACGGATTTGGAGCGCATCGCGGACTACGGCGTCGGCATTGCTAAAATGGCGCTGCGGCTTAAAGATGAAGAATATATCAAGCCGCTCATCGATCTGCCGCGCATGACGGATATCGCGTGCGAAATGCTGATGTCGAGTGTGCGCGCATTCGCATCCGGAGACAGCGAGCTCGCCATTGAGACGGCAAAGCGCGATAACCAGCTCGATTCGTTGTTTAAGCAGATATACCGTGAGCTGTTGACCTTTGTGATGGAGAACTCCAAACACATCAATCAGATGATGTCGTTTGTGCTGATCGCGCGGTATCTTGAGCGCGTGGGCGACCATATCACAAACATCTGTGAATCCATCGTATACAACGCCACGGGAAAACGGCTGGATCTCGATTGATTGGATGAAGTATTTTTTTCCGTATAGATAATTTTCCCGCCCTGTACACATGCTAACACAAAAGGTTTGCAAGCAGGGTGGATTTATGAGTATATCTTTGGTTATCATGTTGGGCCTGCCGATTCTGTATCTGACCGGCAGTCTGCGCAAAAGCACAAGCGCCGCAGGATTAAGCGGGGCTTGTTTTGTGTTTTATTTCATCATAACTGCGCTGCTGTCGGTATTCTCGCCGATCATGATTGCACAAAATATCGGCATCAGTCTGTCGGGTGCATTTATGTGCCTTGCGCCTGTCGTTTATCTGATTGTGCAAAGGGTATTCACTTTTCGCTTTTACCTTGCGGCCATGGTGACGGTGCTTATTTCCGTCACAGCCTCGTTCGTATCCATTTCGTATACCATTTCGTTCATCAGCGCGCTGCTTGTTTTTTCGGTATCGCTCATTTCGCTTATCTTTTTAAAAAACAGAGCGCCGCTGTTCGCGCCTGTGCTGATTGGAATCTACAGCGTGGCCGCCGATATCATGTCATTGCTGACAGAGGCTGTTCGTACGGTTTATGCTTTTGATGTGCTGGATATCGCGTCCATCAGCTTTGTCGCCTGTCTCGCCGTGTCTTATCTGCTGTCCCGCCCCTGGCACAAAACACCCGCCGTGCAAACATAACATGCAGCCCGGTGTTTTTTGGCTGCAACAAAGGCTGGCGCAAGGCAATAGAATGGTATATAATAGCCCGAACAAAAGTTGAAAGGGCAGCCCGGTTTGTTTGAGGTAGAAAGCGTCAGGAATGGCAGCGCCGCGCAGCGCGGCGGTATATTGCCGGGCGACAGAATCGTGTCTGTTAACGGCGAGCCGCTTCTTGATTACATCGATTATATCTATTTTTGCGCACAGCGACGGCTCAAAATTCGCATAGAGCGCCAAGGTGCCGTCAAAACGCTGTTGATTGTCAACGGCGATGAGGAAGACCTTGGCATTACGTTTACCGAGCCTCTGCTCGGGAAAAAGCGCGTTTGCGGCAACAAATGCGTGTTTTGTTTTGTTCATCAGCTTCCCAGGGGCATGCGCAAAAGCTTGTATGTGAAGGATGAAGACTGGCGCTATTCGCTTGTGATGGGCAATTATGTGACCCTTTCGGTCATCTCCGACGACGAAGTGAAACGCATCATCAGGCGCAAGGCGTCGCCTTTATATATCTCCGTTCATACGGTGGATGAGGCGCAGCGCCGGGCCATGCTGGGCAATCAAAATGCCGTGCCGATACGCCCGCTGCTTAAAAGGCTGGCATCACACGGTATCCGCTTTCATGCGCAGGCGGTGGTTTGTCCCGGATTCAACGACGGGGAGAGGCTTGAGGAGACCATCCGATTTTTGTGCGGACTGTATCCGGCTGCGGCTTCGCTTGCCGTGGTGCCGGTGGGGCTCACCGGCCACCGCGAAGGGCTCACGCCCATAGAGCCTGTTTCTCAAAGCGCGGCGCAAGAGACAATCAAAACGGTTGAAAAATGGCAGAAAGAATGTTTAAATAGTATCGGAACGCGGTTCGTGTTTGCGTCGGACGAGTTTTATATCCGCGCAGGGCTGCCGCTGCCGTCCGCAGAGGACTATGAATCGTTTGCCCAGATTGAGAATGGCGTGGGCCTTGTGGCAACGCTGCTCGCTGAAGCGGAGGAAGCTCTGGAAGGCTGCGGCGGCGCGGGCGCTGACGTCAGCCTTGCGACCGGAGAAGACGCATTTCCTTTCATTGAAAGCATAGCAAAAAGAGCGGCGGCACTGTCGGGCGCGCGCGTACGCGTGTATGCCGCAAAGAACATCACCTTCGGCGGCGCTGTGACCGTGGCGGGGCTGCTGGCCGGGCGCGATTTTGTGAGCGCCCTTAAAGGCAAGGACTTAGGCGAAAAGCTGCTGATACCCGCTGCGGCGCTGCGCGACGATAATGTATTTCTGGACGACATGACGCTCGATGAATTGTCGCAGACGCTGGGCGTACAGGTGGAACCCGTCTGCGACGGCTACCAGCTGGTCTCGCAGATCTGCGGAATATAGGAAAGAGGACGAAGAATGGCAAAGCCGTTTGTGGCCATTGTGGGGCGGCCCAATGTGGGGAAATCCACTTTTTTTAACAGAATAGCCGGACGGCGTATTTCCATCGTGGAGGACACGCCGGGCGTGACGCGCGACCGGATTTATGCGGATGCGGAGTGGCTTGGGCGCGAGTTTACGCTGATCGATACAGGTGGTATCGACCCGGACGCCGAGGACGTGATATTAAAGCAGATGCGGCTGCAGGCCGAGCTGGCTGTCGATATTGCCGACGTGATACTGTTTTTTGTGGATGCGAAGCAGGGCGTGCTGCCCGCCGACCATGAAATTGCGGACATGCTGCGCCGCGCAAATAAGCCGGTGATCACCGTGGTCAACAAAGCGGACAACAGGCAGGACGAGCAGAGCGTGTTTGATTTTTATTCGCTCGGGACCGACCAGCTTTTTGCGATATCGTCTGCTCAGGGTCTCGGGCTTGGCGATCTGCTCGATGCCGTGATTGCGGACTTTAAAGTGACGGAGCAGCAGGAAGAGGCCGAGACCGTTCATATTGCGATTGTGGGGCGCCCCAACGCGGGCAAATCGTCGCTCGTGAACGCGATCATCGGCGAGAAACGCACCATCGTATCGGAAATAGCCGGCACCACGCGCGACGCGATTGATGTGCCTTTCAAGCGCGAAGGCATCGATTTCGTGCTGATCGATACGGCGGGCATACGCAAAAAGGCGCGCATTGAGGACAAATCGATAGAGCGGTACAGCGTGATACGCGCGTTTGCTGCGGTGCGGCGCGCCGACGCGGTCGTCATCATGATCGATGCGACGGAAGGCATTTCGGAGCAGGATGTAAAAATCGCGGGATTCGTGCACGACGAAGGGAAACCCTGCGTGGTTGCCGTGAATAAATGGGATGCGGTTGATAAGGACACGCATACGATTAATAAATATAATAAAGAGATCGAGTCGGCGCTGAATTTCATGAGCTATGCGGAGAAGGTCTACATTTCGGCGCTCACGGGGCAGCGTTTGAACCGCCTGTTCGATGCGCTGCTGAAGGCCAAAGAAAACAGCCTCCGCCGCATATCCACCGGGCTTTTGAACGAGTGCATCAGCGAGGCCATAACGATGGTGGAGCCGCCGTCCGACAAGGGGCGCAGACTGAAAATCTATTATGCAACGCAGGTGGCGACTGTACCGCCGTACTTCGTGATATTTGTCAACGATGCGCGGATCATGCATTTTTCCTACATGCGCTATCTCGAGAACTATATTCGCAAGACCTTTGATTTTTCCGGTACGCCGATTAAGCTGGCCGCCCGGAATAAAAACGATTAGGCGAGGGAGTCTTTCTATGGTCATTTGGTATGTATTGGCCGCTGTGATCGGTTACGTAATTGGCTGCATTTCTTTTGGATATCTGGCAGGCAAGATTTTTAAGGGGAAGGATATCCGTGAGGAGGGCAGCGGCAACGCGGGCACCGCGAACGCGATCCGCAACTACGGATGGGCGATCGGTTTGTTCACGTTCGTGGGCGATGTGGCCAAAGGCGTGGTGGCAGCATGGATCGGATACCTGCTCGTGCCCGATGCGGGAGGCATATTGGGCGTCGCCCAATTGTCCGCAGGCGTGTGCATCGGAGGGCTTGCGGCGGTGGTCGGCCATATATGGCCCGTGTTCCTAAAATTCCGCGGCGGAAAAGGCGTTGCGACCAGTCTCGGGGTGCTCATCATGATGATGCCTTTGCATTCGGCGGTTGTGCTGGGCGGCTGCATTATTATTATCGCGCTCACGCGCACGATGTCGATCGGCTCGCTGGTCGGCACGGCGCTGATGACGGCCTGTTCGTTCGTGTTTTTCTTCGGTGACATCTGGAACAATGTCACAAGCGTGCTGCTTTTCATACTTGTGTTTTACTCGCACCGCGCAAACATCAAACGGCTCGCCGAGGGCAAGGAGAACCAGCTTTAGTCCGGTGAGAATATTTTTTGATTGAACGCATGCGTTTCCCGCAGTCAGCGGGCGTTACAAATGTGTCATATGGAGGGCGAATGCTTCAGATTATCATTATTGTTTTACTGGTGGCGGCCGATCAGCTGACCAAGTTTTTGATCTGGGCCCCGCTGCCGGCTGGCGGCACGGTTCAAGTGATACCCGGCGTGCTGAATTTTTCAAAGGTGGAAAACGAGGGCGCATCGTTCGGTATGCTGCAGGGAGCTCAGGTGTTTTTCGTCGTCATGACGGTGATCGTGCTGATTGCGGCGGGCTATTTTATGATTCGGTTTCGGCACAAGCAGTCGCGTTTTTTCAGAGTGGTGATCGCGGTGGTGTTTGCGGGGGCGCTTGGAAACCTGATCGACCGGGTGGCTTTCGGCTACGTGCGCGACTTCGTCGATTTTCGCATGTTCGATTTTTGGAAATGGGTGTTCAACATTGCCGATGCGGCGCTCGTGATCGGCGCGATACTGATTTGCGTTTATCTGCTGTTTTTCCATAAGGACAAGAAAACAATCAAGGAAGCAGCATCCGACGGCAACGAAGAAGAAAAGCCGGACGGCGGCGGGACGGACGAATAACCATGGACAATGAGACGCGGTTGGTGGCCGGTGAAAACGCGGGACGGCTCGATAAATACCTGGCCGAGCAGCTGCCGCTGACGCGTTCGTATATCAAAAACGCAATTGATGCGGGCCATATCCGGCTCAACGGCATACCGGCCAAACCGGGCGAAAAAATTAAAAAGGGCGACGTGATTGAGCTCGTGACGCCGCCGCCTGCCGAATCCGAAATTGTTGCGGAAGACATTCCTCTCGACATCGTTTATGAGGATGAATGGATGGCCGTGGTCAACAAGCCGCAGGGCATGGTGGTGCACCCCGCGCCCGGCAACGAATCGGGCACGCTGGTCAGCGCGCTGCTTTACAACGTCAAGGATTTATCGGGTATCAACGGAGAGCTGCGTCCGGGCATCGTGCACCGTATCGATAAGGATACCTCGGGGCTGCTCGTGATTGCGAAAAACGACGCGGCGCACAATTCTCTTGCCAAGCAGATCGAACAGAAAACTGCACGGCGCATATACGCGGCCATCGTGCACGGAAACATCAAGGAAGAGTCGCTCAGCATCGACAAAAGCATTGGGCGCAGCCGTACCGACCGCAAGAAGATGGCGGTGGTAGCGGGCGGCCGCCGCGCGGTCACGCATATCCGCGTGCTCGAGCGTTTCGGCACCTTTACTTATGTGGAAGCGGAGCTTGAAACGGGACGCACGCATCAGATACGCGTGCATCTCGCAAACATACAGCGCCCTGTCGCGGGCGATCAGGTCTACGGCCCGAAAGACGTCAAGCTGCATCAGGGAGGGCAGCTGCTGCACGCGAAAAAGCTCATGCTGCGCCATCCGTCTACGGGCGAGGAAATGACGTTTGAAGCGCCGTTGCCGGATTATTTTGAAAACGTGCTGCGCAAGCTGCGTGAAAAAGTTTGAGTGCACAGCAATATTTATATATTTCCGTCCCTTTGCAATGACATGTCTGCCGAATCCATTGTTGACTTTTTGATATCCGTTGACTATAATAATCTAAGTTAAAAAACTCCCATTGTCGGTGCACTCGATTGTATCGCGGGGTATGGGAGGGAGGGTTAATTAGGTGGCAGAAATACGCGTTGGTGAAAATGAATCTTTGGAGAACGCTCTGAAACGGTTTAAGCGTTTAACCGCAAGAGAAGGCACGCTGGCTGAGCTCAGAAAGCGTGAGCATTACGAAAAGCCAAGTGTCAAGAGAAAGAAAAAGGCAGAGGCGGCTCGGAAGAGAAAGCACTAAGCACATACATATTCGCAGACAAAGCCCGGGGCCATTTTTGTTCCCGGGTTTTATTGTTTATAAGCGAGTTTTAAGTGTGCATTATTCTGTGTGGCACAATGCAGTCCTTTGTCAAACGGCGTTTGAGGGCGTGGCGTTCTTAGAATGCATAGACTAATAGCAAAATACCGGAATCCATGTCAGACAGATTTTGATGGTATGTGAGCAAGGTCCCCACTCGCATAGCTTAATGGGGCAAACACCGAAGTCCCCAACAGGCTATGTTTGATGGGGCGGCAGGAAGGAGCGGCAATGAAAAGAATTCTGGCGGGTATCGCGGCGGTACTGATTGGAATCAGCCTTTTTTCGGGCGGAACGGCAAAAGCAGCAAACGGCAGCGTGGTGGTGGCTGAGGTCAGCGGCGAGGTCAATGCGGCGATGAGCGCCTATATTGCCGATGTGATCACAAATGCCGAAAAGTCGGGTATCGCGGTGGTGCTCAATATCGACACATACGGCGGCCAGATTATTGAGGCGGACGCGATTAAAAAAACGCTGCTGGAAGCAACGGTGCCTGTGGACTGCTTCATACGTGGCAACGCGCTCTCGGCAGGCGTGCTGATTGCGGTGTCGTGCGAGCGCATCATCATGGCACCTTCCGCCGTGATCGGCGCGGCCGAAACGATACCGAATGACGAAAAAACACTCTCCACCTGGGTCGGCATTTTAAAATCCGCCGCGGAGGCGCGCGGGCGCGATGCGCAGCTTGTGGCGGCAATGGCGGACAAACGCATCGCGATTGACGGCATCACAGAGGCAGGAGAGCTGCTTACGCTGGGGGCACAGGAGGCTTTGGAGCTCGGATTTTCACAGGGAACGGCCTCAGGGCTGGATGACGCGCTGGGGCAGCTCGGCTATGCCGATGCTGCGGTGAGCGAACAGCCAATGAGCTTTGCCGCACAGGCCGCTCAGTTTCTCACATCGACAACGGTGGCCAGCATCCTATTCATCGCGGCGATTGTCTGCATGGGCATCGAGATATTTACGCCCGGCTTCGGGCTGTTTGGCATACTGTCGATACTTTTCTTCGGCCTTTATTTCGGCGGCGGCTTTCTTGCAGGATACGCCGAGTGGTGGTCGGCGGCGCTGTTCGTGTTCGGTATGATCATGGTCGGCATCGAAATCGCCGTGCCGGGCTTCGGCGTGTTTGGCATACTCGGTATCCTTGGTATCGGGGCGGGGCTGCTTTTTGCCGCGAAGGATCTCGGGACGTTCATCATCATATTCGCCTCGGGCTTGGCGGGCAGCGCGGTGTTGCTGCCCATCACGTATCAGATACTCAAACGGCTCGGTCTGCTGCGCAAGGTGGTGCTGTTCGGCAATATGGAGGCGCAGCAGGGCTTTACGAGCCATGATGCATCAGAAAGCCTTGTGGGGCAGACGGGCATCGCGGAGACGGACCTACGGCCCGCAGGTTTTGCGCGCATCGGCGGCGCGCGGATGGAGGTTGTCTCCAACGGCGCGTATATCATTAAAGGCAGCGAGGTAACGGTGATTGGCCATACACCGGGGCGCATTGTGGTAGACCGCAAAACGACGCTTTAACGCAGAAGAAAAAAATGTGCCGGAGCTTGTCCGGTTAAAGAAGGCCTGTAAAAGCGCCTTCTTTTTTTATTGCCGGGCGCATATTTATAATCGGGGTTTTAAAGCGGAGATGCCCAATATATTGCCGGAGAAAAGCATTTGAGCCGATTGAGTGAAATTAAAAAAAGCATTGTGCAAAAGTTTGAGCTTGCGCCCGAGGCGGTGGGCTGTTTGCGCCTGACGGTGGTCGACAACACGAATGTATACATTGAAAACCATCGGGGGATTGCGGAGTACACACACAAACGCGTGGGCATCAACGGCGGCTCTTTTCTCATCGCAATCAGCGGCACAGAGCTGAATCTGGAGCGTTTCGGCCGGGATAACGCGGCTATCAGCGGCGATATCCAATCAATACAATACGAAAATTTGAGATAAAGAGGTGGGCAGCGCGCCTTGAGAATATGGAAATTAATTGCCGGATATGTTATGATACGCGTGGAAGGCCTCTCATTGGAGAGGTTCTTAAACATCGCGGCGCAGGCCGGTGTGACGGTTTATGATACCCAGCGAGTGTCGTATACGGTGCTGCGTGCGGTGCTAAGCGCGCACGGATACCGCAAGCTGAAAAAGATCGTGCCGGAGAAATACAGCGTACATATAGAAAAAAAGGCTGGGGCACCGTTTGGCCTGAAGCGGATCTTCGCGCGTAAAGCGCTGCTCATCGGGCTCGCGGTTTTGGGCGTTTTGGTTCTTGCCGCATCGCTTTTTGTATGGGATGTGCGCGTAACGGGTATAGAAAGACGTGAAGCCATCAAGCTGACTGAGGAATTAAAGTCGCTCGGCGTCAACATCGGGACTTATAAGGGCGGTATCGATATCAAGCAGATTGAGACGCGGCTTATGGTGGACCATGATGAGTTCGCGTGGGTGAACTTAAAGTTTAATGGCGTTGTCGCCGATATTGAGGTGGTGCCCGCCATCCCTGCGCCCGAAATGGTGGACGATTCACGGCCCTGCAGCATTGTGGCCGACAAGGATGCGCTGATTGAAAGCGTTACGGCGCTAAACGGACGGGCGGCGGTGGTGAAAGGGCAGACGGTGCGCCAGGGCGATGTGCTGATATCAGGGCTCATATGGGATGAGGGGCTTACGCGCCTGATGGTCGCGGCGCGCGGAGACGTGGTGGGCAGCGTGTGGTATCAGGCCAAGGCGAGTGCGCCGACAATGAAGGAAACGCGGGTGCCCACGGGTCGCAAGCAGATACAGCGCGTGATGGCAATCGGTGCGGACACCTCGGCAGTGGATGCGCCCTGTTCGTTTGACGACTATGACACGCGCACCGTGGAGTCGTACAATGTGGTGGGGCTGTTCTTGCCCGTCAAGGTATTAAAGCTCGAGCACAGCGAGGTCTTAATCAGAAAGGAGCCGGTCTCTCTGCCCATGCTCAAGGTGACGCTGGAGGAGAACGCGTTTTTTGACGCGCAGGGGCTGATTCCGAAAGACGCGGAGGTTGTGGGGCATGAAACGGTGTTTGAAGAGCAGGACGGCGTACTGACCGCGACAGTCTACGTTCAGACACATGAAGATATAGGAAAAGTGGTTTATCTGGAGGAGTAATTTGGACGCATGCAATGTAGAACTCGGCATCGAGGTTGACAATATCGAGCAGCTGATTGCGCTTTTCGGCGCATTTGACGAGAACTTAAAGGCCATTGAAAAGGAGACGGGCGCCAACATCATCGCAAGGAACACGCACGTGGCGATATACGGACGCAGCGAAGACGCGGAGCTTGCCAAGACCGTGGTGGACAAGCTGCTTGGCATGATCAAAAAGCAGGAAAAGATTGATTTGTCGCGCATCCGCTATGCCGTGGAGCTCGCGCGCGAAGGCAACGCCGACGCGATCGAAGAGATCATGACCGACGTGATCGCCATCACGAGCAAGGGGCGGCAGGTGAAAAGCCGCACCATCGGCCAGAAGCGCTACGTGAAGGCGATGAGGGAGAACACAATCGTATTTGCCATCGGCCCGGCGGGCACGGGCAAAACGTACCTTGCGATGGCGATGGCTGTGGTGGCGCTGAAAAACAAAGAGGTGGAGCGCATCATCTTAACACGCCCTGCGGTAGAGGCGGGTGAAAGCCTCGGATTTCTGCCGGGTGATCTTGCGACCAAGGTCGATCCGTATCTGCGCCCGCTGAACGACGCGCTGTATGAGTTGCTTGGTGCCGAGGTGTTCGCGCGGTATTCCGAGCGCGGCATGATCGAGGTGGCGCCGCTTGCGTACATGCGCGGGCGTACGCTCTCCGATGCATTCATTGTGCTGGATGAAGCGCAGAACTGCACCGAGGAACAGATGAAGATGTTTTTAACGCGCCTCGGGGAAAACGCGCGCATGGTGGTGACCGGCGATATCACGCAGATTGACCTGCCCAAGGAGAAGAAAAGCGGGCTCAAACAGTGCGTCAGCATACTTGAAGGCATCGAGACCATCAGCGTGCAGTATCTGACGCATAAAGACGTGGTGCGCCACGAACTCGTACAGAATATCATCAGGGCCTATGAGAGGTATGAAAAAAACGTACGGAGGTAGATGAATGGCAGCCAATCCGCTGAAAAGAAGGCTGGTGCCGAGAAGGCAGCTGCTCGCGTCCGTGTTGATCGGGCTCGTGACGCTGATTATCGTGTACGTGCTGATTGCGCTTTCCATGACGCCCGTTCAGTATGATATTGAAGCCGGAGATGTGGCACCCGAGAGAATTCCGGCATGGCGCGAAGTGACGGATCAGATTTCGACTGACGCCGCCATCGTCAAGGTGCGCGCGGAAGTGCCGCTCATGTACGCGCTGGATACCGCCGTGACGGAGCAGGTTCAGCAAGGCGTCAAAGACTATTTTATTGCGGCTAAAACGGCTATGGAAGCCATGCGCGACGCCTATATCACGGCACAGGTCAAGGAATCGAATTACAGCTACTCGCGTGATTATTATCTCGGGCTGTTCGATGCGGCTACCGTGGACTGGCCGTCGTTCCTGACGGACCAGCAAAAGCGGGATGTGAGAAGCCTGCTTTCTGACCCGGCGATGCCGGACGATGCGATTATTGCGCTGGCCAAAATGGACGCTGAGGCGCTGCAAGCGATGGCAGACGGTGTGGAAGGCATCGTAGCGGCGTCTCTTGGAAACGGGGTCAGGGAAGAGAATCTGCGCACTGAAAAGATGGACGTGGAGGACGCGATCAAAACACTGTATCCTGACATGAACGGTTATCTTGCTTATTTCCCGGTTGATAAAAGCTTCAAGGCCAATATGCTCGTTGATGATGAGGCGACCGAGCAGGCGCGTAACGAGGCGGCCGCCAAGGTGGATCCGATTATTTACAAGCAGAACCAAACAATCGTCAATTCGGGAGAGGTCGTGACGAA
Organism: Bacillota bacterium; assembly: GCA_023408075.1. Taxonomy (GTDB): domain Bacteria; phylum Bacillota; class Clostridia; order Christensenellales; family SZUA-584; genus SZUA-584. The sequence continues at coordinate 386,929 of JAEYKW010000015.1, read as the reverse complement.
GGAGCAGCTTGCGGTGCTTCAGGAGCTGCGACTCGTCGGCGGCGATGAGCTCAATTACGCGCTGTATGCCGGGCTGTTCGTCATGCTGGTACTGATTTTCGGCGTTTATGCCGCATACCTCTACCAGTTTGAGAGCGAGCTGCTGGTGGATACGAGAAAGCTGTTTGTGCTATCCACCGTGATTTTGGTGGTGGCGCTTTTAAGCTTCGCGTTATCAAGGCTCGATACGCGGATCATTCCTGCGTTTTTCGGCACGATGCTTGCATGTGTGCTCGTATCCCAGAGAAGCGCGCTCGCGCTCAACGTGTTCTTTGCTTTTGTTTTGGGCATGATGACGTCGTGGGAATCGGGAGTGATGAGCGTCACAATGCTTGGCAGCATGATGACGATAATTGTAGGCGGCTCGGTCAGCGTATTTATGCTGCACCGGCCGGGGCACCGGTCGTCACTGATCTATGCGGGGCTGTCGGGCGGCGTGGCCAGCATGATGGTCACGGCGCTGCTGAATATCATCGGTTCGGTCAATATTGTCTGGGACGAGTTGTTTATCGACTGCGCGTTTGCGGTGGGCAGCGGGCTGCTCGCGGGCGTACTCGGCGTGGGCACGCTGCCGATATGGGAAGCGGCTTTCCGCGTCTCGACGCCGGCCAAGCTTTTGGAGCTCTCCAACCCGAACCATCCGCTCATCAAGCGGCTTACCATTGAAGCGCCGGGCACCTATCATCACAGCATTTTAACGGCGAATCTCGCGGAGGCGGGGGCGGACGCGGTGGGCGCGAACGCGCTGCTGTGCCGCGTGGGCGCGTATTTTCACGATGTGGGCAAGCTCAAAAACCCGCGCTTTTTCAAGGAGAACCAGAAGGGTGAGAACCCGCACGATAATATGGACCCGCGTGAAAGCGCGAAGATCATTGTGAACCATGTGCCGTACGGGCTTGAGCTTGCGCACCGGTATAAGCTGCCGCGCGACGTACAGAAAATCATCGCCCAACACCATGGCGACAGCATCGTGCCGTTTTTCCGCTACAAGGCGGAGCAGTGCGGCCTTGAGATTGATGAAGCGGTGTTTAAATACCCGGGCAGCAAGCCTGCTACCAAGGAAGGCGCCATTGTGATGCTGGCGGACATTGTGGAAGCCGCTGTGCGCAGCATGGATGACCCCGACAGGGATCAGGTGAAGGACATGATCGATAAGCTGATCCGCGCGAAATACAACGACGGACAGCTCGACGAATGCCCGCTCAACCGCCGCGACCTCAATTCAATCGCGAAGGCGTTTGTGCATATGTATGACGGCGCGCTGCATGAGCGCGTGAAATATCCGGACCAGGAGTAAACATGCTGAAGGTAGACATCATCTGGCAGGGCGTCCAAAGTGACGCAAAATTGAAACGCGCGGCGCTTAAAGCGGCGCGCATGGCGGCAAAATGCGAGAAACGGTCGGGCGGCGTGTCGCTGCTGCTGACCGGTGACGAAGACATCCATGCGCTCAACAGGGATTTTCGTCAGGTCGATAAGCCGACTGATGTGCTCTCGTTCCCGTCCGATGAGCCGGGGTTCCTCGGAGACATCGCGATATCCGTGCCGTGCGCCATAAGGCAGGCCGACGAATACGGCCATTCCGCAGAGCGTGAGATCGCATTTTTAACGGTGCACGCGATGCTGCACCTTTTCGGCTACGATCATATTGAGCCGGAAGACGAAGAAGCTATGCGCAGCCGTCAGCGCGATATACTGGCTGCTGCGGGAATGGAACGGCCATGACGGACAAAGACCTGTTAAGCAAAGCCAAAACCGCCAAGGAGGGCGCATACGCCCCGTATTCACGTTTTCGGGTGGGCGCGGCGCTGGTCGGCAAAAGCGGCAGAGTGTATACCGGTGCCAATGTCGAAAACGCATCGTACAGCGTGACATGCTGCGCGGAGCGTGTGGCGCTGTTTAAAGCGGTGACGGACGGCGAACGCGAGTTTGCCGTCATTGCGGTGACGTCGGATTCGCAGGACCTGACATACCCCTGCGGCGTGTGCCGTCAGGCGCTGTACGAGTTTTCACCGGACTTGCAGGTGTTATCGTCGAACAACGAACTGGAATATGAAAAGACAACGCTCGAAAAGCTGCTGCCGCACGCATTTTCGGGCAAAGAGATGGAGTAGAAGCGAAAGTGGAACATAAATCGGCATTTATCGCCATTGTCGGGCGGCCCAACGTGGGAAAATCGACAATCATGAACCGTATCGTGGGCGCGAAGGTCGCGATCGTATCAAAAAAGCCGCAGACAACGCGCAGCCGCATATCGGGCGTGGTGACGGGGCAGGATTACCAGATGGTGTTTCTCGACACACCGGGCGTGCACTCGCCGCGCAACAGGCTCGGCGACTTCATGGTGAAAACCGCATTCGATTCCGCGCGTGACGTGGAAGCAATTCTTTTTATGTGCGACGCGCAGCGCGGCGTTGAGCAGGAAGACCTCGCGCTGCTCGACAAGCTGCTGAAAGGCGGGCTGCCCGTGGTGGCGGCGGTGAACAAAACGGACGCGGCGGGCAAGCAGAAAAGCATTGACGAAGCACAAAAGCTCAAAGACGCTGGGCTCGACACAGAGCCGCATCTGATATCGGCGAAGAACGGCGACGGCGTGGACGAGTTGCTCGCGAGCTTAAAGCAGTTTCTCGTGCCCGGCCCGAAATACTATCCCGATGACGAATACACGGATCAGCCCGAGCGCATTATCGCGGCGGAGATGATTCGTGAGAAAGCGCTGCGGCTGCTGCAGGAAGAGGTGCCGCACGGCATCGGCGTGTTTGTGAACAGCGTCAAGCGCCGCGAGGATAAGGACATCGTGGACGTATCCGCGACGATCATCTGCGAGCGTGAGACGCACAAGGGCATCATCATCGGGCGCGGCGGCAAAATGCTTAAATCCATAGGCACCGAAGCGAGAAAGGACCTCGAGATGCTGTTCGATGCGAAGGTGTTCTTAGAGCTTTGGGTGAAGGTGGAGGAAGGCTGGCGCGACAGCACGCGCGTGATGCGCGAGCTTGGGTACGAATAACGGTGACTTATTCCTTGTGATAGTGTTGAATGCGTATCAATCAATCCTCAGTCAGCAAAGCTGACAGCTCCTTTCAAAAGGAGCTCAGGCTGCTGACAAAGTTTCAATTGTCATTCCGATTGAGCGTAAGCGATTGAGGAATCCCATGTTTAAAGCGTTTTACTATGGGATGCTTTCCACTTCGTAGTCACGTCGCTTCGCTCCTCAGCATGACAGACAGGGGTTTTTCATCAAGCTGAGCTCCTTTTAAAAGGAGCCATATTTCGCAACGTAACCCTGGCCTCCTTTTGAAAGGAGGCAGCGCGCGCAACGCGACGGAGGATTGTTCCGTACGAAGTTGTTGATTTGAATATAAATCAATCCTCAGTCAGCAAAGCTGACAGCTCCTTTCCAAAGGAGCCTCTGTTCGGCGCATAAGCCAAGCCAAGGCAGCGCGCACAGCGCGACGGAGGATTGCTTAGAAACTTATGAAAGAGCAGTGTAAAATGAAAACGAGATATGGTATCTCTGCTGTAAGATTCATGCGCGTGATGCGTGAGTCCGGCTGTAAGTAGGCATGGGAGCCGGACGCGACACGATGGCCGTCGTGATACGGACGGTCGATTATAACGACAACGATAAAATGGTGACGCTGCTGACTCAGGACTATGGGCGCATGTCCGCGCGGATACGCGGCTGCAAAAAGCCCGCGTCCAAGCTGTTTTCCGCCGCGTCGCTTTTTTGCTGCGGCGATTACTCGTTCTTTGAGAAGGACGGGCGCTACGGCGTCAAAGGCTGTGGAATTCGGCGTACATTCTTTGGGCTCCAAGGCGACTACGACGCGTATGCCGCCGCGTGCTTTATTGCGGATGCGGTGGATAAGGTGGCACAGGAAGACGACGTGCCGTCGGGCTTGTTCACGCTGACGGTCAACGCGCTGTACGCGCTCGATACCGGCACTGCGCCGTCCGGTACGGTGGTATGCTGGTTTTTGCAGCGGCTGCTGCATATCGAAGGCGTGTATCCGAGCCTTGCCGTTTGCGCAGCCTGCGGCAGCGAACCGCCGCTCGTCAAGTTCTCGGCGGAGCACGGCGGTGCGCTCTGCGCGAATTGCGCGCACGGGGTCAAAGCAGAGCCGATTGACGACGCGTTTCTAAGCGCACTGCGTTCACTTGCCCGCACAGCCGCGAAGGACTTGGGGAGCCTTGCTATCAGCGAAGACGTGCAAAAACGCCTGAGCGCGGCGCTGATCGCTTATCTGGAGCATGTGCTGCAGCGCCCGCTCAAAACGGCGCGGTTTTTAGGCGGCGGCACAAAAAAAGACGCTCCCGTAAACGATAAATGAGCGGCACAGTGTCTTGACATTGTGGTTCACATATGATAATATTTCGTTCTGTCGGTTGCTCGATGGTGCTCGGCTTTTAGCGGCTGACGGTGTGCGCCTGTAGCTCAGCAGGATAGAGCAACGGCCTTCTAAGCCGTGTGTCCAGGGTTCGAGTCCCCGCAGGCGCGCCAAATATCGTGCCTCAGAAAGGCGGCTTTTTGAGGCGATTCATGGTGGGTATAGCTCAGTTGGTTAGAGCGCCAGGTTGTGGCCCTGGAGGCCGTGGGTTCGAATCCCACTACTCACCCCATTATTACTCCGTTTGCCGATGGGGTGTAGCCAAGCGGTAAGGCACGGGACTTTGACTCCCGCATTCGTAGGTTCAAATCCTGCCACCCCAGCCAAACTCTTTAAATGCAATAGCTAAGAGATATGAAAAGCTTCGAAGGCTTTTTTTATTTTATCTGAAGCTGATGATGGTGTTATATGCGGATTACTAAACAGCTGTTGATGACTTGAAATGTGAGATTGGCATATTTAATATTGGAAATAGTCCTGAAAATGCCCAACAACTTCTTCCGCTTGTTTGGTCAAAGTCTCATCAATAATGGCATGGTCTTCGAGCAGCTTTCTAAAGGTAAGATACACATCGCCAAACCATTCGGTAGGCGGAATACAATGACAGCCGCCTATGATTTTCTGAAATAATGCATCATATTTTGATTGTGAGCCGCCTATTGATGTGTAAACTCTATCAACAAAATGGCCAAGCTCTGTGGCATTATCGACTTGCATTAAACAACCTCTTGTCGGTTATCGTGCTGCCATAAGAGCAGCTATTACCTGTCGCCAGCCTCATGACTGCTTGAAAAAATCCTGCAATACAGTTTGAACATTGCCGCTTGCCCCTTTCATCCTTTTATGAAAGTATAAGCTTTGTTAATACCCGTACAAGCTCATAAAAATGGCTTATTGTTTCATGAGGTTCGTGAATAGTTAACTATCGGCCGGTTGATTAAAATGATAACGGCGATGCGTGGGTTTGTCAACATGTGCCATATACGCCGGGGTTAAATATGATGTCACTAAAAGGCTCAAAGGAAATTAGAAATAATCTATTTTGAGGGTTTACAAATCAAAAACGCTTATGCTATAATCGTTCGGCAGGGTTTGAGACGGCGGATTCGATTGCCGGAAGCTGCAAAGGCTCTCTGCCACAAAACATGATAGACATGACCCACTAGCTCAGGCGGTAGAGCACTTGACTTTTAATCAAGGTGTCCGGAGTTCGAATCTCCGGTGGGTCACCAGGCTGAAAAGCCCTTGAAATAGGCACTTTCGAGGGTTTTTTTATTTCCTAGAGAGCCTATTTTTACCCTCGAAAATAGCCGATTACTGCATTTTTACTGCATCAGAATTTTTTCGTGTTTCATTACTGCTTAAATGACGGTTCAATGAGTCGATAGCTTCCTGCTCTTTTTGGGCTGAAAGATGGGTGTATATCTTAAGCGTGACATTGATATCGGCATGCCCGAGAAACCGCTGCGCGCTCTTCACATCGACACCGGCGTTATAAAGAATGGTGGCGTATGTATGCCTGAACATATGCGGAGTCAGGTTGTCGATCACCGAGAGTTTGGGGCGGGTCCGTGATGCGTCACGACCACCGGCTTTAATGTTGAGATAGTGTAGATAGCTACTCCAAGCCTTAGTAAGGGCTGAAGCCGACATAATGCGGCCATCCGTTGCAGGGCAGACCATTGTCGATTGTGCGGCCTTTCTGGCGGCGCTGACGGCCTCCAAGACATTATCGGGCAGCGGGACCGTTCGAACGCCTGCGGCCGACTTGGGGGTCTGCATCAGCGTGATATTCACATCGAATACTGCCGCCTTGTTGACAGTAACAGTTTTGTTTTTCAGATCAATATCATTCCATGTGAGCGCGAGCAGCTCGCCACGGCGCAGCCCACAATACAGCAGCAGCAGCACGGGCACGCCCATGCGGTGGCCGGTATGAGTATCTACCACAAGCTTGACCTCTTCGTCTGTCAGCGGGCGGCGCTTGGCGGCAGGCACATCCGGGACATTGACTTTTGAAAATACGTTGCGGTAAAGAATATCGTTATCCATGGCGATCTGAAGGATTTGGGCGGCGGTCAACTTAACCTTTCGCATTGTGCTCTCTGCTTTGCCGCTCTCAGCCATGCGATTGATGATGGTCTGTAGATGATGGGGTTTGAGATCCTTCAGCTTATATACGGCCAGCTCCGGCAGCAGGTGGGTATCCAGCACCCTTTTGTACATGGTGCGCGTGGTGATACTGATGCCCGGTTTATAATCCCGGAGCCACACCGCAGCCAGCTCACCGAAAGTCATCTTTTCATCACTGGAGAGTGTACCGTGAAGAAGTTGTCTTTCAAACTCGGCAGCCTTGGCCTCGAGCTCCTTGAGTGTTTTGGCGTATATGGTTTTGCGCTGCGGTTTTCCGTCCGGGCGGCGGCCCACGGTGATTGATCGCTGATAGAAGCCGTCAGGGCGCTTTTTTATCTTTGCTTCACGTGGCATGCGGACTCCCTTCCTCGACTGGCCGATTATTTGTCCTTCTTATCTTTTTTATCAAGTAGCTTTTTGGTTTTTTCGATGCTCTCTAAAAAGTGCTGTTCCACCGGTGAAAGCTTGTCCTGGTGCAGCCTTTTATATTTTTCGTATTCTTGCACCGCTTTTATCTCGGCGTCTTTATGAGAGACGCTTCCTGAGTGCGTGAGAATGTTGCTGTCCGTCATTTTGAGAAAGTCATCCAGCTTTAATATCCATTCGTGCATGGCCATCGTGTTGCGGCGAATGGCCTGCAACTCTGCAAATTCCAGATAGGCGTTCACAATGCGGTTTAAGATATTTAACTCTTCACCGGTCAAATAATTCTTGGCGATGGTGCTTTCTGCTTTCGTTGGCTTGCTTCCTTGAAAAGACGTCATGCCCATAAAAGGCTTGACGGCATCAGCTCTTAAGAATACAACTTCGGCTGCTGTGTGACCGTGAGCGGCCCAATGCATTTTGTTCTGTATGGTTTTAAAGAACGTCTGGGATATGTCGGCTCTCGGGTCATAATCGACGCTGGTCGCGTAGATGTCGAGTATCTTGCGATAAAACACCTTCTCCGAAGATCGGATATCCCGGATGCGCTCAAGGAGTTCTTCAAAATAATCACCGCCACCCGCCTTTTTAAGCAGGTCGTCGTTCATTGTGAAGCCCTTAACGAGGTATTCCTTTAGGCGCTCAGTCGCCCAAATCCTGAACTGTGTGCCTCTGTGCGATTTCACTCGGTAGCCAACTGCGATCACGGCATCGAGGCTATAATAAGTGACTTGATATGTTTTTTTATCAGCAGCAGTTGTTGCAAAAGTTGCAACAACTGATTGCATAGAAAGCTCGCCCTCTTCAAAGATGTTTTTTATATGCCTCGAGATCGTAGATTTATCGCGCTGAAACAGATCAGCCAATTGATCGAGCGAGAGCCATACTGTTTCGTTATCCATTCTGACATCGATCTTCGTCCGGCCATCCTCGGTTTGATAGAGAATGATCCTGCCTTTATTATCATCCATTTAAAATAGCTCCCGGCTTATTTTACGATTCTAATGTAATCTGGCCTTAACTTCGGTTGAACCGTTTCTCGTTTAAAATAGTCAGTCGGAGTTCCGACAATGCTGCAATAATCATCAGCTGAAATATAGGACGCGTCTAAAAGATACCACTTTGTTAACTCACCGGACTCTGTTAGTAGCTTTTCTGCATCAATAAGAAGATGTGGAGTTTCAATCTTTAATTCGTTATCAAGGGGTTCGACTAAACGTATCTTTCTTCTGTTCATTTCCTTAAACAAATACGTTTTTCGGAAATCATCAATTATACACAATTCACGGCATCGCATAATCATCCCAGCTATCGAGACGCGCCACCTTCGTTTTAAAAGAGCAAAAGCTGTGAGCCTAGTGTCTACGACTTCGCAAGAAAAGCCATCAGCAGGCATTAAAAATGCAGCAGCAAAATCCCATGCCTGATCTTCCATTTGTTTATGCTGAGCAGGGGTTATCTCGTCTTTATCAACATCGGCATGCAAAACGAGATGTCCGAGCTCATGTGCTAAATCCATAAGGATCCTTGAGCACGTGGCTTCAAAAGTGTTGATTAGTATTAGCGGTAATCCATTAGCGATCGTCGAACAAGCATCTAAACCTTTTACTTCGAAGTTATAATGAGTAACAATAATACCGTTGTTTTCGAGAAGCAGAGTTAAATTGCTTATGGGACCGTTACCTAACCCCCAAAACTTCCGCACGCTTTCTGCTATATTTTCTATCTGAGATTCACTGAGTTTACCAAAATCAAGATCGAATTTTGGTAAGTTTACCGGAGGGAAGTCCATGTATTGTTTATAGTATCCAACACGATTTGCCACCCACTGAAGCCATCTTTCAATCTGAAGTTTTTTGACCTTGTGTGCGCTTTTTAAACTTCGAAATTGAATCGGGGCATTGATTAAGCTGTCGGTTCTGTCGATTGTAAAAAAAGACAAAGGCAACTTTAGAATACGACAAATATCATCGATTACTTCAGGTGCCGGATTGTACGATCCATTTTCATATGAGGTAACTGTTTGGTGAGTCTTACCCAATAAATCTGCTAATTCTTGCTTTGTGGTACCTCTAACTTCGCGTGCCTCTGTCAAACGGTGTCCAATAAATAATGCATCACTTCTAGACACGGCATATCATCTCCTTTTTATTAAATTTAAGGCTTAAACCTTAATTTGTTATTTTCAATTCCGGCATTACGGGCTTGGTGATCGTCTCTTCCTTCGCAACCGGTGTGCTTGTCTGTGTAATATTTTCAATAGGCATTTGACGATCTCGTATACTTTCGTTAATAGTCTCGCTCCATAAAGACGATGACATTAAAATAATTCTTATATCATCAGCTTGCAACTCGTCCTTATTAATCTGATGCGTGATTGTGAAATAAACCTGTTTATCTTCGTCATCGTTTTCACTAAACTCTCGGAACCAATTTATTTGTCCTCCGGTTGAGAGTTCATCTCTATAAACGGCAGGTCTTGGTTTTTTATCTCCGTCTGCAGAAGATATCGTCATCACAAAATCGGGACCATAGATTTCAACATGATTGAGGTTGTGCCGACTGTTAAGTTTCATTTCGGCCCGAAGATCAGGGATCCCCAGTAAATTGATCTTGTCGCACACATTTGTTTGCACAGCGGAATATAAGAATTTTGGGATGTAGTCACGCCAGCAAGGTTTTTTGCATCGATCAGTCGTCAGCATCATTTCCACTTCAGAGTATGATTCATCAATAGCTCCGTTTATTGAAGGTAAAAGGACAGGGAATCTGTTTTCAAGACTCTCTAGGGGCGATATTTCCATAAAAAACACCTCGAATCACTGTATTTCAATTGTATTTTACACCATTGGTATAAAAAATACAAGCAGAATACACCACTTGAAAAAGCGAGTTTTGTTTTTGACACGCAAAACGCAAATAAAATACACTCCCCCAGTCAATCCCCCTTATAAATCTGCTTATTGCCAATCTTGAATCCGGAGCTTCTTCTGATGGATGGCCTCGTGTGGTTAACGGCGTAAGATATTCTTTCGTACTTTTCTTGGAAACTTTTTCAGCGTCCTTTTATAATAACCGAAATTAATCCTGAAATAATCATCGGCGCAATAAAGATTAAAAATGTGCCGATATCATCCGTCACCAAAATAGACAAAAATAGAATAGCACAAATCAAAATCAAATCTCTAATTAGTGGTTTAAAGAACCGAGCTCTGCTTTCCGGGCGTATATTTTCAGCCCGATAAATAATTCCTTCTCTAAGTATATTATAAATAAGCAATAATAAACAAATAGACAAAAGGGATATTCTAAGTTTATAAGAATTAAAGTAATTCATAAAAAATTCAGGAAATAGTACATACAGCGGAACTAATAGCAAACTTATTATCGTGAATTGTAAAAATGTATTTCTTACGACCTTATCGCATTTCCATGAGTAAAAAACACTCTCGAAATATTTTACTAACGACCACCCTAAATCGCTAATGTTGTTCCATTGGACAATTGAGGCTTTTTGCCTAATATCATAAAGATCGGCGCAACTACCTTTTGCCAATATAATTATTCGATTAAGTTTTCGTCTTGCACGCTTAAATACCTCGAGGGATTCAATTTCATTAATGTTTTGATCACATATCAAGATGAAAACACTTTTTTTCTTGAATCTGATTGTATTTACAACTGAACAGTTTTCAACTATTAAAGAATCAGATGACTGCTGCAGGCTTTCGGATATGATCTTTCTCTCTTGATGCAAATCTTCAAAGGGTGACACTACTAATACTCGTTTTTTATTCATGATATCCTCCTGTTTTTTATTGTGAATTTGGTGTAGATAACAGCTGATATTATGTATAATCGTCGGTCCGGTTCTGCTGCAGGGAATATTAAATCAATATAATCAGAGCCGTGACAACCAAAATAACGGGAACGGATAAGCCTAATAGAGTCATCAGGCAGCCGCCACCGGTTACGGCTTTCCCGATTTTTCTCTGCCGCCCGGACTTCGTCATAGGAATGCCCGTTGCCCGGGATATGCTCTGTTTGGCCTTGGTAACGCCCAGCGCGCGCTTCCACGAAAGGCCGCCCCTATTTGCCATAATAATTGCTCCTTATTGCGGCGGGTTACACTTTGAACAAGGCGTATATCCTTGTGCTTTGGCATCGGCAAGCGATATGGGTATCTTGCTTTTCTTCAAATACTGGCACCCGCTCAGATGATATTTTTCACCTGTCTTTGTGATGTAAATGGCGTCAGACTTCGGCTCGTCAACGACAGCTGGCTCGGGTTCCGGTGTCGGCTCGATTGTGGGCTCGGGCGTTGGTGCTTTGGTGGGCTTCAGCGTTGGCTCGGGCGTGGGAGATGGAGTCGGCTCCGGCGTAGGCTCCAGCGTCGGTTCCGGTGATGGCGTGGCGGTTGATATGATAGCCTGTTTTTGTGTCGGTTCCGCCGTGCTATCTTTAACAAGAGAGGAAACAGAACTTTTTGCTTTTGCCAGTGTTTTTTCATCTGGGGCTGATGATTGGCTGCAAGCTATAAAAGAGATCGCTAAGAAGCATACAAGGATAATGGCTAAGATTCTTTTCATAATTAACCTCCATGAGTGCGGTGGGCTGAGAGGCAAAGATGAAAGTGCTTATGATGCGCAACCTTATTTTGCTTATTTCGACAGATTGTCGCTAATTCCTGCATATGCTAATTATAGCAGAATAAAAAAGGCCCTCCTAAATTACGGAGGGCCAATAGCCCAAGATTCATTTGCCTACCAGAGATGGCGCATTCCGCCAAGGCCGCTTTCATCCTTAAGCGGCTTTTCATTTACAACCACTGATTTAAATCTGAATCGATTTTTTCCTGTAATCCATCCGTATCAAATTTATCACTTAGTTTTTCTGCTAGTTTTTTTGTAGTGTCGCGTATCATCTCCACCATTTCCCATTCGATAAATCTAAGATGGGGACTTAATTCAGTGGGTAATTTATATGAATCAACATATAATTTCTTCCCTTTTTCTTCTTCGTTCCTCACTTCTTTTTTTATTTTTGATAAAGTAAGGGCATAACGGGCGACAGGTGAAACAATAAAGAACCAGTTTTCTGATATCAAAAAATCAATTGTTTGAAATATAAAATTTATATCTCTTGGCATAGCTTGACCGTCTTTTCCCATATCTTTAATTTTCTTAAGCTCATTTATAGCTTTTTCGGATAATCCAAGTTCTTTATTTATTTGCACGTTATCTCTACTCGTAGCTTCAGAAACACCAAGTAAAAAGTCATATGATACTTTGAAATAGTCCGCAATAAATTTGAACTTCTCAATGTCCGGTGTAGTATTGCCATTAGCATATAAGCTTATTGTTTGCCGAGTTACAGGTATCCCATTGTCATGAAAAGCCTGGGCAAGTTCTACTTGAGTAACTTTCTTTCCAAGAGGACTAATTTGATTTTCATTGTCTAATAAAGCCCTGAGTCTTGATGGAAAAGCTTTATTGTAATTATTTTCATCTGCTTTTTTTACACTCATTATTCTACCTCGATATGAATGTTATGCATTCTTGCGATTCAAATGCAAATGTTTCCGTTTATTGACATGTTAAGTTTTCTTGTGTTACCATCATAACAGCAAAGAAGTATTACATCAATAAGAATTTTATTTTAGGTATTGACAAATTAATAAATAGCGAAGTGAAGGTAAGAAAGATTGCAGTAGTGAGTTCAAATTTAGTGGTATAATGCTTTTGAGTCGAAAAAGTGATGATTAATTTGATGTGTAGATTGAAATTTAAAAAGAGTTAAACTTAATAGTAGTGCGACTTAGCTTTTTGATATAATGATTAGAGAGACATGAACACCTAGAAGTTGTTAATATATATTCAGCGATTTAGATGTGAGCTTTCTTAAAAAAGGAGCGTAGACTGTGAAAATAAAATCAATTATTATTTGTGGTCATCGGTGTAATCCTCTGAGTACAGTTTATAGAGTTTTAAAGCGAGTTTTATTTCCTTCTCGTTCAGCCCGCTATCAGCGACAGCTTTAATAACTTCAAGTTTAATATCAAGACCTTGAAGTTCAGGTGGGAGCAAATCACCTTCTAAAATAATGGCATTCTTATGTTTCGTTCTTCCATTTGCATAGTCAGCTGTAACACCGAAGTATCTGTCTGATATAGAATCATCTGTAAGATAATCTAGGCTACACCTAAAGTAGGATGCGAGCCGACGTAAAGTAGAGAGTTTGACATTCTGATAACCCTTTTCATATAGACTCACGATAGTGGTATATGGAATATCTGCATTTTTAGCTAGTTCGGCACGACTGATACCCTTCTCTTTTAACAAGGCATTTAGTTTTTCAATAAAATCCATAAACTATCCCCTTCGTATTCTTATATTTAAATTATACCACAAATAGTGTGATTAAACACACAAATATATGATGCATCGTATTTTTTTTGTCATTTGGTATTGACAATATATGATGTGTAGAATAAAATTCATTATAAATACGACACATCATAGGAGGAAAAGGCATGTTCAACAATTTAAAGGCCGAAATGGGCCGAAGTGGATATGATATTTTAACCCTATCGAAAATAGCGGATATTAAGTATAACACACTTCGCAGCAAACTCTCTGGAAAGACGGATTTTACACGAAACGAAATGCTTAATATACGCAATAAATGTTTTCCGCATCTGAGTATTACATATTTATTTCTTGAAAGCAGCGATCAAACGGAACCATTATATATAAAAAGATAACACCAAACGGAACTGCGCACTTCAGAAAATCGGAGGTCACAATGAAAAAGGCTGTTGATAAGCAAACATATTCAGTCGCTGATGTTTCAGGGTATCTTGGTATTAGCCCCGTGGGTGCAAATAGTCTCTTTCACTCACAGGGGTTCCCTTCGTTCAGAATTGGAAAACGACTTCTAGTGACCCGAGAAGCGTTCGAAAAATGGCTACAGGATCAGCAGAGGAAAGAAGCATAAAAGTGTGGATACGTTCATTAGTGGCCCTCCATGTCATCGATTTTTTTGTGGATTTTGGTTGAAGTAAAATGTTCTAGCAACATAAGCTTGACTTCTTCGAGCGAATGTAAAAGTCATAAGAACTCATGCTCTGCAAAACCATAAAGCGAGCTGTTATGCCGGTAAAGTACCCATAATTTGAGCCGCTAGAAAATGAAGTTACTGATAGAATCAAAGAAGTCAGTAAAATGATATTGATTACTTGTATCGGAGAGAAGCCATATATGGAGGGTTTAAACAGTATACAAAGTGGAAAAAATAATAAGGTTAGGTAGGAAGATTGTAGATACTGTTACAAATATACTTTAGGAGGATATAACCATGTCAACTCAAACTAAGAAACCCGAATTAAAGAAGAGCCTTGTACGATTAAGAGAACAAAGGGGATACACGCAAAAAGATGTAGCCGTTCATCTTGGCATTCCAACGAAGGCATATGCGGCCTATGAGAAGGGCACAAGAAATTTTAGATTAGAGAGGGTTATAAAGCTGGCTGACTTTTTAAAGGTAACAACTGATTTTCTTTTATTCCAGCCGTTGCCTACCGCTGATGAGTTATTAACCAGAATGATTAAAGAGTCGCCCAAGTCCGAACATGAACAAATATATCAGATGTTCGCTTTGTTTTGGTGGCAGCTTATGAAGGCGATTTTTGGAGATAACGTGCCTGATCCGAAAATGACATTTGAGCTCTTTAAAAGGCAAGAAATACGCGAAAGCTACAGCGCTTTGTATGATAAGACATTTTATCGTTTTGTGCTGTCGTCATATGATATAGAGCTTCTGAAAGAGGAATGTTCGGGGTTGATCGCGGCCGCAACTCAGCGCGAACTATGCGATGGTTTAAAAATAGATACCGTTGCATAAATCAATGGATTGAAATCGGGTCGCGTGGCGGTGGCACCAAGCATATCGACGCCGCGCGTCTCAATCAGAAATAAGACTCACATCAAATTATTTGGAGGTCAGTTATGAACCAACTTGAGGGTTTGGAAGAGAAGGTCGGAGATCTGATTTTTAAGGAGATTGGAGACAATCTTAAGAAAGTTACTGCTTTGGTTAAAACGCTTCAAGATGGCTATTTTGAGCGCTATTCTCAAGATGGCGTATCTTCTAAGGTATTCAATGAATTCATGCACTATAAAACAATAACTCAAATTGCAATAGATTGCCTTTTTACTATTGAAGAAATCATTCCTGATCTTTGTGACGAAATAAACGGAATAATTCGTGCGAGTCTTAATGAAAGCGGCAAAGATGTCATGAAAGAGACTGCTTAAAAAATTATTTAGTCGCGGCGGCTTCGGTGGGGCTGGGGTCGCCGTGCATCAAAGTTAAAAACAACATTTCAATAGAAGAACAGTATTTAAATCTAAAACGACAATCATTGCAAGTCGATGTGAGATTTATTAATATGCGATTATGTTTTGGTGTTAGACAAGATTTTTTAAAATAAATGTTTGCGCACCTATAGTGCGTTTGCACTATAGGGCTTAAGGTCCTGTTTAAGGTAGGACGATAATTATAGTTTTTGCGAATATAATTCGCACGACGCAATCACCTCCTACATATGTAATTTGGCTTTATTATATGGAGAAATGCCAAGGCTATGCAGGGCAGCATAAGAAACGGATAAATTTATGAGGTCAATAAATGGGAAACCGTGTGATTAAGGAATCCATATGCTATAGCGCCGACATCGATCAGCTGACGCCCTTTGAGGAGACCGTATTTTGCCGGCTGATCGTCAATGTTGATGATTACGGCCGTATCGACGCGCGACCGGGTTTTTTGAAATCGAAGCTGTTTGTGACAAAGCAGGGAATCACCGAGAAGAACGTATCAGATGCCGTCTCCCGATTGGCGTTAATAGGATTGGTCAGGTTCTACGAAGTAGACGGGAAACCGTTCCTGTTGTTTCCTAAGTGGGGTTTGCATCAAAGGGTTCGTGACTCTAAGGCGAAATATCCTGCTCCACCAGACGATTTTGACGAGCTCGCGGAAAGTCGCGGCGATTCGCCGCAAGATGCGGCGGCTGGCGGCCTTAATCCAATCCAATCCGAATCCAATCCGAATCCGAATCCAAATCCAACGCCCGCGCACGGGAAGCCTGCGGCTGAACCGGGGGACCTATACGCCGGTTACGATTTCTCGCTTGCCATACGGTCAAAGCTTGATGAGTGGCTCGCCTATAAGCGTGAGCGGCGGGAATCGTACAAAGCCACGGGCCTTAAGGCGTTTCTGTCAGGCGTTAAGAACAAGCTTGCCGTCTATCAGGAGAGCGATATTATCACGCTGATCGATGAGTGCATGGCTTGCAATTACCAAGGCATCATCTGGGACAAGCTCAAGGGCCGCGCATCGCCCAGCGGCGGGCAGCAGGCAGGCGAACAGCAGTCGAGCAGATATAGCCGGGATGTTTAAGGAGGTCACAGATGGATATCGAGTACGGGAATATCATGCATTGCGAACAGTGCAATGACACGGGCCTTAGGCTCGCGAAGGTTGACGGAAATGTCGTATACGTGAAGTGCAGCTGTCATAATAAGCGGCGGTCACTGATTGCGCTTCACAAATCGGGCTTGGCCGATAGCATCGAGAATATGCGCTTTGACAACTTCAAGCAGGAACACGATTATCAGCAGCAGATGTTTGATCTTTGCCAGCGATTCATCGCGCAGACGGACAGCCGGTTTCTATATCTGAGTGGTCAATCCGGCTGCGGGAAAACGCACCTGGGCACGGCGGTATGTGCTCATTTCATCAACACCGGTGCCGACACGATCTACACCACGTTCAAAGGCATGATGGTGGAGATGAAAGCCAACGTCAACGACGATGAAGCCTACAGGGAAGTGCTGAATAAGTATGGCAGTGCCAGCGTACTGTACATTGATGATTTCATGAAGTTTCCGCCGTCCAAAGCTGACATAGACCACGCTTTTGAATTGATCAATCTTCGGGTGGTGGGCGGCAAATTGACGATCATCACGTCGGAACGCTCACTGGATGAGATCATGAGGATTGATGAAGCGCTGGGCGGTCGCATCAAGCAAATGTGCGGCGGCTATTCGCTCAACATCGTGAAGAAAGACGGCCGCAATTACCGGACGCTGGCGTCTTGAAGGCTGAGTCATAATCCCAAGCGCTTGGGTTTATGCCGGGCGGCGGGGATGATAAGAAAGCTGCGGGTATGCGGCGGAAAGGAGGGGGTACTTATGCAAGATGATAAAACGAGAATTGCCAACACGGGTGAAAGCAGACAGGCACCGTTAGAGCAATCTGAGGAGTTGCCGACGAGAGAAGATGTTTTTAAGAACTACATCAAGCCGTATCTTGAAAGAGTGGCTTCCGGGATAGCGACGGAAGCTGAATATGCCGCTTTCCCGGAAGTGCTGAAAATCATGGACTGTGGTTTTATCTAACATTTATAGGGTCATTGGGTCTAGGCTTTTCAGCTTTAAGCTCTTCGATTTTGCGATAGATCGCCTCAAATGTTTTTACGATTTGATCTGGATGCGCGTAAGATTGATTTGAATCACCGAGCGAAGCGATGGTGATATCTGCCGCCATATCGAGAGAATCCTTTGCCATACGAAACACCTCCTTTCTGTCGCTATTTGGCACACATACAGCTTAGCAGGAAGGAGATGGGAATACAATTTGATTTTGATTCTATGGGGGTCATATGACAGATATAGAGCGGCGGCTAAGTGAATATCCGCGAATCAAGCAGCGCATCCGGGAGTTGGAGCTGCAGATCGAGGAACTCAAAGCTAAGCGGGATTCCATCTATGACGATATGCTGCGCGGCGTGGCCCCGGAGAAGGATAGAGTCACCGGGGGCCCACTGTATGATCCCGTGGTGCAGGCCGTTACGCGGCTTGTCGATGTCTACGCCGAGCGCATACGGAAGGTGTCTGCTGATCTGGCGGCGGCATACGGTAAGCTGGCCCAGCTTGAGGATATGGTGAACGGTTCCGGCCTGAGTGAGACCGAGCAGCGGTATGTGCGGCTGCGGTATTTCGATGGTATGGCGGCATGGAAGGTGGCGCAGAAAATAGGGTATAGCGAGAGAGGGGCGCGCAACATTAAAGATGCCATATTGGAAAAGATTCAAAAACGTGCCGCTTAGTGCCGTTTTTTTCTGCTATTGTGAAAACAGTGAACAGAGAATGAGAAACCGCTTCCTTACGAGGCGGTTTTTTAAATATTACCTGTTGTAAAAAGACCTCGATTCGAATAAACTTTCTATAGAACAAATGTTCGAGGTTTAAGGAAATGAAGCAGCGGGTCATTTTACACAGCGATATGAATAACTTTTACGCGTCCGTGGAGTGCGTGCACCGGCCTGAAATCCGGGGCAATCCGGTTGTTGTCGGCGGCGACGAGGAACTGCGGCACGGCATAGTGTTGGCAAAAAATTATATCGCTAAAGCGACCGGCATAAAGACAGGCGAGGCGCTTTGGCAGGCACGAGAAAAATGCCAGGGTCTCATCGTGCTGCCTCCGAATTATCCACTTTACCTGCGTTACGCAAAGCTCGCCCGCAGTATCTACGCTGACTACACCTCGCAGATTGAGCCGTTCGGCCTCGACGAAGCATGGCTCGACGTGAGCGGTGAAGATGGCGTACACATCGCCAACGAGATACGGGCCCGCGTGACACGAGAGCTCGGCGTCACGGCATCTGTGGGCGTCAGCTACAACAAGATATTTGCCAAGCTCGGTTCTGATATCAAAAAGCCGGATGCCACCACACTGATCAGCAGAGACAATTACAAATCCGTCGCGTGGCCGCTGCCCGTGGATGAGCTCCTTTATGTGGGCCGCGCCACCAAGGGTAAACTCGTGCGCTTAGGAATCACCACCATCGGCCAGCTGGCTGCCACGCCACTCTCGCTGCTGCATGGCATTTTCGGCAAAGTGGGCGACGTTCTTTATTCCTTTGCGAACGGCTTCGACAATTCCCCCGTGATGCAGATGGATGAGGAATCAATGATCAAATCCATCGGCAACAGCACCACGACCCCGCGCGATTTAACATGCAATGAGGACGTGAAGGTCACGTTGTTCGTACTCTGCGAAAGTGTCTGTGCGCGTCTGCGTGAGCACGGCTTTGTATGCCGCACCGTGGCGATATCCATTCGCGACAACGAGCTTTTCCGCTTTGAGCGCCAGTGCAAGCTGTCCCGCCCGTCACACATAACGGGTGAGATCGCGGATGCGGCGATGCGTCTTTTCGTGGCGCATTACAACTGGCCGCGCCCTATCCGCAGCCTAGGCGTGCGCTGTACTGATCTTATACCCGCTTCCATACCGCAGCAGCTTTCGGTGTTCAGCGACGAGCGGCAGCGTGAAAAATACGAAGCGCTCGACATCGCCGTGGATGAGATACGGCGCCGCTTCGGGCATTTTACACTGCAGCGCGCATGCATGCTGGCTGACAAACCTCTCGGAGGCATCAACCCCAAAGGAGATCACATCATACATCCCGTGGGCTTTTTTAAGGATGGTATGGTGCAATGATAGAAAGACGGTACGAAAACAAATATAAGGTGTATGTCAAGGTCGAAGCGATATATTTTCCGAATGGGCAAATAGAACCCGTTGCATTTTGGTGGGAAAGCGGGCGGCGGTATGAGATTGATTCAGTCGTTGATGTATGCCGGGCAGTATCGCTCAAGGCAGGTGGTATTGGCACTCGCTATACCTGCATGGTGAAAGGGCACCAAACGTTTCTGTGGCTTGAAGAAGACCGCTGGTTCATGGAACGAAAAGACCCGTTGACAGATTAAAGTACGAAGCCCATATAGTCAGAAGAGTTGGGTGAGGGATACAAGTGCATTGCGAGGCAGTGCTCTTCATTATATAAAGATTTGTAACAACATTAAAAAAAGGAATTTGTTATAAAATGTAGAATTAGTCGTTATAAAATGAAAGGAGATACCATTTTGACGACTGAAACTGCAAGAGAATTTAACAAGAAAATCATAACTGAAAAGGCTGAGACAGACTTAGACGAAATAATACTCAAGATTGAAAATAAGCCTGAGAATTATGATTTCTACTTTTTATGTAGAGAGTTTGTTGAACTGGCTATAAACGCACCAAGAATTAAAGTGGATGATATTCCAACAATTCAGGCGGTATATGAGTTTGAAAAAGTAGATAGATTAGCAGAAAAGTTTAATAGTTTTATAGTTGAGCATTCAATAAAAGATGCAGCGGCTTTACTTCTCATGATTAAGCATAGATACAGAAACGCAATTACTAACGATGAGATTAATAAGAATGCTGGATTCATAGCTCGCGAAAATTATGAAAGACAATCTGCTGGTTACATAGGGAAATTCTACGATTTTACTTATATAGTATGTTGGGAAGAAATCGAAAAGGATATTCTAAATAGTATTTGAAGCATTTACCTATTGCAAACGCATAACACGATATACTCTCTGTAGAACATATATTCGCAAAAGGCGGCGAGTAAACACGGGCGGCGGTATGAGATGGATTGGATTATTGATGTCTGTCGAGCAGCATCGCTCAAGGCTGGCGGCACCGGAATCAAATACACGGTGATGGCACGCGGTAATTAAAACCGCTGGTTCATAAAGCCGAAGAATCTATAATGAACGATATCGCATGAGCGCTTAGCAGGCGCTCTTTTAATTTGGAGAAGATATGCCAAACACACCGCTGCGCCCATGTAAGAAACCGGGGTGTACTGCTTTAATACGGGAGGGGGCCTACTGTGAAAAGCATGGGGGCTTAACACCGCGGCGGGACTACCGGGCGGAGAACCGGGGGCGGGTGCGGTGCGGGTGGTACGACACTAAGCGCTGGAAACGCATGAGCAAAGACCAATTGCGCAAACAACCTCTGTGTGAAGAATGCCTCGAGCATAACCAAGTCAGAGAAGCCAAGCATGCGGACCATGAGGTACCACACAAAGGCGACGCGAAGTTGTTCTTTGATACGAACAACCTTCGTTCATTGTGCCCTTCATGCCATAGCAGAAAAACTGCAAAAGAAGATGGAGGCTTTGGTAACCGATAGATGGGGAAGGGCGGGTAAAATTCTCCCGGACCTGCGAGACGCCTAACGTGTGTCCCAGTCATCTGTGTGAAAAACTCCCTTTTTGAAACCCTGATTTTATATGCGAGGAGTGAACAAAATTGGCAGGGCGGAATGCTCAACCTCTAGCATTGGTGCGGTCAAACGGGCGTAAGCACCTTACGAAAGATGAAATTGAGCATCGGCAAAAATCTGAAATAAAACTCAAAAATAAAACACTACATGCGAGTGATGCCGTGCTTAAATGTCCCCGCGCGCTACAGGAGTTTAAACGTCTTAAAAAGCTGTATAAAGAGATTGAGTTTGTCGGCTCGCTGGACGAGCATCTGATTAACCAATACTGCATGGCCGTGTGGGAACTCGATGTCATGACGGAGCTTATGGATAATGCCATGAAAGTTATACGAGATGAGGAAAGAACAATCAGTGAAAAATTGATTGCTCAAAAGCAGGTTCTTGAGATCGGCTCGGAGCTGCGGTTGAAACGGCAGCAGGTTGTTACGCTGGGAGATCGGCTATATCTCAATCCTGTATCGCGGACAAAGAACATCCCGCGAAAGGAGCCGCGCAAACCTCGCGATGAACACGCGGATATGTTTGATTAGGAGGCCGTAACGAATATGTTTAAAAAAAGACACAAAGGCGAATTACGCAGCAAAGCTGCATTGCAGACACTGAAGCAATCGCGTTATCAAGAATGGCAAAGAGAGATAAATCAAGAATTCATAAAAACGCAGCAGTATGTAATTTTGCGGGACGCGGGATTTGATAGAGACCAGGCTTGTGCAATTGCCCGTGCTATTTTACACAGCGAGCAAGGCTGATGGAACACCCAACGACACAGTATGCGATTGATGTTGTATCCGGGAAGATTCAATCATGTAAATGGGAATGGCTTTCATGCGAGCGACACCTGAAGGATCTGAAACGGCAGGGGACTGAGAAGTTCCCTTTTGTTTTTGATGAGACCCGCGCGGACCGCATTTTTAAATGGTTTCTCTTGTGCCGGCATGTACGTGGTGTTTTCCAAGGGCAGCCGATAGAGCTTGAGCCGTTCCAAAAGTTTGACCTTGGGTGCCTGTTTGGATGGGTGCATCAGGATTCCGGCAAGCGGCGCTTTAATAAATCACTGAATATGCGTGCCCGCGGCAACGTGAAATCAACCGAAATGAGCGGCATCTCTCTATACGGCATGTGCTCGGACGTGATATACCCGCCCGGGCACCCGGAGCTACGGCAATATGAACAAATGCCGGAGGTGGAATGTGCCGCTGTGGACCGCGGCCAAGCGAAGCGCGTATGGGGTGACGCGCATGCGATGGCGCTTGTGAGCCCGGACATCTTAAAAAGGCTTGAAGTCAAGAAGACATACATTGAGCATAAGACGCGCGGCGGTTGGCTGCGGCCGTTGTCCAAGGACACGAAGAACAAGGACTCCGGCGCGCCCACAATCGTTACGGTGGATGAATACCACGCGCATCCGACCAGTGAGATTCACGATACGCTGTTCTCCGGCTTCGGAAAGCGTGCTCAATCACTGATGAACATCATCTCGACGGCGGGAAAGGACGCGGAGAATAACCCCTGCAAGAAAGAGTACGACACCGGGTGCAAGATTTTAAGCGGCGATTTGGTGATAGAAACTGAATTTGTCATGATCCGGCAGCTCGACGAGAAGGACAACCCACACGATCGGACAGTGTGGCCGAAAGCCAATCCTATTCTGCAAAATGATAACGCTTACGCTTGCGAATTGTTGGCTCAGATAGAATCCGAGTATGAATTGGCGTTTGGTACAGGTGACCCAGACAAGATACGCGAGTTTATGACCAAGCGCATGAACATTTGGCAGGCTGATTCGGAGAAAAAATACGCTTCCGGCTGCATGGATAAGTATAAAGAGCTTGCCGTATCGCGCGCTGAATTCATTAGGAAAGTTAAAGGAGTATCTCCATTCTGCGGATTTGACCTTTCAAAGGCGGTCGATTTGACCGCAGACGGTTTTGTTTTCTTGCTGCCGGATGGCGTTTTTGCGGTCTGTGCGCATGGTTTTATTCCAGCTGAAGCCGTATCAAGGCACGAAAAAACGGATCGCGTTCCGTATCGAGACTGGATCAATGACGGTTGGTGCACCGAAACGCCGGGCGCTGTGATCGACTATGATTATGTTCGCGATCATGTCCACGATATGGAGTTCGAAGAAGGGTGGCTCATGCGGGAGTTTGACTACGATCCATATAACGCTACGCACATGATCACACAGATGCAGAAGGAAGATGCATATTCTGAGGAACAGTTTGTAGAAATCAGACAAGGCGTCATTACCCTTTCTGAGCCGACAAAGTTTTTCCGTGAACTGATTCTCAGGGGCAAACTGATTCATGACGGTTCGCCGCTGCTGACCTGGGCGTTGTCAAATGCGGTTGAGGTTCAGGACAACAACGGAAATATCAAGCTGTCGAAGAAGCATAAGGATGACAGCCAAAGGATTGACCCGCTGGCGGCGGTGATCAACGCAATGGCGCGCGCTATACGGTTCATCGAGGAACCAGAGTTTAAGAGTGTGTATGAGGAGCGCGGATTTATCACGACATAAGGAGCCGATATGGGAAGGATAAGGAACTGGGTTAATAACCGAATTGTGCGGGCCATCTCGGAAAGCAACGGCTGGTTCTGGGATTTTGGCAAGAGCGCGGCGGGTGTCAACATCAATCAGGATAATGTGGTATCGATCTCTGCCGTATATGCTGCTCTCAATCTGCTGGCCTCCACGGTCGCGACGCTGCCGCTTAATGTCTATCGAAGGACAAACGAAGGCCGAGAGATCGCAAGGGATTTTAGCCTTTATGAGATTCTTCACGACATGCCAAACGAGTTGATGACCAGCGTTGATTTCCGTCGCGTGATGATGGTGAATTACTTCATCGGCGGTCGGGCCTATGCGATCATAAAATGGAATGCCAAGGGGGAGGTGGAGGGTCTCGTGCCCGTGTGCTATTGGCGTGTTCACGAATCGATTACTCCCACGGGGCGCGTATTTAAAGTTTTCTTTCTGGACGGCAGCAGCCGAATATATAACGACTATGAGATTTTGCGACTGGTCAATATCGGATATAGCACAGATAAACCGTTTGCGCCGCTCGATATCGGACGGGATATTTTCGGCTTAGCGAAAGCGGCGGAGGATTTCGGCTCGAGATTCTTTTCCAACGGCGCCAATACAGGCGGTGTCCTAAAGCATGAAAAAAATCTTTCGGAACCGGCACAGGAACGGCTTCGCAAGCAATGGAAGGACAGATACCAAGGCGTTGAGAATGCACACGAAATAATGGTGCTCGAGGAGGGGATGGAGTTTGTTAAAACCTCCTACGCACCGGACGAATCGCAGTTTATCGAGACCCGAAAGTTTCAGGTGACAGAGGTTGCACGGTTTTTCAATGTGCCGCCGCATCTGATTATGGATTTGGAGCGCTCGACATACTCCAACATCGAGCACCAGAATATCAATTTCGTAGTATATACACTACGGCCATTGCTTGTTCTCTGGGAACAGGAGATTAAACGCTCTCTATTAAGCCGCCAGCAGCGGCTTGTTTTTTATGCTGAGTACAACGTGGATGCGTTGCTTCGGGGCGACAGTAAGACGCGAGCCGAGGTTTTCCAGATCATGCGCCAGAACGGGGTTATGAATGCGGACACATGGCGTGAAAAGGAGAATATGAATCCGATACCGGATGGCCTTGGCAAGGGGTATTATATGCCGTTAAATTTCGCGCCGGTTGAAAAGGTCGCGGCCGGAAACGTCCAGAGCGAGACTGAAGCGGCGGCATTGAATGCGTTAGGAGCCTTGCTGACGCGGAATATAGGACAAGCGGTACGAGAAAAACCGCCCGACACAGCCGTTTTAAGCACAGCACAAATCAGATCAGCCACGAAACGAACGAAGATCGCAAACGAATATAACGGCAAGATCACCGATAAAGCCCGCGCATTGGTTTCGCACGAAGTGAAAGGCATCAGATCCATTGCGAAGGAAACGCTTTCAGTCGAAACGATCAGTTCAAAGGGCACAGCGGCTTTCACTGACGCGCTCGAGAGCTTTTATGATGATCTACCTGAGGCGATCAGACATCAGATGAACACGCCTTTTTCAGCTTTGGCGAAAAACATATATGCCGAAGCTGCTAAAGAAATAAATTTTACAGGCCAATGGAACGAACGCGTGACAAAGTTTCTCGCACAGTATATGGACGCGTTTACTGTGCGGCACATCAATTCATCCAAGGGGCAGCTTAAATCTCTTGTGAAGAAAGCAGCTGACAACGGTCAGACAGAGCTTGAAGCGGTCGAGGAACGCCTTGACGAGTGGGAAGAAAAGCGGCCGGATAAGATCGGATTGAACGAATGCGTGAGGCTCGCGGGCGCGATAGCAAAAGCGGCCTATTCCAGCGGCGGGGTGACGCGTATCATGTGGGTCAACATGGGCAGTCAATCGTGCCCGTACTGCAACGAGATGGACGGCGTGGTGGTGGGCATTGAACAGAACTTCGTTTCCAGTGGCGGGATCGCTGAAGGAGACGGCAAAAACATGACCGTCTATCAGAACACGGGACATCCGCCTTTGCACGAGGGCTGCGTATGCACCATTGTGAGCACGTAAAAAGGAAGGTGAAAAAATGCAGATTGAGCAGCGGTATATTAGGCTGCCGCTTGAAGCCAGAGAAGAGGGCGACGGTAAAAAGATGATTGCTGGGCGCGGCGTGCCGTATGATGAGCAGTCAGAAGACATGGGATTTACGGAGGTCATAGAGGCAGGTGCCTTTGATGAGAGCCTGAAAACAAGAACAGTTAAAATGCTCTGGTCTCATGATAGCGCGAAGGTGCTCGGCTCCACAAAGAACCAAACTCTGCGCCTCGACGTAAAAAAGGACGGCATTTATTTTGAGAATGAGTTGCCGGATACCCAGGACGGTCGTGACGCCAAGACTCTGATAGACCGCGGGGATGTGGACGGTGTGTCGTTCGGCTTCTACGTGACTGAAGACCTTTGGGATGACACGGACAAAAGCAATATCAGGCGAACGGTCAAGCGTGGTGAGCTGATCGAGATATCCCCGGTGGCATTTCCTGCGTATTCACAGACGCAGGTGTCTCTCCGCTCCCTTTATGAGCAGAGAAAAAAAGTTGAACCGAAAAAGGATCGGTTTGAAAACGAAAAATTAAAACTGATGGAGGTTGAATGCTAATGGCAAACATTGTGGAACTGAGACAGAAGCGCGCAAAGGCCGTCGCAGATGCGAGGGCTTTTTTAGACCGCGCGGAAAAAGAAAACCGCGAGATGACACCCGAGGAGCGCACGAGCTATGATACGGCTTTCACCGAGGCACAAAAGCTCAAGGGACAGATCGACACTGAGGAGCGGCAGCTCGAGCTTGAGAAAGAGATCGGCGGGCAGCAGCTTGAGAATCGCGACAATCCCAAACCTGAAACTCTTGAGGATAAGCAGATGGCGGCTTTCCGCAGCTATCTGGCTGGCGGGACATCTGAAAAGTACGTGCAGGATATGCGCGCGCTACAGATGGAGAACCCGGCGCAGGCCGGATATCTTGTCGCTCCGCAGAAATTCGGTGCGCAGCTGATCAAGGAGCTCGACAACACGCTCGTGATCCGCTCGAAAGCAACGACGTTTACACTGGACGGTGCGCAGACTTTGGGTTTCCCGAAGCGGACAAGTCGCGCGTCTGGTGCTGTGTGGGGCGCAGAGATCAGTGCGGCCGGAGAAGATAGCTCGCTCGCATTCGGCAAAAGAGAGTTCAAGCCCAACTATATGACCAATCTGATTAAAATCTCGCGCCCGTTGCTGCAGAATACCGCGATGGATGGCGAGAGGATTGTGCTGGATGAGCTCAACTTCGACATGAGCGAGACACAAGAAGAGTCATACATGACTGGCAACGGTGCGGCAAAGCCTCTTGGTATCTTTATCGCTTCCGACAATGGTATCTCTACGGCACGTGATATCACGGCGGAATCGTCCACGGCTATCGGTGCTGACGATCTTCTTAACATGAAATATGCGCTCAAAGCGCAGTACCGCAACGGTGTGGAATGGTATATGCATCGCGACGGCGTTAAGCAGGTATCTAAGCTCAAGGATACCACGGGTCAATATATCTGGTCGCCGTCCATGCAGACCGGCCAGCCGGACAGATTGCTCGGATACGGCGTCAACGAATCCGAGTACGCGCCGAACACGTTTACAGCTGCGCAGTATGTCACGATCCTTGGCAACATGAAATTTTACTGGATCGTTGACAGCCTCATGGTGGAACTGCAGCGTCTGGTTGAAATCTACGCTGGAACAAACCAGATCGGCTTTATCCTGCGGGCCCAGACGGACGGCATGCCGGTGGTGGAAGAAGCGTTTGCGCGGCTCAAGCTGAAGCCGTAAGGAGGAAAATATGCAGAGTGTTTTGAAAGAAGCTGTCCTTAACAAGGATATCGACACGCAGGCATCCGGCACAGGCACCACGACGGGCGATGCGCTGGATATGAGCGCACTTGGCAACGTCTGCTTTGTGCTGGCGCTGGGCGATTGCGCGGACGGTGCAGTGGTCACGCTCAAGGCGCAGCAGGGCAGCGCTGCCAATCTGAGCGACGCGGCGGATATTACCGGCGCAACTGTGAGCTTCACCGCAAGTGCGACGAGCGCTGATAATAAGCTGCTGGTGCTGGATGTGAAAAGGCCGCTCAAGCGTTATGTGCGCTGCGCGGTTGTTGTGGCCACGGCGGCGGCGGTGATCGAAAGCGTCGTATCGCTGCGATACAGTGCTGCGGCGATACCGGTCAAGCAGGGTGCGGACGTTGTTGCCAGTGCTTTTGCGACGGGCGTATAAGGAGGCCAGTATGAAAGTGATGTTGCAGAGCACATACGCGAAAGGCAGCGTGACAGGTCGCGCCGGTGATGTGATCGACGTGGGCGAAGTCGAAGGCAAGCAGCTCATCGACGGTCATTATGCCATCGCGGCTGACGGAGAAGCAGCCAAGCAGAAGGCAAAGCAGACAGCAGACAAGAAAAAACCTGAAACGCCGGAAGCCCCGGAGGGTAAAAAGGAGTAATGGTGATGGCACGCTATGATGTCCATAGAAAAACCGACGCAGCAACCGAGCCCGTCACGTTGGAGGAAGTCAAGAAACACCTGCGTGTTGACTGGGCTTCGGACGATGCATATATCAGCTCGATTATGAAAGTGGCGCGTCAGCGGTGTGAAGGGTACTCAAACCGTGCGTATATAACCCAAACGTGGGTGCTTAAGCTGACCGGTTTTATGGGCGTCATAAGCGTGCCAATGCCCAATCTGTTATCAGTGACGGCGTTCAAATGCAGAAAGACAGACGGGAGCTTGATCACGCTGACTGAGAATACGAATTTCGCCATCGACAAGGATGTGCAGCCGGGCATCATCTATTTTCCCAGCTGGGTTGCGGCACCGTCAATCAGCTTGGCGGCGGGATATCCGATTGAGATCGAGTACACATGCGGGTACGGTCCAGACGCGGCCAGTGTGCCCCAATATGTCAAGCATGCAATACTGCTGACGGTCGGTCATTATTATGAGAATCGTGAGAATACCGTGATCGGGCAAGGCGTTTCGGCAATGTCCCTGCCATTCGGTGCCGAGGCGTTGCTCGATATGGACAGGGTGGTGCCTGTATGAGGGCTGGGGCGCTAAAGACGATCATTAAAATCTATTCCAAAGATGACGACACAAAGAACGCCATGCATGAGTCGGTCACGCATTGGTCCTTGTTCAGAACGGTTCATGCGCAGAAGAAGCTGCTCAGCAGCGCGGAAACGTGGCAGGCGCAGGTGCTTACAAGTTCGGTCAGCGTGCAGTTTGTGATCAGGTATGACAGCGATACGACTATCACTTCGGATATGGTCATATTGGATGACCGCGGCGAGTGGTATGACATTCTCGCGCCTATCCAGCAGGATTATGCGCGGCGCAGCCTGTTAATTACCGGGAAGCTGAGGATAAAGCCGCCGGAGGGTCTGAGCGATGGGGTTTAAATCGTATTTGACGGACGTTGAGGATATGATCGACAGAGCGAACGATGCGGCGCTTGAAGAGATAGCCGACTTTGCTCGGCAAAAAGCGCGGGATAGAGCGCCTGTACAAAGCAAAACATCGGCTGACGGTGTGTATACGTCGAAACAGAGGGAGCCAAAGGAAAGAGACCCAGGCACGTACCGTGAGACAATAAAGTCTTCATACGGTGATGGGCGAGCTATCGTGGGCACGGACGATCTCTTAGGCGTGTTTCTGGAAACAGGGACGCGAACGGCTCCGGCTTACCCACATATCCAGCCTGCTTTTGAGGAAAACGCGAAAGAAATTCAGGAGATCGTTGAAAAGGAGTATCACCAACATGTCGATTAAACGTGATGCTGTATATGCGGCTGTGGGGGATGTGCTCGATAACGTGGATATTCCATGCCATGCCAAGAAGCCGCCTGATAACGTGGCCTATCCTTATGCCGTTTTCGACATTACACCAAGTGCTGAAACGTTGATCGACACCAGCGACGATGTCAACCTGACGCTGACGATCAATGTCTGGGATAATAACCCGGACAGCACAAATCTAGAGGCTGCTGTGACGCAGATTGATGCGGCCATGGCGAATAACCATATCACAACCAACAAGCTTTCTGCGTGGGCGCAGCGCGGTATCATCGGGGATGTGCCTGACTCGGATGAGTTTGTACGGCGGACACGTATGACATACCTTTTAAAAACAAGATTTAAATAAAAAGGAGAAAAGCAATGAATAAAGCATGGCCGGGCTCGGGGCAGCCTGATAATGAGTTCTTGGGACCGGGAGCCGTCTATTTTAATTACCGGGAGCCTGACGAGTTTCTTGTGGGGCTGACGAAGGGCGGGAACGAGTTCAACGACAATGTGGAGTTTCGCGAACGTGAAGCCGATTCGGACATTGCGCCGGTGAAGGGCGCACGCGATATGGTGATGATGCGCCCGCAGCTGACTGTGAGATCACTGAAAATCAACGTCCAGAACTTTCTCAAGTATTATGCCGGCATGATGGCCGGAGCGGTGACAGCGGGCATCCAGAGCGTCTATCGGACGATCAACCTTTCGCAGAGTTATATCAAGAATGTGGCGTGGGTGGGGCAGGATAGAAGCGGAAACTGCATGGCCGTCATCGTTAAAAACGCTTTGGGTGACAACCCTTTTACACTTTCCATGGCAAAGGGCGAGGAAATTGTGCCGGAAGTGATATTCACCGGCCATATCGATCCTGAAACCTTCGATCCCGAGGATGAAGAGACCTATCCGTATGTGATTGAGTTCGAAGCGGCCACCGTCACATTCACGATTACCGATGACGCCGAAACACCTGCAGCGATTGCGGGCGCGGCTGTCGTTCTTGACGATGGACAGACGGGTATAACGAACGAATCCGGAGTTGTGGTGTTCGCCTGCACGTTTGGGAAGGTTGGTTACACAGCAACCAAGACCGGTTATGCGGCTGTGAGTGGAACCGCAACGATCGACGCGGCCACGGAAGCAATCTCGATTACCATGGACGCAGCGTAGAGGTGCGGGTATGAGATTCTTCGGTGATGGGAAAGTCCAGTTCGCGGACGGCGGCGGTGTATATTTTGTCGCCCGCTTTATTGATGGCGTCTATGATACAGACGATAAAACAGAGATCGATCTGCTCAAACGGGCAGGGTACAAATCTCAGAAGCTTGCGGCGAAAAAGCCTATAGAGAAGGGAGATCAAAATGACGGTTAACTTCACGGCTCACTCTGTGAGTCTTTTTATTCGCGTTCTCAAAGCGGTTGGGTATGCGGATGTGATCGAGGACATGGCACAAAAAGAGCAAAAAGAGGTCGCTGATCTCATGAAGAGCGCAGAGGCTCAAGCGGCTCAGACAAAGCAGCTCATTGGGCTTATTTTCAAAAATACCGGTTATGCTGAGCGGGAAATCAATGCTTTTCTGTCCGACGTGACCGGCGCGAAAGACATTGAGAAGATGGGATTTAAGGACTATGAGACGCTTCGCAAGGCAGTCTTTGAGCACGAGGACTTCCGCGATTTTTTTATGTCTGCGCAGCGTACGGTTGCGGACATGTTCGCGGCGCTGAAATAACCGGATTTCTGCATTTCGCATTCACAAATCGCATTCAAAACGAGCATTACAGGCTCGTTTTTGATTTGTACGCCTATGATATCGAGAAGAATCAAGAGAAGTTTATTGAACAACAGTGGCTTGCGTATTTTGCCGGGTGGAACGCGCTGCCGAACAATAAAATGTTTGGAAAGCGGCCAAAGCTCATGACTTTAAATGATTTCAAGAAACGGTGGCGGGCGCAAAAGCAAACCAAAGCGACAAAATGGGATGATGTTGAGCAAACCGCCCAAAAAGCATACGAGAGGATGAAACGACGTGGCAGTTAAACTGTTTGAGGTATACGGCGAAGCCTTGATGAAGGGCACCGATACCGTTCATAAAGACCTTGCAAGCATGAACTCTGCCGGGGAGAAGACATCCAGATCATTTGGCTCGACAGGCGCAAGCATTTTAAAATCGGGCGCGGCGATCGTTTCCGGCGTTGCTGCTGCCGGAACCGCCGTGTCCGCGCTCGTTACCAAAGTGGCCTCGGCCAGTGATGATATCAGCGAAAATTCTGATAAAATAGGCATCTCCACGAAAGCGTATCAGGAATGGAATTATATCTTGTCACAGAACGGTGCGGATATTTCAACGCTGCAGGTGGGCGTGAAGACTTTGGCAAAGGCGGCACAGGATGCGGTAGGCGGTACAGGCCAGTATGCAGATGCGTTTAAAAGGCTTGGGATTTCGGTCACGGATTCGAGCGGGAATCTAAAAGATCAGGAGACGCTTTTAAGCGAGACGATCTCAGGTTTATCAGGTATGACCAATGAGACAGAGCGCACGGCGCTTGCCAGTGCGCTTCTCGGACGGTCGGCAACCGAGCTCGGTG
The DNA here is from genome assembly GCA_023408075.1 of Bacillota bacterium. Taxonomy (GTDB): domain Bacteria; phylum Bacillota; class Clostridia; order Christensenellales; family SZUA-584; genus SZUA-584. The sequence goes on along the minus strand of JAEYKW010000015.1, from coordinate 354,789 downwards.
CCGTATTTGAAATGGGCGCAGATGGCATTTCGGCTATGAAAACAGAGGCAAATGATCTTGGTATTGTGCTGGGTGAGGACACTGTCGAAGCCGGAGCCACGCTCAGCGATACGCTGTCACAGCTTCAAACGACGGTTTCAAGCGGGCTCACGTCGGCCCTATCAACCCTTATGCCGGTTGTGACGGGCCTGATCAATGTCTTGATGGAATCTCTTCCCGGCATCATGGCGGCTATGGCTCCACTTTTCACGATGATAATCGGCGCTTTTGGGGAGCTCGTAAACACGCTTATGCCGCCGCTCATGGATCTCTTTAATATATTAATTGAAGACGTGCTGCCCCCACTTATGACGGCGCTCGAGCCGATACTGGCCCTGATCGGATCACTCTTGACGATATTTACCGAAATTCTATCCGTTGTGATGCCGCCGCTCATGGAACTGTTTAAGGTTTTCACGGAGGATATACTGCCGCCACTGGCGGAGATGTTCACGACATTTATTGAAGGCCTCCTTCCGCCGCTCATCGGGTTGTTCCAGACGATCATAGCCAGCATCATGCCGCCTTTGATGGAGCTGTTCCGAGTATTTTCTGAGCAAATCCTTCCGGTGCTGGAAACGGTCTTTAAAGCCTTAATAGAGAATCTGTTGCCGCCGCTGATGGATTTATTTCAGAGCGTCATTGATACGATCCTTCCGCCGCTGATGGATATGTTTAATACGTTTGTTCAGACTATCCTTCCGCCGCTCATGACCATTTTCAAATCACTCATTGAGAAGCTGCTGCCGCCCATCACCAAACTGCTCAACGTGATCATTGATACCATTTTGCCGCCGATCATTGACTTGGTATCAACTGTATTCGATGCATTGTCACCCGTATTTGATATGGTTGGAATTTTGGCGCAAACGCTGCTGCCTGCCTTAGAACCGCTGATTAGTGCAATAGCTGGTGTTTTAGAACTGCTGGCACCGATTCTTAAACCAATCGGGGCATTGATAGAGATTATTGTGACGCCGATAAAATGGCTGTTTGAGATTTTCGGCGGTGCCATTGATTGGATCATTGGGCTGTTTAAAGCTGACGGCGGGCCAATTAATGAGGCTGGTACGTATGTGGTTGGAGAAGAAGGACCCGAAGCGGTCACGCTGCCGTCCGGGGCATATGTTCACACAGCCTCGGATACTGCGTCGATGGGCTCCGGCAAGACGGGGAATACCTACAATATTTACAATAACAATAACCCGTCACCTTACGAAGTGTTTAGGTCGGCAAGAAAACAGAGTGTACTAAGGGCGAGGGCGTAAGATGGAAAAGATCATATACACTAATTCGCTTGGCGAATCAATAACTTGGGCGTCAAATTCGGCACAGAACAGGCTCAAATCCTTTAGTATGTCGCCGTTGGTTGACACGGCGCAAACCTCCAAAGGGTATCAACAGGATGGGTACAACTATGAGGCCGCTTTCACTGAAATGCGTGATGTCACGGCATCGTGCATCATTATGGGCAACGGTTATGCCGACATGTTTCAGAAACGCCGATCGGTAAAACGGATTATGAATCCCAAGCTAAGCCCCGGCAAGCTTATCTATGAGAACGACTTTTATACAGAGGGTATTGAAATGGCCGTCAAGATCGACGCAGAGCCCGCGTTCTCTACTGACAGGGATAACTTCGGTTACCATTCTATGATCGGCGTCGTGAGCATGACGGCTTTTGATCCCTTTTGGCACGATATCGAGGAAGCAAGCGTGGAGCTGGTCGGCTTAACTGATCCGTTCTTTTGGAATGATTCAGAGTATTTCTATTCAGGGACTCCGTTTTATTTGGGAGCGATCGAAAGCGCAAGCACAGTCATCGACAATATCGGCGACGTGCCTGCGCCGCTCATCATAGAATGGGTCGGAGCGGCGACAAAGCCGCGCATTACTTTGGTGGATACCGGCGAATATATCGAACTCAACGGGGTGCTGGCGTCCGACCAAAAACTCATCATCACCACCGGCTATGGTGACAAGAACGTTTATATTGAAACCATATCGACCGGAGCGAGAGTAAAAGACTTTTCAATCGTTGACCCGGACAGCGTTTTTTTTAGTCTGCCGGTTGGAAACTGCACGGTGTCGCTTTCCGCTGACTCTGGCGCTGATCAAGCAGCTGTCACTTTGAAATATAAAAATCTTTATTTGGGGGTTTGAGCATGTCTATTAAAGGATCATTTTACCCGACGTCCGGTACGGACAGACCATATTATTATTCTGATTACAATGCGAATTTCAGAGAGATATTCACCAACGGTATCGCGACGCGAGGCGCAGCGCTGGGCACGTCAATGCAGGTTTCTGCTGTGGCTGCGACGATGAAATCCCAGGTGGCACTCGGTGTCGCTTATACCGAGGGTATCCGTTCGGAAATATATTCGGCAGCTGAGCAGGTCACCCACGATCCCGCCGATGTGACAAACCCGCGTTATGATATCGTGGCGCTCGAAGTCAACACGACGGCAGGGGTGCGCAATTCTCGCATTGTGATCGTAAAGGGCACAGCAGCGGTATCCCCGGAGTTGCCCAGCCTCACGCAAACGGCGACACAATACCAGATGCCCCTTGCTAACGTTCGCATACCCGCAGGAGCAACAGCCAGTACGAGCTTTACGTACACGGATCGGCGGGTGCTGACTTATGCGCCGGTTCCACTTAGTGCCGGTAATGTTGCGATATCCGACGCGGGCGGATATTTCACGGCAGAAAATGTGGAAGCGGCGCTGCAAGAAATCATGCTGAAGAGAGTCTGGACAAAAATTGTTAACTTCGCAGCGATTGATACATCTACAGCAGTGAACGTCTCCATTCCTTCGTTAATCGGGTATAACGAGCTTATGATCTACACTGCAAATTCTGCAGACAGTGCTATGTTTCGGTCAGCTGTTATTCCGCTCAACCCCGCAACAGGTTTAGCTATTACGAATCGTGGCTTGATACTAATCCAACATATGTATGGTTCGACGTTGCACTACAGGGTTTTTGAAATCACATCACCGACAAACCTCAAGTGCTATTCGGCCATGGGAACATCCATCGATCGTATTGACGTGTTTGTGAGATAGTTATGGATATTAAGATTTTTGATAGCACTCTCACATTTTCCGGGCTGATCGACAATTATGAAAGCTGTTATGCATCGCTGGTCCATGGCGACACGTCGAGTGCTTCGATAACCATAAAGACCAACAAGAACAATGCGGACAAGCTGATAAAGGGCTCTTGGTTTTATGTGGATGATGATCTGGAAAAGCTTTTCATCATCACAGAGGAGCCAAAGCAATACGATGAGAAGGGCAAGACGGTTTCAGTCACAGCAAAAAACGTACTCTGGCTCGCTGCCGGCCGATTATCGAACACGACGACGGCACCAATCACCTATACAGCAAAGACGGTTGAGTATATCGTGAAAGACCTGCTGGCCAAGGCTCTTGTAAGCGCCACGGATACTGACCGCAATATTTCGTTTATTGAAATCGCATCGGATGAGGATAGGGGCAGTACGATCAACGTAACGATAAACCAAACCCAGCTTGATGCCGACATAATGACACTGCTTGCTATCGACGGCCTCGGGATCAAATGGATTCTGGATGCCGATAACAAAAAGGTCGTCATCGATATTTACGAGGGTTCTGATCGAAGCGTTGGCAACGGTCAAGGAAATGGTCCTGTTATTTTTGATTTTAAATTCAATAACATACGATCCGGAGAAGAGAATGACGGGAATACAAGCATAAAGAATTTTGCCTATGTTTTGGGTGTTGATTCTACTGGCGCTCGTGTAATCGGTCAGTATGGAAGCGCAACGGGTGTATCTCGCCGAGAAACAGCTGTGGACGCTGGGAATACGGCCGATTTTTTAGAAATGCAGGTGTATGGTAAGGCGGCCATTGTCACCGAAGAAAATAGCTACACGTTCAGCGTGGATGTTTTAAACGGTCCGTTTGAATTCGGTGTTGATTATTTTCTTGGTGACATCGTGACAATAATGGGGCAAAGTCTGCGCGTTGTCCGAGCAGAACCCGTTTGGGAAGCCGGAAAGCCTTATGATCTCAATATTACTTTTGGGCAGATCGCAGTTACGACGGAGAAACAAACCAAAGAAAACACGATTCGAATAGGTGCGCTGGAAGCAAAGGTTGTCAGCAACTCCCGTTTCGATGTCGGAGATGTTTTTATTTCGAGAAACTCAACATCTCCTGCATCGCGCTTCGGTGGTGTATGGACGCAAATAAAAGATGTATTTCCGCTTTTCGCCGGTGATGTTTATCCTGTAGGAAGTACGGGCGGCAATGCAGCACTTGCGGCACATGAACATACGGTAAGGGTATCGCTTGATACGGGAGTGGTATCCGGTAATATTTTTGTAGATACACCAACTGCGCATACTGCAAGGTTTCAAAAAGACGGCTCATATGGTGGAAATGGTGGGGTGGGTGCCGGAATAACTGGAACCACGGGTACAGGTAACAGCGGTAATCTACCACCATATAAAGCTTTTTATGCTTGGGAAAGGACGGCATGATTATGCATTATGCAATAACAGTTGACGGGGGACGGATCACGGGCGTACATGAATCATCTTTTCATATCACATCCGGAACATTTGCCGAATCGCCATTATTCGCGGGACAGGAAGTTTTCTCAGTTAGTGAGATGCGGCATTCTAAAATTGAAAATGGACGGTACATCGGAGAATATACCGAGGAGTGGATTCTTAAGCCGCTTCAACAGAGGGTCGATGACGGTTTCTTCACGGTGCCAGATGGCTGCGTGATTGATGGTGAAGACATCCGCGAAATGACGCATGATGAAAAAATCGTGGCGGGTCTCGAACAAGAGCCGGAACCGCAGCAACCTGATCCGAAAGTATGGTTGCTGCACGAGCTCACGGAACTGTACCAATGGTTTCATTGGTATGACATACAGGTCGCACAGTATGGACGCGCTCAACGAATGGGCGCTGAGTTCGACAAAGATATCAGCGCATTGGACGCAGAAGCCGCTCAAAATCAGGCTCGGATTCGTGAGATACTTAATGCAGTTGAAGAGGCTTAAACAGTGATTGTGTTTTTGAAAAAGGCTTGAAGCCTTTTTTTATTATGTGAAAGTGAGGATAACGATGGAAACAGCAAGAGAAAGAATTATTAAGAGGGTGCTCCGCTGGGCGAACGCCATGATCGGCATGGAGTACAGCAAAGAATACCGCTACGATTGGTTCAAAAAAGGGAAGACGGATTGTTCTGGCTATGTCTATGCGATGTACCTTGCCGGACTGTTCCCGCTGCGGGGAATCGAGAGCATGACCAGCATGTACGAGGTTTATGCGCAGGGGTTTGATCTCAAATTTCCTGATTCGTATGACCATATCGGAAAAAGCGGTTATTGGGCTCCTAAAGGTTTTTATAAAACGTTTGCATGGGAGCCCGGCGACATCATCTTTTATTGTCGGGACAAAAATACCGACAGAAAGAACATGATCACGCATGTATCTTGTTGCGACAATCCGTCTCAAATCATCCATACCAGGCAGCCGGGAGAAAACGCTTGCCTTGCCGATATTTCATACGGCGATGGCTCCATTGTTGCGGTTATACGCCTTAAAGCTGATGCCGCTGAGTATCCGGTGCCTATCATAGGGCAGACGACGGCCAGCGAGATGGATGTGCGGATCATGCAGGCGTGGCTTAATTTCAACAGTGCTGAGCTCCGCTGTGATGGCGACTGGGGCCCGAAGACATCGGCGGCGCTTGCGGCGTTCCAATCTAAAGCGGGTATCAGTGGCGACGGTACAGCCATCAATAAAACAACTTGGAACATGCTGTTAGGCGAAGAAAGCGCTCATCTGCCTGGAGAACCGCAGAAGCCCGCTCCGAAGTTAAAACGTCTGCTGAAGATGACGTATACGGTCAACACGAGCAATACCAAACTCCAAAAGACGCCAAACGGAGAAACGGTATCGCGCATTTCAAAAGGTGCCGTTGTTACATATATTTTTAAAAACGGCGATTATATGAGAGTCTTGTATGCTGGGCAAATCGGCTATATTCACAGGCGTTACCTGTCGCGCAATGATTATATGCGCGGCGACGATGTGAAAGCGTTGCAGCGCGCTCTTGGTTTTTCCGAAAAAGATTGCGACGGTATCTTTGGCACATTAACAGCGTCTGCCGTCGCTAAGCGCCAGGGCGAGCTTGGTTTGAAGGTTGATGCCATCGTCGGGCCGATAACGTGGGCCGCGCTGTTTCCCGGCGCGTGACAGGAAGTGACGCATGGATATAACGGCAATCATTGCGTTTGTCGGTATCTTGATCAGCATCGGAGTAAACGTTGCGCTGGTTGGGCGCTGGAGCGGGAAAACATCCGCACAAATCGCGGCAATCCAAGGCGACATTCAACGGCTCGAATCAAAGCAAGATAAAAGCAATGCAATTAAAGAGCGGTTAGTTATATGCGAGGAAAGCACTAAATCTGCACACCATCGCATTGATGAAATAAGAAATGAAAGGTAGGTATCCTATGAAAAAAACAAAGATGGTAATCATCACAGTTCTGCTGGCCATCGTCCTGATGGTCATTTTTATTCCCGTCGCTTTTGCGGCGGATGTCGGCGTGGTCAGTATCGCATCTTCGCTTGACGACGTCGCAGCCGTGGTTCTGCTGGCCGTCATCGTTGAAAAAGTTGTGGATATGATTAAGGCAGCGGCAAATTCTGCGGCGCCGCGTCCTCCCGGTAAAGCGTGGCCTATTGTGTGGTTTGCGGTATCGTCCGGGATCGGCATCACGCTCTGCATTTTGTTCCAGGTTAATATCTTTGAGGCACTCGGCTTAACCGGGTTCACGCCCGCGTCTTATGTTGCTGGTCAGATCGTGACCGGCGTTGCGGTGGGCGGCGGCAGCGGCTTTGTGCATGACTTGATCGACCGGCTGAAGGCAGGCAAAGTGGCAGATAAAGCATACATATCCGAGACAAGCAAAACTGATGATGAGGGATAGTGCCGACTTGATTCCTCCCGGCACGTCCTTGAAAAAGTGGACTTCAGGCATCTGCTTGGAGTCCCTTTTTTTGTACTCGAAAGATGATAGAAGTAATATTGAGGGGTATGGAAATATGAGGATTAAAATTCCGTATGTTATCGCTTTTCTCTTAACATTGGCGCTGGCCATCTGTTTCTTTATGTTTGTAAGCTGTCCGATTGGTACTGCGGACATTCTTAAGTTAGCTGAGAAAGAGGGCGTACCGGTATATGTTGTATCAAATGAGGACCTTGAGCCGATTGCGAAACAGCATGGACATGAAACAGCTTTTGGCGTATACTTTGAAGCAAGCAAAGAAATATACATCGACCAAGACGCAATTGATCTGCTATATATTCTGGCCCATGAGATGGGGCACCATTATGCTATTTCATACGAGGGAGATCACTCCGAGGAACGGGCAGACGAGATCGCATATGAACTCATATTCACCGGGCAGTACCATAGAATCGATCAACAACAATACTCGTGATTTTTTACTGCATTTTTACTGCATCAGAAACAGTAAAACATAAAAAGCGATGTAAATAATGCAAGTATTGAAAGCATTAAAAGGCCGATGAAATGGCTTTATAAAGGGATTTTCGCTTCATGATGCGGTTTTCATGATTTAGAGAAATGGAGACTTTTAATCAAGGTGTCCGGAGTTCGAATCTCCGGTGGGTCACCAGGCGTAAGCCCTTAGGCAAACTTGCTTAAGGGTTTTGTTATATCAAAGCCGCGAATAATAGACATCTCATTATATTTGCAGTATCATGTCGTCAACAGATTTTAAAGCCATACTGTTGCAGACACTGAATGCATGAAAGGAAATTTCGATGAGTTTTGATTTACAGGATAAGGCCGTGCTCAATGACGGCGTACAGATGCCGTGGTTCGGGCTCGGCGTGTATTTGGCGCAGGAAGGACAGGAAGTGGAGAACAGTGTCCGCTGGGCGCTTGAAGCCGGCTACCGGCTCGTGGACACGGCGGCAATTTATAAAAACGAGGCGGGCGTGGGCAAGGCGGTACGTGAAAGCGGCGTCGCGCGTGAACAGCTCTTTTTGACAACCAAGCTGTGGAATGCCGACCAAGGCTATCAGAGCACGATAAAGGCCTGTGAGAACAGCCTCAAAGCGCTGGACATGGATTATATCGACCTCTATTTGATTCACTGGCCGGGGCTCAACAGAGACGACAGGTTGGCCACATGGGAGGCGATGCTTGAGCTCAAGCATAAGCAGAAGGTGCGCAGCGTGGGCGTCAGCAATTTTAAGCCGCACCATATAGACGAACTGATTGTGGCGCACGGCGTTGTGCCGAGCGTTGATCAGGTGGAGCTGCATCCGTTTAATACGCAGGAAGAGCTGCGGCAGTACGCGAAGGAGAAAGGCATCATCGTGACGGCGTGGGGCCCGATATTCCACGGGCACATAAGCGAAGCGCCGGAAATACTTTCGGCCATCGGCGAAAAATACGGCAAGAGTGCCGCACAGGCTGTGCTGCGGTGGCATTTGCAGCACGGGATTTCGATTATACCGAAATCGGTGAAGAAGCAGCGCATCATTGAGAATGCCGATATCTTTGATTTTGCGCTGTCGGACGGCGATATGGCGGCTATCGACGGGCTGAATCAAAACAAAAGATACGGCTCCGACCCTGATAAGATGACTTTCGGGTTTGTGAATATCTGAGGCTGAAAAGTCGTCTTATTTGCAGTCAATAGTTCAGAGATTCGCAGTAATAATTTGAAGCCTCGATTCGAATAAGATTCGGGGTTTTTATTTGATATAGTTTACCATGAATTATACTGCAATAAAATTTTACTAACGGGAACAAATGCTATAAGTATTGTGTGTACAATCCGTTCAGGATTTCAATATGCTTCTTCTCATCCAGTATAATGCGCGCGAACAGCGCCTGAAAGCTTGCGTCGTCAATCTCGCTGATGAGCCGCGTGTAATGGGCAATGGCGGCTTGTTCGCCCTCAATATCCGAATCCAGAATGTCTTTCAAGACATATTGATACGAAGGAAAGCTGCCGTTCCAGTATTGGTTTGTTTCATAGGAACCGATCAGCGGCGCATACCCGAGCCGCTTGATGAGGGTGCCGAGCAGATTAAAATGAATCATTTCCACGAACGCGATGTACTTGTAGGCGACAAAGGCGTCTGGGTAGTCGGTCGTAAAATAGCGGTGCGACGCATACTGGGTAATGGCGGTCGTCTCAGACCCTTCGCCCGCATAAGCGCCGGAAATAAGCGTCGCAAAACGCTCATTTGGTTCGCAGATACGAACCTGCGGATACGGCAGATCAACGGCATATCGGTTGAACACATCACAGTCGAAGAAGAAGCAAGACATAAGTTCCTCCATGAATTCCATACGATACATTCATATGGCTGCTTTGCGTTTTACAGAAGACAGAAAATAAAAAGTCCACGTTTTTCTCTTCGATGATGGCCACACAGAAAGGCAGTTGTATATTTTGAACAGATTGGACATAATAACTCGAAGAGGTGATGCATATGTCAAAGAAAAGACGAATCATAAATCCGAATATCATCGCAAATCCGGTCATTTTGCCGGATGCGAAAGATATGGTGGACAGCAATGCCAAAGACATCAAGGATGACAGTCATAAGGTGTCCCTCGGACCACATCCGAAGAAATAGGAGGGTATGAGTATGGCTAAAAATAAGGATAAGAAGAAAAAGAAGAACGACAATAAATCTGTGAAATAACGCAATCAAAAAAAGCCGTCCGCTTGGACGGCTTTCATCGTTCTTACACAGCCTTTTCTTCGGTGATCGTTACGCGGAAATGCCGCTCGATCTCCGCGATGCGGCCCGTGTCCAGCGGGGAGACGAGCGTACATGCGCGGCCTGCGTCGCCCGCGCGGCCCGTCCGGCCGATACGGTGCACGTAATATTCCATCTTGTCGGGAATATCGTAGTTAATCACCAGATCGATTTCTCTTACGTCAATACCGCGCGCCGCAACGTCCGTCGCGACCATCACGTTGGTTTTACCTTTGCGGAAGGCGTTCATCTCGTTGTCGCGCTGGTTCTGGCTCAAATCGCCGTGCAGGCATCCTGCGGGCAGCCCCTGTTCATTGAGCATCCGCTGTACTGACTTCACCTGCCGCTTTGTGTTGCAGAACACGAGCGCGAGGCGCGGGCTTTCCTTCTGTATCAGATGCTGCACCGCCTTGCATTTGTTGCGTGAGCCGACGGACAGATAAGACTGTCTGACGGTTGCCGCAGGCTCGTTGCGCTCACCGATCTCAATGCGCACAGCATCGGTCTGGAATTCCTTGACAATGGCCGAGACCGCCTTGTTCATCGTGGCCGAGAACAGCAGCGTTTGGTGATCGCCCTTCACATAGGAGAGTATCGCGCGGATGTCCGGCAGAAACCCGAAGCTCAGCATCTCGTCGGCCTCATCAAGCACCACAGTACGTATGTTTTGCAGCTTCAACACGTTGCGGCCAATCAGGTCTTTTATGCGGCCCGGTGTGCCCACAACGATCTGCGCGCCCGCGCGCAGCGCACGAATCTGTACGCTCGCGGCCTGCCCGCCGTAAACGCTGACGATGCGCATCTTTTTATGCGCCGACAGTATGCGGAACACTTCCGTGATCTGCAAGGCGAGCTCGCGTGTGGGGCAAAGCACCAGCGTCTGCGTCTTGGAGTTGTTCAAAATCGTCTTTTCAATAATGGGCACGGCAAAGGCGGCCGTCTTGCCCGTTCCTGTCTGGGCAATGCCCATGATGTCCCATCCGCCGAAAATCAGCTCAAGTGTTTTTTGCTGAATGGGGGTGGGTGTGGTAAAGCCCGCTTTTAGCAGCGTTGCTTTCATCTCTTCGGAAAGCAGTTCAAAGTATTTCAAATTTACCTCATTTCTTTTCCGGTGTTCACATAAAAAACAAAGACCATGCCGATATAGCAAAGTCTTTCGAATTTGTTATTACGCCACAAGTTCGCATCTTTCACGCCGGAGCCGGAAAGCCCCGTTACGCCGCACGGGTCTCAATTCCCATGCTGGGTGTATTAAAAATACGACTTGTTAAGTGCAATTCTTATGGAATGCTTCGCGCGGCTGCGCAAACGGTACTTATAATACAACAAAATTGATTATATACGATATTTCAGATTTTGTAAAGTCTTCGCGATACAGCGCAAATAAGTTGCCATATGAAGAAAATGGATGGTATGATGGGAAAAGCGAAAGCTGACTGTAAGCCCGGCAAATTGGCTGCCGGTTTGATCCTTCAACGATGACGGATCGTTAAACCAGCCAAAATAAAAATGCGGGCTTGGGAATGCAAATGGTAAAGAGAATCAAAACCTTTTGTCTGGCAGGGTTGCTGGCAATTATCATATTTTCTGCGGCGTGTGCACCTCATGGCTTAACCGTCACTGTGGTGCCGGAAACGGCGGCTGCAGCCACCCCCGTGCCGACACCGGTGCCCACACCGGAACCGACACCCATACCAACTCCGGTGCCCACACCCGCGCCCACACCGGAACCGATCGATAGCCTGATCGCGTCCATGAGTGATCAGGAGCTGATTGGGCAGATGGTGATGATCGGCTTTGAAGGCACGGAGGATATGCAGAGTGAAAGCGCACAGCTGATGCGCGATTACAGCATCGGCAACGTGATGCTTTTCGGGTGGAACACCAAGACATTTGAGCAGACAAAAGCGCTGACAGATAAAATTCAAGGGTACGGTACCAAGGGGATACCGGTCATGATCGGCCTTGATGTGGAGGGCGGCACAGTCGAAAGGTTTAAAGGGCAGTGGAAGCCCAGAATTAATTCGGCCCGCACGCTCGGAAAAAAGAACGACGCGCAGCTGGTGTACGAGCAATACAAAGAAATCGGACAGAAGCTCAAAGAAACCGGCATCATGATCGATTTTGCGCCGGTGCTCGATATCGCGCACGATCCGTCGTCCACATTCCTGGCCAAGCGCATGTTCGGCAGCGATGCGGAGCAGGTTTCTGTGCTGATACGTCAGGCTGTGAAGGGCCTTCACGACGGCGGAACCGCTTCGCTCGGCAAACATTTTCCGGGACACGGCTATACCAACGAAGATTCTCATCAGACGCTGCCTGTCATCAATGTGTCATTGGAGGAGATGACAGGCTATTCGCTGGTTCCGTTCGCGGCTGCCGTTAACGAAGGCATCGATGCGATGCTGGTGGCGCATCTGTCGTATCCGCAGATCGACAGCGAGTCGATCACGTCGCTTTCACCCGCAGTCATCACGGGGCTGCTGCGCGAAACAATGGGCTTTCAAGGCGTTGTGGTTTCGGACGATATGCGCATGCAGGGCTTAAAGTCTCAGTGCACGGTGGGAGAAGGCGCTGTGCGGCACATCCTGGCGGGCGGCGATGTCGTATTGATCGGCAAGCATGTGAGCTTGCAAAAGGACGTTCTTGACTCGCTGAATCAGGCGGTGCAGGACGGGCGCTTAACGCGCGAACGGCTCGAGGAGAGCGTCCGCCGCATACTGGCCTTGAAACAAAAATACACGGGGTTTATCTGAGAGCTTTTTTTAAGCCTCAGGTACGTCGTCTTTTTTTGACTTGAAACGGTTTTTAAGCGACATCTTTGCATATTCGGTGACGGCTTGAAAAACAAACCGGCGTGTTTCCGGATCTATACTTTTAATCGCGTAAAGTATGGATGTCGCGCTTTTGTGCCACTCCTGAGACAGCTCGTGAAGCGTATCCACCTCCGTGGCGTCCAGCACATCGAACAGGGTATTGATGAAGAGCTTGCGCTTTTCGTCCGTGAGTGTCTCCAGCCAATCGTCCAGAGTCTTATTGCGCAGTCTTGCGCCGCTCTTGAGCTCTTCTGCATAAATAAAATCGCTTCCGCCAACGATCCATGAAAAGGGGTCGTGCTGCTTGATGCCGCGTCGGCTGCTTTTGACCACCGCATATCCGTCATGCTGCTGCAGCAGCAGGCCCACGAGCGACGATTCGGGCAGCGTGGTGTGGATGCGGTGTTGTATGCGCAAAAACTCAGGAGAGTCGAACAGGCTGTCTTTAAACCCCGGGCCGTCGTGGTTGTAGACGCCGATGATGCGCTTTTGGACGGGGAGCTTGCATTTGATTGCGGCGTATACCGCAAGGTTGCCGCCCTTCGAATGCCCGCCGATTCTGACGGGCATAAACCAGTGGATGCGTTTTGCGACTGCATTTAGGTACCGGACAGCGTCTTGCTGCGACGGAACCGGGCTTAAATAGGCCATGTTGAAATCCTCTTTCCAGCCGATAAATGTGGAATCGGTGCCGCGAAAAGCTGCGTATGCCGTCCCGTCATCAAGCAGATACGTAACGGCTGAAAACTGTTTTTCCGACACGGGGTCCGAGTGGTCGGCATAGAAGTTAATTTGGATGCGGCGAAAACGCGGGCTGGATCCGAGCGCGAAAAGAAATCTGAGATGGGTTTCTCTGTCGCTTAAATTCAAAAACATGGAGTCAAAGGCTTCGGCCTTGAGCAGCTCGGTCAGACTCACGCTCTTTTTCCTGTCAGATAGCAATGGGACGATTCCTTCAAAGCGGATATACGAAAGCTTAGAGAGAATCAGGCTGTCCACAGCGTTGAACGCAATATCTGAAAACGGTGCGAACTGTGTTTCGATATACCGGATGATATCCATGCAGGCCTCTCCTCAAAATTTATACCTTCAATTATGCCACCAATAGAATAATTTGCAAACTGCCATTCACATCTGTTTTCCGATAATCAAAACAAACCATAATTTATATGGTGCGGAATATCGAACCTCCTCGGGCGCAGGCAGCGATGTGACAGACAGTACCCGTGTGGCTTTGTAGGGGGGAGCGCCGACAGTGTGGTCAGCCGTTTATACCCTTTTAAAGCTTACGCTGACAGCACGCATTTTCTCCTGCGACTGCAGAAGCTGCTTATTTGCACGGCAACACCGGTGGATTTATAGGCCGGAATCCAATAAAAAAGCGCCGCTTGGAGCGGCGCTGATAAAGGCTTTGATTAATATCTCTCGGGATACATTTTCAGTACACCCGCCGATTTCGCTTCGTCAGTCCAGCCTTTGGTGACGGTTGACCATTCTGTCGACTGTTTGCCCGCAAGCATATTGGCGGTCATTTCTTCCTTCACGTCGTCATACGGCACAACGCCCGCAAGCAGCTTGACACACTGAATAAAGTAAACACCGTTATAATTGACGAGCGGCTCGCTGACCTGTCCTTCTTTGGTGAGCTTGGCGACAGCGTCGAGATAACCCGGGTTATCAATGCTCTTGTACGGCCCGATTTCCGTTCCTTCGGTGCTGTACGGCTCAATGGAATACGAGGAATCTTCGTTGTATTCCTCCATCAGCTTGCCAAAATCCTCGCCCGCGCTCAGACGCGACTGGATATCGTCAATCTTTGTCTTCAGAGCGGCTTTTCCGTCGCCGATCAGCTTATCGTATTCACTCGTGTTGTCTTCGCCAAATGCCGTGGTGGCGGCGCTCTTTGTTTCGTCGTCAAAAGCAAGATAGATATGGCGCACGTTCATATAGCCTTCGGGGTAAACGAGCACCTTGCTGCCGATTTGCTCCTGCATCTCCACAAACGACGGCTGACTTTTAAGGTTGCCCTGCTGAATGGTGATCTGGCTGTCGTAGTTTTCCTTCACCTCTTCGTCGGTGGTCACAATATCTTTGATGACATCGTCATAGACCTTTTTGAGTATGAACTTCTTTTTGACTTCATCCCGGTAGGATTCCTGTGTGAAGCCCAAAGAGTCAAAGTACATGGCCATGACGTTCTGATACTCTTCGTCATAGTTTTTTGTCGGATCATCTTCCACCGCAGCCTTGGCAATATAATCGACGTACGATTTGATCGAATCCACGGTGTTGTTATACTCATCGTCGATTTGCTTGTTTTCGTCTTCGGTCAGCTGGTCAAAGCCAAGCTCTATCGCTTTTTCCATGGCGATTTCATTCACGACAAGCTCGTTAAGAGCGCTGTCGAGATACGATTTCCAATAAGTTTCGTCCGCTTGGACGTCTTCCAAAGTTGTGCCCTGCTGAGCGAGGTTCTGGCTCATATATTGCACCAACTGCTGCTTTGTGATGTCGGTATCCTTATATTCGGCGAGCACCTTTGCGTTTTCAATCGCGTCAACCTTTTCCTGGTCGATATCGATCAGGCTGCAGCCGCCGGAGAAAATAAGGGGAATACACAGCAGCAGTGCGGCTATTCTTCTTTTGTTCATGAAAGTCTCCTTCACGTAATTGTTCGGTCCAGCAAATATTAAAATTTTAGCACTTACTTATGCAAACGTCAACGTTTAAGCCCTGGATGCGTGTTCATAAGAAATTCACTGACAAAAAAATAGTTTCATGATAAAATGTTATTGAAAAACAGAAAATAATTAGCGATAATATGTTTAATTGCATTGACATATGTGTATGGAAGGACGTTTATGGACATAGCGACCGAAAAGCTCGGGCAGATATATGAAAAGATGCTGCTCATCAGATACTTTGAAGAAGAGGTGGCCCGCCTTTTTTCTATGGGCGCGATGCACGGCACCACGCATCTTTATGTGGGAGAAGAGGCTGTGGCGGCGGGCGTGATTGCCGCGATGGAAGAAACGGACGTGATACTGAGCACACACCGCGGCCATGGGCATTGCATCGCCAAGGGCATAGACCTTGGTGAAATGATGGCAGAGATGATGGGCAGGCAGACAGGCAGCTGCGGCGGCAGGGGAGGCTCGATGCACATCGCCGATCCCGAAAACGGCAATCTTGGGTCTAACGGCGTGGTGGCCGGGGGCGTGCCGCTCGCCGTGGGAGCGGCTCTCGCCATGAAGCATAAAAAGACGGGGCAGGCTGCCGTTTGCTTTTTCGGTGACGGCGCAACCAATCAGGGCTCGTTTCATGAATCGCTCAACCTTGCTTCCATTTGGAAGCTGCCCGTGCTTTTTGTTTGCGAAGATAACCAATACGGCCTCTCGATGAACCGGCACCGCGCGATGAATGTCGGCGATATTGCGCTGCGCGCGCAAAGCTACGGCATGGAGGGAAAAAGCATAGACGGCAACGACGCCGAGGCGGTTTATCGCGAATCTGTTAAAGCGATGGACTATGTAAGAGAAAACGGCCCGATGCTGCTGGTGTGCGAAACATACCGGATATACGGGCATTCGAAGAGCGATAAAAACGTATACAGGACGGCAGAAGAGATTGCGCAGTGGAAGGAAAAAGACCCGATCACGCGCATGCGGGTGCATCTGTTGGCAGACGGGCGTTTTTCGGCCGAAGGGCTGAAAAGCATAGAAGACCGCGCCGGTCAGGATATCGAGGCGGCGGTGAAGTTTGCGCAAAGCAGCCCGTATCCGCCGGTGAATACCGTCTGCGATTACGTGTACGCATGAAGGAGAAGCGGATGAGAGAACTGACATATGCGCAGGCCATACGCGAAGGCATGACGGTCGAGATGCGCCGCGATGAGAATGTGTTTCTGATAGGAGAGGATGTCGGCATTTACGGCGGCACCTTCGGTGTGACCACAGGAATGATTGACGAGTTTGGAAGTGAGCGCGTGAAAGACACGCCGATTTCCGAAGCTGTGATTGTGGGGGCGGCGGCGGGCGCGGCCATGATGGGCATGCGGCCTGTGGCGGAGATCATGTTCAGCGATTTTATCAGTATAGCCATGGATCAGCTTGTGAATCAGGCGGCCAAGATTCACTATATGTTCGGCGGAAAATCGCGGGTCCCGATTGTGGTGCGCGCGGCGGCAGGCTCGGGAACGGGCGCGGCGGCGCAGCATAGCCAATGCCCCGAAGCATGGCTTTGCAATGTGCCGGGGCTCAAAGTCGTGGTGCCGTCTACCCCGGCGGATGCCAAGGGGCTCATGATATCGGCCATACGCGACGACAACCCCGTGGTCTTTCTTGAACAGAAAACGCTTTATTCAACGAAGGGCCCCGTGCCGGACGGGGAATACACGGTGCCGATCGGCAAAGCGGATGTGAAGCGGACGGGCAGCGATTTGACGGTCGTCTCATACGGGCGCATGCTTCCCGCGTGCCTCGAAGCGGCCAAAATGATGGAAGCGGAGGAAGGCGTGAGCGCCGAAGTCGTCGATTTAAGAACGCTGGTGCCGCTCGACAGGGAGACGATCATCGCATCGGTCAAAAAGACAGGCCGTTTGCTCATCGTGCATGAAGCGGGCCGCACGGGCGGGTTCGGCGGAGAGATTGCGGTGTCGGTGGCCGAGAGCGAGGCTTTTTCATCGCTGATGATGCCGATACGGCGCTGCTGCGGGCTCGATGTACCGGTGCCGTTCAGCCCGGAGCTCGAAGCCAGCGCGGTGCCCTCCGTGCAGCGCATTGCGGACGAAATCAGGAGCATGACGGGCGGCGGCCGCAAAGTTAAAGCCCATATTATATAAGCAAAATGAACGCCTGGCAGGTATGAAACCGGTCAGGTTTTTTTATTTTCAATTGCTGCTGATATCGAAGCTTCATCAGCCGCTGGCCGAGGACAGCAGCCCTGTCAAGAGAAGCCCTGCGAATCGATTCACTTTGTTTTGCGGCATTGCTGTTATGTTCAGCACATTCAGAATTCTGTCAGCAGCCTGAGTCGCTTTCAAGCGACTGCGGGGTGTTAAAAAAGTCATCTATATTACTGCTATTAAAAAGCGATTCATTTGGTCGAGGAACGGCGATAATGAAATGGGGAACTGTAGCAGGTTCTTGTCCACTTTGTAGTCATCTGCGTTGTGGGCTCACAGCATTAGTGGAAAGAATAACGCTTCGGAAGCTTTCCGTTTATCGTGGTGCGGCTTATTAATGGCGTGATAATTTTGAGCAGTAATAGCGATTCGGCTACGCAACGGAATACACGATAGGGGTATCATAGGCAGGGGTGCAGTCGCTCGCAAGCGGCTGTTCCACGCCAAAGGAACGTTGACCGTATAAATAAAAACGCCCCCGCAGCACAAGGCATCGGGAGCGCTTTATCCGGCTGTTTAACGGTTTTTTTGCCGGAAACCTTATTCACTGATCTTCGATGCGCGGATGCCGCCCGACACAGTGGAGAGGTCCACCAGTGCGCCGCCGCCGTTCACCTTGCCCGAAATATTCTCGCCGATGATGTTCTTCGAGATGCTGCCGCTCACAGTCACGTCGTAATCGGTGCCAAAGCCGCCCGATGTGGAATTCACGGCCAGATCAAATGCGGCGTCGGGGTTCAGTCTCACATCAATGCCGCCGCTTGTTACGCCCACATGAATCGCTTTGAGGTTCTGCTGCGACTGCGTGACAAACACGGAGCCTGAGATGCTGTTGACTGAGACTTCGCCCAGAGCATCCGTGACGCGCACTGTGCCCGATGTGCTGCTGACGGTAACGGCGCCTGATACGTCTTCAACCTCGACGCTGCCCGAAATGCAGCTTGCGTCCACACTGCCAAAGTCCGCGCCGTTCACATTGATGCTGCCGGAGGCCACGTTGATTCTCATCGACCCGCCTTGGCAGTTGCTCAGGCGTGTGGCACCGCTCGCACTGTCTATTCTCACATCTTTGAGCGTCATGCCGCTCAAGTTCGTATTGGCCGAGGCACCCGCGATATTGAGGTTCGCCATGATGTCTGCCGGCAAAGCGACGCTGAGCGTCACATCGGCATTGATGGTCTGCGGGAAAACCACATCCGCATCGAACTTGACCGTCAGCGTATCGCCCTCTTTTTTGACAGAGAGATACTTTTCCTTCGGATTGCTGGTTAAAATGTTGCCCGTCAGCTCGGCGCCGGGCTCGCCCGGAGCGACGATGATTTTACCGCTCACGCACTCCACATTGACTGTTTCGATGCCGCTCAAATCAAGATCGGCACTTTCTTCAATGTTGTTGGATTGGCTTGAGAAGATGCCGAACCAGCCTTTGCTGCCAATTCTGCTGAAGTTCGTTCCGATGACGATGCCTGCCGCAATGATGCACACCAGCATCACGGACCCTACGATAATTAAAACTTTCTTTGTGGTACTCATTTTCTAACTCCTGCTTCTTTAATCTTATCCGATATTCTGTTGAGAAAAGCCATATTTCCCTTGTGAAAAACTCTTGTTGTTGTCATGATGCCGATGAAAAACATGATGCCGAGACAAACCAATACAATACCGATGAGTATGCCGACCAGTACGATGATGCCCATGCCCGCAAACGACAGCGCGGAGGCCACGACGGCTGCGAGGCCCGCGAGACCGATGGATACGGCGGTGATGTAGAGTGCGCTGATCACGATGTAGCCGATGCCCACCACGAAGATGGCGTAAAGCGCATTGACGGTGCCGAGCCCTGCCGCGTATAAAAACGCGAGGAACATATTTTTCGGTGACCGTTTCACATTCGCGCTCGCGATGTGGCTCTGCACGAGGTATTCCTTTGCGAGCTTCTTCGGGTCTCCGAGCCGCGAGGCGGTATCGGCCTCGGTGGCGCCGTCCCTCGCGGCGTAGACAAAGAATTCTTCAATGTCACCGAGGATTTCGTTTCGCTCGGCTGTCGTCAGCTTTTTAAGGTGCGCGCCGAGCTGCTTTAAAAATTGCTCCTTATTCACTATGTCCTCCTAATATGCGGTTCACACCGCCTGTAAACGCGTACCAGTCTGCCACAAGCGCCGCACGCATCTCTTCGCCCGTCTGTGTCAGCCGGTAATACTTCCTCGGCGGGCCCTCGCTTGATTCCTCGAGGTATGTGCTTACCAGCCCATCGGTTTTAAGCCGCCGCAGCAGCGGGTAAATCGTCCCTTCTGAAATCTCCACATTCGTTGATATTTCAGCCACCAGTTCGTAACCGTATCGGTCCTTATCCAGCAGCAGTTGGAGTACGCAAAGCTCCAAAACTCCTTTTTTTAGTTGCGTGTTCAATACGCACCTCCCTTTCCGTTGAATACACTATACCACACGGTATTGTATAATACAAGGTACTGTAGAAATTTTTTTAAGAAATTTTGGGAAGTGTTCAAGCTTGGTATTAATTAATTAAATTGAGTAAGGAAAACTGTAGAAATTCGGAAAAACGATATATAAATTGGCAGACAAAGAGGTATTGTCTTAGGCATACTTATCTAGGTTGCCTTGATTGTTGCATATAATATTTTGGATCAAGCCCCATAGTTGTCCCCTCCAATTAACGCTTCAATTTTTTTATTATCAAGTTTATCTGAATCTATATTCAAATCTTTTCTCATCATGTGAAGTAAATCCTTGAAAGCGGCCCATTCAACTTGTCTATTTGGATT
The DNA here is from genome assembly GCA_023408075.1 of Bacillota bacterium. Lineage (GTDB taxonomy): Bacteria > Bacillota > Clostridia > Christensenellales > SZUA-584 > SZUA-584. Next base: position 334,421 of record JAEYKW010000015.1, on the reverse strand, counting down.
GATTTCCGTAAAATTGAATTGCCTAATAATTTCTATTTTGTCTATCATTTCTTTGCTACATAATAAAAGAGCTTTTTGTTTAGTAGAAATAAATTTTATCCGAGTTGCTTCCTTCATATCCTTATCCTTTGATGTCGATTCACTAATGCACGATAACAAATTATAGTATAATTCAAGTTTGGCAGAATACTCTTTTTCTCTTTTAATTCTTTTCGAACTGATCCAAGTGTTAAAGAATAATGAGAATATTGATATGATAATTGCTGCAAAGGCAATCCAAAACTCATAGTTCATCTATTTGCTCCGTTGTATTTTTCTTATTTTTTTAATAATACCACACATTGCCAATATCCTTCAACGGAATATCCAATATTGTAAATATAGTGTGAGTGATAATTTGGAGGGTAGTGTTAAGAACTTAGGCTAAGCAGTATTATATTTACTTAGTTCCAAGGCTGTCATTCGTTTCATGCGCATTCTGTGAGCACGGTTCAGCTAATATAGTTTTGATTTCTAAAATGCTCCACAACAAATAACCGTTTTTATAGAGCCTATACGATGAAGTCATTATGCAGCTTTTCCACCTCTTGCGGCAGCGCCCCTATAATCGCCGCTTTATCATCATCCGACACACCAAGCGAATCGAGAATCTTGCTGTTGAACTCAAGATTCGTGCTCAGCCCCAGCAGCTTTTCATAATACATCGTGCTGAACATGTCCGCAGCATGCACAATCTTCAAATCGACGGAATCCGTTTTCGCAAGCGAAGGCGTATGATGATACTCCACAATTTCGGTAATGTCCTCGCGTATGTTCCATTTGCGGCACAGCCACGCGCCGATCTCCGAATGGGTGAGGCCGCCGAAAACCAAACGCTCGGCCACCAGCTGATGAACCCCATTGCTGACCTTTTGAGCCACCTCATCCATCAAACCGGGCAGGCAGGCATCGAGCAGCGCAATGCCGATATCGTGAAGCAGTCCATAAGAAAACAGCCTGTATTTGTCGCCCTGCCTAATGCGCGAGGAGAGCATATCGCTTGCCGCAGAAGTCCCGATAATGTGCCGCCAATACCGGGGCATATCAAACGATCTTAATTTGTTTTCGCGCGGCACATCCGAAAAAAGCTGGCGTGAAATGAAAAATATAATAATGTTCTGTACAGTATGCATGCCGAGGAAAACCACGGCGTCCTTGATTGAGACGATTTTTTTGCCCGCGCCGAAGTATCCGGAGTTGAAATTTCTGATGACGAGATTATCCAGCTGGCCGAATTGGGACACCTTTTGAGCCAGCACATCAATGTCCACGTCTGCCGGGTCTTTCAGCATAGACAGAATGTCGCTGATGCTGGGGGAGAGCTTTGGCAGCTTATCGGAGTTTTCCAGCATCTCGAATACTTTTTCTCTGCTTATCATGTCCCCTCCTGATGATGAAGGTTAAAAACTGCTTGCGGGCAGCGTGCGCGCATGCCGATTATATATACGACCTTTGCCGCGCAGCGAAACAGAGGGTATTTGATTAGCGGGAATTTTCAATTCGTTTCTTTATTATACAAGACACATTATCCCACATGTGATATGATGGTCACAGAATACATGGACACGGTAAAAAAAGGACTATACTCATGGATAAAAATGAACTCTCTGATACGCTCTACTTGATTACCTTCAAGTGCAACAATTGCGGAAACATTATCACAGCGCTTAGGGAATCGGATCATAAATGTACATATTGCGGCTATGCTGACCTTTCTAAACCCACGCAGGATGAAATGTGCCGGGTGGTTAACGACTACTGCAAAAAGATAATAAAATAAAGCCGTATGCTGACGGCAGAAAAGCCGGGGACTCAGCTAAGCGACAACCATCTCACTGATGTGTTGAATTATCAGGTATCTTATCAAAAGTCTTCACTCAGCCTGTTTTTCCTTTACGCCAAACCGCAGTACCGTCTTGCACTTCTCGGGCACGACCTTGCGGAAATCCGACATGTATATCTCGTGGTGCCGGTGAGACGATCGCGCATAATTCTGCGTCTCAATATATTGGTGCATCGCTTCAAACGTGGCCGGTTCGGTATCAAACGGGCCGATGTGCAGCGCCTGACAGCAGAGCCCTTCGTCGAGCGTCTCAAGGCGCACGTCTTTGATGGCGTCGTTGCCTTTCTTTTTAAGCTGCATCTCGCGCACGCTTTCAAACAGCGCCTGCGTGACAAACGGCGGCTGCTGTATCATCAGCGTCCAGACGAACGCGTCCTTGTTGGTGCCGGTAAAATCGGTACCCACCGTCATATCCCACAGGCCTTCGAGCGCATTCACCTTGTATTCAAAATACCCGTCCGGCACGACGCCTTTTTTGGGCAGCATTTTAATGCCCCAGGAAACCGCATACAGCGCACCGACCGCATTCTGGAAGCTCTCGCTCGTATTCGGGTCGCCTTGGCCGTCAATCATCGCGTATTGCAGCGGCGGAACCGTGAGAATCTCCGGCTTTTTGGGGAAATAGAGCTTTTTAATCAGCGCCTGATAATCGTCGGCAGTCATCACAATCTCCTTTACGTTTATATCATGAGTCGATGATAGCACGGGGAATATGACACCTATGTGTCATGTTGGAAAAAAGTATACTTATTTTTTTGCGCCGCAGTGCGGGCAATAGGCAAAGCTCGCGTCAAACTCCGCGCCGCAACGGGAACAGTGCGCAAACATATCCTCAAAGCCGCCGAAGCCGCCGGATATTTTCTTAAGCCGACTGAAATCAATACCGGCAGCGGTTTTGAGCTCCTGCGCATAGGCCGCGTCTGCCTCGTAGATCGCGCCGCAGCAGCGCAGCTTCACAAAAAAGTGTTTGTTCCACCGGAAGGTGGGAACGAAGAACACATGAAAATACGTGTAGCGCTCAAAAAAATGAGGGGATGTGAGCCGTCCGCAGACAGGGCAGACCACATTCGCGAAGTCTTTGATAGGCTTCTCCCTGTCTTCAACGCCGAATATGCCGATAAAAAACACGCCGCATCCCTTCTTTTGACCGTTCTTGAGGCCATTATAAGGTTTTCGGCGTGCGATGAAAAGACTGTTTCTGCTTTTATTTAGGCGAGTACCATGCAGCTTTGCAACGCACCGGATATCCTGCCCGCGAGCTTTTTGGCGTCGGCGCTGTTTAAGCGGTAAGCCGAGGTATCCTTCATTGTCGGTTTGTCGATCGGCAGCAGATCGGCAATATGCAAGTCTGCAAACGCGGCGGGAGCGGCACCCGTCCGCTTCGTGAGATCGCCTTTGAGCTTCGGGTTCGGCCCGAGAGCGCCGCCGCAGATCGAGAAGAACGCGTATTGCTTTGCGGTATCCTTGATGCGCTGCAGATAAGGGCGCAGCGGTGATGCGGCCTGCCCGAGCCAGACGGGGGAGACGAACACCACAAGGTCGTACGCATCGATGCAGGACGGCGCAGGCCACACCTTGGGCGTTGTGCCAAAAAGCGAATCGCCGATGATTTTGCCCGTTTTTCTCGGCAGGGCTTCCGTGATTTTGATATGGTCGGCGGAGGATCTCTCGGCGACCATTTTGGCCAAAGCCTCGTTGTTGCCCGTGAGCGAATAAGAGACGACTGCGATTTTCATAGTATTTCCCTCCTTAGCGGCCCCTTATTGGCCCTGCGCAAGCGCGTTTTCGAGCGCCTTTAAATGCGCCTTGGACGTGAGCGTTGCGCCGCTGACTGTGTCCACCTCGAGCGACTGCGACGCAATCACAGTGTCGAACAGGGTGGTGACCGTCGCGCCCTGCGCATTGATCTGAGACGGCTTACCTTCCTTATCGAGCGCGCCTTTGAGCACTTTAACACCCGTGACTTTGCCGGAAGAGACGGTGGCCTCCACTTCCGCATCGTTGAGATGATTCTTTGAGCCGATATAGGTGCCGTCGTAGGTGCCGTCGCGCAGCGATGCAAAATCCACATCGGCAATGATCATCTTTTTAAGCTCCTCCCGGCCCGGTGCTGTCGCGAACATGCCGATGAGGCCCCCCGCCACGATAACACCGACAATTCCAATCGCAATCCACATAAATACCTTCCCCTTTCTTCGTTTCAATTTAATTTCCTCATTTCTCTAAATAAGATATCTTCATATTCACATCGGTCAGAAAGCTGTCTTTCAGCCCCGATGTCAAACAGACTTGGCGATCCGCCGTGAAAAATACAGCCTCGGCCCTTGGGAACTGGCTTAAAATCTCAAGGCCTTTTTCGATGCCCGCGATGAACAGTATCGTGGAGAGTGCGTCGGCGGCAGCCGAGCTTTTGGCCACAACGGTAACGCTCAACAGTCCCGATTCCGCAGGAAATCCGACCTGCGGGTCGAGTATGTGATGATAGCGTTTGCCGTTGTCCGCCACAAAGAAGCGCTGGTCGTCCCCAGACGTCACCACGGAACAGTCTGTCACCAGCAGGCAGCCGAGAAGGCGGTCTTTAAGACGCGGGTGGCGGATGCCGACGCGCCATGGCGTTCCGTCGGGCTTGGCCCCGAGCACGGATACATTGCCGCCGACGTTGGTGACGGCGGACGTGATGCCGTACTCTTGGAACGTTTTGTTGATCTCGTCGCAGGCGAAGCCTTTGCCGATGCCGCCAAGATCGATTGACTGATGCGGCATAGTCAGGCGCGCGATGCCGCCCGCTGCATTGAGCTGCAGGCCCGCGTCGTTAACCAGCGGCAGTGTGCGCGCGATGTCTTCGGCGGCAGGCACATGCCGGGCATGCTTGTAATCCCAGAGGTCAACGAGCGGGCATACGGTGACGGAGAACAGCCCCGATGACAGCGATGAAAAACTCTTCGCCTGAGCCAGCAGCTCGCCGGTTTCGCGGCTGATGCGCACGTCTTTCCCGCCTGCACCGGCGTTGATCCGGCTGATCTCGCTGGTTGGATTGAACCGGCTCCACATCTTCTCGAGCCGATTGAGCCGTTTTTTGCCCGCATCCAGCGCTTTTTGCGCATTTACACCGAAAACCTGATGCGTGATGGGAGTGTTCATCCCAAAATACGATGATGAAGCGGTTGCCATACTTCGCATACTGAAATTCCTCTCCAATCCCTGAATTACGAATGAATAATTTTATATTCATTCAGTACGCGGCATAAAAAATCAGTCATAGTCGCACAAGCCTTTAAAAACGAGCTCGGTGATCGTCTCCATGAGCTCAGGAAAATATTCGAGACCGATTTCTTCCTTGTGTGTGTCGATGTTGATGATGGCGGCAAAAATGGCCATGATCATTCTGCTGCTTAAATCCTTCCTCATCTTCTCTTCGGCCTGCCATTTCTCCACGAGATGCAAAAATGTGTCGTACATGAAATCGACAGCCTCGATTCCGTTTTCCTCGCGGTAAAGCTGCTCAATCTTGTCAAAGACGCTCTTGTTATACCATTCCTTGAGTATCGGATTTGCCTGCATGCCCTGCATGTTCAGCACCATCATCCGGCGCGCCACGCCCAAAGGCTCCTGATCTACATCGACGCTGTCCACCATGCTTTTTTTGAGCTTGATGTTCTCGTCGAGAAAGATATCCATAAACAGCTTTTCTTTGGACGCGTAGTAGTTGTAGAAGGTGCCCACGGCCATACCGGCTTCTTTCGTGATGTCGGATACGTTTGTCTCTTTAAAGCCCTTGCGGCTGAACAGCTCTTTTGCGCTTTCATAAAGGCGCCTTTTTTTGTCTTCCATAGCCCATCCTGAATGAATATTATTAAATTCATTCATATCGTAACGCTGAAATTTACATTTGTCAACACCCTTTATCATAAAAGGGTGGAAAATTTAACAGGACAAAATTATAGCTCGTCCTGCATGGCTTTGTAGGTGCTTTTGACCTTTAAAACTTCCTGATCGCTCGCGTCGTTGCCCTGATAATAGCCCTTGTCGCGCAGCTGCTCGAAAACCTGAAACTGGTCGTGGCTCGTCTGGCTTAAGTTTCCCGAAAGCACTTTGCGCAGATTATGGCACGACGCTTCGGTCAAAAATGTCGCGTAAGACGTGACCATCTGCTTTTCCTGATTCAGAAGGTCGTTCAAAAGTTCCTGTTCCGAAAAATCCGGCTGTTGATTTATCATAGCTTTTCTCCTTATTTGTGTGTGTCCAAATAGCCAAGCAGGTGGTTGTAGTTGTCGCGGTGATGCCTGGACAGCTGCTGAGCGAGGCTTTTGAGCCCAGGGTCGGCAAAATAATCCGCGTACACCTCGCTCTTTTTGGCCGCCAGCGCCTCGTGCTTGAGCTGGTCTTCTATGATCATCAGATTTTTGGACTCGATCTCGGGCATAAGCCCCATGTTCTTAAAAACGCCCATGTGTTTCCTCCGTTGTCGTTTGCTGATAGTTTGCGTCAGAACAGGCAAAATATGCGCCCGGCGTTTTAATACGATATCAGTTTTCGTTGTCGAGAGCAGCAGACTGTTTTTCGGATGATGTCGTCGCCGATGACCGGTAAGGAATACGAAAGATTACTGTCAATTGTCGCTCTCGGGCATTGCGGCACGCTTTTATCAAGCCTGATCGGGCAAAATATGCGCTTTATGTTTTGGCCGAATTCATTTATAATCGAAAATATGGAAGAAAAAAACGTGGTCAGCGCGGTGGAGCCGCAAAAGAGAAACAAGGACCGTTACAACGTGTATGTGGACGGCGAATATGCGGCTGCGCTCGGCGCGGAGGCGCTCGTGACGTTCGGCATACGCGAGGGAGCGGCCGTAGATATGGACACGCTCAAAGAAGCGGTCAGCCGCGACAACGCGCAGTACGCATTCGACAGCGCGGCCAAGCTGATTGCGCACAAAATGCGCACGCGCGCGGAGCTTAAGGACAGGCTCAAAGAGCGCGGTATCGACGAAGCGGCGGTGGAGGACGCGATGGATAAGCTCGCGTCATACGGCTATGTGGACGATGCGGCGTTCGCAGGCGAATATGTGCGCAGCGCGGTGCAGACGGGGCGCTGGGGAAGAAAGGCCGTGGAATACCGGCTCAAGGAAAAGGGAATCGAGCCAAGCGTGATAGTCGAGGCGCTTAAAGAATACACCGAGGAAGATGAAATACGCATTGCGCGCAGACAGCTGCAAGCCGCAGCCGGGCGTCTGAAGGGCGTGGAGGCACGCAAGGCCAGACAGAAAGAATATGCGGCACTCGCACGGCACGGCTTTGACTACGGCGTGATCAGCGAGCTGCTGGCGGCTTCCGGCGAGGCAGCAATGGAGGACGACGAATGAGGGACGATATATACAGACAGCTCATCGGCACGGATGGCTTTGTGTCGGGCGGAGCGCTCGGCGAAGCATACGGCGTCACAAGGGCGGCTCTTTGGAAGCATATCAAGGCGATTCAGGAGGACGGTGCCGGGATCGAAAGCGTGACAGGCAAGGGGTATCGGCTGGTCTCTCCGCCAAAGATACCGCGCGCCGGATACGTGCGCGCGCACATGCGGCGTGATATCCCCGTTTTTTATGAAGATTCGGTGGCCTCCACCAACGATGTGGCGAAAACCGCCGCGCACGAAACGGACTTGCAGACGGCGGTGTTCATCGCGGGGGAACAGACGGCGGGCAAAGGGAGAAAGGGGCGCGTTTGGGCATCGAAACCCGGGCAGGGTGTGTATATGACGTTCCTCGTGCGCCCGAAGACCGACCCCGAGAAGATTTCGGGGCTTACGCTTGCGGCTGCCGTTGCGGTATGCGCCGCGATCGAAGCCGTAACGGAATCCGTACCGCTCATCAAATGGCCCAACGACGTGATTGTGGACGGCAGGAAAGCGGCGGGTATACTCACCGAGAGCATGGTGAACATGGACGGCATCGAGTTTGTGGTGTGCGGCATTGGCATCAACACGGATGCGTCGCTGTTTGAGGAAGAGATACGCGGCACGGCGTTTGCGCTGAATGCCAACAACACGTTGCTGGCCGCTGCGGTGATAGACAGATTCCTGGACGCGTACGACACATTTGAGACAAGCGGGCTGGCGCCGTTTATGGACGTGTTTCGCAGGCGCAGCGCGATAGCGGGCACGGTGACGGTGACGGGCACGGGCGGCAGCGAGACAGGCGAGCTGGCCGGCTTCGACGACGACGGTGCGATACTCTTGAACTGCGGCGGGCAGACGAAGCGGTACGTCGCGGGCGAGGTGTCGTTAAGAGGGGAGAGAGGCTATGTATAGCGGAAGCTTGACGGATATAAACGGTGTGCTCGCCGGACATTATACGGATGCGGATGCGCAGACGGGCTGTACGGTCGTGCTGCTCGGCAGCGGCGCCGTCGCGGGCGTGGACGTGCGCGGCAGCGCGCCCGGCACGCGTGAAACGGATCTGTTGCGCCCCACCAACGCGGTGCAGGTGGCTCATGCTCTGCTGCTCTCGGGCGGCAGCGCTTTCGGGCTGTCCGCGGCAGACGGCGTGATGCGTTGGCTCGAGGAGAAGGGCTTTGGGTTTGATATGAATGTGGCGCGTGTGCCCATCGTGCCCGCGGCGGTGCTGTTCGATCTTGCGGTGGGCAGTGCGGCGGTGAGGCCGGATGCGCGCGCGGGATATCAGGCGTGCGAGAACGCTTCGGCAAGCCTCGCGCAGGGGCGCGTCGGTGCGGGGACAGGCGCGACGGTCGGCAAAGCGGCGGGCATGCCGCTGGCCGGGCGCGGCGGCTTTGGCACGGCGTCCGTGGTGCTGCCGGGGGGCGTCATCGTTGCGGCGGCGTTCGCGGTGAACGCGCTCGGCGACATTTATGACCATACGACGGGCAGAAAGCTTGCGGGTATGCGGGGCGGCGTCGTCAGCAATGTGCTGATGGGCGGCAACGGCATGGATTTTTCGGGGCAGAACACGACGATCGGCATTGTGGGCACCAACGCGGCGCTCACAAAGGAGCAGGCGAACAAGCTTGCTGCAGTGGGGCAGGACGGCATTGCGATGTGCATACGGCCCGCGCATACGATGTTCGACGGCGATACGGTGTTCGCGTTCGGCACGGCAGAGAGAACCGCCGATTTCAATGCGATACTCGCGGCGGGTGCGGAAGCGGCGGCGCGCGCGGTAATCAACGCGGTGACGGAGGCGGGTGCATGATTATCGGCACGGGCGTGGATATCGTTGAAATTGAGCGCATTGCCAAAGCCGCGAAGAACGAGCGTTTCTTTGAGAAGATTTTCTCGGATGCGGAAATTGCGCTGTTTGCAGCGGGCAAATACAGAATGGAAACGGTGGCAGGGCGGTTTGCGGCCAAGGAAGCGGTATTAAAGGCGCTCGGGTGCGGCCTTGGCGACCTGCCGATGAAGGATATAGAGACGCTGCGCGCGCCGTCGGGCCAGCCGGTGATTGCGCTCAAAGGCGCGGCAAAGCAAAAGGCTGATGAGATGGGCGTAAAAAAGATGCACATTTCCATTTCGCATTCGGAGCGTTATGCGGTGGCGCAGGCCGTCGCGGAAGGAGACGCAAAATGATACCCGTGCTGCGCAAAAACGATATGCAGGCGCTCGATAAGTATATGATCGAGCAGCGGAAAATTCCGTCCGTTGTGCTGATGGAAAACGCGGCCTTCGGCATCACGTCGGTGATATCCGGGCGCTTTGGCGCGCAAACAAAAATCGTGGCGGTCTGCGGCGCGGGCAACAACGGCGGCGACGGCTTTGCGGCGGCAAGGCAGCTTGAGGCCAAGGGATATGCCGTCACAGTGTGCCTTATCGGCAAAGCGGAGGCGCTCAAAGGAGATGCGGCGGCCAATGCGGCTTTTTTTGGCCAGCGAATTATAGAGATTCAAGATGAAGAATCGGCCAAGGCACATCTTGCGAATATGGCGGGCGGCGTGATTATCGACGCGGTTTTCGGTGGCGGGCTCTCGCGCGACGTGACGGGCCTTTACGCTTCTGTAATCGAACTGATCAACCAAAGCGGCGCGTATGTCGTCGCTTGCGATATCGCGTCGGGCATCGACGCGGACACGGGCGCGGTGCGCGGCGTTGCCGTGAACGCCGACGAAACGGTGACGTTTCAGTGCGCCAAGCCGGGGCACCTGCTTTTTCCGGGGCGCGCGCATACGGGCAGGCTCACCGTGAAGGAAATCGGCGTGATGCAGGGGTTCACGAACGGGTTTATGGGTTGGGCAGATCAGGTGACGCTGCAGCCTCGACGGGCAGATACGAATAAGGGCAGCTTCGGGCGGCTTGCGTGTGTTGTTGGCAGCCAAGGCATGGCGGGCGCGGGATTGATGTGCGTGGGCGCTGCACTGCGCGCGGGTGCGGGGCTGGTGACGGCAAGTGTGCCGGCCTGCCTTCAAAGTGTATTTGAAGCCGAAAACCCCGAAAGCACGACGTTCGCGCTCGACGATTTTTCGGGAAGCCTCTCGGAGAACTGTTTGAATGGGTTGGATAAACTGATGGCGGGCAAAACGGCGCTCGCGGCGGGGCCGGGCCTCTCCACAAGCAGCGGCGCGATGGCGGCGGTGCGCTATCTCGTGACGCATCATGATATCCGCAAGGTGTTTGATGCGGACGCGCTCAATCTGATTGCGCAGGATACGGCGCTGTTGAACGAGAAAAAAGGCGACATCGTGCTGACGCCGCATGTCAGGGAGTTTTCGCGGCTGTGCGGTGCTTCGGTGGAACAGATACAGAGCGATTCGCTTAGGCTTGCGCAGGATTTTGCCCGCACCTACGGCATCGTGCTGCTGCTCAAGGGCGCGACGACAATCGTCACGGACGGAGAGCGTACGGTGTTTGTGACGGCGGGATCACCCGGTATGGCGCGCGGTGGCAGCGGCGATACGCTGACGGGTGTGATCGGCGGGCTGATGTGCGGTGGGCGCGAAGGCGGAAAGACCGCGTTTGAAGCGGCTGTGGCAGGTGCGTATATCTGCGGCAAAGCGGGAGAAGCCGCAGCCGAGGAGCTCGGCGAGCTTTCGATGACGGCGCTTGATACGCTGGGGCACATTCCCCGCGTCACAAAGGAGATAGTGGGTCACAAAAATTAAGCGGCAGATGATATGCAGCAAATTGGACGTTTATTGCCCCGTGTCAGCGGGACTCACTTGGTCTGTTCGACTGCTCAATGAGTTGTTCCAAAAATTTTCCCTGTTGTTGTATATCTTTATTCTTCGATAAAGGGATTTGATTTTTCATCGTGTCGTCGATCATCCGATTGAGCTTTTCTCTTTCCGTTTGTATAACGCTTTGCGAATTGATTTCCATCACTGACTCCATTGCTAAGATTACATACTTTCACCAATATATAGTTAAATATGCAAATTGTCAACCGCAAAGGGGTAATCACATGACATTTATTTTGCTATGATACAATTAAAGAATTACTACCGCGATTTATTTGAGGTGACATCAATGACGTATGCAGAAGCGGTTGCCGAACGCATCATTAGTATATGCAGTGAGAGAAGACTCACGCTGAACAGGCTGGCCTCTCTTTCGGGTTTAAGACAATCGACACTTGAAAATATAGCAAAAGGGCACACCCAAAACCCCACATTACGAACGCTTCACCGTATTGCGGTGGGGCTTGATATGACCGTGTCGGAGCTGCTGGACTACGATGTGATGAATGAGTCCGTATTTGAGGACGAATAATCCGATTATAACATTTTTTTCTTCAAGGCGCTCAACGCATTTTAGTCAATGCCGCTTGGGCTTATTTGTTTTATCATATTTTTTAGCTTTTTGTGAACACTCATTGGTAAAGAAGGGTTACGGGCATCGTATGGTGAATACATACTCAACAAACACAACAGGAGGAGAATTTTATGAGCGAAAGCAAGACAAGCGGCAATTTGATGGAAGCCTTTGCGGGAGAATCGCAGGCGAACAGGAAATATACGGCGTATGCGAAGCAGGCCGAAAAGGAAGGCAAGCATAATGCTGCGAAGCTGTTCCGCGCGGCTTCGGATGCGGAGACGCTTCACGCGCTCAAGCATTTCGAGGTGGCCGGCAAAATAGGCGATACGGCTGCGAATTTGAAGGATGCGGTGGCGGGTGAGACGCACGAGTATAAGGATATGTACCCCGACTTTGTGAAGGCCGCCGAGGAAGAGGGCAACAGTGCGGCGGTACGCACGTTTATGCTGGCGATGAAGGCCGAGGAGGTGCATGCAAGGCTTTACGCCGAGGCGCTGCAGAGCATGGAGGACTCGCAGGAGGTTTTCTACTATCTTTGCCCCGTTTGCGGCAACATTGAAAAGGCGCGGCCCAACAGCTGCCCGATCTGCGGTGTGCCGGGTGCTAAGTTCATCGAGTATTAAATACGGGTGCTTGCCCTGTAGGGCGCGGCATTACTGACGATCGAGTATTTAATAGATGTGCTTGCCCTGTATCACTGACGCGCCGATGGTGGCAAAAGGTCTGTGCTCAATACTCCCTCAGTCGCCCGGCGGCGACAGCTCCCTCGCGAGGGAGCTTGGGGACGCAGATTATTGCAAGCTTAGTGAATGAAACAAAAAACAGCGCTATCTGCGGCATTAAATAGGTGCTTACCCTGTAGGGCGCGGCATCACTGACGTTCGATGGTGGCAAAAGGTTTGTGCTCAACGCTTCCTCAGTCGTCTCACACGGCGATAGGGTATAGCTGGTGCAGCAGACATACAAAATAGAACGGACATGAAAACGCCGCCGGACAGAGGCTTCTCTTCCGGCGGCGCTTTTTCGCTTCAATTTGTTTGTGGGTTTACCGGATAAAATGGGTCATGACGCGGTCCTCATCCTCCGGGAAGGGGACCGTTTCTTTTCCCGCTTCGATCAGCTTTAACAGCCATGCCATGGCCCGCGCGTTTTTGCGCAGCGTTTGCACACCTTCTCCGTCCTGCAGCACCTCGCCTTCCTCCAAGCCATAGCCGATTGTCCAGTACTGCGACGGCGGCAGCACGGTTTCTGCGAGATTCAGATAGTTGTTAAGCTGATGTACCACATCCACACCGCCCGCGCGCCGCACCACGGATATGGATGTTGCCACCTTGTATTTGAAATAGCCCGAGCTTGAATAAAACACCCTGTCTAAAAAGGATTTCATTGTGCCCGCAATGCCCGCATAATAAGTCGGTGAGCCGAGTATAAAGCCGTCGGCCTCGCGCATTTTTGCGGCTGTTTCGTTGACGATATCCTTAATAAAAACACATTGGTTCTGCTCGGACGTCCAGCAATAGCCGCAACCGATACAGCCGTGGATATCGAGGTGACCGATCTGCACCGTTTCCACCTCAATGCCGTGCCGCTTAAGTTCCTCCGCCATGACATTCAGTGCCATGCCTGTGTTGCCGTTCTTTCTGGGGCTGCCGTTTATCGCAATCACTTTCATAATGGGTTCTCTCACTTTCCTGATTTGATAACAGTATAAACACCCCGCTCCTGCGGATGTCAATAGTTTATTGAGAAAGAAAACGCAGGAATAGCTGTCAACTAAAAATGGATAATTTTCCTTGACAAAACGTCGAACTATGAGTACGATAAAAATAACAAAAGTACGGAATTCGGAGAAGTGATATGGCAAAGTGCAAGCGCGACAGGCTGACAGCGTTTAACCGAGGCAACATATTGGAAGCCGCCAAAGCATTGTTTGAGGAGAACGGCGTGGCGCAGACGACGATGGACGATATCGCCAAAAGGGCGGAATACAGCAAATCGACCATCTATGTTTACTTCAAAAGCAAGGATGAGATTTATTTTTATATTGTGCGCGAGAGCATGGAGCTGCTCAGAGACAGGTTCCGGTCGGCCTTGGATGCGCATGAAGATGTTGAAACGGCATTTTATGCCGTCTGCGGCGAGCTGGCCGGTTTTCAGCGTGAGTATCCGCTGTACTTTGACAGCATACAGGGCGAGATCGGCGTGGGCGAGGCAGATTTTGAGCAGTACCCCGTGCTGCGCGATATTTACGTGGTCGGCGAAGAGATCAACGAGGCGATATCGGCGCTGCTACGGCGGGGCGTGGAGGCCCGTATATTTCGCGGTGATATTAACCCTGTTCCCACCATATTTATGCTGTGGGCCAGCCTGTGCGGGATTATCAAAATGGCGCAGCAAAAAGAAATGTATCTGTACAGCAAGCAGGGAATCACACGGGAGGAGTTCTTGCATGACAGCTTCGTCATGCTTTTAAGAGCGATTAAGGCTGGTGAGGCATAAAAAACGCTTATGGCTCACCGTGCCCGTAAACAGATTGAATATGTTAGAAAGAAGGTTTTTATCCATGTCAAAAACAGCGATTATCTATCATTCGGAGCACCACGGCAACACGAAAAAGGTGGTGGAGGCGATTGCGGCGGCGCACGCGGTTGAGCTTGTGAAGGCGGAGGAAGCTGCGGGGATGGATTTCTCAGGCTTTGATGTGATCGGCTTCGCGTCAGGCATCTACATGTCGGGGTTTCATTCCTCGCTTGTATCGCTGGCGGACAGCGCAAGGCTGCGCGGGAAGAAAGCGTTTGTGATTTACACCAGCGGCAGCGGCAGCGCGAAGTACGCGGCGGCGTTCACATCAAAGCTGGAGGCGGCGGGGTCAACCGTGCTGGGCGTGTATCACTGCAAGGGTTACGATACTTTTGGCCCGTTCAAGCTGATAGGCGGCATTGCGAAAGGCCATCCTACGGAGGAAGAAATCAGCGGCGCGGTTAAGTTCTGCGAGCAGCAGGTTATGCCGACATAGTGCCGTCAGATATTCTGTATTCATCGCCCAGTTGGGCGCGTTTTGCTCCGATCACACAATAAAAACCTGCACTAAAGCCTCCCTCAGTCGCCTGCGGCCAAAACTCCCTCTTGAGGGAGCTTTGGGCTGACCTCGTTTTTTCAGGCTAAGAGGATGGAATGGTGTGAGGTGACTAAGACTTATTACACTTTCTGCGCGATGAAGAAAATGCGCACGAACGGGAAAAGCACATTATCGTCGCTCTGCGCCGGATAAGCATCCCTGAGCGCGGCTTCGAAATCGGCGAGGAAAGCGGCTCTCTCATCTTCATTTTTCAGCGCATTGAGGTAAGGCCGCAGCCCTGTGCTGCTGTACCACTGCACGAGCGCGTTGTGGCTCTCCATGACATGATGGTAGTGCGTCTCCCAAAGGTCTATATCAGCCGTGAGCGTGCTCAGAATGTCGTAATAATACGGTGCGGGATATGTGGAATGCGTGGTGACGGCCTCCAGCTGTTTGTGCCATACGCCGTCTTTCACGAGGGCTTGCAGCGCGGTGTGAATCGGCATGTGCGCGGTATGCGGCACCTGCACGGCAAACGTGCCGCCGCTTTCCAGCAGCGAAAACAGTTTGGGCAGCAGCGCCTCGTGATCTGGCATCCACTGTATCGCCGCGTTGGAGAACACGATGTCGAACCGCCCCAAAGCGCCAAGGCTGCCCGAGGCATCCGCGCACACCCATGTGACGGCACTCTCGGTCTCCTTTGCCTGCGCGATCATCGCGGGGGAGCTGTCGAGCCCCGTGATATCCGCATCCGGCCAGCAGCTTTTGAGCACGGCGGTGCTGTTGCCGGGGCCGCAGCCGATATCGATAATGCGCTTTGGCGCTATGAGGCCGATGCGCGCCGCGAGATCGACAGCGGGCTGCGTGCGCTGCTTTTCAAATTTTAAATACAATTCCGGTTTCCAGTCGCTCATGCTTACCTCTGTTTATCCGTGAAAAAATTCGGTAAAGAATCACATTTTAAGGCTATTATAGCACCTTATTGGTACGATACAAAACCGGGCTTCCCAACATTCATTTTCCGCCAAGAAATTTTATATTTCGGGCCGAAATCGCTGGACAACCACAATAGCTTGTGTTATTTTAAAAAAAACGGAAGACCCTTTAATCCGGTCCAGAGAGCCCGGCAAGGTATGCTTATTTGTGTACGGTCAAAGCCTTGCCAAAAGACAAGGCTTTTTTAATGCCTTTGCGGGCACAGTGTGGTGGCTGCAAGAGTGTGCGGTTTGAAATATCCCGAAGTTTAAGGAAAACTTAATATTACGCAACTTTATATCAAGGAGGATATATATGAATAAAGACAAGCAAACATTTGGCTATCTGCCAGATGAGAGACCACCGGTATGGAAGCTTTTGCTCTATGCTTTGCAGCAGATTGTCGTTATGTTCCCTGCAACCATTCTTGTTGCGCTTATCACGGGGTTCCACCTTTCCACCACAATCTTCGCGAGCGGCTTTGCAACACTGTGCTTCATTCTTGTAACAGGCAGAAAAATTCCGCTTTACTTCGGCTCCAGTTTTTCTTATCTTCCCGCAATCATAGGTTTAGCAAGTACTTTGGGCGTGAGCGAGATCAGTTTTGGTCAGATACTGCCTGACAGCATCATTTCAGCGGCTCAGTTCGGCATTATGGCTTCGGGTCTTGTGTCTATCGCGGCCGGTTTCATTGTGAAACTGTTCGGCAGAAGCTCGATTGAAAAAGTGCTGCCGCCGACGGTTACCGGCCCTGTGGCGATGATCATCGGCCTTTCGCTGGCTGCGGGCGCGCTAGGCGACGCCGCACCGGCACAGGGAGCCACGGACATTACCGGCTCTGATTGGGTCTGGCTCGTATCTTTGGTGACATTGCTCGCAACGATACTCTTCTCCGTTTATTTGAAAGGCGTTTGGGGGCAGCTTCCTCTGTTGCTGGGCCCGATCGTCGGCTGCGCAGTGGCGGCACTCATTTTGGCCTTCACGGGCGAATCCCTGTTCAGGACGCTTCCCGAAGCGGCGGGTACAGGCCTTGCCGTTATTCCCGGCGTGCTGACGGTGCCGCATTTTACACTGCCTTCCGTCTCGTGGGTGGCGCTTGGCGCGATCATGCCGATTGCGATTGCGACGATTCCCGAATCGACGGCGCATGTGTTCCAGCTTGATATATACGTGAATAACCTTGCCCGCAAGAAAGGCAAGCCGGATTATGACATCGGCAACAGGCTCGGCCAGAACCTTATCGGCGACGGTATCGGCGATATCGTCGCAAGCGCATTCGGCGGCCCGGCCGGTACGAATTACGGCGAAAACATCAGCGCGATGGCCATCACGAAAGTGTTCTCCATTCCCGTGCTGATTGCGGCGGCGATCATCGCGATGGCGCTTTCGTTCATCACGCCGCTCGTCAACGTGATTTACGGGATTCCGCAGGCGGTTATCGGCGGTATCGAAATCTTTCTGTTCGGCGCGATTGCCGCTCAGGGTATTGCGATTATGATTGAGCGCAAGGTGGACATGTTCAGCGCGAAGAACATCGCTGTTATCGCCGTGATTATGATCATCGGCGTCGGCGGACAGTTCAAGTTCGGTGGCATGATTCCGTTCCTCGGCATGAATGTGCCCTGCATTGCGGGTGCGGCGATTGTCGGCATACTGCTCAATCTGCTGCTCAGCATTGGCGGCAAGAAGAAAGCTGAAGCTGAAAAAGCTGAATAACGCTTAACTTCATTGACTGAAACAGCAAGGCCGGAGAAATCCGGCCTTGTTTTCGTGAATAGACTTTATTGATTGCTAAATATTAAGAATGTGGCGTAGTAGTGGCTATAGTATTCAGACTATTTTTTACGGATAAGACCAGAGACTATCCAGATAATTTCTATAAATCAAAGCTTCATGTCTCAACCCAAGATGACCGAGTACATATCCGAAGCAGAACAGTATCAAGGGTACGAGGCTGCCGAAGCTGAAAGGCGTTTGTCCCAAGATCAGTAATGACATAACTATGATAAAGAATAGCCCGGTTAACGACAACCATACGATCCAAAGAGTCAGCACAGCATCTATTAGTTTCGTGGTGATATTGACATTTGCGCCTTGTTCTTCTTTGTAAACCTTACCATGTATAACTGGTACAAAAGAACCCTGTAAAAATCGCATGCAGGGAGAAATTATAAAACCATTCGGACTCACCTGACCATAAAATGGTTCTTTAAAGTGACGCGATTTCATATTCGGTATCTTCGTTTCAGAATGTGTAATCTCTTGAAGCCGACGCAGTATTGTATTCTTTGAATGTGGCGTTTGTATATTGAATGTGAATTCTGGTATAAATCTCATGTTTTCCTCACAGCCCTCTTAGCTTCTCCGCTCTCGTCCTCACATCTGCCTGCTGCTCCTCTTCGCTTATACTCGGGTCGCGCGTGTCAAAATAAATCCGGCAGGGGAGCGCCTCGCATGCGCCGCAGTGCGCATAGCCCTTGCCCGCGCAGCACCCGTACATCGGGCAAACCTCACTGCCTACATAAGGCGTCCAGTAGACTCTTCCCTTGCTCTCGGCACAGCCGCCGCAGTCCGTTTTGTACTGCTCGCAATCTTCGCAGTGACTTCCGCAAACGTTAATCATGATTAGCTCCTTTCGCTTAACAGATTTTCGTCTGAAACCTGAACAGATTGATCTTTCTCTGCTTTGCGAATCTTTAGTGTATGAACGAAAACAAGAATCGTGGACGCAAGACATATTGTTTGGTTTAACAGACTTAGCCACCACTCCGGGATTGGATTGAACACGAGAATTGTTAAGCAGATATTGAGGGGTATTATGAGTGCATTCCAAAAGCCACTGCCAAAAAACAGCATTCTCAAGAGATGGCTTCTTTTTTTCGTATAAAGAAAGCAACTCAGCATTTGGCACGCTATAATCGCAAGGGCGATAGGGACACTTATGAAAGTCCATGTTGACACCGGGGCAAAGGTCAAACGAATTGACAGTACCATATTTGAAATAAAATCATATAAGTTAAAAGCCAGCATTAAAGAAGTTAATATTCCGGCGATAATCAATAGCCGATAATGCTTCTGACGAGACTCAATTTTCGGTATCTCTTTGAATTTCTTCGAAAGTAAAATCGTGAATACGGGCAGCAAACCTGCCGCCAGCAATGCGGCGCCCATCCATCCCAAGAGTATATAACTTAATGAGTTGACAAGCACAACGCCGCAGGTGGCCATCAAGAGTTTCGGCGTTTCCTTTTTCAGTTGGATGACACTTAAAATAATTAAAGCAACGACACTGAGGATTCTGATTGCCATTGAGACGATGGAATACAGCTGCCAAAGAAAAGGCGTATGCTCATAAGACTCTATTAAACCATCCCATTCACCCCATAAGGCCGAAATCAGCAGGATAAGCCCAACCGTTGCGAGCAGCGCGGCAAGGATGTAAAGTAGCTTTTTTAACTGCATATTAATCTCCTAGCATAGTGATATTTGAATGAGCCATCGATTGTTTTGATCAAACTGTCGCTTAAGCTTTCAAGCGCGCTTCCTTCCCGCTTATTCCCCGATCTCCGCTATGGCGATGGTATTGATGCTCTGCGCATCCGCCTGCGCGGCCAATGCGGCTTCCGCTGCGCTCAGCTTCGGCATGATTTTTTGAAACAGCGGATACGTTTCGCGCAAATCAAGACGAGGGTGCAGCGCGCGGATGTCATCCTTCGTTTCCGCATGCCAAATCATTTTGGCGTTCGGCATATTCTTCAGCACGATCAAGTTGCTGATATCAATGCCCTTTTGGCTGTAATAATCAAAAAGCACGGCGGATTTTCCGAGCCGCGCCATATGTGAGAACACTCTCTTCACATCCTCCGCCTCTAAATAGCAAAGCACGCTTTGTACCATAAAAATGAGGAAGCCCTTTACTTCAATGCTTTGGAATGTTGCTTCATCGAGTATCGAGCCCACGACGGTCCGGCAGCGCGGGTGCGCCGGAATCAGGCGTTCGCGCAACGCGATCACATTCGGCAGATCGATATCGTACCAATGGAGGTGGCTTTGCTCGCAGCGGTAAAACGCGGTGTCTAAACCACAGCCAAGGCATACGACTGTGGCCTCGGGGCTGCCTTCCACCAGACGTTTTAATTCATAGTCGGTGGTCCATGCGCGCGTGATCCACGCGAGGCGGCTGATTTGATGGTGCTGCCTGGTAATATCCGAAAAGTCGAATCCGCTTTCCTCAACGATTTTGACGCACATTTCATCTTTTATCAGGCCGTTTGGTTTGATGCTTTCTGAGTAGCGTCCCCAGAATGGCAGCAACATTGTCTGCTCGACACCCTTTAAGCTGTCTTGATGCATCACGCGAACACCTCGTTTCTTGTCGATACCAATTATAGCACATGTGCCCACATTCATACAATAATCGACGCTGATACAGAAACGGGCACAACACAAAAAACCCCGCGCAGTGCACGGGGCTTAAGCTCGGTCCATATCAAAAAAACACGCCGCTATTTACTTTGGTTTTTTGGGTATCTGCGGCACGGTTTTCTGCGTCGGCATACTGCGGCTTAACGTCACACTCTTTTCATCGGCTGTCTTCCCGCCAGAGAGTTTTGTTATGATAATTGGCTTTTTTGGCATCGTCGTTTCCTCCTAAAACAATTTTTCAAAATAATCATTCTTTTTCCTGTCGGCGCGGTCGATTAATATTTGAGGCTCGGGCAGGCAATCGTCTTTAAAAAAGTCATCCTCAATTTTTGTCCACTTTTTAATGAAGTTATAGCACTTGGTATTGATCTCTTCTTCGGGGAGCTGTTCATTATCAACTTTATTCCACAAGCTCTCGATCTCCACATACAACGCGGAGAGCTTGGCCCGCATCGCGGCGATCTGCTGAACGCGCTTTTTGTACGGCAGGAACTGGTTCACCACAGTCATCAGCTGGGAGAGGCCGATGATAACGCCCCAGAGCAGATCAAACGTCTGCCATATCGCCCAGTTCGCGATGGCAGTGGAAGACGCTATCGCCAGAAATATGGTGATATACCGGTCGTATCTTGTGTACCTGAAAAAGTGCTCGTCAAGGTAGTACAGTGTAAAACGATAGCCTGTCATGACCTTCCAGTATTTCTCTCTCATAACAACCTCCTTCAACCCTTTTGGCGGTATTCCGGTGATTTATCACCGAATAAATCGCTCAAGGCACATTAAAATGTATGAATACATAAGGAAAATAGAATATACACGGACACAAAAACCAATGTATGGATGTGATCAAGAAGAGCGCGAAGGCTGTTGCAAAGATGATAAAATTAATATTTATATTACATATAATAGCATAATATTCTATAAAAATGCAACTATGTTCTTCAGTTCAATGAGCATCGAATGCCACATTCATTGAATCGTTGCCACGCCGCGCATCATCTGCGGTGCGATGCCAGATACTATAGATATGCAGCTTGACAAATTTCGCGCATGTGCTTAATGTGTTTGTGACAACGATATAAGGGGAAGACATCATGAAGAAAAAAACAGGGCTCATGCTCTTTTCGGTGGCGCTCGGGACATTTATGTCGGCACTCGACGCGAGCGTCGTCAACGTCGCGAATCCTGTGATACAGGCACATTTTAATGTGCCGCTTGCGACGGAGGAGTGGGTCGTGACCGCGTATCTGATCGTCGTCAGCAGCGTGCTGCTGTTTTTCGGCCGCCTGAGCGACCTTTACGGCCAAAAGCGGCTTTACATCATCGGCTTTGCGGTATTCACGCTCGGCTCGGCGCTCTGTTCGCTATCGGGCAGCATCGGCATGTTGATCGGCTTTCGCGTGGCGCAGGCGCTCGGCGCGGGCATGATGTTTTCCACAAACTCGGCGATCATCACGCACAACGTGCCGCCCGAACGCCGGGGGCGCGCTTTCAGCGTGAGCGCGATGGCCGTCGCCATTGCGCTGTCCACAGGCCCTGTGCTTGGCGGTGCGCTGACCAGCGTGCTCGGCTGGCAGAGCATATTCTATATCAACGTGCCTGTCGGCATTATCGGCATCGCGCTGGCGGCGCGTTTCATACCTGCGGACAAGCACAAGCCCGCCGTGGCGATGGATATTCCGGGCAGTGTGATGATATTCGCGGCGCTGTTTATGCTGCTGCTCGCGCTCGACCAGCTCAGCGCGAACATCGACGCTTTGACATTTTCGCTGCTGATGGCGGGCGGGGTGTTCTCAGCCGCTCTGTTCGTCCATTTTGAAAAACGCTCGAAGCATCCGATACTCAATTTAAAGTTGTTCCGCATCCGCGTGTTTTCGGCGAGCCTGACCGCCGCCGTGCTCAACTACATGGCGCAGTATGTGATGGTGTTTCTCGTGCCGTTTTATCTGCAGACTGTGCGTCTTTTCAGCCCGGCGATGTCGGGGCTGCTTTATATGCCGATGCCGCTGGCCGCGCTTGTGATCGCGCCGGTTTCGGGCGTGATTGCCGACCGCACCGACACGCGCCTGCTAAGCTCATTCGGTATGGGCTTGATGGCGGTGGGGCTGTTTTTGCTAAGCCGCATTGAAGCGGATACGGCAAGCGGTTATATCGTGATGGCGATGGCGGTCACGGGTTTTGGCTCGGGGCTTTTTCAAACGCCCAACAACAGTGCCGTGATGAGCAGCGCGCCTGCGGACAGCCGCGGCGTGGCTTCGGGCATGCTCGCGACCGCGCGCAACGTCGGTATGGTGATCGGCGTGGGGCTCTCAAGCGCGCTGTTTACGCTGCTTTCGGGACGCACGCCCGGGCAGGCGGGCGAAGGAGTGACCGCGATGATTGCCCAGAAGGAATCCTTCATTTACGCACTCCGGTTTACGTTTTTAATTGCGAGCGGCATTGCTGTGGCCGCGATGGCGGCCTCGCTCACCAAAGGAAAAGCCAGCCTGCCGGATATGCTCAAAAAAGCGGAATAATGATTTGAGTGAAATAAGCGCATTAAACGTGCGCTTTTCATTTTTTTACCGGAATAGCGAAGTCCGCGCCGCCGAATACTAAGAGTTGTGAATAATATGAAAGGAGTCCTTCTATGTCACAACTCAACAAATTGGAGCTACAGAACTTAAGGCATCTCATCGGCGCGCACGATACTGCATTTCAAAAAATGCAGACGTATGCCCAACAGTCTACAGATCCGCAGGTGAAGTCGTATTTTCAGAAGTCTGCCCAGGATGCGCAGAAAACCAAACAGCAGCTGCTGTCATTTTTAAGTTAGGAGGGTGATCGGATAATGCAGACAAGCAACACAACTATGGGGAGCGGCAATTTGCCCGAAAAAGCAATGGTCAACGATGCACTTGCATCGGTGAAGGGCAGCTTGTCCACTTATGCCACGGTGATATCGGAGTGTTCAAACCCGAATTTGAGACAGGCTATTCAGCAGATCAGAAACAGCTGCGAGACGTCGCAGTATGAGCTGTATCAGATCGCCCAGTCGAAAGGTTTTTACCAGCCGGCAACGATGGCAGACGACAACGAAGTGAATCAGGTCAAGTCACAGTTCAACGGCTGACGCCGATTCACGGGAGGAAGCTGACGGAGATTTCCGCCGGCTTTTTCTTTTGGAGAGGCTGATTCATGATTTACTATGCGGCCGGTACATAGTAATGGCAATCGGGATTATCCGCCGTATCCTTGACTTGCGGCGGGTTAAGCGTGGTCAGCCCGGCTGAGCCGTCTATGCCGTAGGTGATCTGCAGGGCCAGATAAGCGCCGCCATCGCCTTTTTTAATGCGGTAAGTCGGGTTATGGCCCGATT
This sequence comes from Bacillota bacterium, assembly GCA_023408075.1. Lineage (GTDB taxonomy): Bacteria > Bacillota > Clostridia > Christensenellales > SZUA-584 > SZUA-584. Next base: position 310,970 of record JAEYKW010000015.1, on the reverse strand, counting down.
CTTCGCGGACGCCATCCGCAGTGATGACTTCACTGATTTCGAGCTCGATGAGAAACTCGCCAGCATCGCCTGCGAGCAGCCTCATCTTTGTGATCTGAGCGTCGCGGTTATAGCCGTTGACTGCAAACAGCTTGTCGTTTTCTTCCGATGCGATCATGGCAATAGCAAACGGATCGGTGACGTCGGTCCGAAAAGAAACGCGGCCCTGCTCGGATTGAAAGCCGGACAAATCGGGGGACTGTTTCAAGATGGACGCCATTTCATCCGCCACCCTTGCGCCCTCGTTTTCAGCCTCATATTCCATCGCGTCCGATAGCCTTGCCGGTATAAAAATATAGTAATCGGGATCGGTCGCCGTCTCTTTAATTTGCGGCGGATCAATTTTGTTCAGGTCTTGATACGCGTTTTCATTTCCGCCGACGCTGACAGCGCCATAGACGCCGTTTCCTTTACGGATGCGAAAGATTTTATTGTAATCAAACGTACTTTTTACGCCGAGATTGTCCTCCGAGCATGTGGCATCAACGGCTATCAAGAATTCATTGATATCGCCCGCGAGCAGCCGCAGCTGAGTCACCTGCATATCATATTTGCTGCTTTCGGGCCCAAAGTGCTTTCTGTCTTCGGCAAGTGCGAGCTTGCCGATTTCAAACATATCCGTTGAGCCTGTTTCAAGCTTGTAAATCACATCGGTAACCCCGTTAAACGGGCTGTACGCCGCCAGATCGTCAAAATCGGACGGCAGAGGCTCAGCGGGTCTGGCTGTGGGCATTGGGGTTGGCGCTGTATAGTCTTTTAGCGGGCTGTCAGTGCGAAAATAAGTGAGCGCCGCGGTTTTGTCCATAGATACCTCACAAAGCGTGATCGTACCGCCGTCTTCAATGATGTTAAGATCATTCAGCTTACAGTCGCCGTTGAGCGCAATCGTCCATCGCGGCTTGCCATCTCTAAATAAAACCAGAGCCAGTGTGCCGAACTGTGCGCAGTCGCTTTGATCAAAGGTCTCCGAGCTGTCTTCGTTCGTGATTGTGATCCTTCCGCCGTCAACGGTTATCTTTTGTCTGTCGTTATGAATCGCATCGAGCGCCCAGCTGCCGCGGATCGCGCCGATCACCGTGTAATAAGAGAGGCCATCGCCCCGGTCGCCAAAAGTGCCGATATATTGCCGCAGGTTATGATCTGTATCCATACATGTCGCCGCGCAGACGCCGGAAGCCAGCCATTGCAGCTTGATATCGCCTTCGACGGAATATGAAAGCGGCTCATACCGTCTCGCGAAGATCAACAGCGGATTGCGGTAGGCGATGACCTTTCCTGTTTCGGGGTCCTGCTTGAGCACCATTTCATATTTGAGATCTGGGGATATGCTGATAAAGCTGGTCGTGGCCCATCCGCTGACAAACATGAAAACAAGGTTGACACAAAATATGACTGATAAAAAAATGCTGACCGCGTATTTGCCCGTCCGGCTATACCGGAGCATGAAGACAGCCGGGAAACAGATACTGATGAGTATAACGCCGTTGACCGCGTAAAATATCCAGTCCGCAATGTATTCGTAATGCGATTTTTCATTATAGTGAAAATAAGCAAGCTGCATAACAATCAAAAGCAATGCCAAAAAAGCGCCGATGACAGCCGAAGCTTTTAACCTCCGCACCTTTTTTTGTTCTAAAGCTGAATTTTCCACCTCGTTCTCCTGTCGTTATATAATACGATATAGCCATTATACAGCATATCAACGGAATCTCAACTTTTTTCAAAAACTCTATATGAATTCTATGTAGCGCGCCATTTCTCGCAGATGGCGCTGTTTTTCCTCATCTAGCGACGCGATATGGTCTCCGAGCGCCGAGCGCCAGAGCAGCTCGGCATCGCTTGTATGCAGTGCATCGGGGGGAGTCTCGCGGCAGATGCAGAGCAGCATCGCAAGCGGTTCGTCTCCAAGCGATTTTAGCACGGTGCGGATATCCGCGCCGGTCAGGCAGCCCGCCTCAAAAAGGTCGGTGAGGTCGGCGACCGAAGCGGCGTGTATGCTGACGAGCTCGGCACGGTATGCGGGGTCACCGCATTCAAGGATATCATCCACGAGCGCGCGAAACTGCTTATCATCCATGCGAGGCGCGTCGTGAAAATAGACGGCTTTCGGCGCGGCTTTTATCGTCAGGAACATGCGCGGCAGCGTATTGGTGGCCAGCGCATTTTTAATTGCGGGGGCAGCCTGCGTCGCGGCGTCCGATGTGTAGCGGCAAAGAGCCGTATCTCTGATGCTGAGGTTTTGGCAGAGCGTATCGGCAGCGGTGCGCAGCACGCGGCGCAAAGGGACGTCCGCCAGCTTGCCACGCAGCAAGCTTCTGTCGCCATGCGAGAGGGACAGCGCATCGGGACGCCGTCCGCAAAGCACCACGCCGAGCGCATTGGTCAGCACGAGCGTGAATACGCTGACGGGCGCATCTACCGCACCGCCCGCGCGGATCAAACCGTTCACCTCGTCAAGCGGCCAGCGTCGGACAAGGCTGTCTTCCAGCGTGAGCCGTTTTAAATATCGCGATATATACTCAATGCCTCCCGCCCCTTCCAGCGGCAGCGCGGTGGGGTAGTCGATGAACCCGGGGGATTCATGCGGTGCGTCGTACACGTGATAATATTCGAAAAACTCGGCGAGCCCCGTGTGCACTGTGCTTTGCCATGTTACGCTGCCAAGCGGCAAGCCGCCACTAAGCAGCGCGGCATACTGCGCCTTGGCGGCAGCCAGCAGTTCGCGCAGCTCGGCCTGCCCGCGGTCATACAGCGTTTTGAGCGGAATGTCACGAAGGTCGTGCAGCGCCGCTTCAACCGGCAGTTTCTTAAGCGTATGGCTGATGCTGTAGGCAGCGCCCGCCATCAGGCTCTGAGCGGTTTCTTCGCGTATCGAGGTGCTTGCGCCCGCAGTATAGCGCGTTGCAAGGAACACCATGAGCTGCACCATCTGTTCCTGAACCCTGCGCAGATCCTCATCGCTGAGCAGCCTTTGGCGGGCTGCCTCGCGCAGCAAAGATTGCAGCCAATTTCCGCTGCTGAGCCGCTGTTTGGATATCGCGCCATGCGTCTGGAGCTTATTCATCTTCTATGTCCTCGCCGAAACGGACGCGCCGTGATATGGCGCTTAAAACATCCTCGCGCAGCCACTCGACGGACCCCTGACAGGTGGTGTCAAAGTGCCGCCGCATCAGTGCAATCAGCTCATCGTCGTCAATCGTATCGAGCGTTTCGGTCTTGTACTCGTAAAATGTCTCGACGAGCGTGTGCAGCGTATCCATGTATGTGTCGTCGGAAAGATACGGCGAATCGGCAAATGCGGTGATGATCGCGGGAAGTGCGCCACCTGCAAATTCCACGCGCCCCGCGTCTTTGAGCGCGGCAGAGCGCGTTTGCACGAGCGCCTTTGCGTCCTGTTCGGTGAGCGTGATGCCAAAGCGCGCCGTGAGATGGTTGCACGCGAGAATCTCCGTGACGGCCGTTTTGTTCGCACCCGATATGATGAGATGGTCCATACGTTGCCTCCTTTAATTTTTCCACAAACCTATTGACAAATCGCAGCTTTTGTGCTACAGTATATGTGTAATAAGACAAATATTAACTATAAGCCATAAATTATAATATAACATTTTCCGCTTGCGCGGTCAATGTTTTTTTATTTTATGAGCGGTTTTTGAGCGGTTTTGAGCTCAACACATGAGTAATATAATGGTAAAGACGTGAAAATAAGCGTTGAGTCATTATTTTTTATACAAAATCGGACAAAATATATGATTTTTCGTAGCGCTTTTGCGGTTTTAAAACGTCTTATAAGAAAAACCAAGGAGGACCAGCCATGAAAAAGAGAATCGTTGCCATTGTTTTATCGGCTCTGCTCGTAATGGCGTTTGGGAGTACCGCCTATGCAGCCGATGTACCCGAGAAACCGGTGAGCCAAGCTCCAGTCTCCGAGGTCAAAGAGACCATTGAGAAAGACCCGGTTATCCTCAGGCAGATTGCCAAAGCCGAAGGCTTGGCAGTGCCCGAAGGGCAGGAGCTTGTTGCGGTGAAAACGACGGTCGTCAAATTTGCCTCAATAGATGAGTCTGTCCAAACAAGCGCCGCTCCGATGGCCGCTGCCAGCATATACATCAGCAATGTGAGGACGACGGGCTACCGCTATTATTCAGACGATTATGATTCGTATTGGTACTATGGGCCTTGCAGCTTTTCGTCAACATTCGGACAGACGCGCTCAGCCGGATATTCGACTACCTATTCGGTCGGCAGCAGCATGGTATCATCTGCCGTCGGCTTCTCGGTGACGTCGTCGTATTACAGATCAGGCTCTCATTCTGCGGATGTGCCGGATGCGCAGTCTCTGAACCTGCGCGTTCATACGAATTACCTTGTCAAAGCTTTTGACATCTACAATTCGGGCATCAAAGTGGGGACAGGCTCCGCGTGGAGACCCGACAGCCTTATTTTCAGAGAGTATTGGTACGCATAAGGTCTGCACATTAAAGAGGCCCGCTGGCTGAACCGGTCAGATAAAAAGTGGACATTATCAAAAGAATAGTGTCTGCTTTTTTTATTTTAGACAATTCTAGAGAACTAACAAAGGCTCAAATTCAAAGAGAGATGGATCATGAATGAATAAGAGGATAACGTCTTTTCCCTATGCGGCAGGGGGAAGCGCTTGATTGAGGGAATGTTTGACCGAGCCCGGCATGCAATGCCGTTTTCAGGCGCCAGCTATCCGCCATGAGTTTCAAACATACCAAAGCACATATGCCATCTTGTACATGAATAGCCGCTGACAGCAATAAATTGCGGCGGGTGACCGCAGGGTCCGCGTTATAACGTATCCATCGCAGATGAGGGATGCATATCAAAAAAACGGATTATTGCGCTTTGTCATACAGCTCTTCCGTCAGATCGTCTTTAATTTCCTGAAGCCATTTGCGCGCAGTTGAGTACCCGATATCAAGCACACCGGCAATCTCTTTGAGGTTGAGCGCTTTTTGCATGTACAGGTAAAAAAGGTTTTGCTTCTCGGCCGGCAGCTTTTCCAAATACATATTCAGCGTAAACTTTAAATCACTGAAGCCGCTCACATTCTCCGCCGAGACCACTTCGGGCAGCTGCTCGATAGACACCTTTGCGCTGTTTCTTCTGAAATGGTCGTTCATTGCGTTTGTGGCAATGGAAAAAAGCCATTGTCTTGCATCCTTTATATTTTTGAGCTTATGAAAATTCCTCGCCGCTTTGAGCGCCGTGGTCTGCAAAACATCCTCGGCGTCATACTGGTTCGACATGCGCGAGTAAAGATACTTATACAATGGAATGTGGTGCTGTTCCCATATCGATGCAAACAGGTCATAGCTGCTTTTCATACGCTTACCCGACGCTTAGCGATAAAGGCTCAGAGCTTGTACGATTTTTTCCAGCAATCCGGCGGATGCGTTTTCCGGCACTCTGATAGTCAGATCTGTGCCGCTTGTCATGATGCCGCCGAATAGCGTACCGTCCGACAGATCGTAGTAGAATGTACCGAGAGAGGCCACATCGAGTTTTTCAAAGCTGCCGTCGTTGAAACGGTAGTTTACGCTGCCGCTGTTTTGAATGGGCGAGGCAATGATCTGAACTCTTGTTCCATCCGCATCATAGTTTGTGCAAATGGTATCATCTTGGATGTACCCATCTGCCAGCACGAAGGACGGACCGCTGAGCACGTAGATGCTGTGGCTGTAGAGTTTGTCCACTTCGCTCAGATCCTTAAAACTCACTTTTTCGCCGGGTTTTAAAGCATTTGCACTGGGCGCGCTTGTGTGGGTGCCGTCTTCAATATCAAAGCTCACGCCGGATTCGTTTTGCTGCGGCGAAAACCATTCGATAACGGAATAGATCACCTCGCGTGCAAAGGCCCTGACCTCACGTGAGAATGTCAGCATCATCGCAATCGCCGTAAACACGCCGAATGCGGCTGCGTAGCGCGTCATGGCAATACGCCGCTGTTCATGCCGCGATTCATTGAGGTTGCGTAAAATCGCGTCCTCATTCATGCTCAAAAAATATTTCGGATCTGTCATCGGCGATGACGGGAGCGGTTTTTCCAGCACATGAAACAGCGAATCAAATGCGGCATCGGGTTCGTAGCATGCATTTATCATGATTTTGGCTCCTTTTCCTTTACTTGTATATTAGACGTTTTAAAACACAAAAAGTGCTATGGGATACATAAATATTTTACATTCTTTCAACTAAAAAGGGAAGTGCCCATAAAAAAGCGGCGCTGCTCAGTTTTTGTGAAAACGCGGCCTGATTATCATGCATTCCATGACGTGGTGGCAACAAAGATGTATACCGGCGAAGCAGATGAAATCCCATAGGCAAATCGCTATAAATACTGGGTGTTATTCTGGATACTGAGCCAGTTGCTTGAGCTCTTTCGAAACATACCCTAATAAACGGAAAGCTGCGGTGGCGGTCATTCTTTCCGCTGTCGAACGGGCATTGCGAAGTAACGGCGACGGGATGAGATTCTGTTGCAGGCTCTATTCCATGGTATCGCTGTCGCTCCTTAATAGAACAGTGAAATAGGCCGCCAGATAAACTGCCTTCAAAGACATTGTCGGTATCTGTCAGCAAAAAAAGAAGCGCTTGGCGCTTCTTTTCGCTCTTTATTGGGCGGGCGGTGAGGGGCTCGTTTCGGCAGAGAGTGTGAGATCAGGCTCAGCTTCGTCCAGAAAATCCGCCTCTTCCTCAATCACATCACCCTCAGGCGTCTCGCCTGAGGTCTCTCCCTCAATCACGTCGCCTTCCTCAGTGGACTCCTTGGCTTCACGCTTCATGACGGTGGCGCTTGTGTCCGGCTGGGTGATGCGCAGTGTATCCGCATCGGTAATTTCATACACGGTTTGAGACCCTTGGGCAGTCAGTGTGAGTTGATTGAGCGCCACACTGTATGCACCCTGTCCCAGCACCTTGCCGTCGGCGCCATACACGAAGTATGTTCCGTTGGCGAGCAGTTCCAGAATGAATCCCGCTCCCATGTTCTGTTTCTCCGCATCGCTCACAGGCAAGCCGTTGGAATCGATGATTTCAAACACATGCCAGCGGCCGGAAAAATCCGTGCCCGCAAAATCGGGTGTCGGTGTGGCCGTGGGAGAGGGGTTTTCGCTGGGCACCGATTCCGTCTCGCCGGACGGCGGTGCCTCATTGCTGTTTCCGCATGCGCCGAGCAGAAGGACCAGCGCTGTGAGAAGCAACACAAAACATCTTTTCATGAATCAAATATCCCTTCATGATGGTTTAGAACACGCGGAACGCACAGATGAAGTTGCGTTTCGCCCAGGAACCTGTGCTGGCGCGCTTGACGACCTTGCCGTTGCTCGACGATGCGTCTATCATCACGCCGCTGCCCGCGTAGATGGCCACATGGCCTTTGAATACGATGATATCGCCGCGCTGCATTTCATCCATACTGCCGATTTTGGTGTATTTCGTGCTCTTTGCCCACGTGGCCGATGTCATATAGCTCTGGTTGACGCCCACCTGATTGAGACACCAGTACACAAAACCCGAGCAGTCGAACGAATTGGGGCCTTTGGCACCGCGCACGTATTTCTTGCCGATCTTGGATTCGGCCACAGAGATGTACGATTCGATGTTCGCGCCCGTGATATTCGCCGAGGAGCCGCCTTCGCTGCTCGAAGAACCGCCGCTATTGGATGAACCGCCGTTGTTTGAAGAGCTGCCGCTGGAGCTCGCGGGCTTTTTGTATTTTTTGGCGCTGTCCGAGAACAGTGTGTTCATCGTATGTCTGCCGATCTTGCCGTCTACAGTGAGCTTGTTGGTCTGCTGGAAATTGCGAACCGCAGTTTCCGTATCTTCACCGTAATAGCCGGTGGCTTTTTTCATATAACCGAGCTCTTTGAGGCGGTCCTGAACGCGCGTGACGTCGTCGCCCTTCGCGCCGATGGCCAGCGCGTTGCCCTGTGCCTCGGCCGACATCAGCGCGTCTTTGGTGGTCGGCCCGATATAGCCGTCTGCGATGAGGCCGCTGCTTTCCTGAAAACGGCGGACGGCGATTTTTGTATCCTCGCCGAATGTGCCGTCAGGCTCGGTTGTGAGATAGCCAAGGTCTTTCAGACGCTGCTGATAGGTGAGTATCTCGGGGCTTTGCTCGCCATAAGAATACATATTGGGCTTGGCATCTTCCGAGTAAAGCATTTCGCGCGTGTTCTTGCCGACCTTGCCGTCCTCGGAGAGACCGTTGAGCTTCTGGAATTTCTTGACCGCGCTTTCCGTATCCGTACCAAAATAGTTGGTGACCTTGTCGATATAACCGAGCTCGTAAAGACGCTGCTGCAGCCCGCCCACATCCGCGTCTTCCGCGCCGATCGTGATCGTGTAATATTGCGCCTGATCCGACATCAGCAAGTCGTAAGTGGCTTGGTCCACCGTGCCGGTGACGGGCAGCGCGTGCTGCGTCTGAAAATGCTGGACAGCCATTTTGGTTGTCTCTTCATAAACGGTGCCCGGCTCATCTTCTTCAAGATAGTCAAGCTCCATCAGGCGCGTTTGTATGTCGGTCACCACAGTGGCTTCCACGCCTTCGGTGATGTTGACCGCTTCGAAAACCGGCATAGCCAGCGTCACCTTGGATTCGGGTACTGTGGTGGGGATGGGCTCGCTGTTGACGGCTGCCATCTCGTTGACGGCAGGGAGATCGTCCTTCGCAGCCAGGAGGTTTTCGCCTGAAACGGCGGGTTTCGGGGCACCCAGCGATGTGACGAGCACAACTATCACAACAACGACCACCGCAGCCCCGCCGGCGGCGATGAGCCTCCTTAAGTTCTTTACCCGAATGAAACGCTTGCGCGTCGATCTTTGCAGTTCGGCAGGTGTCTCCCGAGTCAGACGGCTCGTCTGCATGTTCTGAGAGACTTGCGCGGTTCTGCGGCGCAGCCTTAACAGCAGCCGTTTGGCCATACGGGTAAAATTGAATGTCGTTTTCTTTCTGTGCTTTTTCATTCGTTCGCCCCTTAATCTTGATTTTATTGATCTTAGGTAACGGACAAATCCGCCTCTTTATCAATACGTTGTCATTATTCTATCAGAAAAGGCGGCTCTTCGCAACACTTTTGTAACAATATCGTAAAGATTGCGTCGCATTCCGTGACATATCTGCCGGGTTTTCCCTGACACCGTGCCTTAACGCCTGTTTTCGGCGAAATTCGGCCTTTATTTAACCTCAGTTAGCTCATAGTTCTGAGACCCAAGGCCGAGCTTTTCCAACTCGTCGAGCTGAATATACGGGTTTTTGCCGTGCAGCCGCTCGAAAAGATGTCCTTCATCCCCGAGGGTCGTGCCCTGCGGTATGCCGTCTGGGTTGAACTTGTCCATTGTAATCGCATCCAGACAGGCCCGTTCAATTGCGACAATATCCGTGCTTGCCATCACGCCGATATCGGGGACGAGCGCGGGTGTGGAAATACCCCAGCAGTCACAGATTGCCGTGATGTTCGTCAAAAAGTTGATGTAAAACACATGGCCCGGCTCAAACGTATTAAGCACGGTTTTGGTGCATATCGCCATGCCTGTCTGAAAGTCGGTATAGTTGTGCGCATCAAGCGAGATTGCGCCGGTCGGGCAAACCTTTACACAGTGCTGGCAGGTGGTGCAGTTGTGATAAAAGACCGTATACTTGCCTTCCTCGCTGAAGCTGTTCGCGCTGTGGTTGCAGCTTGTGATACAGGCTTCGCAATGCGTGCAAAGCGATTCGTCCCACACAAGGCCGCCCTCAAGCGCATGAATCTGGTGTCGCGTTCTGTCGGTGACGCAGCCCATCGCGATGTTTTTGCATGCGCCGCCGTATCCGCAGGCACCGTGGCCTTTCACGTGGCTAAGGTCAATCATCACGTCGGCATCGTGAATATTGCCGCCGATATCCACATTCTTAAACGTGCGGAAATCGACCTCGTTTTCATAGACGTAGCGCTCCATTGTCCCGCAGACCGGAACAATGGGGGCACCCAGCAGGTCTTCGGTATAGCCTCTCAAACGGGCCCCGTCAATAACCTGATCGGTGATAAACGGACGCGCACCGTAAGACTTGAGCTTTTCTATCAGCATGCGGACAAACAGCGGATGGATTGTCGTATAGCCGATCTCGCGTCCAAGATGCATTTTAACGGCTGTCCATTTTCCCTCAACGGTATCCTTTAGCTCAAGGCGGTCGATCAATCGCCCGAAGCGTACCGGCAGTGTTTCATCCGGGTCGTATTTGCTGAATTTGACTGGTGAGAATAATACGGTAGAACTCATGAATGCCTCCAATAAGAACATGTATTCTTAAATCCATTATACTATGGCCGGCCGTAAATAAACAGGAAATTTTGTGTGCAGGAGAATAACGCGGGCAGGAAACGTTATTGGTTGATGTCCGATTCAAAACAGGTCTATAACAGCGCTCAATATGACAGTTAAAATTAAAAACCGCCAGCCATTGATGATTGGGTTATATATTGTTTAAAATGGTTTATCTATATGGCTGATATGCAAAATTTTTGATTTATTTTTTTGGGTAACGGGGGCGAAATATTGAATATTGAGACTGCAGTCCATGCGAAATGGAAAAGCATGCTGGATCTCATATCGGAAATCACGGAGAGCCCGGGGGCTTATGTGCTGCGGCCGCTTGAAGAGGGCACCGAGTTCTTGATCAAAAGCTGCGGGGTTCCCGGTATGGAGCAAGCCGTCGAGGAACTGACGGCGGATGCCGCTGCGTATGGCGAAAGGGTGCACGCCACCCGCAAAAGGCTGATTGTGAACAACAGCCTGAAGGAAGACGCGTGGAAACATCTGCCCTCGGGGCTCACGTCTTACATGGGATATCCGATTCTTTGGCCTCAGGGACAGGTTTTCGGGGTCATCAGCATTATCGACAAAAAGGAAAAGAAATTCTGGAACTGGGCTCAGCAGATGCTCGCGCAATATGCGTCCATCATGGAGGATGACCTTCGTGCACAGGCCGACAGGCAGCGCCTTCAAGATGAGATGGACTCGCATGAGCACGATGAAGCGGCACTTTTGCAGAAGGAAGATCAGTTCAGGAAGATATTCGAGGCGTCTCCGGCCGCGATACTGATCACAAGGCTCTCCGACAGCCGCGTGATTGATGCGAACGGCAGCTATTTAAGGCTGTTCGGATTCAGCCGCGAAGAGCTGATCGGTCAGACGGGCATTGCGCTCAGCATATTCGACGATCCCGAGATACGGCGGGTGATGGTGAAACGGCTCGATAACGGTGAGCCGGTACGCGATTACGAAACATCGCTTTGCACCAAAACCGGCGAGACGCGGCAGGTGCTGATTTCACTCGACAAAACGGTGTTTAACGACGAACCGTGTTTGATATATACCGTCTACGATTTATCCTCTCTGATTGCGTTGAAGCAAAATCTCAAAACGATGAACGAACGTTTTTCGCTTGCCTCCCGCGTGGCGGATATGGGCATATGGGACATTGATATCGCGAGCGATACAGTCGCCTGGGACGCGCAGATGAGCGCGATTTACGGTTTGGACGCGGGGGCTTTTTCCGGCAAGCTTTCCGATTGGATAGCCTGCTTGCATCCGGATGATGCGGCGGAGGCTAAAATCGGGCTGCTCAATGCGGCCGGCGAATACGAAGACGAGTTTCGCGTGGTGAGGCCGGATGGCAGTGTGCGCTGCATCAAGGCAATCGGCACGTGCATCTGCGATGAGCAAGGGGCCCCTCTGCGCATGACCGGTGTCAATATCGACATGACGGCGTCCAAAAACGACCATGCGAGGATTGAAGAGAGTGAAGCGAAGTATCACTCGCTGTTTCATTCCAACAATGCGGTTCAGATGATCGTTGATTGCGGCTCGGGGCTTATCTGCGATATGAACACGGCGGCGCGCGAGTTTTACGGTATGGCGGGCGATGAAGAAAAGATGCTCTGGGATATTGACACGTCCGGTGAAAAAACACTGCGAAAGGTGTTTGCGGAGGCTTGGGATAACGGTGCGGGGCGTTTCAGCGCCCAGCATTTGCGCTGCGACGGACAGCTGCGGGACGTTGAGATTTTCAGCGGCTGCGTGGAGATCGGCAGCGGACGACTGCTGCACATGATTGTGCAGGATGTGACGGAACGCAAAAGCACGGAAAGAGGGCTTATAGAGAGTGAGAACCGTTTTCGTCTCTTCGTGGAAAATGCGCCGGACGGCGTGTTTGTGGAGATGGACGGTATTTTTGTGTATGTCAACCGGATGGCGGTCGAGCTTTTTGGGGTCGAAAATGAAAACGAACTGCTTGGGAATCCGGTGGCTGCGTATTTTCCGGCAAGCAGGCAGGTCACGCCGCGCTGGCGGCTGCTTGCAAAAAAACCGCGCAGCATGGCGAGATTGTCGCTTGTCCGCCCGGATCATAAACAAAACGAAGCGGAGCTTTCGGCTGTGTCGTTTCAGCTCGGAGGAGAAGACGGCGCGCTCGTTTTTATGCACGATGTCACGCAGAGCCGACAGCTCGAGACGGAGAAACTCAATATGGAGGCGCAGCTGCGCCACAAGCAAAAGCTCGAATCGATCGGTGTGCTCGCGGGCGGCGTCGCGCACGAGATCAACAATCCGGTGAGCGGCATCATCAACTATGCCCAGCTCATTTCGGAAGCGCAGGGTGTGGATACGGACATTGTGGAGTTCAGCGGCGAGATTATTAAGGAAGGGCAGAGAATTGCCGGTATCGTCAAAAATCTGCTTAAGTTCGCGCGGCAGGAGAAGCAAACGCACAGCCTTGCGCAGGTCAACGACATCATCAACGAGACGCTGCTGCTGATCCGTACGATCATCCGCACCGACAGGATCACGCTCGAGGTGGCACTGGCACCCGAGCTGCCGAGCGTCAAATGCCGGAGCCAGCAGATTCAGCAGGTGCTGATGAACCTGATCACAAACGCGCGTGACGCGCTCAACGCACGGTATAAGGACGAGCATGAGGACAAGCGCATTCTGCTTTCCAGCATGTTTTTTGTGCGGACGGACGGCAGCGAATGGGTGAGGATCACGGTGGAGGATCACGGCGTGGGGATTCCCGACAATGTGAAGGAGAAGATGTTTGATCCTTTCTTTACGACGAAATCGCGCGACGAAGGAACGGGGCTCGGGCTGTCGATCAGCCACGGCATCGTTTCGGATCATCACGGGCATTTGTATTTTGAATCCGAGCTTAACAAGTATACGCGCGCGATATTGGAACTGCCGGTGAACAACGGCTGGAATTTAAGCGGTGCCGCGAAGGAGTAAGGGGAATGCCGAGCATATTGGTGGTGGATGATGAAAAAAGCATACGCGTCACGATCAGCGAGTTTTTAAAGCGCGACGGCTACGACGTGATGACGGCGGAAGACTCAGGGGCCGCTCTGGCGCTGCTCGATACGCATGAGTTCGATACGGTGCTCACGGACATCGTGATGCCGCGTTTTTCGGGCATATCGCTTTTAAAGGAAATACACGGCAAGCAGTCCAACGTGCAGGTGATCATGATGACGGGAGAGCCGACCGTGGAGACGGCGGTGGAAGCGGTGCGGCTCGGTGCACGCGATTACCTTGCAAAGCCGATTGCGCGAGACGACCTGCTGATAGCCGTTCATCAGGCTGTGGGATATAAAAAGCTGCTTGATGAAAAGCAGCGGCTCGAAAAGGAGAATGCGGCGCAGAAGATAAACCTTGAGCGGCTCGTGGAAGAAAGGACGCGCAAAATGCGTCAGGCCATGCTTAATACGGCGTATGCGGCGGCGGCCATGCTCGATTTAAGAGACCCGTACACGGCAGGGCATCAGCGGCGCGTGGGGGCGCTGGCCGGAGAGATCGGTCGCGAACTCGGCCTTTCGAAGGACATGGTGGAGGGGCTCAACGTAATCGGCTGCATCCACGACGTGGGCAAGATAATGGTGCCGACGGACATTCTCAACAAGCCGGGGCAGATTTCGCCGCTTGAATATGAGCTGATTAAGGAGCACGCCAGCAAGGGCTATGAGGTGCTCAAGGATTATGAGATGCCGTGGCCCGTGGCCGAGATTGTCTACCAGCACCACGAGCGGCTTGACGGCAGCGGCTATCCGCGCGGGCTCATGGGAGACGAGATTTGGATTGAAACGTGCATCATCTCGGTGGCGGATGTGCTCGAGGCGATGATGACGCACCGGCCTTACAGGCCGAGCCTTGGCCTCAATGCCGCGCTCGATGAGATCATATCCAACAGCGGCGTGCTCTACCACCCCGATGTGGTGGATGTGGCGGTGTCGATTTTCAACGAGAAGAAATATCAGCTGATCGGCTGAAAAGATGCTAAAATAGAGAGTCAAGCGGCGCGTGAGTGCAAAGCGGGCCGCTTTTTGTATGAAGGGAAAAAACATGGGACAGATATGGATAGATCCGCAGATGTATGAGACGGCACCTTCAGGCGAAGGACGGCTGCAAAAAGAGATGAGGACGTATGCGCTGCTTGAGAGCCTCGGCATTCCCTATGTGCGGCTCGATCACGATGCGACGGCAACGGTGGGCGACTGCCTTGAGGTGGAGCAGCGGCTCGATATTCACATATGCAAGAACCTCTTTTTGAACAACGCGAAGAAAACGCGGTTTTACATGCTGATGTTGCCGGGAGAAAAGCGCTACCGGGCGGGGGAGGTATCGGCACAGGTGCAGTCCACGCGGCTGTCGTTCGCGGACGCGGCGGACATGGAACGGCTGCTCGGCATCACGCCGGGCTCCGTGAGCGTGCTCGGGCTTATGAACGACAAAGGTCATGAGGTGTCGTTGCTGATTGACCGTGATTTGCTTTCTGAAGAATATATCGGCTGTCATCCGTGTGTGAACACGGCGAGCTTAAAGCTGCGCATGGACGATCTGATGAATAAATTTTTGTCGCATACGGGCCACGAGCCGACGTTTGTGACGCTATGATTCCAAAATGCTCTGTGCCGCTCCGCATGGGCACAAGCGCCCGTCCCTGCATAGCACGAACAGTAGGGAAGGGTCTCGACCCTTCCGAGTTCAAATTGAACTGTTTGAATGATGACGGAATGACATGCTCCTTTGGGGCTAGGAAGGGATCGTTTCCGATATAATTGCCGTGAATCGCAGGGAGCGGCTTCCGTGCCGTTCCGTATTATGCTTAACGGAACGATACACGGTTATATTACCGTACGAATTGTAGGGAGCGGTCCCCGTACCGCTCCGTGTAAGATGCTGAGCGGTACGGTCATACCTCTATGGGGCAAAAGCGCCCGTTCTCTACAAGATTTCGTAAACAGAAGGCACGCCGTCTCCAAAAACGGAACGCCCGAGAGGTCGTTCGCAACATATTTCACGGAAACATACATGTCAAAGTAAAAAGGACGGTTTGCACCGTCCTTGTGTGTGTCTTATGCGAATCTAGGCCTCGCCTGCTTCAGCCACATCGTCTTCAGGCTGCTGCGACGCGAGATAGGCTTCATACTGCGCGCGCGCGTTGCCCTGCCACCCCGCCCACGCTTCGGTAACGGTGTAGCTGCCCGGCGTTACATCGGGGCGGCTCGACGGCTTCGGGGCGCGAATCAACTGCGCCTTAATCGCGGCGGCTTCGGCGTCGTCCTTGTCGCCTTGTATGATCTCGCAGACGGTGCCGGGGCCAAGATTATAATAAATCCAGCGCGCGTCCGGCACGAGCATGCGCACACAGCCGTGAGAAGCACGCTTGCCGAGCTCATTGTAAGAAACCGTGTAGCTGCGTGGATTTCTCGATTCGTAAATCAGCGAATGGCAGAAGATACTGCGGACAATCTGCCGCCAGTATTGGCCGAACACGCCGTAGGTCTGGAACTTTCCGAAACGCACCGAGCTGGTGCCCATCTCAAATGTGCCGATGGGCGTGGGCGTTTTGCGTGCGCCCGAACTTACAATGATATAGCGGACGGGAACGGTGAACTCGCCGTTCCCGTCTTTTTTATAAACCGTGGCAAACTGATGATAGATGTTGATCACGAGTTTGTAGGTATCTCCCGCAGGAAACGGCGGCAGATCATCCTCGTCATATACGTCGTTGTCGCCGACAAGCTCCTCAAACGCCATCGTGGTGGTGGGGGCAAGCTGCGCGAACGTGAGCGGCTGCTTTTCGAGCGCGAGCGGCTCCGGCTCGGGCGCTTCCGTCGGTTCGGGCGTTGCGGACGGCGTTGCGGACGGCGTTGCGGACGGCTCCGCTTGAGCGCTTTCAGAGGCTGTGGCCGAGACGCCTTCGGACGGCGCGGATTCGAGCGGCTTCTGGTTGGCGGGGTCCAGCGCCACATATAACACGGCGGCTGCCGCGATGCAAAGGGCTATGATCAATATGATGCGGACGGGTTTGCTCACCGGTTACCTCCATTGTGCCATGTGATTCCAATATCTATAAGATTTTATAATAAATCCGTGTGCAAGTCAAAGCAAATCGGGCGGCTCGGTGCAATAATCGGTTGCATGAAGTTAATCTGTTGTTTTTAATTGGGGTTAGGAATAGCCGTCCTTGTCAGTCAAATAATTTCTCACGCCAATCCAGAACAATCCCTTGCAGCTTTTTCTGACAGACGGCAGTTCTTTATCTTTCATTCTCTTTTCAATATCGTGAATGCTGAACCCTTTCTTCAATACCATGAAATTCTTCGACGATAATGCCTTGCTGGGGCATGTGTAAATGCAGCGAAAGCACATGAGACAGTGGGCTAGAAATGCAGGCTTTCCGTCTTTTAGGATGATATTTTGAACAGGACATGTTTTTGCACACAATCCGCAGCCGGTGCAAGCCTCGGAAATGGCAAGTAGTGTACCGAATTCTTTGGCACCTTTCTTTTCGAGCTTTGAAATGGCGTTTTGCAATCTGCCTTTCCTGTGTTTCGTGCGTCTTTTCTGGCCCGAAATAACACTGGTTATGATCTTTTCTGTTTTTTCGGGAAGTGCTGCGAGCAGCCACATGGCCATGTCGTCGTTCATCGGTGTGACCCAGTTGCAAGGCATGCACATCATCTTCTCATAGATAACGTCAAAGCCTTTACTTTCCAGTGCACGGATGACTCCGGTTCTGCAGCCGGTATTGGGCCAAACCTCTCCGCCGCCCGATACCGATATGACCACAGCTTTTTTAGAATTTGATGAAATCTGCTCCATCCAACTGTAAACATTTTCGGGGGCATCAAAGGCGTGCACGGCAAAGATGAGGAAAAGTATGCCGGTATCTTGGTGAACATCCGAATAAACACCATTGTTTATGGCCGAAAGATCCAACGGTGTCAGCACTGTTTGGCAGCCTTTTTGCCTGAGCGTTTCGTTAAAGCAGGCAGCCACCCTCTCAGTTCCCCCGGTTCCGGAAAAATAGACAATTTGCATGATGCCTTTTGTTTCATTATTCTGATACATATAGAAATCATCCTCCATATATATACCGTCCTCGGAATGTATAGTATCATATCGCTAACGAAATTTCATTAGGTTCAAAAAAGGATAGTCGTTTTGTGCTCTGCGCGAGACTGACAGCTCTTTATGAATATTTGAGAAAATGCATTGAAAAGACGTCATTAACCGTTATGTACGGCGCATATTGCCGTAAAAAAACAGCTCTGTAACAGTTGTATGGAAAAGCCCCGGATTGGTACCGGGGCTGTCGTCATATGCGGTGTTCGTTTTTTTCTTTGGCAAACTTTCGCGCGTTTTTGATGCCGCCGAAGCCCGAGAACATCTCACTGATCTTCTCTTTTTCGATCTGCCGTGAATTAAGGCCGTCGTACCGCGCTTCTTTTTTGAGCTTGAAGTAGCTTTCCAGCCGGTCTGCGTCGAACTCGCCGTTTTCCACAGCCACCCGCACTGCGCACCCCGGCTCGGCCTTGTGCGAACAGTCACGAAACCGGCACTGCCCAGCCAGCGCGTCAATATCCGAAAAGGCTTTGGCCAGATCCGCCGAGTCGAGCCCGATCTCCCGCATGCCGGGGGTATCGATCACCACACCGCCTTGCGGCAGCACCATCAACTCGCGCCTCGTGGTGGTATGGCGCCCTTTGTCATCGTCCTGCCGGATATCGGCGGTTTTGAGCAGGCTTTCACCCGCAAGCGCATTGATCAGCGTGGATTTGCCGACGCCCGATGAGCCGATAAAGGCGGCGGTTACGCCGTCCTTCAAATACGACCGCAGCTTTGTCAGCGTGTCTTCAATAAAACCGGATGTGACGAGCACATCCGCACCGATCGCGACGTCCGCCGCCTCGGCCAGCTTTTCCTCCGCATCGTCACAGATGTCCGCTTTGGTGAGCACCACCACAGGCAGCGCACCGCTGCTCCATGCGATGGCGAGATACCGTTCGAATCGGCGCAGATTAAAGTCGTTGTTGAGCGACGAGCAGATAAAGACGATGTCGATGTTCGCCGCGACAACCTGCGTGCCGTTTTTCTGGCCCGCTGCTTTGCGTTCGAACACGCTCTTTCGCGTCAGCACATGCTGAATCTGGCCATGCCCGCTTTCACCGCTCGAGCGGTCCAGCATCACAAAATCGCCGACGGCCGGGAAAGTGCCAAGACTCCGGCATTTTCCCGAAACCTCTGCAAAAAACTCCGCGTCTTCGGTTAGCACCTTGCAGATGTCCCTGCCCTGTAAAACCACGCGGCCTATCGTTTCATCGGGGTATAAAGCAGCCTGTGCCGAAAAAAACGGTGTCAGGCCATATTTTTTAAGTGAGTCCATTTCATATTCCTCCAATATTGATATAAATGCTTTGGAGGTATGATAAACGAGATTATTTACCGCATACCTCCGTATGCGTCACAATCTCCGGCTTGTGTGTTTTGTTCATAGATAAACTCCTTCCTTGGTTGATCGCTGCCATTATAACATATTCTATGGGAAAAAGCGCAATACTTTTGGTAAGCGGGGTTATTGGCAAAACGTACCGCAGACAGTATACTGAATGGCAAGAGCATAAGTGAACGCTGATTAATTCGGAACGCTGTCTTGACGGCCCATCATTTCTCATCTAATCATTGTTTACAAACGGGGAGGCACACATGGAGAGCATCTGCAATATTATTGAGGGAGAAAACCGCAGAGAAACGCCTGTTTCGGAAGGTGCGCGTTTGTGGCAGCTCGCGAACGATTCGGGTTACCTGAGCGCGATCTGCGCGCTGATGAACGGCCGTATTGTCTCGCTTGCGGACGCAGTCGAAAAAGAGGCGGAGATCAGGTTTTTATCGCCGTTTGACAGCGAGCAGGCATCGCGCGTTTTCCTGCGCGGTGCGACATTTGTGCTGTACCGCGCGGTGCGGGAGCTTTTTGCCGACAGAAAGTTCAAAGTGGAATACATGCTTTGCGGCGGCATCTACTGCGAGATGGAGCCGCTTGGGCCGCAGGATATCGACGCGCTGCAGCAGCACATGGCAAAGCTTATTGATGCGGATGAGGAATTTGTGCTGCACCTGATGCGCGTGGACGAAGCGAAGGCCGTCATGCTCGACGAAGGGCTGACAGACAAGGCTGAGCTGCTGAGCTACCGGCCGTTTGACTATTACCGGTTGTACGCATACGGCGGGCTGCACAATTATTTTCACGGTATCATGCCGAAAAGCACGGGCTATTTGAAGGACGCCAGGCTTTTTCCCTACGGGGAGGGCATGATTTTGAAGATTCCGACGCCATATCATGAGGCGGAGGTATCGATTATTGACCAGCCCAAATATGCCGACGTTTTCAAGCAGTCTGAACGGTGGAGCCGGGAACTGTCGGTATCGACCGTTGCCGATATCAACAACATATTCAGGGAAGGCGGCATGGCCGAGTTCATCCGCGTGAACGAAGCGATGCACGTGAACGCTATCGATGATATCGCGCGGCAGATCATCGGCAGAGAGAGCGTGCGCATTGTGCTGGTGGCCGGGCCGTCGTCATCGGGCAAGACCACGTTTGCGTCGCGGCTCTCCGTGCAGCTTAAGGCGCTCGGCAGGCGGTGCCACCCCATTTCGGTGGACGACTATTATAAAAACAGGGAAGCCATTCCACTTGATGAGAAGGGCAAGCCCGATTTTGAGTGCATAGAGGCGCTCGACACGCAAAAGCTCGGCGAAGACCTTGAGCTGCTGCTGGCCGGAAAAGAAGCCCAAATGCCGCGTTTTGATTTTGTCGCGGGCGCGAGACGCGGTGAAGCGGTTCCTCTGCGCATCGAGGATGATATATTGGTGATTGAAGGTATCCACGGGCTTAACAACGCGCTGACGCATACAATTGCCGCAGATAAAAAGTTCAAGATATTCATTTCGCCGCTGACAACGCTCAATATTGACAGCCACAGCGTCGTGATGCCCGAAGATCTGCGCCTGCTCCGGCGGCTGGTGCGCGACAAGCGCACGCGCGCCTATTCGTTTGCACAGACGTTTGCGATATGGGACAGCGTGCGGCGCGGCGAATTCAAATACATACTGCCGTATCAGCATACGGCGGATGTGATGTTTAATTCGGCACTGTTTTATGAGCCGCTGATGCTGAAAAAGCACGCCTACAGTGATTTAAGGCAATTTACGCCCGATATGCCGCATTATCCCGAAGCACTTGATCTGCTGAAATTCCTCAACTATTTTTTAAGCTTCAGCGATCAGGGCATTGTACCGCAGACGAGCATACTGCGCGAATTTATTGGATAAAAATAACAAAATTTTTATTGATAATGTGGCTTCCGCTTGCAGAAAATAAATGCAAAAGGAGGCGTATTCAATGAAAAAACTGTTGATTGCAATCATCGTTGTGGTTCTGTTCAGTTCGATTCTGGTGGGATGCACGAACAAGAACAACAATACGACAGTATCCCCAACCAATACGGTTAAACCGGTTGCGACAGCCACGCTGAAGCCGGCCGCAACAATAAGTCCGGCGGCATCACCTATTCTGACCCCCGACGTTGGCGGATCACCGGGTGCATCTGTACCGCCCGGTGGCACAGTGAGTCCCCTGGCAACTGTCACACCGTGAGTGAGCTTGAAAGAAAGGCGCAAAGCAAGCGCCTTTTTTTATGCCGAAATTACAAATATTATTTAAAGAATATATAGAGGCGTGTCGAAATTTGTGGTAATATAAGACTATGAACCCGTAATCAAACATTTTAGTTCAGCTTGATACATTTGCAGCGTTTGCTGTTATTATGCATATCAGGAGGCTTTATATGTTTTGTCGCCGATGCGGACAACCATTATTCGAGAACATGAGCTTTTGCCGGAATTGCGGAACGGCTGTTTCGCCTGAGGAGAAACGGGTGAAAACTCAAACCATGAATGGGTCGGATCAAAACACAAATGTTGTGATTGAGTCCCGAGCCGCAGCGCCGAAAAAAAAGCATACGCTGAGGACTGTGCTGATCACCGCGGGCTGTGTGCTTGCGGTTTGCGCGGTGCTTGTGCCGGTGCTGATCACCGCAGACTTAAGCGGTCGCTATGAGAAGGCAAGCGATCTGCTGGATTCAGGTAAAGCGCAGGAGGCAAAGGCTGTGTTTGCTGAGCTTGGCGGCTTTAAAGATGCCAAGGATAAGGTGCAGGCCTGCGATTATTCCAGCGCTGAGCAGTTGATGAATGGCGGCAGCTATGAAGAAGCCAAAGCGGTTTTTGCGGCGCTCGGAGATTATGAGGACGCGGATAAACAGGCACAGATTTGCCAGAATACGCTCGATTATGACAGGGCCGTATCGCTCAAAGACAGCGGTGAGGCTGCGCAGGCGAAAGACATTTTCCTCTCGCTTGGCAGCTTTGAAAATGCTGCGGAGCAGGCGCAGGAATGCCAGAATCAAATGGATTATGACTATGCGATGAACTATATGAATTCGGCAGATTTCGAAGAAGCCAGAGTGGTATTTGAAAGTCTGGGATCATTTTCGGACTCGGAAGAGCTGGCGGCCGAATGCGGGAGACATGCTGATTATAATTCGGCGGATATGTGGGTCACCACCGGCTATTATTACAGCGCTTATCGGCAGTTCACGGCTCTTGGCGATTTTATGGATTCCGCAGAACGCGCGCAGGCCTGTATTCAGCCGAATCCGGAGAACGGCGAGATGTATCGCAATCCCGATTTCGGGAAGAAATCATGCGCGATCAATATAAAAAACGGGAGCGAAGACAGTTCGATATATCTGAAAATATATACCGCTGATGATGTGCTGGTGTCTACTGTGTTTATCGGAGGCGGACAGAAGGCAAAGGTGAAGCTGCCTTCGGGGTCGTATCGTTTCAAACAGGCCACCGGTTATGATTGGTTTGGCGAAACGCAAATGTTCGGTGATGACGGTTATTACGAAGTGCTGCTTTTTAAAGACGATAGTGACACCACAAAACTATCTTCAAGCTACATTTACACGCTGTCGTTTGCGGTTGAAGACGGCGGCAATATCAGCGGAGAGCAAGTGAGTGCCGAGGATTTCTAGCGGACGCTGCATTATCAAAAAGAAAAAGGAGCTGCCGCTTGGTGCGGAAGCTCCTTTTCGTTGCATACGGTTGTGCTTACTTTAAGAATGTGCCGGCTTTCATCTGCTCGACAGCATCCGCGAACTTGTCCTGAATCTCTTTGGACACGAGTTCTTCATTGATCTTGCCAACGCTGAGGCAGCCGTTCTCGAGAGAGCCGTAAACCACCTGGTTGCCGAATGTGCCGTCAGCCACAGCCTGCATGCAGATTTTGAGCATACCGGCGTTGTCTGTCACGACGCTGGAGATCACGCAGGGGTTCTGTCCGAGCAGGTCGGCAGGCTGTCCGATGTCGTAGATGCCGATGGAACCGGCCGCTTCGTTGGCAGCGTCAATCGCCTGACGGGCGCCAGAGTCCACAGCGGATGCATCACCGAAGAACACGTCGGCCTTCTGGTTGATCATCGAATTTGCAAGCTCCATGCCCTTGGCGGTATCGCTGAACGATCCGGCATAAGCGGAAAGCACTTTGATGTCCGGGTTGACGGCCTTGGCCGCTTCTTCATAGGAAGCGAGCTTTGATTTTGTTGTGTCAAGCTCCATGCCGCCGATGAATCCGAGCACGCTGCTCTTGGACATGAGACCCGCGAGAGAACCGGCCATCCAGCCGATTTCCTGAGCGTTCGGAAGCATGCTCATGATGTTGGCGGTGGGCAGATCTTCTGCACCGTTAAGCACGGCGAACTTAATTTCCGGGTAATCCGCAGCGACCTGCTTGGTGGCATCGCTGTACTGATTGCCGGGCAGGAAGATCATGTCGAAGCCGAGCTGGCAATAGCTTTCAATCGCGCTGACATAGTCGGCCACTTCGATGCTGTCGGTATACTGGGTTTCCCAGCCGAGCTCTCCAGCGGCAGAAATCATCGCGTTGTAGCAGGCAGCACCCCAGCCGCCGTCGGATATGCTCGAATCGCACACCATCGCAACCTTGTAGGTTACGCCGTCAGCGGGCGCAGCGCTATCGACAGGGGACTCGGAAGCCACATCCGAGGGCGACGCCTCAGGGCTTGCCGATTCGGACGGTGCCGAAGGCGAGGGGCTGGAGCAAGCGGCCATGGACAGAGCCATCGCGAGTGCAAGTATCAATGCCAATACTTTTTTCATTTGAATTCCTCCCATTAATATAATTTGAAATTTATCATAAAACCACTTTGGGTTAATATGATCTCTACGTTATCCAAAAAACAAACGCTTTAACCATTACCGTTCTTCACGGTAGTACGGCTTACCGCTGGATTTGGGGCCGGCCTTGCGAATACCGAATGCGGACAGCGCAATCAGTGTGCAAAGGTACGGGATCATCTGGAACAGCTGATACGGCGTGCCGGAGTTCATCACCTGAAGGTTGAGCTGCAAGGCGTCAAAAAACCCGAACAGCAGGCAGGCGAGCAGCACGCCGCTCGAGCTCCAGCGCCCGAATATGACGGCGGAGAGAGCGATAAACCCGCGCCCGGCCACAATACCGTCCGAATAGGTATTCACGTAGCAGGTGGTGAGGTATGCGCCGCCGATGCCTGCCATCATGCCGCAGATAATAGCGGCTAAGTATTTTTGCTGAATGACGTTGATGCCGAGCGTTTCCGCCGCCCTTGGGAATTCGCCGACGGCCTTGAAGTTGAGCCCCGCCTTTGTTCTGTTGAAGAATATGGCGGTGACGATGACCATCAGGTAAGCGAAGTACACCATGGGGGTCTGATTGAACAGAACGCCGCCGATCAGCGGAATATCCTTGAGCACCGGAATCGCAATCGGCGCCATCAGCGTGCCCTGAGCCAGCGTGGAGCTGACGCCGAAGTACACACGGTAAACAAACGCCGCCACGGCGGGCGCAAAAATGTTGATGGCCATGCCGTAGACGATCTGTTCGGCCCGCAGCGTGATGGTGCAGAAGGCGTAAATCATATTGACCAATATGCCGCCGAATGCGCCCGCGAGAATACCGAGATACGGGCTGCCCGTTAAATAGCAGACAAGGAAGCCGGCCAGCGCGCCGAATGTCATAATGCCGTCGAGGCCGATGTTGACAAGGCCTGCGCGTTCGGAATACAACTCCGCCAAAGCGACCAGCAATATCGGCGTGGCCATGCGGACGGTGGAAAGAATCATTTCCGAAGCAAAATCCATTTATGCCGCCTCCTTCTTTCTGAACTTGGTTTTGAAGTACTGCCGGATCTGAGGCAGGTGCACAATGGCAAAACCGGCCACCGCAAATATGATCACCATCGCCTGTATGATGTCGATCACAGAGGTGGGAACGCCGGTGCCCACCTGCATGGTGGTGGCGCCGGTGCGCAGCACCGCAAAGAAGTAGGCGATAAACACGGTCGCGAGCGGATTGAGCTGTGCTATGAGCGCAATGGCGACGCCGTCGAATCCAAAACCCTGTCCGAACCCGCTCATGAGGCGGTACTGGGTGCCGAGCAGCTCGACGCTGCCGCCCAACCCCGCAATCGCGCCCGACGCGATGAAGCTGAGCAGAATGTATTTGTTGACCGAAAAGCCGTTAAACCGCGACGCGGTGCTGTTAAGACCCACAGCACGGAGCCGGAAACCGCTCGATGTGTTGAAAAGGAAGTAATGAATGACCATGGCGGCTGCCACGGCGATCACGATGCCCCATGTGATGCGGACATCGGGGAATATACGCGACAATTGCACGCTGTCCGCAACGGCAGGCGTCTGGGGGACGCTGCCTTCACGCAGCAGGCTGGTGTACATGAGCCCCATAAACAGTATCGCGATGTAATTGAGCATAATGGAAACGATAATTTCATTGAGGCCGCGTGTGATTTTGAGTATGCCGGGAATTGCGCCCCAGATACCGCCCGCCACGGCGCCGAGCAGCAGACAAACGAGTGTGCCGAAAACGCCTGTGACACCCAAAGCAACGCCTGCCCAGACGGCGACGCATGCGCCGATGACGAACTGGCCTTCGCCGCCGAGGTTGAAAACGCCGCAGCGGTAGGCGAAGCAGGCACAAAGCCCCGTGAATATCAAGGGCGTCGCTTTAACGAGCGTTGTGGCCACGTTGGAGGCGCTGCCGAAAGCACCGATAAACAGATATTGAATCGCGTCGGCGGGAGATGAGCCAAGCGCCGCGATGATGATGCAGCCGATGCCAAAGGCGACGATCACGGCAGCGAGCGGAACCACCACGCTGAGTAGCCTGTTTTTAATTTTCATTTGCTGCCTCCTTGCCGCCCATTGCCAGGCTGATTTCCTTAATGGGCGGGTTTTCTCCGCTGAATTCGCCCATGATTTTGCCTTCGAACATCACGATGATACGGTCCGATATCTCCAGAATTTCATCGAAGTCTGCGGAAACGAGCAGTATGCCGCAGCCGCGGTCCCGCGCCTCAATCATCGTATCGTGTATGAACCGAGTTGCGCCGATATCGAGACCGCGGGTGGGATGAACCGCCACGAGCAGGTCCGGGCTGCCCTCAAGCTCTCTTGCGAGTATCACCTTCTGCTGGTTGCCGCCCGAGAGGTTTCTGACCTCCTGTTCCACCGATTCACAGCGGATATCGTATTTTTTCTGCATATCAAGGCAATATGCATGTATTGCCTTTTTCTTCAAAAACGTGCCCCGCCCCGAGGAAAACTTCGGAGACAAGGTGGATTTAAGCACGATGTTGTCCTGAACGGTCATCTCCGGTATGAGGCCCATTTTGTTGCGGTCTTCGGGTATATGAGCCACTTTGTTGTCGATAAAACCCTGAGGGGCAAACACCGCGACTGTGGCGCCCTTGAGGTTCACCGTTCCCGAATCCGGCGGGATGACGCCGGTGATGATTTGGGAAAGCTGGCTCTGGCCGTTGCCGTCCACGCCGGCAATGCCGAGAATCTCGCCGCGGCCGACGCGCAGGGTCACGTGGTTTAAGCCGCTGTGCTTGGAGCTTTCGTTGTAACTCACGTCAATAACCTCAGCGATGCTCTCGCCGGGGTTTGCGGCTTTTAAATAATGCGGAGGCGGCAGCTCCCGCCCGATCATGAGGCTCGCGAGCTCCTCACTGGTGGTTTCGCAGCAGCTTAAGGTGCGCACCGTGCTGCCCGCGCGCAGTATCGTGATACGGTCGGAAATGCGCAGCACCTCGCGCATTTTATGGCTGATGAAAATAATGCTCTTGTTTTCTTCCTTGAGCTTGTGAATCACGTCGAACAGCCCCTCAACCTCAATGTCGGTTAGTGCGGCCGTCGGTTCGTCAAGCACGAGCAATTCCGCACCGCGGTAGAGCGCCTTGATGATCTCGATGCGCTGCTGCGCACCGACGGAAATGTCAGAAATGGGCCTGTCCAGCTCTATTTTCAGGTTATAACGGTCGGCCAGCTCAAGTATCTCCTTCTTGCGGCTGTCCGCATCAATGAAAATGCCCTTGGCATGCCTGTCGCCCAAAATGATGTTTTCAAAAACGGTCATCGCCTCCACGAGCATGAAATGCTGGTGAACCATGCCGATACCGAGCTTGACGGCCTGCGCGGGCGAATCGATCTTGACTTTTTTGCCGTTAAAATAGATGCTGCCCGCCGTGGGCTGATAAAGCCCGAACAGAACGTTCATCAGCGTGCTTTTGCCTGCGCCGTTTTCGCCGAGCAGCGTGTGAACCTCGCCGCGGCGGACATCGAAGTTGATATCCCTGTTGGCATACAGATCCCCAAACTGCTTGGTGATGTTCTCCATTCGCAGTATCTCTTGCATAAGCTTTCGCTCATCTCCCTTTTTCAGCGCCAACCGCAGACGGTTACGGCTGTTAATATTCGGTAAGTGCTAAAAATAAAAAACGGCAGACATTTCGCCACGGCTCAGTACGTTCTTCATTGAACGACGGCGTTTGCTTACATCCTCCGTATCATTATGACATTTCACTTTCAGCTCTATAACATATTCATACTGCCCTCAGCCCTGTATTATCGGCTCATATTGTGTCGAAAAAATAGTTTTGCAGCATAAATATTTTTGTTAATTGTACTGTGAAATTATTAATTTGTCAATCCTTTTGCACCGTTTGAGCAACTCGAATTGACACTTCTGTGTGCGGAAGCACAGCGCTCACGTCAATGATGATTTGTATTCTGAGCGTCCGTGAGGGATAGCGGGCGGTAGCCTGTTTTAGGGCGACATTATCGCCCGGAAAGGGGAAAAGTTATGGATTGGACTGAGGTTGTGATTGCGGCAGCCGGGCTGCTGTTTTCGGTGGTGATTATACCGCTTGTGAAGGCGGCGTTTACATGGCTCATGAGCAAAACCGAAAACGAAGCGATGCTGACAGCCCTGGGTGAGGCAAGAACGGTGGCGGATAACGTGGTGGCGAGCCTGAAAGCTACGCTTGTGGACTCTCTCAAAGCCAAAAGTACGGATGGGAAGCTGAGTGCAGACGAAGCGCGAGAGGTGGCGGCAAAAGCGATGACTATGTTTTTAAGCGACCTGTCCGCAAAATCGATCGAGGTGCTGAGCGGCAGTGCGGACGATATAACAGCCTATGTGAGCAACCTGCTTGAAGCGCGGCTGCTTGCGTTAAGGGAGGGAAGGTAAGTGGATCTGACCAAACAGATTGAGGAGCAATACACAAAGGACCTTGCGGCCCAAAAAGCTCAGCTTAAAGCCGGGTACGATCAGAATGCCGCCGCATATCAAAAGCAGATTGCCGATACCGCGGCGCAGTATCAGCAGATTAAAAACGACGCCTATGTCAACAACGCGCTGGCGGAGCGCGCGCGGCGCGAAAATGTGGCCAACATGGGGCTGTCGGGGGAGGGCGGTTCATCGCAGACTTTACAGCAGCGCAATGCAGCCGCACTGCTTGAGGTGCTCGGCGATGCATCGCGGCAGCAGCAGGATTATACGGATAACGTGAATCTTGCGCTGGCGAACCTGGCCGCGAAGTACGGTGCGGATGTGGCAAGCCTCGAGGCTAAAAATGCCTCATCGCTTAACGAAGCGCTTGTCAAACAGAATCAGTGGCAGGCTGATTATGATCTCAAAGCGCAGAAGATGCATGAGGATGAGCAGGAGACCATATTCAAACAGGCCTATAATCTATATTTAAAAAGGCTGATCACTGCGGCACAGTTTAAAGCCATGACGGGCGTCAGCCTCAAAAAATAGTGATACCGCAATCTGCTGAGGGCCGACTTGGTTTGCCAAAAAGCAATCACCAAGTTCCTTTCGGTGACTGCGCTGTATAACTGGGGATTGACCGGAAGGTCCTACGGGGGGAGGAAAAAGACCGTCAGCAAATATGCTCTCAGTCGGACAATCGCCGAAAATACGGTGTCTGATACCATGCTCGTCTGACTTTTCCTCAGGGCGGGAAACGAGGGGCTGAAACGGTGAGGATGAAGCATCGGACTCCGGCTGGACTCGGTTGCGACTGGACTCGGTTGTGCACGGTTGACTTTTACAGGAAATATTCTATAATAATTGTATCTTATTTTAAAAGGAGGTGTCTGTTTGGCGGTTGTTCTGTAAGGTGCATTTTGTGTAGAAGGAACGCAAAGGCTTTTTTGCGTTACCCTTCGGATGCCTTGCAGAATGGATAAGCCAACGGATGCCTTTGTATAACAGCGTTCGTTCAGGCGGTTTTTCTGCCTGTTTTTCTTTTTTTTGCGGGGCATCAAGCGACGAAGAAAAGAAAGGAAAGACAATGAAATTCAGCGATGACTATTTGAAAGAAAACATGATGGGCCCCAACGTGATCACCCTGCTTGATGAATTGACCGAAGGCCTAAGCTTCACGCCTGATATGCGGATCATGGATCTCGGGTGCGGGAAGGGACTTTCTTCGATGGCGCTTGCGGACAATACCGGCGCGCAGGTGTTTGCGGTGGACTTGTGGATACCGGCTGCGGAAAATTACCAGCGCTTTGCCCAAATGGGCTTTGACAAAAGCATTGTTCCGATTCACGCCGATGTGACGGCTGAACTGCCGTTTGCGCAGGAGTATTTCGATGCCGTAATCAGCATCGACTCTTATCATTATTACGGACGTGATGCGGCGTTTATGGATGGCAAGCTGGCGCCGTTTGTTAAAAAGGGCGGCCTTATTGCGCTGGCGATACCGGGGTTCAACAAGGACATTCACAGCGATATACCGGAGGCTATGCTGCGTTCGTGGACGGCGGAGGACCTTGAGACGATGCAGACGTGTGAATACTGGGAAGCGATACTCAAGCAATCTGCACTCATCGAGGATATCCGCGTCCGGGAGATGAAGTGCTGTGAATCAAGCTGGGCGGACTGGCTCGAGTGCGACAACCCGTATGCGGTATCCGACCGCGTCGCAATGGAGGCGGGGTCCGGAGAGTATATGAACATGATCTCCGTGATATGCAGGCGCAAACAGTGAACAAAGCCGGAAGAAATCTTCCGGCCGGATATCAACAAGTCTCTTATATTTTTGATTCAGCAATGCTGAAGAACGAACGGTAGAGGAGCTGCGACAGGTTCACAGCCACTGCTTTGTTCATACTCTGTATGTATAAGAAAAGCCGGGAGAAGCATCTTCCGGCTTTTACTTTGCGAACGGTAAGAGACAGTTTAAGACAGCTCTTCGGGCTTAATGATGCCGCTGCTCAGGGCTTTCGCTTTGAGATCGACATAAAGGCCCGCAAAGCTTGTGCTCATATACGGCCCCACATAGAGGATCTGCAGTATGCCGACTGTGAGGGCCGAGAGAATTGCCCATCCGAGGAAGCTGAGCAGCATGACGAATATGCCGCCTTTGTGCCCGCGCGTCATGCGCATCGAAAGCTTAATCGCATCGGTGGCGCGCACATTCGGGCAATCGGCAAGTATGTAGGGCGTCATCGAATAAGCAAACGCTTTAACGATACCCGGAATCACAAAAAGCAGCGACCACAGGAAGACAAAAAGCTCCATCCAGAGCATGCCGCCGAGGTTGCGCCCGTAATTTGTGAAACCGTCTGTGAACATGTCGCCGACGTCTGCAGTTTCCCGCTTATATATACGCATGGCAAAAGAACAGAAACCGACCATCAGCGGCGGAGCAATCAACAAAGCACCGAGTCCTGCCGTAATGCTCGATGCGACGGCAGAGACAATAGCAAAAAGCACATAAACGCCGACGGACAGACCATATTGGGCTTGAAATGCGGCTTTGGCGTTTTGTTTAATCTCGGGACGGTTAAACATGTTGTGGCCTCCTTATTATTAATAGGATAATACAATAACTAATTATACCATTCTCATTATATATACGGCAAGTTAAGTGTTTGTCACATTTGCCGGGCTCTTATATTTTATGTTCGGTATGACAATACGTATGTATAAGTATAAATGAAGCTCTATGCATGTGATAATCGATTAGAAACGGCTTGCGTTTTCTCAAGCAGGCATGTTAAAAACGATGTCCGTATCCGATAATTATCAAAATGCCACACGCTTTTTTGTTTTTCTCAGCAAGAAAAGCTCTGGGCTATTTTGATTCTTGAAATTTTCGATGGAGAACCTTTTAAACTGCTTCGCCATGTTAATGAACGAAATATTGCGCCTTTGTCACGTCGATTGGTGTCCTTTCAGCCAGAGAAATCTTTCATGTAATTCTCCTTTCCAAATCAGACAGCTTGCTGATTAGAAGTAAAGAGAGCATTTGCAAAAGTAATGACATGTTTGCAAGGGTAAACGGAGTGATTTTTTGCATTTATCTATAAATTGATGGCTAAAATTTCACAAGCTATCCCAAAAGATGGACAGAAGCATGCTATAATAAGAACAGATGTTCGATGGAAGGCGGTCATAATGGGTTGCATTAATAATAGCTTATAACGAAACCAATGAGTGGTCTATCAATTTTTGCCGCCATCCTCCTTCAAGGTCTGTGCCAGCTTGATGGCCAGCCTGAGTTCATCGGGGCTGATATTGCGGGCAGCGATTTCGTCAAGCATTTCCGACGTAATGCCCCGGCTTAAAAGCGATGACTCTGGCTCGCATTCCTGCAGTACCTTGACCTGGCGGTTTGGCGTGATACCAAGAAGATAATCTGCGGAACACCCAAGTGCCTCACACAGCTTTTCAAGAACCTCCAGTGAGGGGCGCTTGCGGCCCTTTTCAATCTCGGCGAGAAAGGCCTGAGTGATGCCGACGCGTTCCGCAAGCTGTGACTGGGTAAGTCCCTGCATCTTTCGTCTTTGGCTGATTCTTTTTGGAAGATCGTTCACCGGTAAAACTCCTTTAAAAAATAATAGCTATCTGTTATTTCAATTATAGCTCTAAGCGATAGATTTGTATAGTATAGCTTAAAGCTATTGACATTATGCCGTATTTTGGCTAGATTATAGCTAACAGCTATTGTGGAGGTCAAAAATATGAGAGTACGGCTGGCGATGCTTCGGGAAGAAGCAAATTTCACACAGACGCAGATATCACGATGTGCCGACATATCTCAAGGGTATTACTCGGACATTGAAAGCGGAGTGCGCTGTCCGTCACCCGAGATAGCGCTGCGAATCGCTAAGATTCTCGATATTCCCGAGAAAGACATATTCCGTGTTTTTTATACGGAACACAAGAAGAGGAGCAAGCAAAATGCAGGATAACGATAGTACCGCAGCCTTTAAGCTCTGCGCACTGGCGGAAGCGATCAAGCTGACAAAAGATGCGTATCTCAAAACAAAAGACAGTCGAATCGCCGCTGCCGCACTGGTACTGACAGAGCTTGCGCTCAGGGAAGCGGACGAAATGAAACTGAACCGGGGGGCAGCAGATGATGACTGACGACAGGTTTCAGGGAGAAGCGGCAGAGCCGCTCGAAATTTTGAGGTGTGATTATTGCGGCGGCGCAATCCGGCAGGGGTCTTGGTATTACATCTATGAAGAAAAAAACATATGCACCGAATGTGCGGATAAGTTTGCATGGCACGAGTTTGAAAGCTTATCGATAAGGCGCTTAGCCGGGCCGGATCAATGGCTTTAGAAAGAGGGAAAGGAAAATGACAGACACGGAAAGGTTTTTAAAGGATCACTGGTATGCCACCCGCAGCATTGGGCGGCTCATGATGGATTTAACGGCGGCGAGACAGACATATGAAAAAAGTCTTAACAGTCTTCCGGTAACGGACGGCTATTTAAAAGCGCAGGGGAAACATCGCAGCATCAGCAGCCCGGTCGAGCGCGCGGCGGTTATAGCGGTCGATCAGTTTCATGCCGAGATGCTCAGCATCGAGAAGAGGCTCAAAGAAGAACGCTGCACACTGGCTGTCATTGAGGGAACAGTCGAAAAAGCGGGACTCACCGCCCCTGAAGCGGGTTATGTCAGGCTGCGTTATTTTGAAGCGCGAAGTGTGGAGGCCGCATCACAGCGGCTCTATTGCTCGGTGGCGACGTGCGGAAGACTCAGAGTATCGGCACTCAAAAAGATCGAATACGTTTTAAGCAATCGTATTAAGCCGCTGTCGGCTTGCCTGGCGAGCCTGTAATCTGCAATGCATGAAAGGCAGCTGGCCGGTGCAAAATAGCTAAAAAACGGGTAAAGGAAAAGGGCAATGACGGACTATTATAAACTTCTGGATTTGGATACGGTGGCAAAGGACGACGGCAAAACCACATACATCTTTAACGGCGCGACGGGCAAGTGGGAGGTTGACAGGAATCAGATATTGGCTGACCGGATTCACGAGACGGACGGCGAGGCCATGGGCAAATGCGAACAGATTTCGCAGGCTGAAGCACAGATGCTGATTGGGTACGAAGAAGACGCAACGGAATAAGCAATAATATCAGCCTTATAGTGGAGAAAAGCGGATGGGTATGGTATAATCCTTTCATTAATGGATTCATTCCGTTTTGGAGGCTGAAAAGTGGGCGACGATACGTTCTTTGTATCTTTGGATGTGCAAAGCACAATTGAAGTGATTAACGATGCGGTGGTGAGAGGCAGCATCACCGGAGAATGCATTAACCATTACGGTGTGCCTGCGCCGCAGGGCGGCGGTTTTGCGGTGCTCGTTTATGAGAAGCACTATTACCGTGCGGGCAACCGCTTAACGCTGACCGTCGTTATAGACGACCTGACGGGACGCACACGCGTTCACTCCGTCAGCGGAGGCGGGGGAGAAGGCTTCTTCCGTTTTGATTGGGGCGCTTCCAGAAGCTTTTCAGGTGTGGTAGCAAATGCGCTGTCTCGTTACCGAATCTAACAACCAAGGAGGTTTACATGAAAATTTCGTACAGCACAACGGCCCTATCTACGGGCGGCCGTGACGGTCAGGTGAAGGTTCAGGACAGTTCTTTAAGCTTTGAGATGGCAACGCCTCCCGAAATGGGAGGGACCAAACCGCAGGGTGTGAACCCCGAGCAGTTGTTTGCGGCGGGATATTCGGCGTGCTTTGGCAGTGCGGTGCAGCATGTGCTGCGCTTGCGCAAGCTCGCGCTTGCGCCCCCGGATGTGGAAGTCACGGTGGGTATTGGCCGCAACGAAACGGGCGGATATCAGCTTGCCGCCGATATCGTTGTGACGCTGGCCGGCACAGACCTTGAGACCGCTGCGGACATCGTGAAGGAAGCGCATACGGTGTGTCCTTATTCCAATGCGACGCGCGGTAATATTGAAGTCAGCGTCACAGCAAAAGTGAAATAGCCAAACAGCAGGGCTGGCAGCAAGCGGGTTAACGTCCGGCTGCCAGCTTTTTTTGTCTCCTGATTTTGATTTCCCCAAGAAGCCAGACAATGACGGGTATGAACACCTGAAAGGGCATTGCGTAATAAGGATAAATGCTGATGAATCCAAACATCTGCATGGCGCTTGTGTAAAGCGTGGTGCTGAGCGCAAGCACAAGCGCCGATACCGGAATCAGAATCCGCCTGTAGCTCGAAATGCCGAGCAGGCACGCAATCCCCTTGGCAGCCACAAGCAGACAAACCGTAATTTTTGTAACGCCGGAGACGATAAAGTTCATTGAAATGGTTCCTTCTATACGTGTCAAGATATCTCCGACATCGATGATGCGTGCGGCAATATAAGAAGGAAAGTATTCTATGTCTGTCAAGGAGCCGAGCAGCTCAATGTTGCGCAGCATCACCAGCAGGAGGATAAGCGCCCCAAAGCCCGTTGCGTAGACATAGAGCTTATATGAATTTGTCTGTTTCTTGACAGAGTCTGCAATACCCAAAAAAAGCACTGTCTCTGCGAACGGGAAGGAAAATATCCCGAGAGACCCATTCGCAATGTCTGAAAAACTATGCTCCCCCACAGGCATTATATTGGAGAAGTCCATATGATGCAAAGCCAGCACAATTGTGAGAAAAGCGACAGACAAGATGATGGGCAGTGAGACAATAGACCATTTGCCGAGCGTTTCCACGCCGCTCATGGCGAGATATGTGGTCACAGCCAGCATCACGATAATGAGCGGCAGCTGCGGCGTTTCCGGCATCGCAACGATCTCAATAAACTGTGAAAAGTTGCATAGCACGACTGAGCAAAGATGCAGTGCATACCAGCTTATCAGCAGAATGATAATGCCGCCTGCAATTTTTCCGAACACAATTTGAAGAATCTCAAATATATTCTTTTCGGGATAGAGCCGCATAACGCGGCCATAGATGAAATAAAGCGGAAGGGCCCACGCAAAAGCAAGCAGCAGAGATATCCAAGAATCCTGCCCGGCATCCGAGCTGCCGCCCATCACCACGCTGCTGCCCCAGATAAATGTAGCTATGATGCAAAATGCCTGGCGCATCGATATCATTTCTTTTTGCATGACGCTCTCCTTTCTTACTTGACGGGGACAATCATTTTGACGACACTCTCAATCCCTTCTGTGGGGCTGGGGAGGGTGTATCCCGCACAGTAAAGCATAAGTATGCAGAAACTGACAGCGAGCACAATGCCATAGAAAATTTTCTCCTTCCGTTTGCGGCTCTTCCGGTTCGGTATAAAGTCAATAAACAAGATCCCTGCAAAAATGATGATGATGATACCGGCAAGCATGGAAAGACTCCTTTCATTCCTTAACGCAAGAGGAACTGATGATGTTGACTTTGGCGTTCACCTGCACTTCGAGCGTCTTATAGATCGTATCCCAGTCTTTGCTTAAGCTTTTCCAAAGGGACATATCCGATTTGTGAATAAAGTTGCCAAAGCCGAATATATCGGCACCGTATTTGGACTGCACTGTTTGAATGGTTTGAACCATTCTCTGTGCGAGTGTCTTGGCCGCGTTTTTTTCAAGTTCTTTAATTTGCTGCTTGTCCATCGCGTCCAAAGGGCCTTCGCATTCAGCCAAAAAGACGTCGGTTTCGGGTTCAAGCTTCATCACAAGCTTGCCGTCCTTGTATGTAAACGAACGGCTTGTTCTGTTATCGCTGATCTCGAGCGTGACATTGTCCCGGCCTTCGCCGTTGGCCGGGACGGTCAGCACACCGCCTTTCACCTTGTCAACGGCGAACAGGAAGTATTTAGATTCATCGGAGCTCAGGTATCCCGCCAGCCGCTGTCCTTTAAAAACCGCCGTGCCGGACAGCTTTGGTATGGTTCTGCCGCCGCTTTCAATATTGCATAAAGCCGGCACCGTTAAATCAATACCATCGGCTTCAAGCGTGTCATAAACTTCGTAAAGCTGTTTGTATGAGGTCGATGATGTGACTTCGTTGTCGTCCTCAATATATTCGCTGACGTCAAAGGCAATAATCGGCCCGACAAGAGTTTCGTTATCTAAAATTTCTTGCGCTGTTTCCTCGGTGGAAATCACAATCTTTAATGTCTCGCGGATTTCCGCATCGTGCAGCATCCAATCGATAAGGTCTCTTAAGTCTTGATGGCGAGCGAGCTTGTCACTGATAACCACGAGCTGCGTATGGCCAAAATAGAGCTTGCCCAAAATGGCTTTCTTTGCGTTTCGGCAGGCATCAAAAAGCGTTTTGCCCTCGGATTCAAGCATCTTTGCATTGATGCCTTCTATTTTCACATTCCCCGTCAGATCAACGATTTGGAATGAGACTTTATATTGGCCCGATGTCCCGTCAAGGTCGAAGGCCAATCCTGAGACGATCGACATTTCGTTGAGCCCGCGGTAGTTCCAGCAGCCGCCGCACAGCAGAACCGCCAATATCATCATCAGCCAAAGCGATTTTTTTATCATGAGCCGTTTCCGTCCGTTTTCTCGCGGGTCCTGTTTTGACTAAGCCCTTTGGGGCGCAGCCGCATTTGCCACCATGGGGCACGGATGGCGATATCCTTGACCTCCTGAAAGCGCACATTGCCTGCGGCGCTGATCTGCGGTATGCCAAAAGACCGCAAGTTGAGTATATGAATGATGACGGCGGCCATTCCAAGAACAAGCCCGTAAAAACCGAGCAGCGACCCGGCCAGAAGCAGAAAATACCGAATGAATATAACAGGTCCGCTTAAGCGCGGCACCAGCAGGTTTGTGATGCCGGTCAGCGCCACGATGATAATCATGGGCGCGGCGACCATTCTGGCCTCTACGGCGGACTGCCCGATGACCAATGCCCCTACGATACTGAGCGCCTGACCGATATTGTTCGGCATACGGACACCCGTTTCACGCAGGATATCAAATACGATCAGCATCACAAACGCTTCTATCGAAGCGGGCAGCGGAACGCCCGAGCGTTCGGCGGCGACATTGAGCAGCAGCTGCGTGGGCAGCATCTCGTGATGGTAGGCGACGATTGAAATATATAGCCCCGGCACGACAAGCGTGAGAATGAACCCGAATATACGCAGCAGTCTTGAAAATGATCCATAGTAATAGTTCGTGTAATAATCTTCGCTGCTCTGAAAATTCTCTATGAAAAGAAACGGCAGCGTCAGCACGGACGGGCTGCCGTCCACAATCAGCGCGATGCGGCCTTCGAGCAGCCGCGCAACCGCCGTATCCGGCCTTTCGGTGTAGCCGGTTGTACGAAAAGGTGAGATTGCACCGTCCTTGATCATTTCGGATATATAATTCGAATCGAGCACCGCGTCAATATCAATCTTGCTGAGGCGCTTGTTAAGCTCAGTCAGTATTTTGTTGTTGACCAGCCCGTCAATATAACAGACACAGATTTTTGTTTTTGTCCGCTTGCCTAGCGAGGAAAATTTAAGCTTCAGCTTGTTGGTGTGCACCCGGTGCCTGAGCATGGCAATGTTCATTATGATGGATTCGGTGAACCCCTCGCGCGGGCCGCTCAGCGTCCGCTCATTTTCGGGCTCGGTGACGGCGCGTGCGGGAAAGCTTCTGGTCCCGATGATTAATGCCTCCGCCTCTCCGTCCGCAAGAACAACCGTATCGCCGCTGCAGATGGCTTCGACAATGCCAGCGACGCTGGTGGTCTTTTCTATTTCTCCGATTTGAATCACTTGTTCCGTGAGGCCGGTAATAGTATTAAGATTTTCGGGAAACTCCGGGCATCTCGTGAGCGGTTCGATAATGTTCTCGCTGATCAGCGAGCTGTCCGTAGCACTGGAGCAGTAAGCGATGCCGAGCCTGATCTTTTGATTTTGGACGCTTGAAATGATCTTGGTTTTGAAAACATCAACGTCCGTAAACAGCTCGTTGAGCATTGCCATGTTCTTCTCCAAGGAACGTGAAAGCACGGTATTTTCAAGATCCTTATCGATTTCTTTGACAGCCTCATCAACAACAGCCTGTTTTTTTTTCGAAGATAAGCGAAACATGTCAATCTCCCTCATATAGCTTTACTTATTTTTTAATTGAATCATCAAAAATATGCGCAGCTTTATCACACATGCGTTAAGCGCGGAATTGTGACATCATGCAGGTTATCGAATATATATAGATAAGGGGGGTGAGATTCATGTGTAACCGGTGGAATTGGGGCGGCGGCTGCGGCGGCTGGGGCGGCTGCGGCGGCTGGGGTGGCTGCGGCGGCTGGGGCCGCGGCTGCGGCGGCTGGGGCGGCTGGCGTTGGTAACAACGTTTCGGCCGAGCCTCATAAAGGCTCGCAGTCTGTAAACACCCAAAAAGGCTCGCCTTTGAGGCGGGCCCTACATTCTTTCACATGAAGGGTTCTCACCCTTCTTTTTTTTCGCAAAACGAGTGGCTTTCAAGACAGGAACGTCAGCACTCGTCGTTTCTGTCCTTTTCCATGCGCGAAATTGCAAAGGCAACGCAAAAAAGCCGCAGGCTGATTTCAAATGAGATAGAAATGTTGGGCTCTGCACCAAGCGGTTCGTTCTGCAGCCCGATGAAAGCCGTGATGACCTGCCTTTGCTCTTCATCCTGCTCTTTTTTTATTGTCCGCTCTCTCTGTCTCTTTTCTTCATCCCGCTCCATAAATATACCTTCATCGTTGTGCGCATTTATATAATTTATGCAGACATAATTCCTAATAATCACGTCCTGAAAACGAGCAAACAGAAAACATCGTGCCGGGATAAAGGCAAATGACCCGGCTGAACCGCATCCAGTATGGCGGTTGGCCGGAAATGAAATCTGCCCATACGCTTATTTCTCCGGGGCACAGAGCAGACGGGGTATTCATATAGTATAAGGGTAGCGCTGATGAGTTCGATACATTGTCCTGACGTTTGATTTCTTGCCCTGCTGCGTTGCTAAACCTTGAAATGGCGCTGCCGTTTCTTCGGTTTTGCTCGTGCCGGATGTAGAATCTTACCGCCAATCCCGTACATCTCGTTTGATTCAGTGCTTCCTATAAAGACCGGTATGGTCTTACAGATTGAAGAAGGTGAGGAGTCATGAATCAATACGACCCGTCAATGACACATATGAGTTTGCACCCAAGCACAGCCCGAAGGCTTTCAAATACAACCAAAACGACGCCGATGATGGACAGCATCACGCCCCGCTGGTTTTTGGATTTCCTGCCGTGGGTGGGTGTGGAAGCGGGCACTTACCGCGTAAACCGCATTAAAAAAGGACAGGATATGCACGATTCCGTCAATGAATACGGAGAAAAGATGATCGCGGCCAATCACAGGCCGATTAACGAAGACAGCATCAGCGAGACATACCCCGATTACGAAGATGAACCCAGAGAATATATGCTCAGCATGATCCAGACGATTCTGAGGCTCAATACCAACGTGACAGATATATTCAACAGCCCCATCGACCAGAAACAGGAGCAGATGCGCCTCACAATTGAAGCGATGAAAGAGCGTCAGGAGTGGGAGCTTATTAACAATGCGGAATTCGGCCTGCTAAGCACCGCTTCGCCTGATATGTACGTGAAGGCAAGGCGCGGAGCGCCGATGCCGGACGACCTTGATGAGCTGCTTGCAAAGGTATGGAAAAAGCCCGCGTTTTTTCTTGCGCACCCCAAGGCCATAGCGGCATTCGGACGCGAGTGTACGCGGCGCGGCGTACCGCCCGTAGCGGTGAATATTTTCGGGTCTCCGTTTATGACATGGCGCGGCGTACCGCTGGTGCCGTGCGATAAGCTGCTCGTCGGGAACCGCTCTCATTCCAGCGCGCCGGGAGGACGCACGAGCATACTGCTGCTTCGCGTGGGCGAGAAGGAACAGGGCGTTGTGGGTTTGCATCAGCCGGGCATACCCGATGAGACGCATGTGCCCAGCCTTTCGATGAAGCTCGGCGGCATCGACAACCGGGGCATTGCCTCATATATTTTAAGTTTGTATTTCTCTATCGCTGTGCTCGCGGACGACGCTTTGGGCGTTCTCGAGAATGTCGAGGTGGGAAACTATTATGATTACAAGTAATACGCCCTGGTTCGGGCCGGGCATGGATGCGCAGGCGCAGGAGGAGCTGACTTTGATGGCAAACAGGTTTTACCGCAGTGAAGCACAAAAGCCCCAGACGCCGACGGAAACGCCTTATTATTTTATGCAGCAGCGCATGGCCGCGCCGACCGCACCGAAAAATGCGCCGTCTCATACGGCGCTGTATGTCCGCGACGATTTTCCGATATTGAAAAGCAAGGTCAACGGCAAGCCGCTCGTCTGGCTGGATAACGCGGCCACAACGCAAAAGCCGCAGTGTGTCATCGACGCTGTGGGCCGCTATTACAGCACATGCAACTCGAATGTGCACCGCGGTGCGCACACGCTTGCGCAGCAGGCGACGATGTGCTATGAGGAGGCGCGCAGCAAGGTGCGCTGTTTCATCGGGGCGTCGTCGAACGAGGAGATCATTTTCGTGCGCGGCGCGACAGAAGGCATCAATCTTGTGGCGGCAAGCTGGGGAATGGCCAATCTGATGCCGGGCGACGAAATTATTCTGACTGAAATGGAGCACCACTCCAATATTGTGCCGTGGCAGCGCGTGGCGGAGAAGACGGGCGCGGTGCTGAAAGCGGCGCCGATTGATATGAAAGGCGATTTAAAGCCGTTCGCGTTTGAGCAGCTGTTTACCCCGAGGACGAAGCTTGTCTCCGTCGCGCACGTATCGAACGTGCTCGGAACCGTGAACCCGGTGCGGCAGCTCGCGGATATGGCTCACCGGCACGGCGCGCTGATACTTGTGGACGGCGCGCAGTCCGCGCCGCACATGCCGGTTAATGTGCAGGAGATGGACGCGGATTTCTTCGTGTTCTCGGGGCATAAGGTGTATGGACCGACAGGCATCGGTGTGCTTTGCGGCAGGAAAGCGCTGCTTGATGCGATGCCGCCATATCAGAGCGGCGGGGGTATGATTCAAAACGTGAGCTTTGAGCAGACCGAGTATCAGCCGCTGCCCGCGAAGTTTGAAGCGGGTACGGGCAATATTGCGGACGCGGTGGGGCTCGGCGCGGCGATCGATTACCTCAGCGAAGTGGGCATGGCGAGGATCGAAGCGTTTGAGCGCACGCTCACACAGTATATGATGGAGGGCCTCTCGCGCATACCGGGCATCATGCTCATCGGCACATCAATGAGCAAAATGAGCGTTGCTGCGTTCGTGATGGACACGGCGGAGCCGATGACCATTGCCCAGCAGCTCAATAACCACGGCATCGCGATACGTGCGGGGCATCACTGCGCACAGCCTGCGCTTGCACACTATGGCCTTGTCAGCGCGGCACGCGCGTCGCTTGGGCTCTACAACACATATGAGGATATCGACGCGCTCGTTCGCGCGGTGCGCGGGCTGGCTGCTCGTTGACATAGAGGTAAAAAGGCGGCTGTGAAAGCCGTCTTTTTGCTGTATCCTCGATGATCTGGCTGAATCACATTGATCCGCATTTCCAGCCTGCTCACTAAAAATAAGAATAAAAATAAATATTGATTTTAATAATATTAAAGGTTATACTGAATAAAATTAATGTTATGGGCGGTGAACAGCTATGGAAAGTATTCCGGAGTGGATGACTTCGCTCGATGATGAAGACATATCATTTGTGAAGAAGTTTCTATTGGCGTCGGGATCGCTCAAAGAGATTGCGGGCCTGTACAACGTGACTTACCCGACCGTCAGGCTCCGGCTGGACAGGCTGATACAAAAGATACAGATCAGTGAGACGAATGCGAGCGAGCCGTATATCGCTCTTATCAAGCGGATGGCCGTCAACGAAAAGATTGATTTTGATACTGCAAAGATTCTGATTTCAGAATACAAAAAGGTCAGCAAGGAGAAAACAGATGATTAATATTCCAAACGTCATCATTTCGGTGATAATAACGGCGGCTCTGTGCGTTGCGGAAGTTATACTGACGAAAAAAGACTGGCGGCTCGGCTTGGTATTGCCGGGGGCTGCGGTGATCGCCGCAATCTGTTTCGGTGTTGAATTTTTATATCTGGCGGCCATACTTGTGGTCGTCTATGCCGTTACGCTCTATATAGATAACAGGCGCGGAAAGAAGCGTAGGGAAATGGACAAAATGAACATACAGGATTTGTGATACGAAGAAGATCAGGGGCTGGCAGCCCCTTTTTAATGCCGTTGTTTGGATATGATTGTTCTTAGTCTTCATGGCCAGGCAATCCCAATATGAATTTAATCGCATCTGAGTCGCTGACGTTCTCCTTAAACTGTTTGAGATGTTGTCAGTCATTTCTGTTATTATCACTTCGACATAACCGTCAAAGATAGAAACTATTTCCACGACTTTGCAAAGCTTATCCTTTCGATAGCCTTCTTCGGAAAAGCTTTGCAAGTATTTAATAACATTGTTCTGTACTGAATTCAATTCGTCACTTGAGTACACTGTACCGGTTGGCGTTGATTGAAGGGGGGCTGCTGTTCTCTGTGGTGCCGTCGTTCATAGCACACCCGGACAGTAAAATGCTAAATATCATTACGGGTATTAGATAAAACAGCTTCTTCATAAGAATACATCCTTTTTTCTCTTCAGAATTTAGCTTATGATATAGAACATTACACCATTATAGAAAACACAGTAAATAACAAAATAGATGGGAAGCTGCCAAAAAAGCAGCCCTGCGGCTGCTTTTTTGGGATTTTAGCCCCGAATCGCTTTTCTTAGGAGGAAAAGAGGGGGACGAAACTATTTTCCGTAATACGCTTTTTTGTAGATGTCCGCGAGCTCGGTCACGAGCGGGTAGCGCGGGTTGGCCGTGGTGCACTGGTCTTCAAACGCACGCTCCGAGAGGCTATCGAGCTTAGAGAGAAATTCCTTCTCGTCCACGCCCGTATCGGCAATCGTCATCGGCA
The DNA here is from genome assembly GCA_023408075.1 of Bacillota bacterium. Taxonomy (GTDB): domain Bacteria; phylum Bacillota; class Clostridia; order Christensenellales; family SZUA-584; genus SZUA-584. Next base: position 267,886 of record JAEYKW010000015.1, on the reverse strand, counting down.
TACCGAGATCCTTCATAAGGCTTTTCACTTCTCTGATCAGGCTCGCCACCTGCTCTTCCTTCGTCGCACCGCCAAACCCGAGATACCGCGATATCTGCGCGTAGCGCTCGTCGGCGACGAACTTGCCGTACTTCGGGAATATCGCGAACTTGGTCGGCGTCTGCGCGTTGTACGCAATCACATGCGGCAGCAGCAGCGCGTTGGCGCGGCCGTGCGGAATATGGTATTCGCCGCCGAGCTTGTGCGCAAGCGAATGGTTGATGCCGAGGAACGCGTTTGTGAACGCCATGCCCGCGATGCATGACGCGTTGTGCATCTTCTCGCGCGCCACCGCATCCTCGGAGTCGTTATAGGAGCGGCGCAGGTATTTGAACACAAGCTCAATCGCCTTGATCGCGAGGCCGTTGGTGTAATCCGATGCGAGGATAGACACATACGACTCAATCGCGTGGGTCAATACGTCCATGCCGGTATCCGCCGTGATGGCTTTGGGCATCGTGCGCACGAACTGCGGGTCGATGATGGCCACGTTCGGCGTGAGTTCGTAGTCGGCGAGCGGATATTTCACATTGCCGTTCTTTTTGTCGGTAATGACCGAGAACGACGTCACCTCGGAGCCTGTGCCCGATGTGGTCGGTATCGCGACGAGCTGCGCCTTCTTGCCAAGGTTCGGGAACAGGAACGCGCGCTTGCGGATATCGAGGAACTTAAGCCGCAAGCCCTCAAAATCGGTATCGGGGTGTTCATAGAACAGCCACATGCCCTTGGCCGCGTCGATCGCGCTGCCGCCGCCGAGTGCGATGATTACGTCCGGGTTAAACCGGTTCATCGCGTCCACGCCGCGCATGATCGTGTCCACGGACGGATCGGGCTCCACGTCGGCGAATATCTCGCTGTGGCAGTAGACCTCGCGTTTTCTCAGGTAATGAAGCACCTTGTCGATGTATCCGAGCTTCACCATCATCGGGTCGGTGACGATAAACGCACGGCTGATGCCCGGCATTGATGCGAGGTACTGCACGGAATTGTTTTCAAAATAAATCTTCGGCGGAATTTTGAACCACTGCATGTTCACCCTCCTCTGCGCGATGCGCTTCTTGTTCAGCAGGTTGATCGACGAGATGTTGGACGTCGTCGAGTTGCGTCCGAAGCTGCCGCAGCCGAGCGTCAGCGAGGGGGTATTCGTGTTGTAGATGTCGCCGATGGCACCCTGAGACGAGGGAGAATTGACGATGACGCGGCCCACCTTCATGGCTTCGCCGAACGCGACGGTCAGCGCTTCGTCATTTGCGTGAATCACGGCGCTGTGCCCGAGGCCGCCGAGCTCCAGCATCTTGTTCGCGTAGGCAAAGCCCTCTTTTTCGTCCTTCACGACAAAGTAAGCGAGAACGGGGGAGAGCTTCTCCAGCGAGAGCGGATATGCCACATCGGGTTTCGGGAGCTTTGCGAGCAATATCTTAGTGTCTTTCGGCACCTTGATACCCGCTTTGTCGGCGATCCACACCGCCGGTTTGCCGACGATATCGGGGTTTACCGCAAGCTTTGCCGTGTTGATCGCGTAGCTCGTGAGCTTCACGGTGTCGTCTTCGCCGAGGAACACGCAGCCGAGGCGTTTCATCGTGGCTTCAAACGCGGGCGCGATATCCTTATGCACAATCGCAGCCTGCTCAGACGCGCAGATCATGCCATTGTCAAACGTCTTCGATATAATGAGGTCGGTGCAGGCGCGCTCGATGTCCACATCCCTGTGAATGTAGCACGGCACATTGCCGGGGCCCACGCCGAGCGCCGGTTTGCCCGCGCTGTACGCGCTTCTGACCATGGCAGAGCCGCCCGTTGCGAGTATCAGTGAGACGCTCGGATGGTTCATCAGCGCGTTCGTCGCTTCGATGGACGGCGTTTCAATCCACTGTATCAAATCTTTAGGGCCGCCGTGCTTTTCCGCGGCGTCACGCAGCACCTTTGCCGCTTCGAGCGAGCACACTTGGGCGGACGGGTGAAATGCGAATATGATCGGGTTGCGTGTTTTAGCGGCAATCAGAGCCTTGAACATTGTGGTCGATGTCGGGTTGGTCACGGGCGTGACGCCCGCAATAATGCCGACCGGTTCCGCAACCTCCACATAGCCTTCGAGCTCGCTTTCGTCCACGATGCCGACGGTTTTCTGGTCCTTGATGCTGTTCCAAATATATTCGGTGGCGAATATATTTTTGATAACCTTGTCTTCAAAGACGCCGCGCCCCGTTTCTTCCACAGCCAGCTTGGCAAGGCGCATGTGGTTGTCGAGGCCGGCCAGCGTCATGGCATGCACCATGTCGTCAACCTCGCGCTGGTCCATCGCCATATACGCTTTTAAAGCGTCGTTGGCGTTTTTAACGAGACCATTAATAACAACGGTCAAATCTTCCGCTTTTTTATCCATTGCCCTATTCTCCTGTCGTAAATTTTATATAAACCCATAAGGGTTTAGTTACCCATAAAGCGGGTGAGATATTCACCCGGCATTGTGAACCATTTCACAATGTGATTATACAAGATTGTGAAAAGTTTGTCAATCTTGTAACTAAAAAATTTGTTGAAATCAGAAGAAAAGTTTATTGACAGCTAACGCGCGTTAGCTTATAATTTGGATAACAAACGTTAGCCAAAAGGAGAACATATGCCGCAAACACAAGACAAACCCACAAAGCAAAGGATTCTCGATGTGGCGACAGACCTTTTTGCACAGTCCGGGTTTAAGGATGTGTCGATGCGCGAAATCGCCCAAGCGGTGGGGATCAAGGCGAGCTCGCTTTACAAGCATTTTGAGGGCAAGGAAGGCATACTCGAGAGTATCTTTGAGATCTTCCGCGACAGGCTCTCGGCAGCCGAGATGACGGGGCAGATGCCGCAGCTCAGTTCCCCGGCGGATTATTTTTCGCTGGCATTTGATAAGTTTAAGCAGGTGATGTGGCAGCCCGACGTGATCAAAATCGCAAGGATCATCACGGTGGAGCAGCAGCGCAGCCAATCCGTGCGCGAATTTCTCGTGCAGGAGATGATAGAAAAACCCGTGATGGGAACGCAGTATGTGCTCGACATCATGAAGAACGACGGACTGATTCGCGATATCGATACGCGTGTGCTTGCAGAGGAATACTGCGCTTATATCGTGTATCTGTACTTTGAGCAGAATTTTCTGCACACCGGCCCGAGCCTTGATGTGATTGACGAAAAAATGAGGCAGCATAACGACTTTTTCGTCCGAAATATTTTAAAACAAGGAGAATAAAGCAATGAAAGTTCTCGCCATTATGGGCAGCCCCCGGAAAAAGGGCAACACGTTTGCGGCCGTAGAGCGCGTGAAAGACGAGCTTTTACACATGGACAGCACGATCGATTTTGAATATTTGTTTCTTGTGGACTGTCATCTTGAGATGTGCAAAGGGTGCTTTGGCTGTTTTGCCAAGGGGGCGGATAAGTGCCCGCTCAAAGACGACCGCGACATGCTATACGCAAAGATGAAAGCGGTCGACGGCATTATCATCGCAGCGCCGACATATGCGGTGGGGGTACCCGCGCTGATGAAAAACTTCATCGATCGCTTTGCTTATACGCTGCACCGGCCGTGCTTTTTTGACCAGACGTTTCTGGCCGTTTCGACTGTCGGCGGTGTGGTGGGCATGAAGCAGGCGCTGGGGCAGCTTTCGCTGCTGGCCGCAGGCGCAAAAAAGTCCTTAAAGCTCGGCGTGCCGATGCCGCCGATATCCATACCGATGCTCGAAAACAAAGCGGCGAAAAAGCTTAAGAAAACCGCGAAGGCGTTTTACGCATCCATGCGCGGTACCGCGCGGCATAAGCCGGGGGTTGCCGATTTCTCATATTTCGGCGCGTTCAAATCGCTGACCCGGTATGAATCGTACAAAAAAGAATGTCCTGCGGATTTTGAATACTATAACGAAAGAGCCGCTTACTTTTATCCGGTAAAAGGCCTGCGGGCGTGGCTCGGCAGACGGTTGGCCGGTATGATGCGGTTTGGCTTTAAGCTTGTCGTGAAAGAACAGGGCGGGCAGGGGAAATTGAGCCCGAAAAAACCTTAACGAGAAAATAATGTGTTCTTAGTTGTGATATTCACCCATATATTATATAATAATGCTATAATAATATATTTTTATCAGCCTTAACAGGCAGGGAGGGTTATTTATGAGAAAGGCGAGTTCTATTTTGGGTATAGTCGGCGGTGCTTTATCGTTGTTTGTGGCACTGCTGTTCGTTGTCGGCGGCATCTTGCTGATGGCTTTGAATACCAATGGGATATGGGATTTTGTCAGACACTTTGACGTGAATATTCCGTACTTTGGCGATCAGATTTATAATTGGATACCCGGTTTTACCGGTATTGTTGTGATTATTGTCGGAATACTGAAAGCGGCTTGCGGTGCGCTTGGGCTGGTTGGCGGCACAATGGTGAAAAAGAACAATGTCACGGCGGGCGTATTGATGATCGTCGCGGCGGGGGTGAGCCTCGTGATTACAGGCGGATTTTTCTCAATGGTGCTGTTCACGCTCGGCGGCATTTTCGCTCTTGTGAAGGAGAAACCGCCAGTTACGCCTGTGCAGCCGCCGCCGGTTGAGTAACAAAACATAAGCTTGCAGTCAAGCTGATTATTGGTGGTGGCTGCTTGAAACAAAGAATGCTCGGGGGCTTAAAAGCTGCCGGGCATTTTCATTTGCTCTCACGTCATCTCCGCCAGTTAAGCCGACGTGAATAAAGGTGCTTCAGCTTGCAGCATTGAGCGGAGCGAATGAAAACAATAATAGACTGTCAAAAGCAGTACGCTCAAGAAGACCACTGCTTTAGCAGTCGTTGGGCAAATTATGCAACGGACGGACTTTGAGTACGTCTTGAGACTCAGCCAGCAATATGCCCTTTCAGAGCGGATACATGCCGCCAAACGGGTGGTCAGATGTCTACTCCGTTGGGCGGGGAGGTGGCACGAAGTGCCGGAGGAAATGATCGGTTTTAAGGCCAATTTCTCTCCCACAGTCACCTATTGGTGACAGCCCCTTCTCAGAGAGAACCATAATAAGAGGTTATTTGACACTCTGACCATGTAAGCCCATGATCTTTTGACGGCAGTGCCCGGGGCAAGCCTTGCTCCATAAAATGTTGTATTCATTCTATCGTCTCGATTTTCTTTCCCAATGTTGTGATGTGCTGCGGAGATGTCTATACTTATAATGGTTCAAACGTTTAAACCATTAAGCAAAGAGAGATTGGCTATGGATTTTAATAAGCAAATAGATTTCATCAAATCTGACTTTGAAAAAAGCCGTCGGCTGCTTATTGCCATTGGAGACGAGACCCGGCAGTCCATCATCATAACGCTGATGAGCGCCGGGTGCGACGGCATGCGGGTGGGCGAAATTACTGCAAAGACGCACCTTTCCCGCCCGGCAGTGTCCCATCATCTGAAAATTCTGCGGGAGGCGGGATTGGTGGATGTTTGGCATGAGGGCACCATGAATTTTTATACGGGCAACTTTGGCAGCGAATTTCAGCATTTGTGCGATTTGGTGCATCACATTGAAGAATTTCGCATCGCGGTAACTGAAACCTTTGGCAGTGACAGCTGTTACAGTATTAAATAAGGAGCGTATCACCATGACAATTTTCTATTTTACATCCACCGGCAATTGCCTCGCAGTGGCTAAAAAAATCGGCGGTCATCTGGTATCTATTCCGCAGGTTGTTGATTCGTCCGATTTGCATTTTCAGGATGATGCCATTGGCTTGGTTTTCCCTATTTACGGCTTCGGACTTCCCAAAATGGTTCGCAGATTCCTCGAAAAAGCCACATGGAATGCCGATTATTCCTTTGCCATTGGTACCTACGGAAATCTGCCCGGTGCCGCAATGATGAATGTGCAAAAATTATTTAAGAAGCATGGGCAGCACTTGGATTATGCGCAAAGCCTGCTGATGGTAGATAATTATCTGCCCGGCTTTGATATAAATGATCAGATCGCCAAGCTGCCGGAGAAGCATGTTGACGAGAACCTTTCCCGGATCATTGCGGATATTGAACACCGCAGAACGCTTGATGCGACGGCCGGGCTTGGCTGGAGAGCCTTTACCGCAGTGATTCAAGGCGGTGAAAATCTTTTTATGAACGGCAAACAGGGGCAGAATTACTTAGTCAGTGAAGACTGCACCCGGTGTGGTATCTGCGCTAAAATCTGTCCTGCCGAAAATATTGCCGTCGCCGATAAAGTTGTGTTCAAAAATCAGTGTGAGGGGTGCCTTGGGTGTGCTCATCTTTGCCCCCAGAATGCGATACACTTGAAAAATGAAAAAAGCGCAGCGCGGTGGCGCAATCCCGATGTTTCACTGAATGAAATGATCGCCGCAAATAAAAGGCAGTAAGGAGACAAAAATGAATAAAACAGTGGCCGTCACCGGCGGAACAGGTTACATTGCCGGATTTGTCATTGCCGAATTTTTAAATCATGATTATGCGGTACGCGCAAGCGTGCGCAGTTTCACAAAAGCCGATGACTTGAAAAAAGATTTGGCTGCATTTGTGAATCAGGAGGCTTTATCGCATTTGTCGTTTTTCGAGGCTGATTTAACGTCATCAAAGGGGTGGGCCGATGGATTTTCCGGCGCAGACGGTATTATTCACGTGGCTTCGCCCTTGGGGCACGGCACAGAATCGGCAGACGAATTGCGGCGCATTGCAGAAGGCGGTACACTCAATGTTCTTCAAGGGGCATTGGATGCCGGCGTGAAGCGGGTTGTTATGACATCCTCTCAAGCGGCCTCCACACCCAAAATATCTGTGGGCAAGGTGGTGCTCGATGAGACTTTCTGGAGTGATGAAGCGAATCCCGAGCTCGATGCCTATCGCCTGTCTAAAATTGCCTCTGAAAAGGCGGCGTGGGCTTTTTCAGCAAAACATGGGCTTGCTCTCACCACCGTCCTGCCCGGGGCGGTTTTCGGCCCTGTGATGAGCGCCGAAAATTTGAGCTCCGACAGCATTCTGCTGGGCCTAATAAACGGCGCGATACCCCGTGCGCTGAACGTTCCGCTTGAGGTGAGCAATGTATGCGATTTGGCTGTCCTTCACCGTCTCGCCTTCGAGAATGACAACGCTGTCGGAGAACGCTTTCTTGCGGCCAGCCAGACAATCCGTATGCCGGAGGTGGCACGGATTTATCGCGAGCGATATCCCCAGTCGAAAGCTCCGGCAAAAGTATTTCCGAATTGGATGGTGCGCTTGCTGTCCGCATTTATCCCTTCGCTGCGGTCAATGGTGCCAATGCTGGGCCGTGACTATTCACACACCGCAGAGAAGGCGGAGCGGCTGCTCGGATGGGTTCAGCACACACCGCAGGAAACTGTGCTGGCAGCGGCGGCGTCATTCGATCAACTGGGGATGATCAAAAGCCGCAGTCATACCAAAGCATGAAGGTATCTGCCGGTTTGAGCAGAATACATTCCAAGAGATTTGCGGGACTCTTTGGCGTAATGCGGGTTGCATACGGTATTGACTGATCGGCGGATTATCAGCCTGTTAAAGAAGAGCGTTGCTTCAATTGTTGCGGCGGTCATCGGTCTGCTGATGACGGGATGGCTGGTACTGTTTGCGCTTGGAGGTATATTCGCTCTCGTGAACGAGAAGCCGTCAACTGTGCCGTTGCAGCCGCCTCCTGTTCAATAACGTAAAATGCGGATGGCTGGCAATCGGACAGGCAGAGCTTTTCAGCGACAAAGATACCCGGCGCTATAAGTTCCGTGCATTTTCATATATCGCCGCGATCTTTTCGCGTCCGGTCAGCTTGTTGATGGATACCGCAATGACGGATATTCCGATAATGCTTAACCCCAGCCGTGTGAACGTGAACACGGGGCCCATTGCCGCCAGCTCAAACAATATCATCGGCACCTTGGTGGTAGACCATGCGCCAATGAAAAGCGCAATGTTGATAAACGACGCGCCTTTTTTCATAAACACAGCCGCGACGGGGAAGGCCGCGTAAAGCGGCCCGGCGGCGGCGCTGCCGAGCAGCACCGCAAGCGCTGCGCCTTTGAGCCCCGAGCCTTCGCCCATGAAACGTACCATCGTCTCGCGTGGTATCCAGACGTCGAGCAGCCCGAGCAGCACAAACACGGGCGGCACCACAAGCAGCATCTGCTCAAAACCGGAAACTGTTGAATCCAGCGCTTTGGTGCCCACGCCGGGTAAAAAGATGACAAGCGCGGCAAGGCCCGCCGCCATCAGCAGGGAAAACGCGTAGCGTCTGAGCGCTTTTTTGATATCTGCCTTTTTCATATCTCACCCATCACATTTCCAATCACAAAAGCGACGGCAAACGCGAACACAAACGCAAACGCATTGCGCAGCAGCGCCGCTTTTTTGCCGAAGTATTTGAATTCGACGGGCAGCGTCACGATGCCCACCATCATCAGCGAGGACACAAACGCGCCGATCTGCATGTAGCCCGCACCGCCTGCCAGCAGCAGCGCGGCGGTGGGGAAGGCCACAAAGCCGGGCATCAGCGTAACGGCGCCGGCTGCCGCCGCAAGCGCGACGCCGAGCCAGCCCGACTGTTTTCCGATAATGGCGCCGATCGTGGCGGGGTCGAGCAATGCGAGCAAAAGTCCGACGAGTATCATGATGCCGATCAGCTGCGGCAGTATGTTTTCAAACGCGCGCCATGCCTTGACGAAGGCTTTTTTTGTTTTCTCTCTGCTTTTTACCAGCGAAACTATCGACAATCCCACGGCAAGCGAATAGAAGATAAGCGTATCAATTCCCATGCTGTCAACTCCTTTATGTTTGCAAAATCATATGTCGAGCTGTGCGTAAGCATCGAGCAGCAAGCCGATGCGCTCACGCCGCCTGCGCAGCACCTGCACCCATTCGCCCAGCGCATCACGGCCTTGCGCGGTGATGCTGTAAACGCGGCGCTGCGGCCCCTGTCCGCCGCTCTCCCAATGAGAGCGCACCCATTCGTTTTGCTCCATATGGCGCAGCGTGCGGTAAAGCGTGCTGATGTTAAGCTCCTCCTCGGTAAAACCAAAGCTTTGGAGCTTCTCGGCAAGCGAATAGCCGTGGCTTTCGCTGTTATCGCCTGATAGTAAAACCAGCAGGCAGACCTCCATAAACCGGTGCATGGAATGGCTGTTGTGATGCGGCATAAGGCACTCCTTATATACATATTAGCTATATGCATAATCAATATAGACTGTGAGGATATACTAAGATAAAAACAGGGCACGTGTCAACAGACAAATGCCTTAATCAATTGAGAGGAAGAAAAAAAGATGAATCGTAGATGTAAAAAACGCAACTGCCGTTAGGCAATTTGCGGCCTGGCGCTAGAGTGTATCCCCGTTGCCGGAGATGACATTGGCATACCAATGTGCGGAATCCTTGAAAATTCGGCGCTGAGAAGCGTAGTCGATAAAGATAAGCCCGAACCGTTCGTCGTAGCCGTTGTGCCACTCGAAGTTGTCCGTAAAGCTCCAATGGAGGTAGCCGGTGACGGGCACTCCGTCGGCGCAGGCCTTTTTGAGCTCGGACAAATAACCGTGAAGGAAATCGATGCGGTCGGCATCGTGCACCTCGCCGTCCAAGAATATCCGGTCGTTGCAGGACTGGCCGTTTTCCGTGATCATGATGGGCAGCCGGTAGCGGTTGTAAATATAGCGCGTGCCATAGCGCATCACTTTGGGCGTGACGGGCCATTTCATGGCCGTGCGCGGGAAACCGGGGACTTTTCTCACATCGGTGCTCGTGTCATCCGCCTCGCGGCCGTTGTACACGTTTAAACCTATGAAATCAACGTCTTGCCGGATGATCTGCCAATCCTGCTCGTTGACGGATGCCGCGAGCTCGTTAAAGCCGTCAATACCGCAGTCCGGATAGTGCCCGAGAATCAGCGGGTCAAGAAAAAGGTTATGAGAGAACAGCCAGTCAAACCCCGAAATGACGAAAGAGGCTTTCTCAGCCGCATCAATACCCTGCAGCGTATCGTTCTGGGGGTAGCAAAGGCGTCCGGTCGAGGCGATTCCGATCTTGACATCGTCGGGGCAGTTGTCGCGCAGCGCCTTAACGGCAAGCCCATGCGCAAGCAGCGAATTGTGGATGCAGGCAAAGATGTCCTTGAGCGGGAGGCGCAGCCCCGGCGCATGAATGCCGCGCTCATAACCGAGACTGATAAAACACTGAGGTTCATTGAGCGGTACAAACGTTTTCACGCGGTCCGAAAAATGACGGGCTGCCAGCACTGTAAATTCTTCAAGCGCATAGATGATATCGCGGTTAAGCCAGCCGCCCTGCTCGTGGAGCGGCATGGGCATATCCCAGTGATAAATCGTGATCATCGGCTCAATGCCGTTTTCTATCAGCATATTCACAAGAGTGTCATAATAGGCCAGACCCTTTTCGTTGACGGCGCCCCTTCCTTCGGGGAGTATGCGCGGCCAGTTTAAAGAAAAACGGTAGGCCTTGATGCCCAACTGCTTCATGAGGGCGATATCCTCGGCAAAACGGTGATAGGCATCGCAGGCCACATCGCCGTTTTCACCGTCGGCAATCACGCCCGGCTTGCGGCAAAAGTCGTCCCAAATGCTCAGGCCCTTGCCGTCCTCGTTATAGGCACCCTCCGTCTGGTATGCGGAGCTCGCCGACCCCCAGATAAAATCTTTCGGGAATGACATCAGATGGTCACCTCAACCTGATATTCTTTTTTGCCTGCCACAAACGGAACGATATTGCCGTCCACGGCTTTGCCGTCCACCGTCATTTCACGCTTGCTTTTGCCTGCATTGCGCACGGTAATCACATACTGCGCGCCGCGGAACAGCCTTTTCACCGTATAGCCTGAGAGCTCGGCGGGTATGCACGGATTGACCATGAGGCCGTCAAAGTGCGGTATGATGCCGAGCAGCGCTTGGCTCACACAGACGAAAGACCATGCGGCGGTACCGGTAAGCCAGCTGTTTTTGGCTTCGCCATAGCGCGGGGCAAAGCGTCCCGCGATCATCTGGCTGTACACATACGGCTCCGTTTTGTGAATCTCGCTGAATTCCTCCACATAAGCGGGGCAGGAGCGCCTGTAAATATCAAAGGCCTCTTCGCAGTGGCCAAGGCTGGCTTCCGCGATTGTGACCCATGGGTTGTTGTGGCAGAAGACAGAGCCGTTTTCCTTATAAGAGGCGGGGTAACTCGTAATTTCGCCGAGCTCCTTGTGGTATTCGGAAAAACAGGGGTTGAGCAGCTCTATGCCAAAGTCATTGAGCAGCCGCTCCCTGACGGATTTGAGCGCGCGGTCCGCGAGGCCTTCCTCAACGCCGATACCCGCCATCACGCAGAAGCCCTGCGGTTCGATGAATATCTGGCCTTCCTCGCATTCATGGCTGCCCACCTTGTTTTCAAAAGCGTCATAGGCGCGCAGGAACCAATCACCGTCCCAGCCGTGCTTAAGAACGGTTTGTTTCATGGTATCAACCTCTTTTTCCACCGCAGCGGCTTCTTCGGCAGAGCCGAAGTGACGGCAAAGGTCCGCATATTCTACGCCGTATTTGGCGAATATGCCCGCAATCAGCACGCTCTCCGCTTTGCCGCTTTCAAAATTCGCCACGGTCTGGAAGCTTTCGCCCGGCTTTTCAGAGAAGCAGTTCAGATTCAGGCAGTCGTTCCAGTCGGCGCGGCCGATCAGCGGCAGACCGTGCGGCCCCTTGTGCGTGATTGTATAGTTGATACTGCGTCTCAGGTGCTCGAAAAGCGGCTCTTCGCTGCCGGGCTTGTTGTCAAACGGCACCAATTCGTTTAATATGCCGGAATCGCCCGTTTCACGAATGTATGCGGCTGTGCAGGCGATAAGCCAAAGCGGATCGTCGTTGAAGCCGGTGCCCACGTCCGTATTGCCGCGCTTGGTGAGCGGCTGATACTGATGATAGGTGCTGCCGTCTTCAAACTGTACCGCGGCGATATCGAGAATGCGCGCGCGGGCGCGGTCGGGAACGAGATGGACAAACCCCAAAAGGTCTTGACAGCTGTCACGAAAGCCCATGCCGCGGCCGACGCCGCTTTCAAAATAGCTCGCGCTGCGGCTCATGTTGAACGTGATCATGCACTGGTATTGGTTCCATATATTCACCATGCGGTTGAGCTTATCGTTGGGGCTGGTCAGCGAGAAACGGCCGAGCAGCTGCGCCCAGTGGTTTTTGAGCGCGTCGAGAGCGGCTTCAACCGCCGCCGTGCTTTGATATTTTTGCATCAGCGCTTTGGCTTTGGTTTTGTTGATAACGCCCTTGCTTTCCCACTTTTCTTCGAATTTGTTCTCAACATAGCCGATCATGTATACGAAAGTTTTTTCTTCGCCGGGCGCGAGCGTTAAATCGATGCGGTGGCTCGCGATGGGCGACCAGCCGCTCGCGACACTGTTGCCGCTTTGGCCCGACTGCACCATTTGGGGCGCTTCCCAAGAGCTGAACCGCCCGATAAATGTTTCCCTGTCGGTATCAAAGCCGGAAGCAGCGGCATTCACGTGGTAAAACGCGTAGTGATCGCGGCGTTCGCGGTATTCGGATTTATGATAGAGCGTGCTGCCGTCAATTTCCACCTCGCCGATGCTTAAATTGCGCTGAAAATTCTGTGAATCGTCTGCGGTATCCCAAAGGCACCATTCAATCGCGCTGTATACCTGAACCGTCTTTGTTTCCGTACCGGCGTTTTTCAGCGTCAGCATGTTGATTTCGCAGGTGTCGTTCAAAGGCACAAAGCAGGTCAGCTTCGATTCAAGAGCATTCTTCGCGCTTTCAAACACGGTGTAATTCATCCCATGGCGGCATATATAGCTGTCGAGCGGCGTTTTGGTCGGCAAAAAGCCCGGATTCCATACGGTGTCCGCTTCCTTGATATAATAATGGCGGCCATCCTGATCATACGGCACATTGTTGTAACGGTAGCGCGTGATACGGCGAAGCTTTGCATCCTTATAAAAACAATACCCGCCTCCCGTATTGGAAATAATACTGAAAAAGTCATTGCTGCCAAGATAATTAATCCAAGGCATCGGTGTGGCCGGTGTCTCAATGATATATTCTTTGGCTGCGTCGTCAAAATGGCCGTATTTCATGGTGTGGTCTCCTATATAATGCATTTTTGAATCAACGATAACGATTTCGCTATCTGCGGATTATTTTACACAACAGAGTATAAAAAGTAAAGATATTTAATAAGAAACAATATAAAAGGTAAAAAAATTTAATCTCAAATGTAAAATAAGTGAATAAATATTCCTTAACGCACGATTATATAAACTTTTCTGCAAAAAATTGATGTTTTTTTATTACTTCACCCTATTGACTTCTGAGAAAATGATGCTATATAATAAGGGCACGAAAACGATTAAGAGAAACAAATTCGTAAAATCAGTGTGAAACAACATGATTTGCATCAATAAACGCGGTTGTTCTTTTTAAATCGTTTTCGAGGGGTATCACTGAATATGGTCACAATAAAGGATATATCAAAAAGATGCGGCGTATCCGCCGCAACTGTCAGCAAGGCGCTCAATGGCTATCGGGACATTGGCGAGGATACGGCAGAATATGTGCGTAATGTGGCCAAAGAAATGGGGTACCTGCCCAATGCAACAGCCCGCGCACTGAAAACAAACCGGTCGAACAACATCGGCGTTTTGTTTGTGGATCAGACGCATTGCGGCCTCACGCACGAATACTTTTCGTCAGTCCTCAACAGCCTGAAGGAGGAAGCGGAAAGCCGCGGTTTCGACATTACTTTTATAAGCAAGAACATTGGCCAGTTTCAAATGAGCTACTACGAGCACTGCAAGTACCGTAATTGTGATGGTGTGGTCATTGCGAGCGTCAATTTTAAAGATCCTGACGTCATTGAGCTGGTCAACAGTGAAATACCGACAGTAACAATAGACCACGTGTTTGATAACAGGACGGCGATACTGTCCGACAATGTGGATTGCATCTGCAACATGGTCCGGTATCTATATGAAAACGGACACAGACGGATTGCGTATATACACGGTGAAGACACATCGGTGACACAGAAGCGCTTGGCCAGTTTTTACAAGACATGCATTGAGCTCGACATCGATCTTCCCGAAGAATATGTAAGGGCCGCGATATACCATGACCCCAAGGCGAGCGGGCTGGCCACACGTGAACTGCTCGCGCTGGCCCAAAGGCCCACCTGCATCATGTATCCCGACGACTTTTCCTTCATCGGCGGGATGAACGAGATCGAGCGCCACGGGCTCGAAATACCCGAAGACATCAGCGTGGTGGGGCACGATGGCATATATCTCTCGCAGGTGCTGCGCCCGCGGCTGACGACGCTCAAACAGGATACCGAGACGCTCGGGAAAGAGGCTGCCGCGAAACTGATTGAGGCGATTGTATCGCCAAAGACATTTATCCCGGAGCAGGTGGTGATTCCTGCGCAGATCATCGAAGGCAGAACGGTTAAGAACATGGTTCCTTCGGTCAGCGCTGTTGATTTTTAAATATGGTTCTCCCAAGAACTGAAGATAGTTTTTCCAGATTGGCATGCGAATCTCGCATGCAATAAAAAAAGGAGGAAACTTAGAAGCAATGAAAAAGACAATAGCGGTTTTATTGAGTCTCGTTATGATTCTGGCCGTGTTCTCCGCTTGCAGCGCGCCTGCAGCGTCGGAATCACCGTCAGAGAGCGCCTCGACTCCGGCATCCGAGTCGCCGAGCGAATCGGAAAGTGCTCCGGCTGAAAAAGGGGTTATCAACCTCTATACTTTCACCGAAGAAGTGCCGGGCATGATCGACAAATACATTGAAGCGCATCCCGATTTCGGTTATACTATTAATGCGACCGTTATCGCGACGACTGACGGCCTCTATCAGCCCGCTCTGGACCAGGCTCTGGCCGCTGGCGGTGCCGATGCGCCGGATATGTACTGCGCCGAGTCTGCTTTCGTTCTGAAGTATACACAGGGCGACATGGCTGAGTACGCTGCTCCGTATGCTGATCTGGGCATTGACGTTGACGCTATGACAAAGGCTGCTGACATCGCGAACTACACGATCCAAATCGGAACCCGTCCGAGCGACAGCGCTCTGGTTGGCCTTGGCTATCAGGCAACAGGCAGCGCGTTCATCTATCGCCGTTCTCTTGCTAAGGACACATGGGGCACAGATGATCCGGCTCAGATTGCAACGAAAATCGGCCCCGGCTGGGATAAGTTCTTTGCGGCGGCTGCTGAACTCAAAGCAAAGGGTTATGCCATTGTATCGGGCGACGGCGACATTTGGCACGCTATTGAAAACAGTTCCGACGCTGGCTGGGTCGTTGACGGCAAACTCACCATCGACCCGAAACGTGAAGCTTTCTTAGATTATTCCAAGGAGCTCACAGACAAAGGTTACTCCAACATTACTCAGGACTGGCAGGATGCTTGGTACGCTGACATGCAGGGTATCGGCGAGCAGCCGGTATTCGGATTCTTCGGACCCGCTTGGTTGATCAACTACGTCATGGCTGGACATTCCGGCGCGACCTTTGATGATGCTGGCAAGCTGGTTGAAGTCGGCGGCACATATGGCGACTGGGCAGTTTGCGAACCTCCGGTAGGCTTCTTCTGGGGCGGCACATGGCTGATCGCGAACAAGGATTCCGAGAAGAAGGAAGCTGTTGCTGAACTGATCAAGTGGATCACACTCCAGTGCGACGAAGACAGCCTCCAGTATGCTTGGGCAAATGGCACGATTAGTGATGCCGGCACCAAGGATACAGTTGCTTCCAACACAGTTATGGCTATATCCAATGGCGAGCTCGACTTCCTTGGCGGACAGAACATGTTCGAAGTGTTCGGCAAAGCGAATGCGGCTGCTAACGGTTCCAACCTGACGCAGTACGACGAAACAATCAACAATATCTGGCGTGATCAGGTTCGTCAGTACGCTGCCGGCAACATTTCCCGCGATGACGCGATTGCTGCATTCAAACAGGCTGTTGGGGATCAGCTTGACATCACTGTAGAATAAGGCCACTGAACATTCATAGCAGTAAGAAACGTATGGACGGACGGAATTCTTCCGTCCGTCCATAACTCGTTATTTTACCGGGTCAAAAAATCGCCATTGGGGGAATCAGTTATGCTTCAAAAAAACAGGTCTTTAAAGAGCGTCAGTTATGCTAAATACGGCTATATTTTCAGCATTCCATTCATTCTCGCATTTCTGACTTTCATGCTCTATCCGACGTTGTTTACTGCCATTATCGGCTTCACCGATTTTAAAGGCGTGACAACGAGAACTTTTCATTTTTTAGATCAGCCATTTGCTAATTTTGCCAGCATATTGCAAAACAAAACGTTTATCACTTCGCTCGGGAACACCGTAGTCATTTGGGTCATGAATTTCATTCCGCAGATTGGTCTCGCACTGCTGCTGACCGCATGGTTTACAAGCCGCAGACGTAAAATTCGCGGACAGGGCGCTTTTAAAGTGATGTTTTATCTTCCAAACATTATTACAGCCGCGACTGTAGCGGTGCTGTTTGCCGCAATCTTCGGATATCCTGTCGGCCCGGCTAACGATTTAATCACTTCGCTGGGAGCCGAAAAACCATTTTATTTCACCAATGATCCTTTGGCGGCAAAGCTCATTGTCGCGTTCATACAATTTTGGCAGTGGTATGGGTACACAACCATCATTCTGATTTCGGGTGTCTTGGGTATCAATCCTGAATTGTTTGAAGCAGCGGAAATTGACGGTGCGTCATCGGCTCAAACATTCTGGCGCGTGACAATACCTTCGTTACGCAATATAATGATCTTTACACTGATTACAAGCTTGATTGGCGGCTTGAACATGTTTGATATTCCAAAGCTATTTATTTGGAACGGCGGCCCTGCCAATGCGACAATGACGACAAGCGTATTCATCTACGCACAGGCTTTCAGCGGCAGTTACCTGTATAACACTTCGGCTGCGGCGAGCATGATTATGTTTGTGATCATAGCTGTGCTCTCCGGCTTGATCTTCTTCGCGATGCGCGACAAATATGAATCGCGTATAAATAAGGAAGCAAGACGTGCGAGAAGAGCGATGCTGAAGGCAGGAAGGGAGGCGCAATCATGAAACGCAGAAAGAAATCCAAAATCGTCGTATATATTGTTTGCATTATATTGGCGATATTAAGTATTATGCCGTTCTGGATAATGATCGTGAATGCGACACGCAGCACACCGGAGATTCAGTCTCATGCTATATCGTTGGTTCCGTCTACACACATAGAGAAAAATATCGATGTGCTTAACGGTAAAACGTTCAATCCGTTCACAGGGTTCTTAAACTCGGTCATTATTGCGACAGGTGCGACATTATTGGCGATTTATTTCTCAACATTGACGGCTTACGGCCTGTTCGCGTATCGCTGGAAAATGCGCCAGCCATTCTTCACATTGATTATGGCAGTCATGATGATACCAACGCAGGTCATCAGTATCGGCTTCTATCAATTCATGTATCAAATTGGCTTAACGAACAACTTCTTAGCGCTGATCTTGCCAGCCATTGCCTCACCAATGACGGTGTTCTTCATGCGGCAGTATATGCTGGGATCAGTGAATCTGGATATCGCGGCATCGGCGCGTATTGATGGGGCTGGGGAGTTTCGGATATTTAACAGCATCATACTGCCAATAATGAAACCGGCTATGGCCACACAGGCGATATTCATCTATGTGAATACATGGAACAGTCTGTTCATGCCGATGATACTCTTAACGAGGAAGGAATTGTACACAATGCCGATCATGGTCAGCCTGCTCAAGGGTGACTTTTACAAGACCGAGTATGGCGCTGTGTATCTCGCGCTGACGCTTTCCGTCCTGCCGCTGCTCGTTGTGTATTTCGTTCTTTCGAAGCACATCATTGCGGGTGTTGCACTTGGGTCGGTAAAAGAGTAGGAGCTGCACCAGATGCGTGAACAACTTGCCGCTTTTAAAGAAGGGCTCAAGCAAAAACTGACCGTTGCAGGCGATTTGATTATCTTAAACTTTTTGTTCGTCCTCTGCAGCATCCCGGTTATCACCGTGGGTGCGGCAGGGGCCGCTTGCTATTCATACATTATTCGTATACTGCGCGGGGAACCGGTGGGATTGTCATTTGCCGGTTTCTTTCGGGATTTTGCCATCTGTTTTAAAAAAGCGACACTCGGCTGGCTGCTCGAGCTTGCCTGTCTTGCGCTGGCCGTCGGCGATTTATGGTTCTCGGTGTTTTATTCTGAACCGGACAACACGTTTTTTTTGATATTTGCCTGTGTGCTTGCCGTTGGCGTATTGCTTGCAGCCGTGTGGTTTTATCCGCTCGTTGCAAGATATGAAAACAAGCTTGGCGCTTATATCAAAAACTCATTTTTGATGATGTTTGCGCGTTTGCCAAAGACTTTGCTCGCGCTGCTGATTCAAGCCGCTGTGATTGCGATCCCGTTTCTCTTTTTTGATGTGTTTGCTTTGCTCGGATGGTTCTGGCTGCTGTTCGGAGCGTCTCTGCCGATGTACATGACGGCAAAGATTTTAAGACAGCACCTGCAATGCGAGCCAAAGAAAGTAAGCGTAGAAGACTGAGAAAGCCTTGGTTTTGCAAACTGCCGCAGCGGCGGCAGACAAACGGCGGAACAGGGCCGCCAGATTATGTGCGTTATTGATTTGGGCATAGCCCAATAAAAAGCGAGTACCGGACGACTCCACTTATTCTCGTCCGGAACAGCAAAAAAAAGGAGGCAAGACATATCCGCATCGGCTTGCGGTGCAGCAGTGTGGAGACCTGCTGTAAATCCATTGCCACTATTGCGGGCAATGGGGAGCTGCGCAGTGAGCGAATGCTGTGCGCGGTAAAGCCGTTCATATGGCAAAGGTAACACTAAAAAACATCAAGAAGGTCTACGACAAGAGTGTGACGGCAGTCCACGAATTCAATCTCGAGATCAATGACAAGGAATTTATTGTTCTTGTCGGGCCGTCGGGCTGTGGCAAATCGACCACGCTCAGAATGGTTGCCGGTCTTGAAGAGATCACAGAGGGTGAACTTTATATTGACGACAGGCTCGTCAATGCGGTTCCGCCCAAGGACAGGGATATCGCGATGGTGTTTCAGAACTATGCGCTTTATCCGCACATGACAGTGTATGAGAACCTTGCGTTTGCGCTTAAGCTGCGCAAAGAAAAGAAGAGTGAGATCGACAAAAAGGTCAATCAGGCAGCTGATATTTTGGGCATTACGGAGCTTTTGAAACGCAAGCCCAAGGCGCTCTCCGGCGGACAGCGCCAGCGTGTCGCAATCGGGCGCGCTATCGTTCGCGAACCCAAGGTGTTTTTAATGGACGAGCCGCTCTCGAACCTTGATGCCAAACTGAGAAACCAGATGCGTGCTGAAATTATCAAGCTTCGCGAAAGAATTGACACAACGTTCATCTATGTGACGCACGATCAGATCGAGGCGATGACGCTCGGCGACCGTATCGTCATCATGAAGGACGGTTTTATTATGCAGATCGGTTCGTCTCAGGATGTGTTCCATCGTCCGGCGAACAAGTTTGTGGCCGGTTTTATCGGAACACCGCAGATGAACTTTTTTGATGCGGAGCTGAAATTAGCGGGCAGCGATTATGTTATAGAGGTTGCGGGTGTTGATGTCGTGCTCGCATCCGACAAGCAAAAGATACTGAAGCAGAATTGTCAGGCTCCCGGCAAGGTCGTATTGGGCATCAGGCCGGAGCATATCAATGTGGTGCCTTCAGGCGAGAAAAACGCGTTCACAGCCAAAGTAGACGTATCTGAAATGATGGGCAGTGAAATGTATCTGCATGTGATTGTCGGCGAGAAAGATGTGGTCATTCGCGTGCAGACTACAGATATCAATCCGCGTGAGTTTGAGCCCGGAAAAGTGAATTACATTCAGTTCACGATTCCTGAAAGTCAGATGCATTTGTTTGATCCCGAAACCGAGAAAAACCTGCTTTATTAAACAACTGATTCTCAATATACATAGAAGGCTTCGTCTTAGGGCGAAGCCTTTTTCATGGCCTTGAATTAAAGACCTACGAATTCTGCTGATGACTTTCTGATTTACTGATGATTTAATAAGGATTCGATAATCAGATCTTGTATAGGTTGTTTAATAATGTTCAAAATTGTTTAAATATATAAAAAGTATAATTTTATCTTCAAATCCGCATCAATATCAGGGAGTGACCATGGACAGCATTCTTATTGTCGACGACATTGATGTAAATCGCAAAATTCTCAATAACATACTCATGGACTCTTACCATGTCTATGAAGCTTGTGATGGACAGCAGGCTTTGGATTTTGTTCGGCAGCACCCGTATGATCTGTCTTTGATATTGCTTGATATCATGATGCCCAAACTGGACGGATATGAAGTTTTGCGGCAATTAAAGCAGGATGCCATGACAAAAAATATCCCTGTGATCATGATCAGCGCACTCGATTCGGAATGTGATGAAAGCCGGGGTCTCAAAGAAGGCGCGATTGATTACATCACAAAGCCATTTAACATGCATATCGTCAAGTGCCGCGTTGATAACCATATTCAATTGAAGAGATATCAGAACCATCTGCGCGAGCTCGCGGAGCAGCAGGCGAAGAAGATACTCAGCATGCGCGAATCCATTTACGATGCGATTACATCCATTATTGAATACAGAAGCCTTGAATCAGGACAGCATGTAAAGCGAATCCGCCTTTTGTGTGAAGCGCAGCTTGAGTACATCTATGAAAACAGCATTTATCCGGGGGAAATTGATTCGTGTACGATTGAACTGATTGCAAGGGCTTCATCGCTCCACGATATTGGCAAAGTCAGTATTCCCGACAGCATATTGACCAAGCCCGGCCCGCTGACTGCCGAAGAAATGGAGGTTATGAAAACCCATTCAGAAATCGGCAGCCGGTTTATCGATTCGATAGCCAATCAAGATGATGAGCTTTTTATCAGATATGCCCGCGAGATTTGCAGACACCATCATGAACGGTGGGACGGAAACGGGTACCCGGATAAATTGTCCGGTATGCAGATACCTTTTGCGGCGCGTGTGGTCGCTGTTGCCGATGTGTATGACGCTCTTGTCAATCCGCGTGTTTACAAGCCTGCCTATTCACACGATATGGCAAAGCAAATCATTTTAGAAGAAAAGGGGAAACTTTTTGATCCAAAGCTGATTGGCGTATTCTTAGAGATTGAAGACAAATTTATCAGTATCCTTAATGAGCATGGAGACGAACGACAATAATCTGGAGGCCTGCCATGAACAGTCTGGAAGCTATGCTTGCCCGTATTCCGGGTGTCGATTATGAGACCGCGATAAAGCGTATGTCGGATAATGCGGCTTTCTATGCCGAATTACTCCGGCTTTTTTTCAAAGATGATCCGTCAAAGAAGCTCGCGGCGGTAATGGAGAGGGGAGACTATATAAACGCTGCATATGAAGCCCACAGCATAAAGGGGACGGCAGCGAACATTGGATTGACGGAGATTTCCCTTATCGCATCGAAGATTCATCTGTGCCTTAAAAAAGGAGACACGAAACAGGCAAAAGCCATGCTTGCCGAATTGGAACAAGCCTGCAAGCCTGTGTGCAGTGCAATTTACCAACTGAACGGAGGGACGGCGGATGAGCGCACAAAATAAAAAGCCTTTTATACTGAAAGAAGCCATCATTATTTCACTGGCGTACCTCTTGGTTGGCTCCGTGTGGATTTTTTTCTCGGACGATGCTTTTGGGTTGTTCAATATGGTCCCGCAAGTCTATATGGAATTCCAGACGTATAAAGGTTTGGGTTATGTGCTCGTCACGGACGTATTGTTGTTTATAATATTAAGCGGGCTGGTCACAAGGCTTAAAAATCAGCAGGCAAGCCTTGATAAGCTTGTGAAAGAGCGTACCGCCGAATTAGAAAACACAGTGACACGCTTAAAAGAATCAGAAACAGAAAAGGACAGGCTGCTTGAGAATATGCAGCGTCAACTGCTGTTTGAGCAGCTCATTTTCGAGCTGGCTCAAAATTTCTTTAACGCAGATATTGAGAATGTGGACGCTGAATTGGACGCCGCCTTGAAAAAAATAAGGGATTACACCGATGAAGACCGCATTTGCTACATTAGGTATGATTGGGACAACAAGCGCTTTGACCTCAAGTCACAGCAAAATAAAAGCGGCCTGCCCCCGCTGGAAAGAGACTGGACCCAGTCTTCGTTTGAAAATTCCCAAGATATGATTCACGCACATCTTTGCGAAGATATTTTCAGCATTGATGATACTGAAAAAAGTGACACACGGATGGCACACTTTCTTCAAGAAGACGGTATTCGTTCATTTATATCGATCCCTGTGGTTTCCAGTGGCAAGCCGCGCGGATTTATCGGGCTTTATTCAATAGGAGAAGTGAAAACGTGGAAGCCATATGCGCTTTCCGTGATGAGCATTTTTGCTCAAATGATAAAGAACTTTTATGATCGATCAGATAAGGAAGAGGCGATCAAAATAAGCAATACCCATATGAGCGTGATTCTCGAATCGACCCGAGATGGTATCAGTCTGATGGACCGCGACGGCAATATAATCCTGTCGAACAGCGCTTTTGCAGAGCAGCTTGGCAGGCTGCTTGGCGATGTCGTCGGTCACAACATCAAAGAATTGATTCCGACAGACAGGTATTCCGTCACCGGGCTGGTGTTTAAGAAAGTGATGGAGACCGGGATTCCCGATGTCTATCATGTCATTAATGATGACAGATACTATGAGGGCTCGATCTATCCAGTGGTGGGGTATGATGGGAAAATAGAGGCCGTAGCGGCATTTATCGCGGATATCACACGCCGGACCAACAATGAACGTGATATATTCCGAACACATAAGATGCTCGAAGAACTGATCCAAAATGCGCCGGTCGGTATATATTGGAAGGATATTAACGGTCGGTATCTGGGCTGCAACCAGGTGATGGCTCAGAGCCTTGATACGACCCCTGAGGAGATGATCGGTGAGACTAACCGAAAATTCATGGAGGTTAATGTCGCCGCAGAAAGCACACAGCATGATCGAATGGTCATCGAATCGAAAACCGCCTGCCTCAATTATTATAGGAGTATGGTCACAAGAAAGGGCATATTACGGTTATTTAAGGTGAACAAGGTGCCGCTGGTCAATGAAAACGGCGATGTCTACGCTTTGCTTGGCGTCGCGGAAGATGTGACAGAGCAGCGCCAGAAAGAAAAGGAATTGATACAGGCTAAGCAGGATGCGAGCACAGCCAATCGCGCCAAGAGCGATTTTCTCTCCAACATGAGTCATGAAATCAGGACACCACTGAATGCCATTATCGGCCTCACGCATGTTGCCGCCCAGTCCGATGATTCCTCGCAGATCAAGGATTTGCTGGAGAAAGTCAATATGTCATCCAAGCATCTGTTGTCAATTGTTAATGACATTCTCGATCTATCACGTATTGAAGCGGGAAAGATGTCGGTTAATCACAGCGAGACCGACCTGATCGCGGCGATTGAGGAGGTATTTGGTATTGTCATGCAGCGCGCCGACGAGAAAAAGCAGCATTTGGATCTTTATATTGACAATGAGCTTCCCCGTTATGTGATGAGCGACGAAATCAGGTTCAAACAAGTGCTCATTAACCTGTTGTTTAACGCAGTCAAGTTCACGCCCGAACATGGTGAGATCGTGGTGCGGGCACAAGTGCAAAAAAAGCATGAAAACAAGGTGATCGCGAGATTCTCTGTGACCGACAACGGTATAGGAGTTGATAAAAATACGGTTGATAAACTGTTTTATCCTTTTGAGCAAGAGGACGGCACACCTACACGCGAATTCAAAGGCGCAGGGCTCGGCCTTGCGATTTGCCGGTCAATCGTAGAGCTCATGGGCGGTGAGATTGGGGCAACCGGGGAAAAGGGGAAAGGAAGTACTTTCTATTTTGTATTGCCGCTCGAAGCAGCCGAAGAGAAGCCCGCATCAATAAATGTAGCCTTTGAAGACCTCAATGTGCTTGTGGTCGACGATGACAAGGAAACATGCGCATACATGACTTCGTTGTTTTCGCAGTTTGGCGTACAGTCAAATTGGGTAGACACAGGAAAGGATGCGCTGGCAGCAGTCAGAAGTGCGAAACCGCCATATAACGTAGTCTTTGTGGATTGGCAAATGCCTGAGATGAATGGCATTGAAACGGTCAAGGAGATTCGAAAAATTGCCGGACCCGATACGTTTGTGATTATGTTTTCCATGTTTGAATGGGGAGAGATTGAGCAGCAAGCAAAAGCAGCCGGTGTTTCCATGTTTCTGACGAAGCCTGTTCTCCCGTCGCGCTTGTTTAATATGCTATCACAAATATGCAAAAAACCGGCAATTCTCCGAAAGCAAGTTTGGAACGGGGACGAATTTCTTGCTGGGCGCCGTATCCTCGTAGCTGAAGATGTTGAGATTAACCAATTTATATTAAACGAATTATTAAAACACACAAAGGTACAGATTATACAAGCAGCCGACGGGAAGCGGGCACTGGAGCTGTTTAGTGAAAATCAAGGCGCGTTTGATGCCATATTGATGGATATTCAAATGCCGGTGATGGATGGAATCGAGGCGACAAGACAAATTCGAAGCAGCAATGTACCCAATGCAAAGAAAGTCCCTATTATCGCGATGACAGCCAATGTTTTTAAAGAGGATATCGACAGGATGCTGATGGCGGGCATGGATGCCCATATCGGTAAACCAATTGATCCCGATCTGCTGATGAAAACGCTGCGGAACTTTGTTATATAAAGAATACCCTCCGGTAACGCCGGTGGCCTAGAAGGCTTTAGCTATGAAGAAAGCACTTTGCTGAAAAGCATAAATATAAAATATTATGCTGTACTGATAGAACTTTCCTTATTCGAAGAGAAGGTGGTGCGTAGCACCGGATGAGGTGTGAAATGGCAGCTGTTAATATGAACACCTCTATCGGTCACTAGTCGTCGGCAGTTCCCCTCAAAGTGGAACCAAAAAGAGCGCGTCTTAATAGCTTAATACTGAACTAAAAGGCTCGCCCAAGGGCAGCCAGTCACGATCTTATGCGGCCGCCGACCACCGGTTACGCTTTAAAGCGGGGCCAAAAAGAGGGCTAAGCCCGTTGATGAATAACATCTAGCGTGTTCGGGGGAAACATTATTGTTTAATCATTTGTTGTGTAATGTTTGGGGTGTTTATTGCGGTGCATAACGGTATAGAGAGCGGCCGCAGCACACACAAGACTAATTAATGCAATGACGAACCAGACGCTATTATCTGCGGGTCCATTGTTGATTTCCGTACTTTCTCCGGTCTTTGGATTGTCGGTAATGAGTGAAGCTGTAACAAAATAACTGCCACCCTCATAGACTTCAAAAGCAGCGACATCGTTCTTATCTACTGTGACACTTTGTCTATACTCCGCTAATCCAGAAGTACCGTGATAACGATAAAGGTATAAGGTGTCACCCGGCTTATTTTCCAAAGCTTTAATGCTATAGGTGAGACAGCCGGGAAGATCGCCGGTTTCGGCGAGGTGAAGCTGATAGATATCCTGACCGTCAGCTGCATTCGATACTTCGGTTCTTTTTGTCATATCCATTAAAAGATTGACCGGCTCGGATATGATTATACCAAGCTGACTGCTGTCAATTGTGCACGAGTAGTCGTTGAAATTGATAACAATAATGCCTTCCTTAGCTTTAAGTGCTTCAAGCATGAGGGCTGGCAGTGGATCTGCGGAAGGGGTCATTGATAAGTCTATTAGGCCGCCTTGTTCCATTTTGTCCATTTCTGCAGCAAGATCATCCCAGACACTTAAAAGGGGTGTTGTCGAAGGAAACATCGAAGGGAGTGGGTTTTCAGGCGGGATTTGGGAAGGCATATCGGACAGAGAATGAGGCAAGACTGAGGCTTTTGGCTTGTCGACCGGGTGCAATGAAGCCTTTGGAGCTGACGTGTTTGCGGGCTCTGGCGCAGGCAACGGCGTGGGATCTGTTGAGACAACCGGAACCGGCTCCGGGGTAGGTGTGGCAGAGGGTATAGGCGTAGGTTCCTCAGCCGATACCACAGTAAGTGTATAAGATTCAGAAACATCTCCCCATGAATCAGGGACCCCCATCTCATTGGCAACAGTATACTTTCCTGAGGCGGTTACAGTAATAATATCACCAGCTTTTGCTGAGTCCTTAATTGATATAGATAAAGATCCATTTTTCGTAACATCTGTGTTTTCGTAAGGATCAGTCTTCTCAAAAACGACTTTTGTATCACCTGAAATATTAGCATTACTACACTTGAAACTAATCTTAAATGAACGACTATTTAACATATTAACAACATAATCTAAGGTGTAGGTATGACCTGGTTTTACATCTTTATCTCCCGAAAATGAAACCGAAACACTGCTTGCAGACGCTGTCTGAATAAATAACATTGATACAAAAACAACAGCCGCAAACAGGTAAAATGATGGTTTCGTCATAAGAGACTCCTTAAAATTATGGCTGGGCGCTGCTAAGAAGTCAAAACATGAAAAGCGCGCCTAAACGATTGTGATAACTATATATTGCATGAAAAAGATAAACGTGTCAACATATAAATGAAAAGCAAAATAGATGAATGTGCCTGATGCCCATACAAAAAAACCGAAATGAAGTAAGGCTTCACGAATGATCGGTGACGTCTTGAAAAGTTGAAAAACAATGGTTACGTTTGGCGGGATATGTGAACTGTAGAAGGCGAACTTTAGCTTTGTCTTGATGCCCGGCAAACAAAATAAAGGAAGCTTAAGCTTGCTTGTAAAATGCTATGGATATGAGCTTCTTTGATTCATTGAATGAGTAAAGGAAGATTCTCTTCTATTTAACAATCGCTCAAACTATTTTTGCATGTCTTTTTGATTTGATTTTCTTTTGAATTGACTTGCTAGACTTTATTCTTGTCATATAAACACACCCCCAAAGTTATTTTCAGTCTACGTACTGACTAACTTTAGGGGTGCAATTCATTTGTCGAAGACTATAATATATATCTATGCTCTGTGGCGGCTTCTTTTCCTGAAGGGGCCCACCTTAAAGGCCAGCATTGTAAACAGCACTGCAATCAGCGCCGCTCCCCCCCCTACGGCGATCAGTACAATAAGCGGAAAGCCACTTGCGGGAGCCATCGCAGGTTCGACCAGTTCTGCAGGAGCCTCTGTCGGCTCGGGCGTCGGCTCGGGCGTGGGCGCAACTGTGGGCGATGGTTCCGGTGTCGGCTCAGGCGTGGGCTGAACGACGACACCCGCTGCCCCCTCAATGATCGCGGATGAGACGAAGTACGAAGAACAATGGTAGATATCGAATGTGACATATCCGTCTGCGTCAACAACAGCGGATTGAATGCTTTCAATCACCTTAGATGAGCCATAATAATAATAGAGATAAACAGTGTCACCAGGGGCGTTCTTATCTGCTTTATACTTAAAGGATATCTTGCCCGGGAATTCGCCTTTATGGGCAAAATGGAGCTGGTACACATCGTTGCCGCCGACTGCTGCCGAAAAGTCCGGATCAGCATCAAGGGTAAGTCCGAGGTCAATGCTCTTCACATCTTCACCCAACTTGTCTAATCGTGAGGTGTCCAGTGTGCATGAGTATGTTCCAAAATTAAAAGTAAATATTCCCTTCTTGTCGAGCAGTGATTGATACGTTTTGGGGGACAGGGCACGGTCATCACCCGTGATGTCAATGGTGAGTGTGCCGCCTTCTTCCATTGCTGCGATCTTCTCTTTGGCGAGGTCCCACTCGGTGGGCGCTTTGGTCGCCCTAGGCGTATCATCGTCTGAATTCGTTGTATTATTCGAGGCCTCTTGAGTAACAACCTTTGCGGTTATTCCGCCCGATACACTACCCGAAGACTGATTGTACGCCTCGTCTACAAACGTACAAGTTCCACTGAAAGAAATGGTTCCGGTATCGCCTGGTTTTGCATCTCCGCTGACTCTAACCTTAACACTGCCTTTAACACTTCCGCTTGTATTGTTCGGGATTGTGTCATAAAATAAGTTATCCCCACCCGAAACAATGGAAAAAACTCCGCCAACAGAAATATTTGCATTGGCGGCGCAAACATCCGATGCTTTTAAAGTATAAGTATAAGTATACTCCTTTCCTGCAACTACGCTGGATTTCCCGGATACTGATACTTTAGCTGAACCAGCAAATGCCGTTACGATACCGATGGTCGATATCAGAATGAGGGCTGCTAACAGTAATACTAGAAATTTCTTTTTCATACCTTTCTCCTTATATTATTCAATAGATTTTAAGCGCAATATGTGAAGTTTAACAAGTGTATAATCCAAAATATTGACGATTCCATTGCCATCGGCATCAGCTGCGAGCTTAAAACTATTTGATATTTGCTTTAGCCCGAGAATATGAAACCGGATTAAAGAATAATCCAATGTGTTGATATCGCCGTCGCCATTTGTGTCGCCCCGTCTAATGACATCAAGTATGATAAATGACGACAGGTTTTTATCTGCAGTTGCCACTGATACCGTTGTGGTACCAACACCCGTGGTTTTGATATGGCCTGTACTGTCTACAGTGGCAACGGACGGCGCACTGCTTTCAAATTTTACAGATTTATTCGTAGCATTCTGCGGTGTGACGACAGCAACAATGTCAAATGATTCGCCCAATAAATGTGAGATGTGTGCTTCGGGAATAAATCCGGCAATAGATACACCCGTCACCGGGATATTCGGAGTTATCACGGACACGTTGCAGATTGAAGTTAAATTGCCGTCAACCGTTTTGACTGTAATTATGGTGCTGCCCATGCCCACCGCCGTAACCATGCCGGACGGACTTACTGCCGCGACTGCCTGATTACCCGACGAATATGTGACAGCTTTTTTAGAAGCGCCAAACGGCGATATTGCAGCACTGAGCTGATATGTTTCACCTGTAGCAAGTGAAAGTGAAGCATCACTGAGTGCAACACCCGATACAGAGACGGGCGTATAGATCGTGCCGGCTGCGGCTGCCACTGCGGCTGCGGCATTGATTCGCCCAAACCCTGTTTCTTCGTCATGTCCTGGAATACCAAGGTCTACAGCAGTTGTATACAGGATATTCTTAATCTGACTCACAGTGAGGCCGGGGTTCGCTGACAGCATCAGTGCTGTGACGCCTGCCACCATGGGAGATGCCATTGAGGTTCCATCCATCCACGCATACCCGCTTGTGTGAGTACTCGGGTCATAATAAGTGGATAGAATAAGGCTGTCAGTTTCCGGGGCCGCGTTCGTGTCTCCGCCAGGCGCGCAGATATCCTTATCGTCACCATAATTGGAGTAACTTGCTTTGCAGTCGTCCCAGTCTGTCCCAATGACAGAGATGCACGAATTGAAATCGCTCGGGTAATGTATTCCGTTTTCACCTTTGTTGCCGGCTGCCGCGACGACTACTCTATCGGCGCTGACCGCATCGTCAATCGCTTCCTCGAATGCGCTGTCGTAATCGGCACCGCCAAGGCTGATGTTGATGACATCAGCGCCATTTACGACCGCATAGCTGATGGCTTCGATGACTTCGCTCGTCAGCGCGCCGAAAACGGTATCTGTCCCGGTTTCGTAATAGCCAAAAACATCGATAGGCATAAGTTTTGCACCGGGAGCGATGCCTGCGACACCTCTTGCGTTGTTGGCAACGGCACCGATAATCCCTGCCACATGCGTACCGTGTCCATTGTCATCCTGCGCGCTCCCGTCATTATCCACCACGTCTGTGGGCCTCACAATCTGGCCGGACAGGTCAGGATGATTGAGATCCACGCCCGTATCGAGCACAGCTACGATAACGCCGGAATTGCCCATTGTCGTATCCCAAGCCTCAGCAACGCCCATGGCATTAAGATGCCATTGATCACCGGCATACGCATCGTTAACAGTCACCGACTCTAATGTATACAGGTAGTCGGGCTGTGCGTATTCGACACCCGGCTGGCCTTCAAGCGTCTCTATGAAGCCCTCAACCGTTTCGCCGGCAGGAACATCGGCGACGATAATATCGCTTGCTGTATCAAGTGATTCACTGGACATAGAAGTCAGTGTTTGCTCCGCGGCATAATCGGAGACGGCAGGTTTGAATCTTACGAGAACCTGATCGTCGGCATACAGGAGGCCGTCTGATGTGGTTCTGATTTTCGTTTCCGCCTCTTGAGCGTGTCCGACAGGAATAAAGCTCACAGCGAAACTGATGATCATGAGCAGGATAAGCAGAAAAAGCAGTATCATTTGCAAAGGTTTATGTTTTTTTGGTTTGCTCATATGTCTCCTTAGCTGTTGATACGTCACATACAGCGAATCTTCTGGCATAGTATTTCATGGTTTGGGCATTTTCGCTGTCAGGCTTGGTCAATATAATGCCGCGATGTGGACATCGGGATATCCCGGATAATCCGGAAAATAGAATTCGAGGATCGCCGTATATGTGTTGACCGCAGGATTCGGGTCGCTCGCGCGCTGCTGTGCTCCGCGTTGGCTGAGGCCGATGCCATGGCCGTAACGCCGCTGGTAGATGTACCAGTTGGTGCCGTCGCCTTCTGTGGTGAACAAGCCAAGGCTGGAGACGAAGAATGACTGGTAGGTTGCGCCGACATCCAAATCGGTCAGGTTGATCGTGAACGCAACGTCCACAGGTTCTCTGATAATACCGTCATTGGTGCGGCCACTAATTGCCTTAAGCCCAAGAATATGGAGCCGGATGGACGTATAATCCTGGGTATCAATCACACCGTTCCTATCGATATCTGAAATGGTGAGAGGCTCATCGGTCAGAACCTTCTTATTGAGTATGTGCAGGCGTACGGAGGTATAGTCCGACGTATCAATGGCACCGTTTCTGTCCACATCACCAAGCATATAGCCGCTGACTTCATCGGTTCTCGCATAACGGCTAGCCAGCACCTTCATTGTGACATCCGCCTGTGTCATGTCCTTGCAATCATTTTTACCGGTTACATCGTTACCGTTATAGCTGCCTTCTCCACCGTGGTGCTGGCCGCTTCCATTGTCTAATGTCTTGGCGGCGACGTTGGAAAAACCGAGTATCTGGATGTCGTCCGAGACGTTGGCAATATACCCCTTATCTTTGACAGCCTGCAGCGCGGAAAGACGCAGGTATCTTGAAGCGGTGTCCACGCCGACCGGGCTGTTGCCATTGGCCGCATAAGTGCCGCCCGACCAGTTTTGATATTGCATCGGGTTTTCGGGGGTAATATTGACGGGCAGCACAAGCCGCTCTTGAAGACTGCTTGGGTTGGCGATGTCGTACGGGTCGGCTTGAATCTGGTCATAGGCTTTCAAAGGTTCTGTAGCTGTCCACCGGTGTTGCGTGATTTCCGTCCATCCGCCGTTGGATGCGGAATAATAACAGTTGACGAATGCCGAATCGCCGTATTTCAGCACCTGATTTGCTGTTTCGTTGACGGCTTGAATGCATCTGTCTTTGGATGCGTCAAACCCTTCATACACTTGCGCATGAGCCCCTGTATCATCAAGATCATAGGCGCTGCTCCCTGCGCCCGCCATGCGAAGCGCAGAAAAGGTACGGGCGCAGACTGCCTGCGCTTTGAGCGCCTCCAGAGGGAATGAATTGCTCATCTCATACGGTAGGACGCCGTAAAGATATGTCTCCAAATTAAGTGTATTGACTAACTGCAGCCCTCCGCCGGACACTGTGAATTTAAACTCACCCTTATAGCATTTTGATTTATAATCAGGATGATTTATGCGTATGGTGCTGTCCGTGGTGGGAATAAAGGTCACATCCGAACCCGTTGTTAAAACAGATCCGGCGCTATTCTTTAAAGTGACATTGGAACCTTCAACAACAACTGTATAGCTGTCAGCGCCGACGGGCCCTTGGACGACTCCGTTGACTGAAACAGTGTAAGTGTTGTCCAACGAGAGGCCAAAACTTGTCGGTGAACCGATGGTCAGCAATACGCGTATATTCGGGCAATCACCCGCCAGCACGAATGAGGTTGACCCCAGCAAGAGCGTCAGCAGTATGGCAAGGCTAATCATCATTCCAATCAATTTCTTTTTCATTCGTTTCTCCAGTTCTCCAAAAGACATTCACACGCAGATGAGGGAGTAATATCGTAATAATAACGCAACAATTACGTAACAATTTTTCTTATACACTTTATATCATATATTAGCATAAAAGTATAGTCAAAAATAGCGATTTTACAGCTTTTTTTCTTTATGGATCAAGACAGACATATAATACTGCCTGATTGGCACCTTAAATGTGCCTGATTGCGGGACGAAACAGACATGCAGTTCGGTGTGAATCATACGTATGTTTTAAATGTTTTTTCCGATTATTTGACGCGATATATATAAATAGTAAAGAAAAAATGAAAAACGCAATTCTTTCGTAAAAAAGGACGAGTATTTTATCCTTTTTGCGGAAAACTCGTGGAGAGAAGAATTGCAGATATGAAATAAATTGTAAATATTGTTCATAATCATCGAATTGACTTATGAACTGTCGCATGTTAATATTCAGGGCAGTGAGATGGTTAGCAGTACTAACCTTAGTTATTATACATATTTTATTTATCATGATGTCTGCTAAACCGTCAATGGAGGAATATATGGATATAGAAAAGATTTTCAGCTTGATGGACAAAGCAGAGAAATCATCGTTCAGTAAA
The DNA here is from genome assembly GCA_023408075.1 of Bacillota bacterium. Taxonomy (GTDB): domain Bacteria; phylum Bacillota; class Clostridia; order Christensenellales; family SZUA-584; genus SZUA-584. Next base: position 235,067 of record JAEYKW010000015.1, on the reverse strand, counting down.
ATCGAGATTCAAGCGGATGACATGAAAATATGTCTGGAGAGGCAAACGGCGGCGGCTGGCGTATCCGCACCGGTATTTGTTCATCCTGCACAGCAAGCTACCGTACCCAATACCAACTGCGATGACGATGAACAGCAAATTGACGACCTTTTGATTGCGCCGATTTCCGGCGTATTTTACGTGGCCAAAGAACCCGGCGCCGCTCCTTTCGTGAAGGAAGGGCAGCAGATTCGCAAGGGAGAAGCCGTCTGCATTATTGAAGCCATGAAAATGATGAATGAGATCTGCGCGCCCAAATCGGGCGTGATCGAGCGTGTGCTTGTGGCTGACAGCGAAGCCATTATGGCCGGGGATGCTTTGTTTGTTTATGCAAAGGAAAGCTGACATGATGACCGTACTGATTGCGGCGCGCGGTGAGATCGCCGTGCGCATTATCCGCACATGCAAAAAGCTGGGCTTAAAGACGGTGGCGGTCTATTCGGAGAACGATCAAAAGAGCATGCACACGCGGATTGCGGACGCAGCTGTGTGTATCGGGCCGAGACAGGCCGACAAGAGCTACCTCAATATTGAAAGCATTATCGCGGCGGCACGCGCCTACGGTGCGGAGCTCATTCATCCGGGCGTGGGTTTTTTATCGGAAAGCGCGGCTTTCCGGCTGGCCTGCGAAGAGGAAGGCATTAAGTTCATAGGGCCCGATGCGGAAGCGATGGAGCTGCTTGGAGATAAGCAGCGTGCGCGCCAGACCATGATTGATAACGGATTCCCCGTGGTGCCGGGTTCTGAAGGCACTGTGGACAGCCTGGCTGCGGCACTGACCATTGCAAAGACGGTTGGGTATCCGCTCATGATCAAGGCAGCCAAGGGCGGCGGCGGCAAGGGCATTCGAATTGTGCGCAGCGCGGGCGAGCTCGAAAAGGAGTTTCCGCTCGTCTGCCGCGAAGCAGAACTGGCTTTCGGAGACAAAAGCGTATACATGGAGGCTTATATGCCGGACGCGCGGCATATTGAGGTGCAGATACTCGCGGATGAGCACGGCAACACGCGCCACTTCGGGACGCGTGAGTGCAGCCTGCAGCGCAAGAACCAGAAGCTGCTCGAGGAAGCGCCCGCAGTGAATATGGATGAAGCGGTGCGGCAAAATATTCAGAACACGGCGGTGAAAATCGCGCAGTGTGTGAACTACAAAAACGCAGGGACGGTTGAGTTTCTGCTTACCAAAGACAATAAATTTTACTTTATGGAAATGAATACGCGCATTCAGGTGGAGCATCCTGTGACGGAAAGCATATTCGGCGTGGATCTCATTAAGGCGCAGATTCAGGTGGCGCTGGGGCACCATATGACAGTCTCGCAGGAGGAAATCACGCCGCACGGGCATTCGATCGAATGCCGCATCAATGCCGAAAACGTGGCGCAGAACTTCCAGCCCTCTCCGGGGCGCATCAAGGCGATGGCGCTGCCGGGCGGCTGCGGCGTGCGAATTGACACCGGTTTTGCTGCCGGTGATGAAATCTCACCGTTTTATGATTCGATGATTATGAAGGTCATCTGCACGGCTGACAACAGGCAGGAGGCCATTGCCCTTTCTATGGCCGCGCTGGACGAACTCAAAATCGACGGTATAGCGCACAACACGGAGTTTGCGCGGGCTATGCTGGTGGACAGCGATTTTCTGGCGGGCCAAGTCCATACAAAATGGATCGAGAAGGTTTTCTTGAACCGTTTTAGTCAGGAGAAGCCATGAAACTGTTTAAAGAGACGATAGACTCCGGCGTATCGCTGGGACATAAAGAAAGCACCGACATTGAAAAGCTGCATTGCGACAAGTGCGGCAAGGACATTATTGCCGACATTGTGCATGCGAACGATTCGATTTGCCCATACTGCGGCGCGCTGTTCCGTCAGCCCGCGTACAAGCGCATCGAGATGATTGTGGACCCGGGCAGCTTTATTGAAATCGAACGCGAAGCGGAGAGCAAAGACCCGCTCTCATTTCCCGGGTATAAGAATAAGATCGAGAATGAAAAAGCCAAATACAATCTGCAGGAAGGCGTCGTGATCGGCAAAGCGCGAATCAAAGGCGTCAGCACCGCGCTCGCTGTGATGGATTCTTATTTCATGATGGGCAGTATGGGCACGGTGGTGGGTGAGAAAATCGTGATCATCACCGAGTTCGCGACGGTGAATGAACTGCCGCTTGTAATCTTCTGCGCATCAGGCGGCGCGCGCATGCAGGAAGGCATCCATTCGCTGCTGCAGATGTCGCGCACGACCATTGCACTGGCCAAGCACGGCGAGCAGCAGCTGCTGCATGTGAATGTGCTCACGCATCCGACCACGGGCGGCGTGACGGCGAGCTTTGCGATGCAGGGCGATATTACGATTGCGGAGCCCGGCGCGCTGATCGGCTTTGCGGGGCCGCGCGTTATTCAGCAGACGGTGAAAGAGGAACTGCCGGAAGGCTTCCAAACCGCGGAGTATCTTTATAAACACGGCCTGATTGACCGCATTGTGGACAGGAAGGATTTACGGGACACGCTCGGTGAGGTGCTGTCACTGCACGAGCGCCGCGAGGTGCACAATGTGAAAACTTTTGTAAAGGAAAAGGTTGACGATGGCATTAAAAGAGGTTGATCACAACGCCGAGGTTATGCCGTGGCAGCGCGTGCTGAGCGCGCGCAAGGAAAACAGGCCTCAGGCGAGAGATTATATAACAAAACTGTTCAGCGGCGTCTTTGAAGTGAGGGGCGACCGTGTTTACGGCGACGACGAATCCATCATTACCGCCATTGCGTGGTTTGAGGGCTGGCCCGTCACGGTAATCGGCCAGCAAAAGGGGCATACGCTCGAGGAGCGCATGCGCTGCAACTTCGGTATGCCGCACCCGGAAGGGTACCGCAAATCGATGCGCGCCATCGCACAGGCCGAAAAGTTCGGACGACCGGTGATCTGCTTTGTGGATACGCCGGGCGCATTTCCGGGCGTGCAGGCGGAGGAGCGCGGCCAGGGGCTCGTGATTGCGGAGCATTTGAAGGCGATGGCCATGGTGAAAACGCCGGTCATCTCCATCATCATCGGGGAAGGCGGCAGCGGCGGCGCGCTCGCGCTCTCTCTTGCGGACAGGCTCATCATGATGGAAAACAGCTACTTTTCCGTCATATCGCCGGAAGGGTGCGCGTCGATACTGTTTAAGGATTCATCGCTCGCACAGGAAGCCGCGAAAAACTTGAAGCTGACGGCGGAAGACTTGAAACGGTTCAACCTTGTGGACTGCGTGATTGAGGAACCGGAGGGCTTTGACCGTTTCCACATGGACAAAAGCGTCGGCGATATCCGGCGTGAGATTACGCATAGCTTAAACCGGCTTGCGCGGGTACCCGCCGACAGGATACTCGAAAAGCGGCGTGAAAAATTCTTAGGTATGAGAGGGCTCTGAAATTGATTGCATCAGTGGAGATAACTGGCGTGTCCAAGGTTGTTCCCGGGCGCGTCGTGACGAATTTTGATCTGGAGAAGCTCGTCAATACGAGCGACGCATGGATCACCAAGCGGACAGGGATTCATACGCGCCACATCTCGGAGGAAGAAACGGCGGTAGACATGGCGGTGGAGGCAGCGGCAAAGGCCATTGACCACGCCGGAATGGATAAGAAGGATATCGGGCTCATTATTGCGAGTACCATCACGAGCGAATATGTGACGCCGTCCATGGCCGATTATGTGAAAAGGGGACTGGACATTGACGCCGTTGCGATGGATATCAGCGCGGGCTGCACCGGCTTTGTGTTTGCGCTGATTACGGCGGCGAGCCTCATGGATACGCTGAATATCGACAACGCGCTCGTGATCGCAAGTGAAACGCTATCAAAATACGCCGACTGGACGGACAGAAGAACCTGTGTGCTGTTTGGCGACGGCGCGGGTGCCGTGGTGCTCAAGCGGGGCGCGGTGCCGTGCCTGCATTTTCCGATACTCGAAGGCACGGCGGACAGGGAAGATGTGCTGTACTGCCTCCGGGAAAAGCGCAGCACGCCATTCAGCAAAGCAGAAGAGCCCGTTCCGGAATATATTCATATGAAGGGAACGGATGTCTTCACTTATGCGGTGAGTGTTATTGAAGGCATTTTAAGAAAACTTTTGCAGAAGTGCGGGGACAAGCCTTATAATAAAATTATACCGCATCAGGCAAACGAGAAAATCATCGACTATGTCATACGGAAAATGGATATGCAATATGACCAGTGTTACATCAATATCGGCGAATATGCCAATACATCATCCGCTACAATCCCTATTGCCATTTTCGACGCCTATGAGAAAGGCTGGCTGACCAAGGGCGACAGAGTCGCGCTGGTCGGTTTTGGCGCGGGGTTATCCTGCGGCGGAGTTGTGATAGATTGGACTATATAATTAAAACGGAGGAAATGAAAATGGAAGAACTCATCATCAAAAATCTGATGGAGCAGCTCGATTTAAAGAGAGAAGACATCACATCCGAATCCAGCTTTGTGGACGACTTTGAAATGGATTCGCTCGACATGGTGGAAATGCTCATCGAGCTCGAAAAACAGACGGACATCAAGATCCCCAACGAAGAAGTCAAAGATTTAAAGACCGTCGGCGACCTCGTGGCTTACCTGGAAGGGAAGAAAAATGCGTAACATCAGCGATCTGTTAAAGATCGACTATCCTGTCATACAGGGCGGAATGGCGTGGGTTTCCAACGCAAGCCTCGCCGCCGCCGTGTCGATGGCGGGTGGTCTCGGCGTGATTGCCGCGGGCAATGCGCCGCCTGAATGGGTGAGGGAACAGATTCATCTCGTCCGCGAGAAGACGGACAAGCCTTTCGGCCTCAACGTGATGCTCTTAAGCCCGTATGTGGAGGCGGTCGCGAAGATCGTGGCGGAAGAGAAGGTGCCTGTGGTGATTACGGGTGCGGGCAACCCGGCCGAGTACATGAAATCGTGGAAGGCAGCCGGGTGCATTGTTGCGCCTGTTGTTCCGAGCCGTTCGCTGGCGATCTTGATGGAGCGCATGGGTGCCGATTTTCTTATTGCCGAAGGCGGTGAAGCGGGTGGCCACATCGGCGAACTGACCACAATGGTGCTTGTGCCGGATATCGTCCGTGCGGTGACTATTCCCGTGGTGGCGGCCGGCGGCATTTTCGACGCGAATACCGTCGCGGCGGCATTTTGTCTCGGCGCGGTGGGCGTGCAGGTGGGTACAAGGTTCATACTTGCGCAGGAATGCACGGCGCATGATGAGTACAAACGGCGCGTAATCAAAGCCAAGGATATCGACAGCAAGGTGACGGGCCGTATCACGGGGCACCCGGTGCGCGTACTCAGAAGCCCACTCGTAAGAGAGCTTGCGCGTGTGGAATACGAGGAAAACGCGCTGGAGAAGCTTGAGGCGCTGGGTGCGGGTTCGCTGCAAAAAGCGGTGCTGCAGGGCGACGCAGAGGGCGGCTCCTTTATGGCCGGCCAGTGCGCGTGTATGCTCGACAAGGTACAGACGGCGAAAGAAATCATCGAGGAGCTTTTCGACGGCGAGCGTTTGAAAAGCGTGTGTCAAAACGTATGCGGCCGGCTTGCGGTGAAGCCATGAAGACGGCATTTTTATTTCCCGGCCAAGGCGCTCAGACGGCTGGCATGGGAGCGGACTTATACGATCATATTAACGTTTATAAGCAGACGTTTGACGCATGTATGGACGGCGCAAGGCTTGATTTGAAAGCGGCGTGCTTTGACGGTGCCGGTATGGACGGCGGCGAGACGATACAGCCCGCGATTTTTGCGCACTCGGTATCGCTGCTCGCGGCTGTCCGCGAAGCCGGGCTCGACGCGGATATTTTCGCCGGACTTTCGCTCGGCGAATACAGCGCGCTTTGCGCGGCGGGTGTGCTCGGCGCGTCTCAGGGCGCGGCGCTTGTGCGCGAGAGAGGCCGCATCATGGATGGTGCGTTTGCGCCGGGGACAGGCGGTATGCTCTCGGTCATCGGCTTTTCGGCAGACGAGGTGGAGCAGGCCGTTGCAGACGTGAAGGATGCGTATGTCGCAAACCACCTTTCAGACAAGCAGACCGTGATAGCGGGTTATACGGCGCAGCTCAGTGAACTCAAAGAGCGGTTCGATGAAATGGGTGCCAAGATGACGGCGCTGCTCGCCGTGGCGGGCCCGTCGCACGCGCCTTTGTTGCAGGAGGCATCCGAAGCATTTTCTCGCGTGCTTGACGGCGAGACATTCGGCGGCATGACAGGCACCGTGTACGCAAACGCGCTCGGCGCACCGTATCCCGGCGGCGAAGTGAAAACGTTGCTCGTCGAGCAGATGCGCAGCCGCGTGAGATGGCACGATTGCATTGAGCACATGATTGCGGACGGCGTGGAGCGGTTTGTCGAAATCGGCCCCTCCAATGTGCTTTCGAAGATGCTCAAGCGGCGCGTCGATAAAGATACCGAGGTTTATTCGGTACGCGATTCGGCGACGCTCGAAAAACTGATCAGTGAGGTTAAAAAATGAGCCAGGTTGCATTGGTGACAGGGGCTTCCGGCGGGATCGGACAGGCCATCGCACTGGAACTTGCGGCCCAGGGGTTTGATGTGGCGGTGCATTACAACGGCAATGCGCAAGGAGCCGGGGAAATCGTTCGGAAAATAAAGGATATGGGCCAAAACGCCGTGGCGATACAGGCGGATCTCAGCAGCAGCGAAGGGTGCAGGCAGCTCGTCGCACAGTGCATTGAAGCGCTGGGCGGCATTTTTGCGCTTGTCAACAACGCCGGAATCACGGACGACGATTTGCTCATGCGCATGAGTGACGAGCAGTATATACGCGTGATGCGCGCCAATATCGATTCATGCTTTTTCTGCACGCGCGAAGCCAGCAGCTATATGATCAAAAAACGGCAGGGGCGCATTGTGAACATCACTTCGGTGGTCGGCATCATGGGCAACGCCGGACAGACAAATTACGCCGCTTCCAAAGCAGCGATGATCGGGCTCGCCAAATCGTGCGCAAAGGAAGTGGGCTTGCGCGGCATATGCGTGAACGCGGTGGCGCCCGGCTTTATTGAAACAGCGATGACACACGGTTTGAGCGACGACCTGAAAGACAAAATGAAGCAGGCGACTGCTCTTCGGCGTTTCGGTGCACCTTCGGATGTGGCCAATCTGGTCGCATTTTTGTGCAGCGACCGCGCTTCATACATCACCGGGCAGGTGCTTGTGGTGGACGGCGGCATGGTGATATAAACGCTAAAGCATATGGAGGTCATATGAGAAACAAAGTATGTATTACCGGCATGGGCGCAGTTTCGCCCATCGGTTTGGATGCGGCTTCATCTTTCAAGGCCGCAATTGATGGGGTATGCGGGATCAGCCATGCGGAGTGCTTCGATGCGGAGCTGACGGGCATTCATGTGGCGGGTCAGGTGAAAGACTTCAATCCCGAAAACTACATTACCAAGCGTGAGCAAAAGCGTATGGCACGGTTCACGCTTTTTGCGGTGACGGCAGCCATGCAGGCATGGGAACAGAGCGGCCTGGCGGACAGCGGTTTTGACGACGAGCGCGTCGGCGTGGTGCTGGGCAGCGGCATGGGCGGCCTGGATACGATATGCGAGCAGTATGACGAGCTCAAACAGAATGGCCCGCGCAGCGTTTCGTCTCTGTTTATTCCCAAGTGCATCATCAACACAACAGCGGGTACCATCAGCATGCGGCTCGGGCTGCACGGCATTTGCCTTGCGGTGGTCACGGCGTGCGCGACGGGCACCGACGCGATCGGGCAGGCGATGTACGCGGTGCGCGAAGGGCGCATGGATGCGGTGCTTGTGGGTGGTGCGGAATCGGTGATGACAGAGCTTGCCGTGCAGGGATTCCATCAGATGCAGGCTGTCACCGAGAGTGCAGACCCGCTTCGCGCGAGCATCCCGTTTGACAAGGACAGATCCGGCTTTGTGATGGGCGAAGGCGCGGCGTTCCTGCTGATTGAGAGCGAGGCGCACGCCAAAAAGCGCGGCGCGAAGATACTCGGAGAAGTGGCCGGATACGCACAAACCTGCGACGCGTATCACATCACGGCACCGCAGCCGGAGGGCAAATACGCAGCAAGAGCGATGGAACTCGCCATACTTGATGCAGGCCTTGAGAAAAACGAAATCGGCTATATCAATGCGCACGGCACAAGCACGCCGCTCAACGATGTGGGCGAGAGCGCGGCGATTGAGCTGTGCTTCGGCGAGTATGCGAAGCAGCTGCTGGTCAGCTCCACAAAATCGATGACGGGGCATATGCTCGGTGCGGCGGGCGCTTTTGAAGCGATGCTCACCTCGATGGCGCTGGCTGAGGGCATCGCGCCGCCGACGATCGGCCTTGAAACGGAAGGTGAAGGCTGCAATCTTGACTATGTGAAGGGCAAAGCGCGCAAGATGGAGACCAAGTACGCGATATCCAATTCGTTCGGGTTCGGTGGCCACAACAGCTGCGTCGTGCTGGGCAAGTACTAATTTATAGGGAGTCAATATGCTGAATATAGAGCAGATCAAACAGATACTGCCCCACAGGGAGCCGTTTTTGATGGTGGACCGTGTGGACGAATTGGAGCCCGGCGTGAAGGCGACGGGTGTGAAGGCCGTCAGCGGCAACGAGTGGTTTTTTATGGGGCATTTTGCGGATAAGAAGGTGATGCCCGGCGTGCTCATCGTGGAAGCGATTGCGCAGATGGGCGGCATTGCGCTGCTGTCTATGGAGGAAATGAAGGGCAAGCTCGCGTTCCTCGGGCGCATCAAGAATGCGCGCTTTAAGGAAAAGGTGGTGCCGGGCGATTCACTCGTGCTCGAAGCGACGCTTGAAGACGTGAGAGAGAGCATCGGTACGGGCAGCGGAAAAGCATATGTGAACGGCAAGCTCGCTGTCAGCTGCGAGCTCGTGTTCGCGATCGGCAACGCGGAATAAACTGATATTTGTATACAAGCAGCCATCCGATAGGGTGGTTGTTTTTTTGTGACTAAATGATACGGCTGATTTGGAAAGGGTTTGTATTTTTAAGAATCCAGCCTTGACGTCAATCCGCATGATTATGTCGATTGCGCGCGCGATCTCAGCGGCGCGGATATCATCAACGATGATGAGGCCACTGCAATTTTGAGAAGGCGAAGTGCTCGATATTGTGGGGCTGCTTGATGACCTCGCGTATGAGGCTGGTAAACGTACTGTGTTGGATAATATACACATTTGTTGCGTTCCCGCAGAAAAAAGAATATGATGGTTAAAATTGTACATGGGAGTTGTTATGGACATTTTCAAAGCGTATTACGCCGCCGCCGACCCCGCCATGGCGTCGGGCATGGCCGCCTACATGAAAAATCAGTTCGCATTCCTGGGGCTGCAAAAGCCGCAGCGCGCTGCGCTGAGCCGCGAATTTCTGGCCGCAAAGAAGAAGGAAAAGGCGGTGGACTGGGATTTTATATTCAAATGCTTTGAGCTGCCCGAACGCGAGTTCCAATACCTCGCCGTGGATTATCTGCTGGGAGTGAAGAGCCGCCTGGAAGCCGACGATATGCGCCGTATGGAAACGCTGATCGTCACCAGATCGTGGTGGGACACCGTGGATACGCTGGCCGTGATCGCGGGCGATATCGTCTTGCGGCATCAGGAACTCAAAGAGCAGGTCGTCGCCGGATGGATGGTGAGCGATAATCTCTGGCTCAGGCGCACCTCTATTCTCTTTCAGCTCAAATACAAGCCGCGGACGGACACGGAATTTTTGTCGCGCGCGGTATTGCGCAGCTGCGGTACAAAGGAATTCTTTTTAAACAAAGCCATCGGTTGGGCGCTGCGCGAGTATTCGAAAACCGACGCACAGTGGGTGAGGGAATTTCTTGCCGCGCATACGCTGAGCGCGCTCAGCGTGAAGGAAGCGAGCAAATACATTTAGGAGGCAAAAGCGCTCAAAGGAATGGGATGGCAGTCGGATTCATAGCCGCTTTGATATGCTCAAACAAACTCATATGGTGTTTTCTAACGCACCACAAAAAACAAAAAGCTCGGGTACCGGGCATTGTTACACAATTAACAACAACATATAACCCGTTCTTTACGTAGTGGGAGCGAAGAGACGACTACGAAGTTGAATGGAAGACCGGATTAGTGACTATATATCTCTCTTTTGGGGTTCAATAGGAGGAAAAATGCGGACCTTTTTGCTTGAAGATTTTTACGAGAAGCACGAGTTTTCCACGAGATATCTGTTGTCTCAGTCAGACTGCGAATCAATGACGGTGGATGAACTGCTGGCTCTGGAACCGGGCGCATCGGACCAGCTGCATAATCTGTGGCTTGGGTATACCGAGGTGAAGGGCAGCCTTCATTTGCGAGAACGCATCTCGGCGCTGTATCAAAATTGCGGGCCGGATGATATTCTCGTGCATGCGGGCGCTGAGGAAGCGATATACGGTTTCATGCAGACAGTTTTAGAGCGCGGCGATCACATGGTGTATCTGTCGCCCGCGTATCAGTCGCTCTATGAGGTGGCTGCGTCGGCCGGATGCGAGGTGTCGCCGTGGCGTTTGAGGCAGGGGCAGGACGGCTGGACGCTTGATATGGAGGAACTGGTTTCCCTGATCAAACCGCAGACAAAGCTGATCGTGATCAACACGCCGCACAACCCGACGGGTTACGCGCTCAGCGATATGCAGCTTAAACGAATTGCCGATATCGCGCGGGAGCGGGGGCTGCTCGTGCTTGGCGATCAGGTCTACAAAGGGCTGGAGCGGGACGGTCAGCCGCATGTGTGGATGAGCGATATCTATGAAAACGCGGTGTCGCTCGGCGTGATGTCCAAGGCATACGGGCTGCCGGGGCTTCGAATCGGCTGGATTGCGACGCGCAATAAGGATGTGTACGAAAAAATGCTGAGGCTCAAATATTACACCACCATCTGCTGCAGCGCGCCGAGCGAATACCTTTCGGCGCTCGCGCTGGCGCACAGCGATGCATTGCTGCAACGGAGCGTTAATATCATCAGGGACAATATCGCGCTTTCCGAGGGTTTTTTTGAAAAATATAAGGACGTCTTTGTGAACAACACGCCTGCTGCGGGGCCTGTTGCGTTCCATAAGCTCAAGAACGGCAGAGATGCGGGGGCTTTCTGCGAAGACCTGATTGAAAAATCCGGCGTGCTGCTGCTGCCCGGATATGTGTATGAAACGGATGGGAGCTATTTTCGGATGGGCTACGGGCGAAAGAACTTCGGCGAGTGCCTCACAGCATTGGACGAACACCTGCAAAAATAACGGAGTGACAGCACATACAGACAAAGAGCGACACCTCATCAGTCGCCTTCCGGCGACAGCTTCCCCTCGAGGGGAAGCCTTTTTTATTTGGAAGCATTAAAAATCGCAAGAATAAGCCTTCTCCTCACAGGAGAGCCATCAAGTGCGTATAGACTCTAAATGCTGTTATTAATAAATTCTCCTCTTGAGAGGCTTGCCCCACTGATGAGGATTAGTTCAATGGTGGGTTTTCTTATGGCACTATAAAATACGACGAACAATAAGTGAGAAATAATTATATAATAGTATTGACAATAGTGTATGACACACAGTATAATGCGATCAGAGGTGAGAACCATGGAAGATATGAACTCGGTCGTAACCAACATGGAGCAGGAGCTCCGGCGCGGAACGGTGACGCTCTGTGTGCTGAGCCGCTTAAACAAAGCCAAATACGGCTACGCACTCGTTGAAGAGATCGCAGGGGCAGGCATGAGCATCGAGCCGGGAACGCTCTATCCGCTGCTGCGGCGGCTTGAATCGCAGGGATTGCTGAAAAGCGAATGGGAAACGTCCGGCCCCAAGCCGCGCAAGTATTACGAGCGCAGTGAAGCGGGCGAAAAAATTTATAAGCTGCTGTGCGGAGAGTGGGACGAACTCGCGCGCAGTATTGACAGGCTCATTCACGAGGAGGGAGAAAAATGAGCAAAACAGGTGAATTGATTGACAGGTATGTGTATGATGTCACGCGTCGGCTGCCGCAGGAGCAGCGCACGGACATCGAGAAGGAACTGCGCAGCCTTATTGACGATATGCTGGCTGCGCGCACGGGCGACGCCGAGCCGTCCGAAGAGGATGTGACAGCGGTGCTCAAGGAGCTTGGGCGGCCGAATGATCTGGCAGCGAAATACCGCGGCACCAAGCGCCATCTGATCGGGCCGGAATATTACGATCTCTATTGGCTCGTGCTCAAAATTGTGCTGGCGGCCACGGGCTTCGGCCTTGTGATCGCGCTGATTGTGAGCAGCGTAGCCACCCCGCCCGAGAACGCGTTCAGCATGGCGGCGGAGTCATTCTGGGGCATATTCGGCGGGCTTGTGCAGGCGTTTGCGTTCGTGACGATCGCGTTTGCGCTCGTTGAGCGTTTTGCCAAAGACGCTCACATGTTAAAGCTGGACTGGAGCCCGAAGGACTTGCCGCCGGTGCCGCCTTTGAACCAGAGAGACACGGTGAACATCAAACGCGCCGACCCGATTGTGGGGCTTATATTCGGTGTGATCGGCCTCATCATATTCAATGCGATGCCGTGGATACTCGGGTACGTGACGACGGTGGAGGGCATGAAATCGGTCCCTGTATTCAATCTTGATGTGGTAAGAACCATGCTGCCGCTGATCGACCTGATGATCTGCCTTGGCATGCTCAAGGACATGATACGGCTGATTGCGGGTCGCTACTCGATCAAAGTCTCGCTTGGCATCGCGGCGATCAATATTGCGATGCTTGTGCTCAATATCGTGATATTTCTGCCGCCCGCGATATGGAACGCCAATTTTCTCATATCGCTGTACGCTGCCACGCACATTAATATGTTCGTCAGTGAAGTCGCAAAGACTATCTGGACACTGCTGCCCACCATCATCGTGGTGCTCGGCACCATCGGGTATGTGACGGACACGGGCGTGACGCTGTACCGGGGCGCGCGCGGCTCGTCACTGTTCAGCAAAGCGGCATAAAGAACTCAGTTCGAGGAGCATCTTCAAAAAGAGGATGCTCTTTTTTTATCCGAAAACGCCCGTCTAAGCCGGGAAAGCTCCATAGAGCTTTGTTATGGTGACTGTCAAAAGTCATCTCCTGAAGGAGAAGGCGCAGCTTGATGAAAAAACCCCACTTGTCATGCTGAGGAGCGAAGCGACGTGACTACGAAAGTGGATTGCATCCCATGGCAAAACGCTTTAAACATGGGATTTTTCGTATCGCTTACGCTCACTCAAAATGACAATAACCACTTTGTCAGCAGCCTGAGCCATCTCCTGAAGGAGAAGGATGCGCCGGATGAGGTACATGCCAGAGCTGTCCACACGACCCTTATCAGCCGCCTATTGGCTACAGCGGACCCTTCAGGGACACAATAAATCATACCCCGACAGTGAAGCGCATATTTTACATGCATATGAACAGTCTGAAAAACTGGCGCCGACGTTTTTTGACCGCCCGGCCCTGCGCTGCATATAATGAACCAACATCATCGGATGTGTAAACCGAAGGATTGAGGGACAAAACGTGAAATACGATTTCTATCTGGATATGAGTGTGAGACGGTCGCACACGCTGATACTGCAAAAAGTGAGGCCCGGCTCGGTGGTGCTGGAGCTGGGTTCGGCCACCGGCATCATGACCAATTATATGGCGAAGCAGCTCGGCTGTGCGGTGTATATCTGTGATATAGACGAAACGGCGATGCAGATTGCCAGGGAATTTGCCAAAGGCTCGTGGCTGGGGGACTTAGATTCGCTGCAATGGGGCAAGGCTTTTGAGCCCATGAAGTTTGACTATGTTCTGTGCGCTGATGTCCTCGAGCATTTGCGCAATCCCGAAGGCGTGCTGGCCCAGACGAAGGACGTGCTCAAGGACGACGGGTCGGTGCTGATTTCGATGCCCAATGTGGCGCACAACTCCGTCGTATATCCCCTGCTCGAAAACAGGTTCGACTACACCGAGGTCGGCATACTTGACCAGACGCATCTGAAATTCTATACGTACCCGTCTTTCAAAATGCTCTGTGCGCAGGCGGGCTATACGCCGGTGGATGAAGACGCGATTTATGAGGAGTATCAGCCGCCCTTCGCAGCCAAATATCCGGACGATATCCGGTACCGGCCGTACAGTCACGTGTTTCAGTTTATTTTCGAGCTCAAAAAGACGGCGTATGCGAACGAACACGCAATCACGGCAATCAACAGAATTGAGGCCATTCCTCGTCATTAAATAAGAAGGATATGGAAACGGGCTTATGGAAACGCAGAGACTCAAGTTTATTGCGGTTTTTCTTCCGCAATTTCATACGATCAAAGAGAATGACGAGTGGTGGGGAGAAGGGTTCACGGAATGGACAAACGTGAAAAAAGCGGCCCCGCTGTTCAATAATCACGATCAGCCGGCAAAGCCGCTTGACGACAACTACTACGACCTGACGGACTTGCACACGCTGCAGTGGCAGAGCGAACTGATGCACAGGTACAATGTGTATGGCCTGTGCTTTTATCATTACTGGTTCGGCGGCAGGCTGCTGCTTGAAAAACCGGCCGAACTGCTGCTCAGCCATAAGGATATCAAGACGAATTTTTGCTTCTCGTGGGCCAACGAGCCGTGGACAAGAAACTGGGACGGCCGGCAGAACGCGATACTGATGCCGCAGATTTACGGCGGCGAGCAGGATTGGAAAGCACATTTTGACTATCTGCTGCCGTTTTTCAGGGATGGCCGGTACATCAAGGTGGATGGCAAGCCGCTGTTCATACTGTATGTGCCGAACCAGATTGAACGCTGCGCCGACATGGCGGCATACTGGCGTGAGCTGGCCGTGCAAGAGGGGCTGCCTGGTCTGCATATTGCCGAAACGCTGAGCTCAAAGCGCGGTATGAGCTGGCCGCACCTGAAAGACTCCGACGCGTGCATCGAATTTGAGCCCACGCTGACGCTGTTCGGCGGGTATACGCCGCGCAATGCCCATTGTTTTGTCATGGATACGCTGCATATCTTTATTTATGATACCGTCTGGCAGAGAATACTCACGCGACAAAGCGTCTACGAAAACAGGGAAAAATACTGCGGGGCGTTCATGGGCTGGGACAATTCGCCGCGGGTCGGGAAACGGGCGAGCGTCTGCGTCGGCTTCACGCCCGAGAAATTTAAAATTTATTTGAGCCAATTGACGAAAAAATGCATCGACGAAGGAAACGACAGGTTCATATTTATCAATGCGTGGAACGAATGGGCCGAAGGGGCATACCTCGAACCGGATAAGCAGTTCGGCTATGGGAAGCTCGAAGCGATCAAGGCCGTCTGCGAAGAGTTCGGCTTGCCGGAGGTTGATTGACCGCAGCAAATACCGAAGGCTATTTAAATCCACCGGTTCGGCTGATGGAATCAATTTAGCTTTCGCAATATGCTGCGAGCCATGCAAATGATAAGAACCTAAAACGACTTGCTGAAGACAATATCGAAGCCGCTGCGTGGCTAAACGTTGATTCATCGAAACGCTGTCTTGACGGCTGACCCGCGTACTGTATCGCTGAAATCTCGAAATAGCGCTGCAATCTTTAACTTTGCTCCGTGCAGAACACGAAATCGCTTGACCATCCATCATTCCTCGGTAAAGTGTCATTGGAGGGATAATCATGACGTCATGAGGCGAAAGCCGGAGATATGCCCGTATAGCACCAGCAGCTAAACTTTTGGCTCTGATGCTATCTGAGCTTTTCGCACTTGGCCTTAAGCTTCACACAGTCATTCAGGTGCACGATCTGATGCCGCGCGACAGGCATTAAAAAAATGCCCGCAACAGTCTTTCTGCCCCAGAAATCGAGCAGCCATATGGACTCCTCATGATCGAGCACACCGCCCTCGGCACGGATGCGCGCCAGCCGCTCAGCGCTGACCTTTGTTTTGAGGTCTGCAAACGCAAGGCTTTCTATCGCCTGCTTCGTTCTCACTCCCACGGCGTTGCGGTATGCGTACAGCGACTCTTTGTCGATGTCAATGCTGAAGCGGATGATCTCATCGTCGGTCATCGCGTTGGCGGTATCTTTAACGCGCGTGCCGAGCCGCTGCAGCCAGCCGCTGTCAAGAACTTGAGCGTCATTTTTGATCAGTATATTCACCGTCAAATCTTCGATGCGCGTGATGTGCCAGATGTTCCACGCCACGGTCACATCTTTGGCGGTCGGCATTTTGCGGAATGAATGATCGTCGAGGCCATCCCAGATGTCGTCCATGTATGTGTGAGGCAGTGTGCCGTAGACCTCGCGCGAATGAACAAGCGCGTGCATCTGCCCCAAAAGGCGCACCGTTTCTGCAAAGCGCTCTTTGTTGAGTATGATTTCTTTGAGCAGCGACTGTTTGGGGTTCCAGTCCGCGGATGCCTGAAACATGTTGAGACTCCTTTTCGCATGGGCTTTGGCGGATATTATATCAAAGAAGGGATACCGCGTAAATCGCGTCGGCGGCTTAAGACAAACATTGGCGATGTCCGTTGTCATGCGGCGGCGACAGGCGTATAATAAAGGGATAAAAAAACAACACGGATGGTAAACATGGTACCCAAAAGCACACTCGGGCATTTCGCATCGTATTACCGCCGCCACTGGCGGCTTTTTGTTCTCGATCTTTTCTGCGCGCTGATGGTTTCGGCAGTCGATCTCGCGTTTCCGCTCGCGTCGCGCTACGCGATGACGACGTTGCTGCCCGCAAAGCTGTTCGACACGTTCTTTATCATCATGGGCGTGCTCGTTGCGGCGTATCTGCTGCGCGCGCTGTTCATGTACATTGTGACATACTGGGGGCACACGCTCGGCGTGCGCATGGAGGCGGACATGCGGCGCGACCTGTTCACGCATATGCAAAAGCTCTCATTCCGCTTTTACGACAAGAACCGCACGGGGCTGCTGATGTCCCACGTGACGACGGACCTGTTTGACATCACCGAGCTCGCGCATCACGGCCCTGAGGATCTGTTTATTTCGCTGATCACGATCATCGGCGCGTTCACCGTGATGCTGACTGTCAACGTGAAGCTCGCGCTTGTACTCATCGTCCTCGTGCCAATCGGCATCCTCTTTACGCTGATGCAGAGAAAGCGCATGATGCGTGCATCCAAGCGCGTGAAGGAGCGCACGGCGGGCATCAACGCGGGGCTCGAATCGAGCATATCGGGCGCGCGCGTGGCCAAGGCGTTCACAAACGAAGCGTTTGAAGTGGATAAGTTCATGGAGAGCAATGAGCGCTTCAAACGCTCGAAGGGCGAGTTTTATTCGGCGATGGCCGTGTTTGTGAGCGGCGTGGATTTCTTCACGAGCCTGTTCAGCGTCGCGGTAATCGCTTTCGGCGGTTACCTCATCATGCAGGGCGAGTTCGATTATGTGGGGCTCATCACGTTCTCGCTCTACGTCTCGACGTTTCTGCAGCCGATACGCAAGCTCTCGACGTTCATGGAGCAGTTTTCGAGCGGCATGGCGGGCTTTCACCGTTTCCGTGAGCTGCTGCGCGAGCAGCCTGAGATCACTGATAAGCCGGACGCCGCTGTGCTCGAAAACGTGAAGGGCGATATCGCGTTTGAGGACGTGAGCTTTTCGTACAACGACAAAACGACGGTGCTCGAGCACCTCAATCTCAAAATCGACGCGGGGAAGACGCTCGCGCTCGTGGGGCCGTCGGGCGGCGGCAAAACAACGCTGTGCCACCTGATACCGCGCTTTTACGAGGCGAGCGACGGGCGCATCACGATAGACGGGCACGACATTAAGGATGTGACGCTGCTCTCGCTGAGGCAGAATATCGGCATCGTGTCGCAGGATGTGTTTTTGTTCGCGGGCACGATTCGGGATAACATCCGCTATGGGCGTATAGACGCGGAGGACGGCGAGATTGTAGAAGCGGCGAAGCGCGCCGAGATACACGACATGATTATGGAGATGGAGAACGGCTACGACACGCAGGTGGGCGAGCGCGGCATTCGGCTTTCGGGCGGACAGAAGCAGCGCATATCGATTGCGCGCATATTCTTAAAGAACCCGCCGGTGCTGATACTCGACGAGGCGACGTCCGCGCTGGACAGCGTGACGGAAAAGCGCATACAAAAGGCATTTGAGGAGCTAGCCGTGGGGCGCACAACGCTCGTGATTGCGCACAGGCTTTCCACTGTGAAGAATGCGGATGAGATTATTGTGATTGATGAGGAGGGCGTGGCGGAACGCGGGACGCACGAGCGGCTGCTGGCGCTGGATGGGGCATACGCGAAGCTGTATAACAGCCAGTTTCGGGAGTGATGGCATCAATATGCGTATTGTCTTTATTTCTGCATATCGGTTGACTGTAAGAGGGAACGGTCTTGACCGTTCCTGCGGCGTAATGGAATTTCATCGTCATCAATCCTCAGTCAGCAAAGCTGACAGCTCCTTTCAAAAGGAGCCTTTTTCATATAAACAAAGGATTGTCGCCAATCAAATGCGGCGATGTTCCAAGCGCCCTTAGCTCCCTCAGGAGGGAGCTGTCGCCGGAGGCGACTGAAGGAGGAAATCTGCTGTTGATAGCTTAATTGCACGGTGGCTGGCCACTTCCTTAATTGATGGAGGTGGCGTGCGCAGCGCGACAGAGGATTGTCAATCTGGGTAGGGGACTGTCTTGGCCGTTCTGCGAATTCATACAAAGATAAGGCGGGTGTACCTAAATCGGCACACCCGCCCATTCAATGCCTTTTCTCTTCGCCTTACCTAAAACTCGTAGCAATCGTTCCTGCCCGTGAACGACTTGATGACCGCACTCGCATTCTCAATAGAATACACTTCATAAATGCCGTCATCGGCGCTGTACATGCGCGTCAGCCCCGGATACGCATCCAGCATGGCCTGCCTCGCCTTCCTGCTGTCATCCAGCACCGCCGTCGCGGTCAGCCTTATCCAATCGCCCTGTACCGTGCCGCTGATCTCTACCTTGGCGTTATCTTTCATCTGTGCGGACACAGCTTTCGTTTTGTTTGTGCAGATATACATTTTGCCTTCAAAGATGATAACGGCGCCGAAGGGACGCACACGCGGCTGGTCTCCTTCAACAGTGGCGAGATAGAACGTCCCGCATTCCTTCAAAAATTCCAAAACGGCTTGCATCATGGTTTACTCCTTTTTTTGATTATGCTACAATAATATCAGGCAGCAATAAATTTGAAAAGTACTATAATATTTTAACCATAGGATAGATTAAGATACTAATGGGAGAGACAGAGATGGATAACATGTTTGGAATTTGCCCGTATGTCACGGCGCAAAAGCTGATTGCCGGAAAATGGTCTGTGCTGATACTGTATTATCTTTCATGCAGGGGGCCTGTGCGCTTCGGGGAGCTCTTACGGTCGCTGCCCGAATTGACTCAGGCGACGCTGACAAAACAGCTGCGCACATTGGAGCAGAACAATCTGATTGTCCGCAAGGTGTTCGCGGAGGTGCCCCCGAGGGTGGAGTATTCCCTCTCGGACATGGGCAGAGAGTTTGAGCCGGTTTTGCAGGCATACGAAATGTTTGGGAGAAAGTATATTCAATCGGTGTGCAAGGAAAAGAGCATTTAACATAAAAGATAGAGCTGCTACGAATGGTAGGGAACGGTCTAGACCGTTCCTTGCTGCAAATCCGACGGAAGGGCCGAGACCCTTCCCTACAGGCGCGTAAATATCCGTCAGTTTGCGAGTTCACATTCGGGCTTGCTCTTGGCTTCTTGTGTCATGCTGAGCGCAGTGACATGGAGCGACTACGAAGTGGAATAGCATCCCATGTTTCTTGCACAGAACCATCAATCCTCAGTCAGCTTCGCTGCTAACTCTTTAGGAGCCTTATTCATATATCCTGCGAACAAAAGCCTCCTTTATGAAAGGAGGTGGCGCGCGCAGCGCGACGGAGGATTGCAATCAGCCTATTCAGTGAAATGAAAAAGGCGCGGCATGCTGCCGCGCCCTTGAGCAGTCGAGCTTACTCCGCCAGGTATTCCTGCGTGCGGATCACCCGCGCGAACATGCCGCTGAGCGCCGCCATGAATGTGCGGTGCACCGTCTCGGCGGGAATCACGGTATCGCGAAAATTTAAATCCTTCGTCGCGCAGGCGTCCTCGAGCAGCGTCACCTTAAGTCCATGGTCCTTGCAGGCGCGCACCGTGGTATCGATGCACATGTGGCTCATCATGCCGCACACCACGAGCTCGGTGATATTCCCATCTTGCAGTAACTCGAGCAGATTCGTGCCCAAAAAGCTGCTCGGCGCGTGCTTGACGACAACGGGTTCGGATTCAAGCGGTGTGAGCCGTTCATGGATTTTCACGCCGTCTGTGCCCGGCAGAAAGAATGTTGCACCATCCTGAACGCTGATATGCTGAACATGGATGACGGGAGCGCCGGACTCCCGAAACTTTTTCAAAACCCATTCGGCGTTAGCAAGCGCCTCCAAAGGTTCGTGCAGCTGCGATCTGCCGCCCGCAAAATAGTCGTTTTGTATATCAATCAGCAGCAAAGCCTGTTTCATACGCGCTCCTTCGTTCCGCAATTTATTCTGTATCGCTGTTAACCGTGGTAGTAACCCGTTCTTGCGTTCAGGCCCACAAAGGGGACTTCCTTGCCCTCGTTCATAATGTAAACCTGATAGTAATTATCGCCCAAGTCTTCATAGCTGCTCGGCTTCATGCCGTATTGTGCGAGCAAATCCGCCTCGAACAGCTCTTTCCAGTTGCTCGGTACGGGTGCGTTTTCGGTGAGGTATTCCGCAAAGTCGGCCACATCACCGGCTTTTCCGCCGCCCGCCAGATACTGTTCGTACACGGCGCTTATATCAACCTGATCGAGAAACGGCTGCGTCCATTGGAGCTTGCCCGCTTCGGGCTGATCATCCTGCCCATGCATCAGATATTCCTTGGTTTGTGCAGCAATATCAACATCCGGCTGTGAGGGTGTGGCGGAAGATTCCGTTTCCGTGACGGCTGGCGTGCCGGAAACCTCGGGCACCGTTTCCGCGGCGGAGGGCGTGGCTGAGAGCTCGGCTGATGCCTCGTCCGACGGTGTGGCTGCCGGGTCCACTGTCACGCTGGCCGGAACAGAGCATGCGCTGAGGAGAGAGATCATGACCATCACAAGCAAAATAATAAGAATCGTTTTTTTCATTTTTTTCTGCCTTTCTTCTATGCTAAAGACAGTATACTCTGATAAAACATTTTGTCAACCGAAGGGAAGAGGCGAAAAAATCAGCCTGAGCCGCATAATCCCATTATTTTAGCCAAATGAAAAACCCTTCGGCATATTTGAAGGCTTCATGGGTTCATGCCGTGGCTGTAGTCTTTTGATTATGCGCTGCGTCGGTCTTAATACAGTGCTTGATATCGGAATACTGAAATCAGTGTCAGCGGTAAAAGGAAAGTGTTGAACCGATTTATGCTTATAAATGGTAAACAATGTGCTTGCTTTGGTTGTTTATGGCTCGCCTTTCCGTGGTACATAATAATGATTAAAAATTTCCTCGTTTATCATGCGAATATGTATTGTGAAAAAAAGAGCCTTTGTATAAAATTAATCTGTCTATAACTGTGGATTTATAACTGTTAAAAGGAGAAAGCTTATGAAATATGTTGCCGGTATCGATGTGGGGACATCGGGAGTCAAATGCATCATCGTGGGAGAGGACGGCCATGTGGCGGCGTCGCAGACGCGCACCTATCCGGTGAGCACGCCCAAACCCGGCTGGTCCGAGCAGGACCCGGCTGATTGGTGGGAAGGCACATGCGCCGCAATGAAGGCGGCGGTGGAGCAAAGCGGCGTCAGCGCGTCGGACATACTTGGTGTGTCGTACTCCGGGCAGATGCACGGCCTTGTGGCACTGGATGACAGCAACAGCGTGATTCGTCCCGCGATACTCTGGAACGACCAGCGTACCGAAAAGGAATGCGAGGAGATCATTGCGGCTGCGGGCGGCCTTGAGGGGCTGCTGTCGTATACCAACAACACGATGCTGACCGGCTACACCGGCGGCAAGATCGTTTGGCTCAAGAAGAACGAGCCGGATAACTACGCAAAAATGCGGCATTTTATGATGCCGAAGGACTATATCCGCTATCTGATGACGGGGCGCATGTGCACGGAAGTGTCCGACGCGTCGGGCACGGGGCTGTTTGATGTGGAAAAGCGTATCTGGAGCGACAAGCTGATCAGCATTTTGGGGCTTGATAAAGCGGTGTTCCCCGAAGCGCTCGAATCCGACGAGGTGGCGGGCACCGTCACCAAGCAGGCGGCCGCACTCACAGGGCTGCCCGAAGGGCTCCCGGCCTATGCGGGCGGCGGCGATGCCGTGATACAGACGACGGGCATGGGCATTGTGAAGGAAGGCACCATCGGTTTCATCATCGGCACCTCGGGCGTCGTCTCGATGGCGCTCGATGGCTTCGGCAAAAACGCGGGCGGCAAGGTGCAGTTCTTCTGCAACAACGATAAGAATAAGTGGCAGGCATTCGGATGCCAGCTTTCATCGGGCGGTTCGATGGAGTGGTTCAAAAATACGTTCCACGAGAACGATTCATTTAAAGTGATCGACGCGGCGGCCGCACAGAGCCCCGCAGGCTCCAACGGCGTGATATTCCTGCCGTATCTCACGGGCGAACGCGCCCCGCATCCCGACCCGTATGCAAGGGCTGTTTTCTACGGTTTGTCGGTGACGAGCAACAGGGGCGATATGGCGCGTGCGGTGATGGAAGGCGTGACGTTCGGTCTGCGCGAGACCTACGAGCTGATACTCTCCGCCAAACCCGGCATGAAGCCCTCGGACGTCGTTTCCTCGGGCGGCGCGGCCAAGAGCGCAATCTGGCGGCAGATTCAGGCGGACATTATGGGCCTGCCCGTGAAAACGCTGATTGGCGCGGCTGAGGGCGGCGCGTACGGCGCGGCGGTGGTTGCGGGCGTCGGCGCGGGAATTTGGAAGAACATCGAAAAAGCGGCGGAGATGCTCACCGTTGAGACGGTGACGCAGCCGATTCCCGAGAACGTCGATGCGTACAACAAGATTCTCAAGAACTACTCGGGGCTCTATCAGGACTTAAAGGAAAGGTTCAGGCAGACAACCTACTAAGAGACCAACATATTCTCATAGATATACGGCCTCGTCCTTTGGACGGGGCCGTTTTTTCTGTGAAATAACAACGGGCAGGCGATTGCCTGCCCTGCTGCTAGTCACCTGGACTCAGGTGTGTCACCCTCATTTCCAGGTCTCTGAAGTTGTCAAGTTCATGTTGCGAGAACACTTTACTTCACCACCTCATGCGGTTAGTATGTGCAGCAAAAAACGCGGGTATACAAAAAGCGGCGCAATTTTTTTTGCGCCGCAGTCAAAAAAGTTTCAAGAGACTTTCGCAGATGACTATCCCAAAGGGATGGACCGGAGGATGGGGTTCGAATACTGGAAACAATGACGGATATAACCGATTTTAAGCCATTCTCTCTCCCCCAGTCACCTATCGGTGACAGCCCCCTCCTCAGAGGGGGCCACGATAATGGGGCTTTTTGACAATATGGTGGCAGTGGATTTTTGCACCGCTATGGCCTGAAAAGTTTCTTTTCCGTCATTCTGATGGAGCGCCAGCGACTGAAGAATCTGTTGCACTGATGCCTGCATCATTATCCGGCCTGCTGCACATAGTTCCTCGTGAACTGGATGTCGTCAAAATATAGATAGCTCCCGTCAAGAGTGAGGGTGCCGTTATACGGTTCCGTGGGGTCCGGAATCGAAAGCATGCCGGTTCCGGCCAGAGCGTCAAACGTATATGTGCCGGTGATTATCTTGCCATAACCTTCGAACAAAACGCTGTTGTCGTCGTAGAATGTGACGGTACCCAATACACCCGCCGCATCGTACCATAATCCTGTGATGCCCGAAGTGGAGACCGGAGCGACGTAGTCAAGCGTGTAGGTGAGGTCGCCGACGCTGAGAATTTCTCCGTCCAGAGTGAAGTCCCACGTTTCGGTGGCATTTTCTATTTCCAATTCCATCACACCGGTTCGGCTAATCGGATCGTATGTGTAGGTTCCATAAATATAGGCATTGCCCATTGTCATCACGACACTCGCGTCCTCAGACAATGTAAGCTCGCCGTAGGAACCGGTCGTTTCATACCATGTGCCGGTGACGGGCGTCAGATCATCGGCACCCATCTGTTCCACAACGTCCTGCGAATAGATGATGCCGTCGATTTCAATCGTGCCGTCTTTATATGTCATTGTGGAGGTCTGCCCGGTCGACTCGGTTGAGAATGTCCCCGTTCCCGTCGCATTGTCAAAAGTGTATGTGGCCGTAAGCGGTTGATCGAAAATAATGAGCTGGGCCGTCCCGTCCGAATAGAATTCGATCGTGCCGTAGGTGCCCGCCGTGTCGTACCAGAGCCCCGCGATCGGCAGCGCATGTTCGGCCACAAACGCTTTGACATCAAGAGTTTTATCGGCCGGCACGTAATCGCCGGTGTTCGTGACGCTGAGCGCGTTGTAATCGGCAAAGAATTCAAAATCGGTGCCGTTGACGGTAAAGGTTCCCTGGCCTTTGTCGATGTCATAGTCATAGGTGCCGTTAAAATCGCCGTAGCCTGAGTACACATTGATGTTTCCGTCGTTAAACTCCAAAACCTCGCCGATATCTTCGCAGATCCAGAGCCCCTGAAGCGCGCTCAAAACAAGATCCTCTTTGCTGCTTTTGTTATCAGCCTTCACAAATGTCGATTCGTCATCGTTTTGTTCATCGGTCAAAACAAGCTCGTTTTTCTCTGCTTTAAACGCTAATTCCGTACCGTTCGCCGAAACTGTTCCTTCGCCTTTGCTCTTGTCATAGTCGTATTTGCCGTCTACCGTGCCTGTGAGGCTGTATCCGGTGACGGTGTTGTCATCGCTGAAAACGAGCACCTGCCCGCGTTCTTCGCAGTACCACTGCCCCGTGATGGACGTACCCGAGAGCACAAACAAGTAAAGACAGACGGCTGCCGCAATAAACACCGCGCCGATCGCGATAAGGCTGACAACGAGCTTCGTCCTTTTCTTATATGGGGGCATCGGGGCGTATGGCGGCTGCCCGTACGGCGGCTGCGCAAATGGCTGGTAAGGAGGCTGCTGCGGCTGCTGATAATTCGGCTGTTGGGGCGGGGCCTGAGGCGGCACCGCGGCCTGCTCCTGAACCGGTGTTCCGCATACCTGGCAGAACCGTGAGCCTTCGGATATGATGGAGCCACACTGAGAACAATTCATAGATATCCTCCTATAAAAATAAGTTCATAAAGGAAATAAGCATCAATTAAATTTATCATATACATATGCCATGTGCCTATCGTTTTACGATTCATACATATATCCACCGCTCATTCAACAATTAAACATAAAAAGCAGCACAGCGTAAAAAATCATATTTGAGCGGTTTTGAGGCGAGGTTTGAGCTAAGCTCAAACACACTCAAAGAGAGGTTAAAAGGAAAGGTGATGAGTATATGGCGAAAAGAAAACGGCGAGTGAGCGGAACACTGATGAAAGATCACGAAGGCTGTGCGTATGCTGTTCTGGAGCGGGACGTTTGGCGGATCGACTTGGGTGCTGTCGGGCAGCTTGTGGACGCCTATCTCAAAGAGGCGGCGGAATCGGGCAAATACAGCATTTCGGGCCTTTGTATCGCGCTTGGGGTGACGCGCAGCCTGCTGGCACTGTGGCGCGAAGGGTATGTGAGTGAAGCGGATGCACGTGACGCGGCGGTTGAACCAAACAGCGAACTGAGCCGCATCGTTGAAATGGCCATGCTGCATGTGCAGCGGTATTGGGAAGAACGCGACAAGCCGTCGTCTATGGACTTAAAGCAGCTTGAGGCTACCGGCGCTTTAAGCGAAAGCGCGCCGTCCTGCGCGTCGCCGCCTTTTGACCTTGGCGGGCTCAAAAAGTACGCGCAGTAACGGTTGCATAAGCGGCAAATCTTGGGGTACAATATGAGAAAGCACTGATTTAAGGAGGACGACGATGAGAGCGGTAATTGACAGAGACGGATGCATATCCTGCGAGCTGTGTGCGGAGACGTGCCCGGAAGTTTACAGAATGGCCGATGACGGGCTGGCCGAAGCCTATGTGGATGAGATACCCAAGGAGGCTGAGGACGCGGCGAATGAGGCGGCGGAAGGATGTCCCGTCAGCGTCATCACGATTGAAAACTGACGACAGGGAAGGAAGTGTCATGCGCCAAACGGATACCGTTGGGCGCTTTTTTTATGAGAAGAGACGAGAGTGTGGAGATGCTGCTGGTGAGAACGTTCGGAAATCCAACGCTGAAGCAAGCGGAGTTCTTAAAGGCAAAGACAAGGTTCGTGGGGTACGGCGGTGCGAAGGGCGGCGGCAAATCTCATGCGATTCGCGCGAAGGCGACGTACCTTGCTTTTCATTACCCGGGCATACAGATGCTGATCGTGCGGCGGTCATTCCCGCAGCTGCATGAAAACCATACGAAGCAGCTGCGCATCGCCTATGCGCGGCTGCCCGACTACATGAGGCCCAGATATCAGGAGAACGACAAGGCGTTCGTGTTTCCATGGGGTTCACGAATTAAGCTCGGGTACTGTGCCGATGAGGAAGACGTGCTGCAGTATCAGGGGCAGGAATATGACGTGCTGTTTCTGGATGAAGCGACGCAATTGACGGAGTCTCAGTTTGGCTGGCTCTGCGCATGTGTGCGCGGCACGGGAGGGTATCCCAAGCGGATTTATTTGACATGCAACCCGGGCGGCATAGGCCACGCGTGGGTCAAACGGCTGTTTATCGACCGTGACTTCAGGCGCGGAGAAGACGCGGCGGACTATACGTTCGTCCATGCGCGCGTGTGGGACAATGCGCCGTTGTTCGAAGCCGACGACGGCTACAAAAAAGCGCTGTCGGCGCTCAAAAAGATCAAGGACGGCAAGAGCCTCGCGCAGAAAAAGGAGCTTGCAAGGCAGAGCGCTAGCTATGTGCGGCAGCTGGAAAGCCTCGAGCCCGCGCTGCGCCGCGCGTGGCTGGACGGCGACTGGAACATATTTGCGGGACAGTTTTTTAAAGAGTTCAGCGAAGAGACGCATGTGTGCGCGCCGTTTGCGGTGCCCCAAGACTGGCGCGTGAGCGCCGCGCTCGATTATGGGCTCGATATGCTTGCGGTGCTCTGGTTTGCGGTGAGCCCGGACGGGCGTGTGTACTGCATACGCAGCATCGAGATTCCCGACCTCACGGTTTCGCAGGCCGCCGCCGCGATAACTGGCGCGCAAAGCGAGGCGGTGGAGGAATATATCGCGCCGCCCGATCTTTGGAACAGGCGGCAGGATACGGGGCGCAGCGCCGCCGAGATATTTGCGGGCTGCGGCGTGCCGCTTGTTAAGGCGGGCAGCAGCCGTATCGACGGATGGCTCAACGTCAAGGAATATTTGCGCTGCGACAAGAGCGAGCCGCAGATGGTGTTTTTCTCGACATGCACGCCGCTGCTGCGTTGTCTGCCGCTGCTGCGGCATGACACCGTCCGCCCCGGCGATGCGGCTTTGCAGCCGCACGACCTCACACACAGCCCCGACGCGCTGCGCTACTGGTGCTCGCGGCGGCAGCTAAGGCCTATGCCTGCAGCCCCCGAAGCGCCAAGCCCTTTTGGGGGCATTCAGCGCCCGGCGGATGCGGTGGAAGGATATCTGCTCGGCGGGTTTGAGCGGTAGCAGAGAAATCGACAACATAAAACAGCATAGCTGCTGCGAAAGAGCCGGAGGAGATTCACATGATCTTCTCTGGCTCTTTTAATATACAAAAGCGGTGCAGGGGGCAATAAAGCATGATGTCAAGAACATTTTCCATTGAGCAAATGTATGTGCAAATGTATGTGCAAATGTATGTCAGCGTCGGATGAGGGACGTTGACCTATTGAATAATAAATTGCCAGCCAGCGAACATACTCCCTCAAAGGAGATGCCAGGCTAAATTGCCGGAACAAAATAATGATGAGGCTGACAGCAAGCTTTTATGAGAGCCGATTGCTCAAGTATGCCTTAAAACGGTTCCAGATCGTTAAGCCCGTTGATGCCTCCCGGTGGGGTGAATTTTCGGTAGGCTGTCTATTCAAATAGCCGTAGATGAAAAAAGCGCCGTTGTCCGTTCTGTACGGTATGGCATGCCGGTCCAATGCCGAAACGAATTCGCTTGTCTCGTCGATCAGCGCATCATCAATGAGCCGGCCCCGGTGCGTCTTGTATGTGGGGCGCACGCATATCCATTCGATGGCATAAAAAGGCATCAGCGCTTCGTCGCTCCAGTCCCCCCAGTACCACACATCACGATCGAATACTTCGGGCGAAGGGGCTTTGATATTCACGCATTTGAGCTGATACGGCGGCGGAAAAGGCAGAGCTTTGACGGCATCCTGCAGCGCTCTCCACTGGGTTGTGTTCATCACAGAACTCAGCTGTTTTTCCCGGATGATTTTCATGACTTCATCTTTTAGGCTGTCCACCGGCAAGAACCCTTTCCAAAAAATTGGGGATCAGAAATGTTCATCTTTAAATGGTGTAACAAATTCTAGCATAAAGTCAGTGCGAGTTCAACGATAATTAGCTATAAAAAATTAAAAATATTCGCACAATATCATACAGGGCCGTACAAAAGCTTAACCAATCAGTGCTTGCACTCTCCTTGAGATAAAGTATAATAAAATCGTAAGGATTTTGGATAAGAGCGTACCGGCGATACTATACAACGAGGACAATGCAATGCTCAAAGAGAAGAGACTGCTGCAGATATTCGATATGCTTTGCCAAAACGGCGAGGTGGAAATCAGCCAATTAAGCCGTCATTTCGACGTGACCGAAATGACGATACGCCGAGATCTGGAACAGCTTGTGCGCGCCGGGAAGGCCGTACGCACACATGGCGGCGCGATGCTGGCTGCGAGCCCGATTCAGGCGTCTGCAGCGCAAACGGTAGTCAATAAAGACAGCAAACTGGCCATAGCGCGCAAGGCGCTTTCGTATATCAAAGACGGCACAACGGTATTTTTTGATTCGGGTTCGACCGGATGCATACTTGCCCAGTGCGTGCCCGCGTCGGCGCATTTAACGGCGCTTTCCAATTCGGTCGAGATTGTGACCGAGCTGGTCAGCCGATCTTTTATTTCCGTCATCATGATCGGCGGCGAACTCAAAGCCGATTCACTATCGTGCCGCGGCCCGGCGGCTGAGGAAGCGCTGAGCCGTTTTCGTGTGGACCTCGCGTTTGTGGGCGTCAGTGCCGTGGGCAAAAACGGTGAGCTGTTTACGGGCAGCGTGGCGGAAGCCGGTTTTAAAAGAAAGATACTGTCTGCGGCGCAGCAGAGTGTGATTCTTGCGGACTCGTCTAAAATCGGCAGACAGAGCCTTTGCCGTTTTGCGGATTCGCGAGAGACACTCGGGCTGATCACCGACAGCGGCCTTGGCGCGCAGCAGATTGCGATGCTTGAACAAAGCGGCACACACGTCATTTTAGCGAAATAATGTAAAGCCTTATTAATGACCGGTAAAGGAGGATACAAATGAAGCAGGTAAAGTGGGGAATCGTTGGAACGGGGAACATATCCGATCAGTTTGCTCAGGGGCTGCAGCTCGTGGAAAATGCGCAGATTGCCGCTGTGGCATCGCGCAGCATGGAAAGCGCAAAGGCCTTTGCGCAAAAGTTCGGGATCGGCAAAAGCTACGGCAGCTACGCCGACATGGCCAAAGATACCGATCTTGATATTATCTATATCGGTACACCACATCCCCAGCACTATGAAAATGTGATGATGTATCTCGAGGCGGGTCTTGCGGTGCTCTGCGAGAAGCCGCTCGGCGTCAACGCGGCGCAGACAGAAAAGATGATTGCCAAGGCGCGCGAGAAGGACGTTTTCTTTATGGAGGGCATGTGGACACGTTTTTTTCCGGCGTTCAAGCAGGCTCTTGAATGGGTGCGTTCGGGCCGTATCGGCCAGCCCAAGCTGATCAACGCGATGTTCGGGTACGACGGCAGCGCGAACAAATCGCAATGGCGCTTCGCGCATGACATGGCGGGCGGCGCGCTGCTCGATGTCGGCATTTACCCGCTCGCGATGGCGTTTGCGATGTTCGGTACCGACCCGGTCAAGGTATCGACCGCGGCCTATATTGCGAACGGCGTGGACGAATACAACACATTTACATTTGAATACGCGGACGGGCGCATCGCGGTGCTGTCCGACGGTATCGGGATTAAGCTTGACAACAGCGTATTCATCGGCGGGACCGAGGGCTCGGTGCTGCTCGGAGAATCGTGGTGGCATCCTCACAGGGCGGAGTTTGCGCCGCAGGGTGAAGCGGAATGTGGAATCACGGAGGACCGCGAGGTGTTTGATCAGCCGTACCTCGCGACGGGCTTTCAGTATGAAGCGCAGGCCGTTCAGGAGTATTTCCTTCAGGGGCTTAAAGAAGCGCCCGAGATGCCACTGGATGAGACGCTCAAGATTGCGAAGATGATGGACAGCTTGAGAAAGCAGTGGGGGCTGACCTACAAAGAAGACGAAGAATAAGCAAATGCAGTGATCAAAAGCGGGGCAGTGCCCCGCTTTTTTGATGCGGCTTTGTTGACTGAGGATGGAAAAATACCGTTTAGAAACTCACATAAACTCATGCGCAGCACCCTTGCCTCCCTCAGATGAGGGAGGCAAATGGCGGATTATTGAATCCGGCATTTGACGGAAGGAGTGAACGATGCTTGTTAACGCATGTGCTGTCAGCTATGCCAGCTGTGGAATGATTAAGTCATTATTATGGCCATGCAGTACAATCCTCCGTCACGCTGCGCGTGCCACCTCCTTTCAAAAGGAGGCTTTACTTATACGTCGAATTGAGGCTCCTTTGGAAAGGAGCTGTCAGCGAAGCTGACTGAGGATTGATAGGTTGGCAGTCAGCATTCATGACAGTCTGACAATGCCAACGGCGCGCTTTGGAAATTGCGCCCTACTTATTTGAGCAGCATGTCATCGCCTTTGTCCTGCTGCGGTACATACCGCAATCCTCCGTCACGCTGCGCGTGCCACCTCCTCAAGGCGGCTTGGACTATACGCTGAATCAGGCTTCGCTGATGATTTCCGCAATGCGCGCCGCGCCGCATTCGGCCACGCCGCCGTGGTAACAGACGATTCTTTCAATATCAAACGCGAGCAGCTTTTCGAGCGAGGCCATGGCCTCGGATATATCGGCGGCATGCTCCGGCACGGGGCCCAGCAGCGCGCCGTCATGCGCAGTGAGCGCGTCTCCCGCAATCAGCGTTTTGCATGCGTGCAGATACAGGCAAATATGCCCGGGCGTGTGCCCCGGCGTATGAACCACGGTGATGCCGCCGCAGTCCGGCAGCGTTTGGCCGTCCTCAAGCGTATTATCCACCGGCGCCGTCGGCGGGTTTTCAAACACGTAAAGCAACCGCTTGCTCATTTCTTCCGGCATCTTCTTGAGGTTTTCCATCACGGCTGCCGATATTTTGACGAGCTTCTTTTCGCCCTCGACATACGGCTTTTCGAGTGTATGCGCCCATATTTTGAGGCCGGGGTTTTGTGTTTTGAGCGCCGGAAGGCCGCCGATATGGTCAAGGTCCTGATGCGTTATGATCACATCGGTCAGGTCTGCTAGCTTCACGCCGATGGCTTCGAGCCCTTTCGCCAGCCGCTGTAGCGATGAGTCTCCCGGATAACCCGAGTCAACGAGAATGCACGAATGACCGTCCTGAATCAGCACGGGGTAAATCAACGCGGGGGTATTCATCACCGTCGCGGAGATTTCAAGCACAGACACGTTATTTGATAGTTTCATAGATTCTTCTCCTTGCAAAGATAAAGATTATATAACAGATAGAGCGCGGATTGTCAAATAATCCAAAGAGCAGGACAGGTAAAAAAAGCCGGTCTGAGAACCGGCTGCAGACTGCTGACAAAATAACAAAAGTCATTGCTGCGGATAGCAACTCACACGGTCAATCGGCCTACTTCGCAGTGAGGAGCGAGACGACGACTACGTAGCGAATGAGGATCTGTAGAGGCAAATTCTTTTCCATTGTGACTGCGATAGTGGAAGGAGTAGCCTCTATCCTTAGCGCGTGATGATTTCGAGTGAGCGTCAACGATCGGCTATGCAATGGGCTGAAATCCCATGTCTAAAGCGTTTTATCATGGGATGCTATCTGCGGATTTGTCTAATAGACATCGGGGTCATTCAGGGCGATCTCTGTTTTGGACTGAGCCGTTTTCCTCGGCTCCTTGACAATGATGGCGACGGCCAGATTGACAAACGACAGCGCCGCGACGATGTAGAATATGTACTGCGACCCGACCGTGATCCAAAGCAGGCCGCCGGTGACCGCGACGGCAATGGAGACGGCGTGGTCGAGCATCATCGCGAACGAGAGCGTGGGCGTGACATCCGAATCCTTAACGGCGATCGACTTTAAATACACCGTTCGGATGATGCCCATCTGCGAGGACAGCCGGTCTACCACGAACAGCGCGCAGGTTAAAATGACAGGCAGGCCCACCTTGACGAGCAGGCCGTCGTTGAAGAACTGGGTCAGCAGACCATAACAAAGATATACGAATATGAACGAAAAAGCGTCCACAAAAAGCAGCTTTTTCACACCGAAACGGTCGATCCATTTGCCAAGCAGCGGCATGAAAAACATGCCAAGCAGCGATGCAATAATGCCGAGCAGCACGATCACATCCACCTGCTGGCCCAGCGTTTCAATGAGCACCCACGGCCCGAAAACCAGCATGACCTGCTTTTGTACGCCGAACACAACGGCGAGCAGGTAATAAAATTTGTATTCTTTGCGGAATATGAACTTGATCTTCTCGCGCTTGGTGCGCATCTGGCCGACGTTTCGTTTGAGCTTGAGGGTGAGCAGCAGCGAAGCGACATAAAACACGGCGGCAACCACAAAAGTCCATTTGATGTCGCTTTTAAAGCTGAAAACACCGAAGCGGAACAAAAAGAACACCGCCACGCCGGAGGCCATCAGCACCGCGAACTGGATGCCTGCGTACTGCCCCATGCGTTTCCCAAGCTTTTCGGGCTCGGACAAAGACATGGCGAGGCTGTCCTTAAGCGGCATAAAAAGGTGAAAGCCTACCGAACCGACGAACAGAATCAAGAGCATGGGGGCGAAAGACGGGGTGAAGAACCCGAGCACGGCCAGCCCGATGGCGGACAGCCCCTGCGCGATGACGGCAATCGTGACATCGCCGAAGTGGGCCGCCGCGCTGATCAGCAGGAACACAATCACGCCGGGCAGCTCTCTTGGGAACTCAATGATCCCGCGCTGAAAACCGTTCGCGTTATAGACATCCTTAAAATAATTGGAGAAAAGCCCGTCGCTGAAACCGATCGCGATGTTGGCGACCGCGATCACCGCAAAGAACAGGTAAAGGTTCTTTTTTTGTTTGTCCGTCATTGTAAGCCGCCTTTTTTACTGTCAGTCGAAATTTATCATATCATGCGATACCAAAATAATCAAATTGAAGAAGCGGTTTTTTATGTATTGGCTGTCCATTCCGGAAAACAAGCGACCGGTGCAAAATAACTTATTTCTGCTCTGCGATCTTGCATGTCTTGTTGCTTTTGGCGGACCACTCCATCGTGTATTCCGTGTACCCGGTCAGGGCGTCCTTCTTTTCGGAAGCGGGCACAAACCCGCGGTTGATCAGAAATTTCACGGCGGTTTCGTTTTGTTTAAAGCATTTGACAGTAAGACACGGGTACAGTTGCTTGGCATGGTCGATGAGACGGATGCCGATGCCCTTATGTTGCGCGCCGGGCGATACGCAGACGGCAACGATCTCGGCTTCGGATGACAGGCTGATAAAGCCCTGTATCGCGCCGCGGTTTTCATAAACGGCGGTTTGCGATTGTTGCACCGCCTGCCTGACCGCGTCGTAACGGTTATGCCAGAAGAGTTGGGGGAGGAACGCGTGCGACGCGATATTGGTCTGCAGCCATAGCTGCATGACCGCGCCCGTGTCGCTCTCGGCTGCTTCGCGTATGTGGGCGCAAGGCTCGTCTTGCGCTTGATCGGTCATGAGCTTTTTTTTCAGGTAGCGTATGTCCAGAAAGCGGTTGACCATGTATGCGACGAAAATGCCGAAAACCGTCTCGCCGAGACGGGCAAGGCCGTAAAACACGGGCGGCATATCGCGCTCGCCGATCAGTATGATTAAAAAGACGACGATGCTGATGGTCACGCTGGCCTGAAGCCTCAGGACATTGCACAGATAAATGATGAGCAGTACGCCCAATATGCCGATGGCGGAAATGAGCTCAAGGGGCAGCTGCCCGCTGAGCAGCAAAAACAGCACGCCCATTACGGACCCGACAACGGTACCCGCCGCACGGTCAAGGCCGGTTCGCAGCGTGTTTTGCAGCGACGATTTCATGCAGATGGTGGCGGCGAGTGCCGCCTGTATGCCATTGATGCTGCTTTTGGGCACAAGAAACTGAAATGCGAGCAGGCAGATGCCCACCGCAACCACCGTTTTTACCGTTCTCATGCCGATTTTATAGCGCGGGTTCATGCGTCCTCCGTTTTTTGCCGAGTTATGCTTGAGCACTATTCTATAGCAAATGCGTGGCGTGTCAAGATAGTGCGGATTCACGGTCTGTTATTAGGAATGCCTCTTTTTTTTCAGCATAGAAATTTATCAGGCCGTATTATCGGCCATATGTCCAGCTTAGAAAGGAGAACGAAAAATGGCAGCGGTCAAAGCGAATAACCTCGTGAGTTTCGTCATCAATGCAAAGAACAGCGGATGGGGGTATGTTTTTGGTGCACAAGGACAGACGTATACAAAAGAGATGGCAGAGGAGTGGGCGCGTAAAAAGCGGTCCGGAAGGGATTATGACTATTTTGTTGTGAAGTGCGCAAAATGGTTCGGCAGAACCGTCGTGGATTGCTCGGGGTTACTTATAGAAGCCTACCGAAGCCAGACCCCAGGCTACGGAGACAAGTCGGCCAATACGCTGTTTTCCAAATGCGTCCAATCGGGTATGCTAAGCTCCATACCCGAGTTGCCCGGCGTGTGCGTATGGCGCAGCGGGCATATCGGTATGTACATCGGAAGCGGCAAGGTGGTGGAAGCAGGCGGGACGAATGTCGGCGTGGTGGTTTCGGAGTTGAACGCACCTGCCACATCAAAGCGCTGGACCAACTGGGGCAGGCTCGCGGATGTTGATTATACAAACGCTGTGCCGACGCCGGATGTTCCTGACAGCGCTGATTTTTGGGTAGGCCGGTATCTAAAAGTGACAAAGCCTTATATGAAAGGTGAGGATGTGGAAGATGTTCAGCAGGCGCTTGCCAAATACGGGTTCTCTCCGGGGTCCATCGATGGAATATACGGGCTTCGGACGGAGACGGCGGTGAAGAGCTTCCAAAAGAGCAAAGGTATCGGCGCAGACGGTATCGTCGGGCCGAAAACCGTGGAGGCCCTGCACGGGGCATGGGGGATCGACCCCAATGAGAACCCGCTGGGCTCATTCAGGGTTGGCAGATTGCTCAAGCTGACTTCTCCTTATATGCGCGGAGACGACGTGCGCGATATTCAGGATGCGCTGCAGCTCGTGTCGTTTTCTCCGGGACAGTCCGACGGTATCTTCGGCTCCAGAACACAAAGCGCGGTGGAGGCATTCCAGAAAGACCGCAAATTAAAGGTGGACGGCATCGTCGGAGAAGATACCGTCCGCGAGCTCGGCGGCCTCTGGACGGGAAACTAAATCGCTGATTAAGTCAAAAGTCCGGTCTGAAGATGCAGCCGGACTTTTTATCTTCTTCTTTCATTCAATGCTGATAGCGATTGAGCTTAAGCGAGCAGCTGTACGAGCAGGTGCCCCAGCGCAGCCATCCCATGAGCATGGGATATGGTGTTTGGCAGCCTTAAACCTCGATCGGATCGTCGATGTGGAGATGAACCTTCCAGTCTCGCTCATCAAAATCTTCGGATATCTGTCCGATGCGCATTTTCACGTATTTGGCTTTGGCCGTCACGGCCACCTCGCCGTCCGGCGTGAGAATTTCGCCCTCGCCTTCAAACATGAGCCGGTTCTCCTGCGTGATGCGCCCGAACGCCTTGAGCTCGCACTCGTAAGGCAGCGGTTTTTTGTATGTAAGGTTTAATTCCACAGTCACACCCCAAATGTCAGGCTGACCGATCTGTATGGCGCGTCCGATCGTTTCGTCGAGAATACACGCCGCGATACCGCCGTGTATCCGGCCCGGATAGCTCTGATGCAGCCGGTGAGGCGTGAAAACCGCCGCGACCTCTCCCGAATCCGTTTCATAGAAGAAGGCGTGTATGCCTTTTTCGTTTTTGATCCCGCAGACGAAGCATTCGACGGCGTTGGGCTGCTTGTTGATCACTTTCCTCATTCTGTTTCCTCCAATGATATGAATAATGCCTGTCTCGCAGTATACCACATTTTTCACCATTTGTGAGCATACGTGCTTTTCCTGCCGCTTTGTATTATGGTATGATAGGTGATGCAACAAAGGAGATGAACCGATGAATCCACGCAGCATATTTGAGAAGAAGAGCGTCATGCTGTTAACCGCCATGTTCTGCTGCCTGCTATGGGGCAGTGCCTTCCCGAGCCTCAAGCTCACCTACCAGCTGACCGGCGACACCAACGAATTTCAAAAGCTATGGCTTGCGGGCTTAAGGTTTACCCTCGCAGGCATCGGCATACTTGCTTTCGCAAAGCTCAAGCTGCGCACGAAGCTCAGGCCGCGCGCCAAAGAGATGCCGTTTATTGTGTTCATTGCGCTGCTGCAAACGTTCGGCGCGTATGTGCTCTATTATATCGGCCTTGGGCATACCACCGCCGTGAAAACCGCGGTACTGACGTCGCTGTCCGCGTTTATCGTCGCAGTCATGTCGCACTTTACGACCAAGAATGACCGTCTCGGCTGGAAAAAGGCGGTTGGATTGTTGATCGGCTTTGCGGGCGTCGTGATGGTCAACTTCTCGGCGTTGTCCGGCACGGTGTTCACGTTCTCGCTGCTCGGCGAAGGGTTTATCGTGCTGCACAGCGTGTTGATCGCGCTCACAATGGTGCTGATGAGAAAATACGGCGGGACGATCGACGTCGTTCGGTTAAGCGGCTGGCAGTTTCTGATTGGCGGGCTGATGCTCGGCATCACGGGCTATGCGGGCAGCCCCGGCGGCGTGCAGATGGGCGCAGGCGCCATCGCGCTGCTGATCTATCTTGCGGCGATATCGGCCCTCGCGTTCACGCTGTGGTTCGTGCTGTTGAAATACCATAACGCCACGCTGCTGGAGCAGTATAAGTTCGCCAATCCGCTGATTGGCACGGTGCTTTCCGTGCTGTTCGTGCCGGGGGAGCATATCGGGCCTGAGATGGTTGCCGCCGTGGCGTTGGTGGCTGCGGGCATTTTCATCGTGAACAAGCAGGACGCAAATCAAACGAAAACGGAAAAGAAAGACATCAAAGAGGAAGACAATGAAGCAGACAATCAACTTACAAGCCGTTCGGATATCTGACGGCAATACGGTCTATTTCGGCGCGGATCAGCGCTGGTTTGAGAATACATGGCACAGCGTGTCGGGCTGCGGGCCGACGACCGCCGCCCTGATCACGATGTATATGGCGCAGGCTTTTGCGGACACGTGCGCGCCGCTGTACCCTTATGCGCTGCCTGCACAGAAACGCGATTTCGCGGAACATATGGTCAAAGTGAGGCCGTTTGTGAAGCCCGGGCCGATGGGGCTTAAAAGCACCGAAAAGTTTGCGTCCGGCACGGCGGCGTTTGCCCGGCAGATAGGCGTCAATATCGTTCCGTTTACCGTGCACCGCAGCCTTAACACGGTCAATGCGTTTGGCTTTATTCAAAAAGCGGTGGAGCAAAATTATATGCCCGCGCTGCTGATTCTGAGAAACCCGTCGAAGGAGCTCAGCGATTTTCACTGGCACTGGATGGGGATAACGGGCTGCGACGCACAGACAAAATCGATTTTCGTCTCAACATACGGCAGGGAGTTTGAGCTGCCGTTCGAGCAGGTCTGGCATCAGCAAAAGCCGTATGAAACGGGCATCGTGTATTTTTATCCTGAATGACAGCCTGCCGGAGGATTTCATTGGCTTTTGTTTCGCTCTCGCAATCTCAAAACAGCGGCATACGGATCATGATATTCGCGGAAGGAACGATACTGCGGCCCAGATCGAAGCTGTTTCTGTTCAGCTTTAAGAACTATGTGCCGATAGGTGATTGCGCGGCTGTCATCCGTCGCTGGCACGCTCTGGGCGCGCGCATCTGCTATTGCACATCGCGCAAAGGCCGCAAAGTCAATGTGATTGCGGATTTGCTGAAACGGTACGCTCTGCCCGGCGATGCGCTGTATTACCGCGGCGCAGGGGAAGCCTATAAGGATATCGTGGAGGCGGTGAGGCCGGAGGTGCTGATTGAGGACGACTGCAAAAGCATAGGCGGACAGCGGCAGATGTGCATCACGCATGCGGCTCTTGAGGTCAGACAGCGCATAAGGTCCGTCGTCGTGAGGGAGTTTGAGGGGATCGATCATTTGGCGGCGCTCTCCTTTGAGAACGGCACCGCCGCAGAGCGGAAATGACATTCGCAAAACTGCCGCAAAAATCGCAATAAAAAACGGTTGACTATAGGGGCGTTTTGATATAGAATACTTCTTGCGCTCATTGACGCGGGGTAGAGCAGTTTGGTAGCTCGTCGGGCTCATAACCCGGAGGTCACAGGTTCAAATCCTGTCCCCGCAACCAATTTAGCATAACCCGATTGGATGAATTCAGTCGGGTTATGTATATGGGGCCCCCGGAAGCCGTGAGGCTTTTGGGGTGCAGTATATGGCGGCGTAGCTCAGTTGGCCAGAGCACTCGGTTCATACCCGGGGTGTCACAGGTTCGAATCCCGTCGCCGCTACCAAAGAAAACCTCAATCGAAAGATTGGGGTTTTTTCGTATCTGTTGCTCATCCTTCTTCCCGCAAAGCCTTGGCTTTGAGGGGACCCCAAGCACTTGCAAGGGTGTTTTTTTATTCTTGATGGTTGTTCGGAAGAATATGAAGGAAGTAATTAGATATAAATAATGTTATAAATACAAAAATATATAGAAAAAGGTTACATATAGTGATAATATAATATCTAGTAAGAAAAATTGTCGGAGGCATTTATATGAAACTTAATAATAAAAAGCAAACCATTAATAATTTAATTGAAAAGTCAATTACTCAGAATGGATATTGTTCTGAAGATATTATATCCGTTAAGAATGAATTGTTTAAACGTATTGAAAATGAACCAGATCCTAGAATGGCGTTTATTGGATTTTGCGGTGTTGGAAAATCATCTACACTTAATGCTCTTTTCAATGCAGGACAAGAAATAAGTCATGTTAGGGCATGTACAAAAGAAGAGAAAGAGATATACGGAGATTATTCTGAATATTTGGGGTCAAAAGGAAATGTACGCGTTTGGGATATGCCTGGCATGGGAGAAGATATTATTGCGGATCGTAAACATTTAGAAACCTATAAGAAAGTTCTCCCTTTTGTTGATGTAGCTATATGGACGATACAGGCAGATTATAGGGCTATGGCTCCAATGCAGAATACGATTTTAATGCTACAAGATACTATTGGTAAAGATTTTATTAATAAATTACTGTTTGCAATAAATAAGGCAGATACCATTGCGCCGGGAGAAACTGACTGGAATATGAGTTTTAATATTCCGAGTGAAGAACAACAACGAAACATCATTGATTTTGAAAATTATGTTAGATCAAAAATATATCAGATACTCCCAAAATGGAAAGGAGACGTTGTATCATACTCTGCTAAAAGGCGGTTTAATCTTGATACTTTATTAAAAGCTATGGTTAAAGCATCAGGTTCTATGCGGCAATGGTTACTGCCGGAAGTAGCAGATGTTGCAGACCCTATGGAATTCATAGACCCAAGATATTTGCAGCTAATTAAATCCCAACTTGAAAAAAGAAGAAAAGGAGGGGATCAAGCATGAATACAAATGCAGTATCACGTGATCCTGATCAAACAGACTTAGGTCGGCTTTTTGATATATTGGAAGCCCGTACAAAAGCAATTAAGGAGACGAAACATATCAGTGAAGCTTCTTTCAGGGCATGGCTAATAATACAAATCCGTGACATCTGCGAAAAATTGGGGTTAATATTTGAAAAAGTCATAGGTTTTTTTTCTGATATTAAATTTGCTGCTAAAGAAGGTTGGCAGGCAGGACGTGCAAAAGCGCGTACAAGAAGAAATTATAGAAAAGGATAATCATTATGACACTTGTTCCCGTCCCATTCCCTGCATGTACAATTTGTGGAGATAAGTCGCAAAAATCTTATCATAAGGATTGTGGTGGTGAGCTTCTGATAGATCCATATACTGATTATATTCACTGTGAAAGATGTTATGGTTCATGGTTAATATGGGAAACTAAATACAATTGTTCAAAATGTGGGAATGTTTTTAGTGCGAAAGACATCCATAAAGAAATAGAAAAGATGCTTAGAGATTGCGAGAGAGTCATAGGTATACTTGAGACCAGAAGCAAGACTAGAGAAGATATACACAAAATTGGAAAGGTGTCGTTTCATACATTTTTGGAGTCATTCGTAAAAAAACTTGGCGAAATTGCAGGATATGTTGTTGAAATTATTGTAAGATTATTATTTCCACATTAATATAACACATTCTGTAAGCAAACAGCTCAACTGGAATACCGCAGTTTTGCTCTAATTCAAAGACTGCATCTATTGTGAATTAGATCAGATAGAGTGTCTTACAAATATCAAATGCAAGCATCAAGTAAATGATCCAAAAACTTCGTCACCACCATACGCAAATTCACCACCTTGATGTTCTTCGATTTTGACGAATCCCGTTGCCTACCAAATGGTGTAGCAAATTAAAGCCTACCAATGGACAGAGTCATCTGAGGTATGCGAATTTTGGGTCAGCAATAATTGTCTTAGACAGTGTATAGATTTATAATCCGTTTGCTTCTACTCCATATACAGCCTGATCGTGTGTGAATCCTTCATACTCTAATTGATCAATCAGAGAATCCCGAGAAAATGACGAATATTCTAGATATTGCTTTGCAGACTTTGCGGCTTGTTCATTCCAATCAGCTCCACAATTATCCGCACCATAACTTGCTTGTTCGCTCGTGAATTTTTCGTATTCTAATTGACTGATCAATCCGCTATGAGAAAATGCCGTATGACCCAAATACTGCTTTGCTGATTTTAAAGCCTGTTCATTCCAATTTGCTCCACAATTATCAACTGCATATACTGCGTCTTCATGTGAATATTTTTCATATTCCAGCTGCTCAATCAGCCCTTCATAGGAAAACGCAGTAAAGCTTAAATATTGCTTTGCCGATTTCAGCGCGTTCTTTTGACTTGCTGTTTGACTTGAATCGCTACTTGCAGGAGTAGGTGTTGCAATAGCTTCTTGTGTTCGGTTGGGAGCATTCTGTGGTGGGGCGTCAGAGGTTTGTTCTGTGGCGGGGCGGATAGTTGCAGCTTCTGATGGGGTAGAGGTAGCCTCCGATGCTATTTCGCTCTCATCGTCAACCACGGTGATTCCTGACGCGTCGATCGGCGAAGTGGTTTGAGCTTCGCTGGCACTGCTTAAAGACGTTGCTGATGACTCATTATTTGATTCTGCAATATAATCACGTATGTTTTCATTCTCAAAAATATCAGCATACTCTTGTGCTTCACTGGGTGTTAAATCGAAGGATACCCTTAGCAATCCAAGTCCGTCAGCAGACACATAAAAGTAGGCGTTGACTAAAATACTAACCTCGCCCTGAAGGGCTTCAAGGTAATTTTTTCGTGATTGCATATCGGTGCTTGTTGCAAAGACTTCAACTGTGCCCCCGACTGGGTCTTCGACATCGAATTGTTCACAACGCATGTCAGCAAAATTAACCTTGCTGATGTATTGACCTGGTCTGCCAAGCAGATCATTCACATCGGTTTCTTCGTCGTACTCTATAATGTTATCGACAGGCAAGCCTTCTGCAACAAAAGCGTGAGCATAATCAATGGCGCTCAGCGGTGATTCATTACTCAGCGCAGTGCTATTACTCAAAACAAGCACAAGAACGACAACCGTAATAATGGCGAACGCTATAAAGCCAGCCCCTACGAATAAAAGCTTTTTATTTTTCATCCCAACACCACCTTATCTATTTTTACCGTATTTCTGTATGAGAAATTCCCGGTAATTTTAAAGCTCTTGGATTGCCTCAGTTGGAAGGTTGTCATACGATGTCGTCGAAGAAGATGCAGCTGATTGAGTAACTCCTATATCAGAATTATAGGGTTTATGCAATAATAAGTCAATTGACTTGCCAATTCAGCAACATGATAGTTGGAAATATATGTATATTATACGAATGCGGCAATGACAGGTGACGAAATGGCAACAAAAATGAGGAGCAAGCCCAATGGCTTATGCTGCATGAATCACTGTGAGCTTTCAACGATAAGAGTAGTACTTATTTATCTGTATACAGAATTGATATATATTGTGGTTGCTGATAAACTAACTTAAGCGGCACTATGGCAACGGCTATTTGGCATCGATACAGAATGGGGGACACATATATGAGGCTCTGCATTAAACAAAAGGTCTTTTCATGGGCAGATAAATTCACCGTCAAAGATGAGATCGGTCAAGACAGATACTTCGTTGAAGGCGAACTCTTTTCATGGGGCAAGAAGTTGCACGTGATGGATATGGCAGGCCGTGAAGCTGCGTTTATTCAGCAGAAGGTATGGAGCTTTAAACCTCGGTTTTATGTTTTCATTAACGGGCAGCAGATTGCGGAGATCGTCAAAGAAATCACCTTTCTTCGTCCGAAATACAGTATAGCCGGATTGGGCTGGCAGATTGAAGGCAACTTCTCGGCGCATGACTATCAGATAACCCAAAATGGCCGTCCCGTGGTATCCATCCATAAGGAGTGGTTCACGTGGGGTGACTGCTATGTGCTGGACGTGGCATCGGGCGAAGACGAAATTCTCGCGCTGGCCGTGGTTCTGGCTATCGATTGCGTGATGGCGGCACAAAATGTCGCAGCCAACTCATAATATTAACCGAGGTTATTATGCTGTCAGATTTCATACTGAACGCGAAAACAGACGAGACACCAATATATCAACTGCAATTTGAAAATGAAACGGTCATCGAATCCGATCTGTCAAAGATCGATTTCGACTTAGTCCGATTTATCAAATGCCGATTTGTCGCCTGCGATTTTTCGCGAGTCAATATTTATAATTCGCATTTCGAAGACTGCGACATGTCCAACTGCAAATTCACCAACAGCTACTGGAAGGGCACAAAAATCTTAAGATGCAAGGCCGCCGGAAGCGATTTTAACCAGACTTATTTCAAAGAGGTGCAGATTGAAGATAGCTCTTTCCATTACGCAAACTGTGTCAAAACAAAATGGGAAAACTGTGCCATTAAAGAGAGTCAGTTTAAAGAAGCCTTTATGTCTGAAGCGAAATTAAAATCAATGAGGCTCAGTCAAGTGGATTTCACCAATGCGGATTTCTTTAAAACATCGCTGAAGGGAATCAACCTA
This sequence comes from Bacillota bacterium, assembly GCA_023408075.1. Classification (GTDB taxonomy): domain Bacteria; phylum Bacillota; class Clostridia; order Christensenellales; family SZUA-584; genus SZUA-584. The sequence goes on along the minus strand of JAEYKW010000015.1, from coordinate 191,332 downwards.
TCGGATTGCACCATTGACGGCATTTTGCTATCGGAGACATATGCAGAACTGCGCGGAGCCAAGATCAATATGTTTCAGGCGGCAAGTGTCGCGCAGCTATTGGGCGTTCAAATCGTTTAGCCTTCGCTTTACTCCAATATCAAATACGCAAACACCGGATAATGATCCGAAAACGACGTCACGACGATCCGCGAATTCACCACCTTGATATTCTTCGAAACAATAATATTGTCGAGCGCGGAATAGTCAATCTCATTTTTTGAGTAGTCGTAGTACTTCGTATCGTCCGTGTTCACCACGGTATAGTTCTTGTTAAACACCGAGAACTCAGCAAACTTCGCATTAAAATCGCCCGTCAGTATCTTGTACTCGTTTTTATCCTTGTTCATAATCCGCAGCACCTCGGCATACTGCTTGTCCCTGATGGCTTTGGAGTTATACGAAAAATGCGTGTTGTAGAAAGACACGGTCTTGCCGTCAATCGTCATGACGGCCTTTTGCAGCTGACGCTTTTCATAGCTGCCGCTGTCGAGCGGAAACGTCTCAATGTCCGTCATGTCATAGCGCGATATCAGCCCGTTGCCGTACTCCCCGCCGTCGGAATAGTCGATCGTCGGCGAGAGCACATTGTGGCTCATCTCCTTGGTCTTAATGCTCGCGAGATTGTCAACGATGTCCCCGGCGTTGAGCTTCTGATACGCTTCCTGCACGCCCAAAATGTCGGGCTGCTGGTCGTATATGAGCCGCCCCTGATTTAATAGCTTGCCGTCGCCGCGCTTGATGTTCCATGTGCCCACGGTGAGTATGTTCCGTGATATATACAGCGAATAGCGTATCTCGCCGTTCAGCGCAATGCGGACGGTTTTCATGCCCGAAGAGGGAATCTCAATCGTATCGCTGCTCTCGCCGCTGTCGCCGACGCTGACGGCCACGCCGTCGTTGGCCTTGGCCTTTATCGTCACGCTCGAGGCGGTCGCTTTAATCACATAGCCGTATTCGTTCGGCGAAAACGTGGGGTACAGCACGCCGCCTGTCACCGTGAGGTCGGCCAGCTGGTTATCGTTCACGACCGCGTCGATATCCACGTAATCCGCGCTGATGTACGCGGCCTGACCTTCAAACTCCACCGTGTACCAGCCCTCAATATACGTCTCCTGCGGTACGATGGAAAGCGAGTCACCCTTTTTTGCCACACCGATGATCTGGGCATCCGTGGACGGCTCCTCGCGCACATTCACGTCGTTGTCGCAGTTGATGATCGTGCCGACGTAGTCGATCTTATACCCGTCCATCGACGAATCGAGACGGATATACATGCGGTTGATGTAGCCCGTTTGCCCGTCGTACTCGACCTGATGCCACTGTGCATCCACATTCGTTTTTAATATTTTCACAAAAGTGCCGTGATTCAATTTGCCGATCACCTCGGAATCCTTGTTTGGCTCTTTGCGGAAGGCCACGCCCGTGCCGATAATCTCGCCGCTGTTTTTCACGATGCCCGCATGCACGGTGGGGGAGGGCGGTGCGGGAGTCTGCTCGGGCTCCTCCGAAACATCGGGCGCGGTCGTCTCGATGTCGGGCGGCGTGGTCGGTATGGGCTCGTCAGGCGAGGAGACAGGGGCAGCACCCGGAGACCCGGCGGCCGGATCGGTGGCGTGCGACAGCGTCTGGGAAGAACAGCTTGCCAGCAGAAATACGGATATTATCAGGAAAAGTATTGTCACGGTTTTGCGCATATAAGTCCTCATCTTCTGTCACAGAAACGATATAGTTACCATGATTATAGCCATAATTATACAAGCCAAACGTATTTGGCGCAAATTTTTGTATGGACAAAAGCGAAAATGAGTATGAATAGTTTGTAAAAAATCACCGGGTTCAAATTTCCCCGGCGGATATATCGATCAATTGATGACCGTGTTGCCGAATTCAAACGGGAAGATGTCCGCACTTTTTTGCGTGAAGTCAACCGCGTAGCCTTTGCCGTCCCTGTAGAAAAAGCCGCTGGTAAGATTGATGCGTATATAACACATTTTCTCGTCCTGTTCGTTGTTGTGCTTGAAATACCAGAGGGCAAACGCTTTCGAGAGTTTTGCACGAATGCCTGAGTTTTGCGGCTGCAAAGGATGGCCGATGTTTTGCGCCTTGCCGCTGAAGCGGTACAGATTGTGGCACAGCGAAACATGCTCGTTGGCTGCGATCTCTCTGACCTTTTGTGTGGAGGCATGGGCAACCACATAAAACGCACCGTCGTCGTAAAATGTATCGACGATTCTCACCGACGGGACACTGCCGCTTGCGGTGGCCAGTGCGAACTGGCAGTCCTTCGCGAACAGATCGTGCAGGGTCTGCAGGCTTTGATCGTAAGCGTTCATACTTTCTCCTTCGGATGGTGGGGTGTTTCAGCATAGTTAAATCTGTATGTGATAGCCTCCTTTTGAAAGGAGGTGGCACGCGTAGCGTGACGGAGGATTGCGGCTGCAAAATTAATGGCTGCTTCATCAATCCTCAGTCAGCCTAGTTGGCAGCTCCTTTCCAAAGGAGCCTCTATTCGGCGTATCAGCCGATAGCGGCACGCGCAGCGTGACGGAGGATTGTTTCAATCAATTATACTCCATATTATGGAGTATATCACCGCCCTTACGTGGATGCAAATGACCGCATCCGTCATACCGGCGGCGAATTGCCATTATCACACAAATCTGATATTGTTACGATAACAAAAAAAGGGGAGAAAGCGATGCGTCAAGTTTACGACATGAGCGAAATAGCGCCGCTGTTTGACGGCTGGAATGAGACGATGATATGGTCGTGCCTGCAGGGACGCCACGGCCGCGCGTGGGCTGACAACGGGAATCCGCCCCGGTCGGCGCAGATCATCGTAGGGGATTTTTGCGTGCTTGCGGGCGAACCGATGCTTGAACTCGCAGCCCATATTCCCGATGACTTTCGATCGGATACGCTGCTCATGATACCCAAAGACGAAGCGTGGGCGGCGCTGATCGAGCAGGCACACGGGCCGCTCGCCGAGCGCTTTTCGCGATACGCAATCAAAAAAGAGCCGGATGTGTTCGACAGGGCCAAGCTCCGGGCATTCGCGGATGCGGTGCTACCGCCGTATACGCTGCACTTTATTGATGAGACGCTGTATGAAAAGGCGCTCGAGGAACCGTGGAGCAGAGATCTGTGCTCCCAATTTCCAAGCTATGCAGACTATGCGGCGCACGGCCTTGGCGTGATGGCGCTGCTTAATGGCGAACCGGCCGCAGGCGCATCGTCGTACACCGCCTATGATAAAGGCATCGAGATTGAGGTGGACACGAAGGAGGAGCACCGGCGCAAGGGGCTCGCGCTCGGATGTGCGGCCAAGCTGATACTTGCCTGCCTTGAACGCAGCCTGTATCCGAGCTGGGACGCTCACGACCTGCGTTCCGTCGCGCTTGCGGAAAAGCTTGGTTACCATTTGGACGGCGAATATACGGCATATGCCGTGCAGAGGCAAGACGGTGCCAATAGCCGTGATGAATGAGTGCAGCGCAAAAAACGAGAAGAAATTATATATGAGCAGGGATATGCCCGCGCTGAGAACCGGTGACAATATTAGACCTTTTATGGTATAATAAACGAAATTTAGCTGCTGGAGGAATGCAATGAGACGTTGTTTATTGGCTGCTTTGGTGTCCATGTTGTTGGCGGCATTAATGGCCGGGTGCGCCGGGGCGCAGCTTGAAGAGGACAGTTTTGGGTTTACCGCGTCAGATTTTAAGGAACGGTTCAATAAGTTGGCAGATGATGATATTGGTGATTGGGAAGGCCAAGAATCGTACTATGACGAAACAGAACGCATTTATTATTGGGATTTCGGAAATGGTGTTCAAATGCTGGTCAGTACACATAAGGATACAGACGCCGTGATATCCGTGTTTACACACTGCAAGGTCGATACTATGACAAAATTTATGAATTACTTCCCCTCGGCTGTGGCTGTCTGTGACGAACCCGCGATAACGGGCAAAGGTGAATACGTTATTGACGATGTGGTTGAAGAGTTGGGGTTATTTGACGAAGAAAGCTACAATCATACAAATGAAACGATTGATAAGGGTAAAATCAGCTATCGTTTTATGGCTAATGAAAGTGAATTTTCGATAAATATTTTCATTACAGGAACGCAAGAAGAATAATTGTAAATTCAGAAGAGCACCTTTAAACGGGTGCTTTTTATTTTAATAAAAAGTGCTTTGTCAGCTTAAATCTGATATCTTATTGACACCTTGTTAACATTCTGATTGACAAGTAAACTTGGCGGCGCTATCATATGATTGACAAGTAAACTTGGTATTTGTTCACATGATTTTGAGAGGTTGAAATGTTAAAGGAAGAAATTCTGGCAAAGAGCCGCAGCGAGCGCACTGATGAAGGCATGGAGAACGCGGGAAACCGCGGGCGTCAGTTTGGGTTTATCGCTTTTTGCGCGATGTTCATTGTGCTGATGGTATTCATCGTATTGTTTGACAGCGTAAAAACCTTTTTTGCGATCTCCGCCTTGTTCTGGATTTATGTGTCCGTCGAAGCCTACGCCAAATACCGCTTTGCGAAAAACAAGGCTTGCATGGTGACGACGGTTGCGGGCGGCGTTGCGGCGTTCGCCTTTCTCGCCAATTACATATTGGCCGCATTGAACCTGTAGCCATGGACGACAAGCTGATACTTAAAAACCGGCTCAAAGTCGCGCGGGCCGAAAAGGGCCTCTCGCAGACGGACCTCGCCGGGATGGTGGGTGTGTCGCGCAATACGATCAGCTCGATAGAGGTCGGCCAGTTCAACCCGACGGCAAAGCTCGCGCTGATTCTTTGCATCGCGCTCGATAAGGCATTCGAAGACCTGTTTTACTTCGAATAGGGCCTGATTCGCATTATTTTAATATTGTCGCACGCACAAACCGCAAGAGCTGACGATACTTGCATCCGCTTAATGTGAAGAGAACGCAACTCTCGTTCTATTGAGCGCGGGCGGAAAATCGCTCCATACCAACGAAGCGGTCTGGCCAAAACGGGCGTAGGCATCAGCCAGCTTAATAAAATCGGGGCGGCTCGCCGTATCAAGAAAGTAAGCCGATTGTGTCGCGTCCTTTCTTCGGTTGGCGTTTAATGCACGGATGATTCCCTCGGCTCTTTCTATCCCGATGCCGTGTCCGTAATACAGTCCGCCCGGCAGAACGATCACATTTTCTCCCTGCCATTGGGGAGTCTTCGGGTCAACATCAGGATTTTTGAAATAGGCGCGGTCGCCATATAAAAAATCTGCCACCTTGCGCGGTGTGCCGACTTCTCTCAGCAGCGGATCAATCGAATGCCAGTTCATCAGGTATATTGTTCCGAATAACCTGTTAAACGCATCAGGCTTGAAGATATCAAGCACTGCTTTGTAATAGACAATGATGATCGCCGTGGCGCATTCCGTCGCGTATGCGCGGCCATTTATAAATATGTCGTTGATGGCCTCCGCAGCATCGGCTCCTTCCTTAAGCCGGAAACCGCCGTTTGGCATTCTGTCCCAATACTCGGGGTTGCATCTTGATTTTTGAAAAACCGAAAACCCAAGGCCGCTGTTATTAAGTGCTGCGGCTGCATTCACGGTCTCTTTGCGCATCCAGAGCTCGAACTTGAGCTGGCTCAAAGAATCATACCGGTATTTTTGGCTGCTTTGAGACATGATGCTGAGCAATTGCCTGCCAATGGAGCCTCCCGGATATTCGCCGGTTACAGCAGAAATGTCGAATACATCGCCCGATATAATAATCATATTTCCTCACAGCACTGCTTTGCAGCTTTTATTTGTTCATCGACGGGCAGCGCTATCCATGTTTTCCATCTGGAGAGATCGCTGTGGGCCTGTTGAGAATAGTCGGCCAGCATCCGTTTTTCTTCGTTACCCAAGCTTCGAAATGCTTCCAAGCGTCTGCGTTCGTTGCGATCCGCCGGAACGATCGGCTGTTGGATATGGGAGGGAGTGTCTTTCTGCACATATTTTCGCTCAAGATCGACGCGGTAAAACGCAGGCCTGCTGGATAACTGAAAGCTCTCATCTGTAAAATACAAAAACGGCCCGTTCTCATCCAGCCAGCGCATATATGACCCCGGCTGCTTTTCGCTGCCGGTGTTCTCTTCGATATTGAGCAGACTGCAGGCCAGCTTGGCATCACGCGGGGAGGCAAGATGCTGCGCGATGAGCTTTAACGCATGGGGGTCGCTGCTTCGGAAATAGGCCCATACCAAATCGTGAAGGTGATGCCCCTTGCTGCCGCGCTCGAATATCATGTCGCACACATCCGGCAGAATGTTTTTGTCCTTATATATGTTGATCAGCACCGATACGGTGATATCCAGAACTTCTTCATAATCGTCATTCAAGCTGTTCTCGAGCTTACCGGTTTCCAATATCCACTTGAGCGCCGCATACTCCGTGCCGTTTTTCTCCCTCAGATACCCGGCACGACCGGCTGAAGCGGGCTTAAGAATTTGCGCCGTGATCGATGAAGCGGTTTTTCTGATCGGGCTGAGACGGCGGTATAATTGGAACGATTCGATTTGCGGCAGCAGTATAAACAGGGACGGAAACGTTAAACGCCCGTCGTTAATCAAAACGGAGGCCGCTGCTTTATCGCTTTTGCAGGTTTCTTCGAAGACAGCTTTGCATTTGTCCGCGCCTTCGGTGAGCCGGATGCTGTCTAAACGGCTATGGCCGCTTTCAGTGTCGTTCACAGATATGTACTCTCCTTCAGAACAAAATGAGCCTTGATACATAGTATTAAAGCTTTACAAAGCTTGTGCTTCTTTGTAAATGGTAGGGCATAAATTGAAATATTGTGTAGGATTTGATATGATATATTAAAATTATGTCTAAAATTGTATCGGAACAGAGCCGCGCCGTTTATGGGAAGAGTGCGTCAGCCTGAAAGCGAATAAAATGTATAGCTGGAGAACAATTGTATGAAAAAGATAATCATTATCGGAGCCGGTGTCGCGGGCCTCAGCGCCGGTATACTGGCGCAAAAAAGCGGGTTTGATACGGAGATTCATGAGATGCATACATTGCCGGGCGGCTTATGCACGTCCTGGAAACGCGGAAGCTATCTTTTCGACGGCTGCATACGCTATGTTTACGGCTCGGGAGAGGGGCGGTTTTTCCATTCCGTTATGAAGGAAATCGGTGCGGACAGCCTGCATTTCATTCACCACAGCGAATCGATATGCGTAGAGACGTCCACGGGCGAAGCAGTGACGTTTTACTGTGATCTGGACCGACTTAAAGAGCATTTGCTTAAAATTTCCCCGGAGGACGGCAAGCCGGTGAAAACGCTGATCAAGCTGGCAAAATCCTTAAGCCGCGCCTCGATGCCCATGACCGGCATGAAAAGCCCTGCGGACCTCATACGGACAATAAGGGGAGGCCTCTCCTTTATGCGTGTGATGCTCAAATACAGAAAGGCATCGCTGGGCAGCTTTGCTGCCAGCCTGAAAAGCGTTGCTTTGCGCGAGGCCTTTGCAAAGTACTACGGATATACCGATCTTGAGGAACTGCCGTTGCTCGTACTCATTATAGATATGGCGCAGCACCATGCCGGGAACGCAGGCTGGCCGCTCGGCGGGTCGATCGGCTTTGCCCGCAGGCTGGAAGAGAATTATCTGTCGCTCGGCGGTGCGGTGCACTACCGGTCGAAGGTGGAGAAGATATTGGTCAAAGACGGCCGTGCCGTCGGGATACGGCTAGAGGGCGGACAGGAACGTATGGCGGATTACATACTGTCGGCGGGGGATGTGCATGCCGCACTCTATGAATGGCTCGACGGCAAGTACACGACTTCCGCATGGGAGGAGGCTTTCAGGAATGATAAGCCCATCACACCGGTGATACAGGTGTCGCTCGGCATAGATGCTGATATTTCCCATATACCGCACAATATCGCCCTGTATTTGGAGAAGCCGATAGAGGTGGCCGGTATTCGGTATGACTATCTGTCGTTCAGGCATTACTGGTACGACCGTGCAATGGCGCCGGAGGGGAAAAGCGCGTTGGTGGCCGTGCTCGAAACGGATTATGAAACATGGGAGCAGCTCTGTGCCAATAAGCAGCGCTACGCGGAGGAGAAGCAAAGCGCGGCGAAGCAGGTGGTTGAACGCATAGAGCGCCGGTTCCCCGAAATTGCGGGGAAGGTGGAGGTGGTTGATGTGGCCACGCCGATGACGTATGTGCGGTATACTGGCAACTATCAGGGGTCGGTTCAGGGATGGCAGACGTATATGGGGCACATACTGCCTTATTCGGGAGAGCTGCCCGGTCTTAAGGGCTTTATGATGATTGGCCAGTGGGTGCAGCGCGGCGGCGGATTGCCGGGGGGCGCGGTGTCTGCGTTCAACGCGGTGAAGAAGATATGCAAGGAATACGGGGTTAAGATGGGGTGAAGCAGGGGTAAGTATAACAAACGCATGAGGAAAGAAGACTTCTTATATCAGTATTTAGCCAAATTTAACGAATATGAAAAGAATATTAGCGATAAGACCATGTATCTTATTTGGAAGGATCAAGAGAATGATGGCTTGATTTTTAATGCTTTTTAGAAATGTACTATGTCATAGCGTTAAAAATCGCATTCTGCATCTTTTATCTTCAAGGTTCAGTGCCCAATATGTATTGTAGTCCTACAGCAGAAACTTAAGGCAGAGAGTATAACATATTGAAACGAGGTAATCTCAGTGATAAAATGCTGTGTATAGGTCTATATGCGATAAAATGTGACGATTAGGCTTCAAATAATCGTCCGTGTGGAATCCCGGTATATAATGGTATAAAAATAACTTTATTGAGGGGTAATACTCGTGAAAGCCGTAAAAAAAGTCTTGACGTTTTTACTGACAACTTCGATGGCTTTGATGCTGATGCCGATACCAACGGCGCTAGCGGCCGACGATGAATATGATGTCAGCAACGCGACTGAATTGTCTGAGGCACTGACCATCACTGATAGTGTGTATACCATCCATTTGATGGCGAACGTCAATTACCCTGCCGGTATTGTTATCACCGGCAAAACCATTACCTTTAATCTGGACGGGCATAACTTGAACGTCACCAACGATACGAGCGACGGTCTTCAGGTAGGCAGCGGCGGCGTTGTGAATATTGAGGGAAGCGGAGAGTTCAACGTCACAAGCAACGCGGAATATGGGATCGGTGTCTATGCCTATGACGGCGGCAATGCGACCGTCACCAATGCAACTGCGACAGGCGACTGGGATACAGCCGTTTACGCAAAAAGCGGAGGCCACATCCGGGTGACAGGCAACGCTGTTTCGATCGGCACTGGCGGTACCGGCGTGTATTTGCTGGACGCAGACAGTGTGATTCAAGTGGGAGGCGATGCCATTGCGACCGGTGCCGACAGCCAGGGCATAAGTAGTGAGGATGGCATGATTCAGGTGGGCCGCAACACCTCAGGAACAGTTTATGGCATTGGTATCAATGGTGGTGTGGTCGAAGTGGCCGGTAACGTAAATGGCGGCAACGGCGGCTGGGGCGTATATGCCGACAATGGCGGCAAGATCAAGGTGGACGGCAATATTCATGTAACCGACGGCACAGGCGTAACCGTTCTCACCGACGGCAGCGAGGTTTCGGTAAAAGGCGATGTGACTGCGAACGGCACGGATTGTGTCGGCGTTGATGTATTTGATGGCGGGTTTGCCACCATCGATGGCGCAATCAGCGCACCCACATATATCATGCTTCAGCATAGCCCAAAAACCATCAGCGACGGGGTAGTGGGAACGGGTGACTATGAAAACTACCTGATTTACAGCGACGGAAGCAGCCTCGTCCGTGCGAAATTTGACGCGACTTGCGAGGTCGGCACGGTTCAGTATCCGACGCTGGACGCCGCACTGAACGCGGCAGTCAGCGGAGATACCATAAAGCTGCTGAAGGATATCGATTACCCAGCCGGTATCATCATCACCGGCAAAACCATTACCTTCAATCTAAACGGGCATAACCTGAACGTCACCAGCAATACAAGCGACGGTCTTCAGGTAGGCAGCGGCGGTGTTGTGAATATTGAGGGAAGCGGAGAGTTCAACGTCACAAGCAACGCGGAAGATGGGATCGGTGTCTATGCCTATGATGGCGGCCAGGCGACCGTCACCAATGCGACTGCGACAGGTGACTGGGATACAGCCGTTTACGCAAAAAGCGGAGGCCGCATCCGGGTGATAGGCGACGCTGTTTCGACCGGCACTGACGGCACCAGTGTGATTTTGCTAAATCTAGGCACAGACAGTGTGATTCAAGTGGAAGGCGATGCCATTGCGACCGGTGCCAACAGCCAGAGCATATATGGTGAGGAGGGCATCGTTCAGGTGAGTGGCAATGCGTCGGCAACTACTTATGGCATTGGATTCAATGGCGGTGTGGTTGAAGTGGCCGGTAACGTGAATATCAGTAACGGAGGCTATGGCGTATATGCCGATAATGGTGCCAAGATCAAGGTGAATGGAAATATTCATGTGACCGACGGCACAGGCATAACCGTTCTCACCGACGGCAGCGAGGTTTCGGTAAAAGGCGATGTGACTGCGAACGGCACGGATTGTGTCGGCGTTAATGCATTTGATGGCGGTTTGGCCACCATCGAGGGCACGATAAACGCACCCACATATATCATGCTTCAGCATAGCCCAAAAACCATCAGTGACGGCGTAGTGGGAATGGGCGACTATCAGAATTACCTTGTATACACCGATACACATAATAACACGGTACGAGTAAAACATCACAGCGACACCACGCCCGTGTATTATGCAATAACTGCTTCGGCGAACAATGCATCTTACGGCACCGTATCGGGCGGCGGCACATATGCCGACGGCGCAGCGGTTGGGCTGACGGCAATACCCGGTGCGGGTTGCCGTTTCATACGCTGGACAAAAGGCGGCGTTGAGGTTTCAAGGAACCAAAGCCTCGCGTTCACCGCCACGGAAAACGCCGGTTATACAGCTGAGTTTGTGCGGTATTCCCCGCTAGCCGTCAGCTGCTCCAAGACGGATAACGCAGTGTATGGCGGAGCGAACGGTACGATAACGGTATACGCATCGGGTGGCGACAGCGGATATTATGAGTATTCAATCAACAGCGGCGCAAGCTGGCAGGCTGGCAACGTCTTCTATAGCCTCTCAGAGGGTAGCTATACGGTGACCGTACGTGACGCGGGATACCCGGGTAATACAGCCGTACAATCTGTTGTAATCGGTCAGCCTGCGTCTATTGGTGCCGTTGCCGCAAAGAAGCTGCCCTCCAGATCCAACGCGGGCACCGCGCTGACCATCACACCGCCCGTCGCGCCCAAGGGATACACCGTCGTCTCAATCACTTATTCGTCGAGCAACCCCGTCGTTGCTACGGTGGACGCAAGCGGCAATATAACGTTCCTCGCAGGCGGCAAAGCGACGATTATCACCAAGATAGTGTCGCAGATGACGGACAGCAAGGGAAGAGTGAAGACGAAAACCACAACGGTGAAAAAGACGGTTACCGTCAAGCAGCCGGTCGCGTCGATATCGCTGAGCCAGTACAATGCCACTATTATGCGGACGCAGAAACTGAAACTGACCGCATCAGTCGCACCGTCAACCGCAAGCAACAGGAATGTTAAGTGGACGACCAGCAATAAGAGAGCAGCTACCGTTTCGAGCTCCGGCGTCATCACAGCAAAAGGCGTCGGTACAGCGGTCATCACGTGTACCGCCAAGGATGGAAGCAATATATCGGCCAGTTGTACCGTAACGGTGACGCCAATCTACCCGACGGCGGTAAAAATATCAAAAACGGCAACGACGGTAAAGGCAGGGAAAACGGCCACGCTTAAGGCAACGGTCATGCCGAAGAATACGGATTTCAAGGCTGTTGTTTGGCAGAGCAGCGACCCAGCGGTGGCCACGGTGGACGCCAAGGGCAAGATCAGGGGAATTGCTCCGGGCATTGTGACCATTACCGCAACGACCAGCAACGGCATCATCACTGCCTGCACGGTGACGGTTCAATAGAACTCAAAGATGTTAAAAATACTCAATATAGCATAAAGCGATTTTAGAATTAGTTTAAAGCAATGGTCATCATTCGCATTGTGAAAGGCCTATGCATTAATCAAATAATTCTCAGTCGCTTATTTCCACGCCTCCTCAATCATCTTCACATACCCCTGCACATCCTCGCTGTCGGGGAACCCGTCATGCCAACTGCTCGCCGGATCAGCCGCATACCTTGCCTTAATAATCAGCTCCGGCCGATACTCAAAATGCAGAAAATCAAAGTGTGACCATTTGCCGCCCCATATAAATCCGTGGCTCTCAAACACGCCCACAAGCGCAGGCGGATACTCGTTTAGGCGCTTTTGTCCCTGCTCCCTGCCCGCCCACTGCCAGTAATCGCGGCTGTCGCGGCACAAATCCACCGCAATCGCAAACGCGTGCGGGCTTAGCTGCCCCGTCCCCGCAATCACGCGGTAGTTGAACGTGCCGCTCATCGGGTACACAAAGCCGTAAAGGCCGGGGTCGTCTTCCATCAATGCAGCCACGTCCGAAAACACGGCGGCGAGAGCATCAGCCGCGCCATTGCTGCCGTTAAAAGGACAGCTTCCCGCGCCCGTATCCACGCTGGTCAGCTGCGCTTCCACCTCGCTTTGCGAACCGCCGTACACAGCCTTGAGCAGCGCGTAGCAGCGCACGCGCCCCGGGTCTTCGTCGCCGCTCATCAGATTGTCGATGCTCTCCAAAGGGTACGGAATCTCCATCGCGTCCTGTACATCCGCGCTGCCGAGCTTTTCGTCAAAGCTCTTGGGTTGTCCGTCGTCGTAGACGATTTCTGCGCCGTTCTTCATGAGCAATGTCACGGTTTGTCCGTCCTTTTCAAAACCCGTGATATCCTCGGGGTACGCCATTTTCAGCGCGAGCAGATCGCGCTTGGCCATCGTATCGGGATTTTCATACGAGACAGAGATTGCGCTGACGGCACCGCCGTTCTCCTGATAGACGCTGTATGCGGCAAAGCCAAGCACAATCAGCGCCGCGGCCAGGAAATAGACCTTGTATTTGTTCATGGGCTGCCTCCTGTCTCAGCGAAAAGCGCTGCGCTTTTTAACCCATACGTAGATCACACCGCCGAAGAACAGCATGCCGCCGTAGCCGACGGCGGGGTAGAGGTATTTCACCATGTTCGAAAACCCGAGCTGCGCCACGGCAAATGCGGCTGCCGTCGCCGCTGCGGCAAACACCCACTTGGGAAACTTGTGTGAGATGCGCTGCACAAGCCCGAACAGGTTGCCGACTGCCGTGGTGTAAACCTCGGCGAACAGCACCGCCGCAAACACCGTCTGAACGGCGGGGGATATCTGCCGCGCGATCTCGATCATCGGCACCTCCATGTGATGTACATTGGTGATATTGGTCAGCACGCCGAAGTAAATGGCGGACAGACAGAGCCCAAGGGCCAGCGCCCCGGCAAGCGCACCCCAGAACAGCCTGCGTTTGTCCGCCGTCACCGCGCCCATCGGCGTTAATACGCCGACCGATATCACGATGTTGTACGACGCGTAGTTGACGGCGGAGAGCAGCCAATTCGGCGTTGCGCCGGGCAGAGCCGCCGCGGTTTCTATTTCCGCTTGGGTGACGGGATTGTGCAGCAGGCTCGAAACCGATATGTACAGCACCGAGACGATGAGGAACGGCACCACGAAGCTGATCGCGTTGACCACGCCGTGCGTGCCCGCCGCCACGGTCACGAACGTGACAACCGCCATCGCGAGAATACCCCACACGGGCGGAAAAGCAAACTGCTCCCTGACGATCGCGCCTGCGCCCGCGAGCATCGCCGCCAGCCCGCCGAACATGAACAGCGTGATCACGATGTCGATCAGCGAGCCAAGCAATGAGCCGTTGGTGAAACGCACGATCTGAAGATGAGACTGCGCCTGCAGACCCCGCCCCATCATCAGCACCGAGTACCCGATGAAGAAAAACAGCAGCGACGATACCAGCATGCCGACGAGGCCCCAGAGCCCGTACGCGTTGAAAAACTGCAGCACCTCCTGCCCCGAGGCGAAGCCCGCACCCACCACGGTGCCGATGTACGCAAATGCGATCTGGAATATGTTCAAGGACGGTTTGGCTTTCATGAACGCCTCCTTATAGCATTCATATGAGGCGGGCGGGGGAATCAGCACTGCTGGCGGCAATCGCGCGGCACGTGGTATAATATGCTATCAATTTTAGGGAGCAGACGGATGAACATTCGCAAAGCCACGGTGGACGACGTGAAGGATATCAGCCGCATCTATGCGCTGAGCTGGAAGACGGCGTATGTGGGCATGGTGCCGCAGGACTTTCTTGACGCGATTGACGATCATAGGTGGGTGGACAAATTTCGTCAGGACATCGGTGACGGCACACTTTCGGCGCTCATGGTCTGTGACGGCGACATAACGGTGGGCTGCGCGGCTTTCGGCGCCTCGCGCGAAGAGAAAATGCCCGGATGGGGAGAGATCGTCTCGATCTATCTGCGCCCTGATTATTTCGGCAAGGGGTATGGCGAAGCGCTGCTCAAGGAAACCGTTGCGGCGCTGCGGGAGCAGGGGCATGAGCGCATTTTTCTTTGGGTGCTGCGCGACAACAGCCGCGCGCGGCGGTTCTACGAGAAGCATGGCTTTGTGTGCAGCGGGGAGGAAAGCACGCTCGAGATTATGGGCGAAAAGCTTGTGGATGTGCGGTATGTGAGCAGGCAGCCGCATGTGTCACCCTGAGAGCAGCGAAGGGTCCCACGGCCAAGAGCGGTAAGCCGTGGGATGCTTCACTCCGCTGACGCGGCGTTCAGCATGACAAAAGGAACTGTGAGCAGGAAGCCGCATATGTCACCCTGAGAGCAGCGAAGGGTCCCACGGCCAAGAGCGGTAAGCCGTGGATGCTTCGCTCCGTTAACACTTCGTTCAGCATGACAACAGGAACTATGAGCAGGCAGCAGCATATGTCACCCTGAGAGCAGCGAAGGGTCCCGCGGCCAAGAGCGGTAAACTGTGGGATGCTTCACTGCGCTAACGCTGCGTTCAGCATGACAAAAGGAACTGTGAGCAGGCAGCCGCATGTGTCACCCTGAGAGCAGCGAAGGGTCCCATGTCAAAATGCGATGAATCTTTATGGCTCTGAACGTTAAGCCATGGGATGCTTCACTCCGCTGATGCTGCGTTCAGCATGACAAAAGGAACCGTGAGCAGGCAGCAACATATGTCACCCTGAGAGTAGCGAAGGGCCCCACGGCCAAGAGCGGTAAGCCGTGGGATGCTTCACTCCGCTGACGCTGCGTTCAGCATGACAAAAGGACCTATGAGCAGACAGCCGCATATGTCACCCTGAGAGTAGCGAAGGGTCCCATGTCAAAATGCGATAAAGCCGCGATATTGGAATCTGTCAAAGGAAAATGGAGATTTAAGTTATGTACTATGTCTATATGCTGACAAGCGAGTATAACAAAGTTCTGTATACCGGGGTGACCAACAGTCTTCAAAGAAGGCTATATGAACATGTGAACGACTTAAATGAGGGCTTTTCAGCAAAGTATAACGTCCATAAACTTGTTTATTATGAAACAACAGATGACGTAAAAGCTGCAATAGCGCGGGAAAAGCAGATAAAGGGTTGGACGCGGAATAAAAAAGAAGCGCTTATCAATAGCATAAATCCTGAGTGGCGTAATCTAGCAGTTGATTGGGAAGATCGATAGATTCAGTAAATACTAAAAAGATACGATGCGTTTTTAGAACAAAGAGCATTAAACCATGGGATGCTTCACTACGCTAACGCGGCGTTCAGCATGACAAAAGGACCGTGAGCAGGCAGAAACATGTGTCACCCTGAGTGTAAGCGAAGGGTCCCATGGTTAAGAGCGATAAGTCATCATGAGTCAGAGCATTAAACCATGGGATGCTTCACTACGCTGACGCTACGCTCGGCATGACAACAGGAACTGTGAGCAGGCAGCAGCATATGTCACCCTGAGAGCAGCGAAGGGTCCCACGGCCAAGAGCGATAAGCCATGGGATACCTTGCTGCGTTAACACTCCGCTCGGTATGACAACAGGAACTGTGAGCAGGCGCCGTTTGATTATTCTCTTTTCTTCGCGATTTTTTCGAACGAATATATGATATAATACCGAAGTAAGGATAGTATTGGAAACAGGCGAAAGCCAATACGAAAGGAGTGAATTTCATGCAGAACAGTATCGGAGAGGATTTGAAAGAGGTGCTGCTCGCGGGGATCGGGGCTATGGCGGTCACGGCGGAGAAAACCCAGCAGATAGTCGATAAGCTCATAAAAAAGGGTGAAATCACAGTGGAGCAGGGCAAGGTGCTCAATGAAGAGTTGAAGCATAAAGCCAAGGAAAGGGTCAAAGAAACCATATCCAAAAGCAAGCTCGCCGTGGAAGCGGTGATCGATAACCTTGACAAGATGAGCGGGGAAGAGATTGCTGCCTTAAAGGCAAAGCTGGCCGATTTGGAAAAGCCGGATGCCGAAAAATAACGCCACGGCAGCGGCGCGTTTTAAAGACATATTAAAGGTGCTTCGGCGTTACGATCTCATCAAAGGCCTGACGCCCGAGAAGCTGCGGCAGATTCTGGAGGACTTAGGGCCCACCTTTATCAAGCTCGGGCAGATCATGTCGATGCGACCGGATATGATCCCGTCCGAATACTGCGACGAGCTTATTAAACTACGCACCGAAGTGAAGCCGATGCCGTTTGCCACGGTGCGGAGCGTGCTCGAAGCCGAATTCGGCGACGCGCCCGACAAGCACTTTTCGCATATCGACGAGGAGGCTTACGGCAGCGCGTCCATCGCTCAGGTGCACAAAGCCCGGCTCAAAAACGGCAAGGATGTCGTGATCAAGGTGCAGCGGCCCGGCATTTATGAAATGATGGCGATGGATGTTAAGCTGCTGCGCAAGGCATCGGGCATTGTGAAAATTATCGGCCATACGGGCAATGTGGTCGATCTGCATTCGGTGATCGGCGAGATGTGGACGGTCGCGCAGCAGGAGATGGATTTTCTGCTTGAAGCGGCGCACATCCGTGAGTTCGCCGAGTGCAACGCGGACATCGCTTATATTGCGTTTCCCGAGGTAGAAAATGAGTTGACCACGCACAAGGTGCTCGTGATGGAGCTCATCGACGGCATACAGATCGACGATGCGGCTTTGCTCAAAGAAAACGGGTACGACGCGCAGGAAATCAGCGAAAAGCTGTCCGCCAATTTTGTCAAACAGGTGGTGGACGACGGCTTCTTTCACGCCGACCCGCACCCGGGCAATATCCGCATACGCGACGGCAAGATCGTCTGGATCGACCTTGGCATGGTGGGCCGGCTGTCGTCGCGGCATCGGCAGCTGTTTAAAGACGCGGTGGTCGCTGCTGTGGAGAACGACGTCTACACGCTCAAAGACACACTGCTGCTGCTCGGGCACTGCCGCGGCGAGATCAACCACAACCGGCTTTATGCCGATGTTGCGGACATGCTCGGCAAGTATGCGTCGATGGATTTGGGGAATCTTGACGCGGGGCAGTTTATCACGGAGATGCTGCGGCTTGCGCAGACGCACGGCATTATGCTGCCGTCCGGGGTGGCGATGCTCGCGCGCGGCATCATAACGATTGAAGGCGTGCTGTCAAGAATCAATCCCGAGACGAATTTCCTGCAGATTGTCGGCTCACATATGTCGGGCAGTATTTTCAGCGAAACGAACATCAGGCGCGAACTGCGCCACGCGGGCCGCGCGCTCTATACGTTCAGCAAGCGCGCGGCCGATATACCGGGGCAGATGACGGACCTGCTGAAAATGGCATCAAGAGGGCAGGCGAAGCTCAACGTGGAATTCGTGGGCTCGGAAGGCCATCTGAACCGGCTCGACAAAATCGTCAACCGGATCATCGTTTGTATGCTCAACGCGGCGATCGTCGTCGGGTCGAGCATACTCTGCACCACGGACATGACGCCAAAAGTCCTCGGCATACCGCTGCTCGGTGTGCTGGGGTACGCGGTTTCGTTCGTTATGACCTTATGGCTTATTGTGAGGATACTCAAAAACAGATCGAAGTAGCATTTTGATTGTTAAGAAAGAGACTGCAAAAAATGCGCCATGCTGTCCTGCAGCTGCGGATTGCTCAAGATCGGTGCGGCTTCATTGAAAGATTGCGACAAAAACCCGAAGCATCTAAATGGCACAGTCTGTCAAGGCTTGCGAAGTGTTGGCCGCATGCATATTTTCATGAAGCGTCTTGCAGGCGCTTTTTTAATACGTCGCCATAGCCGGAAGCAGCCGCATCGGTATCTTCTTTCGGAGCATGCGGCTCATTGGGCAAATGCACATTGAAAAAGGAGCCCCTTCCCATATCTCCGTAGATCGTTGAAGGCGCTCCTCAAAATTGCTTAATATGGACGATAACCTTGGCGCTCAGTATTTGCCGAAGTCCGATTCGCCGAGCAGAATTTGCGCGTCACGCGGGGCCGAACCGCGCAACGCCGGTGCCGGTGTTTTCGCCGTGCCGCCGGATGTCAGACGGAACTGTCCGACCACGCTTTTCAGCATTTCCGCCTGTGCGGTAAGCTCCTCAGACGCTGCAGCCTGCTCCTCGGACGTTGCCGAATTGGTCTGCACCACCTGATTCATCTGTTCGAGGCCTCTGTTCACCTGCACGATCGCGGAAGCCTGCTCATTCGATGCCGACGCGATATTTTCCACAAGCACAGCCGCTTTATCTACGCTGCTCAGAATATCCGCGAGTGCGGAGGCTGTGTCGTCCGCGATTTTTGTGCCCGCTTCGGTTTTCCGGACAGACCCTTCTATGAGCTCGGTGGTCTGCTTGGCTGCATCCGCGCTCTTGGCCGCGAGGCTGCGCACCTCATCGGCAACCACCGCAAAGCCCTTGCCATGAATGCCCGCGCGCGCCGCTTCGACCGCCGCGTTCAAGGCCAGAATGTTCGTCTGGAACGCAATTTCATCGATCACTTTTATGATTTTGCTGATATTTGCCGATGCCTCGTTGATTTCCGCCATCGCCTGCTGCATGGATTTCATCAGTTCATTGCCCTGCGCCGCGCTCGATTTTGCATCCAGCGTCAGCCGGTTGGCCAATGTCGCGTTGTCGGCGTTTTGCCGTGTCTGCTGCGCAATCCCCGAGACGGTGGCTGTCAGCTCCTCAATCGCGCTGGCCTGTTCTGTCGCACCCATCGACACGGCCTGACTGCCGTCCGAAACCTGCCTGATGCCTGTCGCCACCTGATCGGCTGCGGCGCTGACATCCGTCATGATCCCATTCAGTGACTTAAGTATGCTTTCCATCGATTGATTAAGTGTGCCAAAGCCGCCCATGTATTCAAAGGAAGGATGGACATCAAGATGCCCGTCCGACATTTCGCCGAGCACGCGCGAGATATCCGTCATGATTTGCTTAAGCTGGCTGGTGAATGAATTGAGCGATTCCTTAATCACCGCATGGTCGCCTTGATAATCTCCGGTCACGCTCACGTCAATATTGCCGTTGGCCATTTCGTTGATGACGGCAGCGGATTCCTGGACCGGTGCGACCACGGCGTCGATGATTTGGTTAAGGCCCGCCATCACGTCCCCGTACAGACCCAGATGTTTGGATGTGTCGATGCGGGCGGAGAGGTTGCCGGTAATGGCCTGTTCAGCGAGTGTATGGCTGTCATCCAGCAGCTCATAAAGCGCCCTGCGAACGTCATTGAGGTATTCGGCAACGGTTTTAAACGTGCCGGTAAACCCTTTCGTACTGAGCTCGTCCGTGCTCTCGCCTGTGGCCATGGCCTTCAGCTGCTTGACCACCTTATCCATGGGTCTGCTGACGATTTTCTGGAGCATAACGCCCGTTAACAGGGCCATACCGAGGCCGACGGCTGACAGGACAAGGAGCGTCATAGCGACGGACGGATCGGAAAAGCTGCCCATATTGAGCATTGTGACGAGCCCTGCCGATATAAAAAGGGCAGAGACGATGATGCATGTGAGAACGATCTTCACTTGAGTGGTTATTTTCATAATGTTACCCCTAACTTCTTCATATGGCTTGCGGAAGCGTTGCCGGGCTGCCGCGTTTGGCTGCCGGAGGCCGCTGTCAGCAAAACCGGATGACTTTGTAGATATATAAACAAGCCTAGACAAATAAAACCAAAGTTTTTGTTAAGTGTCGGATATATTTGCTGAAACGCAAAAAAATACAAGCATCAAAGCATGCTTGCAGAATCATGGCACGATTCTATTGCGCTGTGAATTGACTTAGCGAAATGCCGATATCAAACCGGCTCGCTGCGCCTGAGCGAGTCGATGAACTGGCGCGCGACGCGCGGCGACCGTCCGGCGCTCGCGAAACGTTCCGCCTCGAGGTCAAGCAGCGCCTCGTCCATTTGAATGCCATAGTCATCTTTCAGCGCATGGACGATGTCAAGATACGCTTTTTTGTCGGGCTTGAAGAAGCCGACGGTGAGCCCGAACCGGTGGGATAAAGAAGAAAGCTCCTGAATCGTCTCGTTGCGGTGAATGTCGTCGCCCTCGCGATCGGAGAACAGCTCCTTCACAATGTGGCGCCTGTTGCTCGTGGCATAGATCACAATATTGGTGGCGCGCGACGATACCGAGCCTTCCAGCACCGCCTTGAGCGCGTTGAATTCGTCGGTTTGCTGCGTGAACGAGAGGTCGTCGATGAACAGTATGAATTTGAGCGGGTTTTGGCTGAGCTGCTCGGCGATGGACACAATCTCGCCGATCTGCTGCTTGCTGATTTCGATGAGCCGCAGCCCCTGACCGCAATATTCATTGGCGAGCGCCTTGACGGTGGACGATTTGCCGGTGCCTGCGTCGCCGTACAGCAGCGTATTGGCGGCGGGCTTGCCGTTGAGCAGCGCGAGCGTGTTGTCCGTCACGGCCTTCTTCTGGCGCTCGTAGCCCTTGAGGCTCGATAGGCGGACGGAGTCGGGATTTGTGACGGGCACGATCACACCATTTTTAACGCGCAGCATATGATGCCGCGCGAATATGCCATAGCCCGTGACCGAGAGGGTTTCCATCAGGCTTGCAAAAGCGGCGGAAAAGTCCGTCCCGCTCGTCTGCCAGTCGGGCAGAAAGCCGTCGTAACGGATGTGGGCGCGGATATCCGAAGGCGTCAGCCGCGCGGCAGCCTGCAGCACGGCGAGCTCGTTTTGTACGCACACGTCGAGCACGGCGTCCGTGGCTTGCTGCTGCGCGCGCTTTTGCATATAGATATTGTCGTCGCTCGCGATGCACGACCAGACATGGTCAGTCAGATTTGTGCCGTACGCATACAGCGCGGCGGTGAAGTCCGCATAGCGCGACACCTGCTCAAGCACGGGCAAATCCTGCGCATCCAGCAGCGTACAGAGCTTTTTTATCACACCGTCTCCCAGCAGGCGGCGGAATATGGCGAGCGAACGAAGAGCGAGTGCGGTTTGTTGGATATCAGTCAAAGCAGTATTCCTTTCGTCAGGCCGTGATGCCGGATATTTCGCAGTGAACGGCGCGGCAAAGGTCGGCCGGGGAGAGTTCAATCTGCACCCCGAGCCTGCCCGCGCTCACGACAACGGTATCAAGGCTTTCGCATGCGCTGTCAATGACGGTGCGGTATGTTTTTTTCATGCCGACGGGCGAGCACCCGCCGCGCACGTAGCCCGTGATTTTGGTGATATCGGCTACCCTGATCAGTTCGACGGATTTTTCGCCGACGGCTTTGGCGGCAGCCTTCAGATTGAGTTCTTTTTCCACAGGAATCACAAACACGTAATAGGCGCGGCTGGCGCCTTGTGCGACGAGCGTTTTATACACCTTCTCGGGTGGAATGCCCACCTTGCGGGCGACGGTCACGCCGTCAATGAAGCCGTCACTCTCGTATTCGTGCTGCTGATAGCTGATGCCTGCGCTGTCAAGAATGCGCATGGCGTTGGTTTTGGTCTGTGACACTTGCCTTGCCCTCACAATGATTTCATCTTGCGTTTCATTATACACGAAAGGACGGCAAAGAAAAAGAGCGCCGAACACGGGCGCTCTCAGCTTGATGAAAAACCCCACTTGTCATGCTGAGGAGCGAAGCGACGTGAGCATCCCATGGCAAAATGCTTTAAACATGGGATTTTTCGCTTCGCTTACGCTCACTCAAAATGACGCTAACCACTTTGTCAGCAGCCTGAGAGCGCCCTCTCGGCGCTCTTGCGGTTGTTTTCACGCATGCGTTCCATTTCGCCTTCTTAAGGCAGCTCAATTCACGCAGCAGTCATTCTTATCTGGTTATGATATCTCAAATATAAAAGTTTCTTCTGCGGTACAGCGCATACGTCAGCGCGGCTGACGCGCCCATAATCAGCACGCTCACCAGCACATTCGTTCCGTCGATGCCCGTCCCGACAACCTCGCCCGGCAGAAAATAGTTCATCGGTGCCACCCATTTAAGAAAGTTCAGCACACCCGTGATCGACGGAATGCTGCCCAGAATGTACGTGAGGAAGAACAGCATCACAGCCATCGGTGCCGCATGCTTGGCCTTTTTCAGCAGCACGCTGACCGCAAACCCGAGCAGCAGATACGTAAAGCCCGCGATCATGCCGCCGAGCAGTATCGTTTTAAACGCCGCAGCCATGTCCATGAATTCAAGACCGGCGGGGCGCACGCTGATGCCGGCCAGCATACCGGCAATACTGATGACCGCTATAAAGCATGCAAAACTGACGGCTGCGTTTGCGAGCTTGCTCGAAACAATCTGTGCGCGGCTCACGGGCTTGGCGTACAGAAATTCGATCGTGCCTTCACCTTCTTCTTTGGAAAGCGCGGTGAGGCCGAGCAGCAAACCGTATATGCACACAGCCATCAAAATGAACTGGAACATATACGCAAAAAAGTTCGGCAGCTGTGTGATGTCCTGGCTCGAGAGGTGAAACGCGTCCACAAACTCCTGCGGCAGTGAAGATATCTTGGCGTTCATCAGCGCGAGCATATCCGAATTCAGCATGCTCGGATACAGCAGCGTGAAAAGTGCGGTCAGCACACCGCAGATACCCGTCCATAACAGCAGCGATCTGAATCCGCGTTTGAATTCCATTTTGAATATATTCATCGCGTAAGCCTCCTTATTTGTAGTACGACAGGAAGATGTCGCTGAGCTTGACATCCTCCACGAGAAAATCCCGTGCGTTCATGGCTTGGAGCAGCTGCAGCAGCGCGTCCATATCCTGCGAATGATACGTGAATACGATTTTGCCCGTATCCTGCGAGACGATTTTCACCGCGGCATTCTCGATGCTGTCCGGCAGGCTTTCTCCCGCGACGGTGACTCTTTTGGCTTTTTCCGCCGAGAGCACGCCAAGCTCCTTGATGTCCGCAATGCGGCCTTCGCGTATAATCGCCACACGGCTGCACAGGCTCTGCACCTCGTCTAAATTGTGGCTTGAGAGAAAGACGGTGCATCCGGCCTGCCGCTGCTCATGCAGCGCCTCAAACAGCTTCTGGCGAATCAGCGGGTCGAGCCCGTTGGTCGGCTCGTCGAGTATCATGAGCTTCGGGCGGCATGAGAGCGCGGCAACAAGCGCCACCTTCTTTTTGTTGCCCATTGAAAGCTCGCCGATTTTCTTTTCCGTTTCGAGCTCAAACCTCTCGATGAGGATTTGCGTATAGGCGCTGTCCGTGCTTGGATAAAAACTGTCCGAGTAGGTGAGCAGATCTCTCACCGTCAATTCTTCGTAATAGTTGATATCGCTCGGCACATAAGCCGTTTGCTTTTTGATATCGCGCGAGCCGGTGACGGAATCGAACCCGAGCAGCCTTGCGCTGCCGTCCGTGGGAAACAGGAAGTTGAGCAGCGTTTTGATCATCGTGGATTTGCCCGCGCCGTTGGGGCCGATGAAGCCGTAAATCTCACCTTCGTTCACCGATATATTCACGTCGATGATCCCTCTGTGCTTGCCGTAGCTTTTTGTTAAATTTGTCGTTTCAATGACAGTCGGCATGGCAGCCACCTCCTAATACTTTTTGTAAATAAGAACTGTGCCGATTTTGTATGTTCCGCCGACGATGATGGCGTATCCCAAAACGATATAGCCCGCCGCCTGAGGAAATATCGCGCTCAGCAGCAGCAGGAACGGCAGCAAAGAGAGCGAAATAAGCCCCGTTAACGCAAACGCTTTGGTGACCACCAGCTGCTCGAGCTCGTCGCTCGCTTCTGCGTTGTCCCTGCGGATCCACCTGTAAAAGAAGAACAGGAAAAGCGGGACGATCACAGCGCCCGCAAACCCGGCGACCGTAATGAAGGTTTTCAGGGGTTCCTGCGCAATATAGCCGGAGCTTAAAATAAACGCGGCACAGAAGACTTCTCCGAGTATGATCAAATACGCCATATAAACCTTGCGCAGCTTGTTTTTTGTTTTCATTTTCCGGCACCTTCTTCGAATAAGAATATGTCCTCGATATGGCATTTGAATACCTTGGACAGCGCATGGGCGAGCCATATGGACGGATCATATTTGCCCGTTTCGATGGCGTTGATAGCCTGGCGCGATACGCCCGTGAGTTCGCCGAGCTGAGCCTGCGTGAGCCCGCGCTGCTCCCGCAAAGCCCTTACACGGTTTTGCAACAGACATCACCTCTCAATTTTTCTTTGATGTAAGGTTAACCTGACATAAATTATAACGAAATTGCGCAAAATGTCAAGCTAACCTTACATATATCGGTGTTTAATAATTGTTAAGCGGTTTATAAATAATTAACAAAAAAGCCAATCAAATCGCGCATCCTGGAAAAGCACTACGTGATATAAAGGAGATGTAAGAAATGATCAATGAAACAGCGGAGTTTCTGGCCAGTATTAAGAATTGGGAATTGGATAACGAAATCGGCGAAGGTGCAGACAGCCAATCAATCAATGCAGTCATCTACAAACAGCTTCAAGATTACTTCGCAAGGTTTTACCTGCATTTTGACAATATTACGCATATCTCGGAGCAGCTTGATAATGTGATGCAGGATTTTATCCGCGAGTCCTCTCAGATTGAACAGGTGGCTGTCTTTTTGAAAAAAGGGGTCGGCCAGCAAACCGTGGACATTGAGAAAAGCGTCGGCCTTTTGGAAGTATTCACAGAGAAAATCAACAACATCTATAAAAAGTCACGCGATATCATTTCGCTCGCCTATGACATGGAAAAAAACAATCAGGGCGTGCACGAATCCATTGCACAGCTTGTGGCCAATCAGGCAAAGAACGACGAAGCTGTTCAGCGGATTTTCGATCTGATCAGCGGTTTGATAGAGAAGACCAAAAAGATAGGCAACATCACAAAGCTCATCAACAGAATTTCGAGCGAGACGAACCTTCTCGGGCTCAATGCCAAAGTGGAGGCTGTGCGGGCCGGAGTCGTCGGCAAGGGCTTTTCGGTGGTTGCGGAAGAAATTCAGCGCCTCTCAAGAGAAAGCTCGGATGCTAGCGGAAGCATTAACGATACCATAAAAAGCGTGACTGAAGAAATCGGCCTGCTGGAGAGAGCCGCGCAGCAGTCGCAGGCGATTTTTGCGGTGCAAAGAGACACGGTGAACGGAGTCAGCAGCGCTTACGAGAAAAACAGCACTTTTATTAAAACATATATCAACGAGCAGTCAAGCTTCACCGCAGATATCGAGGATATGAAAGAGGACGAGGGTGTACTGTCCAACTCGATTTCGAACATATTCTCATCGGTCAGAGAGATATCCGCAACGGCGAATGAGATCTCGAGCCTGACCTATAACCAGAACAGCTCGATATCGCTGCTCGGCAAGCTTCAGGACGATCTGGAAAGCGATGTGTCCGCGATAAAGAAAAACAGCTCGCTGATTAAGGTTGAGAAAAAGACGGCCGTCAAAAAGAAAATTGCCATCATGTTTGATACGGATAATTCGTTCTGGGATCCCACGGTGAAGGAAGCCATAAAAGCCGCGGCGATTTATAATTACGATATCACTTTCTACAGGCCCCAAAAAGGCGGCATGGAGCGGGTCAAGGAAATGGCCGGTATGCTCGATGAAATCATCGAGAACAAATGCGACGGCGTGGTCATCGGGCCGGTTGACCATGATCTCATTGCACAGAAGTTAAGGCAGATGAACGGGCTCGGTATAAAAATCGTGTTTATCAATTCCAAGCTCGACCATGTGGATTACATCTCGCTGATACAGACGGACGGCAAAGCGGCGGGTGCGGCGGCGGCCAAGGCGGTGATGGGTGTGATGGGCATTCAGGGTGAAGTGATTGTGAACACCTGGGCCGATATGTTCATCTCAGCTATCGAAGACCGTAAGGTCGGGTTCGTTCAGGAGATAAAAAAGAACTCCAAGATCGATATTCATGAGGTGCCGGTCAACGGAAAGCCCGTCGGGGACGAAAAAGAGGCGTTCGATAAGATACTGAGGAATCACCCGAATGCGCGTTTTATTTTCCTGACGAATTGCGAGTGGGGCGTGGCTTTTGCGAAGTATATGAAGAAATACCACCCCAAGATTCAGGTCATCATCGTCGATTTCACAAAGGAAATACAGCAGGCGATGAACGAAGGGCTTATCCAGTATGCCATCGGACAGCGCGCTTATTCGTGGGGCAGCATGGCGATTGATTTCCTTGAGACCAGCTTTAAGGGCAGGCCCGTGAAAAAGTACGTGGATACCGGCACGTTCGAGGTCAACCAGCAGAATCTCAATATCTATAACAGCATTGTATAATCGGATTATGGGCATACGAAAGGGCGAATCAGCTTCGCCCATATAGGCTGTCGATAAGCCCTGTAAGCCGTCCAGTCCGCCCCTGTGGGGGTGGTTAGGACTATACCAAAGGAATGGACGGGGAGGCAGCACGAAGTGCCGGAGGGAGTGACCGGTTTCAAGCCAATTTCTCTCCCCCAGTCACCTGTCGGTGACAGCCCCCTCATCAGAGTGGGCCATGGTAAGAAGTTTTTTGACACTCTGAAAGG
Organism: Bacillota bacterium; assembly: GCA_023408075.1. Taxonomy (GTDB): domain Bacteria; phylum Bacillota; class Clostridia; order Christensenellales; family SZUA-584; genus SZUA-584. Next base: position 164,227 of record JAEYKW010000015.1, on the reverse strand, counting down.
GCGAAACGGATTCGCCCTTTTTTAACGGAGCTTTTTTACCGCGATATCAAACTGATAAGGAGTGGCTATGAATAGCAATATGCTCAGCACGACGGACACCATTAAGAATTGCGTGATTCTTGAACAGAAAGGCGTTGTTTCGGCGCGCGTGGTTGTGGGTGTCGGTTTTTTCTCCGAATTTTTTGCCGGGTTCACGGACATTTTTGGCGGGCGCTCACAGAAGCTGGAAGACAGGCTCGCAGAGCTCTATGAGGCGGCGCTGGGTGATTTTGAAAAGGAGCTGCAAAAAAAGGACTGCAATGCGGCCATCGGCGTGAAATGTGACTTTGACCAGATTGCGGGCAAAGGGACCTTCATGTTCATGCTTTCAATCTCGGGTACTGCCGTTAAGGTTTTGGAGCAGAGCGAAATTGCGGCGGAAACGCCCATTATGGCTTTGGCAAGGGGAAAAAGTATAGAAAGAGAGCTTGCGGGCAGGCCGACGGTGGCAAAGGTCAGCAAGGTGATTGACCGTTTGGCGGAAGGCGCGAAGCTTATTGATTTGTCGCTGCTCGTCAAAGCCATTGCGGCGAATCCCGAGAAGGAGGTTATTGAAGACGCGCAGCTTGATAAAATTGCGTATTATCTCAAACGGACATACGATCCAAGAGAGCTGTCCCGGGCTTTTCTGCAGGCACTCGAAGGGATGGCCGATGCGGATAAGTCGTTTTATTATCTCTATATGAAATGCGTGCTGCCTTATTTTGAATGGATGACGCACTCGCTCGAGGTCCTCAATAAGAATATGATCGATAAGTATATCAGGCCGCTGGAGGCGCTGAGCCGACCGGACTATGCGCTCGAGGATGCATCGCATATAGACGCTTATTTGAGCGAGCTCAAAGAGATCGGCATCAATGTTGACGAAGAGGGGGATGAAATGCTTTACAGGCTGTACGGGATACAGTCGAAGAAAGATACCGTGTTTATCAGGGATTTAAGAGACGCCATCTTGCAGTATTATCAGCAAACAGACTGATGGCAAAAGATATTCTGCGGCCTATTGATGCGCGCATAATCATATATTGCATTGTGCGGCGTGGAAGCTTAGAGGCGCAGCACCAACCGGTTTATAACGCAATCAGATGGAACTGCCTTATCACCGCACAGAGCATTTGATTCAGCAGCTCAGGAAGACAGAAAAGCTTTGACCGCTGAAAGCGGCTGTTTTGAGAAGAGGGGGCGCGATGATGATAAAATGCCTGTTCGGTCACAAGTGGGACGGCTGCGTATGCCGCCGCTGCGGAAAACTGCGGGACGAAGAACACGACTGGGACGGCTGCAAATGCCGCCGCTGCGGGGCAACGCGCGATGAAGAGCACACTTGGGATGGCTGCCTGTGCAGACGCTGCAGGAGAATTCGCCCTGACGGGCACGATTGGAACGGCTGCACGTGCATACGCTGCGGTATTGTGTCTCACGATATAAAGGATTGCCGCTGCACGCGGTGCGGCAAGGAGTTTCACGATTTCCGCGATGAAAACGGATACGCGCCTGAGCAGAATAGCACCGGAGGATATTTTCCCTGTACCCGCTGCGGCGCGGTTTTTCGCAGGACATTTACCCGGCCCGATTGCAGCCTTTGCGGCGGGTCGGGCTATTACGAAGCGTATTCGAGCCAGAGCGGGTGCTGCCACAGCTGGCAGCAGGAATGCGAGTATTGCAAGGATGTTGTGCCCGAGATCAAGGAATGGATCGAGTATCCGGATACCGGGGCGTGATCTTTGCTCTTTCGATTTTGTATAAACCGTTTATAAACAAGATGGTTTCAAAAAACTTGATATAATTTCCAGAAAACTGCATCATATCAAACCAAGATATGATAAAATACAGATAGCTCCAAAAGTGCCGGATGTCATTATAGATAGTTATTCAAGACATCAAAATTAAGAGAGGTAAGAATCATGAAGATATTCATGGTTGGCGGAACCGGCCTTCTGGGGAGCGAAGCTGCAAAAGAACTGATTCGGCGCGGGCACGAGGTGACATCCATTGCGCTGCCGCCTGTTCCGGCGGGCGCGCCGTTGCCGCCCGAAATGAAGCTTGAATTCGGCAGCTATATGGACATGACGGACGAGGATTTAAAAAAGCGCTTTGCAGGGTGCGAGGGCTTCGTGTTTGCGGCGGGCATCGATGAGCGCGTGGAGGGGCCGCCGCCCATATATGAGCTGTTCAAAAAGTTCAACATCACACCGCTGGAACGTATGCTGCGCATTGCCAGGGAATGCGGCGTCAGGCATACCGTGATCTGCGGTTCGTACTTTTCATATTTCGATAAAATCTGGCCCCAAAAACAGCTGTCCGAATGGCATCCGTATATCCGCAGTCGGCGCGATCAGGAGAGCATGGCACTGGCGTTCGCGGACGAAAATTTTGATGTCGCCATTTTGGAGCTGCCATACATTTTCGGCACGCAGCCCGGCCGCAAGCCCGTCTGGGTGTTTCTCGTGGAGATGATTCGCGGCATGAAACCGGCCACGTTGTATCCCAAGGGCGGCACCGCGATGGTGACGGTCGGACAGGTGGGGCAGGCGATGGCGGGCGCGCTTGAACGCAATACGGGCGGCACCTGCTATCCGATAGGCTGGGACAACATGACGTGGCGGGAGATGCTTAAAATCTTCCACAAATATATGGGCTGCCCCGATAAAAAAATCATCACGATTCCGAACTGGATGTTTGCGCTCGGCGTGCGCAAAATTAAAAAACAGCAGGAAGCGGCGGGGCACGAGGGCGGCCTCGATCTTAAGAAATTTCCCGAGCTGCAAAGCGCATACCAATTCATTGACAAATCGCTCGGGTGCGGGCCGCTCGGCGTGGAACCGGACGATATCGATACAGCCATCGGCGATTCGGTCAGGCTGTGCCTCGATGTACTCAGCGGCAAGCAAGAGGCCATTGAGATGAAGGGAGAATAAGCATGAAAAAACAGCGCGTATTTTTGACGGGCGCGACCGGCGCGATGGGATATTTGGGGCTTAAAGAAATGCTCAAGGATTCGGATATTCAGGATATCGTGACGCTTGTGCGGCCCTCCGAGAAAAACAAAAAGCTGCTGGAGCCGCTGCGAAGCGCCGGAGGGCTGACCATACGCTGGGGGGATCTTAAGAGCTATGACGACGTTCTGGAATGCGTGAGGGATGCGGACCTTGTGCTGCATGTCGGCGCGCTCGTATCGCCCGAGGCGGACTATGACCCCAAGGAATCGATGCTGATCAATTACGGCTCCACGCTCAGCATCATCAAAGCGATTGAACAGCTTGGCCAAAAGGAACAGACAGGGCTCGTTTACATCGGCACCGTGGCCGAGACGGGTGACCGCATGCCGCCGATTCACTGGGGGCGCGTGGGCGACCCGATCAAGCCGAGCGTTTTTGATTATTACGCAGTATCAAAGGTGGCGGCGGAGCGCCTCGTGATCGAGTCGGGCCTCACGCGCTGGGTGAGTCTGCGGCAAACGGGCATCATCGGCCCCAAAATGTGCGGGATTGAAGACCCGATCATGTTCCACAACTGCCTCAATAACGTGCTCGAATACGCGTCGGACCGCGATTCGGCGGTGCTGCTCAAGAATCTTTGCCGAAAGAATTTTGAGGGCACGTTAAAGGACAACTTCTGGCAGCATATCTTCAATCTCGGCGGCGGCGAAAGCTGCCGTACCGACACCTATGGCATGTTTAAAAATATGTTTGAAGCCATCGGCATCAAGGATCTGTCCGCCGTGGTCGATGCGAAGTGGTTCGCAACGCGCAATTTCCACGGCCAATACTATCTCGATTCGGATAAGCTGAACGACATACTCGAATTCAGATGCGACTCGATGCAGTATTTTTATGACGAGTATCTAAAAATGCTCGGCATACTGGCACCTGTCGCGAGGGTGGTGACGAAGCTGCCCGGTGGGCAGAAGCTGATCGGCAATGTGATGAAGAAGCGCTTTCTGCGGCTCGCGCGCGCAGAGCACGGCACCGTCGGTTTCGTGGAGAACAACAAAGAAGGCCATATCGCGGCGTACTGGGGCTCCAAAAACGCATGCAGCGCGGTGGCACCGATCGACGAATTTGAGCGCTTTGCCGACTGGGATACGGTTGTCCGTATCGATCACGGCTATGACGAAACGAAGCCGGAGAGTGAGCTGTCCATTGATGATATGAAAAGGGCGGCGGTATTCCGGGGCGGCGAATGCCTGTCGGACGGCATGACGGCGGGGGACTGGGCAGACAAGCTCGCATTCCGCTGCGCATTCGGGCACACGTTTGACGCGAGCCCGCGGCTGATACTTGAGGGCGGGCACTGGTGCCCCGTGTGCGAACGCGAGAGCTGGAACTATTACGCGCGGGCGAAGGTCGATCCGTTCTTCGCGCAGGTATGGACCCCGCTGCACGATGCGGATGAAGAGCCGCACGCGTATAAAAAAGAGGTCTCGGAGCTCGATGTGATTTGACGGATATGGGTTAAGCCGCAAATATCAACTGTACATATTCTTTCTGGCTTATGCTGAACAAGGCTTTCGAAAGAGGGCCTTGTTTTGTTACAGTTCATCGGTCTCACTCCTTGCAGAACACGAAATCCACGTGTCAATACATCATTCCCCACTTAAACTGTTGTTTTCTCAACGGACAGTACGCAATGAAAGTAAATATCATAAATAATATCATTTGATGTCGAACGCTTTATACGTTATAATAATTCCATACAATAGAAAAAATGATGCATAATTAGATTGATAACTGTGTATCTTGCATCTTTTGGTTTTAAGAGTATGACCCGCGCATGATCTTGGCTCCATCACGGTTTTTAGACTTCGCGCAATACGAAGAAAGGATCAGTGCAGAGACAATATGGAAGACGTTATCGAACAACAGAGCCGTTGGTATAAACTCGATAACGCGGCCAAGATATACCCGGCTATTTTAAATGCGAAGGATAGCTGTGTGTATCGCGTCGCTGTCAATTTGGTGCAGGATGTCAATCCAGCGGTTTTACAGCAAGCCGTGACCGACTGCAAACCAAGATTTCCTTCCCTCTATGTGAAACTGAAGAGGGGCATGTTTTGGAATTATTACGAGCATAACGAAAGGCCCCCTGTCGTCCGGCTTGAATCCCCGATTATCAATCAGCATATCTGTCCGTATGCCAATAACGGCTACATGTTCTCATTGTTTTATTATCAGAAACGAATCAGTCTTGAGGTTTTTCACGGCCTCTGCGACGGCTATGCGGCTTTGGAATTTTTAAAGGCCCTGGTTTTCCGTTACTTTGTGCTGCTCGGGTATCCGAATGAAAGCGAAGGCACCGTGCTGACGATCGATCAGGCACCGCGCAGCCTCGAGTTTGAAGACAGCTTTTTGAAGCATTACAAGCCTATAAAAGAAACAGCGCCTGCCGTTCCGCGGGCTTACAGAATACAAGGCACGCGCTTTGATTGCGGCATCGGTGTGATTAACGGCAGAATGCCGATGACGCAGCTGCTGGAGCTCGCAAAAAGCAGCGGTGCCTCCGTTACTCAGTATCTGACCGCATTGCTCACATACTGCATCTGGCAGACGGGCGACATGGCGCAGAATCTCGGGAATGCGATCAATATCTGCATTCCGGTCAATATGCGCCGGAACTATAATTCGCAGACGCTTCGGAATTTCACGTTGTATTTTTACGTATCGACCGAATGTGCCGACAAAGACAAAAGCTTCGAAGAGATACTTAAGAATGTGAAAGCCACATTCAAGAGTGAGCTCAACATGGACAAGCTGCAGCAAAAGCTCAACGCGAATGTCGCGATAGAGAAAAATATCGCGCTGCGCATCAGTCCGCTGTTTTTAAAAAATCTCGCGATTAAAATCGCATGCGTAATACTCGGCGATAAGCTCAACACATGCGCGCTTTCGAATGTGGGCCAAATCATACTCCCGTCCTGGATGACGGAGGTTGTGAAAAGCTTTGACTGCAATACGGGAGTGGGCAATGTGGCCACCCACAGCGTCGCGCTCAATACATACAACGAAACCACAACGATCAGCTTTACCCGGTCCGTCTACGAAACCGACATCGAAAGGCTGTTTTTTTCATATATGGCGGACCGCGGCGTTGATATTGAGATTCAGAGCAACCAATGGGAGACGATTGTGTAAAGAAGGTGGAGCATGCCATACTGTTCGGACTGCAAAATCAGCATTTCTTCTAACCCGGTGAAATGCCCTCTGTGCCAAAAAGAGCTGCCGCATTCAATCTGCCGCGATGAGGCCGCGGAGTATCCCGGGTTTGAGCCGGTTAAACAGAGAAGCCAAATGCTTATGAAAGCCGTTTCGCTGCTGGCATTAACGCTGATTGCCGCATCTGTCTTGCTGAACATTATAACGTGGGACGGAGACGTGTGGTGCGTTGTTTTTTCCGCTTGCGTATTGTACGCATGGGGGCCGGGGTTGTTCACATTCAACAGAAGAGTGCATCTGGGGTGGAAGCTGACGGCGCATGCCGTGGCCATTCCGCTGCTGCTCATTGTGATCAATGTGTTTGCATCAAACGCAGAAACGGTCAGCCGCGTGTCATGGGCGGTTTCGTATACGATGCCGGCCATATTCATCGGCTTTATCATTACTATCAATTTTATCATCATCCGGTGGTATCAAAAACGCCGCGATTGCCTGCTTTACCAGCTGGCACTCTGTGTCATCGGCTTTATTCCTCTGATTCTGGTGCTCAGCGGTGTCGCTCAGCCCGTCTTTCCGAGCATCGCGGCGGCGGGCTGCTCGTTTGCAACAATCATTTGGCTGATTCTTTACCAGAAAAAAATGATCCGCTCAGAGTTTGTGAGAAAATTTCATATTTAATCCGGTTTTCCCGCAATCCACTGAGCATTCAATACTTCATAATCGAGGCAGGCATATGGCAAAATGGTGGCAGGACCGTGTGGTCTATCAAATTTACCCGCGCAGCTTTGCGGACACAAACGGCGACGGCTTTGGGGACATCCCCGGCATCTTGGCGCATTTGGATGATTTGCAGGAGCTCGGCATCGGCATTCTGTGGCTGAGCCCGATGTATTGCTCACCCGACGCCGACAACGGCTACGACATCAGCGACTACTGTGCGATCGACCCGCGATACGGCACAATGGCGGATATGGAGCGGCTCATTGAGGAAACGCGCCGCCGCGACATCAAGCTTGTGATGGATCTCGTGATTAACCACACCTCGGATGAGCATGCGTGGTTTCAGCAGAGCCGCGACAAAAGCAGCCCGCACCGCGACTATTACATATGGAAACCCGGCAAAAACGGCCGTCCGCCGAGCAACTGGATGAGCCTGTTCGGGGGCAGCGCGTGGACGCTCGATGAGCCGTCCGGCGAATATTATCTGCATCTTTTCGCGCCGAAGCAGCCCGATTTGAATTACCATAACCCCAAGGTGCTCGAAGAAATCAAGGCTGTGATGCGGTTCTGGCTCGATAAAGGCATAGCGGGTTTTCGCTGCGATGTGATTAACGTGATATATAAGTCGTCGTTTGCGGACAGCAAGAAGTTGATTCGCGGCAGCGAATACTATGTGTCGCAGCCGGGCGCGCATGAGATACTGCGCACGCTTCGCCGTGAAGTGCTTTCAGAGTATGACTGTTTTGCGGTGGGGGAGACGGTATTCGTGACGCCGCAGATGGGCAAAGACTTATGCGACGAAGCGCGCGGCGAGCTCGACATGATATTTTCGTTTGAACACATGGAGACCGACCAGTTTTTCATCAAATGGTTTCCGCGCCGTTTTCACGCGGGCCGTTTTGGCAGGGTGATTGCCGAGTGGCAGAACGCGCTCGAATGGAACGCGAATTACCTCGAAAACCACGACCAGCCGAGGAGCGTATCGCGCTTCGGCGACGATAAGCAATATTGGGAACAGTCCGCAAAGCTGCTCTGCACGATGCTGCTCTCGCTGCGCGGCACGCCGTATATCTATCAGGGGCAGGAGATCGGCATGACCAATTTCGATTTCACCTCGATGGAACAAGTACGGGATGTGGAATCTCACAACATCTGTAAGCTCGCCAAACGGCTGCATCTGCCGGCGTTCTACCGCTGGAAAATGATCAGGACCAAGTCGCGCGATAACGCACGCACGCCGGTGCAGTGGGACGGCAGTAAGCACGGTGGCTTCACGGCGGGAACGCCGTGGCTCGGTGTCAATGCCAACCATACGCGCATCAATATGGCCGCTCAGACGGCCGACCCCAATTCCGTCCGCAGCTATTACAAGCGCATGATGGCGCTGCGGGCAGACGGCGATATTCTCAAATACGGCTCGTTTTCCCTTGTTGCGGCGAAGAAACACCTCTTTATTTACGACCGGGAATATCAAGGCCGATCCTGCCGCGTGCTGCTCAACTTCGGCAAAACGCCGCGCAAAGCGCCGTGCCAAGGACGCGTCATGATTTCGAACTATACAAGGACGGCATACGACGGTGTGATCCAGCCGTGGGAGGCTCTCATCATCGACAGAGGTGAGACGCCATGATTGAGGAAAAGAACGGCTTATTTTATCTGACCACAGACCACACGAGCTATTGGTTCCGCATCACGAAGTTCGGACACATTGAGCATATCCATTACGGTGAGCGGCTTGCCGCGCAGGATCCGGAGGGGCTGGCAGTGAAGCGCACGGCGATGTACGGCAGTAGCGTGCTTTATGACGAGACCGACCCGCTTTATTGCCTCGATACGATGGCACTTGAGTGGTCGGGCATCGGGCGCGGCGATTATCGGCATGCTCCGGCCGAGATCAAAATGCCGGACGGCAGCTTCGCGTGTGATTTCGTTTATTGCGATCACCGCATTGTGAAGGGTTTCGTGCCGATGGAAACGCTGCCGGGTGCCTATGGCGATGCGGATGCGTGCGATACGCTTGAAATCACGCTCGAGGACAAGTCTAATCATGCGGGGCTACTGCTTTTGTTTACGGTATACCCGAAGGCCGATGTGATTACGCGCCGGTCGGTGCTGATCAATCGCAATGAGAAGCCGCTCACTATCCGGCGGCTCATGAGCATGATGACGGATCTGCCGAACCGGGGCTTTCGTCTCATCACGTTCGACGGGGGCTGGATAAAAGAAGCGCACCGCCACGAGCGTCCCGTACAATATGGCCTTTATGTCAACGAATCCACCACGGGTGCGAGCAGCAACCGCCACAACCCCGGCTTTCTGCTCGCCGAAGCACAGACGGGCGAAACGCACGGGCGCGTGTACGGCTTCAATCTCGTCTATAGCGGCAACCATTACGGCACGGCGGAGCTGGCCGCACAAGGTCTTGTGCGCGTGCAGCTTGGAATCAGCCCGCACTGCTTTGAATGGACGCTTCATAAGGATGAACGCTTCGAGACGCCCGAGGCGGTGATGACGTTCAGCGCAGACGGGTTTAACGGCCTCAGCGCGCATTTCCATGACTTTATCAACAACCACATTGTGCGCGGTGACTGGCGGGGCCAAGAGCGCCCTGTGCTGATCAACAACTGGGAGGCGCACTTTTTCAAGTTCAATCAGCGCAGGCTGCTGCGCCTTGCGCGGCGCGCTCGGCGGCTTGGCGTCGAGCTGTTTGTGCTAGACGACGGGTGGTTCGGCCGGCGCAATGACGACCACGCGGGGCTCGGCGACTATACTGTGAATAAAAAGAAGCTGCCGGGCGGCATGCCGCGCTTTGCGGACAGCATACGAAAAACGGGCATGCAGTTCGGGCTCTGGTTTGAGCCCGAGATGGTGAATCCGGACAGCGATCTGCACCGCGCGCATCCCGATTGGGCAGTGACCACGCCGGGCAAAACGCCCTTGCTGGGCCGGAACCAGCTTGTGCTTGATCTGTGTAACCCGGCGGTGCGCGATTATATTGTGGAGAATGCTTCGCGCATCATCGACGAGGCGGACATCGCCTATGTGAAGTGGGATATGAACCGTCACATCAGCGACGCGTATTCGCCGCTGCTGCAAAACCAGGGCGAGTTCTTTCACCGCTATATACTGGGACTGTATGACGTGATCGAGCGTATATTCCGTCCGCGCCCGCATGTGCTGCTCGAAAGCTGTTCCTCGGGCGGCAACCGGTTTGACCTCGGTATGCTCTGCTACTCACCCCAGGTGTGGGCGTCGGACAATACCGACCCGGTGGAGCGGCTCAAGATTCAGGGCGGGCTCTCGCATCTGTATCCGCTCTCCGCGATGGGGGCGCACGTATCCGAAGCGCCGCACCAGCAGACATTGAGGGCAACGCCGCTCGTTACGCGGTTCAACGTCGCGTGCTTCGGCTGTCTCGGGTACGAGATGGATTTAAAGTACTTAACGCGCGTGCAAAGGCGGGAAATCAAAGAGCAAATCGCGTTTTACAAAGCGCACCGCAAAACGTTTCAGTATGGGCGCTTCAGCCGCTTGCCTGCGATGAAAGGCAATAAAGTGCACTGGCAGTGCGCGGCTGCGGACGGCAGCGAAGCCGTCGCGGGCTTTTTTCAAACGCAGGCGCATGCGGCGGAGGGCATTGACAGTCTGCCGCTGAGCGGTTTTGATCCGGTAGCGCGGTATACCGTCAAAACACGGCCGCAAAGCCTTTTTATCAAGCAGTTTGGCGGGCTCGTGAAGCACATACTGCCCGTGTCGCTGAATCCTGACGGTATTGTGCTGCGCACAATCGGGCGGTTTTACCGACTGAGCGACTGCGTGGAGAGCTATGAATGCCGCGGCGATATGCTGAACGCCGGGTTGCAGCTTAATAACCAGTTCATCGGCAGTTATTACAACGCGCAGACGCGCCTGCTCGGCGATTTCGGCTCGAACCTTTATGTGGTTACGAGACAAGAGGACAAGTAAATAAGCGAGCAGGCAGCGGCTTATGTCACCCTGAGCGTTAGCGAAGGGTCTTACGTCATACGAGCATGAAGCCATGGGATGCTAGTCCACTTTGTAGTCACTGCGCTGTCGCTTCGTTCAGCATGACAAAAGGGACTGAGAGCAGGCAGCGGCTTATGTCACCCTGAGAAGGGCGAAGGGTCTCGCGTCGTACGAGCATGAAGCCATGGGATGCTAGTCCACTTTGTAGTCACTGCACTGTCGCTTCGTTCAGCATGACAAAAGGGGCTGAGAGCAGGCAGCGGCTTATGTCACCCTGAGCGTCAGCGAAGGGTCTCACGTCATACGAGCATAAAGCCATGGGATGCTTCACTGTGCTGTCGCTTCGTTCAGCATGACAGAAGGGGCTGTGAGCAGACAGCGGCTTATGTCACCCTAAGCGTGAGCGAAGGGTCCCATGTCATACGAGCATAAAGCCATGGGATGCTTCACTCCTCTACGTTTCGTTCAGCATGACAAAAGGTACTCTTTTGGACAACCAAAAAGGCCGCCCTTTTGGACGGCCTTTGCCATTTCATTTACTCCGTTATTTCGCCTTTGATATCGCCTCTGTCGGTCAGCTCCTTTACGATTTGATCGTAGAATTTTTTATCGATCTTATACTTCGCGCGATAAATGAGGTATCCGACCACAATGCAGATCAGCGGTATCACAAACATCGCGATCTTAAGTGTGAGCAAGCCTTCGCCTGTCACATCGTCGGGGGTTTTCGCGCTGTTGATGCCCGAAACGATCAGCGTGATCGTCATGATGCCTGTCGCAATCGCGCCGCCGATCTTATTGATTAGCGGCTGTACAGAGAGCGTCACGGCCTGATTGCGCTTGCCGGTTTTCCACTGGCCGTACTCAATTGTATCCGACAGGAACATCAGCATCAGCAACTGAATAAACGCTTCACCTACAAACAGCAGTACGCCTGCAATACCGATTGGAATCATGTCCATCGGCGAGAAGAAGAACAGCGCGTAGCCCGCCAGCACAAGCACGGTCGCGACAAAATAGAATTTCTTGCGCGTTAAGTGCTTGCTGATCAGCGGGAAGACGATCAGCGCGGCAATCTGAGACACACCGAGTATCGCCGCAAACAGCGAATACATATCCTCGTCCTTGTAGGCGTATTTGAAGTAGTAGGTGCCGAAGCTCGTTGTGGTTATATAGCCGATTGTGAACAGCGCCATCGAAATGACAGTAAACAGAAGCTGGTCGTTTTTGACGATTGCACGGAACATCCCCTTGAACGTGGTCTTCTCTTCCTCTTTAAACTCTGCGCGGTGTTCCTTTGCCCCCAGCACCGTATAGAGCTGGAAGCCGATCATCAATACAGCTATGCCGGCAGCGACAATCAGCCAGCTTTGCTGCGCGGCGGCTACAGGCTCAGCGCTCGTTTGGTTGAGTGTTCCGCTAAGGCCGTCCACGACGGGCAGCAGCGCTACCACCGTAACGAACAGTCCAATGTTTGCGCAAATACGCGCAAAGGAACCTATTTTTTCGCGTCGCTTCTGGTCGAGCGTCAGCGCGGGCATCATTGACCAGTAGGCGATGTCATTGAGGCCGTATGTGATGTCCCAAGCGACATAGCACACCGCAAAGAGCACAACGTAAAGGACGTTGACTGTATCCTCGCTTCTGAGGCTGTCAAGCGGCTGGCCGAAATTGGTGAACAGCAGCACCATGAACACGGCACTCACGATCGCGCCGGAAAGAATCCACGGCTTGTATTTGCCCCGCTTCGATTTTGTGTTGTCCACAATGAGGCCCATAATCGGGTCGTTAAGAGCGTCGAATATGCGCAGACCCGTGAGCAGGCCGCCGACAATCGCAAACATCTTGTCCGAAAGGTCGAGGACCTCCGTCAAAAAGAATATGAGGAACATGCTTTCAAGCGTATAAAGCATATCACGGCCGATCGTGCCCATGCCGAAGAAGAAAGTGTTTTTTGTGTTTCGGCTGCCGCGCACGGCAACGCGTATAGTGATGAAAATCACAGTCAGGACTATGACGCCAATGGCCAGAAGCATCCAATTGGCAACGATCCAGTTTAGGATGGGTTTAAAGAATTCGAGCATATTGTGATCCGCCTTTCGTTACGTTAACCGGAGCGTCGCTCCGAGATTTAATTCATCTTGTATTCGGTGTTGCAGTAGTCTTCAAACATCTGCTGCGATACCCCGCCTTCGCGAATCATCTTCGAGAAGAATTCGCCGCTTTTTTTCACGGTGCGCTGCTGGGTCTCATAATCGATATGCACAATGCCGAACCGTGCCGAGACCCCTTCGACCCATTCAAAGTTGTCGGTGAAACACCAATGATAGTAGCGCTCCACGGGCAAGCCGCTCTCAGCAAGCACTTTTAAGTGCTCGTAGATATAACGGCTGCGGAACGCATCGGTTCCGTCGCAGGTGCCGTTTTCGGTGATGTATATGGGGAGCTTTGCCAGTGCGTACAGCTCGCTTGTGCATTCGGAGATACCCTGCGGGTAGATCTCCCAGCCAAGATCGTTGATCGGCACACCCGGCAAAAAGCCGGCGCTGAAGCCCGCCGCCGCCGTCCGGCTGTAATAATTGACCGCGTGAAAGTCACAGTAAAGAGAGCGCTTGATGCCGGGCATACGCCGCAGCGGCCAGCCGCCCCGGCCGGTGAGAAAAGCGCTGGAAATTGACGTTTGAAAAAGCCGCCGCATGAGCCGCGCGCAGATACGGTGCCAAAGGTTTTTCGGGTTCATCGGCGCAAACACGCGCATATGATGCGCGTAGCTCACGCGCGTGTCGGGAAAGCCCAGCGCCTTTCGTTTTTGGTGGATCAGCTCATAGGCCTTTAAATGGCATTCACACATGTTGCCCATCACGCGGATCGCTTTCAGCAGCGATTTTTGTCCCGGCGGCCATTCGCCGAAGAAATACCCGCTTGTCGCGTACACGTTGGGCTCGTTGATCGTGATGTATTCGCTGACAATATCGCCGAGTTCGTCCAGAACCTTGCCGACAAAGCGCAGATAGATGTTGATACAGTCCGCGCTTTCAAATGCGCCCATATGCTCGAACCAGAGCGGGTTCGTAAAATGGTGCAGCGTGAGCAGCGGCTCAATTCCGAGCTTTTTGAGCAGCAGCAGCTCCTCACGGTAATGCGCGAACGCCGCTTCGTCGAATACGCCGGGCTGCGGCTCAAGCCGCGCCCATTCAAGCCCCAGCCGGTAGTGGCCGATGCCGATGTCGTGCATCAGCCGCGCATCCTCGGCATAACGTTCATAGTGCATATTTGCGACGGAGGGGTCGGCGTTGTCCTTGATATGGCCTTTTTGATACCAGTCGTACCAGCTGTTGTTTTGGTCGCCGCCTTCAATCTGCGTGGCCGCCGAGGCCACACCGAGCTTCAGTCGCTCATTAAACTTCAGAAGCATAATCAATCCTCCGAAAGACAAGATGCATGAAAAAAGACCAAAAAACGAAACGGGACTAAAAATACCGGGATGGATTTCCGTGTTCAGATTCTGCGGTTGGCTGTAACTCAGGATTTTTTAACGATTCATATATAAATTATAACAGTAAACCCGTAAAACTCAACACCCTTGGCAGATTTGTTGCCGCCGAAATGTTTTTGCAGACAACCAAACGAATAGAGGGTCCGTCCGCAAGACGGATGGGGATGTCCGCAGCGGCGTAAAGCCAATTTGGCGCATTCAGGATCACACTGCCTCTGGCGAATGAGGATTTGGTAAATATTGAATGTGGCTGGCGGGCTGCGGCGCTTTCACAGCCCGCCAAATTCACGATAATAGCAAAAGAATGCGCTAAGCTTCACTATTCCTTCTGGTCAACGGTCATTAAATAAATTACAATATATATATTGGTGAAATTATCTTATATGATGGATTGATGACAGCGCTCCTGACTGATCATATTCGCATACATAAAAGGAGATTGAGTTGTGACCGATATCGGGTCTTGCGGGAAAAAGAACCAAGAGCAAAAGCATGTTTTGCTCGAACAGATATACCATCAATACAGTCAATTGATGTACTATATCTCTTTTCAGGTTCTCAATGACAGATATTTGGCTGAGGACGCTGTGCAGTCAACTTTTTTAAAGCTGGAGAAAAACAGGTTTTACATCGATTCCATTACGAGCAGCAGAACCAAGAGCTTTATCGTTATTGTGACGAGGAATGTGGCCGTGAGCCTTTTGAAGGCAAAGAGCCGCGGCGCGTTGCCATACCAGGATGATGACCTTGCCGATATACCCGATCACGAAACGCTGCCTTTGGATTTACTGGTGAAAAACGAGAGCATCGACGAAATCAAAAATGCGATTGCCAGCCTTGACTCCAAATATTCGGACGTTCTTCTTCTGAGATATTTTTCAGACTACTCAACGCTGGAGATTGCTTCTTTATTTGATATTTCGGATGAGCTCGTGCGTGTCAGGCTTCACAGAGCCAAGAAACAGCTGGCCCGGAAGCTGGGGGAGAGGAGAAGTCACTCATGAGAAGAGAAAAAACGCCTGACATGGTCGACCAGATGTTAAAGTACGCAGCCGAGCTGCGCATGGAAGAGATGGCCGGGGCGATCACAGCGCAGGAGGCAGGCGCGCACACCGTATCTTCTGATTTCGACAGCCATATGAACACCTATTTTAAACAGGTGAAGAGAAGGGGCCTCTATCGCCGGACGAGAAAAGCTTTGATGCGTGCCGCCGTCGTGTTGCTGGCTGTGATTGCCGTATCCACAACGCTGGTGCTTTCCGTTGATGCGTTTCGTGTTCCGGCTCTTGAGTTTCTTTTCAAAACCAATGATAATTCGCTGTCGGTATCAGTTCATGACGACACAGGCATCTATGATTCATACAACGGAGATTTATCGGGCCTTTATCTGCCGGATTATGTGCCCAAGGGGTATGTTTTTGGTTCAATTGAAAGGCTCGGCAACATTTATACAGTTCAATATAAGAATGAAACGGGCGGTTATGTTAGTTTGCATCATTTCGTAGAAGGCGGCGTAGCCAAAATCGATAATGAAGATGCCGTTATTGAGGATGTCACTGTCAATGGAGAAGCCACTAAGATATATGTGAAGAATGGTATCTCCAATTTACTGTTCAAATATCAAAAGAACGTCTTTTTGCTTTGCGGGCATATTGGAAAAGAAGAAGCGATTCGTATGGCGGAAAGCCTGCAATATTACAGATAAAAAATATTTTCAGTTTTTTTGTAACAAAACCTCTTTTTACGCGGTTCTAATAATTAGAACGTGAAAGGGGTTTTTTTCTACTAAGGAGGCATCTATGGAAAGACGTATATTAAAGCTTATTACCTGTATTTCTTTAGTCATGTGCTTGTTTTTACCTATTCAGGCGCTTGCATCTGAAACCGATGAAGAGCCGGTTGTCATTATCCAGCCGCTGTTTACTTATATCAGCAGCGTGTCAGCGGACTTTGATATCGTTTCGGGACAAGCAAGCATGTACTCGGTCATGTATGCAAGCAGCGGTGTGGACCAAGTTCGCATCACCAGCTATCTGCAAAAATATGAAAACGGTGCATGGTCGAACGTGACGAGCTGGACGAAGCTGGCCGATGGCACATCCTGCACGTTATCCAAAACGTATGGCGTCAGCAGCGGCACTTATCGGCTGAGATCGTACTTTTATGCCTATATCGACGGCACCAGCGTTGAATCAACAAACGTGACGACAGCCAGCGAGAGCTGTTAAGCAAGTATCCCAATGGTGTTGCAATAATCATTTTTTCCCCGCAGACCATGCGGAGTCAGCATATTTCTTCGCATGGTCTGCCCATCTCCCAATTATCTTTGACAGGGCTTTCAAACCGAAAGAAAACGGGAAAAATAAATATTCCGCAGATAATGCGCCCGGTCAGCCGGGCGTTTGTTTTTTTATGGCGCTAACTTAACAACGCCGCGAGGAGCAATGATAAAACGGTATTCACCCCTTAGGGCTGCAGCATATTCGCGGGACGTACGTCAGCGCGGACGCGGCAGTATTATAAGAATTCAGCCATCCTTCAGAAAATAACTTTTTCCGTCAAGAACAGACAAAAAACAGTTGACACCGCATAGATTGTATTTATAATAAATTTAGTTCGAATTCGAAATATTCGAGACGGTAATATTCTTGGCGAGCGAAAGGAGCAAGCAGGCGAAAAAATAATGATAGAATTTTTTGAAAGCCTCAGAAAAATAGAGATCATTATGATGAGAGCCATCGGGCCAAAGCTGCAAGAACTCGGGTTCAGCAAAGCCGAAATATTTATTCTTGTTCGCCTACACTTTAAAAAGGAAGCCCGAATGTCGGAGCTTGCCCGAATGGTCGGGATACCGGCCAGCTCGGTGACGGGCATTGTGGACCGGCTCGAAAAAAGAAATCTGGTCATAAGGGAAAACGATTTGGTGGACCGCAGGAGCATCATCATTCGCGGCACACCGGAACTACAAAAAATAGTTGAGCATATATTCAGCATAGGGAACGATGTGTTTGCCGAGGTGCTGAGGCCCGCTCCCGAAAGTCTGGTAAGACGCATCTCCGAAGACCTCACTGAACTGTATGGTTATATATCCATGGAAAACGATGACGGCGATTCCGTCAAATAATAAATTTATAAGCAGGTGCACAAAACATGAAGAAAAAATCAAAAGTCATTCTTATTGTCATTATTGCCCTGATCGTTCTGGGAGGCGCTTTTGCGCTCTGGGACTCAAACTATCAGGATACGCATTTTTACCGGACCGAAAACGCCCAGGTCACAGCCGATATGATTGACATTTACCCGCTCGTCACCGGCAAGCTGACCGACTGGAACGTCAATGCCGGCGATATGGTGACGGCTGATCAGGTACTCGGGCATCAGGATACGAGCATGCTCGTGGCAAGCAGCGCGACCAACGCGTCGGTACTCAGCAACGCGGCCGATTCGGTCGCGAGCAAATCCGTCATCACTTCGCCGATAGACGGCATGGTGGTGCAGTCCTCCGTGGTAAACGGCGAGATGGTGGCGCCCGGCACGCCGGTTGCGGTGGTCGCGAAGATATCCGATATGTACATAACGGCGAATGTTGAAGAAACGAATATATTCAAAATCAAGGAAGGGCAGCAGGTGGATATCACGATAGACGCATATCCGGGCCAAACCTTCCACGGCTATGTGGTGCAGATCGGCAAGGCCACGAATTCGCTTTTCAATATGTTTTCGAACATCACGACAAGCGGCACGTTCTCCAAAACGACGCAGCTGCTGCCCGTCAAAATCTCTATCGACAACGCGAGCGATCTGACACTCTATCCCGGCTTTAACGCAACGGTTAAAGTCCATATACAGTAATCGGGGGTAACAAAAAATGAAGAAGATGTATAGAAGCTTATTGATGGCGCTGGCTGTTATGATGATATTTGCTTTTGCGGGCTGCGCACCCGCCGCAGATCAGGCCATTTCCGTGAAAACGGCAACGGCGCAGATAAAAGCCCTTGATTCCGACATTACGGTCAATGGCATATTGCTTTCCCAGAGCACGACCAACGTGGCAAGCAAGCTCGCAGGCAGCTTTCAGGTCACCGCCATGGACGTCGTTATCGGCAGCGTGGTAAGAAAGGGCGACGTACTCGCAACGCTCGATACCGCCCAGCTGGAGGCCCAGCTCGCTCAGGCCGAGGCGCAGCTCAATGCCGCAGAAGTCGCGGTGAAAGCGGCGAAAAGCGGCCGCTCCGCGGCTTCATCCGGCTTCGACTCCGCCAATGACAGCCTCAAAGCGGCGATGACAAATCAGGCGGCGGCTCAGGCCACATACAACAGCCTTGCGGCATCCGGTACAGCAACGGCGACGGAACTGACGCAGGCCACAATGGTGCTGCAGCAGGCAAACAGCGCCGTCACGTCCTGTTCGTCTGCGGCTGCGCAGCTTAAGGCCAGCAAAACGTCGGCAAGCGGTGCTGTGAATACAACCGAGGCAAACGTCGAAGTCGCACAGGCCAGCATTGAGCTCATCAAGCTTCAGATTGCCAACGCAACCATCACAAGCCCTATCGATGGAATACTGATCAGCAAGAATATCAGCATCGGTGAAATGGCTGCGCCTTCCGCACCGCTGTTCTCTGTTGCCGACAATTCCACGCTCACACTGAAAGGGACCGTTTCTGAGGAAGCGCTTCTGGTGCTGGCGCAAGGGCAAAGCGTGGATATCAGTGTCGATATTTACCCGGGAAAAGCGTATACGGGCACGGTTACGATGATTTCGCCGATTGCGGTATCCACAGGCAAGTATTTTCCTGTGGAAATCAGCCTGAGGAATGGGGACGGCTTTTTACAGGCGGGGCTCAGTGCGAGTGCATCCATAAAGGTCACGGGCGCTCAGAACATCATCGTGCCTGCCTCTGCTATCATCACACAAGACGGTGAGTCTTTCGTGTATGTGCTGGAAAATGCAGCGGCGGTAAAAAAGCCGGTGAAAACAGGGCTTTCGAGCACGAGCAGCATCGAAATTCTGAGCGGTTTAAGCGAGGGCGAAAAGATCATCACAAGCAATGTCAGCATCATTTCCGACGGTATGCAGGTCAATGAGCAAAACGGAGGCCAGGCATAAAGCCAGGGAGGAAAAATGCTTAAAGTATACAGGAATCTAAAGCCCTTCACAGGCCTGGTTGTGCTTATCATTGCGTTTTTGGGTGCCCAAAGCATAGCCGACCTTTATCTTCCCACGCTGATGTCGGATGTGGTGAACAACGGCATGATGAACGGCAACATTCCTTACATATGGAAGTTCGGGTTTTATATGCTGCTTGTTGCGGCGGGAAGCTGTCTTTGTTCGGTCGCCGTCGGTTACCTTTCCTCCAAAACGGCGGTGGGCCTCGGGCGTGATCTGCGCGAGAAGGTGTTCGCCCATGTGGAGAGCTATTCGCTTAACGAGATTGACAAGATTGGCACGGCGTCGCTGATTACGCGCACCACGAATGATATCACACAGGTGCAGGTTTTCAGCGTCATGATGTTCCGTTTCATCATCTATTCGCCGATCATGTGCATCGGCGGTATATTTATGGCGTTGTCGAAGGATACCAAGCTGACGGGGGTTCTCGCGGTCATACTGCCGTCGATGATCCTCGTGATGCTGATTATCGCCAAGTTCATCATACCGATGTTCAAGACGCTTCAAAAAAAGGTGGATAAGGTGAACCTTGTGCTGCGCGAAAACCTGACCGGCATCAGGGTCATCCGTGCGTTCAACCGCATGAAGAAAGAACGTACCCGCTTTGACGAGGCCAACAGGGACTTAACAGAGGTTTCAATCAGGGTCAACAAAATTGTGGCCGCGGTTTTTCCTGTCATGATGCTTTTCATGAACGGCACGCTGCTCGCAATCGTCTGGTTCGGCGGCCTGCGCATCAGCAACGGCGATATGAATATCGGCAATATGATGGCGTTTTTGCAGTACGCGATGCAGATCATGTTCTCAATCATCATGGTGGCTATCATGTTCATCATGCTCCCGAGAGCCCAAGCCTCGGCCAACAGAATCAACGAGGTGCTCGACGTGCAGCCGGATATCAAGGACCCGGCTCAGGCGACGGAGCAAACCGGCCTTAAGGGCCACGTGGAATTCAAGGACGTGACGTTTTATTACCCCGAAGCGAAGCTCCCGGCGCTCAAAAGCATCAGCTTTGCGGCTTGTCCGGGCGAAGTGACCGCGATCATCGGCGGCACAGGCAGCGGCAAATCGACGCTGATCAATCTGATACCGCGCTTTTATGATGTGACCGAAGGGCAGATACTCGTGGACGGCGTGGATGTGAAGGAAACTGAGCAGAGTGTGCTGCGCAAGAAGATCGGGTTTGTGCCGCAGTCGGCCGTTTTGTTTTCGGGCACGGTTGCCGAGAATATCCGCTACGGCAAGGAGGATGCGACCGATGATGAGGTGACACATGCCGCAGAGGTCGCGCAGGCGCTCGAGTTTATCAGCACCATGCCGGAGGCTTTTGAATCGCATATCGCTCAGGGCGGCACCAATGTTTCGGGCGGGCAGAAGCAGCGGCTGTCGATTGCGCGCGCGCTGATATCAAAACCGGAAATCTATATATTTGACGACAGCTTTTCGGCGCTGGATTTCAAAACGGACGCCAATCTGCGTGCGGCGCTGAAAAAGGAAACGCAGGAATCCACCGTGCTTATCGTCGCTCAGCGCGTCAGCACGATCATGGATGCCGACAGAATCATCGTGCTCGACGAGGGCAAAATCGTCGGAACGGGCACGCATAAGGAGCTTTTGAAGACGAACAAGGTCTATTACGAAATCGTCACCTCGCAGCTCTCAGAGGAGGAGATCGCATGAGTGACGAAAAAAACAAAGGCGCGGGAGCTCCTCAGGGCGGCATGATGCCCGGTCGCGGCAACGCGCAGCGCGGCGGTCCGATGGGCGCGATGGGACGGCCCGTGGAAAAAGCCAAAGACTTTAAAGGCACTTTAAAGCGGCTGCTGGGTTATCTGATGGCGTTTAAAACGCGGTTTATCGCCGTGTTCGTGCTCGCGGCCGGAAGCACCATTTTCAGCATCATCGGCCCCAAGATACTCGGTTACGCGACGACGAAGCTGGCCGACGGCATTATGGCTCAGGTGACGCACAACGTGATTGTTCAGGCAGCGGTGATCAGGAAGATGCCCGCATCCGTGATCCATCAGCTGCAGATGCAGCCGATCCCGAAGTTCGATTTTGAATATATCGGGATGATTATACTGGTGCTGCTGGGGCTTTACCTCTTAAGCTCGCTGCTGAGTTTTGTGATGGGGTTTTTGATGTCCACCGTGTCTCAGAAGACGGTATTCAAAATGCGCAACGACGTGAAGGAGAAGCTCGACAAGCTGCCGCTCAAATATTTTGACAGCAACACGCACGGCGAGATTCTCTCGCGTGTCACAAACGATATCGACAACATTGCGACAACGTTGCAGCAGAGCCTCGGGCAGCTCATCACTTCGCTGGTGACGATCCTCGGCACGCTGGTCATGATGATCTCCATCAGCCCCATCATGACGCTGATTGCGCTTGTGACGCTGCCGCTCAGCGGTCTGATCACAATGCGCATCGCGAAGCAGTCCCAAAAGTATTATGCGGCGCAGCAAAAAATGCTTGGTGAACTCAGCGGGCATGTGGAAGAGATGTATACCGGCCACAAGATCGTCAAGGTGCTCGCGCGTGAATATGCCTCGATCAAGGAGTTCAAACGCATCAACAGCGAGCTTTATAAGGTGGCGAACAGGGCTCAGTTCATGTCGGGCATCATCATGCCCGTGCTGAACTTTGTCAACAACGTCGGCTATGTGGCTGTCTGCGTGGTGGGCGGCATACTCGTTTCCAAGAACGCGATCAAGATCGGCGATATTCAGGCGTTCATACAATACATCCGAACGTTCACGCAGCCGATTATTCAAACGGCCAACATCGCGAACGTGATACAATCGACGCTGGCCTCGGCGGAGCGCGTATTCGAGGTGCTCGACGAACAGGAACAGATTCCCGATAAACAGGATGCGGCCGAGATAGAGCAGCCGCGTGGCGAGGTGAAGTTCGAGCATGTGCGGTTCAGCTACAAAGAGGATGTGTCTTTGATTGAAGATATGAATCTGACGGCGAAGCCGGGCGATACCGTGGCGATTGTCGGGCCGACGGGTGCGGGCAAAACGACGCTCGTCAACCTGCTGATGCGGTTTTATGAAATTAAGGACGGATGCATCAAAATCGACGGCACGGACATTCGCGATATGAGGCGCGGAGACCTGCGGCAGATGTTCGGCATGGTGCTGCAGGACACATGGCTGTTCAACGGAACGATACGCGACAACATTGCGTACGGGCGCGACGACGCGACCGAGGAACAGATTATCGCGGCGGCCAAAGCGGCGCACGCGGACCACTTTGTATCCTCACTGCCGGACGGTTACGACACGGTGCTCAACGAAGAAGCGACAAACATTTCACAGGGGCAGAAGCAGCTGCTGACGATTGCGCGCGCGATACTTGCGGACCCGGCCATACTGATACTCGACGAGGCGACCAGCAACGTGGATACGCGATCCGAAGTGCTGATACAAAAGGCGATGGCCGCGCTGATGCAGGGCCGCACGAGCTTTGTGATTGCGCACCGTCTTTCGACCATACGTGAAGCGGAGCATATCGTGGTGATGAATCAGGGCTCGATCATTGAGCAGGGCAACCACAAAGAGCTGCTCAAGCTGGGCGGGTTCTATGCGGACCTTTACAATAGCCAGTTCAGCGGGGCGTTTGTGGAATAATATTGAAACATCGAAAGTGGCGGAGAAATCTGCCGCTTTTTTATGTTCGGCTGTAAAATGGCTCTCTCTGGAGAGAGCTGTCGCCATTGGCGGCTGAGGGAGGAAAACGGGCTATCGCGTTCTCCGATACTTCATACCCAATCACCGTTGGTGATCGGGAAACGAAATAACAATCTTGATGAAAAGCCCACCCAATTATACTGTCTGCCAAGCAATAAGGAGGCGGAATGATGTGCCTGCACAGCAGATTGCATCCCATGTATTGAAGCTATTCACCATGGGATTCCTCTTCCACTCACGCTCCATCGGAATGACATATGTGGCTTTGTCAGCAGTCTGAGTGTCGGAGAAATCTGCCTCTCAGTTTGAAGAAGAACCCCGCCCCAATTATGCTATCCGTCACGCAGCAAGGAACGGAGCGACGTTACTGCGCAGCAGAATGCATCCCATGTATTGAAGCTCTTCACCGTGGGATTCCTCTTGCGCTCACGCTCCATCGGAATGACACTTGTGACTTAGTCAGCAGTGTCAAAGAACCACTGTAAAAAGGCTCACTCTGAGAGGAGCTGTCACCGATAGGTGACCGGGGAGAGAAAACGCCTCAGTCATTTGCTTAAAAAATACAGGCCATCCGGTCGCCCGCTGGTATTTTGTACCGAATTATTGACGGCAGCCGATTCGGCAATATATAATGCTCTTGAAAACGGTTTCAGGAGTTTCCCATGAAGAAGAGAATATATTCCGACGAAAAGACGATCAACGATGTGGCTTGCTGTGCGGGCGTATCCAAAGCGACCGTCTCGCGCGTGATCAACAATAATCCCGGCGTATCGCTCGAGCTTGAACAGCGCGTCAAAAAAGCGATTTCCGAGCTGAATTACCGCCCGAACAAGCTCGCGCAGGCGCTCAAGGCCCGCAAAACAAACAGCATCGGCCTCATTGTGCCATCGGTGGAAAATCCGGTATTTGCCCAGCTCACGCGTGTGGTGGAAAACACGGCACAAAAATACGGCTTCTCCACAATCCTCTGCAACAGCGAAGGCAAGGCCGAAAGAGAGGCGGAATGCATCCGCTTGCTGCTGGAAAAACAGGTGGACGGCATTATATTTGACGCTATCGGCGTTTACAGCGATTCTTTGCGGGAAGCCTTGAGACACAATGTGCCGATTGTGCTGATCGGGCAGAAGATTGACAATTTTCCTGTGGCCAACGTCAACGTGGATAACCGTCTCGGCGGCTATCTCGCAACGTCTCATCTGATCCGGTCCGGCTGCAGGCGCATCGTATTTATGCTTGCCGAGCATGAATCGCTGAGCGCCATCAACCAAAGATTCAACGGTTATAAAGACGCGCTTAACGAATACGGGCTCGAACCCGACGAGCAGCTGATGCCCAAAAGCAGGCTGTCGTTTGAAAGCGGCGCGCAGGTCACCGCAGAACTGCTGGATAAGGGCGTGAAATTCGATGCGATATTTGCCGCAAACGATTTGCTTGCGCTCGGATGCCTCGACATGCTCGTGGAACGGGGAATCGCCGTGCCCGATGCCGTGAGCGTATTCGGGTACGATAATATTCCTTTTGGCGGGATGGTGCGCCCGCGGCTCAGCACGGTCAGCAACTCGGTGGGCACGTTCAGCGTCGAAGCGGTGAAATGCGTGCTGCGCCATATTTATTCCGAAAAATTAGCGAAAGACGAGATTTCCTTCAAACCCCAGCTGGTACTCAGACAATCAACGAAACCCCTTTATTAACGAAGCGTGTGGGCATAATAAATCAATGGGACAAAGGATGCACAAGATTCGAGAGAAAATCGGGAAGATGACAGCTTCGCCGTTTCTGAAAAGCATGAGAACGAAGCTCACATTGTCATACCTTGTTTTAACATTGATTCCCGTTGTCATTATTACCGTTTTTGTGTTTAATGTCTCTATTGCAACGCTGAAAAATGAAGTGTCGGCGTATGTCTCCAACACGCTGGAACAGGCCAACAAAAACATCGACAATACATTCAGCCAGCTGTCCAATATGTCGGCGAATATCGGCCTTAACAGCACGATTCAAAAAATACTCAAAAGCGATGTGCAAAGGCCGGCCGATCAAAAAATCCGCGACGACGAAGACGCATCGCG
The DNA here is from genome assembly GCA_023408075.1 of Bacillota bacterium. Classification (GTDB taxonomy): domain Bacteria; phylum Bacillota; class Clostridia; order Christensenellales; family SZUA-584; genus SZUA-584. The sequence continues at coordinate 138,896 of JAEYKW010000015.1, read as the reverse complement.
GATTATTCAAAGCGAAGCGATGAATTTCACGGATATCGAATCGCTCTTTCTGTTCAGCTATAGCGGCGAGGTATATTCGCTGAAAGGAACAACCAACGCGCTGCCGACCGATTACAACTTTACGAGACAGAGCTGGTTTGAAAAAATGAAGAAGCTGGACAGAAAAAGCCTCATCATTCCGACCCATACGCAGATGGAGGTCATCAGCGAAGGAAAAAGCAAAGAGGTGTTCGGGTATATCACCGAAATCAAAGACCTGGAATCGCAAAAGAGCATCGGGTTCCTGTTCTTTGAAATTGATATCAACGTTTTCGACAAGCTGCTGCAAAGCATCGCCTCCGACGAACGCAGCCAGCTCGTGATCATCGACAACAACAAGACGGTGATCTATCATACGCAGCCCGAATACATATCCACGCAATACCGCACGAACTACGTGAGCGAAATGCTCGATAAGAAACAGGGCTTTTTGGCCAATAAGGGCAGAAACGGCGAGGAAATTATCAACTTCCATACGTCCGCAAACACCGGATGGATGGTGCTCAGCGTGATGCCGTCGGATATACTCTATTCGCGTATCAACAGCTTCGAGCTGGCGCTGATATTTACGATTACGCTGTGCATCATTTCGGCGATCGTTATCGCCATATTGATGAGCAATACGCTCACGGAACCGATATCGCTGCTGAAGAGCAAGATGAAGCTGGCCGAGTCCGGCGACTTTGATACGCAGATAAAAGTGAAAAGCAAGGATGAGATCGGTGAGCTGAGCCTCAGCTTCAACAAAATGCTTGCGCGCATCAAGGATCTTATACAGCGGGTTTATCAAACCGAAATTGTACGCAAAGAGGCGGAACTCAGTGCGCTTCAGGCGCAGATCAACCCGCACTTTTTATACAATACGCTGCAGATCATGGATATCATGGCTGAAGAGAAAGGCGCGGACGAGATATCCGGCGCATGCCAGGCGCTTGCGAAAATTTTCAGATACAGCATCAGCAAAGGCAAAGAGATGGTGCCGCTTGAGGAAGAAATCATCCATGTAAAAAACTATGTTTTTATTCAGCATTTGCGGCTCGGAGAGAAAATCAGCGTGGAATACCATATCCCGGACGCACTGCTCAAATATGAAGTGATCAAGCTGATATTGCAGCCTCTCGTGGAAAACGCGATCATACACGGCATTGAAAAGGACGGAAAAAACTGCCTGATCCGGCTTTCCGCCACGCTGACGGGGGATAATCTGATACTGACGGTGGAGGATAACGGCATCGGCATGACGGCTGAAGAGCTGATGAAGCTTCAGCTCAGCCTCTATCAGGAGACGGAAGAAGAAAGGCCGAAAAGGCACGGGGGCATCGCTCTTAAAAATGTGAACGACAGGATCAAGCTCTATCACAACGACAAATACGGTATGTCTATACAGAGCAAGAAACACAAAGGGACAAAAGTGACGCTGATATTACCGGCTAAGCTCTATTCGATTTCGGAAAGTGAGGACACACGATGATCAAATTTCTTATTGTCGATGACGAAGAAATCATCAGACGCGGTATACGATCCAAAATCAGCAGACTGATTGAGAACGCTCAAGTGGTGGGTGAAGCAGCCGACGGTGAGGAGGCGCTGCTCATGGCGGAAAAGCTTCGGCCGGATGTGATCATGACGGATATCAAGATGCCGAAGCTCGACGGTCTGCTTTTCATCGAAAGTGCGAAGAGCCTTCTTCCCGAGGCTCAGTTTATCATATTCAGCGGCCATCAGGATTTTTCATATGCCCAAAGGGCGCTCAAGCTCGGCGTCAGCGACTATCTATTAAAGCCGGTCGATAACGATGAACTCAAAAGCGTGATCCGGCGGCTGGGCGACACAATAGAGAAAAGAAAGCAGCATCAGGATTATATCGACGGCCTCAAGGAGAGAGCCGCCGACAATGAGATTCAGCGCAAGAATCAGGCGCTTTCAGATTTGGTTGCCGGTACGGGCGTGGCCGTGGAGACTCTGAAAGAATATGATATCCGGCCGGGTGGGAAGACAGCCGTCTGTATTGTGAAGATTCAGGACACCGGCGATATGTTTACAGCGGTCAACGAGCAGCTCGGCGCGTTTGCGGCGGCCAATGTTTTTGAGGAAACGATGAAGGATCAAACCGGCTGTCAGGCCTTCCAGAGGGATCAGTCGGAATTGTCTTTCACCGCCGTTTTCTATGGCGACATGACCATGCAGACGCTGCAAACGCAGATTCGCAGCGCCGTCAAAAGCGTTAAAGAGTGGCTCGATATCAGCGTTTTTGTGGGGCTCGGCAGCATTCATCAGGGTATCGCCTCTGCCGGTGAGTCATTAAGCGAAGCGCGGGCCGCCATCGATCAGCGAATTTTGTTCCATCATCATGAGCTGGTGACGTATGAAGACTATCTGGCCATAAAGGACAATGAGTACCTGTTGTCTGAAAGCAAGAAAAAGCTGCTGGAATCTCTGCTTAAAGCGGGTGACAGCGCAGCTTCGATTGCGGCTGTGAAAAATGTTTTTGCCGAACTTAAGGAAAAGAAAATTATCCGTGCCAAAATTGAAGCCGTGTCGATCGAGATACTGCTGATACTCATTAATGTGCTCAAAGCGCTCAAGAAATACGACCATACGGATTTGACAAACAAGAGCATCGACCGGTTTTTTGAAGGCTGCGGCGTTTATGAGGATTATATCAGGCTGCTTTCTGCCCGAATCACGCAGGTGTGCGAAGCCGCCACGCGCAGCGAGACGGACAGCGGCCGGACCATTATTAAAAAGATCGTTACCCTTATCGACGAGGAATATTATCGGGATATCAAGCTCAGCGATATTGCGGACGAGTATTACATCAACACCAGCTATTTAAGCCAGCTGTTTTTGCAGGAGATGAAGAAGAATTTCAAGCAGTATCTCAGCGAGGTGAGAATCAACAACGCGAAAAATCTGCTCGAAAACACATCGTTTCCCGTGTCGCGCATTGCCGAGATGATCGGATACAACGATCGCGCCTATTTCTCCAAAGCTTTCATGAAGGTTGTGGGCACAACACCCGCGCAATACCGGGCCGAGAGCGGAGGGGAGGACAGATGAAGAGCCGGGTTTTGATCGTTGTGCTTTCCGTATTGTTGGCCTGCTCGGTGACGTTTGTCTTTATCCAGCTCTTCGGCATGACTCCGCCCGATGCCCAGACGGAACAGCCGGAAGCCAGCCGTGAGCCGGAGGAGTATGTTTATGTCGCCGTGTTCAAAAACGACCCGATGATCAACAACCATGATGTGAAAGGGCTTCAGAAGTTTGCGGAGGATTATGGCGTCAATGTGAGAATTGCGGCCCCCGAGAGCTACGATACCGAAGAGCAGAAGCGGATACTGCTCGATGTCATCGCTCAAAAGCCCGACGGCCTGATGGTCTGCGGTACGGATTTGAGCTTCACGCCGTATGTGGATATGGCGATTGACGCGGGCATTCCGACAGTGACGGTGGATGCGGATTTGCCGGACAGCAAGCGGCTCGCGTTTATCGGCTCCGACTTTTTCGATGTGGGCGTCCGGCAGGCGGAAGCGATGGTCAGAATGATCGGCGGCAAAGGCACGGTGGCGATGCTCGGCATCAACGGCATCAATATGCAGCAGGCATATGACGGGTTTCGAAGCGTGATGGCGAATTACAGCGACGTGATTGTGCTCAGTGAGATCGACGACGAAAGCAACCCGGCCAAATCAAAGCAGATTGCGCTGGATTTAATCGAAAGATACCCCGACATTGCGGGTATTGCCGGTTTTGATTCCAACAGCGGCCCCGGCATCGCGCAGGCTTTGGTGGAACTGGGGCTTGAGGGCAAAGTGAAGGTGACCTGTGTGGACATCGCGTCCCCGCATTTAAGTATATTGAAGAGCGGCGCCGTTCAAAAGCTGATCGGCCAGAAAAGAGAGCTGTTCACCTACTATGGCGGTGTGCTCCTTTACAATATCAATCACAGTCCTGTCGATATCACCGGGAATGATGCCGCAAACGGAACCACGAATATTCCCGTTCAGATGGATACCGGCCTTATAGAAGTGGACAGCTCGAACGTGGACGGCATTTAAAAAAAGGAGGGCGGCATGAAGAAAAAAGCGATACTGATCCTCATCGGGCTGCTGGCCATCTCACTCGCGGCCAACTTCATTGTTTTTACCGCCCGAAACGGCAGCCGGCAGATTAATATCCTCTCGCAAAGCGAGGAAAGGTACGTCTATATAGCGGCTTATATCGGCAGCGCTTCGATGGGCGCGGATAATCAGGGCATGCTCGATTTTGCCAGAGAATACGACGTCAGTGTGGAAACCGTCGCGCCCAAGGAATTCGACACCGTGGAGCAGGCACGCCTGATCGATGAGGTCATAGCGACAAAGCCCGCAGGTATTTTGGTCGCGGCGTTTGATACAAGCTTGACGCCGTATGTCAACAAAGCGGTGGACGCGGGCATACCGACGATTACGGTGGTGACCGATCTGCCGGACAGCAAGCGCCTCGCGTATGTCGGTACGGATTGGTACGATCTCGGGATGCGGCAGGCCGACGCGCTGGCCGAGCTGATTGGAGAAGAAGGGACAGTGGCGATGCTGGGGATGGTCGGAGCGAGCAGCACGGATTCAGGGTTCTTGGGCTTTTCATACGGCATGAGCAAATATGAAAACATTTACGTGCTTGAAGGCCTGGATGATATGGGTACGGTGCAGGAAGCCGAGCGCATCACGAAGCAAATTGTGCAGGATTACAACATCAAAGGCATCGCGGGCTTCGATACGAGCAGTGGCATCGGTATTGCGCGTGCCGTCAAGGCATTGGGTCTTCAGGATAAGGTGAAGGTCACGTGTGTGGATATGTCAGATGAACACTTAAGGCTGCTTGGCGAGGGCACGGTACAAAAGCTGTTCGGCCAAAAACGCGAACTGATTACGTATTATGGCTGCAAGCTGCTGTACGATTTGAACCACAATACCATGTCCATCACCAAAGAGGATAAGAACAACGGCGTGACCAATATCCCCAAAAAGGTCAATACGGGCGTCGTGGAGATCGACGCGGGGAATATGAGTGAATTTACCCAGTCAAGCGGGAGAAAGCCATGAGAAAGAGTTCACTGTATCTGCTGGCATCGGTGCTGATTACACTCCTGCTCGGCGTGCTGCTTTTCAATTCCATACAGCTTTCCGATTTTGACAGCTCGCTGAATGTCAATAAACAGGCGCAAACAGAGTTGGTCTTTGCCAACTGGGAATACATGCCCGATGAAATATTCGAGCTCTTTAATAAGGAGTACCCGGATATTTCGATCAATTTTCAGCACTACAATGACGCGGCCTACAGCGATATACTGCGTCAGAAGATGACGATGGGGGAAAAGCTGGATGTCATCGGCGTGAAAACCGGAGATTACAGGCGATACATTTCGCAGAGCTGGCTATTGGACATCAGCGATGAAGCTTTTGTGGGCGAATATATGCCGGAAATCACGGCCGCCGTTAAGCAGGCGGGCGATGGCCGGCTGTATGCCGTGTCGTACAAAGCCGAGTATTATGGCATCTGGTACAACAAGATTCTTTTTGAAAAGTACCATCTTGACGTTCCCAAGAATTATACGGAGTTTTTGCAGGTTTGTGCCGAACTCAAGAGCAACGACATCGATCCGATCGTCCTCGGCGCAAGAGATCAGGATGTGGCGGCTTATATTTACTATCTGCGCGCTTTTGACATGATGGATCAACCGGGCTGGCAGGCCGCCATTCAACCGAATTCAATCGGCGGCGAACTCGCTCTGGGGTTGTTTCAGGATACGCAGTTTTTGGTTCAGCAGGGCTATATCAGCCCGGATTCTGTGCATTTGACCTATCAGCAGGCCTTCGATTACTTTAAAAATGCCAAAGCGGCGATGCTGATAGCGCCGGATGTGTCGTTCAATATGGCAAAGGAAGATTTTGAAAAGGTGTGCGATCCCGGCGTTTTTGCGATACCCTATGCGAACATTGCGGAACAAATCAAAGTGCCCGTCAATTATTTATCCATGCTGGTCGGCATCAACAGCCAATCCGAAAATGTTGAGGAAGCCAGGTTGTTTCTTGATTTTTTAAGCCGGCCCGAGATCGCAAAAATTTACTGCGAACAGACGATTTCGTTTCCCACCGTTTCGGGCGCGGATACCAGCAGCTTAAAATACAATGACCTTTGGATGCCTTTGCGCAGCCAGACACAGCAGCTGACGCCCATTGCGCTGCTTTCGCCCGAGGTGGAAGCAAGCTTCTCCGCCGCCGCCAAGCAATTCGTGGCCGGGCTCACGGACGCCGCCCAAATGACAGAGGTTTTCAACAGCACATTCAGTCACTAAGCTTATCGCCGGGGGCATGGATGTCTCATCGCATTTTCATTGAGTTTGCCCGCGAAACCGAATATCTGGCATGCGTGACGTTGCATAGTGAGTAGCGGAACGGCATGACGACGCAGTGGAATACATCCCATGTTGAAATGCTTTAAACATGGGTTTTTTAGTCCACTGCTAGTCGATCGCTATCGCTCGCTCAGAATCATCATGCACGATGGCACCACAATAAACGAAAAGACAGGTTAGCGGTCATTCTGAACGAGTGTAGCGAAGTGAAGAATCTGTCTCAACAGATCCTTCGTCGCTACGCTCCTCAGGATGACCGGATTAGCTACTTTCCATAGCAATGACGCTTGCCGCTTTGTCAGCAGCCTCACCGCATTGTCATGCAGTTTTTCTCTTTCGCTCCGATCATTTGTCCATAGCCGTCCGTCAAGTCCTAAAGAAACTACACATCAACACCTAAAAAAACTACATATCAATTTCAGTCCCCCCCGAGTAGAATGACATCATCCAAACAACAACAGACACATGGATGAAAACGGTTACAAGAACGGTTACAAATCGAAGGTAAGGGGCAAACAATGATGGAAAAGGTAGAGAACAAGAAGAACTTCCTCAAATTTATTTCAACACAGCGTGCCTTGGCCCTCTTGATACTGGTTGTTGCATTCTGCTTGATCTTTTCGTTTATATTCCCGTCCACATTCGGAACGTACGAAAACTTCGCACTGATTCTGCTCAATATGTCTGCGGAAATCATGATCTTGCTCGCAATAACCATCGTATTGATTCAGGCCGAGATCGATCTGTCTCTGGGTTCCGTAATGGTGCTCGGCGCAATCATCTGCGGAAGGCTGATGATATACGATCAGATGCCTGCGGGATTCGCCATACTCATATCGCTGATCATCTGCATGGTCTGCGGGCTCATCAACGGCCTGATCGTCGCGAAGGTCGGTGTGGTTTCATTTATCGCGACACTCGCCACCAGCATGATTTTCCTAGGGGTTGCGACCATACTTTCGGGAACGGGCTGGACGGACTTCCCCGACGCCGCATTCAAAGCGCTGGGCCAGACAAAACTGCTCGGTGTTCAGATGCCGGTGTTTTACATGATCATCGTGCTCGTGATTTTTGCGATACTGTTTTCCAATACGCGTTATTTCCGGCAGCTGTATTACATAGGCGCCAACGAAAAGTCGGCGGTGCTGTCCGGTATCAATATTACCAGAGTCAAAATTACCACATTCGTCATCGGCAGCTTTTTGGCGGCGCTCGGCGGCATCATTTCGGCCATGCGGTTCAATTCGGCCATACCGAACGTCGGCACAGGCGTGGAGCTCAGAGCGGTGACGGCGGCTGTTATCGGCGGCGTGAGCTTTACGGGCGGCACCGGTACCATTGCGGGGGCAGCCATGGGCGCTTTGTTTATCGCAGTGCTTAACAACGCGCTGACGATAGCCAATGTTCCGCCGGACCTTCAGCCCTGTATTACCGGCGTGATACTGATATGCGCGATCGTGCTCGACATCGTGGTATCAAAGAAGAATAAGTGAGGTGCGAACATGTCGAATGCTGTTTTAGAAGCCAAACAAATAATCAAAGAATTCCCGGGCGTGCGCGCTCTCAAATGTGTGGATTTTAACGTCCGTGAAGGCGAGATTCATGCGCTGTGCGGTGAAAACGGTGCGGGAAAATCAACGCTGATGCATATCCTTGCGGGCGTTTACAAACCCGACGGCGGCTGCCTGTGCCTTAACGGCGATACGGTGAACATCACGAATCAAAAATGCGCGAACGACCTCGGTATTTCCATTGTGTATCAGGAAAGGTCGCTCGTGGGCGGGCTCAGCGTCGCGGAAAACATTTTTGCGGCACGGCAGCCGGTGGGTGCGCTTTCCATGATCAAGTGGAAAAAGCTCTATAAAGATACGGACGAACTGCTCGCCAAGCTCGGCCTTCATATCGATTCCAAGACGCAGGTGGAGAGGCTCTCTCCGGCCATGCAGCAGATGGTGGAAATCGCAAAGGCGCTCTCGGTGAACCCAAAGGTGCTGATACTCGACGAACCCACTGCGACGATCACGGAAAAAGAAGTGGGCATACTGTTCTCGCTGCTGCGCAAGCTTAAAGCCCAGGGCATGGCGATCATCTATATCAGCCACCGCCTTGCGGAGATATTCCAGATTGCGGACCGCGTGACGGTTCTCAAAGACGGCGAATTCGTGGCGACCGAGGATGTGATCAACATCGATAACAACTGGATCGTCAGCAAGATGGTGGGCCGTGAGCTGCTGTTTAACCGCGTGAAGCATGAGATCGGCAGTGAGACCGTGCTTGAGTGCAAGGGGTTCAGCTCGGAAAAGTTCGCCGATGTGAGCTTCCACTTGAAAAAGGGAGAGATTGTCTCATTCGCGGGTCTGGCCGGTGCAGGGCGCACGGAAGTGATGCGTGCGGTTTTCGGAGCAGATAAAAAGACGGGCGGAGAGCTCTGTATTAATGGCAGCAAGGTCAACATCCGCACAACAAAGGATGCGATTAAAAACGGGATCGGCTATCTGCCGGAAGACCGCAAGGAGCAGGGGTTGTTCCTCGAGATGTCGATTGCGGCGAATATCGCGTCCGCAAGCCTCAAAGCCCTCAGCAAGGGCATGAACCTCGATCAAAAAGCGATTACGGACATATCCGGGGAATACGAAAAGAAGCTCGGCATCGTCACGCCGAGCATCCATCAAAAGGTCGTCAATCTGTCGGGCGGCAACCAGCAAAAAGTTGTGCTGGCCAAATGGCTGGTGGTGAACCCGCAGATCATGATTGTTGACGAGCCGACCCGCGGCGTGGACGTGGGGGCAAAGGCGGAGATCTATCAGATACTGCGCGAGCTCACAAAGACGGGAACGAGCATCATTATGGTGTCATCGGATCTGCCCGAGGTGCTCTCCATCAGCGACAGAATTTATGTGATGCACAACGGAAGAGTCACCGGCGAGCTGTCGGGAGACGAAGCGACAGAAGAATACATCATGAAGTATGCTTCCGGAATCATGAATTAGGCGGAGGATATAGAAAATGACTGCAAAAACAGTAAAAAAGAAACTTATAAACAAAGACCATGTGATGGACTATATCGCGAAGCAACGGTGGCTGATACCGCTCACACTCATTGTGCTGTACATCCTCGCTTACTCGATCATTTTCCCGGACGTCTTTCTCTCGTCGTACAATATCTCTTCATTGCTGCTGGAATTCTCTATTCCCGCCATCATCGTCATCGGCATGGCATTGCAGCTCATCAACGGGGAGATTGACCTGTCGGTTGGGTACAACGTGATGTTTTCCAATATGTTTGCGGGTGCGCTGATCGTTTTGGGAGTACCGCTGGTGCCCGCCATACTGATAACGCTCGCACTCGCATGCCTGATGGGCTTCATCATCGGGACGCTGGTATCAAGAGTGGGTGTGAACTCGTTTATTGCGACACTGGGGCTTGGCCTTTTCTACTATGGCCTCACACAGTTCATTTATTCGTCCATATACAGCACAAAGATCGCGGACGTGGACATACAGCATTTGCCGGAGGTGTTTACACAGATCAGCAAAACGGAATTCCTGGGCTTTCAGCTCCCCGTCTATTATGCGGCTGTGCTGCTGATACTGTTCTCGGTGCTGATGGCGAAGTCGAGGTATTTCAGAAAATACTACTATATCGGCATGAACAAGGAAGCCGCTGAGCTGACCGGTATCAATGTGAAAAACATGAAAACGATGGCGTTTGTGTTCAGTGCCCTGTTCGCGAGCATCGCCGGTATACTGCTGGCGGCCAGAATGGGCGCATCGGCAGCCACTTTCGGGCAGGGCTGGGAGCTCAAAGTGATTACGGCATGCGTTATCGGCGGCGTCAGCATGAAGGGCGGCCGCGGCGCGATGGGCGGCGCCATACTCGGTATGCTCTTCACCACGTGCCTGAGTAACGGGCTTCGTATTGCGGACGTACCGTCGAATCTCTACAAGATCATTGAAGGCGGCGTGTTGCTGGGCGCGGTCGTGCTCGATGCGCAGATGTCCAAACGCAAAGTGGTTGGTTAAAGGTCATTATGCAGCTGATCGCAAAGGATATGATATAGGCCGTATCGTGCGTCGGTGCCATCAGCTGCGTGACATAAGAAACATAAAAAAAGGAAGGTGCCATGATGAGAAAAAGAATATTACCAGTGCTGGCTTTAGTACTCTCGTTACTTCTTATGTTCGGAGCCTGCTCGTCGCAGCCCGCTGCAAGCAGTGCGCCCGCAGGCGAAAATTCCGCTCCCGCCTCACAGCAGGCCAGCGGCGAAAAGGAAGTTTACTCCTGGTGCTGCCAATACAATTCACTTCCGCTGTTCGTTAACAACGACTACATCGGTATGGATCTGATTGCGGAGCAGCTTGGCGTCGAAGTCAGAAAAGTGGGCCCGCAGGAAGTTGACCTTCCCGCTTTCCAGGCCGCTATCGAGCAGGAAATTGCCAAGCAGCCCGACGGCATGATGGTTGTGGGCTGGGACGCATCGCTTGCGACCGGTATTGACAAAGCCATGGACGCCGGTATCCCGGTTGTGACGGTTGACGCTGACGTTCCGGATTCCAAGCGCCTTTGCTTCATCGGTACGGACTGGTATGAGCTGGGCGTGTCCCAGGCCAAAGCCGTTGCGCCTTACCTCGAAGGCAAAACCGGCAATGCCGTTTGCATCGGCCTCCCGGGCGGCGACAACAACAAGCAGGCGCTGGACGGCTATATTGCAACGCTGGCGGAGCTTTGCCCCAACATCACAGTGGAACCCAAGGTTTATGACTCCGGCTCCAACGCACAGCAGGTTGCCGAGACGATTGCGAACCTGATTCAGAGCGACAGCTCGCTGCTCGCAGTGGCCGGTTTCGACTCTTCAGGCGGCCCCGGAATTTCGCAGGCTATTAAAGAAGCCGGCAAAGTCGGCCAGATTTACGGCACATGCGTTGACGCCGAAGCTGAGCATCTGCAGGGCGTGAAAGACGGCGCTCTCGTGGCGGCTGTAGGACAGAAGAGACACTTCTTCACCTACTACGGCGTGAGAATGCTCTATGATTACAACCACAACGGCATCCAGTTCACAAAGGATGACAAAACTGCCGGTATCTCGCCCATCCCCACAAAGATCAGCACCGGCTTCATTGTGGCCACACCGGACAACGTGGATCTGCTGATTGAGACAGCTGCGGAAAAAGCGAAATAAGACGAATATTCCCGCTAACGGCCTAGTGACAGGCGCCCGGAAACCCCGGGCGCCTGATATTCAAAGAACAGGAGAATGACTGTGAAGAGAATCTCATTGGTTTTGATCATGATCATGCTGGTGGCCGCCCTGCTTGCGGGCTGTGCGGGCGCAGCCGGATTTGACGACAGCGAGACAAAGGTGATGCCATCCGAAACGGACTACGCGGCAGACCTCGATATCAATACGCCGGAAGGGCTCGCCAAGGAATCCAGCGAGATTTACCGTCAGCTTCTCGGTGAAGAGATATCGATTGAAGACGGTTTCAACGCGCTTTACGATATGTCCGGCAAGCAGTCGGCACAGAGCATGCTCGACTATAAAGAAGAGTTTGAAAAGCAGATTCAGGATACGATTGATTACCTGAATTCAGAAAAAGACGCCATTGCGAAATTTGAATTTGCAAAGACCGAATACAGCGGTGACGATACCGCATCCATCAAAAGGATACAGGTTCAGCAAAACGGCAAGAAGTATTATTTTCAGCAGGACTTTGTTAAGGAAGACGGTGTTTGGAAGATCAAAGGCGATAATGTGGCCAACGATTTTGTCATCAGGCAGAAGTTTTTATTCTGGTATATATAGAGGACACCATGCAGATAGCGGATATTTGTTTTTACAGCGGGGGCAAAAAAATATCGGCGCGGCTCGGGCTGCCCGATAGGGATTCGAAAAATGCACCGGGAATTGTGCTTAACCACGGCTACTCGGGCGATAAGGAAGAATACGACGCCATGGCGGGCTATCTTTGCAGCCGCGGTTTTGTCACATTGCAGTTTGATTCGCGCGGGTGCGGCGGCAGCGAGGCGCTCAAGGGGCGCATGATGTGCGCAACTGAGTGGCATGAGGACGCCCACAGCGCCGTATCGTTTCTCCAGACGGTGGAGGGCGTGAACAAAGACAGCATCGGCTTTGCGGGATGCTCAATGGGCGGCGCAGTCACGCTGTATATGGCCGCGAAGGACCCGCGTGTGAAATGCGCCGTGGCGCTGGCCCCCTTCGCGTACAGCCAGTATGTGAGGCAGAACTGGCTGAAGAACGCCGGTGAAACCGCTTATGCATCCTTTCTTAATGAGCTTCATGAGGATGCGCTGCGCACGGCGTGCGGCAATGCGTCTAAAACGGTGCCCGTTCCTTATGCGCTGGGTATGAACGAAAAGGACACAAAGGACTATTGTGAATTCAGAGACATGAACCCTCAGATGGTCTGTAATGTGCCGCTCGAATCCGTCTATCACAGCCTGATCATCAACGATCCGTATATCTATGCGGATATGATCCGTGTGCCTTTCATGGTCATTCAAGGCGATGCGGATACGATTATTCCGCCCGAGAGCGCTTACCGCTTAATTGAGCTGATCCGGGCCAAAAAGGAATTTGTGCTGATCAATGCGGGCGAGCACGCGCTGCCGACATCCGACCAGAAGGAAACCGTATTTGAGCATGCAGCCAGATGGTTTGTTGACAATTTGTTTTGATTCAGGGGGTGAAACCATGACCGGCAGAGAAGACGTTTTGGCCTGTTTAAACCACAAATCGCCGAAATCAATACCCGTCAGCATCGGTTCGGCAATTGTTGACGGCCTCACGAAGTATGCGAAAGCGGCTTATGAGACCTACCGTCATGTTTCCCCGACGCCGGAGCAGATCACACACATCGCGATGCAGACGGTGGCGACGCCGGAATGGATCAAGAGCGATATCGGCATGCCGTTTGAAACGATCCGCATGAAAGGGCCTTTTCTCGATAACACCGTTTTTGAAGAGGACGGGTCTTTCACGGACGAATTCGGCATCTACTGGCGCAAAAGCGAGCTTTACAACGACCCGGTCAAGGGGCCGCTTTACGGCAGCATCACCATCGATGATATCAATCACAACCCTTGGGCGGACGCAAGCGATAAGGGCCGGGTGAAAGGGCTGCGCGAGGAAGCGTTAAGAATAAAGGCGCAGGGAGACAAGGTGATCGTCGCGGATATCATGTGCGGCGGGCCGTTTGAACAGTCACTCTGGATGCGCGGCTGGGATGATTTTCTCTGTGACATGTTCATCGATAAAAAATTGGCCGAAGCCCTGATGGATAAGATCACCGAAACGGATATCGCGCTTTGGGACGCTTATCTGTCCGAAGTCGGTGACCTTGTGGATGTGGTGTGCCAAGGTGATGACCTGGGGATGCAGGACAGAAGCATCATATCGACAGACCTTTACCGGGAAATGGTTTTCAAATACCACAAGCGGCTTTATGACTTCATCAAGAGCAAAACGAAGGCCAAGATATTCATGCACAGCTGCGGCAGCATCAATGAGCTGCTGCCGTCTCTGATTGAAGCGGGCGTTGACATCATCAACCCCGTGCAGATTGCGGCAAAGAATATGGAGCCTGAGCGGCTCAAGCAGGATTTCGGCAGCGAGATTTGTTTCTGGGGCGGCATCGATACGCAAAAAGTGCTGCCGTACGGCACCAAAGAGGACATCGACGGCCTCGTCAAACGCCTCGTGAATGTGCTCGGCGACGGCGGCGGATTTGTGCTCGCGCCGGGCCACAATATTCAAAACTATGTCGAGCCATGGCGCATCGAAACAATGATCGAAGCCATGAAGCGTTATCAATAACCGGAGGGACTTTGTGAAAAAGATATGTGTGCTCGGAAGCATCAATATGGATCTTGTGACCAAGACAGCGGCGTTTCCGGGGCCCGGACAGACGGTGAACGGCACCGAATTCCATACGTTTCCGGGCGGCAAAGGGGCCAATCAGGCTGTCGCCGCGGGGCGGCTCGGCGCGAATGTGACGTTCTTGGGTAAAGTCGGCACCGATTCGTTCGGCGATATGTCGCTCAGCGCGCTGCAGCAAGCCGGTGTGGACACATCGTACATAGAAAGAGAAGATACGAGCACGGGCATTGCCGCCATCACCGTGAACGCGCAGGGCGAAAACACAATCATCTGTGTGCCGGGTGCGAACGGGCTTGTGGATGTGCTGTATGTTCACCGCAACAAGAAGGCGATTGACGATGCCGATATTCTGATGATACAGCTCGAAATTCCGCTGGAAACGGTGGAATGGGCGGCGGCCTACGCGGCGGAGAAGGGCAGAACCGTGATACTCGACCCCGCACCCGCGAGGAGCCTGCCGCAGCGGCTGCTCTCCTGCAGCAGCATCGTTACCCCCAACGAAACGGAGCTCGGTATTATTGCGGATATGCCGGTTTCGGATGAAGGCAGTGTGAGGCAGGCGGCAAACGCCTTGATGGCGCAGGGCGTCGGCATCGTGGTGCACAAGTGCGGCGGCAGAGGGGCATATCTGATAGACGCCGAACGGACGCTGCTTATCCCGGGCTTCAAAGTCACCGCGGTCGATACCACGGCGGCGGGAGATTCGTTCAACGCGGGGCTTGCCGTGTCGCTTGCCAAGGGGCAAAGCCTTGAGGAGAGCATTCGTTACGCCAACGCCGTGGGCGCGATGTCCGTGACGAAAATGGGGGCACAAAGCGCGATGCCGACGGCAGCCGAGGTATCGCAATTTACTAATAACAATTAAAAACGGAGGATAAGACTATGAAATTTTCATGCTGCATCGAAATGATCTTTACCGAATATGACTTCATCAAGCGAATCTACAAGGCCAAAGAAGCCGGATTCGACTGTGTTGAATTCTGGTGCTGGCAGGACAAGGACATCGAGGCGATCAAAAAAGCGCTGGACGACACGGGCCTTAAGGTGGCCGTGTTTCAGGGCAACCTTGAAGGCCGCATGGTGGACCCGGCAGACCACGACAAATACGTCGCGGGCGTCATGAAGTCCGTCGAAACAGCCAAGCACCTCGGCGCCGATACGCTTTTCCTGATGTCGGACATCATGAAGGAAGACCGCTCCGTGCTCGAAGCGCCGTACCCGATTTCGTTCGACGAGAAGATGGAGAGCACCAAGGCAGTGCTGAGAGCGCTTATTCCTGTGGCTGATGAAACCGGTTTCACGTTTGTGGTCGAGCCGCTCAACACGAAGGTGGACCACATGGGCTACTCGCTCTGCAACAGCGCGCCCGCTTTCCGGCTCATCCGTGAAGTCAATCATCCGGGCATGCGCATGCTCTACGACGCCTACCATATGCAGATCATGGAGGGCAACATCATCGACACCATCAGAGAAGGCATCGACACGATCGGCCACTTCCATGTGGCGGATGTGCCGGGCCGGTTCGAGCCGGGTACGGGCGAGCTCAATTACCCGGTCATCATCAAGGCGCTGCGGGATGCTGGCTATAAAGGCAAGGTCGGCTTTGAGTTTACGCCCAAAAACGGCAGCAGTGAAGACGTGATCAAGAGAGTCTTTGACATGATCAAATCGCAATTATGAGGAATCTGGAGGAAAGAACGCAATGAATGCAAAACAAAAAGTCAAAATGTATCAGGACATGCTGAGGCTCAGACGCTTTGAAGAAAACGTCAAAGACCTGTTTGCGGCCAACAAGCTGCCCGGCTTCGTGCATCTCTATATCGGTGAGGAAGCCATCGCTGTGGGCGCATGCAGCGCCATCAACACGGATGATTACTTAACATCCACGCACCGCGGCCACGGCCATGTGCTCGCCAAAGGCGCGGACCCCGGAAAGATGTTCGCGGAGCTTTTCGGCAAGATCACGGGTTACAACAAAGCCAAGGGCGGCTCCATGCACCTCGCGGCTCCGGAGCTCGGAATCTTGGGCGCGAACGGTATCGTAGGCGGCGGCTTGCCGCTGGCGGCGGGCGCGGCGATGACGGCGAAGCTCACAAACAACGGCCGCGTGGCGCTGTGTTTCTTCGGGGACGGCGGCTCGAACCAGGGGACGTTCCATGAGTCGGTCAACATCGCGGCTGCTTACAATCTGCCGTGCATCTACATCTGCGAGAACAACATGTACGCGGGCGGCGTTAAGCAGTATTACGACGGCGAGTATGTGAACGAAGGGATGGATTATCCGCGCAAGGTGAAGGACATTGCCGAACGCGCCAAGGGCTACGACATTCCGGGCTACGTGGTGGATGGCAACGACGTAGAAGCGGTTTTCAATGCGGTGAAAAAAGCGGCCGAACGCGCGCGGGCGGGCAAAGGCCCCACGCTGCTCGAATGCAAAACATACAGATGGCGCACGCACTATGAAGTGGAGCCGGACAGCTACCGGACACCGGCGGAGCTGCAGGCATGGATCGACAAATGCCCGGTGAAGTGCTACGGCGAAAAACTCATAGCTGAAGGCATATTGACGGACGCAGACCTAAAGCGCATTGCGCAGGAGGTTGAGGACGAGATGAACGCAGCCATACGGTTTGCGGAGGAAAGCCCGCTGCCCGATGACCTCGAAGCGCTGCAGGACGTTTACGCATAAAGGAGAACACGAAAATGAGCAAGAAGTCAATTTCAGAAGCCATCATCATGGCGCAAAGAGAAGAAATGTTACGGGATAAAAACGTTTACATCATGGGGCTCGATGTGGGGCCGTACGGCGGTGCCTTCGGCTGCACAAGGGGGCTCTGGAAGGAGTTCGGCAAAGAGCGCGTGATGGACATGCCGATCGCCGAGGCGGGTTATGTGGGCGCGGCTGTGGGCAGCGCCGCAACGGGCATGCGCCCGATCGCGGAGCTCCAGTTCTCCGACTGGATCACGATCGCGTCGGATCAGCTTGTGAATCAGGCGGCCAATATGCGCTACACGTTCGGCGGCAGCCTCTCCATACCGATGGTGCTGCGCGCGCCTGTGGGCGGCGGCGTATCGGGGGCGTCCCAGCACAGCCACATGTTTGAATCGTGGTTTGCGTTTGTGCCGGGCCTTAAAGTGGTGCTGCCCGCGACGCCGGAAGATGCGAAGGGGCTCTTAAAATCCGCCATACGCGACAACAACCCGGTTATTTTCTTTGAACACAAGGACATTTACGATATGACGGGCGAAGTGACCGACGATCCGGATTTCACAATACCGCTCGGCAAGGCCAAGGTGGTGCGTGAAGGCAAGGACGTCACGATCGTGACCTACTCCAAGATGGTTCACGAGTCGTTAAAAGCGGCTGCCATACTCGCCAAAGAGGGCATTGATGTAGAGGTTGTCGATCTTCGCACAATCAAGCCGATGGATACCGAGACGATACTGAATTCCGTTAAGAAGACGAACCGTCTCGTTTGCGCACAGGAAGTGTGGCTGACCTGCTCGGTCGCATCCGAAGTGTCTGCGGTTGTGGCGGAAAACGCGATCGAGTATCTCGACGCGCCGATCAAACGCGTGGGGGCGTTCGATGTCCCGTCGCCGTTTGCGCCCAATTTGGAAAGCTTCGTGCTGCCGAACCCGGAGAAGATCGCCAAAGCTGTCAGAGAACTGTTTTAAGGGAGGTCTTAAAAATGGCTGAATACGCAAAGCTCCCCAAGATCGGCCTCACGATGAAGACGGGTACGGTATCGAACATCAAGGTGGCTGTGGGCGACAGCGTAAAAAAAGGCGATGTGGTCGCCGAATTTGAGACGGATAAGATCACGGGCGATGTCGAAAGCCCGATAGACGGCACCGTGCTCGAGCTGCTCGTGGCGGTCGGAGATGAAATCGACGTACTCGCGCCGATGATACTCGTCGGCAGCGAGGGAGAAACGGCCCCCGGCGCGGCCAAGGCCGCACCGGCCGTGCAGCAGCCCGCAGCGGCTGCTGCGGCCCCCGTAACGGCCGATAAGGTTATACCCGCCGTGTCTGCCAAGGACGGATGGGTACTCGCGATGCCGCTTGCAAGGCATTACGCGAAGCAGACGGGTGTGGATTTATCCGCCGTGCAGGTATCCTCCGCCGACGGCATCATACGCAAAAAGGACGTGGAACGCGCGCTTAACGACAGCACGGTGCGCGCAACACCGCTTGCCAAGAAAATTGCGAGAGAAAACAGCATCAATTTAAAAGAGGTGTCAGGCACAGGCCCGAGCGGCAGAATCGGCCGGGACGATGTGCTGGGAGCCATTCCGGCACCCGCCGCACCGCAGGCCGCCGTTGTGACCGGCGGCAGCACGCGTAAAAAGATGACCGGCATGCGCAAGGTGATTGCCGAGCGCCTGACGATGAGCAAGCAGACGATACCGCATGTGTATTTTGCATCCGAAATGGATGCGACGGCGCTGCTCGCGCTCAAAGACGCGCTCAAGAACGCGAGCTCCAAGGGTCTTGCGCCCAAGGTCAGCGTCAACGACATCATACTGAAGGCCGTCGCGACGGTGCTCGCTCAAATGCCCGTGATGTTCTCACAGCTGGACGGCGACGAGATCGTGTCTTTCGACGACGTCAATATCGGCATGGCGGTCAGCGTGGACAACGGCCTCGTGGTGCCTGTGATCAAGGCGGCTGACAAATTAAGCCTCGGCGCGATTGCGGCCACGGCGTCAGCGCTTGCCGGCGCAGCGCGCGGCGGACAGCTGACGCCCGACGACTATCAGGGCGGCAATTTCACCGTGAGCAACCTCGGTGCATCCGGCATCGACGAATTCTCGGCGATCATCAACCCGCCCGAAGCGGCAATACTCGCCGTGGGCGCCGTCAGTGAAAAGGCCGTTGTGGTGAACGGGGAAATCGTGATCCGCCCGATGATGACGCTCACGATATCGGTGGATCACCGTCTGATCGACGGCGCGATGGCCGCCGAATTCATGAAAAAACTCAAAGACACGGTAGAAAACATCTATCTGGCATTGATTTAAAAGGAGTCTGCTATGTTTGGTTTAATGACGGGAAAGAAGACGATCGTCACAGGGGCGGCACAGGGCATCGGCAAGGCTGTCGCTCTCATATATGCGCAGAACGGGGCCGACGTGATGCTCTGTGATGTCAACGAAGAAAAGGTGCAGTCGGCCGCGAACGAAATCGCGGAGGCGACGGGTCGCGCGTGCATCGGCATGAAGATGGACATCACGTCCTCGGCGGATGTGAACGCGGTGGTGCAGGCGGCAGTCAATGCGTTCGGAGGGGTCGATGTGCTCTGCAACTGCGCGGGCATACTGATTCATGCAAAGATGGTGGACATGAGCGAGGACGCGTGGGACAAGATATTCGCGGTCAACATGAAGGGCGCGTTTTTGATCACACAGTCGGCTGCGAAGGTCATGATCGCTCAAAACAGCGGCAAGATCGTGCATGTGTCGTCCTGCTCGGGCAAAAAGCCGACGTATGAAGAGTCCGGATACTGCGCCACGAAGTCCGCGCTCAACGGGTTTATCAAGGTCTGTGCGCTTGAGCTCGGCGTCCACAATATCAACGTGAACGCGATCTGCCCCGGCGCGACGGATACCGAAATGGTCAGAAAAACGTTTATCACGAGCCCCGAGATCGAGCAGGAATGGATCGACAAAACGGCACTCAAGCGGCTCGGAACGGTGGAGGATCAGGCCAAGGCGGCGCTGTTCCTGTCGTCCACGCTGGCGGATCACATCACGGGCGAAGCGATCATCGTGAGCGCCGGTGAAATGATGACGCAGTGAGAGGGGAAGACGTATGAACATAACCACCGCGGCAGATTTTGCCGAAAAAACAAAACGCCTGCGCGAATACATGGACAAGAACGGCTACGGCGCGGCGCTGCTCGGACGGCGCGACAACGTGGCATGGCTCACGAACGGCGGCGATTTCAAGGTGCTGCGCGATACGGAGACGGCCTTCGGCGTGCTGCTGGTCACAGCGGACAAGGTGTATCTCGTGGCGCAGTTCATGGATGCAGACCGCATCTATGACGATGAAGCGGCGGGCCTCGGCATCGAAAAGGTGTCGCTGCGC
Source organism: Bacillota bacterium (assembly GCA_023408075.1). Taxonomy (GTDB): domain Bacteria; phylum Bacillota; class Clostridia; order Christensenellales; family SZUA-584; genus SZUA-584. The sequence goes on along the minus strand of JAEYKW010000015.1, from coordinate 118,469 downwards.
TGGTACGAGGAATCGCGCGAGGACAAGGCTGTGAAGCTGGCGGGCGGTGCCCGTGTGGTTTCGGATATGCCGGTTTCGGGCGCGGACTGCAGGCTTTGGGACATCTACTGGCTGCATTACCCGCTGACACAAAGCGACATCGCCACTTACAGGCTCACGGCCAAAGCATGCGACGAGATGATATTCGCCGTGGCGAACCGCATTGAGCCTGGCATGACGGAACAGCAGATCGAAGCCGAATTGATATCCGAATATGTCAAAAACAATTTCACGATGAAGGTTGTGCTGGTGGGGTCGGACGAGCGCATTTCGCTGTACCGTCACCCGAGCCCGTCACCGAAGAAGCTCGAAAAAGTCGTGCTGCTTCATCCCGCGGGCTACCGAAACGGGCTGCACGTCAATATCACGCGCATGGTCTGCTTCGGAGAAATTCCGGCCGATTTAAGTGCCAAATACGATCTCTTAAACCTGTTGGAGGCGCAGACGATGGCAATGATGCGCCCCGGTGCACCGTTTATGGACCTGTTTGAAGAGCGCAAGCGCATACTCGCCGCTCACGACATGGCCGACGAATGGAAATGCCATTACCCGGGCGCGCTGACGGGCTATTTGTTGGGCACGGCACAGCCTTTCCTCGACGGGGAGACGATCCGCGACAAGATGAGCATGGACAACTTTATCACCTTGAAGGGCGCGAAGGTTGAAGAGATCAGCATCAGCGGCGAGAACGGCGCGGAGCTGATTTCGGCAGGTTACGCATGGCCGACGAAGACATACAGCTATAAAACCAACGCGTATGCGCTTCCCGTCATACTGCAAAGGTAGGCATTTGACATGAAAAAGACGACGCTCATCAACTCTCAGATTTCCGCCGTTATCGCGAAGATGGGGCATTTTGATACGCTGACGATCGGCGACGCGGGGCTGCCCATACCGGACGGCCCGGAGCGCATCGATCTTGCGCTGACAAAGGGCGTGCCTGCGTTTCTCGACGTGCTGCGCTGCGTGCTCAGCGAGCTGGAGGTTCAGCGCGTGTTTATCGCGAGCGAAATGCGGCACAAGAACGCGCCGCTCTATAAGCAGATGACACAAATTTTTGCCGGTATTGATATCGTCGAAGTGCCGCACGAGGAATTCAAAGCGCTTACCAAAACGTCCAAAGCGATGGTGCGGACGGGCGAGTGCCTGCCGTATGCGAACATCATACTCGAGTCGGGTGTCACATTTTAAAAGAGGAGGCCAAAACGCAATGAAAGAAAAGATGAAAGCGGCTGTTTTCAAAGGAAACGGCGTGCTGTCGATAGAGGAAATCGACTCGCCCAAAATACAAAAGGGCGACGACATGATACTGGAGGTTGAGGTGTGCTCAATCTGCGGAACCGACGTGCACGTGATGTCGGTGCCGCCCGCGTACGACATGGTGCCGGATCATGTGCTCGGCCATGAGCTTGTGGGCAAGGTGATTGAGGCCGGGCCCGCCGTGAAGGGCTTCAAGGTGGGTGACCGCGTCGTCGTCAACCCGAACGATTACTGCGGCATCTGCAAATACTGCCAGATGAACTATCCGAACCAGTGCGAGAACATCATTCCGATGGGCCTCGGTGGCGAAGGCGGCTTTGCCGAATACATCCGCGTATCCGAAAAGGTCGCGTTTAAAATTGCGGACGATCTGCCCGCGGAAATCGCCGCGTTTGCGGAGCCGCTCGCCTGCACGGTGAATGGCATCAACAAGATCCGCGTGAATCCGGGCGAGAGCGTCACGGTGATCGGCGCGGGACCGATCGGCCTGCTGTTCGTGCAGCTGATGAAGGCCTCCGGCGCATACCCGATCATCGTCTCGGAGCCGAGTGAGCTGCGGCGCGCGTTTGCGCTCAAAAGCGGCGCGGATTTCGCGGTGAACCCGCTCGAAACGGATCTTGAGGCGTTTGTGCTGGAAAAAACGGGCATCGGCACGGATTTCGCAATCGACGTGGTTGGGTCTCAGGTTGCCGAGGCGGTCAAGGTCATCCGCAAAGGCGGCAAGGTGCTGCTGTTCGGCGTGAACAAGAAGGCGCAGCCGAGCGTGGTGCAGAGCCAGATCATATTCAAGGAAGCGTCGATTCTCGGCACATGGCTGGCCAACGCGACGTTCCCGAAGGCCGTGCGCATACTCGAGAGCGGCGTGCTCAATTTGCAGGAGCTTGTCACGCATACACTGCCGCTCGACAAGCTCGAGGAGGGCATTGAGCTGCTGCGCAAAGGCGAAGGCATCGAAGTCATTATCGATATGAAGCTGTAAAAAACCGCTGCTTTTCAGGTTTAAAAAGCACAATAGCCGTCCCGCGCGGAGGGGATGGACAAGCTGCTGACAAAGTGGTTAGTGTCATTTTGAGCAAGCGTAAGCGGAGCGAAAAATCCCATGTTTAAAGCGTTATTGTCATGGGATGCGTTTCTTTCGCAGTTACGTCGCTTTGCTCCTCTGCATGACAAGCGGAGGTTTTCAAATCAAGCTTCCGTCCCCTCGGAGGGGACGGAAAGGGGTTGGCTACGTTGTGCCTGATAAAGTGAAATCGCTTTGAACCGGTCAGGCACGCCAACAGTCCCCGGAAGCAGCATCCGGCATCGGCCCCTCGCTCGGTGATTCCGAAGGGATAGGGTTATTCAACTGCAGCCTGAAAACTGTTTAGTGAACCGTAACGGGTGACAGACGATTCAATGGCAGTATGCTGCCGGTATCTCAATATCGCGAAAGCAACGCGAATTTGGAGGAGCTCTATGGAAACAATGCAACAGACAATCAGCATGATTGAAGAAAAAGCCAAAAAAATGAGGATGCACGCACTGGATATGGCTCTTGTCGCGGGCTCCAACGGGGCGCATCTCGGCCCCGGATATTCGATGATGGAGATCATGGCCACGCTGTTTTTCAGCGTGATGAAGCATGATGCCCAGAACCCGGAATGGGACGAGCGGGACCGCTTTGTTCTCAGCAAAGGCCACGGCGTTCTCGGCTACTACACCGCATTGGCCGAAGCCGGGTATTTTGATACGGCGGAGCTTAGAAACTTCGAAACCAACGACAGCTTCCTGGCGGGCCATCCGAGCATGAACATGCAATACGGCCTTGAAGTGACCTCCGGCAGCCTCGGCAACGGAATCTCTCTTGCAGCGGGCATCGCGCTCGCGGCCAAAGCGGACCATAAGAAATTCAGCACGTATTGCTATGTGGGAGACGGCGAGTGCAACGAGGGGCTTGTTTGGGAAGCGGCGATGAGCGCCGCGCATTTCGGGCTCGATAATCTCACTGTGATTGTGGACAGAAACCTGCTCCAAAGTGACGGCATCGGACGCGATATCATGTACCTTGGCGACATGGCGAAGAAATGGGAGAGCTTTGGCTGGGAGACGGTGGAGGTGGACGGACACAACGTGTCTCAGCTGCTTGAAGCCCTGCACTACAGAAGCCAGCCCGTCAACAAACCGTACGCGATTATCGCCCATACCGTGAAAGGCAAAGGGGTCTCGTTTTTTGAAAACAACAACAAATGGCATCATGGGCGGCTGTCTCAGCAGCAGTATGATGACGCCATGGCCGAGCTGCAAGGAGGGTGCTGAGCATGCTGCAAATCAACAGTGAAAATATTAAAACGTGGTCAAAAATAGGGCCGAGAGGCGCCTTCGGCGTCGCCATGATGGAACTCGGCGAAACACGCGACGATGTGATCGCCGTGACGGCGGACCTCTCCGACGCGACACGGATCACGCAGTTTAAGGATAAGTATCCCGAGAAATTCTACAATATCGGCATTGCCGAACAGAATTTGATAGGCATCGCGTGCGGCATGGCCAAGGAAGGCAAAACCGTATTCGCGACCACATTTGCCGCTTTCGCATCGATGCGGTGCTGCGAGCAGGTACGCACCAATATGGGCTATATGAAGCTCAATGTGAAGCTGCTCGGCGCGGACGGCGGCATTGTGATGGGGACGCTCGGCAACACGCATTACGCGGTAGAGGACCTCGCGATCATCCGGTCGATGCCGTACCTCACGGTATTATCGCCCGCGGACGGCCTTGAGACGATCAAGGCGACAATCGCAGCCGCACAGATGAACGGACCGGTTTATATCCGCCTCACGGGCGGTGCCGACAACCCGGTCGTTTACAATGAGGATTACGACTACGAAATCGGCAAAGCCATCACGCTCAAGGAAGGCCGCGATATCACGATGATTGCGACAGGAACGATGGTGGCGCAGAGCGTTGAAGCCAGCCGGATACTCGAGCAGAACGGCCTGTCGGTGCGCCTCATCAATATGCACACGATCAAGCCGCTCGATACGGATGTGATTAAAAAAGCGTGCGCGGAAACGTCGGCCATCGTCACGGTGGAAGAGCACAGCGTCATCGGCGGTCTCGGCGGCGCGGTGGCGGAAGTGATTGCCGGAATAGCCGGTTCTCCGAGGCAGATATTCATCGGGCTGCCCGACTTGTTCGGGAAGATCGGCACATACCGACATCAGCTCGAACGCTATGCGTTGACCGGTCCGCAGATTGCACAGAGAATTCTTGCCGAAATCAAATAGGCAGCCCAAAAAATACAGATCGGGGAGTTGTTTTATGAAAGCAGTTGTTTTCGACGGAAAAGGCCACGCCATCACCATAGAAAAGCCGGTCCCGGAAATCCCCCAAGGTTATGCGCTCGTCAAAGTGATGGCTGCGGGTATCTGCGGTACGGATATCGAGACGCTTTATCACAACCCGAATCAGCCGCCCGATGCCGTTCCCGGGCACGAAATATCGGGTGTTATCGAAAGCACAAACGGCTGCAAAACGTTCGCAGCCGGAGACAGAGTGGTGGTCAATATCCATGTCACCTGCCTCAAGTGCGACCATTGCAAGGAAGGCAATCTGATATTCTGCAAGGAATTAACGTGCATCGGCTTTGAGCTGGATGGCGGAGACGCGGAATACGTGCTTGTCCCCGAAGTGAATTTACGGGCCATTCCCGCTGATATCACGTATGAACAGGGCGTGCTACTGACCGACGCGCTCGGCACGCCGTTTCACGCGGTAAAAAAAGCGGATATCAAAAAGGGTGAGCTCGTCGGTGTGTCGGGAGCGGGGCCGCTCGGCATCATGTGCATTCTGAGCGTGCTGCACTTTGGCGGCATTGTGGTGGCGATTGATGTGGTCGGAAAACGGCTCGAAGCGGCGAGAAAATTCGGGGCCGCCTACACCGTGAACGCTCTGAACGATGTGAAAAAAGAAGTGGACATCATCACGGGCGGCAAAGGGCTGGATAAGGTGATCGAGTGCTCGGGCAGCGAGATCGCGATCAAGACGGATCTTGAGATAATCAAATGCCGAGGCATCATGGTTCAGGTCGGCGTGTGTACAAAATTAACACTGAACCTGTATGACCTGATTGTGGCCAGAGAGATCATATTCAAAGGCTCGCGAAATTTCCACGATTCGGAAATACCCGAGATGATCGAGCTGATCAGAAACTGCCCCAATATCAACGATGTGTTTACGCACCGTTTTACATTGGACGAGGCGCAGCAGGCGTTTGACATTGCGGAGAGAAGAGAGGGGCTCAAAATACTGCTGATGCCAGACGGGTTATAAAAAAACCTTAAGACTTGGAGAGAAATTCATCGCGAGAATGATCGGGGTGATATGTGAACGGCCCGTGGACAATGCAAAATGAAGCCGTGTGCCGAATGGAAGCACTCGGGAAATACGGCGGCTGCATCGCGGCGCCGCCGCACGGTTTTCAGCCGGATACGCCCATTGAAAATGTGCTCGCCATGCATAAGGCGGTCACCGGAAAAAAATACGGGAGACTATCCGTTTGAAACGGATAATCATGTATAATTGTTTTATAGTTTTGCACAAGGAGACAAGAGTATGACATATGATGTGGCAGTGATCGGCGGCGGCCCGGGCGGATACGTGGCGGCCATCAAGGCGGCGCAGAGCGGTTTGAAGACGGTGCTTTTCGAGCAAGAGAAGCTCGGCGGCGTCTGCCTCAATAAGGGCTGTATTCCCACAAAATCTTTGCTAAAGTCGGCATCGGTGTATCACAGCGCGCAGAGCGCGGCGGCTTTCGGCATACAGGCTGGCAGCGTGGCGTTCGACTGGGCGGCTGTGATGGCGCGCAAAGAAACGGTCGTCAATCAGCTCGTCGGGGGCATCGGCATGCTCGTGCGCGCCAACAAGATTGATCTTGTGGCGGCGCGTGCCGTGATCAAGGACGCGCAAACGGTGACGGCGAACGGGCGGGACTACAGCGCGGAGAACATCATCATCGCCACGGGCTCGCAGCCTGTCCGCCCGCCGATCGACGGGATCGGCGAGAGCTGCGTGATGACGAGCGACGAGCTGCTCGCGATAAAGAAGGTGCCGGACAGCATCGTGATTGTGGGCGGCGGCGTGATCGGTCTTGAGTTTGCGTTTCTGCTCAGCCGCTTCGGCACCAAGGTCATCATTGTGGAAATGCTGCCGAGCCTGCTTGCCATTGCGGACGAAGCCGTGATCAGTACAGTCAGCAAGAGCGTCAAGAAAGCCGGGATCAGCGTGGTGACGAATGCGCGCGTCAAAAAGATTGAGCCCGCTGCGGTTGTTTATGAGAAAGACGGCGCCGAAGCGCGCATTGAAACGGAGGCTGTGCTCGTGTCCACGGGACGCAGGCCGTCCGCCGACGTGGCGATGCTGGACAAGCTCGGCATCACGCACAAAAACGGCATGATCCAGACGGATGAAAAGCTGCGCACCAATGCGGCAGGGATTTATGCGATCGGCGACGTCAACGGCAAATCCATGCTTGCGCATACCGCGAGCGAGGAAGGCATCGTCGCGGTGGAAACCATCTGCGGTCACGAGGCCAAGATGGATTACAACGTGATTCCGCAGTGCGTTTATCTGGAGCCCGAAATCGCCTGGGCGGGCCTGACGGAAAAGCAGGCTGCTGAGCAGGGCTACGATGTGCAGACGGGCGTTTTCCCGATGAGCGCGAACGGCAAATCGCTGATTGAAGGGGATACGGCGGGGTTTGTCAAATTCGTCGCGGATAAGAAGTACGGCGAGATACTCGGCGTGCATATGGTGTGCCATCACGCGACGGATATGATCGCCGAGGCGGTGCTCGCGATGAAGACGGAATGCTGCGTGGACGACATCGCCAAGTGCATCCATCCGCACCCGACGGTTGTGGAAGCGGTGATGGAAGCGGCCAATGCGACGTTCGGCAAGGCGATTCACAGCGTGAAATAACGGAAATCGCAGATGCATTCAGTCAACGATCTTAACGGTTTTTGTTCTGTTGTGTCACTGCAATCTTAGAATAGCGCCGCTGTTTTAAGATTTTGCACCTCGCAGATCGAAAGAACCCAGTCACTCAATAAATCAGTGCTTTAAAAGAGGGCGGATATGGAACTGAAAAACAAAACGGCAATCATAACCGGCGCGAGCCGGGGTATCGGCAGAAGCCTCGCGCTTGCGCTTGCCAAAGAAGGCTGCAATATTGTGGCGGGGGCGCGAGACGAACAGCTCTTATACGGGCTGAAAGCGCAGGCACAGGCGCTGGGCGCCCGGTGCGAGACGGCTGCCGTTGATTTGCGGCGCATGGCCGATATCAAAGAACTGCTGAGCGCCGCAGAAAACGCGTTCGGCACCGTCGATATACTGATCAACAACGCGGGCGTTATTTATAACGACGGCATTGCGGGCGTAACGGAAGAGCAATGGGACGCCACGATGGATGTCAATTTAAAGGCGCAGTTTTTTCTCGCGCAGGGCGCGCTGGCGCTCATGCAAAACAATACCGGCGGCGGCTACATCATCAATATTTCCTCCACGGTCGCGTTCGGGGCCAAGCCCGGGGTGACGAGCTACAGTGTATCCAAGTACGGCGTGATGGGCATGTCGGAGGCGCTGTATCAGGAAGCCAAAGGCTATGGCGTCAAGGTATCCACCATCTATCCGGGCGTGACGGACACCGAAATGCTGCGCGGACAGGATATGCCCTGCGGCCCGTCGCAATGGATGCTGCCCGAGGATATTGCGGACTGCGCGCTGTTTCTGCTGAAGTCGAGCAGCCGTATGGTCGTGAAGGACATCGTCCCGTGGTCAACGGGGTATGACCAGATATAAGCGCGAAGCAACGTCGTGCGTCTATGCCAGCATCATAAGCTCCATAAATAAACAATGTATTTCCATGATGTCTCCAATCTGCGGCGAAGATGGCCAGATGGCGGGGACATCTTTTTCTGTCATTTTCTAAAAAGCGGGTGATACAATTTATGTGACTCAATCCGTGAATTGTAGATATTGACATTCATTCATAAGTGTGATAGTATAACAACAAATCGAAACCGGTTTCGGAGGTGGGATTTTGGCAACGATCTACGATATTGCGAAACTCTGCGGGTTATCTCCAGCGACCGTATCCAAGGCGCTCAGCGGCGCGTCCGACGTCAGCGTGGCCACACGCAACAAAATCAGGCAGGCTGCCACCCGGATGAATTATATACCGGACGGCCGTGCAAAAGGCTTAAGCAAAAACCGTTCATGGACAATCGGTATATTGTGTCAGGACGGCTCGGAATTGGGCCTGCGTCATTATCTTTTTGCCAGCATACTCGAAAGCTTCAAAAACGTCGTGGAAAGACACGGTTACGACATCGTCTTTATTTCCAATCAAGTGGGCAAAATGGGCCTGTCTTATTACGGGCACTGCCGCTACAGGAAAACCGACGGCGTATTTATTTTCAATACCGATTTCACATCTAAGGACACAAGAGAGCTCATCGAATCCGATCTGCCCAAAATTGCGATTGATTACTCGGATGCCACAATCAACTGTGTAACGACAGACAGCGAAAAGAGCATGATTCTGCTTTATAACCATCTGTTTAATCTCGGACACCGCGACATCGTCTTCATGCACGGCGAGCCCAGCTACATAACGAGCATGCGCATCAACGGGCTCAAAAAAGCCATGGAGAGAAAAGGACAAACGCTCGGGCTGGAGCAGATGGTGCAGTCGAAATACTACTCGATACAGGGCGGGTACCGCTCCATGCAGGAGGTGCTTGCCCGCAAAAAGCGCCCTACCGCCGTGATTGCGAGCGACGACTTCAGCGCAATCGGCGCAATTGAGGCTTTGCAGGAAGCGGGGCTCAGAATTCCTGACGATATGTCCATCGTGGGGTTCGACGGCATTGAGATCACGCAGCTCTCGAGCCCGAAGCTCACCACCATCCGTCAGGATACCACCGGCATGGGGGCCAAAGCCGCCGAATGTCTGATCAAACAGATTCTGGGCCTTGATTCGGTGAAAAGGCCTGAGAACATCATACTGGAGCCGCAGCTGCTGGTTGGCAGCAGCAGCAAACAAATTAGATAGGGGTGTGCGAGATGGAAAAATACAAGGACTCCAATTTGTCTGCGCAGGAACGCGCAGAGGACATCGTATCCAACATGACCGTGGAAGAAAAGGCGGCACAACTCCGTTACGACGCGCTCGCCATAGAACGTTTGGGGCTGCCTGCCTACAACTGGTGGAACGAGACGCTGCACGGCGTTGCAAGAGCCGGTACAGCCACGATGTTTCCGCAGGCCATTGCCCTCGCGGCCATGTTTGATACAGATACCCTCTTCGCCGTCGCGCAGGTCTGTGCGCATGAAACGCGCGCCAAATACAATGAAAGCCGCAAGCACGGCGACAGGGACATTTACAAAGGCCTCACCATGTGGACGCCCAACATCAATATCTTCCGCGACCCGCGCTGGGGCCGCGGGCAGGAAACCTACGGGGAAGACCCTTATCTCACATCGCGCCTCGGCATTGCTTTTGTGAAGGGGTTTCAGGGCGACGGCAAGTACTTAAAAGCAGCGGCGTGCGCGAAGCACTTCGCGGGGCACAGCGGTCCGGAGGAGTCAAGGCACCGGTTTAATGCCAAAATATCCGAAAAGGATTTGAATGAGACATATCTGCCCGCTTTTAAGGCGCTGGTGAAGGAAGCGAAGGTGGAGGGCGTGATGGGCGCCTACAACCGCCTGAACGGGGAACCGGCCTGCGCAAGCACCTATCTGATGGGCAAGCTCAAGGAATGGGGCTTTGAAGGCTATTTTGTGTCCGACTGCTGGGCGATCCGTGATTTTCACACCGGGCATATGGTCACGTCAACAATGCCGGAATCTGTCGCGATGGCGCTCAAAGCCGGGTGCGACTGCAACTGCGGCAATGCGTATTTAAATCTGCTCATCGCGCTCAACGAGGGGCTGATCACTGAGGAAGACATCACGAAAGCGGCTGTGCACCTGATGAGAACGCGGGCGCGCCTCGGCATGCTGGATGACTCCTGCGACTATGACGCCATCGGCTACGACGTGGTGAGCAGCGCCGCGCACAAGGCGGTGTCGCTCGACTGCGCGCGCAAGGCCATGGTGCTGCTTAAAAACGACGGCATGCTCCCGCTTCAAAAAACATCGCTGAAGTCCATCGGCATCATCGGGCCCAATGCCGCGAGCATTGATGCGCTGCGCGGCAACTATTACGGAACTGCGGACGAGTATGTGACCTTCCTGGACGGCATCAGAGCCGCATTTGACGGCAGAGTTTATTATTCGGAAGGCTGCCACCTGTTTAAGGATATGCTGCAGCCGCTGTCCCAGCCCGGCGACGGCTATGCGGAAGCGCTGACCGTTGCGGAAAAATCGGATGTCGTGGTGCTCTGCGTGGGCTACGACGCGACGATTGAGGGGGAAGAGGGCGACACGGGCAATGCTTTTGCGTCGGGCGACAAGGTGGATATCAAATTGCCGGAAAGCCAGCGCATTCTTATTGACAAGGTGCTCAGTGTCGGCAAGCCGACCGTGATTGTGATGGCTTGCGGCAGCTCGGTAAACCCGCACGCAGACAAAGCGAACGCGATTATTCAAGCCTGGTATCCGGGGCAGCTCGGCGGCAAAGCGCTGGCCGAAATCCTGTTCGGCGATGTGTCGCCTTCGGGCAAGCTTCCGGTCACATTCTACGAATCCGCCGACAAACTGCCGGATTTCAATGATTATTCAATGGCAGGCCGTACTTACCGGTATGCGACGGACAATGTGCTCTACCCGTTCGGATTCGGCCTCACCTATTCCAAAGTGGTTTGCAGCGATTTGAGCTATGACGCCGCAGACGGCACCGTGCGTTTGCAGGCGCAGAATACCGGCGATTATGATACGGATGAAGTCGTTCAGCTTTACATCCGCGACAACGAGTCCAAATGGGCAGTCACCAATCACAAGCTCTGCGGCTTTAAGCGCATCCATATTAAAAAAGGCGAAACGGTCAGCCTGACGCTGGCACTGCCGCCGTCGGCGTTTGAGGTTGTTGATGAGTCCGGACGCCGGTTCGTGGACAGCCGCAGCTTTACGCTTTTTGCCGGCATCAGCCAGCCCGATGCATTAAGCTGCCGCCTGACGGGAAGCGAATGCGCCAGCCTGCCAATCGGCTTATAGAAATTTCACAAACTGTTATATTCAAGAAAACGAACACATCGGCAATACGGTGTGTTCGTTTGTTATCGGAAATGTGGTTTTTTTTTACTTGGGGAAAGTAAGGGAAGTGCTTTGCTTCCCATTCACGTGTAAAAAAAGTACACCAAGTGGTAATGATATAACATTTACTGTCATTCGCCCAACGCATACAATCAGGGCATCACAAACAAATAAGGAGGAAAGTCAATCCATGAAAAAAGTCATTGCCTTTTTGCTTGCGCTGCTGGTTATCGTTCCGTTGACGGCTTGTGCGCCGCAGGAGACCGCGAGCACCGAGCCCGCACAGGACTCTGAATCTGTTGCTCCCTCCGAAGAGGCGTCCGCAGAGGAGTCCGGCGAACAGATCACGCTGACGCTTTGGAGCATTGCGACAGAGAGCGACAACTACTATCAGCCTTACCTCGATGCGATTGCGCAGTACGAAGCCGATCATCCGAATGTCAAGATCGAATATGAGACATTCGAAAACGAATCGTACAAGACGAAGCTCAAATCCGCTGTGGCTGCCAATGAACTTCCGGACATCTTCTTCACCTGGGGCGGCGGATTCTCCCAGCCTTTTGTGGATGCCGGCCGCGTGCTGTGTGTTGATGACGCGTATGCAAATTATGCCGATGTTCTGCCCGAAGTGATGATGAAAAATCTGACGTACGGCGACAAAGTGTATGGCTCGGTCTATACGATCAACGTGTCACTGTTGTTCTACAACAAGGCGATGTTCGAGCAGTACGGCCTCAAGCCGCCGACAACGTTCGAAGAGCTTAAGAATGCCTGCCAGACGTTTATCGACAACGGCATCGTTCCGTTCGGCATCAGTGCCAAGGACATCTGGAACCTGTGCATGACTCATGACGCATTAACGCTCAAGTCGGTTGGCCCGGATGCGCTTCAGAGCTGCCTGACCAAGGATGGCACAGTCAGCTACAATTCTCCCGGATTCCTTGATGCCTCCAAAAAATTTGCTGAGCTCGTGGCGATGGGTGCTTACAGCCCGGATGCGGTGGCCCTGAATAACGACGAAGCGACCCAGACCTTCTACGATGGTAAAGAGCCCATGTACATCACGGGCAGCTGGATGGTCAGCGACTTCTATACGAAATCCAAGAACCCCGAAGACTTTGGTTTTGTGACGATCCCTGTGTTGAATTCGAGCACGGCGAAGACCACCGATTTCATGGGCGGCTCGTCCGATTCGCTGATGGTTTCGGCTTCCACGAAGTATCCGGCGGAGGCGACAGAAGCGATGTTCGAGATCTGCAAGAATATATCAAAGTATGCATACCTGTCGGGCAGCGGCCTTGCTGCATGGCAGGTTGACTATGACGCAAGCTCTGTGAGATCGCAGACTCAGGAGATCGCGGCTCTGGTTCGGGATGCCACCTCGTTCACGCTTTGGATTGACACGCTGATGGAATCCGAAGACGCGGGTGTGTATCTTGAAAACCTGCAGCAGCTTTACTTGGGGGACATTACACCTGAGGAATTCGTGGCAAACATCGCTGCTCAACTGGGTGTGTAACGGCACGTTTTGTTGGACGCAATATGAACGGTGAGCTTATCGCGGCCTCCCCGGCAATAGCCGGGAGGCCGCTGCTCTAAAAGTCGCATTGCGAACAGGGAGGAAATGACTTATGAACAAAATTTATAAAAACAAAATGGCCATTGCATTATTCCTGCTCCCCGCTGCGATCCTGTTTATCGGCATTATCATCATACCGATCATCATGTCCACATACTACAGCCTGCAAGATTGGGACGGGATGTCGGAGATGAAGTTTATCGGCTTTGAGAATTATGTGGAGCTGTTTACAAATTCGACGCTGAATTTCCCGCAGGCGCTGCTCAACGCGGTGCTGTACATGCTCGCTTCCGTGCTGATACAATTGCCTTTTTCACTGCTGCTGGCACTGCTGCTCGCAAAGGGGAGAAGAGGCAGCCGCATGTTTCTTTCCGTATACTTCATACCGGTTTTGCTGTCTACCGTCGTGATCGGCCAGCTATGGCTTAAAATATACAACCCCGATTACGGCCTGCTCAACATGGGGTTAAGCGGTGTCGGGCTGGATTCCTGGACGACAGCCTGGCTCGGAGACAGAGGCACCGCGCTCGTGGCGGCGTTTATTCCGACGATGTGGCAGTTCACGGGCTATCATATGCTGCTGCTGTACGCGGGCATACAAGGGGTACCGAACGAAATCAAAGAAGCGGCGCTGATCGACGGCGCGACCGAATCGCAGGTCAACAGAAAAATCATCATACCGCTGATAAAGCCTGTCCTTCGTGTATGCCTCATCATTTCCGTGACCGGGTCACTCAAAATATTCGATATGGTTTACATACTGACCGGCGGCGGGCCTGCCCACGCAACCGAAGTGCCGAGTACGCTGCTCTATTCAAGAATGTTCTTGAGAAACCAGTATGGGCTCGGCAGCGCGATCGCCGTGCTGCTGATCATATTGTGCATGATTGTTGCTGTGATCATTAGAAAATCTTTCAAAACGGAGGTGGACTGATTTGAAGCTTCAGCTTTTTAAAACAAGGGACATTCATATCAGGCATTCAAAGAAGTGGGTCACCAAAGAGGTCCTCGTCTATGGCTTGCTGATCCTTTGGTTTTTGATCAACATATTTCCGCTTTACTGGATGTTCACCTTCTCTCTTAAAAGCAATGCCGAAATTTTCGGCGAAAATGTGCTTGGGCTGCCGAACGATTGGCTCTGGTCCAACTATGAGACAGTGCTGGGTGTGCACAACTTGGGCGGCTTTTTTATCAACAGTATTATTGTGACGGGCTTGACCATTGTCCTCACCATCGTGATCGGTATGATGGCGGCGTTTGCACTGACGCGCATGATTTGGAAAGGGCGCAAAGTGGCGAATCACATGGTGATACTCGGCATGACGATGCCGATCCACGCGTCGATTCTGCCCATATTCATCGTGCTCTCAAAGCTTAAGATGCTGGATTCATACCAATCGCTGATCATACCGTATACGGCGTTTGCGTTATCCGTCGCCATTCTGATTTTTATCGGGTTCATGCAGGAGATTCCCAAGGAACTCGATGAAGCGGCCTGTATTGACGGCTGCGGTGTGTGGCGTATATTCCGGCACGTGATCTTCCCGATGATGAGGCCTTCCGTGGCCACCGTGGGCATATTCACATTCATACAGGCATGGAACGAGTTGATGTTTGCGCTGATATTCATCAGCAAATCCGAATTCCGCACGCTGACGGTGGGGATACAGACGCTGTCCGGGTCGTATACGAGAGATTGGGGCCCGATCGGAGCGTCGCTCGTGCTGGCCACTTTTCCGATGATATTTGTGTACGCCTTCTTAAGCAAGAAGATTCACGAGAGTGTGAGCGCCGGAGCCATTAAAGGCTGAGGATGCTAAGACTGCAAGCGTAAATGCTCAGTGCATTTACGCTTGTACAAATATGTTTTAAGTATGGATTATTGTTGTTATAATGAAAGAAAATCATAAAGCTGGTGCTACATTGGGAGATTTTCTTATGAAGGCATTCAAGCAGTCTATGGAATCGAAGCAGCACAGGAAGCACTCGTTAAAAGGCAAGACATGGCGTTTTTTCTTAATCATATTTTCGCTGTTTTGTGTGATTTTTGTGACTTCTTATATCGTCATCATGGTGCGCGCCTCCGTGGACAACGCTGTTTCGAACAGCGAGACTGCTATGACGAGCCTCAGCAGCAACATCAAATCGAATTTTGACCGCTACAAAGAAATGTCGCGGCTGATCATGCTCAATAATGCGGTTGTTGACTATTTAAACAGCGAGACACTCAACCAAACGACGGTCAGCAACGGCATTATCAGCATCACGAATATATACAGCCATGTGGATTCGGTCTACGTTTTCCGTCTGGATGACCGGTTTGTGAGAACCGGCTCGGGGCTGATCGATGTGGAGACAAAGCGCATCAAGGAAGACAGCTGGCGCCAGCCGTTACTGAGCGCAAAGGGCGGGGTTATACTCAGCATCAACGGACGAGGGGCTTTCACAAAGCGCAGCGGCATATTGCTTATTTCCATGATGCGCCTGATTTATGATATTGAAACGCAGAAGGAAATCGGCTTGCTTGTGATCAATCTGAATCCGAATGTGCTGTATACGGCCGCGAAGGACTTAAGCCCCGACAGCCAGATCTGTTTTATGGATAAAGACGGCAATTATTTATGGGGCGATGAAGACCTAAAAGGACTGTTTAACGCTGAGGATGTCAACCGGGGTTTTCAGTGGCAAGAGGTCAATTCGCAAGGAAAAAGAGAAATTTTGAGTTCGTACAGCACGCCGGATTTACCGATTGTGCAAATCAGCAAAAGCGTTGTGACGGCTGCCTCGATACAGTCCAGCGAAACCATATTGCTGGTTATCATACTGATTACGGCGGTGGTTTTATCCGTTTTTGCGAGCGGCGCTTTTATATCGAGCAACATCGCCCGCCCGATTGACCTGCTTGCGGAAACCATGACAAACACGCGGACAGACGGAGACCTGCACGAAATCAAGCTGTCGCTGCCCAACAACGAAATCAGGAATTTAGCCCACAGCTATAACAGCATGATCGTGCATATTAACAATTTAATAGCCGAGCTCATTGAGAAGGAGAACAGCATACGCAAGGCGGAGATGCGCACGCTGCAGGAACAGATCAAGCCGCACTTTCTCTACAATTCTCTCGAAACCATCAGCTATATGGCGCTGCAGAGCGAAGCGCCCAGCGTGCATGACGCGCTGGAGACGCTCGGCAGCTTTTACCGCAATTTCTTGAGCAAAGGCAGCAGAGAAATACCGCTGCGCAGCGAGATACTGATTGTCAAAGACTATCTGGCACTGCAAAAGCTGCGGTATGGAGATGCTTTCGATGATGAGTACATCGTTGACGAGAGTGTACTCGGCACGCTTATCCCTAAGCTGATACTGCAGCCGCTCGTGGAAAACAGCCTTTACCATGGCGTGAGGCTGAAGGGGGAGAAGGGGATTATTCGTATCAGCGCCTTTGAAAAGGACGGCGCGGTGCATATCACCGTGTATGATACGGGTGTGGGCATGACGCAGGAGCAGATTACGGATATTCTGACGGGAACGACAATCGTGGGTGAGGACGAGTTATCCGGCTTTGGGCTCAAAGGGACGATTGAGCGTATACGCTACTATTGCAACTATCACGAGGTGATTCAAATTCGCAGCGAACCGGGCGAATATACCGAGATAGAAATTATCATTCCCAAGGAGAAGTGAAGGAGGGCACGATGTTTAGAGTGATGCTTATCGATGACGAGGAACCCACCCGCCTGCTGCTCAAAAAGTCTATCAACTGGAAATCACTCGATCTTGAGGTCGTGGGCGAAGCGGGCAGCGGTATTGAAGCGATCAATAAGATCGATGATATCAGGCCTCATATCGTGTTTGTGGATATATGCATGCCGTTTATGGGCGGTATTGAATTTGCGAAGCTCGCCGTCAGCCGTTATCCGAACCTGAAAATCATTGTCTTAACGGCTTTTGATGAATTTGAATACGCGCGCCAATGCATAGGCCTGCCCGTCTGCGGGTACATATTAAAACCGATTGTGCGCTCAGAGATATACGAACTCTTGAAAAAGGTTGTCCAGTCGGTGGAGGAGCCATCCAAAGAGCCGGATGACGGGCGTGAAATTGAGCCGTCGGCCATCCGCCGGATTGCGCGCTTTGTGGAAGACCATTACACGGATTCGAGCCTCAATCTCACATCGATCGCCCAGACGTTCGGCTTTAATCCGAGCTACTTAAGCAGGCGCTTCAAAACCGAAATCGGGAGCTCGTTTATTGAGCATTTGACGGATTGCCGTATGAAAAGGGCGATGCAGCTCGCGAAAGACAATGAAAAGATGTTTTATACGGCCAATGCCGTGGGGATACCCGACCCGAATTATTTCGGGCGCTGCTTTAAAAAATACGCGGGAATAAGCTACAGCGAATTTTCCAAAAGCACAAACGATACCGAGAATCTTCCCCACTGAAACCGGCGCGCCGTTAGGTCAACCAACGACTAAGCAATCATGCGGCATTTAAACGGCTCCACTTATACCGTTTTATGCACGCTAAAAAAGGAGGCATGAATCATCCGCAACGGCTTGCGGTGCAGCAGTGTGGAGACCTGCTGTAATACTGCCGTCTATTTTAACGGGCGGCGGTGAGCCGCGCAGGAGCGAACGCTGTGCGCGGTAAAGCTGAAAAGTATGGCAAAGGTCACATTAAAAAACATCAAAAAGGTCTACGACAAGAATGTCGTGGCGGTGGAAAGCTTCAGCCTGGACATCGCCGACAAAGAGTTCGTTGTGCTTGTCGGCCCTTCGGGCTGCGGCAAATCCACCACGCTGCGTATGGTGGCAGGGCTGGAAGAGATTACCGAAGGCGAGCTCTATATCGACGACCGTCTTGTCAACGCGGTGCCCCCCAAAGACCGTGATATAGCGATGGTCTTCCAAAACTACGCGCTGTATCCGCACATGACGGTGTATGAAAACCTTGCTTTCGCGCTCAAGCTCCGCAAGGAAAAGAAGGACGAGATCGACAGGAAGGTCCAACAGGCTGCCGACATACTCGGCATCACGGAGCTGCTCAAACGTAAGCCCAAAGCTTTGTCGGGCGGCCAGCGGCAGCGCGTCGCCATCGGGCGTGCCATCGTGCGTGAGCCCAAGGTGTTCCTTATGGATGAGCCGCTCTCCAACCTCGACGCCAAGCTTCGAAACCAGATGCGCGCCGAGCTGATTAAGCTCAGAGAGCGCATTGACACCACGTTTATCTATGTGACTCACGATCAGGTGGAAGCGATGACGCTCGGCGACCGGATTGTCATCATGAAGGATGGCTTCATCCAGCAGATCGGAACATCGCAGGATGTGTTCAACCGCCCGGCGAACAAGTTCGTCGCCGGATTTATCGGTACGCCGCAGATGAACTTTTTTACGGCGGAACTGACGCTCTCGGGGAGCGAATATACGGTACGCGCAGCGGGCGCGGAGATTAAGCTTCCTTCCGACAAGCAAAAGATACTGAAAGCGAAGAATCAGGCGCCCGGACAGGTGCTGCTGGGCATACGCCCCGAGCATCTGGTGCTGACCGCCGAGAGCGACAGCAGCGCGGTCAAGGCGAAGGTGGACGTGTCGGAAATGATGGGCAGCGAAATCTATCTGCATTTGGCTGTGGACGATAAGGATGTTGTGGTTCGCGTACAGGTTACGGATTTGAACAGCTCGCTGTTTGAGCCCGGAAAGGCCAATTATGTGAACTTTAAGATACCCGGAGATTTGATTCACCTGTTCGACATCGAGACGGAAAAAAGCCTGCTTTTGGTCTGAGCAGCCGGATAACAAAAGGACAGTTTCACTCTATTCCTCTATTTTCAGGAACGATATACGGGCACAGAGCCGGTTATCGAACCGCTTCAGGAAAAACGCCGGACTGCCGTTAAGAGACCGGCGTTTTCTTGTCTTTAGAAATGTCTATAATGGAGTTTAAAGCTAAAAGACTTCTCCTTCTTAAGGAGAAATTCAGGTTGTTGACAAAGTAACAATGTCATTCCGATGGAGCGTGAGCGCAAGAGGAATCCCACGGTCAAGAGTATAAAAACAGGGGATGCGTTCCGCTTTGTAGTTATGTCACTCCGTTCCTCACGACGCAGTGGAATGCATGACCGGGGTTTTTTTTATCAAGCTGACCTTCTCCTTGGAGGTAAAGGCGGTACGCAGTGCCGGATGAGGATCGTGTCTATTAGTGCGACAGACACTCTGTCACCCTGCTCTTGGTGCCCTTTTAACAAATATCGCTGATTAAGCGGTGCGAGAAACTCTGTCCCTGCAATGGGGATAGAGCTCTTGCCGCAAAAAAGATAGGCTTGAGCCAAAGCCAATACTGTAAGAAAGCGGCTGTGACATTACACTTCTGACGGCTTCTGGGCTCTGATCGAATACAGATATGTGCTGAAATTATAATCCTTCTCTTCCTGCCCGATGTCGCAGAGCTTTTGTATGAAAGCTTTGTCTGCTTCGCCGAGCACCGAAAACCAATGGAAGGTGAACTGGTTGGCAAATCCGCAATCGGCCAGCAGCGCGGAAAAGTCTTTGAGCGTATAATCCGTGGTCACGATTTTTTTATGTCTGTTGCCCGATAAAAACCAATTGCCGTTCAGCAGGTCGCGCATGCGGCTGAAATGCAGAACGTTTTGTACGGTGGCCACAACCCAGCCGCCCGGCTTGAGCTTTTTATGGACACTTTGCAGAAATGCTTTGGGGTTTTGGGCCTGCTCGGGATAATAGCCGATAAAAATATAATCGAAGAAGCCGTCCGGAAAGTCGTTCATAGCCGCGTCCAATGCGGCTGTTGATACCGAGGCGAAATGGCGGCTGATCTTGGCCATATTCACATCCGGCTCCCAGCCGTAAAGCTCCGCGTTCGGATAATTGTATTTGATTTTCAGCAGCGTAACGCCGATACCGCACCCAAGCTCCAGAATATTCAGGCTTTTTTGTTTATCCGGTTCGTGCAATATGCGAAGCGAGGCGTGGTCGATTTCGTCAAAGCGTACCGTCTCAAACTTCCACTTTCTTTGAAACGTGGCTCTGTTGGCATACAAAACGGGGTAAAAGCGGGTTAAATCTTTTCTGAAACCCGAGCCGAGGTAATGGTGAATGAAGCAATCGTGACAGAGCAAAAGCCGGTAGCCCGCTTCAAGGATGCGAAGCGACAAGTCGTTATCTTCCACATATCCGGGCGAATACGCTTCATCGAGCAGGCCGATATTATCCATCACTTCTCTTTTAATCAGCAGGCAAAAGCCGATTAGAAACACTTTCTCTTCCCACCGGGCACTGTCCGATATGTTGTTTTTATCGGCGCATTCCTGCATCCGGTCCATGTTCTCATAGGTAAAGCTGACGCCCTGCAGGTTTTCATGGTGGCCGCTGACAGCACCCGCCGCGCCGACGTTTTCGCTGCTGTAAAGGCATTTTTGTAGATTTTCCAGCCACCGGGGTGTCACAATCGTGTCGTTGTTCAGCAGCAGAATATCGCTGCCGGGGTCAGCCATGCGGATGCCGATGTTGCAGCCTCTTGGAAACCCTTCGTTATTTTCGTTGAGCTGCAGCTTAATATCCGCTTGGCTTTTAAGCCATTCGCGCGTTTCATCTGTGGAGTTGTTATCGACCACGATAATCTCATAGGCGTCTTTGTCCGTATATTTTCTTATGCTCTCAATGCAGTCTTTGCTGAACTCAAAGTTGTTGTACGTCAAAATGATGATCGCTGTTTTGTTCATTGTATTCATTCCGGGCGGGTACCCTTCTTGTTTTATATTTCTATATAAAAATATACAAAGTCATCCATGGTTGTGACATGAATATCCAAATGAACTGAAAAAATTAATATTTTATGCAGATACGTTTTTTTTTGAGCGCAAAAACAAGTACCATAAATATTGAATTAACATATTATGTACTATAACTCTAAGGAAGGTTGAATTATTATGCCTACAATACAGTTAACACCGATTGGTGACACTTATATAACAAGATGGCCTGCAAATGCCAATTATTCCGAAAGAGAAATTATTGCAGCTGGCTTCGATTATCGAAGAAGAAACGTTTTCAGGAGCCTGATCAAATTTGAGAAACCTTGTATTCCCGAGGGATGCGAATTTATCAGGGCGATTTTGAGGCTGCATGTTGAAGATGTCGTCTATGCGGACGATGTGGCGTTAAGAGTGAATAAGATTACATCCGAATTTGATACAAGAACAGTCACATGGAATACTCAGCCGACTTTTGTACCGACTTCAACCGTATTCAATGTGAATTGTCGTGAAGTCGACCAATTTATTGAGGTCGACGTCAGTGAACTGGTGCGCGATGTATTTTCCAAACACACTCACGACTTAGGCATCAGCCTGACGGGTGCGCGCGACAGAGAGGGGACCGCCGTTTTTACCAGCTCGAACACATGCAAGTCTCCAAAATTTGCGCCGCAGTTGATTATCATTTTTATCTGCCCGGATAGGGGACCGACAGGACCGACAGGACCGACAGGGCCGACAGGACCGACGGGACCGACAGGACGGACAGGCGCAACAGGACCGACGGGACCGACAGGACCGACGGGACCGACAGGCGCGGCAGGTACGGCAGGCGCGACAGGGCCGACAGGGCCGACAGGACCGACAGGCGCGGCAGGTACGGCAGGCGCGACAGGACCGACGGGGCCGACAGGACCGACAGGACCGACAGGCGCGGCAGGTACGGCAGGCGCAACAGGGCCGACAGGGCCGACAGGACCGACAGGCACGGCAGGTGCGACAGGCGCAACAGGGCCGACGGGACCGACAGGCGCAACAGGGCCGACAGGACCGACGGGTGCAACAGGGCCGACAGGACCGACAGGACCGACAGGTGCAACAGGGCCGACAGGACCGACGGGTGACACGGGCGCGACAGGCGCGACGGGACCGACTGGACCGGCTGCCGCAGCGGCGATGCTGCGCGGCATACAGGCTCAGTTGATCGGAGCGGCCGGCGGTACGATTGCAACAGGCGCAACGGTGATATTTGACACTGTTCTTAACGACCAGAGCCTGAATATCAGCTATGGCGTAGGAACCGGCATATTTACGGTCACCGCACCGGGCAATTACTACGTCACGTGGTGGGTTGATACGGATGGCGCGGAAGAGGCGACGACAGTTTCGTTCGGAATCAGCCTCAATGGCGGGCCGGGCATACTCGGATCTTCGCCGATTGTTTCGGGACAGCTAAACGGCAGCGCTCTCGTCACTGTGGGAGCGGTACCGGCAACGATTGAGCTTGTTAACGCGACTGGCGACAACGTGTTTATCCCGTTGACACCGGTACAGGCGAATATCGTGATTATCGAGATAAGCGTTTAGAACCGTGTGCAGGTTGCTGCTGCTTATGCGCATCCGGAGAAAGAAAACAGGCAGCTGACGGAAGCAAAAGAATGGGTTTCCTTTTAGGAAGCCCATTCTGAAAATTTAGCGAAATAAAGATCAAGATATGGAGGCTGGATGAACAGTACAGCCTCGTGCAAACAAGTAGTATTAACGATGCCGATTAGGTCGGCATCAAAACCGAAAATGCAGGCAGAAGAAAACAGCTTGCATCGATTGGAGGAGAATAATGAGCAACATTGCGCTTCAAATTGAACGACTGGCTGCGGGGACTGTTCCGCCCGGCGGTAATGTCGTTTTTGATACGATTGTATATTCCTCTGGGAACATCAGCTATAACAGCGCTACAGGCGTTATCACTTTCAATGAAGCCGGCAGGTATGTATTTGATTGGTGGGTGGACACACAGTCTTCAAAATCTACGACTGGAGCGGTATTTGCAATCAGTACATCCCAAGGCGACTTTTTGGAGGGCGCTTCCCCGATTAAAACCGGCGAGGTTGTCGGCGTAAGTATTGTCGAAGTTGTGGCCGCTCCAGTGACGGCGTCTTTGGTTAATGCGACATCTGAAATATTTTACTTTCCGACTATTGTTCCGGTGAAGGCAACACTGGTCATCATAGAGGACGATATTGTTGGTCCGACAGGCGAAACGGGCCCCACGGGCCCCACGGGCGCAACAGGCCCGACGGGTACAGGCGCAACAGGTGCAACCGGGCCGACGGGTGCGACAGGGCCGACGGGACCAACCGGTTTCACGGGGCCGACAGGGGCAACAAGTGACACGGGGCCGACAGGCTCGACCGGCTTCACGGGTGCGACAGGTGCGACGGGTGACACGGGACCAACTGGAGCGTTGGGCGCGACAGGCCCGACGGGACCAACCGGTTTCACGGGTGCGACAGGCGCGACGGGCGACACTGGACCGACAGGTGCGACAGGCTTTACGGGGCCGACCGGATTTACAGGCGACACAGGGCCGACGGGCGCAACGGGCTTTACGGGACCGACGGGCGCGACGGGTGACACAGGGCCGACAGGATTTACAGGCGATACAGGGCCGACCGGCGCGACGGGGTTTACCGGACCGACGGGAGCGACAGGACCCACAAGCGCAACAGGTGCGACGGGGCCGACAGGATTTACGGGTTTCACGGGACCGACGGGAGCGACAGGCGATACCGGAGCGACGGGCTTCACGGGACCGACGGGAGCGACAGGCGACACCGGGGCGACGGGCTTCACAGGACCGACGGGAGCGACAGGCTTTACAGGGCCGACAGGTGCGACAGGCGACACCGGAGCGACGGGCTTCACGGGACCGACGGGGGCGACAGGGCTCACAGGGCCGACAGGCGCGACGGGAGCCACAGGGGATACGGGGCCGACCGGTTTTACTGGCTTTACGGGACCGACGGGTGCCACAGGTGACACCGGACCGACAGGTTTTACGGGCTTTACAGGACCGACGGGTGCCACAGGGGATACGGGGCCGACCGGTTTTACTGGCTTTACGGGACCGACGGGTGCCACAGGTGATACAGGGCCGACCGGTTTTACAGGTTTTACTGGGCCGACGGGTGCGACAGGCGACACCGGGCCAACGGGACCGACGGGGGCAACCGGGCCGACAGGTGCGACTGGGCCGACAGGTGCGACTGGGCCGACAGGCTTTACAGGTGACACGGGACCGACCGGAGCAGCGGCAGCGGGCGCGATCATTCCGTTTGCCTCAGGACCTATTACTACACTGACAACGGTGTTGGGCGGATTGGCCGGCGTTCAGTCGTTAATCGCTTTCGGGTCAAATGAATTGGGGACGTTGGTAGGCGGTGTCATTGATACTACCAGCCTTAACAGTGAAGCGTTTTCAATGCCCAGAGACGGGACCATCACATCGGTTGCCGCTTACTTCAGCGTCGGCGCAGCGGTGGCCCTCGTTGGATCTACGGTAACGATAACGGCGCAGCTTTATAGCTCGCCGACGCCGGATGATGCTTTTGCACCTGTGCCGGGAACTGCTGTGGCGCTGGCGCCTCCGTTAACCGGGATTGTTGCAATTGGTCAAACGTCAAACGGTATTGTGACGGGGCTTGCAATCCCCGTGACCGCCCAAACCCGCCTGCTTATGGTGTTTTCAGCTGCTGTGACAGCCGGCATAGACATTGCAGCTGTCATCAGCGGCTTTAGCAGCGCAGGTGTTACCATCGTATAAAGGGAAGTCGAATTAAGACTGCTTATAAAGGCAGAACTGGCTTAACAGAACAAACACGGCGTAAGAGTTGGGTATCGCCATTCATTTTGGCGATACCCGTCTTTACCGTGGCTTTTGCCTTGTGCCGGGTTGGTGCGCAATTGTAACGGCATAGAATAAAAAAATATTACTTAAATAACAGGTCAACATGAGGTTTTTTGAATTGAAAGCAATTATCTTGAGGAGGGATGCAATGAGCAATATTGCTTTGCAGGTTGAAAGAACAACTGCCGGTACAGTCGCAGTCGGCAGCAATGTGATATTCGATGCGGTTGTATTAGACTCGGGTAATATTAACTATGATACGTCAACCGGTGTCATTACGTTTAATGAAGTGGGCCGGTATGTGTTCAACTGGTGGGTGGCGACACAGTCTTCGCAGTCGATGGTCGGCGCTGTTTTTGCGATTTCCACAGACCAGGGGGACAATTTAATAGGGAATTCACCCATTAATCACGGTGAAGTTGTGGGAATAAGCATCGTTGATGTGTTGACAGCACCTGTTGAAGCGACATTGATAAATCAAAGCACATTTACGTTTTTTTATGCGACAATGACGCCGCTGAAAGCATCACTGACAGTGGTGCAAGACGATCTGAGTGCGACGGGGCCGACCGGACCGGTCGGCGATACAGGTCCGACAGGTTTCACGGGGTTTACTGGCTCGACAGGATTTACGGGACCCACGGGCGATACAGGTGACACGGGGGACACCGGTGCGACGGGCTTTACAGGGCCGACAGGTCCAACGGGCTTCACAGGCTTTACCGGGCCGATGGGACCGACGGGTTTTACAGGGCCCACTGGGCCGACGGGCTTTACAGGACCGACGGGACCGACAGGCTTTACGGGGTTCACCGGGCCGACAGGTTTCACGGGCGGCGTATTTGCGCAGGAAGGGTTTTCAGCATTTTTATCAGCAGTGTCCACCTCGGCCAGCACACAGCTTACGAACTGGACGGTTTCATCACCCTATTTCGACAGCACATCATTCGATCAAACGAACGGGAATTATACGGTGCCAGTCACAGGCAGATATTCGATTGGGGCAACGGTCAATTATTCGACCAATGCTGCCGTCACAGCCACTTTGGGCGCAGGCGTCAATCCCGCTTTTGTTGTTCGGCGGACATCGCCGACAACGAATGATCTGATCAGCGGCCTTTTTCCGCTGCTGAACATTGATCTTGCATTATTGGATCTCAGAGCGATTCTGGGTAACGGAACGGTGACGCTTGCGGGTGATGTTCAATTAACGGCCGGAGATGTGATCGGCCTTTTCTACGAAGCGGATGGATTGACGTTGACGTTGAATATCGGCGGCGCAGGAGCACCGGGAATAGTCTGGTCCATGTTCAGGCTGACCTGATCACGGAACCGGAGAATGAGGGGTTATCACTTTGAATATAGCTTTACAACTTGAGAGAATCGCCGTCGGCAGCGTTGCGGCGGGAAATAATGTATTGTTTGATACGACCGTATTCACTGCGGGTAATATCAGCTATGACAACGGAACAGGTGTTATCACATTTAATGAGGCAGGCCGGTATGTGCTCAACTGGTGGGTCGCCACGCAGTCGTCACAGTCTACGACGGGTGCCATTTTTGCAATTTCCACGGATCAGGGAGATTTTCTGGAGGGAAACTCACCGGTCAACACCGGTGAAGTTGTAGGAACGGCTATCGTGGATGTGACGTCAGCGCCTGTGGAAGCGTCGCTCGTCAACGGGAGCACGAATACCTTCTTTTACGCTACGTTGACGCCTGTTAAAGCGACTTTGGTCATCGTACAGGATGATATTGCGGCAACCGGGCCGACAGGGCCGACAGGCTTCACAGGCCCGACGGGTTCGACGGGCTTCACAGGCCCGACAGGGCCGACAGGCTTCACGGGTCCGACAGGTCCGACAAGCGATACGGGACCCACCGGCCCGACAGGATTTACGGGGCCCATGGGATTCACCGGACCGACAGGTCCGACAAGCGACACCGGGCCGACGGGACCGACCGGGTTTACCGGGCCGACGGGTGATACGGGCGACACAGGCGACACCGGCGACACCGGACCGACGGGTTTCACTGGCTTCACGGGGCCAACGGGACCGACTGGGTTTACCGGGCCGACCGGAGACACGGGGGATACGGGAGACACAGGAGACACAGGAGACACCGGACCGACGGGTTTCACTGGCTTCACGGGGCCAACGGGACCGACCGGGTTTACGGGACCTACGGGAGATACGGGGGATACCGGCGACACAGGAGACACGGGTGATACGGGACCGACGGGCTTCACCGGCTTCACGGGACCGACAGGACCGACCGGGTTTACGGGACCTACCGGCGATACGGGCGATACGGGAGACACCGGTGACACAGGACCGACGGGTTTCACGGGACCGACGGGACCGACAAGTGACACGGGACCGACAGGGCCGACGGGTTTCACGGGATTTACGGGACCGACGGGACCGACAAGTGACACCGGGCCGACAGGGCCGACGGGTTTCACGGGACCGACGGGCTTCACTGGTGACACCGGGCCAACCGGACCGACGGGCTTCACAGGACCGACAGGGCCGACTGGATTCACGGGTCCGGAGGTAGGCGTTCAGGGGATACAGGTACAGCTCGTCGGAAGCGGTTCGGGGGCGGTAGCGGACGGCGATCCGGTGGTGTTTGATACGGTGGTGAACGACCAGAGCGCCAACATCAGCTACAACGCTGGCACAGGCGAATTCACCATAACAGCGGCAGGAAACTATGAGGTGATATGGTGGGTGGCCACATTCGGTGCCGGTACTGCCACCGAAATCGCACTTGGCGTCAGCCTCGACGGCGGGCCCGAAGTGATTGGGACGTCTCCGAGCCTCACCGGGCAGGTTGTCGGACACGCGCTGATCACAGTGACCACGACGCCGGCCACAGTCACGCTGAACAATGTGACGGGCGATTCAGTATTCTTTGCGGGCACATCCGTTCAGGCGGATATGCTGATAGAGGAAGTCAATTAACACAGGGATGCGGGAAAAGAAACGGGTCAGCCGATAGAGGCCGACTCGCTTCCCGCCCATATCGGATCAGAGCCAAATATCGCACCGATCTGGTGCTTTTGGCATAGTCTGTAATAAGCTCACATGGTGAGAGTTATTTTAGCGTAGAGAAAATTCAAGTATGGGCTTAATCTTTGCATAGTCAGGAAAAACCCATACAAAAAAGAAAACGAATGGTGCCGATTGTTGAATTTGGCATCATAACCATTCGCAAGCCATGAAATGCTTGCGGTGATTGGAGGGGAATATGAGCAATATTGCGATTCAAATCGAACGAATCGCTGCTGGGAGTGTACCGCCAGGTGGTAATGTCATTTTTGATACGATTGTGTTTTCCTCTGGAAACATCAGCTATAACAGTGTGACAGGGGTTATCACATTCAATGAACCCGGCAGGTATGTGTTCGATTGGTGGGTGGACACACAGTCTTCGCAATCGACAACCGGAGCCGTTTTTGCTGTCAGCACGTCTCAAGGCGATTTTCTGGAAGGTGCCTCCCCCATAAAATCCGGGGAAGTTGTCGGCGTGGCTATTGTCGAGGTTGTGGCTGCGCCGGTGACGGCTTCTTTGGTTAACGCCACAGCCGCCACTTTCTTTCTTTCAACGATCGTTCCGGTGAAAGCAACGCTGGTGATTATTGAAGATGATATTGTTGGCGCGACAGGCGAGACTGGCCCCACTGGTGCGACAGGGGCTACGGGAGCAACAGGCCCGACAGGGCCGACCGGGGCAGCAGGGGCAACGGGCGCGACAGGCTTCACGGGACCGACAGGGGCGACAGGCTTCACGGGACCGACAGGGGCCACGAGTGACACGGGACCCACGGGGCCGACAGGCTTCACGGGACCGACAGGGGCGACAGGCTTCACGGGACCTACGGGAACGACGGGATTCACGGGGCCCACGGGCGCAACGGGTTTCACGGGGCCGACAGGAGCAACAGGAGACACGGGCCCGACAGGACCGACGGGTTTCACGGGACCGACGGGCGCGACGAGTGACACAGGCCCCACGGGACCGACCGGCTTCACGGGACCCACGGGCGCAACGGGCGACACGGGACCCACGGGCGCAACGGGCGACACGGGGCCGACGGGTGCAACGGGCTTCACAGGACCGACAGGCGCGACGAGTGACACCGGACCGACAGGACCGACCGGCTTCACCGGGCCGACAGGCTTCACGGGCTTTACGGGACCGACTGGTGACACGGGCGATACGGGACCGACAGGAGCGACGGGCTTCACGGGCTTTACAGGACCGACGGGCGCGACGGGTGACACGGGACCGACTGGCGCAACCGGATTCACGGGCTTCACAGGGCCGACTGGCGCAACGGGTGACACAGGGCCGACAGGCGTGACGGGCGACACCGGACCGACTGGCGCAACCGGATTCACGGGTTTCACAGGCCCGACAGGCGCAACGGGTGACACAGGGCCGACAGGCGCGACGGGCGACACAGGTGACACGGGACCCACGGGATTCACTGGCTTCACGGGCCCGACAGGCTTTACCGGACCGACCGGCGACACGGGCGACACGGGAGCGACAGGACCGACAGGTTTCACAGGCTTTACGGGGCCGACGGGCGTGACGGGTGACACAGGCCCGACAGGCGCGACGGGCGACACGGGAGCGACAGGACCGACAGGTTTCACAGGCTTTACGGGGCCGACAGGCGCAACGGGCGACACAGGGCCGACGGGCGCAACGGGCGACACAGGACCGACGGGTGCAACAGGCGACACGGGACCGACAGGCGCAACAGGTTTCACAGGCTTCACAGGGCCGACGGGCGCAACGGGTGACACGGGAGCGACGGGGCCGACAGGTTTCACGGGCTTCACGGGCTTTACGGGGCCGACGGGTGACACGGGAGACACGGGGCCGACAGGGGTCACGGGCTTCACGGGCTAGACGGGGCCGACGGGCGCAACGGGTGACACGGGCCCGACAGGTGCAACAGGGTTCACGGGTTTCACAGGCCCGACAGGTGACACGGGTGATACGGGCCCGACGGGCGCAACAGGGTTCACGGGTTTCACGGGCCCGACAGGTGACACGGGTGATACGGGTGATACGGGCCCGACGGGCGCAACAGGGTTCACGGGCTTCACAGGACCGACAGGCGCAACGGGCGACACCGGATCGACAGGGCCGACAGGTTTCACGGGCTTTACGGGGCCGACGGGCGCAACGGGCGACACCGGACCCACGGGCGCAACAGGACCGACAGGGCCGACAGGGCCGACGGGGTTTACAGGCCCAACGGGTGACGTGGGAGTTGCGGTTACAAGCGACAGCATGTCGGCAGCCAACACAACTGCGGCTGTTATTGCGGTTGTATTGGGTGGCACCGATGTGCCTCTGCCTGATAATCAGAACCTGAATACGTTCACCGTAGATGGAACGGATACCGAATTTACTGTGCCCGCAACAGGCGAGTATTTGATCAGTTACGCTGTAGCCACAACAGCGGCGCTGCTGGTTTCCTCACAGGTACTGCAGAATGGCGGACCCATAGCCGAATCTGTGGTTACGCCCACTGTGTCAACGGCAAATCTGTTTTCGTCATTTATTTTCCCGCTCACCGCAGGAGATACGCTGACACTGCAGTTATTTGGCCTGCTCGGTGCGGCAACTCTCTTGGGCGGTGCAAGCACGTATCTAACGATCGTGCGCGTAATCTGACCATGAAAAAACGTTTGACCCCGGCAAAGGAGCAGTTGTAAAGCAATACTGTATTGTCAGGGTCTGACGGTTAGATAGCGGGGCGGCTGTAAGGCCGCCTACATAGGAATCATCAGATGTTTGATGTGATCTTCCTGTCTTAAAGACAGCATATGATCTTTACGGCAAGGCCATCTGCAAAGGTGGCCTTTTCCTTTTGAGATGGTTTCCGCAAATCGGCATCTATACCATTCGCCAGTACGATTTGAGCAAAGCATGACGTGTCCCGCCGGGATCATAATCGGCCTCGACGGCAGATCAGCAATTCAAAAATTGAATTGACAGAAGGCTGTTCGAAGAAAGCTGATTCTTTCGTGTCTGTCCTGAGTGTCAAGTTAAGCGGTCCAGACATACATCTATAATATAACAGCAGACAGCAAGGAGCAAAAAAGTGAACCGGTTCAAGATATGCGTATACGCCATATGTAAGAACGAAGAGAGTTTTGTGGATCGATGGATGGACGCGGTGAGCGAAGCCGATATGGTGGTGGTTGCGGATACGGGGTCAACCGACGGCACTGTAGAAAAGCTGCGGGCGCGGGGAGCCGTTGTGTATGTTGATATCATCAGCCCTTGGCGGTTCGATGCGGCGCGCAATGCCGCGATGGACCATGTGCCGGACGATATGGACATATGTGTCTCCAACGACCTCGACGAGGTATTCGAAAAGGGATGGCGGGAGAAGCTGGAGAACGCATGGCAGCCGTGGTCTACGCGGGCGCGCTATCTGTTCACATGGAGCTATAACGAAGACGGAACGCCGCGCAAGCAGTTTGCGATGGAAAAGATACACCGGCGGCATGGCTTCCGTTGGGTTCATCCGGTTCATGAGGTGCTTGAATACAGCGGGGGGGATAAGGATACGACCGTCTGGGTGCCCGGATTGGTGCTCAATCACTATCCCGATACATCCAAACCGAGGGCACAGTATCTGCCGCTGCTCGAACTGTCCGCCAAAGAGAACCCGGAGGACGACCGGACGTCCTTTTGGCTGGGCCGGGAGTATATGTACCGCGGCATGCACGACCAGAGCATCGCTGAGCTGAACCGCCATCTTAGCCTGACGGGAGCCACATGGGATGAAGAGCGGTGCGCTTCGATGCGCTTTATCGCCCAATGCTACCAAAACAAGAACGACTACCGTCAGGCAAAGCAGTGGCTGTACCGCGCGATTGCCGAATGCCCGCATGTGCGCGAGCCGTATCTGCAAATGGCGAGGCTCGGTTACCTTGAGAACGATTGGCCGCTCGTATTTTTGATGGTGGAAAAGGGGCTAGGCATCACCCAGAAGACAGGCAGCTATCTGCTGGAGCCCGCATCCTGGGGATGCGGATTTTACGATTTGGGTGCCATATGCTGCTATAGGCTCGGCCTTTATGAAAAGTCACTGGCGTATGCCAAAACAGCCTGTGAGATGGAGCCGGCGGATGCCCGGCTGAAAAACAACCTCGAGCTGATCGAGCTCAAAATAAACAATCCCGAGGAGCGGAGCGAGACCGGTGAATAAATACAAAATCTGCGTTTATGCAATATGCAAGAATGAAGAAAAGTTCGTGGACCGATGGATCGATTCAATGAGCGAGGCTGATATGATCGTCGTGACGGACACGGGCTCAACCGATGGAACCGTGGAAAAGCTGCGGCAAAGAGGTGCGGTCGTTTACATTGACGAAGTCAAACCGTGGCGGTTTGACGTGGCACGCAACATATCGCTCGATCATGTGCCTGAGGATGTCGATATCTGCGTGTGCACCGACCTTGATGAGATATTCGAAAAAGGATGGAGAGCGTGCATCGAGCGTGATTGGGAACCCGATGCCACGGCGGGCCGGTACATTTACAACTGGAGCCTGCGCGCGGACGGCACGCCGTACGTGCAGTTTTATTACACGAAGATCCATTCCCGAAAGGGCTACAAGTGGGGATATCCCATTCACGAGTGGCTCTGCTATATCGGAGATCGGCCTCAGAAAACGGTGTATATTAACGACGTGGTGCTCAACCATTATCCCGACAGCAGCAAGTCAAGAGGTTCCTATCTGCCTTTGCTGGAGCTCGCCGTTGAGGAGGACCCAGGATGCAGCCGTATGATGTATTATCTGGGCAGAGAATACATGTACAAAGGCGAGTGGCAAAAGTGCATCGACACGCTGCAAAAACACCTGAAACTGCCGACAGCCACATGGAGAGAAGAACGCGCGGCGTCGATGAGATGGATTGCGCAAAGCCATGACCGGCTCGGCCATTTGCAGGAGGCTTACAACTGGTACTTCAGAGCCGTTGCCGAAGCGCCCGACATGCGTGACGCTTTTGTGGAGTGCGCAAGGCTGGCATACTACCAAAAGGATTGGACGATGGTTTTTGGCATGACCGAAGAAGCGCTGAAGATTAAAGAGCGCTCGGGGGCCTTTGTGAACGCGGGGTATGCGTGGGACAGCACGCCTGATGACCTTGCCGCCATCGCCTGTTATTGGCTTGCGATGTATGAGCTGTCGGCGGCTCATGCACGGGCGGCGCTCACGTTCAGCCCCGATGATGAGCGGCTCAAAAACAACCTGAAAATGATTGAAGCGAAATTATAAGCTGCGATGGTGTCGGCAATGCCCTTCCGATGCCTGCGCAGTCTTATATCGCGAAGTTGCTGACGGGGTTATCCGGTCTGCTCCCGCAGGCATTCGCGTGCGCTTGGATCGATGATTATATACTGTTTTCATTGTCTTCGTACGTCAGCGTGTGAGCATTGCATTGGCTATTTATCCATTGCCCAAAGCGGGTCATATCCGAAGAAATCAAGCTGTTTTTTATATATGCTGCAACCTTGTGCTGCCGCTCACATCAGCAAGACAAATATGTAGAGAGCCTGTACGGTAATATCAGGATTTTTTGTTCACATCTGCCTGTCAGGCTCTTTAAGAAGATGTCAATTCGCCTGACGTATGGCAATCATGGAAACTCAGGTATAAGTTACATTTTGATAGGTATACGCGATTTGTGTATACTTTAATTCACTGGGTATATAAATTTGACACAGAAAGGGCAAACCGGTCGAAAGGCAGGGGCGCAAAGCCGTGAGTCTAAGGTTTTTTTGCTATGACTGTCTGGCTGCCTATCCTTAAAACGTGCCGAAATGATTGTATTTAATAAAATCGGGAAGACGGCGAATACGGCCGGTGTTTTTGGCGACGGCTGAAAAACGCTTTATTAAATTTGCTTTTGCTTACAGGAGGAACGATGGACAGACGAAGACCGATGTATGCAGTTCTGATTGCGGCAGTGATATTTATTTCCTGTTTTCCGGGGCAGGCCATGGCTCAGGATTCCGGCCCCGGCGGGCATGTCGTCAATTGCGTGAACGCCGTCAATGTGCGCAGCGGGCCCGGGACAAGCTATGCCAAAATCGGCGATGCACCCAAAAATGCGGCTTACAGCATTCTCGGACAATCGGGCTCGTGGTACAAAATCAGTTTCAACGGCCGCACAGGCTATATCAATGCAAGCTATTTTCAAGTGGATTCGGTTGTGCAGACAGCAGGGCCGCAACCCGCATCCAGCCAAACCGGCACGATCGTGAACTGTACGAGCGGAGTCAACGTGCGCAGCGGGCCGGGCACCGGCTATAAAAAGCTGGGCACGGCACCGAAGAATGCGGTTTACAGCATGCTCGGGACAAGCGGTTCATGGGTCAAAATCAGTTTTAACGGAACGACGGGATATGTGTCGTCCTCATATATCAAAGCATCCGCCGTGCCCGCGACAGCACCGGGCGGCCAAACAGGCACGATCGTCAACTGCACGAGCGGGGTCAATGTGCGCAGCGGGCCGGGCACCAATTATTCCAAGATCGGCAATGCGCCAAAAGGCATGACTTATCCGGTTAAAGGCAAGTCGGGCTCGTATTACAAAATTAACTTTGGTGGCAGAGACGGTTATGTGCATCAAAGCTACCTGTCGGTGACCGCGACGCCCGCGCCGACACCTATACCGACACCCGCACCGACGCCCGCGCCGACACCTGCGCCGACGCCCGCACCGACACCTGCGCCGACGCCCGCACCCGCTGAAGGGGCGGATCAGCTCATCGTGGGCTACTATGCGTCTTGGGCAGCGTATTCGAGCTATACGCCTGCGAAGATACCGGCGGAAGTGACGCATGTGAACTATGCCTTTGCCAATATCGGCTCCGATCTGAAGATCGCAATGGGGGACCCGGCGATCGATCCGGCCAACTTCGAAAAATTGAGGCAATTAAAGCAGCAGCGGCCTGATCTTAAAACGCTGATATCCGTCGGCGGCTGGACATGGTCGGATAAGTTTTCGGACGCCGTACTGACGGACGCGAGCCGCACGGCTTTTGCCGACAGCGCCGTGGCGTTTATCAAGCAGCACGGTTTTGACGGCGTGGATATCGACTGGGAGTATCCCGTGGGCGGAGGGATGTCCGCCAATACCAAAAGGCCCGAAGACAAAACGAATTTTACACTGCTGATGGCGAAGCTGCGCGAAAAGCTTGATGAGCAGGGCGCGCAGGACGGGCGGCATTATCTGCTGGCGTTTGCGGGCGCTTCGGGCACATTTTTTGCCGACAACACCGAGCTTTCCACGCTGGCCGGATACGTCGATTTTGCGACGATCATGACATACGATATGCACGGCGCATGGCCAAACAGCCTGACAGATTTCAACGCGCCGCTGTATACCCCTTCCGAGAATACGCCGCAATACAAATGGAGCTGCAACGCCGCCGTGAAGCTGTGGACCGACGAAGGCTTCCCGAAAACAAAGATCGTGATGGGCATTCCTTTCTACGGCATCAAGTTTAACGGCGTCACAAACGCGGGGCGCGGGCTGTACCAGACGTTTGCCTCGGGTTCGTCGATCGCGTACGACAAGATCGTATCAACGTATCTTAATAACCCGGCCTATACGCGGTACGAGCACCCCGATGCGCTGGTGCCGTGGCTTTTTGGCGGCTCGACATTCATCTCGTATGACGACGCGCTGTCGGTGGCCGCGAAGGCCGGATACATTGATGATACCGGGCTCGGCGGAGCGGCGATATGGGAGCTGTCGCAAAATGCCGACGGCAGCCTCGTGAGTATTATCGATCAGAATTTGCAATAACGCCCGATGTCGGTGGAATGAGCAGAGACATGACTGGTATGCCTCTCGCTTAACCCATTCGGGCAAGGGAGGGCTGCCTTTATTGACGGATTAGAAGGAGTACGAGTTGGGAGGATGTATCCGGCTTTGAACGATATTTTCTCTCCAAATGCCTCTTCAGTGAGGCTGGTTCAAGAGTGATAACTCGAGCGTTCAATGTCAGTTCTTCGGGTGCTGCGCGGCAGCGAGCTAAAGACAAGGTGTTTCTGATCGTTAATGTCGCAGCGATTGAAATAAAAAAAGCGCAAAGGCAGACAGCAGTCGCCTTGTCAAAGCGGGATTGATTTGAATCTTGTCAACGGCGCGCTGATCCCCGGCGCAGGGCGGGAGGGGATCGTATTCGGATCATTTCGGCAAGCTTTGAGTTGCTTTTGTCTTTTAAATTAATCCCACTCGATTTTGTCAATGCACCCGGGGAACCATTGCGCCGCATAACGGATGCTTTTTTCCATCGGCATGCCCGCTCCGGCCAGCGCGACAATATGGTTGCAGTGCGGCGGTTTTTCATTGTACGGCGTGACGGCGTAATGAGCACCCACGCAGTCGAGCAGGCCTGTTTGCCCTTCGAGGCACACAAAACCCTTGATGCGCAGCGTGTCTTCAATGAACAGGCCGACGAATTTTTCGAGCTGGGCGAACGTCATCGAATCGTTGATCACGATCAGCATCTTTTGCAGGCTGACATCCTTCACATGATAAGCGGGGCCGGAGACGGTCTTTTGTTTTTCTCTTAAGTTTTGCAGCCAGGCCATGTCAATTTGGCCGTATGTCGTGCGGTGGATTTGCGCGGCGGGCTGGTGCGCGCGAATCAGCGCTTCGGCTTCTTTCAGTGCTTCTTCGGACGCAAGGTCGGCTTTGTTGATGAGCAGCAGGTCGGCAGCCGCAAGCTGCTTTTTGGATACGCGAACCGTCGCGAGCACCTTCTTTAAATTGACGGCGTCCGCGAGACAGATGCAGCCCATATACGCGATGTTTACAAAACGTTGGGCTTGGCTGAGTATCTTTTCCATACCGGCGGGGTCGGATAATCCCGACGCTTCAACGAGTATGATGTCGGGATTATCGTCCGCCGCCTGTGAAAGCGCATTCTCAAACTGATCGAGCCGGCACGAGCAGAATATCGAGCCGTTGCTGATCTCCTCAACCTGCGCCCCCGATTCCTTGATCAGTGTGCCGTCAATGCCTTCCTTGCCGAATTCGTTGACGATCACTTTAAACCGGTATTGCGCATGCCGACGAATGAAGCCTTTTAGAAACGTCGTTTTTCCGGCTCCCAAAAAGCCGGTTATGAGGTAAAGGCTGATCATGCGTTTTCACATCTCCCTGTTTATTTCAGCACATCTTCAATTGCCGCAAACAGCCGTTCTCTGCTCGGGATGATCGAAGAAAATTTGAGTTCCCCATTAATATAGATCGAAGGTAGATTTTTCACGCCCATCTTCTTGCACCGCGCGATATTGACCTTTTCGGTGAATTTGTATTCCACCAAGTCGATCCGGTCGCCGAAATGGTCCTTGCCTTTTTGTGCGGCGCTCATCATATATGTGCATGCGGCGCAGGTTGCCGAATCGAGCGTAAACACTTCCACGAGCGGTCGGCTTAAGTGCGCATAATCGGGCAGCTCGACAGCGATATCATCGTCTGCCGCGACGTAGTTTTCTACCATAGCGCGCGTGTCTTCGGTATGCAGCACCGCCTGTGCCACGCCGATCGCATTTTCCACCGGCACGTTATACGGCATATCGCAGCCCGGCGCCACAATCAGGTTCGTTGTGCTCCCGATGCGGTCCAGCATATCCACCACGTATTTCATATTGTCCTGCTGCGTGCCGTGCAGCATCACGGTGGTTAAAGGGATGTTGCCGCTGATCGCGATATTGTACCGGTCGGTGATGGTTTTCGCCGCAACGATATCCACGTTTTCATCGATCGAAATGGAATCGGGGCTTGTCTGGCACATCACCTCGATGTTCTTTGTGGCGTCGCCGCAGACGAAGAACGAGGAGAAAACGCCCTTCCCGCGGATATAGCTGAAAAGCTCGCGGAAAGGCTCACTGAGGAACTCTTCAAAATGCGCGGGCGATATCTGGGAAACGAGCGGATCGACCACGGCGATCACGTCCATGCCCGCCTCAATATACAAATCGGCCATCCGTTTTGCCACGGCGAGGCAGAACCCGAGCAGATTTTTCACGTATTCGTCGTCGTCGAACATGTCCATGAATATATCGTTGCCGCGCAGGTGGGAGGCGAGCGTGAAAGGCCCGCAGATGAGGCCGTAAAGGCCGGTGAAAGCGCCCGATTCCTTTTTCATGCGGCGCATCACATCGAGCACCATCGGCAGGCGGCCGTCATCCTTGTCGGGCAGCGTGCAAAGGCATGGTATCTGCGTTGTTTCGGATAACGGATGCGTCTTCACGGATGGGGGACCGTCCGCCGACCAGAGCAAGTCGCAGCCGAGTATCTCCGCTTCAATCTGCAGATCGAAAACGATCGGCTGGCCGCTCGGCTTGTAAAGACGGTTGACCTCCAACAGCGCCGTGATAAGCTTGTCGCCGTCGTTAAGCACGTCGGCGGCACTGCAGCCGATGAGCTTGCCCGCATGAACGCCCGCAAACGGCACCCACGGGATATGATCGGTTGTCTCATGTCTGAGAACTGAAAACAGTAATTCTTTCGGATTGTTCATGAATTTGTCTCCTCAATTGTTGTCCGCTTTTCACCGGCGTGGCTGCAAGGCTCGTGCACAAGCTTCGTTGTTTGAAAAGTCTTTTTCCTGATTATTTTAATTATATAGCGCAATATTTGAGTCCATATAGAAATATTATTCTGATATTTTGTAAAATCTTGTGCTTGGCGCGACGGGACACGGAGAACTCAATACAAAAATTACATAAAACGGTTTGTGGATACTTGCCCGTTAAAATGCTAGAATGAACGCAAACAGGCAAGTCTCTCTGAAAGGCAACGCATGAATGGCCTGAACGAATCCTCGAAAAGAATTGCATATATGTTTGAGAAAGCATGCGGTATTCCCTGCGCCGTGGTTGATCCGTCGCAGCCGGACGGCTATGAGGAGCGGCTCTCGCAGCTTTTTTGCGATCAATGCGCCGCCCAGCAGCAAAAGCGGTTTGACGCGCTCAAATGCCAGGATGTGCACCGGTATGCGGTGCTGCAGGCGGAAAGATGGAGCGGCAAGTATGAGTACCTGTGCCCGGCGGGTGCGGCGTTTATCGCCTCCGCGATCAGGCAAGCCTCAGACAGTGCGCTTGGCATCGTGGCGGGGCCGTTTCTCATGGTGGAAGAAGCCGAATTCATTGACGACGATCTCGACCGCTTCTTCAGCACCGATATCCCGAAGCCCGTTCGCAGTGAAATATCCCGGCTCCCGTATGTCGAGTGTGCGCGCGTGACCTACCTTGCGGATATCCTTTTCATGCTGTCAGCATACGCAAGCCAGCGTGAACTCTCAGACTATAAAATCATGCAGCAGATGGCGCAGAGCCGCAGCGAGCTTTTTTACAGCGTCAACGATATTAAGGAGAAAAGCACAACCGAATACCAGTATCCGATTCAGGAAGAGCTGCTGCTGCAGCGCTATATCGAGCAGGGTAACAAAGAGGCCGCTCAAAAGGTACTCAACGAGATACTCGGGCATATTCTGCTGTGCTCGGGCGGCAGCATGGACGTGATCAAATCGCGCGTGACCGAGCTTATTGTGCTGCTCTCAAGGGCGGCGATTGCGGGCGGCGCCGGAACGTCGGAAATATTCGGCCTCAACGACGACTATTTAAGCGAGATACGCCAGTTTAAATCGATGGACGAACTCAACACATGGCTCGCCAAGGTGCTCGTGCGCTTTACCAACAGGGTGTTTACGCAGCAGGGGGGGCGGCATGAGGATATCATCAAGAAAGTCTATGAATATATCCGAAAAAACTATATGCTCAAAATCAGCCTGAACGGCATTTCCGAGGACGTCAATTTAAGCGTTTCGTATTTGAGCAAAATCTTCAAAGAGGAAACGGGAAAAAGCATCAGTGAAACGATCAACACGGTGAGAATCGAAAATGCCAAGCTGCTGCTGCTCAATAACAATATTGCGCTCATCGAGGTGTCGTTCCTTGCGGGCTTTGAAGACCAAAGCTATTTCACCAAGGTTTTTAAACGCAATACGGGCATTACGCCCGGCAAATTCCGCGAGAAGCGCGGCCAAATTTAATTTCCCTGTCAACATGATAAAATATTTCTATCCATCAAAAATAATTACAATAAAACACCCGTGATTCGCGATACTATGAACGTAGAAATAAACTAAAGGGAGATTGAAATGAGCACATTAAGCGATATCAGCAGTTTTCTTCAGCAGGGTCGGGCAAAAAATGTCAAAGAACTTGTTCAGCAGGCGCTTGATGACGGCATAGCCGCGGGCGAAATTCTCGACGAAGGTTTGCTTGCCGGGATGAGCATCGTCGGCGTAAAATTCAAGAACAACGAAGTTTATGTGCCCGAAGTATTGATTGCCGCGAGAGCGATGAATGCGGGAATGGAGATTTTAAAACCTGTGCTTGTTTCGTCCAACGCCCAATCGAAGGGCAGAGCCATTTTGGGAACGGTGAAAGGAGACCTGCACGATATCGGCAAGAATCTTGTCAAGATCATGCTTGAAGGAAAGGGCATCGAAGTATTTGATCTCGGTGTGGATGTGCCGCCCGAAAAGTTCATCGATGCGGCTGTCGAGCAAAACGCGCAGATCATTGCCTGCAGCGCACTGCTGACCACCACAATGAACGCGATGCGCGATGTGGTGGAAGCGGCCAAGGATAAGGGTGTCAGAGACCGGTTTAAAATCATGGTCGGCGGCGCGCCTGTCACAGAAATGTTCTGCCAGTCCATCGGCGCCGATTATTTCACATCGGATGCCGCTTCGGCCAGCGATGTGGCGCTGAAGATCTGCCAAGCTTAGTTATGTGTCAGCACAATCATCATGCGCTTTATGCGCATGATGATTTTTTATAAAGAGTCGTTTTTATATTTGATATCATGTAAGATAATATCGGGGTGACGGTATGCTTCGTTTAAAGCTGCTCGCATGCAAGGCGCTGTACCGCGAGTGCTCGTGTTTGTCCTTCAAAACGGCCAACTATATTGACGCCACATACATGCAGCAGGGCCTTCACGATACGCCCGGCCTTCTTAAAGAATCGCTGCAAAAGGAGATCGACTTGATTGATGAGGGAGTGGACCTGCATTCGTGCAAGCCGCGCTTCGGTAAGGATTTCGACGCGATTATTTTGGGGTACGGGCTTTGTTCCAACGCGATTATCGGGCTCGGCTCAAAAAATTACAAGATCGTGGTGCCACGCTGCGACGACTGCATTGCGCTGTTCCTCGGCTCCTACCAAAAATACCGGGAGTACTTTGACAAACACGGCGGCACGTATTGGTACAACGCGTCGTGGATTGAGAGCGGCTATACGCCGTCTGAAGAGAACGACGAAGCGCTGCTCAGAGAATACACCGAAAAGTACGGCGAGGAAAACGCGCAGTATATCATGGAAACGGAGCATGCGACCAAAAACTACTCACGCGGCGCTTATGTGCAGTGGGCAGAGCTCACATTCCCGAGCTATATTGAATACACAAAGAGGGCCGCGGCGCACTTCGGCTGGGAGTTTGATTTGGTAAACGGAAACAGCACATTTTTAAGCGATCTTTTCGAAGGAAACTGGGGCGCGGAGCGCTTTTTGGTGGTGCCCGCAGGCCAAAAGATCACGCCCGATTACTCGGGGAAGCTTATCGACGCGGAGGAAGAAAAGTGAGCAGCGATCATCAGCCGGTTTGCACGGGGGCCTGTTTGTTCGGCAAATGCCCGTATAAGACGTGCATCAAGCATGAGCAGCGCAAAAGGCAGGCCGCCCAGATCAAGGCGGACATGCAGATTCTGACGAGCTGCCATATACAAAACATAAAGAGTGACAGAACGGGCTACGGCATCGCGGTGGATATCGGCACCACGACGGTCGTCGCCTATCTGTACGACCTTGCGGCCTGTTCTCTGCTGGCTGTGACGAGCCGCATCAACGCGCAGGTGACGCTCGGAACCGACGTGATCTCACGCATCAAATACTGCATGGATATTGACGGCGGCCTTAAAGACCTGCACGAAGCGATTATCAGCGAACTCAACAGCCTCATGGCTGAGGTTGTCTCGCAGGCAAAGCTTAAAGCTGACGACATCAGCCGCGTGGTCGTGACGGGCAATACCACGATGCTGCATCTGTTCGAAGGGCTCTCGCCCGTTTCAATGGGGGCGGCACCGTTTGAGCCCGCTTCGACTTTCGGGTACAGCCGCAAAGCCGTCGAGCTGGGGCTTATCGTCAGCGAAGCCGAGGTCTATCTCACAGACTGCATCTCGGCCTTTGTGGGCGGCGATATCACGACGGCGATACTCGCTTCGGGTATGTGTGAGAGCGAAGACTTAACGCTGCTGCTCGATATCGGCACCAACGGCGAGGTGGCGCTTGGCAGCAGCGGCATGCTGCTGGTGACATCCACGGCGGCAGGGCCCGCTTTTGAAGGGGCACAGCTGAGCTGCGGCATGGCGAGCGTCAGGGGCGCAATCAACAGCATCGACGTGATGCAGGGGGAAATCACTTTCACAACGATCGGCGACGCCCCGCCCCAGGGGATTTGCGGTTCGGGTGCGGTGGACGCCCTCGCGCTCGCGCTGAAGGCCGGTTTGGTGGATGAAACGGGGCGCATTTCCGATGAGGACGACGTCGCGGAACCGCTGCGAAGATATCTGACTGAGCAAAACGGCATGCCTGCGCTCAAAATTGCCGAGGGCATTGTGATTACGCAGAAGGATATTCGGGAGCTGCAGACGGCCAAAGCCGCAATTGCGGCGGGCATACTGTCGCTGCTGCATCACGCCGGGACGGCGCTGGACAGTGTCAAGCGGCTCTATCTCGCCGGAGGCTTCGGCAACTACATGGTGCCCGAAAACGCCGTGGCGATCGGTTTGCTGCCGCACGAGCTGTCGGACAGAATCTGTCCGATCGGGAATGCGGCGGGAGCCGGTGCGGTAATGACGCTGCTCAGCAAACTGGAAAAATGTCAGGCGATCAGGAATATGGGGCGGCATGTGAACCTCGACGGGAACCCGTATTTTATGGAGAAGTATGTGGACTGCATGCTGTTTGGGCAGGAAGAATAGCGGTTTGAACTGTCAGGATCGCTATGCGTCATTTGCGTCACAATAAACGGAAACTTTCATATCCGTGGTCATTCTAAACCCGCAACGCGGGTGAAGAATCTATCAATATCTCATCCACTTCTTATTTGATTCTCTCCTCGGGATGAAATGAGCTGCTTTTCAAAGCAATGACATAAAACTTTATAGAAAATTGGAGCACCAGACCTCCGCCCTTTTCTGCCAAAATGCAATTGTCTCAAAATTTAAAAATTGTCCTCCTTTTTATAAGTTTTTCACGTATTCATTCATTTTTCGCTTGTGTATACTTTTATTAATCAATTATGAGTTGATCTCTATATACCTGTCTCGAAAGAAGACGAGACGAATCTGCTTGCTTAATCCGCGCGAGGCCTTTCCTCCGGCCCGCGTTTTACTCACAGACGAAGTCTGTTCCGGCATCCGTCGGTATGGGACGGAGACCGGAGCAGCTTGTAAAAACCCTATTGGTAATACCTTGCTTCTGGTGCGCTGCGGCGCACCTTTTTTCTCTCAATACGCTGCGTTTACCGGGATTTTAATCAAGTCTATATGGGATTAAAAAGTAAGGCGGCGCGCTGTGCCACATACAGTGTGCAAGCAGACGGCGTATCGTTATTTGTCGTAACCGGGGGGTTGTTGTCATGCCGGCTGCCGTGTGCTGTAATATTCAATTTCTGTGCAACTTTTTGTATTTTTGTTACCTATACTTTCATTTTGTTTATTGATAGTCTCGTAGGGTAAATTCACCACTCAATTTTAATTGCTGAAACCAAAATAATAAGGAGGAACATGGAATGTTCAGGAAGTGTCTCAAGGTCATGACATTGGCATTGGCTCTGGTGATGGTTTTTTCTATGTTTGGCTGCGCACCCTCAGCACCGGCATCGCAAGAGCCTTCGGCTCAGGTGTCTGAATCTGCACCTGCTGAAGCCCCCGAAAGCCCTTCGGAAGCGGCGGCTGAGCCGGTCACCATCAAGGTGTTCACCAACCTGCCTGACAGGGAAAACGGACAGGGCAAACTGGAGCAGATGCTGTTTGACCAGTATGTGACGGACAACCCGAATGTCACAATCGAAGTCGAAGCTCTTCAGGACGAGCCCTACAAGCAGAAGTTCAAAGCGTACACCGCTTCGGACAGCCTGCCGGATCTTGTTTCGGTTTGGGGCCAGCCCGCTTTCATCGACCCGGTGATCAACAGCGGATACCTGCTCGAACTGAACCCCGAGGATTATGCGGATTACAACTTCTTTGACGGTTCTTTGAACGGCTTCTCCAAGGACGGAAAGCTCTACGGTCTGCCGCGCAACACGGACATGATGGTGTTCTACT
Source organism: Bacillota bacterium (assembly GCA_023408075.1). Lineage (GTDB taxonomy): Bacteria > Bacillota > Clostridia > Christensenellales > SZUA-584 > SZUA-584. The sequence continues at coordinate 74,206 of JAEYKW010000015.1, read as the reverse complement.
ATAACAAGGCGATCTTCGAAGAGTATGGCATTTCTGTGCCTCAAACATGGGAAGACCTGCTTGCCATCCCCGACAAGCTTAAAGGCTCCGACATCGCTGCCTGCTCGATGACAGGCAAAGACATGTGGCCGATCGCCATCATGTTTACGGATATCGTTAATAAGTACACGGGCGACAATGCCTTGATTTCCAAAGCGATTCAGAGCGGCGATTTCTCTGATGCGAAGCTGCTTGAGGCCGCACAGAAAATGCAGGAACTGATCGATACGAAGTTTTTCCAGGATTCGTTCACGGCTGCCGGCTATGACGAAGCGCGCAACGTGTTTGCTCAGGGCCTCACCGCAACGTATTACATGGGATCGTGGGAAATGAGCCTTGTCAACAACGAGAGCTACGATGCCGATTTCAGAAGCAACCTCGGCGTGTTCGAGCTGCCCTCGCCCACAGGCGCTACCGGTAAAATCACGAACATTCCGGCCTGGAACGGCGGCGGCCATGCAATTGCGGCCGGCACGAAGATTAAAGACGAAGTCGTCAAGCTCTTAAACTACATGTACGAACCCGAAAACTGGGCCAAGAACGCCTATCAGCTTAGCATCTGCTTCCCGGCTCAGAACTTTAAAGAGTACATGACGGGCGAAGAAAATGAAATTCAGACAACGCTCATCGACTATCTCGATACATCCACCAGTCTGAGCGGAACCCCGATGAACGACTGCGGCACAGCCTCGTTCAAGGAACAGTCTGAAAACATTTCTCAGCAGTTTGCGGCGGGGATGCTCGACGCGCAAGGATTTATCACAGCGCTGCAGGAAGCTGCACTGGCGACAAAAGACGAACAATAACAATCTCACAAAATGAAGATGATGCGGATTGCAGAGCCTCTCTGCAATCCGTTCTCTTTAAAGGAGCCAAAACATGAACGCGCTTTTCTCCAACAAACGGGTGATATTCTCGCTTGTGATTCCGGCAGTGCTGCTGTTCTGCTTTGCGATACTGATGCCCATCATCTTAAGCGTTTATTACGGCATGACGGATTATATGGGCATGGGCGAAGCTCACTTCGTCGGCCTCGAGAATTTTAAAACCATACTGTTCGAAGATGATATATTCTGGCAGTCGCTGCTGCACGCGGGCCTTTTGGCTGTTGGTTTCGTATTCATTCAGCATCCTATCTGCATGCTGTTTGCGGTGCTGCTCGATAAGGTGACGGGCAAATGGGAAAGCTTTTTCCGCGCGGCATACTTCATCCCGAACGTGATTGCCGTTACGGTCATCGCCGCCATGTGGGTGTTCATACTGAACCCGAATTACGGCATGATCAATACGTTCCTGCACGCGGTCGGGCTCGATTCCATCGCTCAGCAATGGCTCGGCGATCCGGGCATCGCGCTGTATTCGGTGCTGATGGTGCTCATATGGCACGGCTTTGGATGGGGGCTGCTCATCTACTACGCGGGCATCAAGGGCATTGACCCGCAGCTTTATGAAGCGGCGGCCATCGACGGCGCGAGCGGGAGTCAGGCTTTCTTCAAAATCACACTGCCACAGATGAAGCCCGTGATTCGCGTCAACGTCACGCTGGCCGTGATTTCTGCGCTCAAGCAGATGGAAACCGTTTATCTGATGACAAACGGCGGCCCGGGCAACTCAACGCAGTTTTTGGCGAACTACCTGTATATCAAAGCGTTTAGCTCCTATGAATACGGCTACGGCAATGCGATCTCCGTGCTGTTTGTGCTGGTATGCTTGCTTGCGACGCTGCTGCTTGGTTTCCTGTTTAAGGACAGAGACAAGGAGAAGAGAATGCTCAAGCGGCTTGATAAGCGCGCGAAGAAAAACCGTTTTGCCAGACCGAATGCCGTGAAGGAGGCTGCGTGATGAATTTTGCAGGCATCAACCATGGCTCTGCCAGAGCGAAGCGGACGATATTGATTGCGTTCATGCTGGTGGTGGCTCTCGGAGAAATATTCCCCTTGATATGGATGTTCGATTTTTCGCTCGCGAAAAGCGGTGACCTGTTCGGCAACCAGATGCTGGTGTGGCCGGACCCTCCCCAGTGGAGCAACTATGTGAAGGCGTTTGAGCAGGGAAACATACTGCATTACATGCTCAACAGCATCATCATCAACACCATCACGGTGATCGCGACGATTGTGATATCGCTGATGGTGTCGTACGCATGCATCCGCATGAAATGGAAGCTGAGCGGAACGGTCTTAAGTATACTGATGCTCGGCATGATGATACCGATTCACGCGACACTGCTGCCCAATTTCATCATCTACGACAAGCTGGACCTACTCGATAAGCTGCCGGGGCTGCTGATTCCCTATGTGGCTTTTTCGCTGCCTCAGGCCATATTCATCATGTCCGGGTTCATTGAGACAGTGCCTCGGGAGCTCGAAGAGGCGGCGGTGATTGACGGGTGCGGCATATACACCATCATATTCAGGATTGTGCTGCCCGTCGTGAAACCGGCGCTTGTGACGGTTGCCATACTCACGTTTCTGAACACGTGGAATGAATTCATCATGGCGATGACGTATTTAAGCTCGGATACGTGGAAAACGCTGCCGTTCGCCGTGACCAATTTTGCGGGGCAGTACGCGTCGGATGTGGCCGCGCAGTTCGCGGTGATGACGCTCACAGCACTGCCGTCGCTGATCGTGTTCATCATTTTGAACAAGCAGATCACGAAGGGGGTGATGATCGGCGCCGTGAAAGGCTGACAGTCAAAAAGGAGTGTGGTATAATAAGCCGTTAAATTGAGCTTTTATGCTCAAACACTTTACCGGCGAGCCATAAAAGCTGAAAAGCCACCGTCCGTACGCTTGAAGAAACGAATTATCAAGGAGCCAAATTTTTGGCTCCTTCATCGGTTTGATCTGTGAGAATAAATTGCTCCGAAAATACGCGGTAAAGAAGGTTTTTGCTGTGAGAATCAAATGGAGATGGCGCGACTTTGAGATGAAGTACAAGCTGGTCATTATGCTGTATCTGGTGTTGCTTCCTTTCCTGCTGATATTGAGCGGCACGATATACGGCCTGATGCTCACCAACGTGAACACCGAGGTGAACGAGGCGTACACCAGCGTGGCCTCGCAGATACGGGAAAGCGTCGATTACCTTCAGCGCGATATTGAGGAGATATCCACGTATCTGTTTATTAACGACACCGTCAATAAAATCCTCAACAGCAAAAACCCGGACAGCGATGTCTATAAAATCGGGTTTTCGGACAGCTCGCTCGCGTATATTCTGAACAACATTATCGCGTCGAAATCTCAGATCAACTCACTCGCCATCTATTCTGACAAGGGCCAGCCGCCGTTTACGCGGACGTCAGACACGGGTGTGTTTGAGCAGGATTTCAACAAGCTCAAAAAGACAGCCCTTTATGTGCAGGCTCTGGAAGCGCATGGCGTGCCGGTGTGGCAGTATGTCCCGCGTACGGATCGAACGCTTTTCACACGCAACAAGTCGGATAAGATTGTGCTCGCCAGAGTCATTTACAACTACACATACAATAGGCCCATCGGCTATATGGTGTTCGGCCTCAGCGCCGAATACGTGAGGGATATCCTCGAAGGCTCGCTGAAGACCGATCAGGATGGTGTCGCCGTGGTATACAGCGGGGAAACGCTCGTCACCACAGCGCTGCTGAACGATGCTGACTGGCAGGAAGACAAAATGCTGCCCGGATACAAGCTGATAAAGAGCACCGGCAGCGAGGATGAAGATAAGCTTTCGGTTTATTACTTTATGTCCGAATCGGGGTTCGATGAGCGGTATGGCTTTTTGGGGTTCGTGCCCACCTTTATTATCGTGGGCTCGCTGCTGCTGCTTTATCCCATATCGTCCATGGCGGCCAGAAAGATAACGAGGCCCCTCGGTGAGCTGCTCGTGTCGATGAAGGCTTTTGAAAAGGGCGATTTTTCCCAGCGCGTGAACTTTGAAGCCAAGGATGAAATCGGCGAGGTGGGCCGCCGGTACAACAAAATGGTGCAAAGCATAAAGGACCTCATCGAGACGAATTACGCGAGCCGCCTGCGCGAACGCGAAAGCGAGCTGGCCGCACTGCAGGCTCAAATCAAGCCGCACTTTTTATATAACACGCTCGATTCAATTTACTGGAAGGCGCTTGAGGACGGCAATGAGAAAATCGCGCGGATGATCTATTCGCTGTCGCGGCTTTTCCGGCTGAGCCTGAACCGGGGCAGCAGCATGACCACGCTGAGCGCCGAGGCGGAGTTCCTGTCACATTATCTGGATATCCAAAAGGAACGCTTCGGCGGAAAGCTCAAGGTTAAAATCAACATCGCGCAGGACGTAAAAAAGGCGAAGCTGCCAAAGCTGCTGCTGCAGCCGTTCGTGGAGAACGCGATAATGCACGGCATTGAGAAAAGCGAAAACGGCGGTGAGGTTGAACTCACGGCGCACAGCGAAGACGGCAAGCTCCATATCAAAATCAGCGACACGGGATATGGCATGACGCAGGAGCGGATTGAAGAAGTGTTTAAATGCGTGGAAAGCCGCGATAAGGAATCGTCGGGCGGCTACGCCATTTATAACGTGAATGAACGGCTCAGGCTCAGGTACGGAGACAATTATACGCTTACGGTAAACAGCTCGCCGGAAAACGGCACCCAGATAGACATTGTGTTACCCTGCGAATAATCCGATTGAAGAGGTGATCGTCATGGAGAAGGTCAAGCTGCTGCTGACGGATGATGAAGAATGCGTGCGCAACGCGATCGCGCGGATCGTGGATTGGGAGAGCGTCGGTGCGGAGCTGTGCGGTACGGCGAAGGACGGAGCCGATGCGCTCGATAAGATTAAGGCGTACGAGCCTGACATACTCATTATTGACATACGCATGCCCAAAATGTCGGGGCTTGAGGTCATCGAAGAGATCAACCGACATGAGGACTGGCATATCAAATCCATTGTGCTGAGCGGGCATGATGAGTTCGATTACGCGCGTCAGGCGCTGCGGCTCGGCGCGGTGGATTATCTGCTAAAGCCGTGCCTTCAGGAGGACATTTTAAAGGCCGTGGGCAACGCGCGCACACTGCTCATGCAGGAGAAGCAAATGCGCCTCGGCAAAGAGGAAAAGGAAGAAAAGACGGGGCATCATCTCGTGGATTCGGCGATCGTCTATATCAAACAGAACTTTCGCAGGGAAATCAGCCTTGCGTCCACGGCCGAGGAGATCATGATCACATCCGGCTATTTGAGCACGCTGTTTAAACAGCACACCGGCAAGAGCTTCGTGGATTACCTGAACCATTACCGGCTCGAGCAGGCGTGCAAGCTGCTGAAAAACAGCCTGCTTAAAAATTACGAGATCGCCTATGCGGTGGGGTTCAACGATGAGCGCTATTTCACACGCATGTTTAAAAAGCACTTCGAGGTGTGCCCGAGCGACTATCGAAATAAGGAGTTATAGTGACATGATGGAGTTAACAATATATTCAACAATTCTAATCAATCAACAGGTAAAAAAAGAAGAAAGCACCGTGACTTTTACGGACGACGCGGAGGGTGTGGAAAACGAGGTTATCAATCTGTACCCCGACATAGAATATCAGACCATTGAGGGGTTCGGCGGCGCGATGACCGAGGCGGCCTGCCACGCGATGAGCGCTCTGCCCGAGAGCAAGAGAGAGGAGATACTTCAAGCGTATTTCGGAGAAGACGGTATCGGTTACCGCTTTTTGCGCACACATATCGACAGCTGCGACTTTTCCCTCGGCAATTACAGCGCCATGAACGATCCGGACGACAAAGACATGAAAAGCTTTTCGCTCGAGCGCGATGAGCAGCTGCTGATACCTGCCATCAAGGAGGCCATGGCTATCTGCAGGGAGCCTGTGTCCGTGATGCTGACGCCGTGGTCGCCGCCGCCGTTTATGAAAACCAACGGGCAGAAGAACGGGGGAGGAAAACTCAAAAAGGAGTATTACCCGATGTGGGCGGCCTATATGTGCAGGTATATCAGCGAATACAAGCAGCGCGGCATCAACGTGGTGATGATCAGCATACAGAATGAGCCCAAAGCCGTGCAGACATGGGATAGCTGCATTTTCACGGCGGCGGAGGAGCGCGCGTTTCTGGCAGGCCATCTGTGGCCCACGATGCGGCAAAACGGCCTTGAGGATGTGCAGGTGTTCATATGGGACCACAACAAGGAACGCGTGTATGAAAGGGCTGCGGAGATCATTGATGATGAGACGGATAAGATGGTATCGGGCGTGGCGTTCCATTGGTACAGCGGCGATCATTTTGAAGCGCTCCGGCTCGTCACGGAGACGTTTGCCGACAAGAAGCTTGCCTTTACCGAGGGCTGCGTGGAGCTTTCGCATGACGCGGACACGCCTGAACTGGCAAAAGCGCAGCGGTATGCGCACGATATCATCGGCAACCTGAATAACGGTATGCATCTCTATTTTGATTGGAATATCGCTCTTGACGAACAGGGCGGGCCCAACCATGTGAACAATTACTGCGACGCGCCCATCATCTGCGATACAAAAATGGGCGAATTTAAAAAGCGCCTGACGTTTGACTACATCGGCCATTTTTCCAAATACATCAAGCCCGGTGCCAAGCGCATCGCTTATACCAAGTACACAGATACGCTTGATGTGACCGCCGCGAAAAACGCCGACGGCACAGTCGCTGTCGTGATCGTCAACAGAGTGTCCGAGCCTCAAAAAGCGGTGTTCCGGCTGAACGGCCAAAAGGCCGAGGTTAAGCTGGAAGCGGACAGCATCACAACGGTGTGCTTAAAGCAGCGTTCGGTTTAAGGCGGAGGACTGGTTTCGGGGCTTCACAGAATTCTGCCCGGTCGGGACCCGCATACTTGCAGGATAGGATAATCAAAGAATTCAATTCACAGGACACACATAAAGCGCTTTCGTTGAAGCTGCGGGCTTAAACGGAGGCGCTTTTATTTGTCTGCTAAACATATGTTTGCATTTATATAAAACATTGAATTATGCGTAATTCATATAAACAATAAACGTAAACAAACGTATAAACATAAACGTATGTTAATTAATATTTATATAAAACACATCAAATATCATTGACAAAACACGCTTATAGAGGTAATATAGCATCATTCAAACAAAAAAACATAATAAACAACTAAACATAAACAGCTAAACGCGCATTTAAACAGAATGTTGTAATAACGAGAACTGGAGCATCGTATGACAGGTATGCATTTTCCGACAGATCATGAAGCCAAGCAGACAATACTCGAAGTGGGCCGCAGAATGTACATGAAGAACTTTGTGGCGGCAAACGACGGCAACATCAGCTGCAAAGTCGATCACGACATCATCTGGACGACACCCACGGGCGTTTCCAAGGGCTTTATGGATGAGGACATACTGGTGAAAATGCGCCTTGACGGTACGGTTCTTTCGGCCGGATCTTTAAAACCTTCTTCCGAAGTGAAAATGCATATCCGGGTTTACAATGAAAACCCCGAGGTGATGGGCGTGACGCATGCGCATCCGCCGCTTTGCACCTCGTTTGCCATTGCGGGCATCGGTCTTGACAGGGCGATTTATCCCGAAGCGCTTGTGAACCTTGGCACCGTGCCGTGCGTGCATTATGAGACGCCGGGGACTCAGGGCATTCCGGATTCCATCGCGCCCTACTGCAAGGATTACAATGCCGTGCTGCTCGGCAACCACGGCGCGCTTTCCTGGGGGAAATCGCTCATGGAAGCGTTTTACCGCCTCGAAGCGATGGAGCATTACGCGATGGTGCTCATGTATACGGGCAACATCATCGGCAAAGCCAACGTATTAAGCTGCGATCAGGTTCAGGAGCTGCTCGATATCCGCAAAAGCCTCGGCATCAACGCGGGCGGCGTGCCGCCGTGTGCGGCAAAGCCGTCGAATTTAAAGGACGTTGTCGCGCCGCATTCGCCTGTCGCGCCGGCCGCTGAGGACCGCAGCGAGCTCAAGACATATACGCCGGATTCGCAATCGTGCGGATGCGCGGCTTCCCCGGTTTCTCCGGGCAGAAGCGGCGCAAGCGATATTGAACAGATTACGCAGGCCGTGCTCAGGCGTTTGAGCAGCTTATAAGATTTTCAACTTTCAATTGATTTCATTATAGAGACATTGATGCAAAGGGGCAGCGATGAAAGCAGTCATCATTGGTGGCGTGGCGGCGGGTATGTCGGCCGCTTCAAAAATAAAACGCAATGATCCGACCGCTGAGGTCACCGTCTATGAAAAGGGAAATTTCCTTTCATACGGGGCTTGCGGGCTGCCTTACTATGTGAGCGGCGAGAACACGGACCATACCAAAATGATCGCGCGGACATGTGAGCAGTTCAACAGATCGGGTATCGGGACGCAAATGAATCATGAGGTGCTGTCCGTATCGCCCGAAGACAAAACCGTGACCGTCAGAAATTTAAAAACCGGCGAAACGTTCAGGGATCATTACGATTCTTTAATGATCGCCACGGGCTGTGCCAGCGTGGTGCCGCCCATTCCGGGCGTGGACAACGCCGGTGTGTTCTATGTCAAAACGCTTGAAGACGGTTTGCTGCTGCAAAAGGTGGCTGACCATCCGTCCGTGCGCAGATGCGCGATCATCGGCGGCGGCTATATCGGCATTGAGATGGCCGAGGCTTTTTTGCGCCTCGGCAAAGAAGTCACCGTGATCGAGGGGGCAAACCGCATACTCTCGCCTTTTGAGCCCGAGTTTTCCGAGATGGCCGCGCAGGAGCTGGCCCAAAACGGCGCTCAGGTGAAAACGGGCGAACGGGTATTGGCCATTGAAGAGCAGCAGGCCCACCGCCTTGTGCGCACAAGCCACGGCGAATATCCGGCAGACATCATACTGATGTCGGTGGGCGTGATGCCCGCGACGCAGTTTCTTAAAGAGACAGGCATGCGTATGGCGAAGAACGGGGCCATCATCGTAGATCGCGAAATGCGCACATCCATACCGGGCATCTATGCCGCGGGGGATTGTGCGGTGACATACAACAAGGTGATGGAAGAGGATTACTTCCTGCCGCTCGGCACCGTCGCGAACAAGTGCGGGCGGATTGCGGGCGGCAACATGCTCGGCAAGCATGAGAAGTTCGTCGGCGCTCTCGGAACGGCAGCCATCAAGGTCTGCGGCATCGAAATGGGGCGCACGGGCATGAGTGAAGCCGATGCGGTTCGCCTCGGCCTTGACTACCGCACAACAATGGTCACCGCTTACAACCACCCGCCGTATTACCCGGGGCAAACGGCAATTGCGATCAAGCTGGTTTATGAAAAGGGAACGCGCCGTCTGCTCGGCGCTTGCGCGGCGGGCCAGCAGGGTGCTGTGCTGCGCGTGGATATGTTTGCGATCGCGATACACGCGGGGCTCACAACAACCGAGCTCGGCATGGTGGATCTCGCCTACGCGCCGCCTTTCGCGGGCGTTTGGGATGCGGTTCACATCGCGGCCAATGCGGCAAAGTGAGGCTCTCATGAATAAGCTTTTGAGTTTACAAGAGGCCATAGCGCTGATTCCCGACGGGGCGACGGTGGGCCTTGGCGGCAACACATTGAACCGTGCGCCGATGGCGGCTGTTTTTGAGATGGTTCGCCAGAACAAAAGATCACTCGCGCTTGTCAAAACGGCGGGCGCTATGGATATTGATATGCTGTGCCTCGCGGGCTGCGTGAAAAGCGTAGACGCGGGCTTCATCAGCTATGAAAGCGAGTATTCGCTTGCGCAGCATTACCGCACGAGCGTGCAGAAAGGGCTTGTCAAGGCCAATGAGCACGCGTGCTACACGATTATTTCTGCACTGCGGGCTGCGTCCTACGGGATTCCGTTTATGCCTGTGCGCGGCCTCGCCGCGAGCGACCTGATCGACGTGAACGCTTATTTCAAGCGCATCACCGACCCGTTTTCGGGAGACCCGGTGACGCTCGTGTCGGCAATAAGGCCGGATTTCGCGGTGCTGCACGTGCATAAAGCGGACCCGGCGGGCAACGCCCTTATCCTCGGCCCCAGATATGAAGACATCCTCTTCTCGCGGGCAGCGAGGCAGGTGATACTGACAGCCGAGGAAGTGGTGGACGAGGCGTATTTTCGCGGCAGCGAAACCAAAGCCGAAATCCCCGGCTTTCTGGTCAGCGCCGTGGTGCATGCGCCGCGCGGCGCGGCGCCCTGCGCGTGCCATGGCGTTTACGGCCTCAATCATGAGAATATTAAAAAGTTTTTATCTATAAAAAGCGCAAGCGAGCTGCCTGCGTACCTGGAGGTGCGGCATGGCTAGAGTTTGCGACATCATGGTGTGCGCGATGGCGCGTATGATCAAGGATGGCGATAAGGTGTTTCACGGCGTGTCCTCCCATATGCCGATGATCGCCGTATTGCTCGCCAGGAAAACACACGCGCCCGACGCGGTTCACCTGAACATTCCGGGCGGGGCAGATCCGAAGGACCCCAGACTCGCCTCGTTTACGAGCGCGGGCAGCGAGCTGCTTGAGACGGCTGCGGCGAGCTTCCCGCTCATGGACGTGTTCGATCTTTCGATGCGCGGGGGCCTCGATGTGGCTTTCTTAAGCGGTGTGCAGTTCGACAACGCGGGGACGGTCAACGCCTCGGTGATCGGCGATTACCACACGCCGAAGGTGAGGCTGCCGGGCGGGGCAGGCAGCGCGGTGCTGATACCCACAGCGGGGCGCGCCATCATCTGGCGCACCAAACATGACAAGCGAACCTTTGTGCCGAATGTCGATTTCATGACGGCACGCGGGAACGTGAGTGCCATCGTGACGCCGCTTTGCGTGTTCACGATGTACCGGGGGGAATTGATACTGGACAGCGTTCATCCCACCTCAACGATAGACGAAGTGGCGCAAAACACGGGGTTCCCGATCAAGTATCTGGAGCTCAAAACCACGCCCGCGCCAACCGATGAGGAATTGGCACTGCTGCAAAGAATCGACCCCGACGACCTTCGGAACATAGAGTTCCGCTGAATCTGCGAGCAACACGGGAGTGCTCAAATAAAATCAAATAATGGAGGAAAAACATGAAAAAGCTTTTGTATGTCCTGATTGCTGTTGCCATGCTGGTATCTTTGGCTGCTTGCGGCACGACGGCACCGTCGGCGTCTGCTTCCGCTGAATCTTCGGCTCCGGCTGAATCCGCTGAATCTTCGGCTCCGGCTGCTGACGGCAGCGCTGTTGCGGATCTGCTCACACAGTACATGCCCGATCAGATGGCTGACGGCCAGATCAAAGTTGCCGTTATCCGCAACCTGGCTGCCGGTGACCACACCCAGCAGTTCCTTGAAGGCTGCACATCTGAAGGCGAAGCGCTTGGCTTCACGGTTGATACATACGTCACAGACGGTGACAACGCGAAATGCCAGGAGACGATCGCTCAGGTGATCCAGAAGGATTACGACGGCATTATCCTTTCTCACGGCGAAGCCGGCTACACCTATGATTCGCTGCTGCCCGCTGTGGAAAAAGGCATGAAGGTTGTCACTTTTGACTCCGTCCCCTATAAGGATGGCGACCCGAACGGCGAAATTCTGACCGGCGTAACCAGCACGGCTCAGGAAGATGCGAAACTTGCCGAGCTTTCCCTCAGCTCTATCGTCAGCCACTTTGAAGAAACCAAGCAGCCGATCAAGGTCATCCGTGCATGGATGGGCCCTGGCATCCCGCCGCTGGATCGCCGTCAGGTTATCTATGACCAGTACGTTGCCGAAGGCAAAATTGAAGAAGTGGCTCTGATTGGGCCGGTCGATTTCTCCAACGCCCGCGGCGGCACACAGGACGCTTTGGCTGCGATTCTGCCGAAGTATCCCGAAGGTGCAGTGGATGCGATCTGGGGTTCTTATGACGAGCTCGCAAAGGGCTGCCTGCAGGCGCTCAACGATGCCGGCAGAACCGACATCAAGATCATGTCCATCGATATCTCCAACGACGACATCAACCTGATGCTTGCCAACCCGGAAGTGTGGGTTTCCACCGCCGCTGTTGATCCCAAGCTCATCGGTATTGCCGACATGAGACTGCTCGCTGCGAAATTCGCAGGCGAGGAGACACCCGACACCTACAACCTTGACGCTCAGGGCGTTGAAACAACACAGCTCGATGCGTCCATCAACATGACGAACATCGCGACCGTTGTGGAAGGCTGGGGTCAGGAAAAAGGCGTGTTCGACAGCTTTGCCTGGATGGCTGAAATTAAAGCCGCTGCCAAAGGCTGATTGCGCTATTAGCTAACGTTTTGCTTTGGCCCCCTCCGGCACTGTGCCGGAGGGGGCATAAAGCAGGCAAATAAGAACTTCCGTGATTGACGACTGATTTAGAATCAGATTTTGATTTGGGCAGGTGAATGGAATGAAAGCAGCAAACGCAAAGCTGGCAATGCGCGATATTTCAATAGAATTTCCCGGCGTAAAAGCGCTTTCAAATGTAAACTTTGATCTGGAAAGCGGTCAGATCCGCGCGCTTATCGGCGCGAACGGCGCAGGCAAATCCACGCTCATGAAGGTTTTGTCCGGTGTGAACTCCCATTACAGCGGCAAGATATGTATCGACGGAGAGGAATGCGAAATTCGTTCGCCGAAAGCGGCAAAGAATTTGGGCATTGAAATCGTGTATCAGGAGGTCGATGTGGCGCTGGTGCCTTACCTGACGGTCGGGGAAAACATCATGCTCAACACATTGGCCAATAAAATGGTAAAAAAGCAGGCCGTAAGCTGGCCTTATATCAGAAAAACAGCCAAAGAAGCGCTTCAACGCCTCGGTATGGATATCGACGTGAGAAAGCTCGTTTCCGAGCTCACGCTGGCTGAGAAGCAGATGGTGCTGATTGCGCGTGCGGTGGTGGAACAGTGCAAGTTCCTCATACTCGACGAACCGACGGCGCCGCTTTCAAATACCGAAACGCAGAACTTCTTTAAAATCGTACGAAATCTGGCACAGTCGGAAAACGTGGGTGTCGTGTTTATCTCCCACCGCCTGGCTGAGCTGTTTGAAATTTGCGAGCATATCACCATTATGAAGGACGGTATGGTCGTCAAAGATATGCCGATTACAACCGATCTCACGATCAACCAGATCGTGGAGTATATGCTCGGACGTAAATTCGATGAGAATTACCCGAAGAAGGTTGTGGACATCGGCGATGTATTGCTTGATGTCAAAAAGCTGACCGAACGCGACAACAAGGTGCAAAACATCGATATGTCGGTCAGAAAAGGGGAAATCGTGGGCATCGCGGGGCTCGTGGGCGCGGGCAAAACGGAGCTCTGCAAAACGCTTTTCGGCGCGTACCGCGCAGGCTCGGGCGATGTGATACTCAACGGCAAAAAGATCAATCCCAAAAATCCGACGCAGGCGGTTGCACGCGGCCTGGCGCTCGTGCCGGAAGAACGCCGCAAAGAAGGGGTGCTTGTGTCTGACCCGCTTTATGCGAACATCACGATATCGGCGCTGGGCAAATTTTTAAGCAAAATAAGATTCGTAAGCAAGAGCCGCCAGCGTGAAGCGGCGAGAACGAAGATCAAAGAGCTCGGCATCAAAACACCCTCCGAAAACCAGGTGGTGGCGTTGCTCTCGGGCGGCAACCAGCAAAAAGTTGTCGTCGGGAAATGGCTGGTCAGCGATTCCGAAATATACATATTTGACGAACCGACAAAGGGCGTTGACGTCGGCGCAAAGCGCGATATCTTCCAGCTTATAGAAGGGCTGGCTGCGCAGGGCAAAGGTGTGATCTATGCGTCGTGCGAGTTTTCAGAAATACTCGCCATCGCGGACCGCGTGTACGTGATGTTCGACGGCGAGATCGTCAAAGAGAAGAACATTAAAGATACCAATGAAAAAGAATTATTATATTACTCGACGGGAGGCCGGTAAGCATGAGTAAAGCGACGAATACCGTAAAGAAGTCCTCGGTTATGGACTTCACAACAAAATGGGGAACGCTCTTAACCATTGCCGTGATGCTGATCGTGTTCTCATTCACAATGCCGACATTCATGTCGGCCTCAAACATGATCACGATTATCCGTGCGGTCTGTATCGTGACTGTGATCGCCACCGGTATGACGATGTCGCTCACCGTAAACGGTATGGACTTGTCGGTCGGTTCCACCGCGACGTTTGCCAACACGGTTTGCATGACATTCTTTGTGTGGTATTCATTGGGCAACAGCGTCGGCGGCACACTGCTCGCCATCGTGATGACAATCGTCATCTGCCTTGTGATCGCAGGCATCAACGCATTGCTGATTGTAAAATTAAGAATACCCGATATGCTCGCGACACTGTCCACAATGTTCATGTTCGAAGGCGTGGCGATGACGTATGCGGGCGGCGGCGCGATCAATGAAAACATGATGCGCCCCGACGGCACGTCGGCTGTCGGCAAAGTGCCCGACTTCTTCCGGGAAATCGGCAAAGAGCCCTGGATCATCATTGTGATGCTCGTGCTCGTGTTCCTCGTGTTCTTATTCTTAACATACACCAAGCATGGCCGCTATATGTACGCCGTGGGCGGCAACCCCGAAGCGGCAAGGCTCTCGGGTATCAACGTCAGGAAATACCGCGCACTGGCTTACCTGATGTCCACGGTGCTCGCATCCATCGGCGGTATGCTGATCGGCGCGCGCGTGGGCAACGCTCAAATCAACTCGGGGTCGTCATATTTGATGGGTTCGGTTGCGGCGGCGCATATCGGCATGTCGGTGGCAGGCGCGGGCAAACCGAACGCGCTCGGTACACTCGTGGGCGCGATACTGATCGGCGTTCTCGAGAACGGCCTCATCATGGCGTCCGTACCGTATTTTGCGGTCAATATCTTCAAGGGTGCCGTGCTCGCTATCGCGCTGGCTCTCAACTATGCACGTAAAAAATAACTTGTGAGGTAATGCAACTATGTCTCGTTTTGATAACTATTTTCTCATGAAAGAAGCGGATGTCGTTGACTATGTCAAGGAAAAGCTCGACTTCTTTGAAGCGGGCGCGGCATTATCCGTCAAGGAGATCGGCGACGGCAATCTCAATTACGTGTTTCGGGTGGTTGAGGAACAGACGGGGAAATCGGTCATCGTCAAGCAGGCGGGCGAAGCGCTGCGCATCTCCGCTGAAATGAAGGTTTCCACGGACCGGAACCGCATCGAGTCCGAGATTCTGCAGATTCAGGACAAATATGCGCCGGGCCTGGTTCCTAAGATTTATGAATACGACACCGTTATGTGTGCGTGCGCCATGGAGGACTTATCGGACCACGAGCTCATGCGGTATGCGCTGATGAAGCACAAGATATTCCCGCGCTTTGCGGACGATATCTCCACGTATCTTGTGAATACGCTGCTCAAAACGTCGGATGTCGTGATGGAACACAAGGCCAAGAAGGCGCTCGTGAAGAGCTTTATCAATCCCGAGCTCTGCGAGATCACGGAAGACCTCGTGCTGACCGAACCCTACAACGACGTGAACAAACGCAACCTCGTGTTCGAGAAGAACGCCGGGTTCGTGAAAGAGCAGCTTTATGACGACAAAGTGCTGCAGCTTGAGGTCGCGAAGATCAAATTTGAGTTCATGAACAATGCGCAGGCGCTGATTCACGGCGACCTGCACACGGGCTCCATATTCGTAAAACCCGACAGCACGCGCGTTTTCGACCCCGAGTTCGCTTTCTACGGCCCCATGGGCTACGACATCGGCAACGTGGTCGCGAACATGTTCTTCGCGTGGGACAACGGCAACGCGGCGGGCGCGGAGGAATTCTGCGGCTGGGTGCTTCAGGCCACGGCGGATATGATCGATTTGTTTAACGGGAAGTTCCAAAAGTGCTTTGACGAATTCGCGACGGATGTGATGGCGAAAACAGAAGGCTTCAAGGCGTATTACCTTGATACCATACTTGCGGACACCGCAGCATACGCGGGCACAGAACTGATCCGCCGGACGGTCGGCATGGCGCAGGTCAAGGATGTCACGACGATTCAGGATGCTGAAAAACGCGCCTATGCGGAACGCGTCAATATACTCTGCGGCAAGGACTTGATCATGAACCGCAAACAATTCAAGACAGGCGCGGATTTTGTGGCAGCGCTCAAACGGGCCACGGAGACCGTGCAGTAACGGGAGGAAAACATGGCTGAAAACATTATGAACTACGAGACAGTCGCGCTCGACGAAGAAAAGGGCGCACTCGTCATCATCGACCAGACAAAGCTGCCGAATGATGTCGATATGCTGTCGCTGATTGACATAAAGGACATCTGGGATGCTATTTACCTGCTCAAGGTTCGCGGTGCGCCGGCTATCGGCGTCGCCGCGGCCATTGGGATTTATATTGTCACCAAGGATATCGTCGCGGACTCAAGTGATGCTTTCTATGCGGCGTTCAAAAAGGCAAAGGACTACCTTGCCTCCTCGCGCCCGACTGCAGTGAACCTCTTCTGGGCGCTCGACCGCATGGAAAAGGTTGTGCTCGACAATATGGGCAAATCCATTCCCGAGTTAAAACAGCTGCTGCATGACGAGGCTGTGGAAATCAAGGAAGAGGACATATGGGTCTGCAAATCCATAGGCGAATACGGCCTCTCGCTGATCAAGGACGGCGACGGCATACTGACGCACTGCAACGCGGGCCAGCTCGCGACAGCCAAATACGGCACGGCGCTTGCGCCCGTGCATCTCGGCGCCGAAAAAGGCTACAAGTTCAAGGTATTCACGGACGAAACGCGTCCGCTGCTGCAGGGTGCGCGTCTCAGCGCGTTTGAGCTGCATTCACACGGCATCGACACGACCGTAATCTGCGACAACATGGCTTCGCAGGTCATGAAAAACGGCTGGGTGCAGGCGATATTCGTCGGCTGCGACCGCGTGGCCGCCAACGGCGACGCATGCAACAAGATCGGTACCTCGGGCGTCGCGATACTCGCGAAATACTACGGCATTCCGTTCTATGTTTGTGCGCCGACCTCCACGATCGACATGCAGACCGAAAAAGGCGAAGACATTCCGATTGAGGAACGCCCGGCGGAAGAAGTGACCGAGATGTGGTATAAAAAGCGCATGGCTCCGGAAGGCGTCAACGTATACAACCCCGCTTTCGACTTCGCGGACAACGAGCTGATCACGGGGATCATCACGGAATACGGCATTGCGCGTCCGCCGTACAATGTGAGTCTCAAAGAGATATTCGAGAAGAAGCAGAACGCTAAGAAATAGTTTGAAGTACCGTCGCGGTCTAAGTTCCTCCTTAACGGCCGCGGCGGTACGCAGAGGATGATATGGACGAAAGAGCCTTAAGGATCACAGTGGAACGCATTGTGCTGACGGAGCTGGCGAAAAGCGGCGAGCTGCTTGTGCCGGTCAACTCCTCGAACAGGCATATCCACCTCAGCCAAAAGGATGTGGATGCGCTTTTCGGACCGGGCTATCAGCTCAAAAGAATGCGCGATCTCGCGCAGCCCGGGCAGTACGCGTGCGAAGAACTTGTGGCCCTTGAAACGCCGAAGGGCAAGCTCACATTGCGTGTGGTCGGGCCGGTACGCAAGGAGACGCAGGCGGAGCTCTCGCTGACCGAAATGGTCAAGTTCGGCATAGCGCCGATGGTGCGCATGTCGGGCGACGCGGCGGGGACGCCCGGCGGCGTGATCAGCCACGGAGACCGCAGGGTCACGCTCGAACGCGGCATCATGGTTGCGGCGCGGCATCTGCATATGACGGACGCGCAGGCGAAGGCCTACGGCCTCAAAAACGGCGACGTTGTCTCGCTGCTCGCCGAGGGCGTTCGCGAAACCGTGTTTAACAACGTGACCGTGCGATGCGGCGAGGGGCATGACCTCGAAGCGCATATTGACAAGGATGAGGCCAATGCGGCGATGTTATCGGACGGCGCGCTGTGCAGAGTCGTCAGGCAGCAGCCGCAAGCAGCACAAACGGCGGCCAAAGCCCCGGTAATGCCGTCAGCCAAGAACGCAGGCAAACAACGCAGGCTGATCACGGAAGACGATGTGAAGGCGGCGCACGCGCAGGGGTTCACATCGGTGCCGCATGATGAAAAAGACATTATCACGCCGCTCGCGAGAGACGCGGCATGGGAACTCGGCATAGCGCTTTAAGGAGACGATATGATTTTAGGCAGAGTGAGAGGAACGGTCGTCAGTACGACAAAATCGGATAAGCTTTCGGGCTACAAGCTGCTCATCGTCGTTCCCATCAATATCGACACGTTTGAGGAACAGGGGGCTCCCGTCGTCAGCGTGGATACGGTGGGTGCGGGAGAAGGCGAGGTTGTGATGGTTGTCGGCGGCAGTTCCTCGCGGCAGACCGCCGCTACGGAAGGCCGGCCTGTGGATTCCACGATCGTCGCGATTATCGACAGCGTGGATTTTCTGGGCAAACGCATATTCAATAAGACTGAACAGGAATAAGAGGTAAACGATATGGCATTGACAGAACAGCAGATTCGTCAGATCACCGATGACATCGTCCGTGAGCTGTCAGGCAAATTACATACAAGTGCGCCCAAAACCGCAGCGGCTCCCGTTCATGCGGTGGAGGCCGTTTCATCGCGCTGGCTTTGCGACACGGCCGAAGAGGCTGTGCGCAACGCGAAGGCCGCCCAGAGGAAGCTCGCGGATATGACGCTCGAGCAGCGCGGCGGGCTGATTGCCGCCATGCGCAAAGCGGGCATCGACAGCGCGGAATACTTGGCGAAGCTCGCGAATGAGGAGACTGGGTACGGCCGCGTCGCGGATAAAATCGAGAAGAATATACTGGCGGCGAAAAAAACACCGGGCATTGAAGATTTGCAAACGCGCGCCTTTACGGGTGACAACGGCCTGACGATCATCGAGCAGGCGCCGTTCGGCGTCATCGGCTCAATCACGCCGTCCACCAACCCGACATCGACGGTGATCAACAACAGCATCACGATGATCGCGTCGGGCAACGCCGTGGTGTTCAATCCGCATCCGGCGGCGAAACGCGCCTCGCAGGAAGCGATGCGCCTCATGAACGAAGCGATCGTATCGGCAGGCGGCCCGGCCACACTCGTGACAACGGTGAAGGAACCGACGCTTGAAAGCGGCCAGACCATCATGACGCACAGGGATATCGCGCTGCTGTCCATCACGGGCGGCGAGGCGGTGGTCGCGGTGGCTATGAAAACAGGAAAGAAAGTGATCGCCGCGGGCCCGGGCAATCCGCCCGTGATCGTGGACGATACGGCAGATATAAAGAACGCGGCGCAGAAAATTGTGGACGGCGCCAGCTTTGACAACAACGTGCTCTGCATCGCGGAAAAGGAAGTGTTCGTGTTCGCGTCCGTCGCGGATGCGCTGATGGCCGAGATGGAAAGGCACGGCGCTTATCGTATCAGCGGCGCGGACATCGACAAGGTGCTCGGCACCACACTGATCAATAAAGACGGCAAATACGTGATCAACCGCAAATACGTCGGCCGCGACGCGGCCCTTATACTGCGCGACAGCGGCGTTGCCTTTACGGGCGATCCGCGCCTGATCATCGCGGAGGTGGATAAAAACCATCCGTTCATCATGACGGAAATGCTGATGCCCGTGCTCGGCATCGCGCGCGTGTACAGCATTGAGGAAGCGGTGGAGGAAGCCTACCGTGCGGAGCAGGATTGCAAGCACTCGGCGATGATCCATTCGACCAACGTGCATAATCTCTCGCTCGCGGCACGGTGCCTTAATACGACGATATTCGTGAAAAACGCGTCGTCGCTCGCGGGCCTTGGTTTTGGCGGCGAAGGCTGCACCACGCTTACGATCGCGACGCCCACCGGCGAAGGCATCACGACGCCGCGGTCATTCACACGCCAGCGCCGCTGTGTGCTCGCGGGTGATTTTCGAATCGTCTAAAAGGAAATGGCAATGAACATTGTTGAACGGATAAAAAGCGCGGGGGTTGTGGGCGCGGGCGGCGCGGGCTTTCCGACACATATCAAGCTCAACTGCAAAGCGGCCGTCGTGATTGCGAACGGCGCGGAATGCGAACCGCTGCTGCGCGTGGACCAGACGCTGATGCAGACGCAGGCCGACCGCGTGGTCAGCGGCATGGAAGCCGCAATGGCGGCTGTCGGTGCCGAGCTCGGCGTGATCGCGACAAAATCGCATTACCGTGAAGCCGTCGACGCGCTCAAGCAAGCCATAGGGGACAGGCGCAATATCCGTCTGCATCTGATGAAGAGCTATTATCCCGCGGGAGATGAGAAGTCGCTGATTTACGACATCACTGGTCGCGTGGTCCCAAGCGCCAAGCTGCCGCTCGATGTGAACTGCG
The DNA here is from genome assembly GCA_023408075.1 of Bacillota bacterium. Classification (GTDB taxonomy): domain Bacteria; phylum Bacillota; class Clostridia; order Christensenellales; family SZUA-584; genus SZUA-584. The sequence continues at coordinate 53,885 of JAEYKW010000015.1, read as the reverse complement.
TGGTCGTCAATGTCGCGACGCTCATAGGCATCGCTGACGCGGTAGACGGGCAGCCCGTTGTCGATAAGGTGCTCACGGTCGGCGGCGATGTGGAAAAACCCGTCACACTGCGCGTACCGATCGGGACACCGGTGAAGCCGCTGCTTAAGCTCGCGGGCTTCCATGGCAGCGAAGAGGATTACGCGCTGATCATCGGCGGCCCGTGCATGGGACGGTTGGAAGAGAATTGGAACGTACCGGTCACCAAAACTATGGGCGGCGTCCTCGTGTTCAAGCGTTCGCATCCGCTCATCGTTCAGCAGACAATGCCGCTGGCGCGGCAGAGGAAGCTGGCTCAGGCCGTCTGCTGCCAATGCAGCCAGTGCACGCAAATGTGCCCGCGCAACGCGCTCGGGCTGAATGTGCAGCCGCACAAGGTGATGAGAGCGGCGGCTATGGGCGACGCAAGGCTGATCGGCGATATAAACGGGCTGCTGGCCTGTTCCAGCTGCGGCCTCTGCACAAATTACGCATGCAACTTTGGGCTCCAGCCGTCGGCCATGATGACGGAGTTCAAGTCAAAATTGATGGCGGCGGGTGTGCGCCCGCAGCCCGAAGAGAAGATTCTGACCGATTCGGCATTGCAGCTCAAACGCGTGCCGACCGGACGGCTGATAGCGCGGATGGGGCTCAGCGCCTACGACGTACCCGCACCGCTGACAGAGCACATTGCCGAGCCGAAGCGTGTGAAAATACCGCTGCAGATGCATGCGGGCAAGCCCGCCGAACCCATAGTGGCCGTGGGAGATGCCGTGAAGCGCGGCGATATGATCGGCAGTATTCCCGAAAACGCGCTGGGCGCGGCGGTGCATGCGAGCATCAGCGGCACGGTCGTCAAAATCGCGAACGGCTGCATCGAGATAAAGGGGGGAACACACGCATGAATGCAATTGGCATGGTCGAAGTGCTGAGCATTCCGCTCGGAATACTCGCGGGAGACGCGATGCTGAAAACCGCGCAGGTGTCGCTGGTCACGGCGCAGACGGTCTGTGCGGGCAAATATATCGTCATCGTCAGCGGTGATGTGGCGGCGGTGAAAGCGGCGGTGGAGGCAGGCGTTGAGTCGGCGGAAAACACGCTGGTGGACAGCCTCATGATACCGAACGTGGACGACCGTGTGATTGCCGCGATGGCGGGCGCGTGCGAAGCAGACGATGTGCAGGCTGTGGGCATCATGGAAACTTTCTCGCTCGCGGCGGCTGTGCAGGCGGCGGATGCGGCGGTGAAAGCGGCGGATGTCGCGCTTATCGAGGTGCGCCTTGGGCGCGGCATGGGCGGTAAATCGTTCGTGCTCTTAACGGGCGAAGTCGCGGCGGCGGAAGCGGCTGTGGCGGCGGCGGAAGGCTGCGAAGAAACAGAAGGCATGATGGCGCGGTCCGTCGTGATTCCTTCTCCGCACAAGGATATGATCCGAGCGCTCCTCTAAGCGGGCTGTAAGGGTTGATCATAAAGACGCAAACAAAATATGACACGATAAGATAAGGAGACTGAAAATGAAAGAAGCATTGGGTATGGTTGAAACGAAGGGCCTTGTGGGCGCGATTGAAGCGGCGGATGCGATGGTGAAAGCGGCCAACGTGACGCTGATCGGCAAAGAAACCATCGGTTCGGGCCTGGTGACCGTGATGGTGCGCGGCGATGTCGGCGCTGTGAAGGCGGCGGTCGAAGCGGGTGCGGCAGCGGCGAAGCGCGTGGGCGAGCTTGTGAGCGTGCATGTGATTCCGCGTCCGCATGCGGATGTGGAAAGCATTCTGCCGCAGGGCAAGTAATCATGTTTACCGGCAGAGTCGAGGGCACGGTCGTGTCAACAATTAAAGATCCCGCGCTGGTGGGTGTTAAGCTTTTGTTGGTGCGCCTGATTGAAAACGACAAGCCGACAAAGCTGATTGTGGCGGGGGACGCGACCCGGCAGGCGGGGCTTAACGATTTTGTGACGCTCATCAGCGCCAAAGAGGCGGCGCTGATGTTCAGAGGGGTGCTGCCGCCCTGCGATGTGGCCATCACGGGTTTTATCGACGATTACCACCTCGCGGACGGGCAGTCATAATTCAATTGAGAGGAGAACACTCATGGAAAAGCAGGCATTGGGAATGGTGGAAACGAAAGGCCTTGTGGGCGCAATCGAAGCGGCGGACGCAATGGTGAAAGCGGCGAACGTGACACTGCTCGGCAAAGAGCTCATCGGCTCGGGTCTTGTGACCGTGATGGTGCGCGGCGATGTCGGCGCTGTAAAGGCGTCGGTCGAAGCGGGCGCATCGGCGGCAAAGCGCGTGGGCGAGCTCGTGAGCGTGCACGTGATTCCGAGACCGCATGAGGATGTCGAAAAGATACTGCCGTCAATCGGCTAGGAGACAACAGTGAAACTCGCAAGAGTAGTGGGCAACATCGTGTCCACCGTCAAGGAACAAACGCATGAAGGCTATAAGCTCATGCTTGTTCAATATATCGATGCGAAGGGCGAGCCGGACGGTCCGAGACTCATCGCTTTTGATTGCGCACACGTCGGTATCGGTGACCTCGTGCTGGTGAACACGGACGGCGGCGCGGCAAAGATGCTGCTCGATGACGAAGAGATTATCTGCGATTTGACGATCTGCGGTGTCGTGGATCATTACACGCTCTATGATCAAAACATAAAGGGCTAGCATCGACCCATATTAAGGAGGCAACATGCTTAAAGGAATTTCTTCAAAACTTTCTCCTGACTTGCTCAAGGTGATAGCAGAAATGGGTCATGGTGATGAACTCGTGATCGGCGACTGCAATTTCCCCGCCGCATCGATGGGCAAACGCTGTGTGCGTGCGGACGGCCTTAATGGCACGGATGTGCTCGATGCCGTTTTATCCCTGTTCCCGCTCGACGCGTTTGTGGGTGCGCCGGTTACGCTGATGCAGGTGGTGCCGGGCACCGTGGACGGCGAGCCGCCAATCTGGAACGAATTCGCAGCGATTGTGGAGCGGTACGAGCCCGGAACGAAGATCGAATGGATCGACCGTTTTGATTTTTATGAGCGGGCAAAAAACGCTTACGCGACCGTCGCGACCGCAGAGCATGCGCTCTATGCGTGTGTCATCATTAAAAAAGGCGTTCTGTAAATCGCATTTGTGTACCGACATGTGAACTGTCTTGTGTATCGACTAATGTAAGGGGATAGGCCTATGAAAAAGATTTTAAATTCGCCGGAAAACTTCGTGAACGACATGCTCGAGGGCATATACGCCGCGCATCCGGGGATGGTCGAGTGCGTGGGAGACGACCTGCGCTGCCTTGTGGCGGCCAACGTGAAAAAGGGGAAAGTCGGCATCGCCACAGGCGGCGGTTCCGGGCATTTGCCGCTGTTTCTCGGGTACGTGGGCGATGGTATGCTCGACGGCTGTGCCATCGGCGATGTGTTTCAGTCGCCCAGCGCGGAGCAGATGTTTGCGGTCACGAAGCGTATTGACACAGGCGCAGGGGTGCTATATATTTATGGCAACTATAATGGAGATATTTTCAATTTCGATATGGCCGCAGAGATGGCCGATTTCGAAGAAGGCATTCGTGTTGAATCTGTCGTGGCGGGAGAAGATGTGGCATCAGCCCCTCCGGCGCAGACGGGCGGCAAAAATACGCGCAGAGGCGTAGCGGGCATTTTCTTCGTTTACAAATGCGCCGGAGCCGCTGCGGCTGCCGGGCTTGATCTTGACGAAGTCAAGCGCGTTGCGCAAAAAGCGTGTGCGAATGTGCGCACAATGGGCATGGCATTAACGCCCTGCATCGTGCCGCGCGTCGGGCGCCCGAGCTTTGAGTTGGCCGACAACGAAATGGAAATCGGCATGGGCATCCATGGCGAACCGGGTATCCGCAGAGGCGAATTGCTGAGCGCGGATAGCATCGTCGATGAAATGATTCAGCCGATACTCGCTGACCTTCCCTTTAAGTCCGGAGATGAAGTGGCCGTACTGGTAAACGGTCTCGGCGCGACGCCGCTCGAGGAGCAATACATCATGTATCGCCGGATCAGTCAAGTACTCAAAGAAACAGGCATCCGCGTGTTCCATGTTTATGTGGGCGAATATGCCACATCCATGGAGATGAGCGGCGCTTCGATATCAATTTTCAAGCTGGACGATGAACTGAAAAAATACCTGTCCGCACCTGCGCATACGCTGTTTTTCAAGCAGTTTGCGCTGTGAAAAGGAGCAAACGATGAAGGCTGACGATTTTACGGCGCTGCTCTCCTGCTGGGCGGATTTGATGAAGGAAAACCGTGATTACCTCATTGACCTTGACAGCGTGATGGGCGACGGGGACTTGGGGCTCACAATGAGCGACGGCTTTTTTGCCGCAAGCGAGGCCGTGAAGGACATTACGGAAACGGATATCGGCAAGCTCGCATACACAGCGGGCAAAGCGATGTCCACTGCGGTGCCGTCCACAATGGGCACGCTGATGGCGTCCGGATTTATGTCGGCGGGCAAAGCGCTCAAGGGCGCGGAGACGCTGGATCTTGGCGGTGTGGCAGCTTTTTTCAAGGCCTACCTTGAGGGCGTGCAGAGCCGGGGCAAGGCTGAAATTGGTGACAAGACTTTTTTAGACGGATTGCATCCTGCCGCTGAGCTGCTTATGGCTGGCGCGGCAGCGAATATGAGTTTTTCTGAAGCCGCCTCAAAAGCGGCGGCTGCCGCCCATGACGCGTTCCTTTCGACGAAGGGAATGCTCGCAAAACACGGGCGCGCAGCGGCACGCGGAGAAAAATCGCGCGAATTGCTGGATCCGGGCGCGGCGGTGGCTGATCTTATGATGAAAGGATATGCCGATTTCGTAACGAAACGGCAACTTTAAGATCATGACAATAAGGGAGATTGCGGCGATTGCAGGGGTATCGCCGGCGGCTGTGTCGTTGGTGCTCAACGAAAAAAAGGGCGTCAGCGAACAGACGCGTGAACATGTGAAAAAGGTGCTCAGCGAGCACAATTATGCGCCGACGCCGCAGGTAAAAAAAGCGCCGCGCTGTCGGATCCGTCTGATTAAATATTCCACGCATGGTATGGCTGTGGAGGAGAACCAGGGCTTTGTCGCGTCCATCATCGATCATATCGAAAGCGAATGTCGCCGGTATTCCTACGACCTGATTATGAGCGGATGCAACAACAAAACGGCGGAAGAAACGTTTAAAATGATTGAGCAGGACCCGATGGACGGCGTGATACTGCTGGGGTCCGAGTTTGAGGCATCGCAGTTTGATATGATGAAGGACATCAAGGCGCCGATCATCGTGGTGGACAACAGCATGCAGCATCAGAATGTGGACAGCATCGTGATGGCCAACGCGAGCATATCATACGCTGCCGTCAACTACCTCTATGGCATGGGGCACAGGAAGATCGGCTATTTTCTGACCAACGTGAAAATATCCAACTTCACCGAGCGGTATAACGGCTATCTCGAAGCGCTTGCGGAGCTCGGCCTTAAGGCCCCGGAGCCTGTGCTGCTGACGCCGACGCTCAACGGCGCGTATTCGGACATGAAGAATTTGCTTGAAAGCGGCGCCTATGTGCCCGAAGGGGCCGTGCTGGCCGGCAACGACAGTATCGCGATCGGGGCTGTGCGCGCGATTCAGGAGGCGGGATACAAGGTGCCCGACGATATTTCGATAATCGGCGTGGACGACATTCCGTTCAGCTCCATGATGATGCCGCCGTTGACCACAATGCGCATATCGCGCACCGTGATGGGCAATCTCACCGTGAGCCTGCTGAGAGAACGCATGAAGCATCCCGACAGCCCGTTTATGCATATGACGATTTCCGCCCAATTGGTGGAGCGCGAGAGTACGGCTCCCGCGAGGCTTACAGTGCTTCGCTGATGACATTGGGCTTATATCTCAAATAACGATGCGACAAAGCGCCTGCGGCCATAGCATATATGACAGCGGCGCTTTTTGATTGCGTAGCCAATCAAACTGTCATGTTGCCGCCTCGTCAGCCGCCTGTCGGCGACAGCTTTCCCTGTTATACGGGCATGCTTTGCTCGGCGCTGTGACCAAAAATATAAACAAACCGCCGACAGAGAAAAACAAGAACGCTGATAGTTTATAAATATATATACCGCCGAAAGCGGACAGACGCGGGCTGTTCCAAAAATTGCCGCGCCCAAAAAGGCCCATATTGTTTACACGCGGCGGTACAGAAAGTATAATTCAAACATTAAAGGTGAATCGACAGACTCACGAAGGACGAAAACATGGCGTATAAAGATTTGCAGGACTTCATCGATACATTGGAGCGAAAGAAGCTGCTCAAAAGAATAAAGACGCAGGTGGACAGTGACCTCGAAATCACGGAGATTGCCGACAGAGTGGTCAAGCGCGGCGGGCCCGCGCTGCTGTTCGAAAACGTGAAGGGGTCAAAGTTCCCCGTGCTCATCAATGCGTTTGGCAGCTATGAGCGGCTCAACCTCGCGCTGGAGGTCAATCATATCAACGAGCTCGCGAACGTGATCAGCGATTTTATGGATATGTCGAGCTACCTCGGGCTCATCAACAAAATAAAGGCGCTCCCGAAGCTCACACGGCTCACCTCGGTATTCCCGCGCAAGGTCACGCACGCGGCATGTCAGGAGGTTGTGGAGGAGCCCGATCTTGATACGCTGCCGATACTGCACTGCTGGCCCGAGGACGGCGGCCGGTTTCTCACGCTGCCGCTCGTCATCACGAAAGACCCGGAGAACGGTATGCAGAACATGGGCATGTACCGGCTGCAGGTGTACGACAAATGCACGACCGGCATGCACTGGCATTTGCATAAGGACGGACGCGAGATATACGAGAAATACAAAAAGCTCGGCAGACGCATGCCCGTGGCCGTGGCGCTTGGCTGCGACCCCGCCACGATTTACTCGGCCACCGCGCCGCTGCCCAAGGAAATCAACGAGACGATGTTTGCGGGGTTCATCCGCAAATCCGCGCTTGAGATCGTCAAGTGCAAAACCTGTGATATCTATGTGCCCGCGAACGCCGAGTTTGTGCTCGAAGGCTATGTGGATTTGGACGAGCTGCGCGAGGAAGGGCCTTTCGGGGACCATACCGGGTATTATTCGCTTAAGGATATGTATCCCGTGTTCCATATCACATGCATGACGAGAAAGAAGCATCCGGTGTATCCCGCGACCATCGTGGGCAAGCCGCCGATGGAGGACTGTTACCTCGGCAAGGCGACGGAGCGCATATTCCTGCCTTTTCTGAAAATACAGACGCCTGAAATTATCGACATGAATTTCCCGCTCGAGGGTGTGTTCCATAACTGCGTGATCGTGTCGATCAAAAAGCGGTACCCCGGGCACGCCAAAAAGGTGATGCACAGCCTGTGGGGCATCGGGCAGATGATGTATACGAAAATGATCATCGTGGTGGACGAGAGTGTCAACCCGCACGATCTCTCGACGGTCGCGTGGAAGGTGTTTAATAACATTGACGCCGCGCGTGATGTGGTGGTGGTGGAAGGGCCGCTCGACGCGCTCGACCACGCGTCGCCGCTCGCGCATTACGGCCACAAGATGGGCATTGACGCAACGAAGAAATGGGCCTCCGAGGGGCACCCGAGAGAATGGCCGAACGATATTGAAATGGACGCGGACACCAAAGCGAAGGTCGATTTAAGATGGGCTGAGTATGGCATTGAAAAAGATTAAGGCCTATGCCGGGCTCGTGATGTTTTCCCACACGCTGTTTTCGATACCGTTCGGCATCATCGCGATGCTGATCGCGGCGGACGGCTTTCCGCCGCTTGGGCAGACGGCTTGGATACTTGTCGCGCTGATCAGCGCGCGGACAGCCGCCAATGCGCTGAACCGCCTCGTGGATAAGGATATCGACGCGAAGAACCCGAGGACGGCAGGCAGGCACATGCCACGTGGCGCAGTCGGGACGGGTGAGGTGATCGTGCTGGTCGCCGTCTGTCTTGTGATACTGATCGTGTCGGCGTTTGTGCTCGGCCCCGTCTGTGTGGGGCTGCTGCCCGTGCCGCTCTTTCTGTTTTTCATCTACTCGTTTACCAAGCGGTTTACGTGGCTCTGTCACCTGATACTCGGCGCGGCGTGCGCCTGCGCGCCGGTCGGTGCATGGATCGCGGTGACGGGGGAGATCGGCGTCACATCGTTGCTGCTCGGCGCGGCAGTCATGTTCTGGGTGGCGGGGTTTGATATCATCTATGGTGCGCAAGATGTGGTTTTTGACCGTGAAGAAGCGCTGCACTCCATTCCCGCCGCGTTTGGCGTAAAAAACGCGCTCATCATCTCGACCGGATTCCATCTCGTGGCAGCCGCGCTGTTAATCTATACAGGTTTTTTGGCGGGGCTCGGCCTGATCTATTTCATCGGCGTGGGGCTCGTCGCTGCGCTGCTCGTTTATGAGCACGCGATTGTGTCGCCGACGAATCTCAAGAACGTTACAATCGCGTCGTACAGCATCAATCAGATCGTCAGCACGATATTTCTGCTGTTTTCGGGTGCGGATATATTGATTAAGTGATTTCGGGAGGCATAAACTGTGTCTAGATATATTGTGGGAGTGACAGGTGCAAGCGGCAGCGTTTATGCCGTGAGGCTGCTTGAGGAGCTGCTGGGCGGCGGGCATGAGGTGCATCTCGTGGTGTCGCAGACCGGCCAAAGAGTGATGGAATACGAGACGGGGAGGGTCATTGCCCCCGCATTCGCAAACGCATACCCCGACGGCACGCTCATAATGCACGCGCATGACGATCTCTTTGCGTCGATTTCGAGCGGGTCGTTCCACACCGACGGCATGGCGGTGGTGCCGTGCTCGATGACGACGCTCGGAGAAATCGCAGCGGGCACATCGAGGCAGTTGCTCGGGCGGGCGGCGGACGTCTGCATCAAAGAGAGACGAAAGCTCGTGCTTGTGCCGAGGGAGATGCCGCTGAGCACCATCCATCTGCGCAATATGCTGGCCTTAAGTGAAACGGGCGTGGTGATACTGCCCGCGAGTCCGGGGTTCTATCACAAGCCGCAGACGGTTGAGGACATTGTCGATTTCGTCGTGAGCCGCGTGCTCGATGCGCTCGGCATTGAGAATGATTTATACCAAAAATGGAGGTAGAAAGAAGTGAAGAAAGTCATAGGTGCAGCTCTTGCGCTGCTGTCTATAATCATGCTTGCGACGGGGTGTGCCGCGGGTAAGCCGTCGCAGACGCTCAGCATCGGCGTGCTGCCCGATGTGGATTCGATACCGATCATCATCGCGCAGGAGAAGGGCTTTTTTGAAAAGGAAGGCGTCGATGTGGCTGTCGAGCATTTCAAGAGCGCACCGGACAGGGAGAGCGCACTGCAGGCAGGCAGCATCGACGGCGCGGTGTCGGATATGCTTTCGGCTGCATTTCTGACGGAGGGCGGCTTTCAGGTTAAGATGACGTCGATGACCAACGGCAGCTACAAGCTGCTGGCTGGGCAGGCGATGAACGGCTCCGCCGATTTATCGGGAAAGTCCATCGCAATATCCACAAACACGATCATTGAATACACCACAGACAAGATGGTTGCAGAGCTCGGGCTTACCCCCGAAGACGTGGAAAAAACGGCGATACCGCAGATACCCGTACGGCTCGAGATGCTCAAAGGCGGGCAGATCGACGCGGCCACGCTGCCCGAACCGCTGGCTTCTGCGGCGGTGAAGGTGGGTGCGGCGGTGCTCGGCAGCACGGACAGCCTCGGCATCAATCCGGGTGTGCTGCTGTTTAAAGCCGATGTGATTGAATCCAAGAACGCCGAGATTGAGGCGTTTTACCGGGCGTACAACAGCGCTGTGGATTATCTGCAAAACGCGCCGGTTTCGGACTATGTGGACACATTGATTGAAGAGGCGGGTTTTCCGGAAGACGTGAGGGAAGAGCTGTCGCTGCCCGCATACACCACAGCGGCGCTGCCGTCCGCGGACGATTTTGACGGCGTGATGGCGTGGCTCACGGAAAAAGGGCTGATCAAATCGGCCTACCAATACGACGATCTGGTCAGCAAGAGCTTTGTGAAATAAGCATGATCGATATAAAGGCGCTTGACGTCACATACAAAACGGACAAGGGCGACTACCCTGCGGTGCAAGGCCTTGACCTGCATGTGGACAGGGGCGATATCTGCGCGCTGATTGGCCCTTCGGGCTGCGGCAAATCGACGGTGCTTTATGTGCTGTCCGGCATCATCACGCAGTTTGAGGGGCAGGCTTTGATCGGCGGGCGCAGCGTCAATCCGCGCGAGCAGCGAATCGGCCTTGTTCCGCAGCATTACGGGCTGCTCGATTGGGCGGATGTGGCCCGCAACGCGACGCTCGGGCTTCAGGTCAAAGGGGCATCGGCGGACGAGCCGTTCGTTGCGGAGCTGATAAGCAGGCTTGGGCTGCAGGCGCTTAAAAACAAATACCCGCGCCAGCTTTCAGGCGGGCAGCGGCAGCGCGTCGCGATTGCGCGCTCCTTCATCATGCGCCCGGACGTGCTGCTGATGGACGAGCCGTTTTCCGCGCTCGATGCGATGACGCGCGAGGATATTCAGGACCTTTTTCTTAGCGTTTGGCAGGAGCACGCGACCACGACGCTTTTTGTGACACACAGCATAGAAGAAGCCGTCTATCTCGGCAGGAAGATCGCCGTGATGTCGCCCGCGCCGGGGCGGATTGCGAGGCTGATCGACAACCCGCTGTTCGGCAAGAGCGATCTAAGGCTATCGCGCGAGTTCTATGCGTTTGTGATGGCGCTGCGCGGCATGGTCAAAGAGGATTGGGCTGTATGAAAAGGAAAAACGCGTGGGGCATGGTGAAAGTGGTCATCGGCATACTCGTTGTCTGGCAGCTGCTTGCGATGGCTCTGCGGATTGCGTTCATCCCGACGCCGATTGCGGTGCTCGTCAATATCTTTCACATCTTCTTCTCCAGGATCGCGCTGCATCTGCTGCTGAGCCTGTGGCGCATCGCTGCGGGGCTTGGCTTATCCGTATTGCTTGGTGTGCCGCTCGGGCTTTGCATGGGCTATTTTCCGGCTTGGAACAGGCATCTGTCGCCGCTTGTGTATTTTACGTATCCGATTCCGAAGATCGCGCTGCTGCCGCTCGTGATGCTGATATTCGGGCTCAGCGAGTTTTCGAAGATATTCATGATCATGCTGATCGTTGTGTTTCAGGTGACCGTCTCGATGCGCGACGCCGTGAAAAGCATACCCAGAGAGACGTTTTATTCGATGATATCGCTCGGCGCGCGGCAGACCGATGTTTTCAGGCTGGTGGTGTTTCCCGCGTCGCTGCCAGCGCTGCTGTCTTCGGTGCGGGTGAGCCTTGGAACGGCGCTGTCGGTGCTGTTCTTCACGGAGACGTTCGGCACGCAGTACGGCCTTGGGTATTTCATCATGGATTCATGGATGCGCATCAACTATGTGGATATGTTTTCGGGCATACTGATACTCGGCGTGCTGGGGCTGCTGCTGTTTGGCTTGGTTGATCTCATCGAGCGCAAGGTGTGCCGCTGGAAGGCCAACGCTTGAAATTTTTTAAGGGCTTATCGGGCGCTGTCCGACAGCTTTCATTTTATCATCCGATTCTACTCATTTGATTAAACCGTCGCAGTTGATAGCAATATTCCAAAACGGCGCGAACAGCCATGTTTCTAGCTGCAATCTTTTTAAAAAGACCGCATACTGTAAAGAGCTTTTGCGAGCTTTAGCAAGCCTGTCTGCGTGTCGAAGACCTCATATCGCGGCCCTCTCTGACGACTACCCTTTAGGGGTGGGCCGGGGGCTGTCACCGAAGGTGACTGATGAGGTGTCAATCCGCAACTGCCATTACCAAACCTATCCGGCGCTATTCGCCGTCTCCGATTCGTCCTTTAAGGTAGGTTATGAACAATTAATAGTATATTAGCTTATCGCCCTCAATGCTGTTCTTAACTGCGGCGGTCAGGCAGCTTATCGCGCCCGCAAAGTCGCGCTGCTCAAGCTTCTCGCAGAGCGCATTTGTGTTTTCATAGAGCGCGGATATACCGTACAGCGAGCAGAAACGCAGCCAGAGTGTGCGCGTGATCGACTTAAAAGACGTGAATATGATCGGCAGCAGCGCGTTGCCCGAATACAGCGCGAGCTGATGCTGAAAAGCAAACGCGTGGCGCACCGCCTCGTCAAAAGCCTTGGCTTTGCCGATATGCTCGGTGCTGTCGCGCAGCCGGGCCATTTCATCATCCGTGATGCGCTTTTCGCATAACTCCACAGCCAGCGTATCCAGAGCAATGCGCAGCTCTAAGATGGAGCGGACCTCCTCGCGGCGCAGAATGCCGCCATTGTAATTCACAATCGAAAGAAACGTTTCAATCGTACCGTCGCGACGGTAATCGGCCACGAATGTGCCGATGCGCGGGCGAATCACCACGAAACCCTTGCGGGCCAGCTCGAGGATTCCAGAGTTGACCACGGCGCGGCTGACCTGCATCGACGCGGCAAGATCGCGCTCGGGCGGCAGCTGCGTGCCCACCGGCAGGCTGCCTGACAGTATCATGGATTCGAGTTCCCTCACGAACAATTCTTTGAGTGTGGGCGCGCTCAGCTTTGAAAATTCCATTTTCGCTTCCTCTTCTCTGTTACTGGTTCAGCCAATGACCACGGCAAAAATATAGCATGAACAGATTATAAAGACAATATATTTTTTGGTGGAGATATGCTTATTTAAAGCGAAATAAGCGGCGTCTGATTGACAGGCTCACACTGACAGTGATAAAATATTAACAATCAATTTTACTGCTGGACTAACCACATGCGCCTGACACTTCCCGCGGGGCGGCGCACCCCCGAAGATTTTACAATCAACAACGGAGGAACGAATTATGTTTACATTCAATTTCGCCGAGGGTGCGGACGTTGTCTCGACGCTGCTGGTGTGGCTTTGTGTTTTTTCTGCGCTGTTTGCGCTCAACGAACTGACGCGGCGTTTCAAGGCAGTGGGCTTTGCCTTTTTTGTGGTGCTGCCGGTCGTGCTGTCCGTGCTGTGGTTCACGGTGCTGAAAGAGAGCACCTATACCGACTGGTTTCATCTCATGAAGGTGTATTCGTCCACGGCGGGCTGCATCGGCTTCTGGTGCATCCGTCATCTCAAAGGCACACGTAAGGACGGAACGACCTGGCGTCTTGCCGATAGCCGCATCGCGCTTTGCTTTCCGCCGCTGATTCTGGCCATCAACATACTCGAAGCCTGCGCGCGCGATATCGAGGTGGGCATGAGCTACGCGGTGATGAGCCTTGACAAAACGGCGGATTCGCCCGTGATGCTGATGGGCGGCCCGTGGAACTATATGAACGCGATTGCGGGCATTTTGAACATCATCACAATCACAGGCTGGTTCGGCATCTGCATACGCAAGGCCACCAAAAAAGACGGCAGCCGCGATATGCTCTGGCCCGATATGCTCTGGTTCTGGATCGTGGCGTACGACCTTTGGAACTTTGCGTATACCTACAACTGCCTGCCGAACCATTCGTGGTACTGCGGCTTGGCGCTGCTGCTTGCGCCCACGCTTTGCGCGTTTACGGTCGGCAAGGGCGCGTGGCTTCAGCACCGCGCGCAGACGCTTGCGCTCTGGTGCATGTTCGCGCAGACATTCCCGCTGTTTCAGGATGCGGGGCGGTTCCGCGTCGATTCTACTTACGACCCCACGGTTTACTTTATCGTCAGCTTTCTCGCGCTCGCCGCGAATGTGGGCGTGTTGATTTATATGTTCTACAAGGCGCGCAAGACGCACCGCAATCCTTACAAGGCGGAGCTGTATACCGACCTTGCGGAATACCGTGCGATCAAACAGCTGGCTGAGTAAGACGGAATCCATATATGAAAGGATTGGCGCGGTATGGACGAATTTCGTATACTCGACATCAAACAGAGCGTATTTGACAACAACGACCGCGAAGCGGACCGGCTGCGCGGCGAGCTCAAGGAGCAGGGTGTTTTCCTGCTCAACCTGATGTCGTCTCCGGGCGCGGGCAAGACCACGACGCTGCGCGGCACTATCGCGCGGCTGCGGGACGAGTTTGCCATCGGCGTGATGGAAGCGGATATCGATTCGGATGTGGACGCGCGCGCGATACAGGACACAGGCGTCCACGTGATTCAGCTGCACACGGGCGGCATGTGCCATCTCGATGCGGGCATGACGCGGCAGGGCCTTGACGGGCTTGGTCTGGAGGGGCTGGACCTCGCGATACTCGAGAACGTCGGGAATCTCGTATGCCCGGCAGAGTTTGACACAGGTGCCGTGAAAAACGCGATGATACTCTCGGTGCCCGAGGGGGACGACAAGCCGCTCAAGTACCCGCTGATGTTCACGATATGCGACGTCGTGCTCGTCAATAAGATCGACGTGCTGCCGTATTTCGATTTTGATATCGATGCGGTGCGCGAGCGAGTCGGCAAGCTCAACCCGAATGCCAAGGTGATACCCATCAGTGCGCGCACCGGTGAGGGGCTCGATGAGTGGGCCGTATGGCTGCGCGGTGAGGTGCAGGCTTGGCGCAGCCGCTGAGAGGATTGCGAAGAATTTTCATAGACTAACACTACAATAAACAATGAATCTAAGTCGGCGGTCATTCTGAACGAGCGTAGCGGAGTGAAGAATCTGTCACGACAGATACTGCTCCGCTGGATTTCTGTCAGCTTCGTCGCTGATATGTTCGGAATTTAAGCGCTTATACATCAATACAAAATGAAAAGCCTCAGCATCGCTATTCCTCTATTCTATCGCGCGAAACGGCGCGACGGCGGCGCTGCGGACCGGATGACAAAGAGAGTTGCTCAAATATGAGCTTATTGGGATCGGGCCGACAAGCGGCATAGCTTCAGTCGAAAACAAGATCGTTTATTTGACTTATATAATCCATATAAGGAGGGCTGGTCAGCATGGCTGAAATGACGCAGGAGAAAAAACGGGACGGCAACCCGAAAATACTCGCGCTCGCCAACCACATCGGGCGCAAAAAACCGGGTGCGAAGGATGCTTATGACTATGACGCACCCGAATACCTGATACTCGAACCGGTTGTGACGGACGATATGGCCGAGGCCTGCATGACGATGGCGATACGCGAAAAGGTGACGGCGGAGACCGTCGGCGAACGCGCGGGCAGACCTGTGGAGGAATGCCATCAGCTGCTGCTGGCGCTGGCCGATGCGGGAGTGTGCTTTGTCAACACGATCGGCGGCAAGGACACGTTCTGGTACGACACGTGGGTCCCCGGCATCATGGAGATGATGACCAACCACCCGACCAACCCGAGAAAATACCCGCAGATTGCCGAGGCGTTTGAGGCCTACGGGCGCGTGCGCGGTGCGAAAACCGCCGGTATGACGCCGGTCGGCGTCGGGCTCATGCGCGTGATACCGATTGAGCGCGCGATTGACGGCGAAAGCCGCCGCGCCTCGTATGAGGAGCTTTCCAAACACATCGAAGAACACGATATATTCTCGGTGTCCAACTGCTCGTGCCGCACGGCGCGCGAGATCATGGGGGAGGGCTGCGGCCACCTCAAGGAGGATATGTGCATCCAGATGGGGCACGCCGCCGAGTATTACATAAGAACCGGGCGCGGACGTCAGGTTGCGAAAGACGAGGTCTACGAGATACTGCGCCGCGCGGAAGAAAACGGCCTCATGCACGAAATACCGAATCTCGACGGGGACGGCAAGACCCACGCGATCTGCAATTGCTGCGGCTGCGGCTGCTTTTCCATGCGCACGGCGGAAATGTTCATCAATGCCGATATGGTGCGCTCAAACTACACCGCCGAGGTGAACCGCGATAACTGCGTGGCCTGCGGCCAATGCGTGGAGAACTGTCCGGTCAACGCGGTGCAACTCGGGCAAAAGGTCTGCGGCGCCACGCCGGTGACCGAAAGGATTATCCGCGAGGAGACGCCGCGCGATACCGAATGGACGCCTGCGCATTGGAACACCGACTATCGGACGAACCGCAGGAACGTGGTGGATACCGGCACTGCGCCGTGCAAAACCGAGTGTCCGGCGCATATCGCGATACAGGGCTATATCAAGCTCGCCGCACAGGGGCGCTATACCGACGCGCTCGAACTGATCAAAAAGGAAAATCCGTTTCCGGCGGTGTGCGGGCGCATCTGCAACCGGCGCTGTGAATCGGCGTGTACGCGCGGCGATATCGATGAGCCGATTGCGATTGACGAGATTAAAAGGTTTATCGCCGAGCAGGATTTGAACGAGCTGCGGCGTTTCGTGCCGCAGAAACGGCACGCCTACGGCAAGCCCGTCGCCGTCATCGGCGCGGGGCCCGCGGGGCTTTCCTGCGCATACTACCTTGCGGTGGACGGCTACAGTGTGACGGTGTTTGAAAAACAGCAAAAGCCCGGCGGCATGCTGACCTTCGGCATCCCGTTGTTCCGCCTCGAAAAAGACGTCGTCGAAGCCGAAATCGATGTGCTGCGCGCGCTCGGCGTCGCGTTCAAAACCGGCGTTGAGGTCGGCAAGGACGTTAGCCTCCCGCAGCTGCGGCAGCAGGGCTTTGAAGCGTTTTATATCGCGATCGGTGCGCAGGGCGGCCGCTGCCTTGGCATTGACGGCGAAGACGCGCAGGGCGTGCTGTCGGGTATTGATTTTGTGCGCCGTGTGAACCTCGGCGAGACGGTGAGCCTGCCCGGTAAGGTGCTCGTGATCGGCGGCGGCAATGTCGCGGTGGATGTCGCGCGCACGGCGGTCCGTGCGGAAGCTGCGGACGTATCAATGGTCTGCCTTGAATGCGCGGCGGAGATGCCGGCGTCGGCTGACGAGGTTGAGGAGGCCGCGCTCGAGGGCATCCGTGTGAAAAACAGCTGGGGCCCGGTGCGCATCATAGAGGAAAACGGGCGGGTGACGGGTGTGGAGTTCCGCCGCTGCCTGTCGGTGTTCGATGCAAACGGCCGGTTTGCGCCGGTGTTCGACGACAGCGAGACGATAACGGTCGAAGCGGATTGGGTGCTGCTTTCGATCGGCCAGTCCATTGAATGGGGCGGGCTGCTCGCGGGCACCAAGGTGGAGACAAACCCGAACGGCACGGTCAAGGCCGATGCGTTTACGTATCAAACGGCGGAGCCGGATATATTCGCGGGCGGCGATTCACTGACGGGCCCGAAATTCGCCATTGATGCGATTGCGGCGGGCAAGCAGGCGGCTGTGTCGATTCACCGCTCTGTGCAGCCCGGCCAAAGCCTCGTGCTTGGGCGCGACCGGCTCCAGTACAAGGCGCTCGATAAAGAGGCGCTTGAGCTTAATAGCTATGACCGCATGCCCCGCCAGCAGCCGCCGCATATGCAGGCGGCACGCAGTTTTACGGACGGGCGCGGTACGCTGACTGAGGAACAGGTGAAGAAGGAAACCGAGCGTTGCTTAAAGTGCGGCGCGGCCGTGGTGGATGAATTCCTCTGCGTGGGCTGTGGCCAGTGCACCACCAAGTGCAAGTTTGAGGCGATTTCGCTCTCGCGCCGTTACGACGGCGAAGGGGTATCGCTGTTTGATATGAAGAAAGTCATCGTGCCGCATGTGATTAAGCGCAAGCTTAAGATCAAGCTCAAAAACATACGCAAAGCGTTTGCAAAGCGGGAGACGCCGCATGCATGAGCTGGGCATCATCGCCGAGGTGGTGCGGATTGTGGAAAATATAGCGCGGGAGCAGCAGCTCAAATCCGTGGATACTCTCGTGCTGCAGATAGGCGAGCTCTCGTCGGTGGTTCCGTATTATGTGGAGCAGTGTTATCCGGCCGCCGTTTACGGCACAATGCTCGAAAACACACGGCTTGAGATTGAAGTGATGCCGGGCAATGGACGGTGCCGTTCTTGCGGCACGGTGTTCAATGTGCTGGAAAATCACCGGATCTGCCCCGGCTGCGGCGGCGCTGCGTGGGAGCTGCTCGGCGGGCGCGAGTTTATGATCAAGCAGATTGTGGCGTGCTGACGGTGGAACATTGCTGATTCCGGGTATTTTTCTGTATCGGAATCACACGGCCGGATTGTCCGGCGCTGCCGAACTCGGCGTGTTAAAAATCACCTTTATGATTCCGTTTGAGCACAAGTGGCCACTGCGGAGTGGAACGCATACCATGTATTTATGCTCTTGACCATGGGATTCCTCTTCCGCTGACGCTCCATCGGAATGGCATTTGCGACTTTGTCAGCAGCTGAGCCCGGTATTCCGGGCTCGGGCTTGATGCAAGACCTCATCCAGTATGCATTTAAAAAGCATCATTGTAAAGGAAAGGTGGCGATTACTGTCATTCTGAACCTGCATTATCGGGCTGTATCCAATTGATCGTAAATTGTCATAGAATTTGCATCTTATTGACAAAAACAGTTTTGGATTTACCTCTAAACATTTTTTCAAGGTGCTATTGACGGCTGCAAAGATATGTTCTATAATTTTTTTTGTTAAGAGTTTTATAATTTATAAATTAAACAGTTAAATAAAGTATTTCTAAAGGTGGTTAACTATCGTGCTGACAACGGCTATGTTAAGAAAAAATAATATGCTCGAGATTCTCAAGGTGATCAAGAAAAACCGCTTGATTACCAAGCCCGAAATCGCACATCAGACTATGCTGACCACAGTGACTGTCAACACGCTTGTCAGTGAACTGGTCCGCAAAAACATCGTTGTGGAAGAAGGGTTCGCAAATTCGATCGGCGGCAGAAAGCCGGTCCTCTACCGGTTTAACAACGACGCCTACAATATAATCGGCATCAACTTAAAACTCAACATGCTGACGGTTGACCTTTTCGACATGAGCGCGACCAAGGTGGCTAAAGGCATCGTCGCGCACATCAAAGAGGGCCAAAGCGTTGAGAATACAATCGCTTTGATAGTCCGCAGCATCAACACCGTGCTGGCCGGGATGACAGAAGAATCCCCCAAGATCATCGGCATCGGCATCACGCTGCCGGGGCGCGTCGATTATGAAAGCGGGCTCGTCTGCCATCTGACGAATCTCACAAGCTGGGTGAATATCCCTTTAAAAAGAATCATCGAAGAAGAGACAGGGATACCGACTTATATTGAGAGAGACACAAACTCTCACATCGCCTATTTAAAATGGCTCGATATCACGGAAAACAGGCCCAACGTGGTTTACTGTTCAATCGGTGAAGGCATCGGTTCGGCGGTGCTGATAGACGGCAGCGTTTACCACGGCGATCACGGCTTGGCCGGAGAGGTCGGGCATACCACGCTCAACCCGGAAGGGCCGCGCTGCAACTGCGGCAATAACGGCTGCGTTGAGGTGTACACATCAAACAAAGCCGTTATCGACAACTATCTGGGCTTTGCGAGCGAGGCCGGAACGCCGGATAACGAGCTCTTGGAAACGCTCAAGGGTGATTACGACGAAGCCGATGTGGTGGATATGCTGGCGCAGCGTGCGCTGGACGGCAACGAAGCGGCTAAGAAAACTTTTTCGAAGGTATCCACATATATCTGCTCGCTGATTGTGAACATCATCAACTCATATAACCCTTCAATGATCATTCTCGAATGCAGATGGATGAGGATTGCGAGAAAGTATTTTAACGAAATCGTCACGCGCGTATTCGAAAAAACCGCTCTGCTCGACCGAAACGACATGAAAATCATACTGAACCCTGTGGAAGACATCTTCGGCCAGGCATCCTCGACAATCGTGCTGGAGCAATTATTCTCCGATGTGGACAATAACCGGCTTATTGATTAAGCGGGTTAAATATTAAAGAACAGGATAAACGACTATGGCACTGTGTAATTTAAGTACGATGCTGCAAAAGGCCGGACAGCAAAAGTACGCAGTGGGTAATTTCGACATCTTCAATATCGAGATGCTCAAAGGCGTGCTGGATGCTGCCGAGGAGACGCGATCACCAATCATCATCGCGTATGGAGAGGCTTTCGAGGATTTGGCGCCGATGGAAAGCTTCGCAAAAACAATCATCGATATGGCGCAACGGGCCACCGTTCCGGTTGCCGTGCATCTGGATCACGCCGTGAAGTTCGATCTGATACTGCGGGCTGTGCACTGCGGCTTCACCTCGGTGATGATCGACGCGTCGGACAAAACGCTCGAAGACAACATTGCGGTCACAAAAAAGGTTATGGAGCTCTGCCGTGTGTTCGATGTATCGGTGGAGGCGGAGCTGGGGCATGTGTCCGGGCTCGGCGACCTTTATGAAAGCGACGACCATATCTATACGGATGTGAAGGAAGCCAAGTATTTTGCGGAGCAGACGGGCATTGACGCGCTCGCGGTGTCGATCGGCACGGTGCATGGCGTTTATAAGGAAACCCCGAAGCTCAATCTGGAGCGCCTCAAAGAGATTAAGGCTGCTGTGAGCCAGCCGCTTGTGCTGCACGGCGGGTCGGGCCTCACGGATCAGGATTTTAAAAACACGATTGTGGACGGCATTACGAAGATCAATATCCACACGGACCTGACGCTGGCGGCGATGGATTCCATACGCAGCAACGCCGCTGACACGAAAGTGAGCTATATCCGTCAGTGTGTGATGATGGCTGATGCGGTGAAAAAAGAAACGATCCGTAAGATGGAGATATTCGGGAGCTGCGGAAAGGCTGAGTGAAAATGGCGAAGACGATTGATGTGCTGAACGTGGGGATACTATGCACAGACATGCCGCTCAAAATACCATATGATGCCGTCGATTTCTCGGTGGATTCGATCAAGCTCGATGCGGTCCCTGTGCTTCCGGGCGGCGACGCTGCCAACGTATCGCAGGTGATGGCGCGTCTCGGCAAAAAAACGGCACTGGCCACAAAGATCGGTGACGATGCTTTTGGGCACGTAGTTTATAAAATAGTTGAACAAAGTGGCGTTAATATGCGGTATGTGAAGCTGGACCCGAGCCTGCAGACGGCGATCAGCGTGGTGCTGATCAACAGGAAGGGAGACCGGAGCTTCCTGTTTCTGCCCGGCAGCATCCGCGAGCTGGCGCTCGAGGATATCGATCCCGCCGCTGTCAGGCAGGCGCGCCACGTCAACCTCGGCAGCTTTTTTGCCCATCCCAAAATGGATAGGCAGGGCGCGCTCGAGCTGTTTAAAATGGCGAAGGAAAACGGGGCGACAACGAGCGCCGATGCGACGCACGACAGCTACGGCACGGGCTTTGACGGCATCAAGCCGAGCCTTAAGTATCTCGATTACTTCATTCCAAGCTTCGCGGAGGGGAAATACCTCACGGGAGAATCCGAGCCCGAGCGCATCGCGGATGCGATTGTCAGGGAAGCTGACGGCGATATCACAGTCGTCATCAAAATGGGCGAGGACGGATGCTTCATAAAATCGCGCGGCAAGGGCCGCCGCGTACCGTCGTTCAAAACAACGGCGGTGGATACCACCGGCGCCGGGGACAATTTTGTCGCCGGGTTCTTAACTGGGGTGTCCAGCGGCTGGGAGCTCGAAGAATGCGCTGAATTCGCCAATGCGGTCGCGGGATTCTCCGTCCGGCGGCTCGGGGCTACCTCGCCGGATATGAGCATGGAGGCCATACGCGAATTCATTAAAAACACCCCAAGAAGTCAGGCCTGAAACCGGCCGGTAAAAAAGAATAAACAGGGCGGAGTGCTATGAACTGTAAAGAACGCGTGATCAGAACCATTACACATCAGAAGTCGGCGTGCGTGCCTTACCACGTGCAGTTTACGCCCGATGAGCGGGAAAAAATGGCCGTATATTACGGTGATGAATCGTTCGAGGACAGAATTGGAAACCATCTTGCATATATCGACTTCAGGCCGCCCAAACGGCAGATGAAGCCCGATTATTTCATGGATGAATTCGGGGTGGTTTGGAACCGCACGATGGACAGGGAGCTCGGCGTGGTGGATGAATACCTGGTTTCCGCCGACAATGTGGGAACGTTCGCTTTTCCGGATGCCAAGGCGCTTGTGCGGTACGGAAATGCGGAAACGCTGCTGGAAAGGTATCGGGACAGATTCACCATCGCAAAGTTCGCCCACGGCCTGTTTGAGCGGGCGTGGATGCTTTATGGCATGGAAGACCTGATGAGCGACATGATACTTAAGCCCAATACGGTCGGCAGACTGCTGGACAGAATCACGGAGTACTTTTTAGATCTGCTTGACGGCATTGCGCCGTATGACGGTATTGACTGTGTGCATTACGGCGACGACTGGGGCCAGCAGCACGGTTTAATCATGGGCCCGAAGCTCTGGCGTACGTATATCAAGCCGAGAATGAAAGAGATATACCGGAAAGCCAAAGGGATGGGCAAGTACGTCTATATTCATACCTGCGGGGATATTCAGGAGATATTGCCGGATCTGATTGAGATCGGCGTCGATATTTACGACCCGTTCCAACCCGAGGTTTTCGACATTTACGAGCTCAAACGCGAGTACGGCAAAGACATCACCTTTTTCGGCGGGCTCAGCCTGCAAAAGACGCTGCCCTTCGGAACGGTGCATGACGTGATGGAGGAGACGGCATACAAAGCCCGGGTGCTTTCGAAGGACGGCGGATATATCGTTGCACCGTCCCATGCGGTCACGCGCGATGTGCCGGCGGAGAATGTCGATGCGATGCTGAAGGTGCTGATGAACCAACACGACTTTTTATAATACGGGCAACTATATATTTTACAGGAGGCGACTATGCTGGAGGAATACAAACAACGGTACAAATTGAAGATCGGCTTTCTTCCCACGCGCAGAAAGGTGTTTTCCAAGGAGGAGGCCGGCAAGTATAAGCGTCTGGTCGAAGAGAAGGTCAGAACATACGATGCAGAGCTCGTGAATCTGGATTTCCTCAACGAGGAAGGCCTGATATACGAAGGACTGGACGCGGATAAGGTTGCCGACCGGTTCATTCAGGAGAAGGTGGACGCGGTGTTCGCGCCGCACTGCAACTTCGGCACGGAAGACGCGGTGGCCAAGGTTGCGAAAAAGGTGAACAAACCGCTGCTGCTGTGGGGGCCGCAGGACGACGTCTGGCTTCCGGACGGCATCCGCATGCGCGATACCCAGTGCGGCCTCTTTGCGACAAGCAAGGTGGTCTCGCGGCTCGGCGTGCCGTTTACCTACGTCACAAACAGCTCCACCGACAGCGACACGCTCGACAGGGGGTACAGGAACTTTTTATCCGTGGCCTCGGTCGTTAAAACCTTCAGCCGCCTCAGAATCGGGCAGATCGACACGCGGCCGGGCGCTTTCTGGTCTGTGATGTACAACGAGAGCGAGATACTCGAAAAATTCGGCATTGAGGTGGTTCCGATATCGCTGTCCACCATCGAGCACGACGTGCTCGCGGTGATTAAGGCGAACGATCCGGAGTACCTCGGCATTGTGGAAGGGTATAAGAAAAAATACAGAAAGATCACTGTCGGCGAGGATGCCTTGAAAAGCCTCGCGGCACTCAAGCTGGTCATCAGGCGCTGGGCGGATGCCGAACAGCTTTCGGCGCTCGGCATACAGTGCTGGGACGCGCTGCAGCGGGCATTGGGCGTTTACCCGTGCTTCGTGAACGGCGAACTGACCGATGAGGGGCTGCCGGTGGCCTGTGAAACGGATGTGATGGGCGCGGCAAGCATATCGATGCTGCAGGCGGCGCTGCGCGGCCATACGCCCGCGTTTCTCGCGGACCTGACGGTGCGCCACCCTGACAACCCGAATGCGGAGCTGCTCTGGCATTGCGGCAACTTCCCCTATTCGCTCGCGAAGGACCCGGAGCATGCGATGGTGGAGGAGCAATTTGGCGGCAAGTGCCCCGCAGCCGGCAGATGGGAGCTGAAAGGCGGCGACATCACGGTCTGCAAAATGGACGGCATCGGCGGCAATTACAACCTGCTCATGGGCGAATGCAAGGGCACGGACGGCCCCGCGAATGTGGGCACCTACCTGTGGGCGCAGTTCGGCGACTGGCCCAAGTGGGAGCACCGGTTCATATACGGGCCGTATATCCACCATGTCGCGGCGGTACACGGCAAGGCGGCGGCTGCGCTTTACGAGGCGTGCAAGTATATTCCGGGCCTCACGCCCGATCCGGTTGAGCCGTCGCGCGAAGAGATTGAAAAAGCCCTGCGGTAAAGCACGCAGAGATATATTTTTTGAGGTGACATAATGGATTTGATTAAGCATCTGAAGGACTATACAAGTACGGCATGCGACACGCTGAAAAACTCGCCGTTCGACCAGCTGGACCGGGCAGCCGAGGTGCTGCTTCGCGCGCGGCGTGAGGGCAAATGGGTATTTACCGCAGGAAACGGCGGCAGTGCGGCTACGGCTTCCCACTTTGCTAACGACTTTGTGAAAGGCCTCTCAATTGAAGGGAAAAAACGGTTCAAATGCATGGCGCTTTGCGATGGCGTTCCGATACTGACCTGCCTTGCCAACGACTTTGATTACAGCCTGTGCTATGTGGAGCAGCTCAAAAACTACGGTTCGGCGGGCGATGTTCTTGTGGCATACAGCGGCAGCGGCAACTCGCCCAATGTGGTGAACGCGGCGGAGTTTGCGCACAAGCTCGGCATGACGGTCATATCCTTTACCGGCCGCGACGGCGGCAAGCTGTATACGCTGAGCGATGTGGGCTGCATCGCGCCCACCGACGGCATGGAGGAAATTGAGGATGTCCATATGCTGTGGGAGCATGCGTTCGTGGTCGGCTTGAGAGAAATCATCCGGAAGGAGAGAGAATAAATTTGAAGGCAGCAGAGTGGAGCATAGAGATATTCAGGGAATTGCCGCGCGGCACCCGATTCAAATCGGCGCTGCTGGATTTTGACGGTACGATCAGCCTTGTGCGCGAGGGATGGCAGCAGATTATGAAGCCATACTTCTGCGAGGTTTTGCAGGAAACTCAGAATGCGGGGAGCGTCGAAGAGATTGAAAGCTGCGTCAACGATTTTGTCGATTTCCTGACCGGCAAACAAACGATATACCAGTGCATCAAGCTCGCCGAGGAAATCACGGCGCGCGGCGGAAAGCCGCTCGATCCGCAGGCGTATAAGGATGAATACCACGCGAGACTGCTTAAGAGAATTCAGCACCGGCTCGACGGGTTGCAAAACGGAAGCATCAAACCGGAAGAGATGGTCGTACCCGGATCGTTTGAGCTCTTAAGCGGCCTGCGGGAGAGGGGTGTGACCGTTTATATCGCGAGCGGCACCGACGAAGAGTATGTGTTCAACGAAGCCCGGCTGCTCGGCGTCACGCCGTACTGCAACGGCGGCATATACGGCGCGCAGCAGGACTATAAGGTGTTTTCAAAAAAGATGGTTGTGAACAATATTATTAAGAACAACCATTTGAGCGGCAGCGAGCTTCTCGGGTTCGGCGACGGCTATGTGGAGATTGAGAACGTGAAGGAAGCGGGCGGGTATGCCTGCGGCGTGGCGTCCAACGAGTCAACGCGCAGCGGCATAGACGCGTGGAAGAGAAACCGGCTCATGCAGGCGGGTGCGGACATCATCATACCCGACTACGGCGATCCCGAAAAGTTGTTCAGCAGCTTATTTCCCGAGGAGTGAAAACAATGCCTTTTAAACAGTTTGACAGGAGTCAGTTGATTTTAAAGCCGCTCAGTGAGCGCGTGCACGATATAAACCTTTCGGTGATGCTGGACCCTGATGCGGAACTGCCCGGTTTTGAGCACCCGACATGTCGCATTCTGGCGGACAGGATCATTAAAGCCCGCGAAAAAGGCGCATCGGTCATCATGATGCTGGGCGCGCATGTGATTCGGGCGGGCGCGGCGCCTCTGCTTATCAGGCTCATGGAAAAGGGCCTCATCACGCACTTTGCGCTCAACGGTGCGGGTGCGATACACGATTATGAGCTCGCATTGATCGGTGCGACAACCGAAAGCGTGGCCAAATATATCAGCGAAGGCCAGTTTGGCCTTTGGAATGAGACGGGCGGTATCAACGATGCCGCCGTGCAGGGGGCGGCTGAGCAGCTTGGCCTTGGCGAGTCGGTGGGGCGCATGATCAACAGACAGGCGTTCCCTCACAGGAACATCAGCCTGCTGGCGGCAGGCGAGGCGCATCAGGTTCCCGTCACCGTGCATGTGGGCATCGGCTGCGACATCATACACGAGCACCCGAACTGCGACGGCGCGGCATTGGGACAGACGACGTATACGGACTTTCTGATATACGCGCAATCCGTGATGAATCTGGAGGGCGGCGTGTTCCTGAACTTTGGGTCGGCTGTGATCGGGCCGGAGGTTTATCTCAAATGCCTGTCGATGGCGCGCAATGTCGCGCATCAGCGCGCAGAGCAGATCGCGCATTTCACAACGGCCGTTTTCGATCTGTTGCCGCTTGAGGGGCAGGATGTGCACGAGACGCCGCAGAAGAGCGACCCGAGGTATTATTTTCGCCCATGGAAAACGATCATGTCACGGACAGTTGCGGACGGAGGAGAAAGCTATTATGTGCAGGGGCATCACAGGGATACCGTGAGCGCGCTGTACCGTGAGCTTTTCGCCAGAATATAAGGGTGAAGACGATGATGGACGAGGCCAGATTAAGAGAACTGCTCGACGGGTTTTCTCAGATTAAGATTGCAGTGATCGGCGACTTTTTTCTCGACAAATGGCTGCTGATAGACCGCGAATTGGATGAGCCGTCGCTCGAGACCGGGCTGACCGCTTATCAGGTGACCGGAAAAAGGCTCGCGCCGGGCGCGGCGGGCACGGTGACCAACAATCTGGCGGCGCTCGGCGTCGGCGAGATTTACGCGGTGGGGTTTGCCGGGGACGACGGCGAAGGGTATGAACTGATACAGGGGCTCAAGGCCTCGGGCGTGAGCACCGACTATCTGCACCAAACCGGCGACGTTTTTACGCCGGCGTATATCAAGCCGCTTTTTATGAAACAGCCGTTCCCTGAGGAGACGCACAGGCTGGACATACGGAACCGGAAAGTCACGCCCGCGTCGATTGAGAATATTGTCATTGAGCACCTTCGTGGCGTGTGCGGGAAAGTGGACGCCGTGATTGCGCTGGATCAGGTCATCGAGGAAAATACCGGGACGGTCACCGTACGCGTGCGCGATGTGCTTGCGCAGCTGGGCAGTTCCCGGCCGGAACTCATTATCTATGCGGATTCACGCGCCCATACGGCGCATTACAGGAATGTGATTGTCAAGTGCAACCACATCGAGGCGGTTGGCGCGATATATCCCGAATGGCAAGGGACGGCGGACGAAGCGCTGGTGAAAAAGTGCGCGGTTTCTATGGCGAAAAGAACGGGCAGACAGGTTTTCGTCACATGGGGCGAAAACGGCATCATCGCCGTAAAGGGCCGCGAAGCGACAAAGGTGCCCACGGTCAAAGTGGACGGGCCGATCGATATCTGCGGCGCGGGGGATTCGGCCACAGCCGGCATTGTGTGCGCGCTGTGCAGAGGAGCTTCGGCAGAGGAAGCGGCGTTCATCGCCAACCTGGCCGCGAGCATCACGATTCAGCAGATCGGCACAACGGGCACCGCGTCTCAGACGGCAATTTTGAAAAGATTCAATGAAATGGCCCCCTGATATGACAAGGATTGGTGGTGGCAATATGGCCGTGAGCAATGATACAGTATTGGCGATAGATATCGGAGGCTCAAAGCTCGCGACAGGGCTCGTCCGCACAGACGGCACCGTTCTCAGCAGGGAGAAAGCCTCGTGGGGCGCGCTCAATGCGGATTCGGTTGTCAAAACCGTGCTCGATGCGTCGCGGCGTATGCTCGATGCCCATAAAGGCGTCCGGCCGCTGTGCGCGGGCGTCAATATTCCGGGCCTTGCCGATACGGATGCGGGGCACTGGATAGAAGCCTGCTTTTCGGGAATACGGGATGTGCCGATTGCGGATATCATTTCCCAGGAACTCGGCATGCCCGTATATATTGATAACGACGCGAACAACTGCGCGATTGCGGAAAAGCTGTTCGGCGTCTGCAGGGAATGCACGGATTTTATATGGCTGACCGTGAGCAACGGCTGCGGCGGCGCGATTTTTTTAGACGGACATATTTACCGAGGTATTAACGGCTTTTCGGGAGAACTTGGCCACATCTGCGTCGAGGAAGCAGGCGGTTATTTATGCGGGTGCGGCAACCGGGGCTGCTTGGAGGCACAGGCGGCCGGTCCCGGTGTCGCGCGGCGGTATGAAGCCGCTTGCGGCAAAGACGCAAGCGCAAAAGAGATTGCCGAAATGGCCCGCAAAGGCAGCGAAATTGCGCTCGGCATATATAAAAAAGAAGGATATTATATCGGCAAGGCGGTGGCCGCGGCAATTAACACACTGAACCCTCAAAAAGTGGTGATTGGCGGCGGCATATCCGATGCGTTTGATTTGTTCTCTGCGTCATTAAAAAACACGGTGGACACCATGACATACAACAAGGCCAGCGATCATGTGCTGATTGAAAAGACAGGCCTTGGGTATGATGCGGCGCTTGTCGGCGCGGCTGCGCTGGCCATGCTGCGCTACGGAAAACAGGGGCAAAATGGAGAATAAGGGATACGTTTGTCGGTCTCAAACCCTGCTGAACAAAATGTTTGACAACCGGATACAAAGGTATATATAATATAATTAATGTCTTTATAAAATACTTAAAAAAACTATTGGGGTTGTTGCTTGGAGGTGAAAAAGCCTCTTGCATATATTAATAAGGAGGAGTTCCAAATGAGAAAATTGTTGGTAGTATTAGTGGCTCTGATAGTTGTCATCTCGATGGCTGCATGCTCGGCAAATAGCCCGGCATCATCTGAACCTGCTGCGGAATCGTCTGAGCCTGCTGTTTCCTCGGCTGCGCCGGAAGAATCGTCGGAGGCCCCTGCTGCGGAAGGCTTAAAGGTTGCGTCTATCAACTGGACGAATGCGCACGGCTGGCGTTCAACCTACGATGCTCAACTTAAGGAAGTTGCTGACGAATACATCGCTCAGGGTATCATCTCCCAGTATCAGGCGCTTTGCCCGAATCAGGATCCTGCCCTTGAGGTACAGTATTTCCAACAGTGCATCAATGACGGTTATGACATCATTCTCATCAACGCCGGCGGAAGCAGCGGCCTTGACGCTTGCTTTGAAGAAGCGGCTGAAAAGGGTATCCTCGCTGTTCCGGTCGATAACATCTATCCGTACCCGGGTGTTATCGGTGTTCAGACTGATCAGGCTGTTTGGGCCCAGACCAACTTTGATGCTCTCGTAAAACACTTTGACGGAAAGCCTGCGAAGGTTCTTAACTTCAGCGGTATGCCGGGAACAACGGGATCGGGCCTGCGCGGTGACACATGGAACGCCGGACTTGAAGCAAATCCGAATTTCGAGATCGTTTATCAGGGCGCTCACAGCTGGAGCGATGTGGAGTCCAAAAAGCTTATGTCCGAAGTCATTGCATCGGGTATCGAATACGATGCGATACTGACAGAGGAAGCCTGCGTCGGTATTCTTCAGGCGATTGAAGAAGCCGGTGCTGATTATCCCGAATTCATGACTTCCGATGAAACCGTGGGATACATCCGTATGCTCGACAAGATCAACGCTGACGGCACGGTTGTTGACTTCCAGATCATTGAGAATCCTCCGGGGATCGGCGCTTCCGCATTGAAGCTCGCTGTTCGCATGGCACAGGGCAAGCAGTTCAAAGACGGCGTGCTTAAAGAAGATGCGAATGGCACAAAGGTTGCATATTACACACCCACCTACACAGTCACGCCGGATACGCTCAAAGACGCTCTGGCAATGTGGAAAGACGCTGCCGAAACCGATCAGATGTCCACGTATCTGACGGATGAAGCCGCCGACGCCTATTTCCAATAATAGACCAAGAAATAATTAAAATCCAACACTGGGTCAGGCATCTCGTAAAAGCCCGCACGGCACTGGCTGCCGTGTGGGCTTACTACGGGGCCCCCGAAAAGCGAAGCTTTTAGGGGTGAAAGTACGGGGCCCCACACTACCGCCGGGAAGCGAAGCTTTATGGGGACAAATAATGGCCCGTGATACGCAAACATACCGGGCAAAATTGAGGGCTTAAGGATTGAAAGATGGCCTCGATTGCATTAATATGAAAACAATATCTTGATTCAATTTACGGACATATTCACTGTTAATAACGAACTGTAGGGAGATGATCAAATTTGCTGGAAATAAAAAACATCAGCAAGTCATTCGGTGCAGTACGTGCGCTCAATGACGCATCATTCCAAATCGACAAGGGCGAGATTGTCGCGCTGCTGGGCGCAAATGGCTCCGGGAAATCCACGCTGATTAAGATACTCGGGGGATCTGTTCGCCACGATTCCGGAATCATTTCCATAGACGGCAAAGAAGTGAAGATAAACAGCAGCGATGCGTCAAGAAAGCTCAAAATCGCGGTTGCATACCAGGAGCTGAGCTTGCTGCCGCTCATGACCGTTTATGAGAACGTTATGCTCGGCCATTTTATAAAAGGAAAATTCGGCAGGATCGACGAAAAAGCGAACAAGGATTACGTCAAAAGCCTGTTTGTTAAATATAATGTTGACTGCGATCTGGATGAGTATCCGGCGGAGCTGGCTCCCTCGACGCTGAGCATGATCGAGATCGTCAAGGCCGTGTCGTGGAAGCCGGATATACTGCTGCTCGACGAGGTGACCGCTACGCTGCACCATAACGAAGTGGAGCTGCTCTTCAGCAATTTAAAGGAGCTTGCCGCTTCCGGAACGGCCATCGTCTTTGTGACCCACAGAATGGGGGAGATATACAGGCTCGCATCGCGCGCTGCCATTTTGCGCAACGGGGAATCGGTTGCTGATGTGGATCTCACAGATACATTGATTGATAAGGTTGTGTATCACATGACCGGCAAGATGCCCGAGCCGGTGCAGCACGATGCGGCGCCATGCGTGGAATGCCAATCGGCAGATTCGGCCTTGTTTGTGGAGAATATGTGCCTGAACGGCTATGTCGATAATGTCTCAATGTCGGTTAAAAAAGGCGAGATCGTCGGCCTTGGGGGCCTTGAGGGACAGGGACAGTCGCAATTCCTGCGCGCGCTTTACGGCGTGATACCGTACAGCAGCGGGCAGGTGACCATCTCGGGCAAAAAGGTGAAGTACACGAACCCTGCCGACGCCGTTAAAGACGGAATCGGGTTCATTTCGGGCGACAGGAACAGAGAATCCGTATTCGGGCAGCGCTCGATCGGTGAGAATATCTACGGCGCAAGGCTGGCCCAAAAAGGGGACTTAAGCCCGATATCCAAATCGCGCATCAACAAATCCACTCGGAAAATCGTCGGGGACTATGAGATCAAAATCGGCGATATCAACAACCCGATCACCTCGCTTTCGGGTGGCAATCAGCAAAAGGTCGTATTCGGCAGATGGATATTTATATCTCCGAAGATACTGCTGCTTGATGACCCGACAAAGGGCGTGGATGTGATGACGAGGCGTGAAATGCATAAATTTCTGCGCAGCGCCGCCAGCTCCGGGACAACGGTGATTCTGGTTTCAAGCGACAACGACGAGCTTCTCGAAGTGACAGACAGGATATACGTGTTCTTTGAAGGGCATATCCATGCGGTGCTTGAAGGCGAGAGAAGAACCGAAGAGAATCTGGTCACCGCTATGCTGGGACTCAAGTAAAAATCATAAATGAAACAGAAAGGAGCAAGGCATAAGTGAAAAACAGCAGCAACGGGTTCAAAGCCTTCTATCAAAAGTTTAAACGCAAACCCGAGTATATGGGAACGGTGCTGATTATTGCAATTGTGATTCTTAACATCATCATGGAAGGCGTTGAGTTCTTCAATCCATCAAGCATACAGACGTTGTTTTCAACCGCGCTTCCTCTTGTCATACTGACAATGGCGCAGGTCATTGTGCTTATATCGGGCAATATTGACCTCTCCAGCGGTATCACAATGTCATTTGTCAACGTTTTCGCGGTGATGATGCCGGTCAACTTTCCGTGGATCCCTATCTGGGCGGCGTACATCATTGCCTTTCTGCTCGCCGTGCTTGTGGGCGCTCTCAACGGCGCGGTCATCGGCTATTTCAGAGTCCCTCCCATGCTGACGACGTACGGCATGGCCTTCATCATAAAAGGTGTGAACCTTCTTATCAGCGACAGGCCGCAGGGGCATGTCCCGCGGGAGCTCTGGAAGCTTTATCAGGGTGATGTCGCCGGAATACCGAATTCACTGTTCCTGCTGGTCATACTGGTATTCGTCTGGTTCTATCTTAAAAAGCGGGCGGGCGTTAAAGAGATGTACGCGCTCGGCGGCAACGAAAAGGCCACGTATTTAACCGGCATTTCCACAGTGAAAACCACCGTCAAAGCGTTCATGCTGAGCGGCGTATTCGTCGGGCTCGCAGGCATTGCATGGACACTGATGCTCGCCAGCTCCAACCCGATAAACGGGGACATCAAGACGCTCCAGTCCATCGCCGCCGCACTGATCGGCGGTGCGCTGATTGCGGGCGGCTGGGGCACGCTGATCGGCGGCGCGCTCGGTGCCTTCTTCATGGTGCTGGTGAACAACGCGACGAGCTACATGTTTACCAAGTTTCTTCCGGGGCTCATTCCGGGCTTCTCGGTATCCACGTACTATCAGGATTTTGCGGGGCAGCTGATCACGATGCTCGGTATCGTGCTGGCCATTATCGCCAGCGACAGAGCGAAACGGACCGTGAAAACGGCTTTGGGAATTGAGCAGAAGGGGAGTGAACAAAATGACGGCAAAGAAGCTTAAATCCGCACTCGGCGATACGTCGGTTATGGCGATTGTGCTCGCCGTCGCGTTGTTCGGCCTGATGTCGATCATGCGTCCGGATGCCTTCACTCTGACTTCTGTGGCCACAGTGCTTGCCAATTCCTCGCTGCTGCTGTTCGCAAGCGCGGGGCAGATGGTTGTCATCACCTCGGGCGGTATCGATCTTTCCATAGGGTCGCTGATGTCCACGACGGCCTGTATAACGGTGGAAATCATGAACGGCAACAACGACATGCTGATACCCGTGATACTCATCTGCATGGCCTTCGGGTTTCTCGTGGGTATGGTCAACGGTTTTGCGGTGGCGTATATCAAGATACCGGCTCTGATCATGACGCTTTGCATGTCGAACGTGCTCACAAAGTTCCAGCCCATATTTACGGGCGCATACCCGAGGGGCACGGTGTCGCAGCAGTTTGGCGATGCGCTCTCTCAGCGTTTTCTCGAGTTTATTCCGGGGTTCTTCATCTATGCGATCGTGTTTTATGTCGCGTTCGTTCTGATTATGAAGCATACGCAGTTCGGTTCGCGTCTCAATCTTGTGGGAACCAACTTAACCGCGTCAATGCTCTGCGGCATACGCGCCAAGCGCATCACGATGCTCTCATACGCGGTGGCGGGCATGATCGGCGGCCTTGGGGGCGTTGTGGGCGCGGGCTATTTCCGGCAGCTGCAGATCGCGACGTTTGACGGCTATACGATGCAGGCGATTGCGGCCGTCGTGATTGGCGGCAGCATGCTCTCGGGCGGCAAGCCGAACTGTTTCGGCACGTTCACCGGCACAATCATGCTGATTATGCTGAGCCTGTTCCTCTCGACGATCAACACGGCGGTGCCGATCCGCAGCATTATCATGGGTGTGATACTGATATTGCTGCTCATCGTCTACAACAGAAGACCGTCCGTTCGCCAATAGCATGAATCCCATTCGGAAAAGATAACTTAGCGGAATAAAGATAATCGGCCTCCTGCCATGCGGCAGGGGGTCTTTCTGTATGCACTCGGGCAATACCGGGGAAACGTTTGCTTGAGGAGAGCGTCGTCTGCAGGATAAATGTCCAAGCTGCGGTGCCCCTGCGGTTACACTTCAGTCGCTTGCGGGCAACGGCTTCCCCGGATAGGCTGTTAACTTGCAATTTCCAGAATATTTATTTGTATTGTTGAAGCGGAAACAGAAGTTTATTATAATGATGTGAAGCCAACGTGCGGGAGGATGGGCCATGAACAAGCAAGAACAGGTGATGACGGGGCTGAGGGACGTATTAAACAAGATGGCTTGGCTTAACAAGGTGAAAATGGAAAACAGCCTCAAGGGGTATAAGTCTGCCGAAGTCCATTATATTGAATACATTGGAAGCAATGCGGATTCGAACGTGACGAAAATCGCGGAGTCCCTTTATATGACGCGAGGGGCTGTCAGCAAAATGACAAAGAAGCTCATTGGCAAGAGCATTATTGAAAGCTATCAGAAGCCGGATAATAAGAAAGAAATCTTCTTCAAGCTGACTGAGAAAGGGCAAGCCGTATACAAAATCCATGAAAAGCTGCACGGTGAGTTTCAGGAGCGGGATAAGCCCGTTTTTGAGCACATGACAGAGGAGCAGTTTGACAGCATGTTCAATTTCGTGCAAGAGTACAGCAGGCACTTGGATGCGCAAATCAAGAAAGCCGGAGAGGGAGATCACGCCGAATAAGATTCATAGGAACCGCACGCAGTCCTGACTCTTTTGAGTAAGGGCTGTTTTTTATTTGTTCCTGAAGAATCCGGCAGTGTGCCGATATCGCGGGGCTTATGCAATGAAGAAAAATTCCGTGCGGCTTGAGATGCGGTGTTCGCTCGAAAGCATCGCGCGCTGACGGACACAATGAAACGAAAGCCACATTAAGCGCGCATCCTTTTAGCTGTCGTAGTGAACGGGCGGCGTGGAGTGACCGCACTGTGGCCTTGATGACCAAATGAGTCGCTTTACATAAGAATGAGACATGTTACTGTCGGCAGCCTACACTATCGCTTAAGCGTTGGTTTTTTGACAATGCATATCGTTGACTTGGAAACAAATAAATGTTGACCGAGAAACAATATGATGCTACGATTGGAATGTTGCCGAGGAAACAAAATAATCAACTTGTGAGGGAGAGAACTTCATTGCTCAAATTAAAATCACAAAACAAACAGCATACAGAGCAAGCCGTCGATAAAAAAGCGCTGCTGTTCGGCCTTATGTCGGTGTTTCTTTGCGGCATAGGTTTCAGTATCATCGCGCCTGTCGTTCCTTTTCTCGTACAACCCTATATCGGCAGCCCGGCCCATCAGGCCATCGCGGTGACGCTGCTGACCTCTGTGTACGCAGTCTGCGTATTTCTTGCGGCACCGGGCCTCGGTGCTTTGAGCGACAGATACGGCCGCCGTCCGCTGCTCCTGATATGCCTTGCGGGCTCCGCAATCGGCTACGTGATATTTGGCATCGGCGGCGCACTGTGGGTGCTGTTTGCTGGGCGCATCATAGAGGGTATCACCGGCGGGAGCATCGGCACGATCTTTGCCTATTTTGCCGACATCACACCCAGAGAACAGCGGACCAAATACTTCGGGTGGGTGAGTGCGGTTGCCGGTGCGGGCGCCGTCATCGGCCCGGCCTTGGGCGGGCTGCTTGCGAAATTCGGTTACTCCGTGCCGATGTATTTTGGCGCGGTCATAACGCTGTTGAATGTGATATTCGGCTTCTTTTTTATGCCCGAGAGCCTTGATAAGAAAAGCAGACTCGAGAAGATAACTCTTGTGAGGCTCAATCCGTTCACGCAGCTTATTGGCGTGCTCTCCATGAAGAGCGTCAAACGGCTGCTGGTCTCGGCGTTCCTGCTATGGATACCCAATGGGTCGCTGCAGGCGGTTTTTTCACAGTTTTCATTGGATACTTTCGGCTGGGAGCCCGCACTGATCGGTCTAATGTTTTCGATCATGGGCGTTCAGGATATCATTTCTCAAGGCCTCATCATGCCGAGGCTGCTAAGAAAGCTCAGTGACGCGCGGATCGCAACGGTCGGAATGGTGTCCGAAATCACAGGTTACTGTCTCATTGCGGCGTCGGCGTTGTTCTCGCTCTATCCGCTGCTTATCGCCGGGATGTTTATATTCGGCTTTGGTGATTCGGTATTCGGGCCTTCCTTCAACGGCATGGTATCAAAGTCGGTCGATGCCGGTGAGCAGGGGCGGGTTCAAGGGGGCAGTCAGTCGATTCAGGCCTTGGCAAGAGTCATCGGGCCAGTTATCGGAGGCCAGATCTATGTGGCGCTGGGTCATGCCGCACCCGCCTTTATGGGCGTGATACTGATCGCGGCGGCCATACCGGTTTTAAATAAGCATGCCCGCAAACGCCCGTAATGCACTGCCCCATGGGCGGGGTTATCCCGGGCTGACAGTTGGCTTTAAGATATGTGCGGAGACAAAGACCAATATCAGTCTCGAAAAGCTTTTTCTTCAACGGATGCCGTGCACTGTCCCGAAAATCCGGGACAGCCGGTTATGAGGAAGGCGGCTTTGAATGATGAGCTGGAATCCGCTATCCGGTCTGCAAGCGAGAGCATGCATGGAGCGGAAATAGGAGCTGTTTTATCATGACTGTGTACGGAATTGTCAATTTAGTAGGGATGATTGGCATCGCAAAATGTCGGGGAAATAAAAGGCCTCCGGGGCTGTTCGCAATCGGGAGGCCATAGGTCATTGTCCGTTTGTTATGACAGTCTGATTTAGAGCTTTGTGATCACCAGAGCAATGTGGTCCAGAGGTAGTTGTACGCCGCCGCGTCATTGGCCTGCCACTTGCTCTTTACCAGTTCCACATCGCCGGTCAGGCAGCGGTAGTTCCTGGATTCCTCTTCCCACGGGCGAACGGTATTCGGCACACGGGAGCCCTGCGGCATGTCCACGGAATCGCATGTGCCGCGCGGGGGAGCCGCGTGGCCCTGCGAATACACGCCGTGCTCGAGCGTATACGCCACGGCGGTCTCAAGATTCTCGGGCTTCACATCGTGCATCATCAGCGCCGTCGCGTCAAGGATGTAGCCGCCGCCGGGCTTCATCACGGCGAACAGCTCCTTCATATGGCTGCGCACATCGTCGGCGCTGCCCCGCGCCAGCACGTCGTATGAGAGTCCGCCGCTAATCGCGAATTTGCCCTTAAATGCCCGAGCGGCCTTGGCTGGGTCACCCTTGTCGATGTGGTAGATGAGGCTGCCCGCAGGCAATTCGAGCAGTGAGTTATAGTGATTTTCCCAATTGCCTTCGCCGTAGAAAAGGATCTGATAACCGCGCGATATGAGTTCTTCGAACACCGGCTTGAGCGTCGGCCAGAATATCGTATCGAACGTTTCCTGCGAGAAGAACGGTGTGCAGCCGCGGTGTGCCCATATCGTGATGGGCACCTTCTTTTCGGGGTCGGCACCCGCCAGCGCGTTGGCCACAATGTGCGGCATCAGCGCCTCGCACGCCTTGAGCACTTCCTCAGGGCGCTCGACTGAGTCAATCGCCGTTTCCATATAGCCGCGGAACTTGTCCGCCAGAATGTCGAGCGGCGCTTTGATCATGCCCGCGTTGGCGCCGACGATGCCCGATTCATATTTGAGGGCATGGGCCGCGGGCCCGAATGCGTTCATATAGGTCGCGTACGCGAGCGCGCCCGAAATCAGCGCGACGTTGTGATCGAACGTTACCGGCCCGCCGATGCTTTGCAGCCGCGTGGTGGCACGCGCAAACCATTTGTTGAACAGAAACGCGGTGGGGTCCTCGGAAAACTCCGCGTACTCCGATGCCTGAAGAAACAGGTCTTCTTCGCTCGCGGGTTCGCCGAACTGGTTCACGCTGTCAAGGCCGGTATCCACGCCGGGCACGTACAGGTACTTCCAGGACGCGGACTTGGCGAGCCCGTAATTGCTCCAGATCGCGTTGAGCATCACGGAATCGGCACCGAGCTTTTCGCCGGTTTTGCGCGTGACCTCAAAGGCAAGGTTGTAATCGCACGCGACCTGCTGATTCGTATAGCCCATGTACCTTGCGGCCGCTTCCTGCATCAGAAAGCGTATCGGAATCCGGTCGGGCGTACCGCAGTCCATCGCGCTGTAATAGCGCGCGGCGCGTTCGTTATAGAGCTTTGCGGTTTCGGAATTCTTAAACATCGTTATCCCCCTTGTCGTTCATGCATTCCTCATAAAGTGTCAGTATGTTTTCCACGGACGCATCCACCTGCAAAAAATGTGACGGCGCGCATATGAATCCGCAGTTTTCAAACGCTTTTTTGTACCGTGCAATGCTCGCGCGCACATCGTCCGGCGTGCCCACGCTCAGCACCTGCTGAACATCCACACCGCCGTGGAAGCAGACCTTGCCGCCATAATGGGCGGCGAGGCTTTCGGGCTGCATTCGCTTCGTGCAGGGCTGTATCGGGTCGAGGATATCGATCCCCGCCTCAATCAGGCCGCCGATGAGCGGGAAGACCATGCCGCACGAGTGAAAGAACAGCTTGCCGCCGAGGCTGTGCACCGCGTCCGCCATGCGCCTGACGTAAGGGAATACGAATTCCCTGAACATCGCCTCCGAAATCAGCGGCGCGCTCTGGCTTCCGAGATCGGAATAAATCGTGAAGATGTCAATCCGTCCGTCCGCCGCTGCCTGCGCGCGCGTGTATTCCTCAATGTAAAAGGTGGTAAAATAGTCGCTCATGAAATGGCAGTATTCCGGATTCAGCAGCATATCGATCATGAAATTTTCCATGCCGCGTACCAAGCCGGGTCGCTGCCAGACGTCTCCCGCGCCGTAATGCACGGCCATGCCCGGGTGTCTGTCGATCACGCGTTTCACGTTGCTGTAATCGACATTGTCGTTTTTGGGCCAGTCGAAGCTTTTGATGTCCTCGAGCGACTCCGCCGCTGCCAGCGCGCCTTCCATGTCCTCGCGCACGGGGCCGAATTCCGTCTGCTTGTAAATATACCGTTCTCCCCAGCAGTTCTGACAGAATGTGCCGAAATTCTTTTCGGCCGGGAAATTGGCGTTGATCAGCAGAATGTCCGGATTCAGATAATCCACGAGCTTGTCGTAGTCGCGGAAACCGAGGTGCCGGTAAAGCTTTTCGCACGTATCGTTTTCCGCGCGGAAGCTGTAGCACGTCCGGTCTGTTTTCTGGCCGGCGATGGCCGCCAGCGCACGTTCACGCTTCGTCATGGCTCAGGCCCACCACATTGCGCCCGGCTTCTCGCGGATAATAACCTTGTCGAGCAGCGCAAACGCTTTTTTAAGTCCTTCGTCCTTCGACATTGCGCTGTCCTCGTGTTCAATGCTGATGACGCCGTCGTAGCCGATCACGGACAGCGCATCCACGATGGCGCGCCAGTATCGTTCGTCGTTGCCGTAGCCCACGGTGCCGAATACCCACGCCCTGTGCTCGACGTCCGCATAGTGCTTGGTATCGAGGTTGCCGTTCTTGC
Source organism: Bacillota bacterium (assembly GCA_023408075.1). Lineage (GTDB taxonomy): Bacteria > Bacillota > Clostridia > Christensenellales > SZUA-584 > SZUA-584. The sequence goes on along the minus strand of JAEYKW010000015.1, from coordinate 14,612 downwards.
GGACGTTCCTTGCAAATACGCGTGTGTCTTTGGCGTGCATGTGGAAAATGGCCTCGCGCAGAGACAGTATGGCTTCGGGAATATCGACGCCCTGCCAAATGAGGTGGCTTGGGTCGAAGTTGCTGCCGATGGCGCTGCCCACCGTGGCGCGGAGGCGGAGCAGCGTTTCGGGGTTGTAGACGCAGAAGCCGGGGTGCATTTCGAGCGCAATTTTCGTGACGCCGTAGTCGGCGGCTTCTTTGGCGGCCCACTGCCAGAACGGAATCAGCACCTCGTTCCACTGATAATCGCGCATGGATAAGAATTCTTCGGGCCACGGGCAGGTGATCCAGTTGGGCGTCTCGTCCTTCGGCCCGCCGCCGGGGCAGCCCGAAAAGTTGGCGACTGTGTCGATACCGAGCTTTTCCGCGAGGCGAACCGTCTTTGCAAACGCCTCCTTGTGCTTGGCGGCTTCACCGGGAATCGGGCTCACCGGGTTGCCCGAGCAATTGAGCTGGCTGATCGGCAGGCCGTACTGCGCGATCGTGTCCTTGAACGCTTGCAGCTTCTCTCCGCTTCCGAGCAGAATCTCGGGGTCGCAGTGATTGGCGGGGGAGAGCTTTCCGGTGTAGAGCTCCACGGTTTCAAATCCCATGCCTTTCACCTTGCTCAGCATCTCATCGAGCGCAAGATCGTTGTAAAGCGCGGTAAACAACCCAAGTTTCATGTCAATCACCTCTTCTTATATATTAAAATAGTCCTTCGCGTTCTGATATAAAAGCTGTTTTGCAATGAACACCGCGTCGTTAAACGAGTAGTACTTTTTGTCTACGAGAGAGGACAGCACGCGCGCGAAGCAGCCGCGAATCGTCAGAGATTTGCCGTACGCCCAGTCCACGCAGTATGCGTCGGAAAAATACCCGAACCACTTGTTAAGCGGTATCCGCTCAAGCCGGCTGCCTATGATATCCTCAATGGCCGACGGAAAAAAGTTATGCCACCAGAACCCCGCCGCATAGACGTTGCGCGTTTCGCGGATGATGCCAGACAGCGCCGTATCCTGATAGCCGCAGCCGTTGAATATGATAAAATCCAGTTCCGGGTATTTGTTCGCGAGATTTTCTATCGCGTACAGCGTTTCGGCGCTCAGCTTGGTGCCCGTCTCGTATTTGAGCGGCTCGGCGCCCAGGCTGATGGCGACGGCGGTTTTTCTGCCGTATCTGCTCAGCGTTTCGAAGTATTTGTTGTTGAGATAGTTCGCATATATGTCGCGCTCGGCGCTGCCCGCAATCTTCCTGTTTGCGAGCGCCTCGGCCATCTGCTCCCGTGTCACCTCGCCGTAATGGATGTCCGTGGAAAAATGCGTCGGCAGGCTCACGATATGGTCGAACGGTATTTTAGACACATAGATGTCCATCGCCTCGTCCGCCTCTTCCACCGTATCGATTCTGCGTCGCGACGCATACAGCGCCTCATCGAACGTGACGGGGATCGGGCCTGCGGGCTCGCTTTGCGATGCCGCGATTTCGAGCTCGAGCAGCGGCGCATCGTAAACGCCGTACTGATTCCGTGTGAAAAAGGCCCATTCAAGGCTGTAGAAGAACCTGTCGTTCTCAAGCCCGTGCTTGCGGCAGAATTCCGTGTTGACGGCAACGATATTCGCTTTCTTTAAAATCTTATCGGCATAGCCGCTTTGGTACCGCTCGCGTATCAGCGCGTCCAGCTTCCTCCAGTTATCGGCGGTCAGGTTATCAGTGAAGCCATACAGGCCGCTCAGTATATTTTTGAGTATGGCATAACAGCTTGAGTATTTGACGGACGGGATATGCGGAATGGCTCGCAGCAGGCGCTCTTTCACTTCGGCATCGCCCGGCACTTCGGGCAGGCGCGTTGCGTCCGGACATCCGGCGCTGTACAGCTCGGAGATCACCATGTGGTAGAGCAGCAAATCGTGCAGCCCGCGCGCGGACGGATGCGACAGGTCGATGTGGGTATGAACGTCAATCAGGGGAATACTATTGATGTGTTCGGATAACTTGTCAAATGTGCTCATGAAACGCCTCCGCTGTCAGTAGCGACACAATCAATACAAATAGTCATATAAACAGTATATCTCCGGTTGCTGAGCTGCTCAGGCAAAATCCATGCCCGATGGGGGTATGGCGACAGCGCCTGTATATGCTGCATATCTAAAATAATATTGACTTTGGCCTGCTATCGTTTTATATTTATTATACACATTAATTAATACTTTGTAAATAAGTATTATAAAGTGCACATACTGAAATGATAGCCTTATAACATCATACTTATGAAAAGCTGTGTATGCAATATTTCCTTATATATATTGAGTAAACGGGCTGCTGAAATGAAGAGCTGCCGGAAAAAACATAATCAGGAGGATGAAATGAAAACATACAGAGTCGGAGTGGCCGGGCTGGGCTTCATAGGGGCCGCGCATATCGATGCGCTAAGAAGGGTGGAGAACGTCGAAGTGGCCGCGTTGGCCGATGTGATCGGTGTGGACGAAAAAGCGCGCAAACTCAACATTCCGCGCGCCTACAGCGATTATAAGGATATGATCGACAGCGGCGGCATTGATGCTGTGCATATTTGCACCCCGAACAACACGCACTTTGAAATTGCGATGTACGCGATGGAAAAAGGGCTGCACGTCGTCTGCGAAAAACCCTTTATGCACACGCTTGAAGAGGCGCAGATCGCGGTGAAAACGGCGAAGGAAAAAGGCGTCGCCAACGCGGTCAATTACCATAACCGTTTTTATCCGGCACCGAACAATTTAAAGAACCTGATCAAGGACGGCGAGCTTGGGGATGTCATCTCGGTGAACGGCGGCTACGTGCAGGACTGGCTGCTTTACGATACCGATTTTAACTGGCGGCTGCTCAGCAAAAACTCGGGAAAGACGATGGTGGTGGCGGATATCGGTTCGCACTGGCTCAATCTCGTCGAGTTTGTGACCGGGCTCAAAATCACGGAAATATTCGCCGAGTTTTCGTGCGTGTATCCCGAGCGCAAAAGGGCTTTGCCGGAGGGCGGTTATGAGATGGTCAAAATCGATACCGAGCAGATTGCGTATATCCTGCTGCGGCTGGAAAACGGCGCAATAGGAAACGGCGTGTTTTCCACGATGATGGCGGGCAAAAAGAACAAAACCTTCCTGACAGTGAGCGGCAAGAAAATGATGGGGGAATGGGACAGTGAAAAGATAAACGACCTGCTGCTCGGAAACAGGAACGAAGGCAACGTTGTGGTCACGAAGGACCCAAGCCTCGCGCACCCGGAAACCCGGCCGATTATCGCTTATCCCGGCGGGCATGCGGAGGGATTCCCGGACGCTTTCCGCCAGCATTTCACGCAGTTTTACCAGTCTATCGGCAACCCGGGCATGCCGGCGTACTACGCGACCTTCGAAGACGGCTTGCGGGATATGGTGCTCTGCGACAGTGTTTACGAGAGCGCACATACGGGGCAGTGGATAAAAATCAAATAATATAGAACAGGAGTGTTTATTATGAGCATATCAAAGGTGCCATACGGCCAGGTCGATTCCAAGGATGTCTATCTTTTTACGCTGACGAACGCCAGTGGCATGTCCGTCAAGGCGATCAGTCTCGGATGCCACATCATGCAGATCAATGTGCCGGATAAGGACGGCAAATTTGCGGACGTGGTGCTGAGCTTCGACAGTCTCGAAGCGGCGGAAAACCAGTGTTCCTGCTTCGGCGTGGTGGTGGGGCGCGTGGCCAACCGCATTGCCAGGAGCCGGTTCGAGCTTGACGGCAAGGTTTATGAGCTGTACGCGAACGAGGGGCCGAACCATCTGCATGGCGGCAAGATAGGTTTCCATAAGAAGGTGTGGGATGCGCAGGCTCTCGAGGACAAAAACGCCGTGGTGTTCAGATACGTAAGCCCGGACGGTGAGGAAAACTATCCCGGCAGCCTGAGCGCGCAGGTGACCTACACGCTGACGGACAACAATGAGCTCATTATGGACTACGAAGCGGTGAGCGATGCGGATACGATTGTGAATCTGACGAACCATTCGTATTTCAACCTTGCCGGGCACGATGCGGGCCCGATTGTTGACCATTACCTTAAGCTCAATTGCGATACATTTACGGCGTGCGACAGCGAGCTGATACCCACAGGGGTCATCGCGGACGTGGCGGGCACGCCGCTGGATTTCCGCTCGTTTGAGCGCGTCGGCGACCGCATCGACGACAACAACGATCAGCTTGTCTGGGCCAAGGGGTATGACCACAATTTCGTGATCAACAACCAAAGCGGCATGACGCTGGCCGCATCGCTTTGGGATAAGAAGACCGGCCGTTTGATGGAGGTCTTGACGGATAAACCGGCGATTCAGTTCTACTCGGGCAATTTCCTGCATGGGGCTGACGTCGGCAAGGGCGGCTGTGCGTATCAAAAGAGGGACGGGCTGTGCCTTGAAACGCAGCATTACCCAAATGCGATCAACACGCCGAATTTCCCGTCGCCGGTGCTCAGGGCGGAGGATAAGTACAAATACGCGACAATTTACCGTTTTGGTACAATGACAGAGGGTTGAGCGGGCTTGAAAGGCATTCACATATTGCTTTTAAATATCCTCCCCGATAAAAAAGCGAAGAGGTGATCCGTTTAAGGAGCCTCTTTTCTTTTGGAAATCAGCCAAAATTTCGGCCAGCGCTGCGTATGCCGAACTGTCAAAAGATTTTTGATTGAGCGAATGTGGCTGACTGCGCGGTGGAAGGGATTGATTTCACAGAGGGCACTCCACTTCACAGTCAACAGGTCCAAAATCAGCATGCTTTCAGTGCGCCCCAATAAACGTCTTCGAAGCATATTGTATAATCGCATAACATAAACCGTTCGGCGGTGCGGACTTCTATATACAACAGGCAATCATCGGCTGTGAGCGGATACACGGGCAAATACGTGAGACAGACAAAATATATAGGGAAGCTACAGGTAAATATTGGCATTGCAAAACGGAAGAATCCGCTGCCGTCTGAGGGATGAATTTCATACCAAACATGGTGCTTAATGAGCATAAGAGGGCCAATAAGCCATAAGGCGAGACAAATCATACCAAGGCATCTTCTCGGTGCTCTTCCTCGCAGCGCTGGCTGTGAAAAAATACACATTCATAGGCTGTGTACTATTGACTTAGCCGCTGCAAAATGGCATTATAAAGCGGTTGGGGTTTGAAAGGGCAATTGGTTGGAAGCCGGATACCTGCAAGACACCGTTTTGTCAGTATCCGGATTTTTTATTAATCTGCGGTTTCAAATGCCGATATAAATACTTTCATCATGAGTGTGGACAGGAGTCAAAACGGATTTATGCTGAATACTGAGAGCACCTTGCTAAGCTATACGGTTAACGGAAAGAATTTGCAATCGCCGAAGGGTTTCACCATCCTCGAAGCGTTGCTTGCGAATAATATCCCCATCCCGCATTTGTGTTACGACCCGCGCCTGAGCGATCCGAACCGGTCCTGCGGGCTTTGCATCGTGAAGCTTGAGAAGGAGAACAAAATCGTCCGTTCATGCAACATTCTGCTGAAGGAAGGCATGGACATCACCACGACGAGCACGGAGCTGGAGAGCTTTCGTAAGCTGAGGATGGAGCAGCTGCTGGCAGACCACAATGCGGACTGCGAGCCGCCGTGCAAAACGGCATGCCCTGCCGGTATCGATATACAGGGGTACTTGAAACAGGTCGCTTTAGGAAACTTCGGTGCCGCACTGCGGATTATTAAAGAAAAGAACCCGTTCCCGGTCGTATGCGGCCGCGTGTGCCCGCATCCGTGCGAGAGCCAATGCCGCAGAACGCTGACGGATGAACCGGTCGCGATCAACCATGTGAAAAGATTCGTGGCCGATCTTGACGCGGCGGACGAGGAATGGATGCCCGAGAAAAAGCCGGATACCGGAAAGAAAATCGCGATTGTCGGCGCAGGCCCGTCCGGGCTGTCGGCGGCTTATTACGCGGCGCTTGCTGGCCACCGGGTGACGGTTTTTGAAAGGCAGGCGAAGGCTGGCGGCATGATGCGTTACGGCATACCCGATTACCGCCTTCCGCAGGAGACTTTGGATAAAGAGATCGCGCGGATCGAACGCGCGGGCGTTGCGATAAAGCTGGGCAAAAGCCTCGGCACAAACATCACACTGGAGGGGCTCCAAAGGGACTTTGACGCTGTTTATATGGCGGTCGGTTCGTGGGAAGCCACGTCCATGCGTGTGGACGGCGAACGGCTCAGCGGCGTATACAAGGGCATTGAATACCTTGAGCAAATTGCCAAGGGGAAGGCAGTCAGTCTTGGCAGCCATGTGGCGGTTGTCGGCGGCGGCAACACGGCGGTTGACTGCGCGAGAACAGCGCTCCGCTGCGGCGCGGAGCACGTATCCATTGTCTACAGAAGAACGAAAGACGAAATGCCGGCAGAACCCGCCGAGATTGAAGCGGCGATTCACGAAGGCATCGAGATGGTTTTCCTGACGGCACCGGTTTCCATTGAAGCCGATGCATCGGGCGTGGTTTGCTCCGTCAAATGCGAAAAAATGGAGCTCGGCGAACCGGACAGATCCGGCAGGAGACGCCCGGTTGTGATAGAGGGCAGCGAGTTTGCGATTCCGGTGACGGCTGTGATCGGCGCGATCGGACAGAAAACCAACACGAGCTATCTATGGAACGATGTGCCCGTTAAGCTGAATAAATGGGGCGATATTGACATTGACGGCAAAACGCTCGAGACATCGGTCGAAAAGGTGTTCGCGGGCGGCGATTGCGTGACGGGACCGGCGACGGTTGTTCAGGCTATCGCGGCGGGTAGACGCGCGGCGGAAGCGATCAGCCAGTACCTTGAAAGCGGATACGTGGCCGGATTTAACGACGATTACTCGTGCAGCAGGGGCGGCTTTGAGGACCTTCCGCGTTACGAATTCAGCAAGATTCCCAAATTGCCGAGAGTGAAGCAAAGTGAAATCGATCTTAATACAGCGGTTTCCTCTTTCGACGAGGTGGAGCTGACGATCACGGAGCAGCAGGCGCTCGCGGAAGCCGGGAGATGCCTGGAATGCGGCTGCACGAAGCGGCACACCTGCCAGCTCAGAGAAGAAGCGTCCGGCCTCGGTGTCACGCACAACAGAGAGCTGCAATGGTGCAGAAATTACCCGAAGAATATTGACCACCCGTTCATCATCAGAGATACGAATAAATGCATCTCCTGCGGCAGATGTATTGCAGCCTGCAGCGAGATCGGCGGCCCGGGCGTGCTCGGCTTTTATATGAAACAGGGCAAGCTCTGTGTCGGAACAAAAACGGGAGAACCCTTAAAGGAAACGGATTGCATTTCGTGCGGGCAATGCGTGGCTTCATGCCCGTGCGGCGCGCTGGAATACAAAAGGGAAAGCGGCAAGGTGTTCCGGGCGTTGAACGATCCTGAAAAAACCGTGATCGGCTTTGTGGCACCCGCAGTGCGGTCGCTGATATGCGATCACTATCATCTGCAATATGAAGAGGCCTCTCCTTTTATAGCCGGTATGCTCAAAACGCTCGGTTTCGACAGATGCTTCGACTTTTCGTTTGCGGCTGACTTAACGGTTCTGGAAGAAACGTATGAGCTGTTTGAGAGGATCGGGCAAAACAGGCTGCCGCTCTTCACATCGTGCTGCCCGGGCTGGGTCAACTTTGTGGAGAAAAGATATCCGAAGCTGATTCCGCATCTGTCGAGCTGCAAATCGCCTCAGCAGATGATGGGAGCAACCGTTAAAAATCATCTGCCCATATGGCTGAGTGAGACTGCGGGCAGCGAACGCAAGATCGGCAAAGAGGATCTGTTTGTGGTCTCGATCGTTCCTTGCCTCGCGAAAAAGACGGAAGCTGCGAGAGACGAATTCCAGGCGGATGGCATCAGAGATGTGGATGCGGTGCTCACATCCACCGAACTCATAGAGATGATCGAGAACAGGCGGATCACGGCATCGGCCATTGCGCCCATGGAATTCGACAGCCCGTACAGCCGCGTATCGGGTGCCGGCATACTGTTCGGCGCGTCGGGCGGTGTGGCGGAAGCGGCGCTGAGAATGGCGGTTTCCAAGGCGGGACAGAATGAAATCAAAGAGATTCTGGAATTTGAAGACATCCGCGGCCTCGAAGGCGTTAAGACAACGCAGGTGGAGCTGAACGGAAAGACCGTGAGAATTGCGGTGGTATCCGGCCTCAAATATGCCGAGCCGCTTGTCCGGCAGGTGATTGACAAAGGGGTTTCGGAGTTTGACATGATAGAAGTCATGGCATGTCCGGGCGGATGCATCGCCGGGGCGGGCCATCCCGTGCCCGAGACCAAAGGCGTCCTCAAGGAGCGCCATAATGTGCTGCTCGCGATCGATGAAAAGAGCAAGGTCAGAAGAAGCGGACAGAACGATGATCTATTGAAGCTGTATGACGAGTTCTTTGGTGAAATACATTCAGATATTTCCAAGCGTCTTTTGCATACGCGGTATACGTCGCGCAAGAAAGAGGGCATGCTCGAATCCAACCGGTTTGATGAGTCCGCATGGCAGATGAGAACAATACAAGTTTGTATCGATCAAAAATGCACGGAGAAGGGCTCGTATCAGCTGCTGACAAGAATCAAGCAGACGATATCCGATTTGCAGCTCGACCGGTTCTTCGAGGTGAAGCCGGGGCTTTATACGGGCCACTCGTACCCCGACGAGATTTTCGTGGCTGTGGATGGCCAGCGGGTTCCCAAAGAGGAGCTCGACAACATTGAAGACTGGCTGATGTCAAGCTTGCAGGAGTAAATGCTGTCTTTTAAAGACGATGAGGTTCAAAAAAAGGCTGTCCGGTTTCCGGGCGGCCTTTGCTGTTTCTGCGGGTGAACAGGGGCTACAGCAAGTAAAAGAGCGGGAACATCGCGAGAAAGAAAATCTCGGCGTACAGCGTGCGGCTCTCCTGCCAGTTTTGGCTCAAGGGTATGAGAAGGCGAAAAATGCCGTCCAGCGCCTCCGTTTTGTCGCGCAGTATGCGTATGCGGTCCTGATACTCGTAAGCGGCCATAAACAGGTCGTAAAAGCGGCGGACATCGATATGTGCGTCGGCAATATCGCAGCGTTCGAACACGCGCACGTTAAACGCGCTGATGTACTGAAACCGCAGCAGCTTGGATATTTCCCCGGCATACAGCAGAGCGCGGAAACGCAGGCGTCCGCTGCGCATGCGGGACATGAACCCTTCCGCATCGTCATAAATGCGGCTGATGCGCTCTTCCATAAAGGCGAGCGCCGAAAGCTTGGCAAGCGCGTTGGCGGCGGCAGAGATATTGGCTGCGCTGAAAGTGACGGCGGGAGAGCCGTCATGAAAAACGAGCGTACCGTCATCGTCCACGGTGAGCGTATGGGCTTCGTGATTGCCGAGCAGCGGGTCGGCAGGGGTCTCCACATTGAGCGGCAGCAGCCCGAGAAAACGCTGAATATCGGAGTCGCTCATATTCACAAATACGACACAGCCGAAACGGAATAAATAAACAGCCTGATCCTCGCGGTTTTGGCCCGTCAATGAACGCAGTGTATCACCGCGAAGCTCAAGATATTCGCGGCGGCGGGGCAGCGCGCTGCCGTCGAGCTGCGACGCGACGCGGGCGAGCGGTATCGACTGGCCAAGACGGTAGCTGTCCAAATGCAACTGCCTCACCGGATGCACCTCCTCATTTGAGCAGTTCGAGCACCATCAGCACCACTTCTATCACGATGAGCAGCACGATGATCAGCTCCACGCGCAAACCGCGAAACGCATGGCTGATGGAGGAAAACCCCGAGATGATGTTGTTGCAGACAGTGGACTTGCTTTTGATGATCTCATAGCGGTCGCTGAGCTCGAAGAATTCGGACAGCCTGTTAAAGAACTCGGCAGCCCGGCTGTTGACCCACGTGATATCCGGCTTGTCAAGTATCATGATATAGCTGATGCTGTTGAACTCATGCCGCGCCACACGCGCGGTGACCTTGGCGAGCTTCTTGTCGCCTATCTGAAAGTTGCCTTTCTCGAGCCGCTCGATGTAGCTTTCGAGGCTGTCGAATATTTTGCCTAGCTGGGCTTCCACGCGTTCGAGCGCGACGGATTTGGCGAGCACGTCGGCGACAAGCTCGGGATAAAACGGCTCCATTTCGGCCACCACCGCATAGGCATCCGTCAGAGCCTGATCTTCGTTGGATACGTGCAGCGCGTAATCATCGGTGAAGTCCTGCCAGTCGGGCAGCTCGTCCGCGCCGTACTGCCGGATATAAGCGATGAGCGCGGGAACGTCGTCTTTGCGAAGATTGATGAGCACGATACTGCCGAACGAAAACAACATGACGCTCTGGCCGCTTTTCACCGGTTTGCCGATGATTTCCGCGAGCACACCGCCCTGCAGCGTCAGCGGCTCTTCCCAAGTGAATTTTTTCGATATTCCGCATTTGAGCGCGATCTTGTTGAGGTCGATTTCGGTGGTGATTGAAAACGCAAGGAATTCCAGTGCCGACATTGAAATTGGCTCCTTTGGTTTATATGTAATATATATTTTATATGATATTGCTGCCAAAAGCCAGATAAACCGGCCCATATCATGAAAACCGGCAATTTTACGCAATCTCTGTTTTCTGCGACAATATTTTTTACGCTCAGGGAAGGGACAAAGGGAAGTCTTGCGCTCATTATGATAAAAAGCCGCAATCGCAGCAGGCGGTACATAAATGCTTCAGAATCATCATGCATTACGGCACCACAATAAACGAAAAGACAGGGTCATTCTTTACACCGTCGTAGTCGTCGCTTCGCTCCTCACTGCAAAGTGGACCGGATGAGTGACTTTCTATAGCCATATCTATATGCAATGCAAGCGGTAAGGCACCACTTTCACAAGATATCAATGATAGAAGGTATTAACGCTGTTTGCCATTCCGCAAGAATACGTCTCTCGGCTTGCGATTTTTCGCAGCTTAGTCTTTTATTCGCATTCGGGCGGCAAGTCTCCGCTTTTCCTGCGCTAAGAGAGATACGCTCTCGTTAAACGCCTACGCAGTTAGCACAGAGATTTCATATAATGTCTATGAAAATAATAAACCAGTATACAGCACGCAAAGTGAAACCAATCAGTTACAGAATGCGGGCAGACATTTCTGAAAAACATATTGACAAATGCGCGTCTCGCTATTATGATTTAATAAAAATAATGATTCAATAAAATTAATAATTCAATAATGTTAATGATTAAATAAATATAGCACATATATTGGCATATGTTATGCAATGGAGAATACTTATGCAGACTGCTAAAAAAGGAAAGAACCTTGGAGATATCCGTTATATCAACCGCGCTTTAATCGTTGATTTGATGCGCAGGCAAAATATTCGCTCGCGTGCCGATCTGACAAAGCACAGCGGTCTTAATCAGGCAACCGTTACCAATATCGTCAGCGAGCTCATCGATTGCGGTCTGGTTTACGAAACAGGCCTCATTGAGGGTAAAAAAGGGCGCAGGATTATCGGCCTTGACCTGAATTGCGAAAAATACCGCTTTATGAGTGTACGACTCACGCGCGAGCATCTTCTTGTTGCGGTTTACGACATAAGAGGGAACCAGCACTCCTGCAAGCATGTGGTGATCAACACCGAAAACGAAATCGGGCAGATCATTGAAAACATCAAAAAGGAAATAAGGGCCCAGATCGGCCAACTCGACGGAAAAACGCTGCTGAGCGCCGGCATCGCGGTACTCGGGCCATTCCTTAAATCTGAGGATCATTTTGTGTTTGCGACAGGGTTTCCGAACCTTAAAGATATCCATCTGATTAAAGAACTGCAGCAGGAATTTAATGTGCCGGTCTATGCGGATCATGATGCCAACCTTGCCGCATATGCCGAATGGCAGCGTTTCGCGGGCACAACCGAAAAAGGGCTGTTCCTTTACATCATGGGCGGCCAGGGCCTCGGCGCGGGCATCATCGACAACGGGAGTATCATGCGCGGCCAGCTCGGCGTTGCGGGCGAGATTGGCCATATGAGCATCAACATACACGGCAAAAAATGCGTATGCGGCAACAAAGGCTGCTTGGAGCAGTACGCATCAGGCTTTGCCATGCTCAACATGCTTAACGAACGCTTGCCAGACTACCCGGATTCCATGCTGACGCCCGGCAGCGGCATACATGATATATTCAACGCGTTTCATCTCGGTGACAAACTGGCGGTAGGCATACTCGACGATGTCGCTTGGCACCTCGGTTTCGGTATTGCAAGCCTGATTAATGTCATCAATCCGGGTACGATCATCATCGGTGACGATTTCCAAAAAGGAGGCCCGCCTTTTCTGAAAAAAGTATGCGAATCCGTGAAGGAGCATGCATTGCCTGAACTCTACAATAAAGTCAATATACAGATCAGCGAGTTCAAGGAAGATCCGGCGCTGGCGGGCGCGGCAATGCTGGCTATTGATGAGATGCTCAGGAATGAACGCCTGTTTGACCGCCTGCTCGACTGATGGATTCGGCTGGCTGTCAGCGCATATAAACAGCACCTGAACTTATATTGTAGATATATCCACTCCGTTGCATATCATCATATATTTCATCGCTTGTTATCCGGTGCGAGGCGTCATGCTGCACATCAAAGATGACGCGATATAATTTGGCACGAGAGCAACCGGAACTGACAGGACCCGAAAGCGTCCGAACGTATCGTTCCCTTAAGGTATTGGGGCATCCGAATGATCCATGGGTGGGGGCGATTCATCACGGCTGGGTTATTTGACATCATTTGCAGGGAAAAGGGGAAACAAATAGTGGCATTTTTGCTGGGGATTGACCTTGGGACATCGGGTCTCAAAACCATTGTGATCAATGAGGTTGGTGAAGTGAAGGCGCTGAGCCATCGTTCATATACATTTGACTCGCCGCACGGCGGGTATGCGGAGCAAGATCCTGATACGTGGTGGCAGGCTTGCACGCAGACGGTGCGTGAGGTGCTGAGCAAATTCGGCGGCCGCGCGGAAGATATCGCAGGCGTCAGCTTCTCGGGGCAGATGCATGGGCTGGTGATGCTGGACCGTGATTATCGCGTGGTGCGTCCCGCCATATTGCATTGCGATGCGCGCTCGGACGAACAGGTGCAAGCGCTTCGGCGCATGCTGGGAACTGACGGCATCAGCAAACTCATGATGAACCCGGTATATACGGGGTTTCTGCTGCCCTCGCTGCTATGGGTGAGGGAGAACGAGCCTGAGAATTTCGAAAGAATCCGCCATGTGTGTTTGCCGAAGGATTATCTGAAGTTCAAAATGAGCGGCGAGCTTTCTTCGGATTTTTCGGACGCATCCGCCACGCTGGCATTCGATATACAAAATGACGCATGGTCCAAGGAAATATTGGACAGAGTCAATATCTCCGCCGCATTGTTCCCGACCTGCTTCGAGACAACGCAGGAGGCGGGCCGCATCTGCGCCGAGGCGTCAAAACAAACAGGGCTGAAAGTCGGCACAATCGTGGCGGCAGGCGGCGGTGACCAGGTGATGCAGGGCATTGGGAATGGGATGGTGAATCCGGGCGACGCGACGGTCAACATCGGCAGCAGCGGTCAGGTGAGCTTCCAGATAGACCGGCCGTTATTGAACCCGGATCTGAATACAAACATGTTCTGCGGCTACAGAAAAGGACGGTGGATACTGTTTGGCGCGACCATGACGGCAGGGCTGTCGTTCGAGTGGTGGCACCGCAATTCCGGCAACATCGACTACGCGCAGCTGGACCGGGAGGTGGCGATGATATCGCCGGGCAGCGGAGGCGTTATATTCCTTCCTTATTTAAACGGTGAGCGCACCCCTCATGTCGATCCGAATTTGAGCGGCGCTTTTCTGGGGGTAAACATCGGCACCACACGCGCCCACATGACAAAAGCCGTTATGGAAGGCGTGGCTTACTCGCTGATGCAGTGTATTGAGATTTGTGGAGAGCTCGGTCTTCATGCCAAATGGCTTGTGGCTTCGGGCGGCGCAGCGCGTAGCAAGCCATGGCTGCAGATGCAGGCGGATGTTTACAACATACCGCTGCGCGTATCGGAGACGCAGGAACAGGCGGGGCTGGGCGCAGCGATTGCTGCCGGTGTCGGGGCGGGCATATTCCGCAACCTGGAGGAAGGATGCAATGCGGCGGTCCATTACCGCCGCGAAACAATACTGCCCGACTCGCGCAATCATGAAATCTACCGCGAGTACTACGCATTGTATAAGCAAGCGTACGGCTCCGGCAAGGATGTGCTGCGCAGCCTCACGGCAATAGGAAGAAAGTAACCGCGTCATCATGGGATGTATATTGCAACAAGATTATGAAATGAGGTGATATGTTTGGACAAGGCAGTAAACAACCAAACGACCGAATACGAATATATCCTGGATTGTCAGGGAGTGTCCAAATCATTCGGCGGAACGCATGCGTTAAAGAATGTGCAGCTTCGTGTCAAAAAAGGCCAGGTCCATGCGCTGCTGGGAGAGAACGGGGCGGGCAAATCGACGCTGATGAAGATCATCATCGGGCTGATCAGGCAGGATGAGGGCAGCATCCATTTTGAAG
>JAEYKW010000021.1 GCA_023408075.1 Bacillota bacterium | reverse complement strand
CTGTGGAAGAAGATGAAGAGTTTTTTACGCCAGCTGCAAAGTTTGCTTTCCGATACGGTTTGGATCCTCATCTGTGCCAAGACGGCTCGGTACTTGCAAATTGCTTTGTAAATCAGCAGACCCTAATATAAGCCGTATGCGTGCGTAACGTCCTGCACGTAGACGATGCCCTGTCCCGGTTCGTCAATGCGCAGCTCATCACGGATGCTCTGAACAATCTTCTCCGTGCTGTCGGCTTTGGATATGATCACCACAATTTCTTTCTGCGGTTCTATTTCCATAGCAAAAAGTTTGCTGGTCTCATGAACGCCCGAGCCTCGCGCGTTGATAATCGTTCCCCCGCGCGACCCAGCCTTCACAGCCGCTTCAATCACCTCTTCGGCTTTTCCTTTTTCCACAATCGCATAAATAGCTTGATACATGATCTCTTCAACACCTTTTTCCGTATTGATGCCGCACTGGAAGCGGCTGATTCCGTAGACACGGGCGATCGGCATCACATAAGCAATGCCATGATTCTTCTTTTCGAAATGAAACTCGTTATTAAGATCACTAATCACGCGATGCGCAAGGCATGACTCGCTGACCATGACCACGATTTCTTTGTGGATGTCGTTGATTTCAAAGAACTCCAGCAGGCGGTTTTTGACTGTGCCCCGTCCCAGATGCAAAGTTCCTCCTGTGATCCCAAAACTCTTTGCCACATTCAGAACCTTGCTGCCGCCGCCTGTATTGACAATAACAGTAATCAGCGCAAATTCCGAGCTTTGAGTGTACATAGCCTTCAAGCACTCCTTCTTTTTGACTTGTATTGATAGATCAGCCCCAGCAACTGCAGTGTAATAATCGGCGTAAGCGCAACGAGTGCAATAATACCAAAGCCATCCACCAATACGTCCGCGCTTTCTATCGCGTTGGCAGCACCCTGCGCAAACGCGAGTATGAACGTAGCTGTCATAGGCCCCGTGGCCACTCCGCCCGCATCAAACGCGATGCCTACAAAAAGCTTCGGCCCGAAAAAGGAAAGCGCGATTGACAAAACATATCCCGGAAGCAGGATATGCCAGAGCTTGAGCTCCGGTATCAATATACGCAGCATAGACAGCAGCACGGCGATACCCACGCCGATGCACAGGGCTGAGAATACAAACGGCCGCTTGACCGAACCGCTGGTGACCTCTTCGATCTGACGGGTCAGCACGTGCACGGCAGGCTCCGCCAATATTGTCACAAGGCCGATCGCAAAGCCCACGATCACCACAATCTCCGGCCGGTTCATTGATGCTATATTATAACCCATCATGGCGCCGACGTCCATAAACCCTGCGTTGACCCCCGTCATAAAGAATAAAAGCCCTATGAAAGTATAGCCTATTCCGAATATAATTTTGCGAACCTCGTGCCTGCTCAGCTTGAATTTCACCAGCTGGAACACAAGAAAAATGACCAAAAGCGGCAGCAGGGCCAGCGCAGTTTCCGAGATTGAGCGTAAAAACTGGCTTATAAAAGGGGCCATGACGGAAGCGGTATTGTGCGGAAGAGGCTCCGCCACACCGTAAATCTCGTTTTGGCCGGTGACAATGCTCATCACCATCACAGCAATAATCGCCCCGGTTGACGCAATCGCCACAAGGCCAAAGCTGTCTTTTTCGGCGCCTTTGCTGTCCCGTTTCATTGTGGTGACGCCCATGGCGAGCGAGAGTATAAAAGGCACCGTCAGCGCGCCTGTCGTCGCCCCCGATGAATCGAACGATATCGCAAGAAATTCGGGCGTCGTGAAGAACGACAGGACCAAGACAGCAAAATACAATATGGCGAGCAGAATGTACAACGGAACACCGTATACAATTCTGACCAGACCAAATGCGAGCATCACCGCAATGCCTATCGACACGATAAGCACAATCGTCATTTTAGAGATCGTTCCGGCTGTGACCATATCCACCTGATCCGCCAGTATATGAAGATCCGGCTCGGCCACCGATATGAAGAACCCGAGGAACAGTCCTCCCAGGATCACAAAATATAATTTATTCGGCTTCGTAATCAGCTTGCCCATATGGTCTCCCACCGGCGTGATGCCGATTTCAATGCCATACAGAAAAACAGACAGGCCTATTATGATGAACACAGCCCCGATAAGAAACCGGATAAGGAAAATCGAGTCTATCGGGAAAACAAAGAAATGCAACAACAGTACAATGGCCACAATCGGCAGTACGGCAAAACTGACCTCTTTGATCTTTTTTACAAATTCATTCAAAAGGCAATACTCCTTTCTTTCATATTCCAAACATATCATAACCACAGCTGGTTTATCATAATGCGTAATGATCGGCATTGACCAAAAATGAAATGATTTTGATAGTTTTATCATAACATATTCAAAGTATATGCAGGCGCGTCAAAGAGAAGTGTTCATAATTTCTTCATATTTTAATTAAAAGAGAGTGCAAAGTTGACCAAAAAGTTGAAACTTACGGAAGTTATGACTTTCCCTGCGCTGTTACAGCGGTGACTCCGGCTTTGAGCATTCTTCTTATTCTTTGCCACTCGTTCGGTTTATTAGCCGAAACGGTTGGCTTATCTCGCACACACGGCCTCTTTGTGGTGTCGTGCGTAATGGAACAGATACTGCTGCGCGATACCCGCATGCTCACCAAAAGTGGTATCCACAAAACGGCGCAGGTCATTGTCGTTTCTGCCGCTGTAATGATAAACACCGCAGATCACGCGCCGCATCCATACGTCGAGCGGAAACGCACTTAGAAAGCCCATACCGTAAAGCGCAACGCAGTCCGCCACTTTGAGCCCCACGCCGGGCAGCGCGGTCAACTGCTCGCGCGCCTGTTCATACGGCATTGATGCGATATTGTCCAAGCTGAACCCCTCGCAGACCATTTTTGCGGTGCCGATGATATAATCGGCGCGGTAACCCGTACCGCACGTTTTGAGCTCGTCCGCCGTGAGCGCCGCAAGCCTCTCGGGCGTCGGGAAATCGAATCCGCCGTTCACCGGTACGCCGTACCGTTCGCAGATCGTGTCAACAATGCGGCTGATGCGGCCCACGTTGTTGTTCGCGGATATGATAAACGAAATCAGCGTTTCAAAATACGGCTGACGCAGCACGCGCAGGCCGTCCGCATAGCGGACGCCTTCCGTTAAAAACGGGTCGTTGATATAGCTGGCCTGTATGCCTGCGTAGTCGCGCTCGAGATCAAAATAGCGCGCGAAATCCGCCGCCTTACCGTGCGGCACGCCCTCAAGCGTTACGCTCTGCCCGCTTTGCTCCGCGTATACGGCGCATCCCAATGCCACGCCGGCAAAGCCGCTGCCCTGCGGCTTCCACCTGAATGTCTGACCGCTGCATAAACACTGCGCCAAGGAAAATGCGCTCAAGTTATGAAAGGCCACGCTGTCTGAGCCAAAAGTGATGTCCATTACCAGTGTCCTTTTTATATGTTCTCTGCGATATACGTCACGAGCCTCTCCGTATCTTCCCACCCGAGGCATGCGTCCGTGATCGATTTGCCATAGACGTTTTCGCCGATGGCCTGATTGCCTTCTTCGATATAGCTTTCAATCATGAGTCCTTTGATCATGGATTTCAGCATCGGTTCATACTGACGGCTCATCAGCACCTCGCGCGCAATTCTCGGCTGCTCAAAAAACCGCTTCATCGAGTTCGCATGGTTGGTATCGATGAGGATCGCGGGGTTTTGCAGCTGCATATCAAGATACGCCTTGGAGAAAAGATAGAGGTCTTCAAAGTGGTAATTCGGAACGCTGCGCCCGTCCGCCGTAACCGCACCGCGCAGTATTGCATGCGCATACGGGTTGCCCGCCGTCTTGACTTCCCAGCCGTTGTATATGAACGTATGCGCCATCTGCGCCGCTTTTATTGAATTGAGCATCACAGACAAGTCGCCGCTCGTCGGGTTTTTCATGCCGACGGGCGTATTCACGCCGCTTGCCGTAAGCCGGTGCTGCTGGTTTTCCACGCTGCGTGCGCCGATGGCGTTGTAAGCGAGCACATCCGCGAGATACGCGTAGTTCTCGGGGTAGAGCATTTCGTCCGCTGCGGGCATATGGAATTCGCTGAGCGCCTTGATATGCATCCGGCGTATCGCCTTGACGCCCTCGAAAAGGTCCGTCTCTTTGGTCGGGTCGGGCTGGTGCACCATGCCTTTATAGCCTTCGCCCGTGGTACGCGGCTTATTGGTATATATGCGCGGTATGATGATGATGCGCTGCTTCACCTGCTCCTGCACCTTGGCAAGGCGCGCAATATAATCGCAGACCGACTCCTCGCTGTCGGCGCTGCACGGGCCGATCACGAGCAGGAACCGGTCGTCCTTGCCCTCAAAAACGCGCTTGATATCCTCGTCACGCTGATGCTTGACCGCCTGCAAATGCGCCGGAAACGGAATTTCTTCGACAATCTGCTCCGGGGTGGGTATCTGTTTGATTCTCTGTATGTTCATTGCTTGTCCTCTTACATGCGGCATTTGATCTGTCGTACCGCATAATCTTACACATTATAGCACTGTGATGCGTGATTGTCATGCTGATTCCGTTTAAATAATCACTTCGCCACAATGGATTATTATCGGCGACCAAAGACCTCTTTGACCAACATCGCCATAAAGGCATCCTTATACGATGCTGCTGACAAAGTCACAGTTGTCATCTTGAGCGAGCGACAGCGATGCGACTACGCAGTGGACTAAGACCCATGCTCAAAGCGATATACCATGGGATTCCTCTTCCGCTCACGCTCCATCGGAATGACACTTGCGACTTCGTGAACTGCTTGAGGCTTCTTTGAAAAGGAGCTGTCAACGAAGCTGACTGAGGATTGATATATGGCAATACAAATGGCGTTCATTCTATCCCAAACCCAAATACCAAAACGCCAGCTCTAAAAAACAGTATCCATGTACCCCGGAGGGGTATAAGCAGTTGCGTTTGTGACAAATGAAGCTCTCAGCGTAAGCTGACTGGAGGATTGATAACTGGCAAATAGCAATCGCGCAATCCTCCGTCACGCTGCGCGTGCCACCTCCTTTTATAAAGGAGGCTTGTCGTGCTATGCAAGGCTCCTTTGGAAAGGAGCTGTCAGCGAAGCTGACTGAGGATTGATATATGGCAATATAGATAGCTCATTTTCTCAAGCCTAAATACCAGAATCCTCACTCTAAAAAAGCAGTATTCCTGTACCCCGGAGGGGTATAAGCAGCTGGGCTTTTGACAAATGAAGCTCTCAGCGTAAGCTGACTGAGGATTGATAGATAACGATAATGAAAAACAGGCTTCGCATCACGCAAAGCCTGCCTTACAAACTCTTATGTTAGTTCGGATACACACTGACCTGCTTTTTATCGCGGCCCTTGCGCTCAAACTTGACGTTGCCGTCAATCAGAGAGAACAATGTATCGTCACCGCCGATATCCACGTTGTTGCCCGGATAGAATTTCGTTCCCCGCTGGCGCACAAGGATATTGCCTGCAAGCACAAACTGGCCGTCGCCGCGTTTCACGCCGAGCCGTTTGCTCTCTGAGTCTCTGCCGTTTCTGGAACTACCGACACCCTTTTTATGTGCCATTCAAATGCACCTCGCTTTCCATTAGGGATTCACTATTCCGCTGCTGCTTCCGTTGCTTCTTCTTTTTCCTTCGCCGTGGCTATACCCGTAATCTGAATCTTTGTGTACGGCTGCCTGTGGCCCTGTTTCTTGCGCTCGTTTCTCTTGGGCTTATACTTAAAGGTCAGAACCTTTTTCTCTTTGCCATGATCAATCACCTTGGCTTTTACCTTCACGCCCTTGACAATGGGTGTCCCGATCTGTATCTTATCACCATCGGCCACCACCAGCGCATCAAAGCTGACCTGTTTGCCGGGCTCTAAAGCGAGCTTCTCCACAAACACCACGTCACCTTTGGCCGCTTTATACTGCTTACCGCCTGTCTCAAAAATTGCGTACATGCTGTTTACCTCCTCTTCCCAGTCTCGCCGTGGTGGTATCAGCTTCGGAAATCCGAAAACCGAATTTATGTACCATTTCCGTGCGGCTCAGTTAAAAATCATATCATATGCGCATAAAACTGTCAACAAAACACCTTGGCTCTTCCGATCAGTTTTTCGCGCTCTTTTTGCGACGCAATCTCCACAACCTTATAGTCCGCCATATGCAGCGCCTCGTTCGACATGATATAGAATTTGACGCCGTCGATCTTCGGGAGAATCGGCGTATCCGTCTCATATTTGCTTTCTATGTATTTGGCGACAAGCGGATTGACTTCAATCAGGTACTCTTTGATATCCGTATTCGCCGTCTGGCGCAGTATCAGCCGCCGCAGGTTCATCGCCGTGGTTTCTTCGCTGTCCACAAGGCCGCTGCCGCCGCAGTACGGGCAAGTGCGCTTCACAATGCTCGACAGCTTGCGGCGCACTTTTTTGCGCGTCATCTCAATGAGCCCGAGGCCTGTGATTCCGAGCACATTGGTCTTCGTGCGGTCTTTGGCGAGCGCGGTTTCGAGCGCCTCCACCACCTTTAGTTTGTTGCCTTCCACTTCCATATCGATGAAGTCGATGACGATGATGCCGCTGATATCTCTGAGGCGCAGCTGCCGCGCGATTTCCTTGGCCGCTTCAATATTCACCTCGAGTATCGTTTCCTGAAGGTTGTTGTCGCCCACAAATTTGCCCGTGTTGACATCGATCACGGTCAGCGCTTCGGTTTCGTCGATGATGATGTACGCACCATTTTTCATCCAGACCTTTTTCTCGAGCGCCTTGTCAATGCGCGCCTGAATGCCGTAGTCGTCGAATATGCTGACGCCCGTTGTATAGAGCTTCACCCTGTCCTTCAGATGCGGTGCGATGATGCCCGCCACAGCCACAACCTTATCGAAATATTCGTGGTCGTTGATCACAAACTCGGATACGTCCGCCGTGAACATATCGCGCACGGTGCGGAATACGAGAGATTCCTCCGCGTGCAGCAGCCGCGGCGCCCTGATCACGTCGCTGCGGCTCACAATGCGCTGCCAGAGCCGCGCTAAAAACTTAACCTCGCTCTCAAAATCTTCTATGTCTTTACCGACGGCCGCCGTGCGCACGATGATGCCCATATCCTTGGGCTTCAATGTCTCCATAATCTCTTTGAGGCGCGTGCGTTCCTGTTCGTCTTCAATCCGGCGCGACACGCCCACATGGTTCACCGTGGGCATCAGCACCATCATGCGGCCAGGCAGCGTCACGTGCGTCGTGATGCGCGCACCCTTGGTGCCGCCGGGCTGCTTCAGCACCTGAACGAGTATCTCCTGCCCCTCTTTAACCATGTCTTCAATTTTCGTGGGCCGCAGATTCACCGCGTCCGATTTCTGGCCGAACTCAAAATCCGAGGTGTCAACCAGTATATCGCCCGCATAGAGAAAAGCGTTGCGGTCGAGCCCGATGTCCACAAAGGCCGCCTGCATGCCCGGCAGCACATTGGCCACGCGCCCCTTGTAGATATTGCCCACAAGACGCTCTTTCCCTCGGCGTTCCACATGAATCTCAACCAGCTTATCGTCCTCAAGCAGGGCGATTCTCGCCTCTAACCCATTGACATCCGCAACGATTTTTTTGTTCATGAAAAGCTCCAATATATTTAAAAATTTATTATGCAGGCTATGAAAAGCCTGAAGATTCACACTTTAAAAGCGTCCAGCAGATCCACCGCCGCGCCGTTTTGTACCGTGTACAAGGACGTTCTTCTCACTGCGCGATCAAAAGTGCCCGTTTCTTTTTCAATCTGATCGAGCAGCATGTCTGGCTTTAATGCGCCCGTCTGCGCGGCCGACAGCCGCATGACGAGCTTATCCTCCTGAACCTTGACCGCTTTGATCATCGGCCGGATATCGATTGTTTTCTCCTTGCCGTCCGACACCTTGACCGCCCATATCTCGGGTTGGCTTAAGATTCTTTCGACGGCCTGTGCAAAATCATCCACGTGCGACGGATCGACCGGCATCTCATAATCGGCCTCGGTGAGCGCAGCCATCAGCTTTGCCGCACCCTCGCGCAGCGTCACCGCGCGTTTGGCAACGAGCCCCGGCGGCAATGCGCGTGCCATCGCGAGCAGAAAATCATCGGCGGATACATCCTTGGCCATCGCCATCTCCACA
The DNA here is from genome assembly GCA_023408075.1 of Bacillota bacterium. Taxonomy (GTDB): domain Bacteria; phylum Bacillota; class Clostridia; order Christensenellales; family SZUA-584; genus SZUA-584. Next base: position 5,969 of record JAEYKW010000021.1, on the reverse strand, counting down.
CATTCGCATTCGCTCTCCATGCCGAGCGAGAGCGCCGACGCGAAAGAAACCACGTAGTGCGGGTTAAACCCTTCCGACAGCTTCACAGGCAGCCCTGAGCGCCGGATGGCGCGTGAGAACGCCCGCTGGAGATCGAGATGCGAGATAAACCTCGCCGCGCCTGTTTTGGCAAACTGAAGAGCCATTCTCATACGCACAGCCCCGCTTCCTTGAGCCCGCAGCCCGTGCAGCCAAGGCGGCAGTCGGGCGTGGTGGCCTCAGTCTGGGCGTGCATGTTTTCTTCCCAAAGGTATGCCTTGCTAAGCCCGGTATCAATCATTTCCCACGGCAATAATTCATCCCTGCCGCGCTCGCGTGCCGCGTAATGGGCGGGATCAATCCCGGCCTGTTCAAACGCAGCAAGCCATTTGTCATAGTCAAAAAGCTCTTTCCAGCTGTCGAACCGGCATCCCGCCTGATAAGCGTTCACCAGAACGGCTGAGAGCCATCTGTCGCCGCGGGAGAACACCGCTTCGAGCATACTGAGCCGCGCATCGTGCCAATTGAATTTCACGCCCTTGACGCTTCTGAGCGCATCCCTCAAACGCCGCTGCTTGTCTTCAAACACGGCAATATCGTCCTGCGCCGCCCACTGAAACGGCGTATGCGGCTTCGGGACGAAGCACGATACGCTCACGGTGAGCTTAAACCCGCCGGTGCGCCGTTCTTTGGGCACCGTATAATAGATATCCCGAATGCGTGCGGCCAAATCCGCTATACCCAGCACATCATCCATCGTCTCACCGGGCAGCCCCATCATGAAATAGAGCTTAACGCCGTTGGAGCCCGATTCGAACGCCTCTTTGACAGCAGAGAATATATCGCTCTCGGTCAGATTCTTGTTGATCACATCGCGCAGCCTTTGGGTGCCCGCCTCGGGCGCAAATGTGAGCCCCGTGTTGCGCACCTCTTTTAATTTCTGCGCGTATTCACCCTCATACGAATCGATTCGCAGCGACGGCACCGCGAGCGATACGCCCGTGCCCGCAAAATCGTCCGACAGTGTGCAAACAAGCCGCGCCACCTGCGAATAATCACCCGTGGACAGCGAGCAGAGGGATACCTCTTCGTGACCTGTCTTGTCAATGCACACCTTGGCCTGTCGTATCAGCGTATCCGCGTTTCTCTCGCGCACGGGACGGTACACAAACCCTGCCTGGCAGAACCGGCAACCGCGCGTGCAGCCGCGCATCACTTCGACCGTCACACGGTCGTGGATCACGCCCAAATATGGCACAATGGGATCCTCGGGATAATACCCCGAATCAAAATCACGGAGTATCCTCTTTTTTACCGGAAACGGCACATTCTCTGCTGCCGAAATGCTTCTGACCGTTCCGTCACCGTTATAATCCGTGCGATAAAGCTCAGGCACATAAATGCCTTCTATCCGAGCCGCGCGCTGCAAAAATGCACTGCGGCCGATGCTTTCTCTTTTGCATACGCCGAATAAATCAATAAGCTCGGTGAGCACCTCTTCGCCCTCGCCCACCACAAACAGATCGATGAAATCGGCGACCGGCTCAGGATTGTAAACACATCCCCCACCTGCGATCACAACCGGGTCGGAATCTGTTCTTGTCTTTGAATATAAGGGGATTCGCCCGAGATCGAGCATAGCCAGCATATTTGTAAAGCACATCTCATACCCAAGGCTGAAGCCTACAATGTCAAAATCACAAAGCGCCGTTTTTGTCTCAAGTGAATAGAGCGGCAGCTCTGCCTGCCTCAATGCCGATTCCATATCGGGCCAGGGCGCAAAGCACCGCTCCGCATAAACGTTGTCCATACTGTTGGTCAGATGATAAAGTATGCTCGTCCCAAGGTGCGACATCCCTACCTCATACACATCCGGAAAACAAAACGCAAAGCGCACCGTTGCGCTGGTTATCTGCTTAGCCGCCTCGCCGAGCTCTCCGCCCGTATAGCGGGCCGGCTTGCTGACGGAGGGAAGCAGTCTTTCAAGCTTTTTCGTATCGATCATGCAGTGTCCTTATCGTCGTCTATTGTCACCTTTGATCATTATATCACGGTTTTGCAAATACAGGCAATGCCGTTTATTGCGATATATCTAACCTCCTCGCTTGATCTCCTGCCAATAGCCGTCGGGGTCACAGATGAAATAGACGCCCATACCCGCGTTCTCATAGCATATGATGCCCATCTGCTTATGGTGCGCATACGCCGCATCAAAGTTGTCTGCCGCAAAGCAGATATGGCTCTCGTTGTCGCCCAAATTGTACGGGCCGTCCTTGTCGCGCAGCCATGTCAGCTCCAGCTTAAAGCCTGTCTGGCCGTCGCTTAAAAAAACGATCACAAAAGAGCCGTCCTCTGCCGTTTTTCTGTGCACTTCCTTCAAGCCGAGCGCCTCGCCGTAAAACCGGATGCTCGCTTCAATATCCTTCACGTTGATATTCGCGTGATCGATGGTAAATGTCATTTCTATATCAGCCTTTCTCCGTTGTGTGTGACCCGAACGACCTTTGTGCCGCTGCCTGCCGCCGCTTCACTGAATTCAGCGGTATCCGAAAAGCTCACAAAGTGAATCGGTATCAGCACGCCGGGTTTCATAATTTCCATGAATTTTTTTGCCCCCGCGTCATGGTCGGTGCCCATACGCTTATCGACGGGAAAAAACGCATAATCAATATGCGCCACGTGCTTTTTTAAATAAGCCATTTCCCGGTCGAACATCTTTGTCATCACGCGCGAATAACGCGCGTTGCCCTCGTCCTTCCAGTGCCAATCATTCAAATCGCCCGCGTGAAACAGGCTTGTCCCGCCAATGTTCACATAAAAGCTGCCGCCGCAGTCGGTGGAACCGAACTCCCGCACATAGATCATATCGTCGGTATATGTTTCACCCGGCTGCAAAACCACCGTATCCTCCGGCGTGTTCTTAATCGTGCTGTCGAGTATGTATTTAACCTTCGGCGATGCCCAGTCAAATATGCAAGGATTATAGTGATCATGATGCGAATGCGAAGAAAACACATACACACGCTCAAACGCCTCAATATCCTCGCGGTTTATATGGCCGTCTTCAATATGCTTGTCCCGTTTCGCCTTAAAATAATCAAATACCAGCAGTGTCTTTTCGTGGATCACGCAAACGCTGCTGTGATGCAGATAGTAGATACGCAATTTTTTCACCCCATAGTGCTTATTCTAGCACAGCAGGGCTTTGCTGACAATGTTTCAGCCCGTCTCACTATTTTTCAGCCTGTATATGCTGCCGAGCGTCACCTGCGTGCCTTTTTCCATCATCCCCGAGAGAATCTGCCGTTCATCAAGCTCTCCGAGCACGCCGAGCTCTTTATCGAGCACAGTCACAATATTATATTTTCCCGCTTCAAACTCGCGCATAATCTCACGCAGTGTCTCAGTCTGCATGGCCGCAAAACGGTTGATGCTGAGCGTTTTGCGCTTGTCGAACGCCTCGCGCTTGCCGGTGAAATCGCGTATCAGTGTGTACGGCGCGCTTTTGAGCTCCTTTATGGCGGCAAGCAGCAGGAAAAAGCCCATAATAAAAAAGCTTGGGTTCACCGTCTCTTTGAAAAGCGCCCACACCCCCACGCCGAGCAGCACGGCGGCAAAAAATATGCCTGCCACAGCCATCAGGCGCGTCGCGCGCTTGTAGCCCATAAACGATGCGAACAGCGCGCGTACAATCCGCCCGCCGTCGAGCGGCAATGCGGGCAGCATGTTCACAGCGGCGAGCGCGAGATTCGCCGCGATCAGCTTATCGGCAATAGCAATCGGCGTGGCGTATTTGTCGATAAAAAAAACCGCACACGCGGCGAGCATGTTCGCAGCCGGGCCTGCGGCTGCCACCACAATCTCCTTGGCGCGCGACACCGCAAAGCACTGCAGCTTGGCCGCGCAGCCAAACGGAAACAGCTCCATTTCGCCCACCGCCATGCCCAGTGCCGATGCAAATATCACATGCGCCCATTCGTGAATCAGCACCGTGGGGATATAGTAAAGCACGATATCCCCCATGCCGATAAAAAACAGCACCGCTATGGCGGGGAACATCAGCAGATTAATTTTTAGCCTGCCGCCAAACAGACGCAACGATTTCATAGTATTGTCTATTGCAGCGCCGCACCTGCATGCCCGTTGATATAGGCAATCGGGTCGATATAGGCGTCGCCGTTTTTCATCTCAATATATAGATACCCTTGCTCCGTCTGGCCGATCACCTGCCCCGGCATCACAATATCATCTACCTTCACGCAGGCCGCGAGGTTTTGATATGTGATTGTTTCGCCCGAATCCAGCACCACCGCCACGTAGCCTTCGCCGTCCAACTCACCGACCTCCGTAACTGTTCCTTTGGCAATGTTCATGATGTCGGGTGTTTGAGCGCTCATCATCACGCCGTTTGATCCGCCTTCACCAAAAGCCGTCTCGACTTCGCCGTCAGCGGGATAGACAATGGTGCCGTCCGGCATCGCGCTGAAAACGCTTTCCGTTTCATCAAGCGCTTCCACAAATTTGAGCCGCCCGATGTCCTCATCCACATCGAATTCGTGATTCACGACGTAATCCACCGCGCGGTTCACCTCGGCGGCTGCCGGCGTGCTCAGGCTGCTGATGACCAGAATCGTGACCGCCACCGCCGCACACACGCCTGTTTTGGCAAGCAGCCGTTTGTATGCGATGTCCACATCGTCGTTTGATGCTTTTTTTGCCGGCCTGATGCCGTGTACTATATCCGCCGCTTTCTTTTTCCATGTCGGCTTCTCATACTGACGTGTCACAAACCCGTCAATCTCCAGCTTCGGCAGCTCCCGCTTCTCCATACATATCGCCTCCTTCACATTCTGCCGTATATGTATATGGCGAAGGAGAATCAAACATTCTATGCGGCGCGCACCATTTCGGGCACTTTGGCATATGATATCGGTTGGTGTCGAAGCTCGTACCTGAACGACGGTGTTATAACAATTCGTGTCGAGCGCGGTATCCTCTTGTGACCCGAAGGGCTATGATGCGCCGTTTTATGATAACGTGTTTAATTCAATCGTTATATGCGGAACGACACAGGGGTCGTTCCCTACGGTCAACGCAAATCAGAAAGGGTTATGCTGCGTCATTTTAAGAAGCCATCTGCATGTTTATTATTCGTGGAACGGTCAAGACCGTTCATTACATTGTCCGCCATGTCGTAGGGAAGGGTCTTGACCCTTCCGCTTCAACAGGTGTAAACTTGATTAACATTATCTGTTATGGTTGATGGGGTATATGTCATGAGATTTTTTACTGAAGGTATTGATGCTTGGGATGCAGATGAAGACAAGTTTCATGAAGCATGTGAGTTAAACTATATTGAATATCTAAAGGCAAAGGAGAGACTACCTAAGAAATTTACAACGATTTATGAAAAAACAGGGCATTTTGATGACGATCCAATCCCTTGTATCAGCATTGTAACGGAATGGGGCAGCTTTACTCATGGAATAAAAGGAGGAACGCCCAGTTTCATGAAAATGGTCATTGTTGATTATGACAATCATGATCTGGCATGGGAGATTATCATTTCGAATATTAAAGAAATGAATGCTAAATGGGTAATCCTCCCTTCAAATTCAAGCATAGATTGCATGAGCCGTAGTGAATTAATAGTAGAAGATGAAAAGTATATTTCATGGGAGATGCTTTTTTGTGGTGGACTTGATTTAAAAGTCATATTTAGAAACATTGACATAAGAGAATTGAAGAAAGAAGAGATTGAAGCCTACAAACAACCTGCTAAATATAAGAAAAGAAAACGAAATTGGATATAACTCAATAAAGGCAAGTCATAACCACCCGTCCAACGGGTGGTTTGCACTAGGGCTATAAGCCCTATGTTACCGGCCAGCGCCTAAAGACGCTGGCTTTCACATCCGTTCAAGCCTCTAATGCCTTTGCCACTTTTGCCA
>JAEYKW010000007.1 GCA_023408075.1 Bacillota bacterium | reverse complement strand
TAGCGTGACAGGCTAGCGTTCTAACCATCTGAACTACCGGGCCATATGGTGGGAACAGTTGGGCTCGAACCAACGACCCTCTGCTTGTAAGGCAGATGCTCTCCCAGCTGAGCTATGCTCCCCCATGTCGGCCAAGGATCGCCTTGGTTTCCCCTTAAAAGAGCCCTGCGCTCAACGAAGAACGCTGTGATAGTGTATAATAGACATGGCCGCGTGTCAAAATGAAAATTGCTCAATTAATCGAATATTTTTTAATCTTGCTCTCTTTTTATCGCTATTTCACCGAATTACGGGCATTATTGCTATCTTCGCTTCTCCAATTCGGCGAAAACTTCGCCCGGCGTGAGGCCGCGCTCACAGAGCAGCACGAGCAGATGATAGAGGAAATCGGCGCTTTCATAGCGGATCTCATCGGGCGCGGCGTTCTTGGCCGCAATGATGATCTCGGCGGCTTCCTCTCCGACTTTCTTGCATATTTTATCGATGCCTTTGTCAAAAAGGTAGTTCGTATACGAGCCTTCCTTGGGGTGGTCGCGCCGGTCTTCGATGACCGCGAACAGCTCGTCTATAACGCCGTATCCGCCCGAATAAGCACCTTCGCCATACAAAGACTCAAAGAAGCACGAATACGCGCCCGTATGGCACGCAGAGCCTTCCTGAGCCACAACGGCGAGCAGCGTGTCCCCGTCGCAGTCCATCTTCATTTCCTTAAGCGTTTGATAATGCCCCGACGTTTCGCCCTTGCGCCACAGCTGCTGGCGGCTGCGGGAGTAATACGTCATGTTGCCCGTCTCGAGCGTGATCTTCAAAGACGCCGCGTTCATGTACGCGAGCATCAGCACCTTATTGGTTTTATAATCCTGCACCACCACGGGCACAAGGCCTTTTTCATCGAATTTGACGTTGTCAATTTTCATGCTGCTTCCTCCGCTATAATCTCACCGGTATATTTTCGCTTTTCAAGTAGTTCTTCACGTCCCCCACCGTATAGACGCCGTAGTGGAACAGCGATGCGACAAGCACCGCATCGGCGCTGGCCTGCGTGATCGCGTCCCGAAAATGCTCAAGCTGCCCCGCGCCGCCCGAGGCGATGACCGGGATTTTGACAGCCTCAGATATCGCTTTGGTGAGCGGGATGTCGTAGCCGTCCTTGGTGCCGTCGGTATCCATGCTCGTGAGCAGTATTTCACCCGCGCCGAGTTTTTCGGCTTCCAGTGCCCACGCCACCGCGTCGCGCCCCGTGCCGACGCGCCCACCGTTTAAGTAAACCTCCCAGCCGCTGCCGTCCGTTTTCCTTTTGGCGTCGATGGCGCAGACCACGCACTGGCTGCCGAATTTCTCGGCCGCCTCGCTGATCAGCGTCGGGTTTTTGAGTGCCGCCGAATTGACGGAAATCTTGTCCGCGCCGCGCCGCAGCATTTCCCGAAAATCCGCCACGGTACGGATACCGCCGCCCACGGTAAGCGGAATAAACACCTGCTCCGCCGTGCGTGCCACCACATCGCTCATGATCGCGCGTCCGTCCGAAGACGCCGTGATATCGAGAAACACAAGCTCGTCCGCGCCCTGTTTGTTGAACATCTTCGCCATCTCGACGGGATCGCCCGCGTCGCGTATATCCACAAAGTTGATGCCCTTGACGACGCGTCCCGCGTCCACATCAAGGCACGGTATAATTCGTTTTGTCAGCATTTAAGCCCCCAGTCTGATCGCTTCGCCGATCGTGATGCTGCCCGTATAGAGCGCCTTGCCGATGATGACGCCCTTCGCGCCAGCATTTTTGACGGCGGTTATATCGCCGGGCACGCTCATGCCGCCCGACGCGATGATCTCCATGCCCGTCTGCTGAGCCATGGCTGCCAGCGCTTCCACATTCGGGCCGGTCAACATGCCGTCCCGCGCGATATCGGTATAGATGACAGTATTGATGCCGCGTTTTTTCATTTCGTTGGCGAGATGCACGGGATCTTTGCCCGTGTCTGACGCCCATCCGCGCGTGGCGACGCGCCCGTCCTTCGCGTCGATGCCCACGACGATACGCCCCGGATACTTCGCCGCAGCCTGTTCCACCAGCTCAGGGTTCTCAATCGCCGCCGTGCCGATGATCACACGCCGGATATCAAGGCTCTCAAGCCTCTCGTCGATATCTTTCATGCTGCGGATGCCGCCGCCGAGCTGCACGGGGATGGTGACGGTTTTGAGTATATTCGCCACCGCAGCGCGGTTGGAAAATGCACCCGCGAACGCCGCATCGAGATCCACCACATGCAGGTACGGCGCGCCGAGCTGCTGCCATGTGCGCGCAACCTCGGCAGGATCGCCGTATTCCGTGGCTTGGTCCATATCGCCCATTTTCAGGCGCACACAGACGCCGTTTTTCAAGTCAATTGCCGGATAAATGATCATGAGAGACCTCCGAAGCGGCGCAGCATATCAAGCCCCGTATCGCCGCTCTTCTCGGGATGGAACTGGAGACCGAATATATTGTCCTTCTGCACGGCCGCCGTGAACCGGTAACCGTAATCGGCCTCGGCGATGATGCACGCATCGGGCACGCCCGACGCGTGGTACGAGTGAACAAAATAGACAAACTTATCTGTGCCTTCGATAAACAGTGCGTTATCCCGCGCTATCAGGCTGTTCCAGCCCATATGCGGCACCTTAAGGCCTTGCACCCGAAACGGCACCACCTCGCCGGAAACGAGCCCCAGGCCCTTGTACTCGCCGTTCTCATAGCTTATATCAAACAGCAGCTGCATGCCGAGGCAAATGCCGAGGAACGGCTTGCCCTTTTTGATCTCTTCGAGCATGGTCTGCTGCATGCCCGATTCTTCCAGACATTTGGCCGCGTCCGCAAAAGCGCCGACGCCCGGCAGCACGATATGCGAGGCATTCACAATATCATTTTTGTTATCCGTGATACGCGCGTCGCAGCCCAGAAACTCAAAAGCCTTCTGCACGCTGCGCAAATTGCCCATACCGTAATCGATGATCGCAATCATGGCTTATAGCACTCCTTTGGTGGACGGTATGCCGCTGCTTCTCGGGTCGTCCTCAAGCGCGAACCGTATCGCGCGGGCGGTCGCTTTGAACACCGCTTCGATCATGTGGTGCGTGTTGCTGCCGTACGGCACGCCGATGTGCAGCGTGATTTTTGCGGCTGTCGCAAACGCGCGGAAGAACTCCTCGAATATCTGGCTGCTGATGCCGCCGACGATACTGTCCGGACAGCCCACGCCGTACTGCAGATAGGCGCGTCCCGAAAAATCCACACTGACAAACGCGAGCGCTTCATCCATCGGGACAAACTGTGTGGCGTACCGGCAGATGCCCGCTTTATCGCCCACGGCCTGCGCAAACGCCTCACCGAGCACAATGCCCACATCCTCCACGGTGTGGTGCTCATCCACGTGCAGATCGCCGGTGACTTTAAGATCGATGTCAAAAAGGCCGTGCTTTGCAAACAAATCGAGCATGTGGTCAAAAAAACCTAGCCCTGAGCTGATGCGGCGCGACCCGTCGCCGTCAATTTCGAGCACCAGGCTGATGCTGGTTTCGTTCGTGTTTCTCTGAATTTCCGTGCTTCTCATAGCGTCCCCTCCCCTTCAAACGGTCCGTCCGTAAATCGTATCGCCGCGCTTCTCGCATGGGCGGTCAGCCCTTCCGCACGCGCAAAGCGGTCAATATCCTTATAGCATAACGCGAGGCTTTGCCTGTCATATTCGATATAGTTGATTGTTTTCGTGAACGCATCCACGGAAAGCGGCGATGAGAACCGTGCCGTTCCCGATGTGGGCAGCACATGGTTTGGCCCTGCAAAATAATCGCCGAGCGGCTCCGGCGCGTATTCTCCGAGAAACACGGCACCCGCGTTTTTAACCTTGGCAAGGCCGTCTCTCGGGTTTTCCGTCAATAGCTCAAGGTGCTCGGGCGCAATGCGGTTGGCAATGTCAAACGCTTCGTTGAGCGATGCCGTCACGACCACCGTGCCGTAATCGGCCAGCGACTGCGCGGCAATATCGCGCCGCGGGAGCTTTGCAAGCTGCCGTTCGATCTCTGCCGCAGCCTGCTCCGCGAGCGTCCGGCTGGGCGTCAGCAGCACGCTCGCCGCTTTTTCGTCGTGCTCGGCCTGCGAGAGGAAATCCGCGGCCACATAGGCGGGATTCGCGCTGCCATCCGCGATAATCAGCACTTCGGACGGCCCCGCGATCATATCGATGCCGACAGTACCGTAGACCTCGCGCTTCGCCGCGGCCACATAGGCGTTGCCGGGCCCCGTGATAATGTCCACCCTCGGCACACTCTCCGTCCCGCAGGCCAGCGCCGCGACGGCCTGCGCGCCGCCGATTTTGAGTATCAGGTCGGCACCGGCCACATCCGCCGCAACGAGCGTCAGCGGCTCTATCCCGCCCGATTTACCGGGCGGCGTGACCATAACGATCTGCTCCACGCCCGCAATTTTGGCCGGAATGATGTTCATCAGCACGCTGGACGGATACGCCGCTTTGCCGCCGGGCACATAAACGCCCGCCCGCTGCATCGCCCGTACCATCCGCCCCGTCGCCGCGCCGCCGATTCGTCTTTCAAAGCCTTCCCTTTTTTGCAGCTCATGAAATGCCGCAATATTTTCGGCGCTTTTTTTAAGTGTATCCAGCAGACCGTCCGGCACGGCTGCATAGGCGTCGTCAATTTCCTGCCGCGTGACACGGATATTATCCGCGTTCAGCGCAAAGCCGTCAAACTTTTTCGTGTATTCAAAAAGCGCTTGATCCCCGCGCTGTCCCACGTCGGCCACAATGCCGCGAACGGTATCGATCACGGCCGCGTCTGCCTCAGCCTTGCGGCTCAGGCGGGCTATGGCCGATTCAATTTCGCCGGAATCATAGATTTTCATCATGTTTCCTCAACCGCCTTTTCGATCTTTTCTATCAATGGCTTTAACACCGACGCTTTGATTTTAAGGCTCGCGCGATTCACGGCCAGCCGCGCCGATATGCCGCAGACTTCATCGATGATCACAAGGCCGTTCTCCACGAGCGTCCGTCCGCTTTCCACGATATCGAGAATCACATCCGACAGTCCGAGTATCGGCCCTAATTCCACGCTGCCGTGCAGCTTGATGCATTCGACGGAAACACCCTTCGACGCGTAATACCGCTTGGCGGTTTCAGGGTATTTGGTGGCGACGCGCAGCACCGACGAGGTCAGCGAGCTGTCCTGCCGTGCGGGATAGCCCGCGACGGCGAGCCGACATTTGGCGAACTTCATATCGACCATCTCATAGAGCGGTAAGTTCGCCTCGAGCAGCGTATCCTTGCCGACGATGCCCATGTCCGCGACGCCGTGATCCACATAGGTCGGCACGTCGATCGGCTTCACCAATATAAAGCGCACGTCGTTTTTCTTATCATAAAAAATCAGTTTGCGCGAATCCTCTTTAAGCTCGCTGCAGTCAATGCCGCATTTCTCGAGTATGACCATCGCTTTTTCGGCGAGGCGGCCTTTGGCAAGCGCAATCGTAATCTGCATATTCGCTCCTTATAACGTCTGAAGGCAGCCGCTCGCGTCAAAAAAGACGGCTTCCTTCGCACCCGTTCGTTCTTTTTCGCTGAGCAGGCTGCCGATGTTGAGCCCCGATATAAACACCGTCCGTTTTCCCTGCTTTCTCATCGCTTCCGCAAATGCGTAGGCCGCGCCGCACACGCCCGGATCACATGAAACGATGGCGTCTGTGGCATAATAGCCGCTGAGCAGCCCCTGCCGCTCCATCGCGATCATCACGCGCTTGATACCGAGCGCAAAGCCGGTTGCGGGTGCCGCTTTGCCGAACTTGCCGAGCAGCTCGTCGTACCGCCCGCCCGAAACCACCGGAAAGCCGATGCCCGTGGCGAGACCCCTGAATATGATGCCCGAATAGTAGGCGATATCGTGCAGCATCCCGAGGTCGATCGTGATGTATTCGCTGAGCCCGAATTCGTTGAGCAGCGTATAGACCTTGCGAAGGTTCTCCACGGCGTCCACGCATTCCTTGCTTTGGGAGACCTGCAGCGCTTTTTCAAACACCTCATTGCCGCCGAAAAGGTCAGTCAGTGCCGTGATTTGCCCGCTTAATTTTTCGCTGAGGCCAAACTGCTTCGAGAGCGCTTCAATCGCCATTTTGTCTTTGGCGTCCACAGCGTGGCGCAGTTGATCGATCTCGCTGTCTTTGAGCTTCGTTTCGCTGATCAGCGCCTTGAAGAACGAGACCTGGCCGATATCCACCGTGAAGCTCTTAAGCCCCGCGGTTTTGAGCGCCTTGACGGCGAGTGCGATGACTTCGGCGTCGGCAAAGTCGCTGCCGTCTCCGATCAGCTCGATGCCGGCCTGTGTGAACTCGCCCGCTTTTCCTATGGCCGGTTCGGCCGCGGCAAATGAATTCTGAATATAGAACAGGCGCTGCGCCTTCCCGTCGAACTTGGTGGCCGCCACGCGCGCGATTGGCACGGTTAAGTCCGGCCGAAGCACGAGTATACGTCCGTTGGTATCCACGAACTTGATCATGCTCTCCTGTATGTACGACCCGACGCCGCTCTGAAACACATCGATATGCTCGTAGGTCGGCGTCTCGATCTCGTCGAACCCCGAGAGCGTAAAGGCTTGCCTTAAAGCGCCTTCAATATTCTTTTTGATATAGCACTCTGCGGGCAGGCAGTCTTCCACGCCGTCAGGCACATGCTTTTTATATTTATCCATATCCGCCTCGATGTTTTATTAATTTACTATGCTAAAACGCTAAAATTATATTACATGGGTTTTATGTATATGTCAACAGTCTTTCTCGCAAATAATCCCAAGGCTTTCACAGCGAGCATGGCAAATCAAAAGCTTTTTGTTTTATAATGCTTATGGCTTTGCACGTAAAAATTCCAGCGTTTTTTGATTAACGGTATCCGGCGCGGATATATTCAGCAAATGCGACGCATGATCTATGACCTCTATTTGCAGGGTGTTGATTTCTTTACGCGCTCTCGTAAGTGCTTTTTGAACCGAAAATGTGAACTCTCTCTGGCCGAGCAAAACCATCACCGGCATTTTGAGTGCGTTTAATCGGCTGCTTTTCAGCCATTTTGGAAAAACAGAGTTCGAATTCACGTTCATAACCGATAATGTGAATTGCCTGATGACACTGTCCGGCAGCGGTGGCTCCTGCGCCCCGCTCCAGCCGATATATTTCTCCACATTTTCTCTCGTCGGATGAAACCCCATTCTCATGATTTTGAAAAAGAAAGTCGGGTACATTTTGGACAGCGTCTGAACAGGACTGAGCAATATCAGCTTTTCCACCCGTTCCGGATAACAGGACGCGTAATTGGTGGCATTCCAGCCGCCTATCGACAAACCGCACAGACTAATATGATTAATATTGAGCTTGTCAAATACGTCATTGAGCCAGCCGGCGCTTTCTCGCGGGCTGCGAATCTTTTTCATCAGTATGCTTTTCGACGACTCTGTAATCAAATCGACCGCATAGACACAATACTCCTTGCTGAGCTCCCTGACATTCGGATACCAGATCGTTGCCCCGCAGCTTGCGGCGTGAAGCAATACAAGGGGTTTTAGATCCCTTTTCCCGCATATGATCACATGGGTTTTCCCGTAAGCGGTGTCCACGTACACTTCGGCATAAGGGAGCGTCCATAATGCCAGCGTCTCATCATAGGCTTTAAAATAATCTTCCTGACCTTTTTTGGTTCTGAAGTTAAGTCCGGTATCCATGCGTTCTCCCCGTCAATGACCGTTGAACGGTTTATTTGTTTTAATCATGACTTAATATACCACAATCGTACACAAAATTGGTTTTCCATTACATGTCCAGCTTATGGATTGTTACTTCAGATTTCCTGTACAAAAAAACGCCGGTTTCTCGGCGCTCAGACTGATGAAAAACCTCTTGTTTGTCATGCTGAGGAGCGGAGCGACGTGACTACGAAGTGGAAAGCATCCCATGTTAAAATGCTTTAAACATGGGATTTTTCGTATCGCTTACGCTCACTCAAAATGACATTTGTTACTTTGTCAGCAGCCGAGCGCATTATAATTAATCGCCAATTTTGGTCAAAGGCTGCTATCTTGGTTTTTAAAAAGTCTAATCAGCTTTTTTATTAAAAACACATTAAGATACACACACGCAATTATAACGGTAATACCCACAATATATGCAAGCACTTCGAAGAAAGTATTGTAGTAGAACGGATACAATGATCCTTGTTCAAAATTAGAAAGTACTGATTCGACCATCACATTATTCCTCCGCTTTTATTAGATTAAATTCTTTTAATGCCATACATGAAACCTTTTTATGTTATTAATTAATATCATATCATTATTATGGATATATTGACATTGCTTTTTTATTTCTGTAATTATCATTATGACAAGGGCTACTGCAAAAAAAGCGCCGGTTTCCCGACGCTTTTGAACATCCTGATTACTTGCCAGCCATCTGGCGCTCGACTTGCTCAATCATTCTCTTAACCATGTAACCGCCCACATAGCCCGCTTCCTTGGCGGTCAGGTCGCCGTTGTAGCCCTGCTTTAGGTTCACGCCCAGTTCATTCGCAATTTCGTACTTCATGCTGTCCAGATTCTGATTTTGCCTGTTCCTATTCGACATAAATTTGATGTCCTCCATTTCCGTCTTAATCTTTTGTTTTTGTGAATAGGTGTTACTTTGTTTTTTCAGCCTGCTTGATCATCCTCTTAACCATCTCACCGCCCACAGACCCGTTCTGTTTGGATGTGAGATCGCCGTTGTAACCCTCTTTCAGATTGACGCCAAGGTCATTTGCCACTTCATACTTCATTTTGTTAAGGGCGCTTTTTGCTTCCGGCACCAACGTTCTGTTTCTTGCCATCGCTTTTCACCTCCTTTATTGCTTTGTATATTTAATTTGCCCAAAAAAAAATAAAGTACGCTGGCAATAAATTAAGCGACTTCATTTTAATTGATCACGGTTTTTTCTAATTTTTGCGAAAATCGCGCGTTTGCGGCAATCAGCCATTGCGCATAGAGCTCCGGGTTTTCCGTTTTTATACGGCTCGCGAGTTCCCTTGTCTGCGTCAGCAGCGCCATGTCCTTGATGAGATTGGCCATATATAAATCCGACATGCCGCTCTGTTTGGCGCCGAGGAACTGCCCGGGCCCGCGCAGCCGTAAATCTTCCTCGGCGATTTTAAAGCCGTCGTTGGTTTTGCAGAGTATGCTTAAACGCTCATTTTCGGCCTGCTCCGACATCAAAAAGCAATAGGACGTTTTTTGCCCGCGCCCCACGCGCCCGCGAAGCTGGTGCAGCTGCGCAAGGCCGAAACGCTCCGCGTTTTCAATCACCATCACCGTGGCTTCCGGCACGTCCACGCCCACCTCTATGACCGTGGTGGAAACGAGAATCGAAAACTCTTTGGCTTTGAAGCGCGCCATGATATCGTTTTTATCCTGCGGCTTTAAACGTCCGTGCAGCAGCGCGGCATCCGAAAACCGCTGCTTTATTTCCTCAAAAACCTGCTCCGAGGAACGCACATTGACGGCATCGCTCTCTTCCACGAGCGGGCAGACCACGTATACCTGCGACCCGTTTTTTATTTCGTTGCCGATAAAGCCGTACATATCGCGCCGTTTTGGGCCCGATACGCAAAACGTTTTTATTGGGCGACGGCCCGGCGGCAGCTCGTCGAGTATCGAGATATCCGTTTTGCCGTAGAGTATCAGCGCGAGTGTGCGCGGAATCGGCGTGGCCGACATGATCAGCGTATGCGGCGAGCGCCCTTTAACCTCGAGCATCGCGCGCTGCCCGACGCCGAAACGGTGCTGCTCGTCGGTGATGATGAGCCCTAAGTTCGCAAACTGCACGTTGTCGTAAAGCACCGCGTGCGTACCGATCACAATATCCGTCTGCCCGCCTGCGATGTTTTCGTAAACCGCACGCCGCTGAGCGGCCGGTGTGCTGCCCGTCAGCAGCTCCATGTTGATGTCCACATCGCAAAAGAGGCGCTGTGCGTTGGCAAAGTGCTGGGCTGCGAGCACCTCCGTGGGAGCCATCAGCACGCACTGACAGCCGCTTTTCACGCAGATGTGCATGGCGTAAAACGCGGGCGTGGTTTTGCCGCTGCCCACATCGCCCTGCAGCAGCCTGTTCATCGGCTTTTCTTTGTGCAAGTCATTCTCAATTTCGGTCATCACGCGCCGCTGCGCGTTTGTCGGTTCATATCCGAGCCGGTCAAAGAAAACCTTCTTTTCTTCGTCAGTCACAGCCATCGGTGCCGCGCCGGACAATGCGGCGGTTTCGCGCTGAGACAGCGCAATATTGAAAAGCAGCAGCTCTTCAAAAATGAGCCGCCGTTTTGCGAGCGAGAGCGCTTCTTCGTTTTCCGGGAAATGAATATTGGCGATGGAATAATTGAGCTCAGAGAGCTTATGCGCGGTTCTGAACTCGTTTGTGAAGATGTCGTTGAGCTGCCCGCGTACGGCATCAAGAGCCGCCTTGACGGCAAGGCGCATTGTTTTTTGCGTGAGCCCCGCCGTGAGCGGATACACGGGGTTGATCCCCATGTGCTCATTGCCCTGCTTTTCCATATGTGGATTGGTAAACTGAAAACGCTTGCCGACTCTTTTGACGCGGCCCGAGACATACACGCGGTCGCCGTCGCCGTACATCTTGCGAATGTACGGCTGATTGAAAAAAACAGCCTCAACCCAGCCGGTTTCGTCCTGCAACGAAAATTTGGCTAAATTAAGACCGCTTTTTACCCTTCTGAAAGACGGCTCTCCGTTGATCACGGCTGTGATGTTAAAGACTTCGCCGTCTGTAAGCGCGCTTATTGAAACGTTTTGCCCCTGAGATTCGTATCCGCGCGGCATATAGTAAACCAGATCGGCGAGACTCACTATGCCGAGCTTTTCCAAGAGCTTGGCTTTCTTTTCGCCGATGCCCTTCACCTTTGCCGCGGGATCACTGAGCGTCATTATTCCACCGCAAACACGAACGGATAAACAGGCTGTCCGCCGAACTGCAGCTCCACATCAAAATCGTCGTACTCGTCGGTCACCAGATCCGAAATCTGTTTCGCCAGCTCTTCGGTGACGCCTTCGCCGTAGAAAATCGTGATCACGCTGTCTTCGTCCGTGACCATGTCTTTAAGCAGCGCGCGGCAGGTTTCAAACATGTCGCCCGTATGGCAGACGATGTCGCCGTCGAGTATGCCGATCAGCTCGCCCTTCTTTATCGTCTGTCCGTTGATTTTCGATTCGCGCACCGCGCTTGTCACCTGGCCGGTTTTCACCGTGGTGATGGCCTTTTTCATGCGCTCCGTATTCTCTTCAAAATCAAGATCGGGGTTGAACGCGAGCACGCCCGTAATGCCCTGCGGGAACGAATACGAAGGAATCACATGCACGTTCTTGCTCGAAAACTGCGCAGCCTGTTCGGCGGCGAGTATGATGTTTTTGTTGTTCGGAAAGACGAATACGTTGTTGGAGGGCGCTTTTTCTATCGCCTTGGAAATCGTCTCTGTGGACGGGTTCATCGTCTGCCCGCCTTCCACAATTTCGTCCACCATGAATTCTTTGAAAATGTTGACAATGCCCGAACCGGCTGCCACCGTGACCACCGCCATCTCTTTCGTCTGCTTCGGCGTTTCGGGCTCGTCGTCGTGCTCAAAGAGCTCCGTGTGCTGCTCGCGCATGTTGTCGATCTTGATGCGCGAGAGTTCTCCGAAGCGAAGCGCAAACTGCAGCGCTTTGCCGGGAACGTTGGTATGTACGTGCGTTTTCACGAGCTGAAGATCGCCCACCACGAGCACGCAGTCGCCGATTTTCATGAGCTTCTCGCGGTAACGGTCGATATCATCCTGTGTGACGGATTCGTGAATGTTTTTTATGAAAAATTCTGTACAATAGCCAAATTCGATATTTTCCGAGCCGGGCGTGTTCGCAAAATCGACGGTTGTTTCCGGTTCGATCTCGAGCGTATCCGTGATCGTTTCGCCATCCAGCGCCATTTTGAAGCCGCGGTAGATGACGATGAGGCCTTTGCCGCCCGCGTCCACAACGCCCGCTTCCTTAAGCACCGGCAGCATATCCGGCGTTTTGCGCAGCGTATCGGTGCCCTGCTCAATGACCGTATCAATCATTTTGTAAATATTCTCGCCCTTGCCCGCACTGCGCAGCGCGGCTTTTGCCATTTCTTTGGCGACGGTTAAAATCGTGCCTTCCTTGGGCTTCATCACAGCCTTGTAGGCCGCGTCCACGCCTTCCTGCATGGCTTTCGCAAATTCCGCCGTACCCGCCGTCTCCAGCCCCGCAAGGCTTTTGGAAAGGCCGCGGAACAGCTGCGAGAGTATCACACCCGAGTTGCCTCTTGCGCCCTTGAGTGCGCCGAGCGAGAGCGCATCGCCCACCGTGCAGATCTTTGACGTATCGGCATTGCGGACTTCCTTGACAGCCGACATCAGTGTGAGAGACATGTTGGTTCCCGTATCGCCGTCCGGCACGGGAAACACATTGAGTGCGTTGAGTCCTTTTTTGTTTTTGTCAAGCAATGCGGCAGCCGATAGCACCATGTCTTTAAACAGCTCGCCGGTTAACCTCTCTTGCATAGCTTATCCCCCTAAACCCTTATGCCATTGACTGTCACATCGACTTTTTCCACGTTCAAGCCCGTGATGGACTCGACCCTGTACTTGACAGTATCAATGACATTTGATGCGACGGCGGATATTGATACGCCGTATTCGACGATGACGAAAAGCTGTATACGAATAGACTCGTTTTCTGTCGTAATTTTGACGCCCTTGTTTAGATTCTCGCCTTTAAGCAGTTCGACAATACCATCCATCGCCTTTTGAGAGGCCATTCCCACGATTCCATAGCAATCCATCGTAGCCAATCCGGCAAGATTTGAAATAAATTCGTCGGAATATACGATCTTCCCAAGCGATTTTTGCTGTGTTACAGCCATCGAAAAGCCTCCTTGCAGTCATTACCGTTTTTAGACCGGTGAGTTAAATCTATCGCGTTTTTTAAAAAGCGTCAAGACGTTTCAAAAAATTGAAATGAAAATTTAAGAATTCGACTTGCAAAACCGTACCTTCAATGATAAAATATTTTTCGTGCTATTTTCGGGTTAAGAAGAGAGGTGTTAAGCTATGGCAAAGTACTGCGAGGTTTGTAATAAAGGTATCGTTTCGGGTAACACGGTGAGCCATTCCAACAGAAAATCGAGAAGAACCTGGTCACCCAACGTTCAGCGTGTCCGTGCAATGGTGGACGGTTCCCCCAAGAGACTGTATGTGTGCACGAGATGCCTGCGTTCCGGCAAGGTTACCCGCGGATAATCTTAATAGACCATCAAGGGCTGCCATTGGCGGCTCTTTTGCTTTTTTTAAGATGTAATGTCTGTCTCAAAATAAGCTCCACCCGATACGGTTTACGCTTATTTTGAGACATTCTTTATGTATGCTTTACTTAAAAAGCCTCCGTAAAATACCGCGAAATATCCGCGGCGCTTTGAAACAGTAAATTTTCAACAATTCCACCTCCAGTTATGTGTCACCAGATTTTTCTGGCAATGACAAAGCACCCCACAACGATAAGCGCAACGCCCAGCAGCGCCAGCCACATCCAATACGGCATGAAGCATATGAGTAAAATGACCCCGATAGTGATAATGAAAGCTGCGATGATTCTTCGCATGATACAGTTTGCGCACAACAAGGGACCCACCTCCGTGATGATACTGCTTTAATTCCTGCTATATCATACGGTGGGTGCCCGAAAAGTGTGACGTTCAGTCTCTTAACTTCACAATAAGCGCATAGCCGCCCGCGATGGACAAATGGGCAGGGCTTTTTAAAATGACGTTGCTGATGCCCCTTGAGGCATCCACGCCGAGCTTAAGATTTTGGAGCGGGTATTCAAGATTTGTGGCGTTCACAATTAAATCGCCCGTGAGAGGAATGATGGAGACGGTCTGCCCCGCGCGGCCGTGCACATCGTGCTCGCCCGTGGCCGCCCACATCTCGTTTGTTTTGTCGATGATGCGGCAGCGCACGTCCGCGCGCGCCGCGCGCACGAGCATGGCTATGTTGCCCATCGCATGGTCGAACCGGCCGCCTGTCGCGCCCAGCAGCACGATATCGTCCGCGCCGGATGCGAGCGCAAAGTCTATGGCGGCTTGCGTGTCCGTTTCGTTTTTTTCTCTCGGCAGCTTTATGGCTGCCGCGCCGCCATCCTCAAGCCGCGACAGGCTGCCTGAGGCCGCCGTATCCATGTCGCCGATGATGTAATGCGGCAGCAGGCCCCACCGGTCCAAAAGATCGGCAGCGCCGTCTACGGCAATGAAAAGCGAAGCGCCGTTTAAGTGTTTATTTAAATCGCTTTTGCGCGGCGCGTCTCCGCCGGACACGATCACGCATTTCATTTTTCGAGCTTTAAGCGGCTGATCATGTCTTTCGGGTCCTGCGCCTTAAAAATCGTATTGCCCGACACAATCACATTGACACCCGCCTCCACGACAGTGCGCACATTGTCCGCGTCGATGCCGCCGTCCATTTCGATATCGGTCGAGAGGCCACGCGCGTCGATCATCTGTTTTAACTCCCGCGCTTTGCGGATGGAATACGGAATGAAGCTCTGCGCGCCAAAGCCGGGGTTCACCGACATCAGCAGCACCATATCCACCTTCTCGAGCACATAATCAAGCACATCCAAAGGCGTGTGCGGATTCAGCGACACGCCGCATTTCCTGCCGGACTTTTTCACGAGCTGAACGGTTCTGTCCAGATGCATCGTTGCCTCAGCATGCACGGTGATGATATCGGCTCCCGCGTCGGCGAACTCTTCCACGTACCGTTCCGGCTCGACAATCATCAGATGCACATCGAGCGGCAGCTTTGTATGCATCCGCAGATCCCGCACCATTTTCTGGCCGAACGTCAAGTTGGGCACAAATACGCCGTCCATCACATCACAGTGAATGTAGTCTGCACCCGCGCTTTCCAGCATTCTGACAGCGTCGTAAATCTTGGTGAAATCTGCAGAAAGTATTGACGGTGCCACTTTAATCATATTCTCGCAACCTCTTTTCCTGTAATTCTTTTAAAATAGTCAGATATCTTTGATATCGTCCATCGCTGATTTTGCCTTCGGCCAGCGCGTCTTTCACGCCGCACTGCGGTTCTTTGTCGTGCAGACACGACGTGAAGCGGCACCCTTCAAAAAACGGGTGCATATCGTCGTAGTAATGGCTGAGCTGCTCGGGCGCGAGGTTCGCGTTTTCCAAAAAAGAAAAGCCCGGCGTATCGACAGCCATGCCCGATATATCATCCATAACGAGCAGTTCCGTATGGCGTGTGGTATGGCGGCCCCTGTCCGTTTTCTTGGATAAACCGCCCGTTTCCAGAGAAAGCTCCGGAAAAAGCGCGTTAAGAATCGACGATTTCCCCACCGCAGACTGCCCCGCAAGGCATGTGGTTTTGCCCTGCAAATGCGTTTTAAACTGGTCGAGGCCGTCTCCTGTGGCGGCTGACACGCATACATAAGGGCACGCATTGCTGTATTCGCCGATGAGTGACTGCACCGCCGCTTCATCCGCCGCATCGCATTTGTTAAAAACCAGCAGAGGAAAAATACCGGCCTGCTTGCTGTGCACAATGAGTTTGTCGCAAAGCAACAAATCGGCCTTGGGCTTATGCACAGACACAACGATGGCCACTTG
Organism: Bacillota bacterium; assembly: GCA_023408075.1. Classification (GTDB taxonomy): domain Bacteria; phylum Bacillota; class Clostridia; order Christensenellales; family SZUA-584; genus SZUA-584. Next base: position 43,212 of record JAEYKW010000007.1, on the reverse strand, counting down.
GTCGATATTCGCCACACGCGGCCTGATAAGCTCGTTTCGGCGTTCGAATATCTCTTCTATCAAGTTGCCTGCGTTCTCGCTTATACCGCAGCGCACGCGGTCTCCGGGCAAGGGAACGGTATTGTCGTTCCGAAAACTCCCCTTCGCCCGGCATTCAAGAATATTTCCTTCATCGTCACGAACATAGTAGAATCCGCCGATCCCTTTTATGATCGTTCCCGTTTTACTCTGCGACACTTTGAAACTCCAATTCGACTGAATACGCCTCTGCATTATTCACAAAAACTTTGACGGTCTTCTTTCCGCCGCTGATGCTTGTGATGTCCTGATCAATCTTGATCGAACCGCTGCTGGTCGCATCAGCCGTTCCCACCACAAGATTGATGGGCACACCGTTGTACACCGTTTGCATCACGATCTTGATCTTCGAATCCTTATCCGTGACATCAACAGTCGCGGAAAACAGCGCATGATAATCTTTCTGCTTAAACGCGCTGATCCAAAGATCGATCTCATCGTCAAATGACGTGGGGATTCCCTCCGCCGGATTCTGGTCAATCACAATGCCTTCGTCAAGGTCGCTTTCCGACTCGTAGACAAAGCAGTTGGTAAAGCCTGCGCCATTAAGCTGCGCAGCCGCCGTATCCACCATAGAACCGTTGACCGGCAGCATCGGCACATCCAGCTGCTGCTCATCCGTCGAAACCACAAGGACGATGGGATTGTCGGCATTCACCTCGCTGTCCACCTCGGGCGCCTGGGATATGACCGTGTCGGCCGGCAAATTGTTGCTGTATTCATAGGTGATGCTTTCAATTGAAAGGCCCATGCTGGCAATCAAATCTTTCGCTTCATCGAGCGTTAAGCCGGTGACATCCGGCATCGAAAGCCCTGCCGGGCCGTTCGCAATCGTCAGCGTCACGACGCTGCCCTTCAGCACGGCGCTGCCGGGAGCCGGCGTCTGTGATATCACCGTCCCGACACTGATCGTCTCGCTTTGTTCGAATTCCAGCTGTATGCCCATTTGCAGGCTGGTGAGCGTCTTTGACGCGTCCGAAACGGCTTGTCCTGAAAAATCGGGCATACTGATTGTCTGAGCATTTGTGTTTTGTATGACTGTGAGCACAGTGACCACGGAAGCCGCCAGAAAAGCGATGATCACAAACAGAACGATAATCCGCCACAGCTTGAATTTTCTTATGATCACAGGCGTTTCTACTGTCTGGTGCTCATAAGGCAGATCGACATATTCGCCGCTTTTATCGACAATCGCACGGACCAGGTCTTCCTTGAACGCATCCATAGACCGGTATCTGTCTTTTTTATTCTTGCTTGTGGCTTTCAAAACAATGTTATTGATGGTTTTGCTGATGTTCGGATTTATTTTTTCGGGTGCGGTAATCTTTTCGTTGATATGCTTGAGCGCCACCGAAACGGTCTGGTCCCCCTTGTACGGCAGCTCGCCCGTCAGCATTTCATAAAGCATAATGCCCATTGAGTAGATGTCCGTCCGCGCATCCACGGTATCTCCCCGGGCTTGTTCGGGAGACACATAATAGACCGACCCGATCACTTCTTTTTCTTCTTCATCGTTGGCCGACAGGCTTTTTGCAATGCCGAAATCCGTGACCTTTGCCGTGTCGTCCTTGTCTACGAGAATATTCTGAGGCTTGATATCCCTGTGAATGATGCCGCGCTTGTGCGCAGCCGACAGTGCGCTGCATATTTGAATCGCGAAGAGAATGGCTTCTCTTTCTGCGATCAGCCCGTTTCTTTCAATCAGCGTTTTGAGCGTGCAGCCGTCCACATGCTCCATGACCATATAGTAAATTCCGTCATCAAAGCCGATATCGCTGACATGGATGATGTTTTCATGCTCCAATGAGAATGCGGACTGCGCTTCTTTTTTAAACCTTCTGACATAATCCGCGCTGCCCGAGAATTTCTGCTTGAGAATCTTAACGGCCACCGTGCGGTTTGTTTTTCGGCATAACGCCTTATACACGTGGGCCATGCCGCCCGCGTCGATATCTTCAATGATTTCGTATCTGCCGCCGAGAACGCGCCCGATCACAGCGCACCTCCGCATCCGGCTGCAATCACAGCGCTCACATTGTCTGTGCCGCCATTATCAAGAGCAGCCTGAATCAGCCTTTCGGCCGCCGTTGACAGGTCGCCGGAGAGAATCCCCGCAATCTGTTCATCCTCAACGGCATTGGACAAGCCGTCTGAGCACAGCAATATCACATCGGTTGGCTGCAATGCGACGGTAAACAGATCGACATCGACAGCCTTATCCGTACCGACAGCACGCGTGATGATGTTTTTCTGCGGATGGCGGGCCGCTTCTTCTTGATTGATCAAGCCTTTGTCAAGCAGCATCTGAACATAAGAGTGATCTTTGGTCACCTGCTGAAGCTCTCCGCCGCGAAAAAGATACGCGCGCGAATCCCCCACCTGGCCGATAAATGCTTTGTGGTCAACAAAAACAGCAATTGTGGCCGTTGAGCCCATGCCTTTCCGGTTGACGTTGGCGCGCGATTCGTTCCAAACGAGCGTATTGGCTTCGCACAGCGCGTCTTTCACATGGTCCGCCGAAACGGAGGCTGCATCCATGCCGCAAAAATATGACTGGACGGCGCTCACGATCAGGCTGCTGGCCACATCGCCCGCGCTGTGCCCGCCCATACCGTCGGCAAGTATCGCAAAAAAGCCATCATTGCCCTCCGGTATATATACGGCGTCTTCGTTGAGTTTTCTGACGTTGCCCTTATGTGTTTTTGCGTAATAAATCATTGTTCTCCCGCTCTTCGCTTGAGTTGGCCGCATGCCCCTTCAATATCGCTGCCCAGCGCGCGCCGGACCGTGGCACCAAGGCCGGTGCGCTCCAGCGCTGCCGCAAACGCGTAGCTTTCCGTTTTGGACGGGGGCCTGAATTCACCGGCCGCATGGTTGATCGGAATCACATTGATGTGGCAGTTGAGCCCGGCGAGAACGCGCCTGAGCGCGTCGATGTCTTCCTGCCCGTCGTTAAAACCGCGTATCAATGTGTATTCTATTATAATGCGCCTGCCTGTTTTTTTAAAGTAGGCTTTTGCCGCATTCATGATTTCACTGACGGTATATGCTTTGGCGACAGGCATAAGCCGCTTTCTCTTCTCGTCGAGCGCCGCGTGCAATGATATGCACAGTGTGACGGACAGATTTTCTTCGGCAAGCTTTAATATACCCGGGACGAGGCCGCACGTGGAAAGCGAAATGTGCCGCTGGCCGATGCCGAATTCGGCTTGCAGCGCGTTTAAGAATTCGATGACGTTGTCATAGTTATCGAGCGGTTCGCCGCTGCCCATGAGCACCACATTGGATATCTCGCCCGATTCACGCGCCGCGATCAATTCCGAAAGCATTTCGGCTGCCGTCAGCTGGCGGATCAGGCCGTCGAGCCCCGAGGCGCAAAAGGCACAGCCCATGCGGCAGCCCACCTGTGTGGAGACGCAGAGCGTGCGTCCGTGATGGTAGTCCATCACCACGCATTCGATGAAATTGCCGTCCGACATTTCGAGCAGATATTTGACAGTGCCGTCCTTGGACTTGAGCTTTTTATTGATTTTGGCATAGCCTTCGCTGTAGCGCTCCTTGAGCTTTTCACGCAGCGTTTTGGAGAGATTCGTCATGTCGTCGAACGGCACGCCCCGGCAAAGCCATGAGCGAAGCTGTTTGGCGGCAAACTTTTTCTCACCGAATTCGGCGACGATATCTTCGAGCTGCGGCATAGTCAGCGCAAGCAAACCGTTCATTGTTTCTCCATAACGGCGATAAAAAAGCCGTCAGACCCGCACAGGTGCGGATACAGCGTTTGCGGCGGCTGCCGATAGGCAAAGCCCCCCGTACAGCTTAAAAATGCATCCGTGACGTTCTCGTTCTCTTCTCTGTTTATCGAACAGGTCATGTACGCGAGCGTACCGCCCTTTTTGACATAGCGTGAGCATACCGAGAGTATGTCCATCTGCACGCCGGTTAAACTCAGTATATCTTCCGGCTCTCTTGAATAGCGGATATCCGGCTGATGCGCCATGAGCCCCATGGCGCTGCACGGCGCGTCCACAAGCACCATGTCAAACCGTCCGTCATATTGCGGCAGATGCTGTCTCGCGTCGCAAACAGCTGTTTTAACGTTGCGGACTCCCAGCCGTTCAAAGTTCTTTCGCGTCATGTCTACCCGGTGCTCGTGAATGTCCCACGCCGTGATATCTATTCCGTTTTGCGTGAGCGCGGCCGCATACGCGCTTTTGCCGCCCGGCGCGGCACAGCAGTCCAGCAGCTTAGCGCCTTTTTGGATATCTGCCGCAAGCACCGCGCGCATCGCGCTCTGAGACTGCACGGCCATATGCCCATTTTTGAATATATCAAGGTTTTCAATATCATGAAAACCGCTGACCGCATAGGAATCGGGCAGAGGGCCTTCGCGCCATTCAACGCCGAGCGCGCCGAGTTCTGTCTCAAAAGCCTGCTTGTCCGTTTTCAATCCGTTCATGCGCACCGAGGTGGATGCGGGCGGTTTATACAGCAGCATATCCCTTGCAAATTCCCAGCCGAAATCCGCGATATATTTTTCGCATATCCATTCGGGATAGCTGGCCATAATGCCGAGAGACTCTGCGTCTTTGACCTTGGGATATATAATATCCGATTTGCCTTTTTCGAGCGCGCGCAGCACCGCGTTGACAAACCCGGCCGTCTGCGGCTTGATGCGTTTGGCAAGCGCCACACTCTCGCTGACGGCGGCGTACCCTTGCGTGTCCATAAAAAGAAGCTGACAAGCGCCGAGCCTTAATATGTTTCTGACGCTGCCGTGAACGCGCGGCGACGTGATGAATCCCTGCAGGGCGTAATCAATACGCATCAGGTTTTCCAGCGTTGTTCTAAGCAGCAGCGACGCGAAATGCCGGTCTTCGGCGGAAAAAGAGACGGGAATATGCTTTTTGAGCGCGAGCGACGTGTAAGCGCCTTCCTTAAGCACGGCATTCAGCGCGAGATAGGCGGCCTGCCTTGCGTTCATTGCTGCGCCTCGGGATTATCCGTATCAAAACGGCTGCCTGGCAGGCTCTTGCCCCTCAAGAAATCGCACGGATTCATACGTTTGCCGCCCGGTGCCTGCATTTCTTCAATGCGCAGCACCCCGTCGCCCGTGCCGACCGTCAGCCCTTGCTTTGCATCCGAGGTGACGATGCTTCCGGGCTCCGCGCTGCCCGTCTCCACGGATGTGCGCCAGATTTTGAAGACGACGCCGCCCATATGCGCCATACCGCCCATAACGGGATCCAGCGCTCTCACGAGGTTGTGGATGTCTCTTGCGGGTTTTGTCCAGTCGATCTCGGCGAGCACTTTGGAAAGCGGCGGGTAATAGCTCGATTGCGCCTCGTCCTGCGCGGTGCGTTTGGCCGTGCCGTTTTGAATGCGGCTTATCGTCTCAATCAGCAGATCCGCGCCGAGCGCCGCGAGCGTTTCATAGAGCTCGCCGCCCGTCATATCGTCGCCGATCTCAACGGATGATGCGGTGATGATGTCGCCGGTATCAAGGCCTTCATTCATATATATAATCGTCACGCCGGATTGCTTTTCACCGTTGATGATGGCCCATTGTATCGGCGCGGCACCGCGGTATTCCGGCAGCAGCGACGCGTGTACATTGAGGCACCCGAGAGGCGGAATGCCGAGTATTTCCTTGGAAAGAATCTGTCCGAAAGCCGCCGTCACAATCATATCGGGCGATAGCGCCTTGAGCGCCGCCACACCTTCGGCGGATTTTATTCTGTCAAACTGCAGCACGGGTATGCCGTGTGCCTCGGCGAGCAGCTTAACAGGCGGCGGCACGAGCTTTTGGCCGCGACCGCTTTTTCTGTCCGGCTGCGTCACCACAGCGGCAATGTCATAGCCGCTGTGAATCAGCTTTTCAAGGCTCGGCACCGCGAATTGCGGCGTCCCCATAAAGACGAGCTTCATTCAATCTCCTCGGTCATTTTATCTACAAAAAGGACACCGTCCAGATGGTCAATCTCATGGCAGAATATCCGCGCGAGCATCCCCGATGCTTCGATCTCGTGTTTCTCTCCGTTTCGGTCCGTATAAGAAGCCTTAATATTCGTCGGACGGGGCACAAGCCCCCAGACCTCGGGAACGGACAGGCAGCCCTCCTCGCCGGATACTTCCCCCGATTCCTCAAGTATCTTCGGGTTGATGAGCTCAAAGTACTTGTCCTCAAACGACACAACCGCAATGCGGCGCAGCACACCCACCTGCGGCGCGGCCAGGCCGCCGCCGTCTTCGATCTCGAGCGTTTCCTTCATATCGTCGAGCAGCGTTAAAATATGCGGCGTGATGTCTTTCACCTCGCGTGAAATTTTCCTCAGTTCCTCGTTGTCTTCTCCCCTTACCACATCTCTGATAGCCAAATTATTCTCCTTTTTTATCCGGTTCATTGTCTTTTATCATTTTGTCTACGAACAGTATGCCGTCGAGATGGTCGATCTCGTGGCAGAATATTCTCGCCGTGATGCCTAAGACCTCTTGTTTTTGTCTTTTTCCGTCCCTGTCGATATAAGTGACCGTTATTTTTTCGGGCCGTTTGACCTTTCCTCTCTGTCCGACGACCGACAGGCAGCCTTCCTCTTCCAACGCTTCTCCCGATGCGCTTACAATTCTTGGATTGATCAACTCATAGAGCTGATCGTTATAGTTCACAATGGCAATGCGGCGCAGCACGCCCACCTGCGGTGCGGCCAAGCCGACGCCATCCTCGACCTTCAGCGTTTCCTTCATGTCGTCGAGCAAGGTCAGGATATGCTTATTGATGCCGTTGACTTCACGTGATTTTTTCCGCAGCGCCGGATTGTCTGTTCCCTTTACGATATCCCTGATCGCCATGCCGCCCTCTCCCCTATATCATACTCTGCGGATTGATTTCCATGCCATAGGTGCAATCCTTGTATTGTTTCGTGTCCGTATAAATATATAATCTTTTTCGAAACTGCGCAAGACTTGCGTCGTTGAGCACTTTGATGAGCACCTGCCAGCGCGTGCGCCCCTGTATCTTCTTTATGGGCGCTTCACCGCTGTCAAACAGCAGCAGCGTATCAAACACATCCGAAAAAGCGTCTTTAAAGCCTTTCACAAAATCGTTGCAGGCGTCCCTCACGGCGTTTTCATTTTTCCCGGTGAAAATGAAGCGGAAAAACACCGAATAAGGCGGAAGCAGCGCCGAGCGGCGCACGTTCATCTCTTCCTCAAAAAAACCTTCAAAGTCGTGCCGCCGCGCGTAGTCGATCGCGTAATGGTCCGGCGAATACGTCTGCACAACCACCTTGCCGGGATCTTTGCGCCCCGCGCGCCCGGCCACCTGCTCTAATAGCTCAAACGTTTTTTCGGGGCTGCGAAAGTCCGGAATATAGAGCGAGTTGTCGGCCGCCACCACGCCCACGAGCGATACGCGCTCAAAATCGAGCCCCTTGGCGATCATCTGCGTGCCGATCAGTATGTCGGCTTCGCCGTGTTTAAACTGCTCATAGATATTGAGGTGCGCGTCCTTGCCCCGCGTGGTATCAAGGTCCATGCGCAGCACGCGTGCCTCGGGGAAATGCGCTTTGGTTTGTTCCTCCACCTGCTGCGTGCCGATGCCGTAATGCTTTAAATACGGCTTGCCGCATTCGGGGCAGACGTCCCTGAGGTGCCGGGTTTTGCCGCAATAATGGCACATCAGCAGGCCGCGGCTCGCGTGATACGTCATCGTGACCTCGCAGCTGTCGCAGTATTCCACATAGCCGCAGCCGCGACACATCACGAACGTTGAGTAGCCGCGCCGGTTGATGAAAAGCATAACCTGTCTGTTATTATTTAATGCGTCGCTGATTTCATGGTGCAGCAGCCCCGAAAAAAGCGTCTTGTTGCCGCTTACCACCTCATCGCGCATATCGACGATCTCCACATCGGGCAGCTTCAGCCCGAACAACCGGTTTGGCATGCTTACCAGCTTATAAATCCCGTTTTTGGCTTTGATATAGCTTTCCACAGAAGGCGTCGCGGAGGCGAGCACGAGCGTCGCGCCTTCAATGTTCGCGCGCATGCGCGCAACCTCGTGCGCGGTGTATTTGGGGTGCATATCCGATTTGTAGCTCGATTCGTGCTCCTCGTCGATGATGATGACGCCGACGTCCCTGAGCGGCGCAAACACCGCCGAGCGCGCGCCGATGACCACCTTCGCACGGCCCGTCGCCATGCGCTTCCACTCGTCATACCGCTCACCGGCGGTCAATGTGGAGTGATACACCGCAATCTCTTGCCCGATGCGCCGTTCAAACATCGAAACGAGCTGGGGCGTCAGCGAGATTTCCGGAACGAGCACGATCGCGCTCTTGCCGCGCTGCAAGCAGTCGCGCACGATGTGGATATAAACCTCAGTTTTGCCGCTGCCCGTCACGCCGTGCAGCAGGTATTTGCCCGTCTCCGAAAGTATTTCATTTGCCGCACCGAGCTGATCTTCCGTCAGGTCAAAATCATCCTCGCGCTGCGCCGTCTTTCTCGGGTTGCGCAGCGTTTCCACGGTCCGGCATAAAAGAAGGCCTTTTTTGACGAGGGCATCGCGTGCGGACGCGCTGCCGGGCACAATCTCCTCGAGCGCCGCCGTTTTGAGCGTGCCGTAAGTACGCATCGCGCTGAGCACATCGAGCTGTTTGGGGGCTTTCGGCTTGCCGTCTGCGCTTATCATAGAGCGAATGGCTTCGTTATATTGCTCGTCGGTCAAATTAAAAACAATCTCGCGCTCCGTCTTGTCTCCCACGCGCCCGCCGCGCATCTCGGCGGGAAACATGAGCCGGAGCACCACCGCGAGCGTCGTATGATAATAACGGCGCATGACGCCCGCAAGGCTGATTTGCCCGGGAGTCAGCGCCGCAAAGTCCGAAAGGACGCTTTTTATGCTTTTGATGCCCTCTCCCTGAAATTCGCAGGAATCGGAAAGGCCGATCACATAACCTTCGCGCAGTGTATTGGCGCGGCCAAACGGCACATGCACGCGAAACCCGATATCGAGCGTCAAACAATCGGACACAAGGTATTCAAACACCCTGTCCACGTCCGAATGGATGATGTCGATGATCACTTTTGCATACATGGGAATTACCTCGCGATTATCTTTTGATAATGCGCTGCGAGCACATCCAGGATGTGCCGCGACAGATTCTTTTTGCTGTCGCTTCCGAGGTCTTGAGATGTGCCGTCTTTGAAATACAATATGATATTGTTGCTGTCCGATTCAAAGCCTTCGGCGCTGCGGGACACATCGTTGAGCGCAATCACATCGAGCTTCTTCTTTTTCATCTTCCCGACGGCGTTCTCCTCCAAATCCTGCGTCTCGGCCGCGAATCCCATCAGCAGCTGATTCTCCTTTTTGTGCTCCCCGAGGGACGATAATATATCCTGCGTGCGGACGAGCTCCACCGTCATGTCGCCGCCTTTTTTGATCTTCTGATCGCTGACCGTTTTGGGCGTATAGTCCGCCACGGCTGCCGCCATCACAATGATGTCGGCTTCACCGGCAAGCTCGCTCATGGCGGCCGCCATATCGGCGGCGGAAACCACACGGACCGTTTTTACCTTGAGCGGCGCTTCGATGGAAACGGGCCCCGTAACAAGCGTCACGTTGGCGCCCCGGTTCACGGCGGCCTGCGCGATCGCATAGCCCATTTTGCCCGAGGACCGGTTGGATAAGTACCGCACGGGGTCGATCATCTCGCGCGTCGGCCCTGCGGAAACAAGCACGCGCACACCGAGAAGGTCGTAACGCGACACGAGTACATCCGCCGCATACGCGATGATGTCATCGGGCTCGCGCATCCGCCCCTGCCCCACATCGCCGCAGGCGAGCAGGCCTTCGCCGGTGTCCATCACAAAATAGCCGCGCTTTTTGAGCAGCGAAATGTTGTTCTGCGTCGCCGCATCCTTGTACATCACGTCGTTCATGGCGGGCGCGAAAACAACCGGGCATTCGCAGGCCAGCAGTGTGGTCATCAGCATGTCGTCCGCAATGCCTGCCGCCGCTTTGGCGATAATATCGGCGGTTGCGGGCGCAATAATAAGCATGTCCGCCCTTTTCGCGAGCGAGACATGCTTGACATCGAATTCTCCTGTCCGGTCAAACGTATCGGTTAAAACGGCGTTGTTCGAGAGCGTCTCGAACGTGACTGCGCCGACAAATTTGAGCGCGTTTTGCGTCATCAGCACATGGACGTCGTAGCCCTTCTTTTTGAGCGCGCTGACGAGGTAAGCCGACTTGTAGGCGGCAATGCCGCCCGATACGCCGACAACAACCGTCAAAGGCATCGCTTAAGCCTCTTCCGGTGTGATATACGTGATTTTGTCGCTGAAAATCTCTTTCGCCGCCTGAGAAACGGGATTCGCTTCGGGCGATGTGGTCAGCGGTTCGGCACCGTCCACCAGCTGGCGGGCGCGTTTTGCCGACTCGACCACAAGCGTATAGCGGCAATCCACCTTTTCTTTGAGCTCACTGACTCCCGGGTACATCATATAGAATCACTCCTTTGTTTGTTCTTGATAGCGGAAAACCCTGAGCCTTTCCGCCGTCATAATGGCCTCTATCCGGCCTACCACATCGTCAACCTGATCGTTGACGATCCTGTAATCGTATTCATGCATGAGGTTCATCTCGGCGTTGGCCTTTCCGAGCCTCGCGTCAATTTGCGCCGCCGTTTCGGTGCCCCGGCTGCGAATGCGGTTTTCCAGCTCTTCCATTGTGGGCGGAACCAAAAATAAATAAACACCGTGCGGATAAGATTTTTTCACCTTGAGCGCGCCCTGCACATCAATTTCGAGCAGCACATCTTTGCCCTGCTCAATCGCCGCATCCACGAAGCTTTTGGGGGTGCCATAATAATTCGAAAACACATCCGCATACTCCAAAAAAGCGTTCTGCTCAATGAGGCTCTCAAATTCCTCGCGCGTTTTAAAAAAATAGCTTTTTCCGTCGGCCTCACCCGGACGCGGCGCGCGCGTGGTGCACGAAACAGACAATGAAATATCCTTGCGCTTATTCAGCAACGCTTTGCAAACAGTCCCCTTTCCGGTGCCCGAGGGTCCGGAAAGAACAAGCAACAGCCCTTTCTCCATGCGTTATTCCTCGGCGTCGTCGTCTTTATCGGTCAGACGGTGTGCGACCGTTTCAGGCTGGACAGCCGAAAGAATAACATGATCGCTGTCCGTGATGATCACAGCGCGTGTCCGTCTTCCATATGTGGCGTCTATCAGATTTCCCTTTTGCCGAGCCTCCTGAATGATGCGCTTGATCGGCGCGGATTCGGGGCTCACAATCGCAATCAGCCTGTTGGCGGATACGATGTTGCCAAAACCAATGTTTATGAGCTTAATAGCCATAAGCTGCCCTCCAAACTTTTATTCAATATTTTGAACTTGTTCTCTAATCTTTTCAATAATGCTTTTGCCTTCAATCACCGCAGACGTGATGTCGTAATCCTGCGATTTTGAACCGATGGTATTCATTTCACGGTTCATTTCCTGCACCATGAAATCCAGTTTGCGGCCCACCGCGTCGGCATCGTTGGCGGCCTTTTTAAACTCGCTGATATGCGTGCCGAGCCGGACGATTTCCTCCGTCACATCGGCTCTGTCGGCCATCAGCGCCACCTCGGTATTGAATCTGGCTTCGTCAATATCCGTATTTGCAATCAGCTCGGCAATGCGCTGCTTGAGCTTTAAGGCGTATTCGGCCACAACCTCGTCTTTTCTGCGGCTGACACGCTGACGGATCGCTTCGAGCGCTTCGAGGCATTCCACGATGTTGATTTTGAGCGATTCCCCTTCGCGCAGGCGCATGCCTTCCAGCGCTTCTATCGCCTGAACGGATGCCGTCTGAACAAGGCAAGACAAGCGTTCTTCGTCCTCTCCTTCTTCCTGTATCACAATGATATCCGGAATGCGGATCAAGTCTGACAGCTGCAGATTATCGAGCACGCCCACCTCTTCGGCGGCAGTTCTTGCGGCATCCAGATATGAGCTCATCAGGGCGACATCCGCCGTAACCGTTTTGGCATCGCCCGCAAGCGCGCTGTAGTTGATAAACACATCCACACGTCCGCGGGACAATCTGTCTTTGATGGTCTTTCTGACAAGCTCTTCGGTAAACCCAAGCGTTCTTGGCATGCGGATGTTAATATCCAGAAAGCGGTGATTCACCGTCTTCAGTTCAACCGTCAGCTTTCTTCCTTCTTGTTCGACTTCGGCACGACCGAAGCCTGTCATGCTCCTCAATATATTCTCGCCCCTTATTTAATCTATTGACATATGATTATAGCACAATGTGTTTAAAACAATAAGCGTTTTCTTCAATTTGCTTAATATTATAGTCTTTTTCGCGCTTTTTTTATTTATAAAAAGACAGCGCGGCTGCCCTTGGGGCACCGGCCCGGCAGGACGCGCTGTGTTTTACAACCGGCTTGATTTACGCTTTGTCGAGCTCCTCCAGCGCAATCGCGTTGACAACCTGCGGATTGGCCTGGCCTTTCGTGAGCTTCATCACCTGGCCCACAAAGAATGTGAGCGCCTTGGCTTTGCCGCCCTTATAATCCGCCACGGGACCCGGATTTTTCGCAATGATATCGCGTATCATCGTTCTGATTTCGTCCGTATCGCTGATCTGTGCGAGGCCCCTTGTATCCACAATCGCCGCGGGCGATTCACCCGTGCGGAAGCACTCTTCAAACACCGCTTTGGCCACCGTGATGTTGACCTGTCCGTTGTCGATCAGCCGCAGCGTTTCCGCGAGATGCGCCGGTTTCACCGGGTTGTTCTCGGGCAGCACGCCGTCTTCCTTAAACAGGCGCAGCAGGTCGGTCATAATCAGGTTGCAGACTTTCTTGGGTTCATTATATTCGGCAAGACAAGCGTCGAAGAACACCGCGATATCACGGTCGGCAGTGAGCACGCCCGCATCGTATTCCGAGAGACCGAGCTGCGCGATATAACGCTGCTTTTTCGCTTCCGGCAGCTCCGGCAGGCTGTCTTTAAGCTGCCCGATGCGTTCGTCCGTCAGCGTGATGGGCACCAGATCGGGATCCGGGAAATACCGGTAATCGTGTGCTTCTTCCTTGCCGCGCATCGCATAGCTTTTTCCCTTCACGTCGTCAAAACGGCGCGTCTCCTGCGAAACGCTGCCGCCCTCTTCTATCAGTGCAATCTGCCGCGCACTCTCGGCTTCTATCGCGCGGAATACGGCAGAAAAGCTGTTTAAATTCTTCATCTCGGTGCGCGTGCCGAGCACACTGCTGCCTTCCTCGCGCACAGATACGTTCACATCGCAGCGCAGCGAGCCCTCCTGCATTTTGCAGTCGGAAACGCCCGTATACTGCATGATGCTTTTGAGCGTCTCAAGAAACGCCTTCGTTTCTTCCGGGCTGCGCAGATCCGGCTCGGTGACAATTTCAATGAGAGGCACGCCGCAGCGGTTATAATCGACTGCCGTGCCCGCGCAGGCGTCATGCAGCAGCTTGCCCGCGTCTTCCTCCATATGGATGCGCGTGATGCGGATGCGTTTTTCCTGTCCGTTCACTTTAATATCGACATAACCCTCTTTGCATATCGGCAGATCAAACTGTGAAATCTGATATGCTTTGGGCAAATCGGGATAGTAGTACCCCTTGCGGTCCATCTTCGAAAAGTTCGCGATACTGCAGTTGGTTGCAAGGCCCGCTCTGGCCGCGAACTCCACGACCTTCTCGTTGAGCACGGGCAGCACGCCCGGCATGCCGATACAGATGGGGCAGCAATGCGTATTGGGCTCGCCGCCGAATTTGTTCTCACAGCCGCAGAATATTTTCGTATTGGTCGCAAGCTCCACATGGACCTCAAGCCCGATCACGGTTTCGAATTTCATCACTGCTCACCTCCCTTGAAGGACGGATTTCCGATAGGTTCAATGGTTTGCTCAAGTGCGCGCGCCATGCGCAGCATCACCGGCTCGCCGAGCGGTTTCGCGATGAGCTGAACGCCGATAGGCAACCCTCCGCCGCTCAGCCCGCAAGGCATGGACACGGCTGTCAGCCCCGCGATGTTGACGGGAACCGTGTAGATATCCGTCATGTACATCTGCAGCGGATCGGTCTTTTCGCCCGCCACAAACGCGGGTGTCGGCGCCGTCGGCGACAGTATGCAGTCGTATTTTTCAAATAATGAATCAAAGTCCCGCTTGACCAGCGTTCTGACCTTGAGCGCTTTTAAATAATAGGCGTCGTAATACCCGGAGCTTAACACGTAGTTGCCGAGCATCATGCGGCGCTTGACCTCCGGCCCGAAGCCTTCGTTGCGCGTCTGCACATACATATCCACAATGCCGTCGTAATTTGCCGCACGGTGGCCGTACTTCACGCCGTCGTAGCGCGAGAGGTTCGAGGTGGCTTCCGCAGAGGAGATGATATAGTAGACGCCGAGCGCATAATCGAACGTGGGCAGCGTGGTTTCTTCCACGATGGCGCCCAAGTCTTCATATGTTTTCATGGCACTCAGCAGTGCGGCTTTGGCATCATCGCCAAGGCCTTCCGCGAAGTATTCCTTCGGCACGCCGATTTTCATGCCCTTGATGCCCTCTGTGATCCCGGCTGTGTAGTCGGGATACACCATATCAATCGATGTGGAATCGCGCCTGTCGTGGCTGCAAAGCGTATTGAGCGCCAAAGCCGCATCTTCGATCGTGCGCGTAAACGGGCCGATCTGATCGAGCGAGGACGCAAACGCGACAAGGCCATAGCGCGACACAACGCCGTATGTGGGCTTTAAGCCGACAACGCCGCAGTATGAGGCGGGCTGCCGAATGCTGCCGCCTGTATCCGAGCCGAGCGCAAGCGGCGCATAGCCTGCCGACACAGCCGCCGCGCTGCCGCCCGACGAGCCGCCCGGAACACGCCGTAAATCCCACGGATTCGCCGAAATTTTAAACGCACTGTTCTCGGTGGATGAGCCCATCGCAAATTCATCGAGATTCGATTTGGCAAGCGTGATGATGCCGAGCGATTTAAACCGCTCGATGACATGCGCGTCATACGGGGGCACAAAGCCCTGCAGCATTTTCGACGAGCACGTGGTGGCGATGCCTTGCGTGCAGATGTTGTCTTTTATGATTGCGGGAACACCGTCAAACGCGCTTTTTTGCTCGCCTTTGGCACGGCGCTCATCCGCCGACTTTGCTTCCTTCAGCGCCTGCTCTCCGCAAACGCAATTTAAAGCGCGCAGCTGCGGCTCTTTATCATTAATTCTATCGAGCAGATCTTTCACAAGCTCCGAGGCACTGATTTCCTTACTGTCGAGCTTGTCCATTATCTGCTTCATGCTCAGTTCATATGCTTTCAAATTGCCACCTCATTCAACAACTTTGGGCACGATAAAACACCCGTTATCACGCTCGGGCGCATTGGCCGTCAGTATATCGTTATCCATGCTCTTCTCCACCACATCGCGCCTGAGCACATTCTCCACGCCCTGAATGTGTGCCGTGGGGGCCACATCCTTCGTATCAAGCTCTTCAAGGCGCTGTGCCGTTTTCAGTATGGCTTCAAGATGATGCTGGTATTGTTTTTTCTCTTCTTCGCTGAAGCTTAAACGTGAAAGCACCGCTATTTTTTCCACCTCGGAAATTGGAACCTGCATGCCGTCCTCCTAAAGAATTAATTTAACTCAAACCGTATGTAAACGTCGCATAAAAGCCGTTTTCCACTTCTCCCAGATAATCGATAAAGTATAACACACCTGAATTGGATGTGGCAAACTCATCTGTACCACAAATCGCAAGCTCCTGCAAGGTGCCGCTCGCAATATCATAGACGAAAAGGCCGTATGGATAGCCTTCGGCGGCATCTGTAATATGGGCATCCAGAAAATACACCTTTCCGCCCGGCATGAAGCCAAAATCAACGATATCGGTGCCGCTGGTAATGGCCACCGTTTCTCCCGTATCGATATTATAAAGCTTCAGGCTGGTTGGAACCTGTTCATCGGCTGAGGGCTGTGTTTCGAGCACGAGCAGTTGGTTCGCATCGGGATGCGCACAGATATCCACGCCGGCGGTCAAATCGCGGCGCTCATCGCCGATTTCATAAACGCGCCCGGCGGTTTTGTCGGCAAAGAAAACGCGCCCTTTCCAAACGGCGATGCTGCCCGCGGCTCCTTCCAGCTCTTCCACGGCCTGAATCTGAAAGCTGCCGTCCGGCGCAAAGGTGCAGGAGCGCATCTGTTTGGTATCGCTGTTGCCCGTCATCGCATAGAGCGTGCTGCCCATATCCGACCATGCGAAGTCCGCCGTCTGGCTGCCAAAGCCTTCTTCGCCGAGGTTGATCAGCGCCGCATTCGTAAAATCGTAAACGTACAGGACGCTGTTCTCGATGGACGAATCGAGTATCGCAAGATACCGTCCGTCGGGTGAAAGCTTCGCCTTGACGATCATAAAGAACTCGGATAAATCGAGGCCCTGTGTGCGCCCGTCGGTTCCCTGAATCCAAAGCCTCTCAGACATCAGGTAGTTGTCCTGCTGCATCGCCGGTTCTTCGGGCTTGTACGCCCGCGAGAACACAATGCGGCCGTCCGGCGCCGTATCAAGATACCTTCCGTTGTCCAGCAGCACAGACGTGCTTAAAAAGCTGCCGTCCTTCATCAGCACGCCCCGGCTTTCCACAATTGAATAATCGATATCCGAAGAAAAATCGGGGAGCGCATTTTTGCCGATGCCGATCACCGTCAGCGCGGCTTCCGGCAAAGCATCTTTGACTGTTTTTTCAATGCTCTGCATATAGCTTTGCGCTTCCTCTTTGGTGTCAAACGGCTGCGATATCAGCAGCTTGTTTTGCAGGTCGCTGCACAATACCGGATGCATGTCCACCGTTTCGGGCCATCTGCCCTCCTGGTGCTCATAAAACGCGTTGGAAGCGCAATAGTATTTCGTGTCCTCGTTCTCTTTGCCCGGCTTCAGCGTGATAATCAGGTTGCCCTCATCTTCCTTCACATCAAAGGATGCCGACCGTGAAAGCTGAACAAATATCGTCAGCGAATTGTTGTTGGCCGGCACCTCCCGGAAAAGCCCCTGAATCATGTCCGATTCAAGCCACGACTCTTTTTGTTCATAATCCCAAAAGCTGATATTGTCAAACCGTATCATGAGCCGCTGCGGCTGATCGAGCATATTGATCTGATATGTCGGCAGCTGCGTCAGCTTTGATTCGGCGTAGCCGCCTTTGCGGCTGCCGCTTAGCAGAGAAAATGTGATGACCGTGTTGCCGTCCTGCTTTAAAATGTCGATATCCTTGATATTGATATTCTTCGCGTCGGTCGCCGCGCCGCCTTGAGCCGTCTGCGGCGTGCCGCTTTGATCCTGCTGAGGCGCGCAGCTTATGATGAGGCCGATGATCAATATGAGACATAAAGCCAGAAAGCACAGACGTTTCAACGTGGACCCCCTTTATTTCACAAACAGCTTGGCGGCATGCGCTGATGCCTTCGCTTTGATTTCTTCAATATCTCCGAAAGTAATCTGTCCGTTTTCGTACAGGATGTCGCCGCCGACCATCGTCAGGGCGACATCGGCATCGCTGCCGCTGTACACCAGATGATGCAGCAGGTTCGTCTTCGGGCAGTACCGCAGGCCCGACGTGTCGATCACCACGATATCTGCCTGTTTGCCCGCTTCAATGCTGCCGGTCAGGCCACCGAGCCCTAAGGCTTTTGCGCCGTTGATCGTCGCGATCCGGACGGCATCCTTTGCGGGTATCAGCGTCGGCTGCAGATTCACGCCCTTTTGCAGCAGCGACACAAGCGTCATCTCTTCCATCATCGAAAGGTTGTTGTTGCTGGCCGCGCCGTCTGTGGCGCAGCTCACGTTCACGCCCGCCTCGAGCATCTTCGCCACGCGCGCAATGCCGCTTCCGAGCTTTAAATTGCTGCCCGGGCACGACATCACGTTTGCGCCTTTGTCCGCCATCACGGCGATATCCTCGTCGCTGAGCCACACGCAATGCGCCGCCATCAGCGGCATGTCCAAAAGCCCGAGGCTGCCCATCAGCCCGATAGGCGTTTTCCCGTGCCGGGCGATGCAGTCCTGATGCTCGCCCTGCGTTTCCGACACGTGCACATGAATGCGCGCGTTATGCTTTTCGGCAAACGCGCCCACTTTTTTAAACAAATCGGGGCTCACGGTGTATTCCGCGTGCGGCCCGATTGCCGCATCCACGCGCTTATAGTCTTTCACAACGTCAAAAAGCTCGGCCGCGCTTAAAAGGCGTCTATCGCCCTGTCCGTCAATATCGAGTACGGCTGTCGCAATCAGCGCGCGTATGCCGGAATCGTCCGCCGCCTTTGCAATCTGCTGCGTAAAGTTATACATGTCAGAGAAGCATGTCACGCCGCCCGCCGCCATCTCTGCGATGGCCAGCATGGTGCCCCAATAAACGGCATCCTCATCCAGCTTGTCTTCCGCGGGCCATATGCTGTTTTGCAGCCAATCCATCAGCGCCATATCATCCGCGTAGCCGCGCAGCAGATTCATCGCGACGTGCGTATGCGTATTGATAAATCCGGGCGCGATGATGCCGCCCTTCACATCGATTGTCCGGCTGACAGCGGTATCGGGCGCGAGCGCCTCCGGCCCCGCATAGGTGATGACGCCGTCTTCAACGATGACGCAGCCTTCCACAATCGTATCCTGCGCATCGGCCGTGATGATCGTGCCGTTACTTAAGCGAATGCTCATGTCTTATTCTCCGTACATGTAGGCGCGTTGCGCCTTACTGAGCGAGTCGATTTGAATGTTCATGGCTGCAAGCTTAAGCTGCGCAACCTGAATATCGATTTCGCGCGGCACGCTGAATACGCTGTTGGTCAGCCTGCCTTTATTCTGTATCAAATACTTGAGCGACAGCGCCTGTATCGCAAAGCTCAAATCCATGATCTCCGCAGGATGTCCGTCCCCCGCCGCAAGATTGACAAGACGCCCTTCCGCCAGCAGATACAGTGTTTTGCCGCCGAGGTCGTAAGCCATGATGTTGTGCCGCGCTTCATAGGAGGCCGTTGAGAGCTCTTCAAGCTCAGGGATATCGATCTCAACATTGAAATGCCCCGCATTGGAGAGAATCGCGCCGTCCTTCATCGTGAGGAAATGCTCTTTTCGTATCACATCGCTGCAGCCCGTCACCGTGACGAATATATCGCCGAGACCCGCCGCATCATCCATCGGCATCACGTCATACCCGTCCATCGCCGCTTCCATCGCGCGGATCGGGTCGATCTCCGTCACAATCACGCGTGCACCGAGGCCCTTGGCCCGCATGGCAATGCCCTTGCCGCACCAGCCATAACCGGCCACCACAACCGCTTTGCCCGCCACCACAAGGTTCGTGGTGCGCATAATGCCGTCCCAAACAGACTGGCCGGTGCCGTAGCGGTTGTCGAAAAGATGCTTGCAGTCCGCATCGTTGACGGCCACCACGGGAAACTTTAATGAGCCGTCGCGCTCACGCGTGCGGTAGCGCAGCAGCCCCGTCGTCGTTTCTTCGCATGCGCCGATCACATTGGCCGCTTTTATTTTATCTCTTGTGTGCAGCGCTTCGCAAAGGTCCGCCCCGTCGTCGATCACGGCATCCGGGCCGTGATCGAGCGCCATAGAAATATGCCGCTCGTATTCGCTTGCCGTGGCCGCATGCCATGCAAAAACATCAATGCCGCCGCTCACAAGAGCCGCAGCCACGTCATCCTGCGTAGAAAGCGGGTTCGACCCCGTCACCGACATCACCGCGCCGCCGCTTTTGAGCACACGGCAAAGGTAAGCGGTTTTGGCTTCGAGATGGACGCTGAGCGATACCTTGACGCCGTCGAACGGCTTTTCCTCAGCGAACATTTTTTCCAGATGCGACAGCACGGGCATATGGTTTTGTGCCCATGCGATTTTCATCTCTCCCGAGGGTGCGAGTGCAACATCTCTGATTTCGCTCATTTTACAATTCCTTTACGATGTTTTTAAGGTATTCACCGAATTTCTCGCTCAAATCATCCCTGTTCAGCGCAAACTCGACCGTGGCCTTCAAAAAGCCGAGCTTATCCCCCACGTCATAGCGTTTGCCTTCGAACTCATAAGCATACATAGCCTGCGAGCCCATCAGCGTTTTGAGCGCGTCGGTGAGCTGAATCTCTCCGCCCTTGCCCGGCTGCTGAACCTTGAGGATATCGAATATCTCGGGCGTGATGATATATCTGCCGAGAATGGCCAGATTCGACGGCGCTTCATGGACAGGCGGCTTTTCCACGAGGTCTTTAACGCCGTGAAGCCGGCCGCCGCCGATTCCGTTGGACGGATCGATGATGCCGTACTTATCCACGACGGCGCTGTCCACACGCTGAACGCCGAGCACCGACGCACCGCGCTGATCATAAACGTCCATGAGCTGTCCGATCGCAGGCTTTTCGGATACCACAACGTCGTCTCCGAGCAGCACCGCAAACGGTTCGTTGCCCACAAAATCACGGGCACAGCTGATGGCATGCCCGAGTCCTTTCGCTTCCTTCTGCCTCACGTAAAACACGTTGACCAGCTGTGAAATATCCTCCACCATGCTCAGCATGGATGTGTTGCCTTTTCTTTTGAGCTCTGATTCGAGCTCGTATGATTTATCAAAATGATCTTCAATATTGCGCTTGCCGCGCCCTGTTATAATGAGTATGCTCTCAATGCCCGCTTTTATGGCTTCTTCAACAATATACTGTATGGTGGGTTTATCAACAATGGGCAGCATTTCCTTAGGCTGTGCTTTTGTGGCCGGCAGAAAGCGCGTGCCAAGCCCGGCAGCCGGAATCACTGCTTTTTTAATTTTCATTTGTCATCCTCCAAAATTTTCCCTGTTGCGAGTTTATTATACTATATATTGTGGTCATGGTCATTACCATTCTGTGAACAATCAACTGAGTCTATAAAAAAGTGGTGCTATCACGATTGATGTGAAACGTAAATAAACAGGCCATGCGTATCACAATACCTGTTTTTCGCTTGGTGGCCTTGTCAGCCCGGAGGCCAGCCCATGGTGCGCCCGCCGAGCAAATGAAAATGAAGGTGATTCACCGTCTGTCCGCCGTCTTTGCCCGTGTTGGTAACGATGCGAAAGCCGTCCTTCAAACCGTATTCGTCAGCCAGCTTCTGCGCCACGCTGTAGATATGCGCCACCGTTTCAAAGTCTGCCGCTTCGAGCGCCGCGACGGATTCGACGTGTTTTTTGGGGATAATCAGAATATGGACGGGTGCTTTTTTATCGATGTCGTGAAACGCGAGCACCTTATCGTCCTCGTAAACCTTGTTCGAGGGAATCTCTCCCTCGACAATTCTGCAAAAAAAACAGTCCTTCATGAAAACCTCCTTATTTAGCCAAAACGGTTTTGCCGTGAATTTGAGCCAGCATCACCGTTTTGAGTTCGTTCCTTTGAGCCCTGCCCGCCACGCGCACATAGCGTTCGCTGTACCCTTCCATGCATCCTGCAAAATGCGCCGACGGCTCTTCAAAAAGCACCTGCGCTTCCCGGCCGATCATGCTGTGAATGTAACGGTCCTCCAGCGCATCGCCGAGACGGATCAGTTCGGCGGCACGCTCTCTTGCGACCATTTTCGCCACGCGCGGCTTCATCGCAAACGCACGCGTACCTTCGCGGGCTGAGTAAGGGAAAACGTGAATGCGCGAAAATGCGGCTGCTTCCACAAAGGCCATCGTTTCCCGATGTTCTTCGTCTGTCTCCGCCGGAAACCCCGTAATCACGTCCGTCGTGATGGCCGGATTATCAAAGCTCTGCCTTAACAGCGTCACAAAGGCCATGTACTCTTCGGGCGTATACGGTCTGTTCATGCGCTGCAGCACCGCTGCCGAGCCGCTCTGCAAAGACAGATGAAAATGCGGGCAGAGGTTTTTTGCCGATGCGGCGGCTTCCACAAAATCGCTGCCGAGCACACCCGGCTCGATGGACCCGAGACGCAGCCGTGCGCCGCACTTATCGAGCGCTTGTATCAGCTCGCCGAGGCCGCGCTCCGCGTCGCGGTACGACGCAATATGAATGCCCGTGAGCACAATTTCCTTCACACCGCCTTGCGCCATCGCATCCGCTTCGGCCAGTATCTCATCAAAACCGCGGCTGCGCGAGCGCCCGCGCACATGCGGAATGATGCAGTAGCTGCAAAAGCAATCGCACCCTTCCTGAATTTTGAGCACACCGCGCGTCCGGTCTCCCGATGTATTCACCTGCATCGGTTCATAACCGCAGCCTTTGAGGTCGTGCGTCAGATCAATGGCCGTCTCGCCGCTGAGCAGCTTATGCGCCACCTCGACGATACGCCCGCGGTCGTCTGTGCCCACCACCGCGCTGACGCCTTCTATGGCAAGCAGCTCATCCGCCGCGCGCTGCGCGAGGCACCCGACCACAATCACATGGCCCGTTCTGGCCGCGCGCCGTATGGCCGCGCGCGATTTTTTATCGGCCACCGCCGTGACCGTGCACGTATTGACGACGACAATATCGGTCGGCTGTTCAAACGCCACGGTCTCAAAGCCGCTTTGTTCAAACAGAGTCTGCATATAGGCGGAATCGTAGGCGTTGACCTTGCAGCCCAAAGTGTAAAAAGAGACTTTTCTCACAGCTGCATTTGCCCCTTATCGTAAAATACGGCCGCCAGCACCGCAATGCCCGCCGTCTCGGTGCGCATGATGCGCGGCCCCAATGTGACGGAAATGCCTCCGGCTTCGCGCATGTGCTTCACTTCGGCTTCTTCGAGGCCACCCTCCGGGCCGATCACGATGCCGATATCTTTTGCCTCGCCCGCAAGCGCCTCTTTAAGCGGCGTTTCACGCTCTTCCTCCCAGCATACAATCAGCTTGTCGTGCGTTTTCATGAGCTTAAGCGCGTCTTCGAAGTTAAGCACATCCTCCACGGACGGCAGCACGCTCCGGCCGCATTGCTTGACCGCCGCGAGCGCGACACGGCGCAGCCGCGAGGAATCCTCGGGCCGTTTCACGCAGCGGTGCGAAATGAACGGCACGATGCGAAACGCACCGAGCTCAATCGCCTTCTGGACGATCTCCTCCATCTTTGCGGATTTCGGATATGCCTGATAGAGCGTGACCCGGATGCCCGGTTCCGTTTTGTTTATTTCCTTTGAGAGCACCTGCGCCTCTATTTGGGTGCCGACGCTGACGATACGGCAGGCATAATCTGTGCCGGTGCCGTCAAAAGCGATAAACTCATCGCCTGCCTGCATACGCAGAACATTTTTGATATGCCTAGCTTCGTCGCCCGCGATGGTCAGGCTGTTTTCATGAACATGTTCGGGCTCGGTATAAAAACGGTGCATCAGCGTTTCCTCGCGGCGAATGCGCGCCAGTCCGCCATTGCAAGCGTCTCGATCACGGAAAAGCCGTTCTGCTCAAGTGAGCAGATCACATCGCCTTCCCTTTCATCGATAATGCCGGACATAATATAGACTCCGTTTTTCTCAAGATAGTTCCCGGCGTTTTCGTTGAGCCGTATCACGATAT
Organism: Bacillota bacterium; assembly: GCA_023408075.1. Classification (GTDB taxonomy): domain Bacteria; phylum Bacillota; class Clostridia; order Christensenellales; family SZUA-584; genus SZUA-584. Next base: position 19,591 of record JAEYKW010000007.1, on the reverse strand, counting down.
CGGCGATGATATTGGCGAGTATGATGTCGTATTTTGCCTCAGGCGCATTCTGCAGCAGGTCGGAGCGGTGCACGTCCATTACGTCCGCGCCGTTTGCCAGCGCGTTTTCGCGCGCCACCGTCACGCTGACGCTGTCGTAATCGAGCGCCTGCACGTCCGCCGCGCCGAGCTTGGCCGCGCCGATGCCGAGTATGCCCGAGCCGCATCCGACATCGAGCACTTTAGCCTTGGGCGGCATATATTTTTGCAGCAGTTCAAGGCACATGCGCGTCGTTTCGTGCGTGCCGGACCCGAAAGCCATACCGGGATCAATCTCAATCACGATATCGCCGGGCTCGCTTTTATATGCCTCCCATGTGGGCTTGACGACAAAACAGCCCGCCGCCCGAAACGTGGTGAAATGCTTCTTGAAATTTTCATTCCAATCTGTATCGGCCACGGTGATGACCGAAACGGTCAGCGGGCCCAGCCCCGGTTCGCTTTTAAGCGCTTCAATTCTGCTGCTGACATAGGCGAGCGTATCCGAAAAGCCGTCTTCACCGTAATAGGCTTTAACGGCCATGCCGGAGCTGTTGTCCGCAGGCTGTGCGAGATACTCATCGCGGTGGGCGTAAGGCACGCTGCCGCCCTCCATCTCCACACCGGTCGCTCCGGCGTCCATCAGCACCGACGAAATCAGATCGGCAGCATCTTCATTGGTTTGTATGCAGATTTGTTTCCAGTTCATTCTCCCTTGACTCTTTCAAAAAAACTTTTGTGTTTCACCGTGAGCTTATCGAATTCTCTGAGCAGCAATTTTTGTTTGTCGTTTAATTTCTTCGGCACTTCGATATTCACCTTCACATAAAGGCTGCCTTTTCTCGAAGAATGAAGATGCGCGACGCCCTTGTCCTTAAGGCGGAACACGGTCCCCGTCTGCGTGCCTTCTCCCATTTTAAGCTTGGCTTTGCCCTCCAGGGTGGGAATCGTGAGCTCCGCGCCGAGCGCCGCATCCACAAACGATACGGGAATATCGAGATAAAGGTCGTACCCTTCGCGTGTGAACAGCTCGTGCGGCTGTACATAAATATAAATCTGAAGATCGCCCGAAGGGCCGCCGCGCTGTCCTGCCGCGCCCATGCCGCGCATCGTTAAAATCTGTCCGTTGTCAATGCCTGCGGGGATATCCACGCTGATCGTTTTGATCTTGGTCATGCTGCCGCGCCCGCCGCAATCCGGGCAGGGTTCTTTTATTACACTGCCGCGCCCGCCGCAGTCAGGGCAGTCCACAACATTGACAAAGCTGCCGAAAGCCGTGCTGCGCTGCTGGCGTATCTGTCCTGTGCCGCCGCACGACGGACAGGTTTGCGGCGATGTGCCGTTTCTCGCGCCGGAGCCGCCGCAGGCTTCACAGGCTTCATCCTTATTGAGCCGCACGTCTCTTTTCACGCCGAAAGCGGCTTCCTCAAACGTGATGCGAAGCTCCATGCGAAGGTCGGAGCCGCGAACCGGGCCGTTGCGGCGCGATGTCCGCCCGCCGCCGAAAAACGACTCGAATATATCGCCGAAGCCGCCCATAAAATCGTCAAAACCGCCGAAGCCGCCCCGGCCGCCGGCCGCTTGATCGAACGCCGCATGGCCGAAGCTGTCGTACTGCCTGCGTTTTTGATCGTCGCTTAACACGCCGTACGCTTCGCTGGCTTCTTTGAATTTCTCTGTTGAGCTGTCCTTATCCTCATTGACATCGGGGTGGTATTGCTTGGCCAGTTTTCTGTATGCCTTTTTTATTTCATCGCCGGTCGCATTTTTTTCAACGCCCAGCACCTCATAGTAATCTCTTTTATCCGCCAAATTAAGCACCGCCTAGATTTAAAGTATAAGACACCCGAAAAGCCAAAGCGCTTAAGCGCTCTGGCTTTTTAAGGCTATATCTTATGTATATGTCTCATATTGCCGAAAGACTTTACCGTTTCTTCGACAGTTCCCGGTTTTTTACGTCTCGGGGAAAACCCCGTACAGAGTCGGAAGCCTGACGCATCGTCTGATTGTATTTTATTTGTCTTTCTTCTCGTCGTCAACGACTTCGTAATCGGCATCAACCACATTGTCATCCGGCGGAGCCTGCTGGGCATCCTGCTGATAGCCCGCACCACCCGCACCGGCTGCGTTCGCCTGCGCATTGGCCTGCTGATAGATCTTTCCGAACACGTCGTAACTGACCTGCGAGAGCTTTTCCGTCGCGGCTTTGATCGCGTCCGTATCAGTGCCCGCAAGCGCGCTCTTCACGGTGGAAATCTCAGCTTCAATCTTGGCTTTGTCTTCGCTGCTCACCTTGTCTCCGAGATCCTTGATCGTCTTTTCCGTCTGGAACACGAGACTGTCGGCGTTGTTTCTGATCTCAACCTTTTCTTTTTCCTTCTTGTCGGCTTCAGCGAACTGCTCGGCATCCTTCACCGCTTTGTCGATGTCGTCTTTAGACATGTTCGTGGACGCGGTGATCGTGACCTTCTGTTCGTTGCCCGTGCCGAGGTCCTTCGCGGACACGTGCACGATGCCGTTCGCGTCGATATCAAATGTCACCTCGATCTGCGGTACGCCTCTCGGAGCCGGCGGAATACCCGTCAGGTTGAAACGGCCGAGTGTTTTGTTGTGCGAGGCCATCTCTCTTTCACCCTGCAGCACGTGGATTTCCACGCTGGTCTGGCCGTCTGCCGCCGTTGAGAACACCTGACTCTTCTTTGTCGGAATCGTCGTATTTCTGTCAATCAGCCGGGTGGACACGCCGCCGAGCGTCTCGATACCGAGCGAGAGCGGTGTGACGTCGAGCAGCACGATGTCGTTGACCTCGCCGCCGATAACGCCCGCCTGAATCGCCGCGCCGACCGCGACGCATTCGTCCGGGTTGATGCCCTTATACGGGTCTTTGCCCGTGATTTCCTTCACCTTATCCTGCACCGCCGGAATACGCGTGGACCCGCCGACGAGGATAACCTTGGACAGAGACGATGCGGCAATGCCCGCATCCTGCAGCGCTTTGCGCGTGGGGATCGCCGTCTGCTCGACGAGATCAGCCGTGAGCTCGTTGAACTTCGCGCGCGTCAGCGACATATCAAGATGCTTGGGGCCGGATGCGTCCGCCGTGATGAACGGCAGGTTGATGCTGGCCTGAAGCACGCCCGAAAGCTCGATCTTGGCTTTCTCGGCAGCTTCCTTGATGCGCTGCATCGCCATTTTATCCTTCGACAGATCGATGCCCGATGTCTTTTTAAACTCGACCACGATGTGATCCATCACTTTTTGATCAAAATCGTCGCCGCCCAAACGGTTGTTGCCGTTGGTCGCGAGCACTTCAAACACGCCGTCGCCGATCTCAAGAATCGATACGTCAAACGTGCCGCCGCCAAGGTCGAACACGAGAATCTTCTGCTCTTCCTCTTTGTCAACGCCGTATGCGAGCGAAGCCGCTGTCGGCTCGTTGATGATGCGCTGTACGTTAAGCCCTGCAATTTTGCCCGCGTCCTTTGTCGCCTGACGCTGGCTGTCCGTGAAGTATGCGGGCACCGTGATGACCGCGTCGGTCACCGTTTCGCCAAGATACGCTTCCGCATCGCTTTTGAGCTTCTGCAATATCATCGCGCTGATTTCCTGCGGTGAGTAGCTCTTGCCGTCTATGTTGACCTTTCTGTCCGTTCCCATGTCTCTTTTAATCGAGCTGATGGTTCTGTCCGGATTGGTGATCGCCTGGTTCTTGGCCACCTTGCCGACCAGCCTTTCACCCGTATTGGAAAACGCCACGACAGACGGTGTTGTTCTGCTGCCTTCCGCGTTCACGATAACCGTCGGCTCGCCGCCTTCCATCACCGCTACGCAAGAGTTTGTCGTTCCTAAGTCGATACCTATGATTTTAGCCATATCCTGTTTCCCTCCTTGTATAAAAAATATATATTACTTGTTAACCATAACCATGCAGTGCCGGATGACTCTGTCTTCCATCTTGTAGCCCTTCTGTGCCACCCCTGCCACAGTGCCGGATTGCTCGCCCTCGGGCGTATCCACCAGTTGAATGGCCTGATGCAGATTCGGGTCGAACGGATCGCCCGGTGCGCCCATCTCTGCCACGCCCATCTGCTCCATCGCCATCGCCAGCTGCTTGTAGACCATTTTAAACCCTTGAGCCAATGCGTTCTCTTCCGCGCCGTCGATATGCTCAAGCGCTCTTTCAAAATTATCGAGCACCGGCAGAATTTTTGTAATGGCGTCGCACTGCCCATCTTTAAAGGCATCGGCTCTTGTCGATGCCGTACGTTTTTTATAGTTATTGAACTCGCTGAACGTACGCTGGTATTTGTCTTTGAAATCATCGCGTTCCGCAAGCGCCTCGGCCAGCTTTCTGTCGGCTTTCGCGCCCTTTTTATGGTCGTGAGCCTCCTGCCGGACTGTCTCATTCAACACGTCTTCAAAGCTCTTGCTATCCGCAGTTTCGGTTTGTCCGGCCTGATTGGCCGCTTCATTTTCCGTTGTTTCGTTCTTTTCCATTTCGCTCATCCTTGTTGCTCCCCCCTTTAATCATCCGATTCTATAAAACTTGACAGTATGCTGTTTAAGCTGTTGCTCACATACCCAAGAATGGAAATCACCTTTGCATAATCCATGCGCGTCGGCCCGATCACACCGAAAGACCCGAGCGAACGCCCGCCGATCTTGTATGTCGCGGTCACAACGCTCATGTCGTGCAGCTCCTTAACCTCGTTTTCCTGACCGATCGTCACGGAAAACTCGAGCTGCGTCGCCTTTTTCATCATATCATAGAGCATATCCTTAGTTTCGAGCACGGAAATAAAGTTCTTTGCCTTTTCGATGCTCATATAATCGGGATAGTCAATGATGTTCTGCGTCCCGCCGAGCACGATGCCCTTTTCACCTATCGGCTCCACGCTCGTTTCTATGGCTGAAATGACATCCGTCACGAACGCGCTGCCGTTTCGAACGGCTTCGCTCATGAAGCCGCGCAAATCATTCTCCGCGTCCTCAAGCGTTTTGGACTCCATCTTTTCGGTCAGCATGTTCGATATCATTTCAAGATAATCCGGCGTAATGCCCTCAGGCACAACGATCACCGAATCAGTCACAAGCCCCGCATCCGTCACCACCAGCAGTATCGCCTTTTTTTCTGTGATTTTGACGATCTGTATCCGCTTGATGATGGATTTTTTAAGCTGCGGCTTTAAGACCATTGAAATGTGGTGGGTGGTATCCGACAGCACCTTGGCTGCCTTCTCCATCACCTGCCCGACCTCGCTCATCCTGTCCTGAAAATAGCCCTTTATGCGCTCGGCTTCCGCCGCGTTGAGTTTCACAACCTTCATAAGCCGGTCCACATAAAACCGGTACGCCTGCTGTGACGGTATGCGCCCGGCTGATGTATGCGGCTGCTCCAAAAAACCGAGCTCTTCCAGGTCCGCCATCTCGTTTCTGATCGTGGCGGAGCTCAGCTCAAACCCGCTTTTTTTGGAAATCGTTCTCGAACCGATCGGAAGACCGGTCATGATGTAGTCGTCTATGACGGCTTTGAGTATGCCTATTTTGCGTTCGCTTAATTCCATCGGTCTCCCTTCTGTCCGGTTATTTGATTGTTAGCACTCATTTAGGTCGAGTGCTAACATCATGGTATAAAAATAGCACTTATTGTCTGCAAAGTCAAGTGCCCGCGTTCATGTTCACAGTTTTTTTATATATTCTCCGATCAGCGCATTTTGCAGGTCAAAGCCCTTGAGAGTGGGGCGGATACCGTCACTGCCTACGGTTATCAGGCCTGCTTTTTGCGTCTTATGAACGGCCTCTTCAAAACAGCTTATGAAGCTATGCCCGAAGCGTGCGCCATAATCATTGAAGCTGATTCCTTGCCGCAGACGCAAGCGCAGCATGATGTATTCAACGATGAGGTCGGCTTCGCTCAAAGCCTCCTCCTCGGCCACAGGCCTTTGATTGGCTTCAATCTTATTGATATAGTCATCCAACTCAGTGATGTTTCCAAAACGGCGGTGTGCGTCTTCGATAATATAGGAGTAGGACGCCGCGCCGAGCCCTAAGTATTCGCCGCCCGTCCAGTATTTTAAATTGTGGCGGCATTCACAGCCTACTTTGGCAAAGTTGGATGTCTCGTAATGCGTATACCCGGCATCCCCAAGCTTTTCGGCCGCGAGATGGTACATCTGCCTGTCGGTGTCTTCATCCGCGCCGTCAAAGCGCGCCGCAAGCGGCGTGCCCGTTTCGAGCTTGAGCGCATAGGCGGAAATGTGGGTGGGAGACAGCGCAATCAGACGGCTCAGCGTTTCGTCAAAGCTGTTCACCGTCTGCCCGGGCAGCCCGAATATGATATCGGTATTGATGTTATGAAAATAGTGCGAGGCTGTTTTAAACGCACTTTCGAAAGTGTCCCATGTGTGGTTTCGCCCGATATTGCGCAGCACGTCATCGTCATGCGACTGCAGCCCGATGCTGAGCCGGTTGATGCCGAGCGCCGCATAGGCGGCGAGCTTCGTTTGATCGAGCGTTTCGGGATTGGCTTCCGCCGTGATCTCCGCGCAACCCCAGTCACCGACCGAACGCAGACCGTTTATCAGCTTTTCCATCTGCTCCGGCGAGAGCATCGACGGCGTGCCGCCGCCGATGAACACCGTATCCACCGTGCGGTTTTTCAGCACGGCTTCGTAAAGCCGCGCCTCATGTATCAGCGCGCCGATATACCGGTCGATTTCCTCCTGCCTGTGCGGGTACGATACGAAATTGCAGTAGGCGCATTTGCGCAGGCAGAACGGAATGTGAACATAAAGACCGAGCGCTGCCATCAGTCCATCTTGAGCACGGACATAAACGCTTCGGACGGCACCTCCACGCTGCCCACCTGCCGCATGCGCTTCTTGCCTTCCTTCTGCTTTTCAAGCAGCTTCTTTTTGCGTGTGATGTCGCCGCCGTAGCACTTGGCCAGCACGTCCTTGCGCATCGCCTTCACGGTTTCGCGCGCGATGACCTTGCCGCCGATGGCCGCCTGTATCGGTATTTCGAAAAGCTGCCGCGGGATCGCGTCCTTGAGCTTTTCGGCGATGCTGCGCCCGCGCGCATAAGCCTTGTCCCGGTGCACGATGATCGACAGCGCATCGCACGTATCGCCGTTGAGCAGCATATCCAGGCGCACGAGGTCGCTCTTTTTATAGCCCTTCAGCTCATAGTCAAGCGATGCGTAGCCGCGCGTACGCGACTTCAAAATATCGAAAAAGTCGTAGATAATCTCGTTCAAAGGCATCTCGTAATGAATCATCACGCGTGTCGCCTCGATGTACTCCATGTTCTTGAACACGCCGCGTTTTTCCTGACAGATATCCATCACCGCACCCACATATTCGTCGGGCGTCATGATCGTCGCGTCTGTGATCGGCTCTTCCATATAGTCAATCGACGTTGTGGGCGGCAGGTTCGTCGGGTTTTCCACCACGAGCAGCTCGCCCTTCACCGTCATCACGTGATAGCTCACGCTCGGCGCTGTCGTTACGAGATTGAGGTCAAATTCGCGCTCAATCCGTTCCTGTATAATCTCCATATGCAGCAGCCCCAGAAAGCCGCAGCGGAAACCAAAGCCAAGCGCCACGGACGTTTCCGGCTCGTATATCAGCGACGCGTCGTTGAGCGCGAGCTTCGCGAGCGCGTCCTTTAGGTCCTCATAGTCCGCGCCGTCCGCCGGATAGATGCCGCAGAACACCATCGGCGTGACTTCCTTGTAGCCCGGCAGCGGTTCGGCCGCGCCGTCCTTCGCGTTCGTGATCGTATCGCCCACGCGCGTGTCCGACACGTTTTTGACGCTCGCCGCGATATACCCGACCTCTCCCGCCGACAGCGAAGCCGTCTTGAGCGGGTTCGGCAGAAATACGCCCGTTTCGGTCACATCAAATCGCTTGCCTGCCGCCATAAACAGTATTTTGTCGCCCTCGGCCACGCGGCCCTGCTTCACGCGCACATAGCTGATTGCGCCCTTGTAATTGTCGTAATACGAATCGAATATCAGCGCCTGCAGCGGCGCGTCCGCGTCGCCCTTGGGAGACGGCAGATAGTGAATGATCGCTGCTAAGACCTCTTCAATGCCGATGCCTTCCTTGGCGCTGATGCGCGGCGCGTACGACGTATCGAGGCCGATCACATCCTCGATTTCCTTGCAGACCTCATCGACGCGCGCCGACGGCAAATCGATCTTGTTGATCACGGGCAGAATTTCCAGCCCGTTATCAAGCGCGAGGTACACGTTGGCCAGCGTCTGCGCCTCTATGCCCTGGCTCGCGTCCACCACGAGTATGGCGCCTTCGCAGGCCGCCATGCTGCGCGATACCTCATAGGTAAAGTCCACATGTCCGGGCGTATCAATAAGATTCAGCGTGTATTCGGTGCCTTCATGCTCGTAGAACATGCGGACAGCCTGTGCCTTAATGGTGATGCCGCGCTCCTGTTCAAGCTCCATCGTATCGAGCACCTGCGCGTGCATGTCTCTTTTGGATATCGTATTTGTCGCTTCAATAAGCCTGTCAGCCAGCGTTGATTTTCCGTGGTCAATATGCGCGATGATGCAGAAATTTCTGAAATTTTCAGATGCCATAAATACCTTTCGTCCTCCGTCGTTATCTTCAACTATATTATATAAAAGCCGGGAGAAAAGCAATCGCAATATTGGCATACGAAAAGCAGCGTGATTTATGTTCAGAATATGAAATGATCAAGTATTCAAAGTACATCTTTATTTCTGCGCTTCTATGTCTTTGACCGACGCATATGGATGAGTATATCTGCCGTTCATCCGCGTATACGACTTCACACCGGGAATGTCCTTAATTTGCACGGCTTTGCCAGGGCAGTAGTTTAAACACGCAAAACACATTGTACACATCACCTTTCGCTGCCAAACCGGCTTTTTTGCATGCATCTTGATCTTGCCGGAGAGACAGACCTTTTCGCATATGCCGCAGCCGATGCATTTTTCATCGGCGTAAAAATACTGAACGCCTCCCGTATGCTCGCAAACCGACATGCCGGCCAGTACCGCCTTTTCGAGAATTGTATTAATAACCAAATGATGCCCGAATTCGATTAAAACCTCTTGATCTTCATTGAGACTTGTTTGTTTTGCATTGACGATGTCTTGGATTAAATCCAGTTTATCCAATACATTGTTTTCGAGTTCCTTTATTTCGGAATCGGTCGGCACTGAAAAGCTCTCGTGGCGTGCTTCATTGTTTGCCATATTCAATATAAAGCGGGCATTCAGCTTCTTTCCTTGTCTTTTCAGCAGCCGTTCTATTTTCTCAAAGCCTCTGAAAAGTGTACCCATCCGGGTCGCGACCGCAAATATATAGTCTGCGGATGAGAAATCTGTCTGTTCAATAAACTTTTTCATTATAATCGGAATTGTAATTGCATGAACAGGAAATACAATGCCAACAGCCGATGCCTGAATCCGCATCCGTTTTTGATTCATACAGCTGACAACAGACCTCAAACGGCTTTCGGGCAAGCGTTTTTGCAGCTCTTTTGCCACAAACAATGAATTGCCCGTACCGGAAAAATAGTATATGTCGGTACTCATGTATCCTCCAATACGATTGAACATTTCGAACGTTTATATTATATCATGATATGCATAAATTGACACTGTACCGACGGGCGCATCCCGAATTTGTTGGCTTATGATTTTATTCATGTTATGATATCCGTATCAGTAAAGGAGCATGCATATGAACGATATAGAAAAGACGATTGACGCACTGAACAAAAAAGGCTTCAAGGCCGTTTACGCCAAGGATGCGCAGGAAGCTGTGAGCTATGTACTTAAAAAAATCGGCAAGAGCGATACGGTCGGCTTCGGCGGCAGCATGACGCTGTTTGAAACGGGCATTGCGGATGCGCTTGTCAATCGCGGCAACACGGTGTATTCGAGCGAGCTCGCAGCGCGCGCGGGCAAGGATACGGCCGAGCCCAAACGCCTCGGCCTGACCGCCGACGTTTACCTCTCTTCCACCAACGCGCTGACGCTCGAAGGCGATTTGATCAACATCGACGGCATCGGCAACCGCGTAGCGGCGATGTTCTACGGGCCGCAGAGGGTCATTTTCGTGGCGGGCCGCAATAAGCTGACGGCCAACCCGCATACGGCGATCGCGCGCATTAAGAAGGTGGCGTGTCCGCTCAACGCGCGCCGGCTCGGTCTGTCCACCCCCTGCGCTGTTGAAGGCCGCTGCACCGACTGTGATACGCCGCAGCGCATGTGCAATGTAACCGTGCGGCTGCAGCGCCCCACGCGCGGCAAAGAGATGCATGTGGTGGTCATCGACGGTGACTTCGGATATTGATTTGTTGTACAAAAATGGGAGCCCTGAGGGCTCCCCTTATCTTATCAAATAACTTTTTTGCCCCGTGGAGAAGCAATATGACGACGCAGCGGAACGCATCCCATGTATTTATGCTCTTGACCGTGGGATTCCTCTTCCGCCTCACGCTCCATCCGAATAACATTTGTGACTTTGTCGGCAACATCAGTCGCCTTCCGGCGTCATAGGCTCCTTTGGAAAGGAGCTGTCAGCTTTGCTGACTGAGGATTGATAAAACCCATGGATTTATGCAAGAACATGGGATGCTATTCCACTTCGTAGTCACTTCACTTACGTTCCGTTCAGCGTGACAGATTTACCTGTTTTTCATCTCGACATATTCAACGACAGTGCCGTCCGCGTGCCTGACCGTCATGTTCACACCTGTCGGCACCTGCTTTGCATCCCGGACGATCACAGCACTATGATCTAAAAGAAAGTCCTTAAATTCATCTATGGAATCAACGACAAACGTTGCCTTGGTATCTATGAACGGGCTCAAAGCATCATCCGAACCGGCCAGTATAAGTATATCCGCAATCTGCGCAAGCTCCAAACCGGCTTCGCCGTAGCGGAACCGCACCGCACATTTTTGATTGAGCAGCTTTTCATAAAAAGCCAATGCCGCGTCCATATCGCTGACATAAAAGCGGTTCAGCATCTGCAATACTTTCATAGATAAACCTCACAAGCCATCATCCGGCCACTTACAGGCTCTCGATATCGCGTTGTATCTGCGCCTTCAGCTCCTCTAGGCCCGAAAACTTGATTTCGCCGCGAAGCCGCTTATCAAAGCGTATCGTGATTTTTTGGTTATAGAGATCGTCCGACAGCCCGATGATGTGCGTCTCTATGGTTTCGCGCGTGCCGTTTGAGACGGTCGGGTTCACGCCGATATTGCAGACGCCCTTGTACTCGCCCCCCAGAGCAGATACAGAAACGCCGTACACGCCGCGCAGCGGTATGATCTTTTCGGGCGGCGGCACGAGATTGGCGGTCGGGAAGCCGAGCTTATTCGTGCCGATGCGCCTGCCGGTGCCCACAGTACCCGTGAGCGGGTAGCTGTACCCGAGCAGCTGAGCGGCGCGTTCCACATGCCCCGCTTCAATGCATTCGCGTATGCGCGTGGCGCTGACAGGCTCGCCCTCGGATATCACCGGCGGTATCACCAGCACTTCAAAGCCGTACTTTTGCCCGTCTTCAATCAGTGAATCGGCATCGCCCTTCGCGTCGCGCCCGTATGTATAGTTGTATCCGGCGACGAGAGCGACGGGATGAAACACTTCATGCAGCATGGCGGTGAACCGGTCCTTGCTGATCCCCGCAAATTTCTTATCAAAATGCGCAAGGCACAGAAAATCAATGCCCGTTTTTTCAAGCGCCTGCGCTTTTTCTTCCATCGTCATCAGCCGCATAGGCCGGTGCTCGCCGTAAAAGAAATCCGCAGGCAGCGAATCGAACGTCAATACGGCGCTCTGCCCGCCTTTGCTCTTCACGGCGTCAATCAGCGCCATATGGCCGATATGCAGCCCGTCGAATGTGCCGAGCGCAAGCGACAGGCCTGCAAACGGCAGCTGTTTCGCCTGCTGTAATGTGATGATCTTCATTTATCTGTCCACCAGTAATACGTTGATTTTTGCACGCCCATCCAGACGCTGGCCGATGCCGAGAAAGCGCCCCTGCATATAAATGCGCGCTTGCGCCACGTCTTCGCCTGTGTTTTCCAAGTCACCGCCGTTTATCAATAATGTGCTTTCGGATACATGGACTTCTGGCAGGTTTTTCAGAAAAGCGTCCATGGGCAGCAGCGTGTCCTTAATGCCCTCCCCCATGCTTTTCAATTCGTCGGCCGTATAGGCGTTTGATATGTCGAGCCCCGCGCATTGCGTACGCACGAGAAACGACATATAGGCGGGCAGCCCGAGGAAACACCCGATGTCCTCGCAAAGCTGCCGGACATACGTGCCCTTGCCGCACACGATGCGCAGCAAATGCGCGTCCTCGCGCGTCTGCCTTACATACTGCGCTTCATGGATCACGATTTCCCGAAACTTCGGCTCGATTTCAATGCCGCGCCGCGCGAGCTGATAGAGCTTCGCACCCTCGTGCTTCACAGCGCTGTAAGCGGGTGTCTGCTGCGTCGTCGTTCCCACGAAGCTTTCCAGCGCAGTCCGCACCGCAGCCTCTTCGGGGCCGGGAGCGCCCGATTGATGGATGACTTTCCCGTAGCTGTCGCCGGTATCCGTGCTTTTGCCGAATGAAACTTCGGCGATGTATTCCTTGCTGCCGCACATCATGTAAGAGGAAATGCGCGTCGCCTTACCGATGCAAATGGGCAGCACGCCGCAAGCGCCCGGATCGAGCGTTCCCGCATGGCCCGTTTTTTTAACGCCGGTAAGCCCCCGCAAAAAAACAACCGCACCGTTTGAAGACATGCCGGGCGGCTTTAAAAAATTGATTACGCCGTTCATTTTACGAGCCCTGCCAGCGTGTTTATCACAGCCTTTTTCACATCGTCAAGCTTGCCGCTTGCGTTGCATCCCGAAGCGCCTGCATGGCCGCCGCCGCCGTACATCGCGGCAACCGCGCCCACATCAATTTTTCCTTTGGAGCGGAAGCTGATTTTCACGCCGCCCGGCAGTTCTCTGAAAAACACAGCCGCCTCCGTCTGTTCGATTTCTCTCGCAAAGTCCACAATGCTCTCGCAGTCCGCACTCGTTGCGCCGAATTCCTTCATGTCGCTTTCAAGAAGCGTGACGCTCGCAATTTTTCCGTCTTCAAAAAGCTCAAGGCGCGACAGCGCCCGGCCGATCATCTGCGTGGTGACCAAAGATCGGCGCCGGAACAGCACATCGGCGGTTGCTCTCAAATCGAAAAGCTCGATGATTTCAGCCGTATATTGAAGGCATTTGCGGTTGGTATTTGAATAAGTAAAATTGCCCGTATCCGTCGCCATCGCGATATACAGATACCGTGCGGACTGTTCGTCCGGCCTTATGCCGAAAAGCTGCATCAGCTCATATATGATTTCCCCGACGGAGGACGACTCCGCGATGTGGTTGAACTGCGCATAGCCGTCGTTGGTCACATGATGGTCGATATTCGCCGTCACGGAAGCTTCTTTAAAAGGCTTTAGGCATTTGCCAAGGCGCGCGGCATCCGCACAGTCCACCGCGATGGCGAGATCAATGCTGCCGCTCACATCGAGAGGATTTTTTAACACACCTTCGGGAAAGAGCTCATGATAGCGCGACGGCATTTCGCCGTCGCAGCAAATGAAAACTTCTTTTCCCATCTTCTCAAGCATCGCCTTCAATGCGAAGCCGGACCCCAATGTGTCGCCATCCGGCTGGATATGCGACACAAGCATAATATTGCGCGCTTTTTCTATCGCGCCTGCTATATCAGATAAACTCATTGACCTCTATACTTTCTTAAGCATCTCAGATATTTTGCTGCTGTATTCTATCGATGTATCCAGCAGAAATGTGATTTCGGGCAAACGCCGCATTCTCATGCGGTGCCCGATCTCATTCTTGATATAATGCTCCGCATGCGTCAGCGTCTCGATCGTCGATTTTTTCATTTTCTCCGAGTCGTATATGCTGATGTATGCCTTCGCGTATTTCAAATCGCGCGACAGATCCACATGCGTCACACTCGCCATCTCGGACACACGCGGGTCCTTAATGTCGTTTTTGATGATATCGCTGAGCGTCCGTTTAAACTCAGTCTGTATTCCTGTTAACCGGTCTTTCACTATCTCTTTATCTCCTGCATTTCGAAGGCTTCAATCACGTCGCCCTCTTTGATGTCATTATAGTTTTTGATCGTAATACCGCATTCATACCCGGAGTTCACTTCTTTTACGTCATCCTTGAAGCGTTTTAGAGACGCGAGCACGCCCTCGTGCACCACAATGTTGTCACGCAGCAAACGAATCTGTGCGCTCTTTGTGATTTTGCCGTCAGTCACATAGCTGCCCGCGATGGTGCCGATGCTCGACACGCTGAACGTCGTACGGACTTCGGCGTGGCCCAAAACCACTTCCTTGAACTCGGGCGCAAGCATACCCTTGATGGCCAGCTGCAGCTCTTCGATGGCTTTATAGATGACGCGGTAAAGCCGTATCTCCACCTTTTCCTTGTCGGCCTCGGCGCGTGCCATGGAATCGGGACGCACATTGAAGCCGATGATGATCGCATTGGAGGCGGAGGCCAGCATGACGTCCATCGCCTTGATCGCACCGACGCCCGCGTGAATCACCTTCACGCGCACTTCGCTGTTGCTGAGTTTTTCAAATGCCGAGCGCACCGCTTCCACAGACCCCTGTACATCGGCTTTGATCACGATATTGAGATCCTGCACCTTGCCTTGCTCCACCTGGCTGAACAGGTCTTCAAACGAAACCTTCGAAAGGTTCTTGAGCATATCGGCTTTCTGCTTGTCTTTTCTTTCCTCGGCCACCTGCCGTGTGAGTTTATCCTGTTCCACGGCGTGCATGATATCGCCCGCCACCGGCACTTCGGAGAAGCCCACCACTTCCACGGGTTGAGACGGATACGCCTCGTCCACGCGGTTTCCGAGATCATCCACCATCGCGCGCACACGTCCGTATGCCACACCCGCGACGATCATATCCTGCACGCGCAGCGTACCGTTCTGCACGAGCACGGTGGCCACCGGGCCGCGACCTTTATCGAGCTTGGCTTCAATGATGGTGCCTTTGGCGAGGCGGTTCGGGTTCGCCTTGAGATCCTGCACATCAGCCACAAGCAGTATCATTTCCAGCAGCTGATCGATGCCTTCCTTTGTGTGGGCGGAAACCGGCACCATAACGGTATCGCCGCCCCATTCTTCAGCCACAAGCGCGTGCTCTGTGAGCTCCTGTTTCACGCGCTCCGGGTTGGCGTTCTGCTTGTCAATTTTATTGATCGCCACGATAATCGGCACGCCCGCCGCTTTTGAGTGGTTGATCGCTTCCACCGTCTGAGGCATCACGCCGTCGTCCGCGGCCACCACGAGTATCGCGATATCCGTCACCTGCGCGCCTCTTGCGCGCATGGCCGTAAACGCTTCATGGCCCGGCGTATCGAGGAACGTAATGCTGCGGTCGTTGTGCGTAATCGTATAGGCACCGATATGCTGTGTGATGCCGCCGGCTTCATGCTCTGTCACGCGTGTTTTGCGGATAGCGTCAAGAAGCGACGTCTTGCCGTGGTCGACGTGGCCCATGACCGTCACGATCGGCGGACGGGCTTTGAGATCGGCAGCGGCGTCTTCCTGATCGCCTTCGCCGAGCACATCTTCGGCAGTCTGCGCGGGCTTGTACTCGAGCTCAATTTTAAACTCGGAGCAGACAAGCTGAGCCGTGTCATAATCAATTTCAGAGTTGATGGTGCACATCATACCGAGCAGCAACAGCTTTTTCAATAGATCCGCAACCGGTTTGCCTGTTTTTTCGGCAAGAGTTTTCACAGATATTGTTTCCGTAGTCATCACAGCCTTTTCTATTATCACAGGCATCGGCATCGCCACGAGTTTTGATTTGATGCGGCGTTTACCCCTGTATCTGTCGTCTCCGTCATCAAGCCCGATCTTTTCTTTCATCAACGCTTTTTTCGATTTCTTGCTTTTATCATCCTTGACAAAAGTGTTGTTCTTTTTTGCGGGCGGCTGAGTTCTTCTTTCCACAGTAACAAAGCCTTCCGATTCCATACCGGCCGGTTTTGCCTTTTTGGCAAAATCACCGCCCGGAGCGCCCGGTCTTGCGTTCATATCGCCGCGCGGACGCTGATCCTGTCCCTGACGCGGATATGGGCTGCGCTGATCCTGTCCCTGACGCGGCGGATACGGGCTGCGCTGATCCTGTCCCTGGCGCGGCGGATATGGGCTGCGCTGATCCTGTCCTTGACGCGGCGGATACGGGCTGCGCTGATCCTGTCCTTGACGCGGCGGATACGGGCTGCGCTGATCCTGCCCCTGTCGCGGCGGATACGGGCTGCGCTGATCCTGCCCCTGTCGCGGCGGATACGGGCTGCGCTGATCCTGTCCCTGTCGCGGCGGATACGGGCTGCGCTGATCCTGCCCTTGGCGCGGCGGATACGAGCTGCGCTGATCCTGCCCTTGGCGCGGCGGGTATTGAGAACGCTGATCCTGTCCTTGGCGCGGCGGATATTGAGAGCGCTGATCCTGTCCCTGTCGCGGCGGGTATTGGGAACGCTGGTCCTGTCCCTGTCGCGGCGGATATTGAGAGCGCTGTTCTTGCTGAACCGGGCGATCCTGACTGCTTGGCTGGAATTCTTTTTTCTCCTGGACGGGGCTTTTTTCCTGAACGGGAACTTTCTCCGTAACAGGGCTTTTTTCCTGAACAGTTTCCTGCTGCACTTTTTTCTCCTGCTGAACCGCCGGTGCAGCTTCTTCTGCTTTTTCCGGTTTTGGTTCGGCTTTCTGAGGTTCCGCAGCCACAGCCGGTTTTTCTTCCTTTTCCGCCGGTACTTCTTTCACTGCTTTTATTTCAGCCTTCTTGGCTTCGGCAGCGGCTTTTTCCTGTTCCATAGTTTCCTGCTGCTGCTTCAATACGCGCTGTTCTTCGGCTTCGGCGCGCGCGATGCGCATCAGCTCCGCTTCAATACGCTTAAGAGTGGCCAAATGATTCTGAACGCTTGTCTGGAGCGTTTCCATTCGTCCTACCGTTTGCTTTGATCTGTCGATCAGCTGTTTGTTCATATCAATAATTTTCAGTTTGCTCATTCTAAGCCACTCCCACCGTCTAATTTGTTTATTATCGCATCTGCAAAACTTCTATCCGTTATGCCCAGCACCATGATTCCCGGTCGGCCTATCGCTTCTCCCAAATGGTCGTCCGCACCGATTGTCATCATTCTGGTACGTGTCCTCTCACACAACTCCACAAAAGCTTTTCTCGTGGAAGGCGAAAGCCCGTCTTGCAGCAGCATCAGCACAATACGCCTTTGCTTAAGGCCCTTTTCGCACGCTGCCGATCCTGCCAGCGTTTTGCCCGCCCGAAAAGCAAGCCCGATCATCGAAAGTTTATTTGATCCCACGCCGCAGTATCACCCTTTTTATCGCGTTATACGCATCCTCGTCGAGCGGCGCTTCAAGCGCCCTCTCGAATGCCTTCGTCTTTTTCGCCTTATCCAGACACGCCACATCCGGGCAGATATAAGCCCCGCGTCCGTGCGCCTTTCCCGTTTCGTCGGCGCAAAGGCCCTCTTCCGATGCCACAACGCGTACAAGTTCTTTCTTGGGCTTGCCTTCACGGCATGCGATACACATGCGTACCGGTACTTTTTTCGTCTTCAATAAGGATGTCACTCCTCCGTCTCATCAATGTCTTCCGGCATCTCAACAGGATTCGATTCCATATCCAATTCGTCATCGATAAAAGAATCGTACTCAAGATCGCCGCTGTAATCTTCTTCCTGCGGGCTGTCGTCAAACAGCGCCTGCTCAATTTGAGACTGGCTCTTGATATCGATCTTCCATCCGGTCAGCTTGGCGGCAAGTCTCGCGTTTTGCCCTTCGCGCCCGATCGCAAGCGACAGCTGATAATCGGGTACGACGACCTTCGCGGCCTTTTCCGACTCGTGAATCTGCACCATCAGTACTTTCGCGGGGCGCAGCGAATTCGCGATAAATTCAATCGGATCGGGGCTCCACGGTATCACGTCGATCTTTTCATTGCCGAGCTCCGCCACGATTCTGTCAATACGCGACCCCTTCTGTCCGACGCAGGAACCGACAGGATCGACATTGGCGTCGTCCGAGTGCACGGCGATTTTTGTGCGCGACCCGGCCTCACGCGCGATGCTCTTGATATGTACGATATTCTGCATGATTTCGGGCACTTCAATTTCAAACAGGCGCTTTAACAGCCCGGGGTGCGTGCGCGATACGATGATCTGCGGCCCCTTTGTCGTTTTGCGCACTTCCGTGACATAAACTTTAATATGGTCGTTGATGTTGTACCGTTCTCCGGGAATCGTCTCGCCGATACCCATCATGCCCTCAACGCCGTCAATCTCAAGCAAAATGCTGTTTTTATCCACGCGGTGAATCGTCGCGTTCATCACTTCGCCTTCGCGCTCAATAAACTTTTCATATACGATGCCGCGCTCGGCCTCTCTCAGGCGGTGCACAACAACCTGCTTGGCTGTTTGCGCCGCAATACGGCCGAATGAACCGGGCGTCACTTCCATTTCGATAATGTCCCCGGGTTCATAGGCAATATTGATTTTATGCGCGTCGGCAAGCGATATCTCCGCTTCCGCATCCTCCACTGTTTCAACAACTGTTTTTTTTGCAAAAACACGGTATGCGCCCGTCGTATCGTCCACTTCCACGCGCACATCCTGAACGGTCCCGTAGTTTTTCTTGTATGCGGAAACAAGCGCATTTTCAATCGCGTCGATCAGAACGCTTTTGTCAATGCCCTTTTCTTTTTCGAGTGCCGCAAGCGCACTTAAAAACTCTGTGCTCATACATATCCTCCGATATTATAGATCAACATGCAGCCTGATAATAGCCGCATCTTTATATGCAAACGACTGGGTAGTGTCTATCGTAAAACCGTTTTCATCAAACGATGTCAATTCACCCGTCAATTCTTTTTTCCCGTCTATCGGGCGGTAGAACTTTACGTCCACCTTTTTGCCTGTGCTGCGTCTGAAATCCCGCTCGGTTTTGAGAGGCCTGTCAAGCCCCGGCGATGACACACAAAGATAGTATGATTCCGCTATCGGGTCACGCTCGTCGATAACCGGATCGATAAGCCGACTGATCTTTTCGCAGTCATCAAGCTGCAGCCCGCCCGGCTTATCGGCATAAATGATGAGTTCGGTTTCCGCACCGATTTTATTGATTTCCGTGCCCACATATTCGTATCCGCTTTGGGTAATCAGCGGCTCAACGATCGATTCTATGAGCATTTCTGTTTTTTTAGAAATTTTGTACACCTTCCAGCTATGTTGGTAAGAAGCTTTGATTCCCGCTTTTTGCCTTTTCGAGACGGTTAACCGTACGCCCCCTCTGTGCATTTTTCCGTCAGCTTTAAATATCAGGGCTAAACAATTGAAAAGAGTGGGTTTTTCCCACTCTCCTGTAAATCAAGCTTGCTTTCGAAAATTATCCTATCATATTTCACAAAAATGTGCAAGCATGGGATAATTATTTTTATCCGAGCT
>JAEYKW010000033.1 GCA_023408075.1 Bacillota bacterium | reverse complement strand
TTGTGTATTTGATTGTTCTTCACAAATCAATTTTATACCAAAAAACGGCCTTTCTCTACTGAAAGTGCCGCTTTTTTGTTACTCTTTTTCGTGAAAAAGAGGCCGCCCATTTCTGGACAGCCCCTTCAACATATCAAAAAAGTTCTTATGTCATTCTGATGGAGCGTAAGCGACTGAAGAATCCCCTTCTATAAAGCACTTTTCATGGGATTCCGCTCACTGCGTAGTCGACAAGCTCGGAATGACCAGACGGGGTTTATCGACAGCCTGAGACCGCTTTAACAGCGGCCTGACAAGACGGTATGGTTGGCACTCTATGCGTTTGCATGCATAAGCCGTTCATATGCCTTTGCTATATGCCGGTCAGTACTTGATACTGTCTTCCGGCGAAGCAAGCAGCCGGTCTGCGTCTCCCTCATGCAATGGCAGCGCACCGTTGCCATCACAGAGCTTGAACTGCGCGACCATGCCATGCAGAATCTCCGCCTGACCCGACAGCTCCTGCGCGGCGGCAGCCGTCTCCTCCGCAAACGCCGAGTTGGTCTGCACGACCGTGGACATGCTGTTGATGCCGAGGCTCACCTGCTCAATCGCCGTCGATTGCCGGTTCGAAGCCTCCGCAATCTCCTCCACCAGCTTCACCGCTTTTTCCACGTCCGCCACAATATGCTCAAAAGCCTTCATCGCGTCATCGGCGATTCTGTTGCCCGCTTGGGTTTTTCTCGCCGAGCCTTCAATCAGCTCAGCCGTTTCCTTGGCCGCACCGGCGCTTCTGGCAGCGAGATTCCGAACCTCTTCGGCCACCACGCCGAACCCTTTGCCCTGCGCACCCGCGCGCGCCGCTTCCACAGCGGCATTAAGGGCCAGTATGTTTGTCTGAAAAGCGATATCGTCAATCACCTTAATAATCTTGGATATATTCGCAGACGATTCGTTGATATCCTCCATCGCTTTTTGCACGCCCTGCATTTTCGCGCGGCCCGACTGCGCGCCGTCATGCATGGCGGTTGAGAGCTGAAACGCTTCGTTCGCGTTATCGGCGTTAAGCTTCGTCTGTTCCGCAATCACCGACATCGTGGCGGTCAACTCCTGTATGGAGCCCGCCTGATTGATGGCGCCCTCGGATATCTCCTGACTGCCGCCCGACACCTGCTGCGTGCCGATAGCCACATGCCCGGCCGCTTTGCTGATTTCGCCCATGATTTCGTTGAGCGATACGATAATGCCGTTGATCGAGTCTTTCAGCGCCACGAAGTCTCCGCGGTAACCCGCTTCGATGGCGCACGTCAAATTGCCGCGTGACAGTTCGCCGAGCACATGCGAAATCTCCTCGATATACCCGTGCAGCGTGTCGATCGTGTCGTTGAGCGCGTCCTTTATGATTGTGTAGTCGCCCCTGTAACTGCCCGACATATGAGCGCTCAGGTTTCCCTCCGAGAGTTCGTGAAGCACGTCCTTGGCTTCGTTGATCGGGCTGATCACGGCGTTCAGCGTATCGTTGATGCCCTTTATAATCACACGGTAATCGCCCTGATGACTGTTTTCATCCGCTCTGACGGAAAAACGTCCTTCCAGGGCGGCCTTTGATAGCATATCGACATCCGCGACCATGGCTTTTATGGATGTCGTCATCGTGCGGAAGGCGTCCATCATGCGCCCGACTTCGTCCTTCGCGTGATAATCAAGCCCTTTTATATCCGTATTGCCAACCGCCATCTTCATGGCGGCGTCGGACATCTTTTTGAGCGGCTTTGATATGGATCGCGACGTGAGCAGCCCCAGAACCGCCGCCGCTGCTGCCGCCACGCCGATACCAATCAGCAGCAGCAGTATGGTCTCGTTCACTCTCCCGACCTGCGCGTCAATCAAATCGTTGGCATGAGCGACCATAAACGTAAGCGCATTGTTGATGGCTGTCGTGGTGCCAGAGGATACGGTGGCTGAGCTCACCGCGTCGGCAGGCAAGGTCGCTTCGCTCACGGCATCGGTTTGTCCGCCGCTGGCCGTCGCTTCACTGGCGGCATCCGCCGGTACGCCGCTCGCTGTGGCTTCGCTCACAGTGTCCGCCGATGCGCCGCCCGCGCTCCCCTGAATGAGCGCGTTATGGGCGTCGCTGTCGGCCTGTATCCAGACCGCGACATTATCAAAATCACCGGCTACCGCCGCCGCCGCGAGCTCGTCACGCACCCCTCTGAACGCCTGAACATTCGTATTCAGATCGTCGTACAGCGCCTGACTCTCACTGTCGATACACGCTGCCCTGAACAATTCGAGATTGCCCAGCATCAGCGTATCGGACGCCTCGACAAGACCGGCGATATTCGCCGCGACTGCGGCATCTCTCGAAATCAGCATGTCTCTGAGCAGCGCCCTTTGCTGCTGATACTGCGCGTATACCTGACCCAAATATCCTTGAGCGTTGCCATAGTTGTCAAACAGCACTTTGTTCTGTGCGTTCGCAGAAGCCCATGACATCACGCCGAACACAGCCACGCTTCCGACCAGCAGCAAAATAACCAAAAACAACATCAGTATTTTAACTGATATCCCCAAATTTCTATACCACTTCATACCCTATCTCCCATTCCGATCACAGGTGCCTCGAGACATTAGTGATCGCCCATTCTCTTATTTATTATTTAACTCATTTTTGTTAATTGAAACGATTATTAATAAATAATTGATAGAAATCACAGATTCTTAACTTAATAATGCTGTCAATAAAGACTGAGAAGAGACGGCCCTTATCCACCCGTATAGGGTAAGCGCCAGAGGTGACCGCGATAAGAGATTTTTCGACGCGCTGAGCCTCTGTTTTATAACAGGCTCATATCATCTTTTCAAAGCTTATTGGAATCAGAGTTTTTTGTACCAGCTTTCCGGCTGATAAGAGCAGTCCATACATGCTGCTATGAACCGTACCAAAGCGGGCTTTTCGGGCTCCAGGCCGTAACAGGCGCGCTCCGCCGCTTTCACGAGCAGCCATTGGGAAAACAGCGTCCAGTCAAACGGCTGAAGCCTGTGAAAAGCGTTCAGATATGTCTTCGCTATCAGCGCTCCCGAGCCCTTTATCAGCTTGTGCTGCACACTGCCGATACCCGGAAATCTGGGGACATTCTTGAGCAGCAAATACGTATGGGCCGCATCCGAAAGCAACGGCCCCTTATAAGCGCCAAACCAATCGATCAAGTAATTTTTTTCGCCGGATTTTAATATGTTTCCCGGATGAAAATCACCGTGGCACAGCGCGGTTCCTTCCGGCAGCCCTTCAAGAACGTCCCGCACAAATTCTTTTGCTTCTCCGCTTATTTTCGCCTGCCCGATCAGGTAACGGGCGCGCCCTTTTGAGGGACCTAAACCTTTTATATCAACGCTGTCCGGCATTTTTGTATGCAGCCTGGCAAGCAAGGCCGCCTGCTCCTTGAGCCGCAGCGGGTGCCTTTTCATATAGTCCAGCATCGAGATGCCGTCGATCCTTTCCACCACAACCGCCGGTCTGCCTTCTATGATCATGTCCTCAAAGACTTCGGGAACATCCATACGGCTTTTGAGCGCCTTCATGATGTAAATCTCATATTTGAGCAGGTCTGCGTCATCAGGGTTTCTCAAAACCCTGAGCACTTTGTTTTCACCGTAATGGTAGATCTGAGCCTGTCCGCCCTGTGCCAGCAGCTTTAAGCCTTTAAGCGATTCCATATTTTCCTCCAAAAAATATGACCTGACCAAATGCGGCCAGACCATATGTAAAGCTTCTTTCTTATTTAACCGCCGTGTTACATCATCTCTTCAAGCATCGTATACAGCCTTGGCACCACGCGCTTCAACGAGTAGGGCTTAAAGTTTTTGTCCACGAATACGTGATCCGTCTGGCCTGTCGCCACAAGCTTGGCGTCCTTTTCGCGTATGATTTCATATGAGAATTTCACTTTGACTGCGCTTAAATCGGCAACGGAAACCCGGACGGTCAACACGTCATGATAATAGGCCGGATGGAAATACTGGCAGGAATCTGATATCGGCGCAAGGAAGTACCCAAGGTCTTCCACTTCCTTATAGCTCAGGCCGCACTGCCGGACGATCTCTTCAAGGCCGATGTCGAACCAATTCAAGTAATGTGCGTGATGCGCAAGCCCCTGCCTGCCGACCTCCGAATACCTCACCTGTATCTTGCATTCCACATTTTTCATATAAAACGCCCCTCCGAAAAAGATAATTTGTCAAAAGCCTTTTTCCATGAGTATTTCTCTGGCCGAAGCAGCTTCGGATTCGAGCACCATCACCTCGTAGGTATCGCTGCCGCATTTTGTTTTAGACGAAACATTGCGAATCTTTACGAGAATCCCTTCGGATTCAAGATTCTTCTGCATCGCTTGCGCCATTTTTACGGAACTGGCCATGCCCACAACGATCCACATAGCGGCCTCCTTCTTAGGCATCCGACTTGCCGGAATAGATGATACCGTAAGCGGTATTCACCTGTGCCTTGCCTCTGATTTTCACGGCAGATGTATTCTCGGTAAACTGGGCGATCATCACTTCTCCGTTATCAAGCTTTTCCGTATGATGAAAACGCGTATCCCGGCCTCGCGTCATGCCGATGATATTGACGCCGTCCTCAAGCGCTTTGATCACAATATAATCCTGATTGTAGTTGTTGCCGTTTTCCGAATCCATCCGCCGCACCTAACCTTATAATGATAGTCATATATTAGCATATTTTTTGCTTCCCGACAATATGTGAATCAACCGACGACCACATTATCCTTGCCGAAGGCCGTTTCCAGACTTTGCACAAGCGTATCGGTCACCGTGACGCCAAGTGGCCCGCATGTCTTAATTTTCTGTCCCGTTTTTTCGATCATCACCGACACGCATTCGTCTCCGGGAGACGTGCGCAGTATCTGCTTAAGCCGCACGGTATCGTCGCCCATATCCTGCGGCACACGCACAAACAGCTTTTTGCCCGCGTATTTCTCATCGCTCGCCACAAACGGACGAATATCGTCCACGAGCAGCTGCGGCGCTTCGCCTTCGCGGATGTCCACCTTGCCGAGCACACGCACAATCGCGTCTTCGTTCAGCATCGGCTCCACCTTCAAAAACGCGCTCGGGAATATAATGAGCTCCAGCGTCCCGTAGAGGTCTTCAAGCCACGCGTTGGCCATCAGCTTCTTGAGCTTGGTGGATCGCCTTCTGATGCCGCTCAGTACGCCGATCAGCTCCACATCGCGCGATTCAAAATACCGGGCCGAATCCGCGTCCTCCGTCGCCGAGAGGATTCTGAATATGTTGATTTCCCTTTTCTCGAGCTGTTTTTTATACCTGTCGAGCGGATGCCCCGAAAGATAGATGCCGGTCGCAAGCTTTTCAATCGCGAGCAGCTTGTCTTTGGTGTATTCCGCCATGTCCTCAAAATCGTCCGCATCCCCGGCTTCTTTGCCCGGCATCGCATCAAAAAGCGACATCTGCCCTTCCACGGTTTTGCGTTTGGCATCCTGCGCCGCTTTGAGCACGCGCTCGCATACGCCGGCCAGCTGAGAGCGTTTGAGCCCCAGGTTGTCAAAGCAGCCCGCAAATATCATGCCTTCGAGCATCTTGCGGTTGATGATGCCCGCCGTGCGGCTGATGAAGCTGCGAAAGCTCGTGTATTCGCCCTTCTCGCGCTCCGTGACGATATCCTCGGCGGCGCGCCCCACATCGCGTATTGCCGCGAAACCGAAGCGGATGCCGCCGTTCTCCGGCGAAAACAGAAACTGCGATTTGTTGATATCCGGCCCGAACACGCGGATGCCGCTGCCGACGCAGTACTGTATATACGCGGATATCTTGTCCGGCGTGCCGATAAAGCTATTCAGCAGCGCGGTCATGTACTCCACTTTGTAATAGCACTTTAAGTACGCCGTATAATACGTGATCGCCGCATAGGCGCACGCGTGGGACTTGTTGAACGCGTATTCGGCGAAGTCCATCATCTGATTGAATATGGTTTCGGCGGCGGGTGCCGGAACGCCGCGCTTAAGCGCGCCTTCCACGCCGCTTTGCTCGTCGCCATATATGAAGATACGCCGCTCTTTTTCCATCACGTCTTTTTTCTTTTTGCTCATCGCGCGGCGCACAAGATCGCTACGGCCCATCGAATAGCCCGCGAGATCGCGCACGATCTCCATCACCTGCTCCTGATAAACCATGCAACCGTAGGTTTCGGCAAGTATACGTTTGAGCCGCGGGTGCAGATAGTTCACGCTTTTCGGATCGCGTTTGGCCGCGAGATAGGCCGGTATACTGTCCATCGGCCCCGGACGGTACAGCGCGATAACCACCATGATATCGCCCAGGTTTTCGGCCTTTAATTGCACGGCCAGCTGCCGCATGCCCGCGCTTTCGAGCTGGAATATGCCGTCGGTATCGCCCGAAGCGATCAGTGCGTAAACTTTCTTGTCGTCGTATTTGAGCTTGCTCAAATCGAGCTTCACGCCGCGCGTCTTTTCTATCAATGCGAGCGTATGGCGAATCACGGTCAAGTTCCTTAAGCCGAGAAAATCCATTTTCAGCAGGCCGAGGCTTTCGAGCGTCCCCATTGGGAACTGCGTGATCACGCTGGCGTCGCGCGGGTTGATCTGCAGCGGCACATATTCGGTGATGGGCTGGCGCGATATCACAACGCCTGCCGCGTGCGTGGACGCGTGGCGCGGTATGCCTTCGAGCTTCATCGCCGTATCGAGCAGCTCTTTGATTTCCGGTTTGGTCTGGTATTCCGCCATTAGGCGCGGGTTTTCGTCCATCGCGCGCCGCACCGTCATTTTGAGCGCAAACGGCACCATCTTCGCAATTCTGTCCGCATCGGCAAGCGGCAGCTTCATTGCGCGCGCCACATCGCGGATGACCTGCTTTGCGCCCAATGTGCCGAACGTGATGATCTGCGCAACCTTGTCTTCACCGTATTTGGCGACGACGTAGTCGATCACTTCCTGCCGTCGCTCGATGCAAAAGTCGATATCGATATCGGGCATGCTGATGCGCTCGGGGTTTAAAAAGCGCTCGAACAGCAGCGAATATTCGATCGGGTCGATGTCCGTGATGCGCAGCACATAGGCGCAGAGGCTGCCCGCCGCGCTGCCGCGGCCGGGGCCCACCAATATGCCGTGGTCCCGCGCGTATTTGATGAAATCCCAGACGATCAGAAAGTAATCCGTGAAGCCCATGTTCTTGATAACACCCAACTCATACTCAAGGCGCTCCTTAAGCTCTTCAGTCACGGGGTCGTAGCGTTCACTGAGGCCCTCGTAGCAGACCTTTTTTAAGTACGCGTCGTGGTCTTCTTCGCCCGGCACAGCGAACACAGGCAGATGCCGCGCGGAAAAATCCATACTGACGTCGCATTTGTCCGCAATCAGCTGCGTATTGCTGAGCGCCTCGGGGACGTGGGCAAAGAGCGTGCCCATCTCTTCGGCGCTCTTGATATAGAATTCATCGGTGCCGAAGCGCATTCTGTCCGCGTCGTCCACGAACGAGCGCGTTTGTATGCACAGCAGTATGTCCTGTGCCTGCGCGTCTTCCCTGTTCGTGTAATGCACGTCGTTGGTCGCCACAAGCGGTATGGAGAGCTCGCCGCCCATTTTAATCAACGCGGCGTTCACCTGCTTTTGCTCGGGCAGAAAATGATCCTGCAGTTCGAGGTAAAAATCGTCGCCGAACATACCGTGCAGCCGCACCGCCAGACGGCGCGCGCCTTCGATATCGCCCGCCATAATCATGCGCGGGATATCGCCCGCAAGACAAGCCGACAGGCAGATCAGCCCGTTTTTATTCGTTTCCAGCACATCGTAATCGATACGCGGCTTATGGTAAAACCCTTTGGTGAAACCGATGGACGAAAGCCGCATGAGGTTCTGATAGCCCTCGGCGTTTTTGGCAAGCAGCACAAGATGGGAGTATTCCTTCATCTCCTTGGTCTTGTCGGCAAGGCTGCCCGGCGCGACGTACACCTCGCACCCGATGATGGGCTTGATTCCGAGATCCACGGCCTTCCGGTAAAAATCCACGACGCCGTAAAGCACGCCGTGGTCGGTCACAGCGATGCTGCCCATATTCAGCGCGGCTGCGCGGGACATCACATCGCCGATGCGTGCCGCACCGTCGAGCAGGCTGTATTCTGTATGCAGATGAAGATGTGTAAAATCCATGTGAGCCTCCGTCTATAATATAGCGTAAATGGCGTGATGATTCAATCATACACTCACCCATGTCCATAAAAAGATGCTGCAAAGCGCAAACATATGCTATAATCGGTATCATAAAAAACTCCGGGAGCATGGAATTTGATTCAACAAAAAAACACGCGCCTGCGCCGTGCTGTAAGAGCGCTGCTGGTCCTGCTGTTCTGGCTGGCTGTGTGGCAGGCCGCCGCTATGATCGTGAATAATTCGCTGTATATGCCGTCGCTCGCTGAGACGTTTGCGTCTCTGGGCAGCCTCGCTATAACCGAGGGCTTCTGGCTCAGCATCGGGTATACATTTTACCGCGTGGTATTCGGCATCGTCATTTCATTTGTACTCGGCATCATTCTTGCCTATTTTGCGTCCAAATCCGGCATACTCGAAAGCCTGCTGCAGCCGCTGATGGCCACCGTGAAATCCACGCCCGTGATGTCGGTGATCATGCTCGCGCTTGTCTGGTTTTCCGCGTCGTTTGTGCCTGTGTTTTCCTGCGTGCTGCTGTGCCTGCCCATCTTTTATGCCAACACACTCTCAGGGATCCGGTCGGTCGATAAGAATCTGCTTGAGGTGGCGACTGTTTTTAAGGTGAAGCACCGCCGCGTGATCCGCGACATCGTGGTGCCGTCCGTGCTGCCGAATGTCTATGCGGCGCTTGCTGTCTGCCTCGGGTTTTCATGGAAATCCGTGGTGGCCGCCGAGGTGCTCTCCAGCCCAAAATACTCAGTAGGCTTCAAGCTCTACGCCACCAAGCTCTATCTCAATACCGGCGAGATGTTTGCCTGGACGCTGACCATTATCGTGATCAGCCTGCTCATGGAGAATGTCTTGAAACGCGTTTTACCGGGAGGCAATGCATTATGAGCATACGCATCGACTCACTCACCAAGAGCTTCGGCGATCAGCTGTTGTTTGACGACATCAGCCTTGACATCAGGCAGGGCGGTTTAACTGCGCTGATCGGCGGCAGCGGCTGCGGCAAAACCACGCTGCTGCGCATGATCTGCGGACTCGATAAAGACTATTCGGGCAGCATCACCGGCGTTCCGGATAAAATATCGTTCCTGTTTCAGGAGGACCGGCTGCTGCCGTGGGCCAACGTCAAAGAAAACATTGCGTTTGTGCTCAAAGACGTGATGCATAAGGAGCAGATTGAACAGACCGTCAGCGATATCATCAAAGCCGTGCAGCTTGACGGCCACGAAGCCAAGCGCCCATCCGAGCTCTCGGGCGGCATGCAGCGCCGCGTTGCGATGGCACGCGCGTTCTGCTATCCTGCCGGGCTGCTGCTGATGGACGAGCCGTTCAAGGGGTTTGATTTGAAGCTCAATTTAGAGCTGATTGCGCTGTTTTTACAGCTGTATGAAGGGTCCGGCAAAACTGTGATACTCGTCGCGCACGAAACGGAGCTGATCAGTCGGCTGCCGGGCTGCACCGTGATTGACGTGGAAGCGATGAGCCTTGCCAGGCGAGAGGTTGAACAGCCGTAACGGCCTTCTGCATACTGTTGATTGCATTTTTAGAACCGTATAAGATATTAACTAAAAACATAAGACCGATACCGATATGGAGATAGGGCTTGGGAAGTAGCCGCCCATATCAATCGGTTTTTTTTGTTGTTCGTTGCCATGTATGTCATCGTCCAGTGACGGTACATCCGCAGATGAAATCAGAAGACTGTATGATTCGATACGCATCGGTAAGCTTCGAAAGTCAATATCTTGGAAATCGAAGTACCTTTCCAAGACAGACTTCGCCTCGGATATCACTTATATGTCAAACGGATATGATTTCAAGGTTTGTGACAGAGAGAAGGTCATAAAAGAGACGTCCATACATCGTGGACTGCGCCGAAACAATATGGCTCAAAGCTTATACAATCAGCAATTCTAAAATCACCGGCGATGTCCGGCTGACAGATGAATACTAAGCTACAGAAGTCGCTGCCGTCGCCGGATTGTGCGTCCGCGACGAAACCGCCCAACGAATTTATCGAGCTTGATCAGCCCCTCTTTAATGTCACCATCACGAGTTCCGGCCTGTTGCCGAGCCGCAGCGGAAACTGGCTGTTGCCAAGCCCGCGGCTCACCACCATGCTTGTTGCACCCTTTTTGTGCAGCCCGCTCGTGTACTTCGGGAAAAGGCCCTGATGCGGCGCATACAGCCCGCCGATGAACGGCATGCGCCACTGCCCGCCGTGCGCATGACCGGTCAGCACCAGGTCAAAACCAATCTGAGCATATATGTCCATCTTCTCGGGGCGGTGCGACAGCAGCAGCCGAAAGCCGCTCGGATGCGCCGCCGCCAGTTCGCCGAGCTTCTTCGCAAAATCCTTGTCCGCTTTGGGATAATCGTCTTTTGTCTTTTTGTATTCGCTATGCGTTCTGAAAAACTGCCAGTCCTTCACGCCGATCACCGTAATGGCCGCGCCGCGCCTTTCGATGGACATCGCATCGTTCGCGATCACCCTGACGCCGCACGCCTTGAGCCTTTCGGCAAGCTTTTCATAAACCCCCGACGTTCTTTCATGGTTGCCCGGCACATAATAGATCGGCGCAATTTTAACAGCCTCGGAAGCAAGCAGCAATGCCGCACCCGTGCCATCACGCCTTTTGTCAATGAGGTCGCCCGTCACCGCAATAATATCGGGCTTAAGCCCGGCCATCACGGACGCTATTTTCTTTTGCCCTTCTCCGAAGGTCTTGTTGTGAAGATCGGATACGTGAAGAATCTGAAAACCGTCAAACTCACGCGGCACATGTTTGCAGGTGAATACAATATGAGAAACAACAATGCCGTTGTTCTGCCAGCGGCCAAACAGCGCGAGCAAAACGATACCGGCAGCGACAGCCAAATAGACCATGAAAACATCCTTTCCCGTTTGCACTATTATAACTCAAGTTCATGCAAAAGCGCAAAAGCGAAGAGTCGCATATAAAAAGCTCCCGGTTTTTGCGGGAGCTTTCTCATTCGGGCTGATGCCCGTTTCAGGCAATGAAAGACTATTGGGGCTGGACGTTGGCTGCGCGCAGCTTCCGGCTGTCTTTGGGGTCTTTTTCCACGTCGAATGTCACTTTCTGACCTTCGGCGAGTGTTTTAAAACCATTTGAGTTAATGCTGGAGAAATGCACGAATACATCGTCTCCGCCCTCATCATTGGAAATAAATCCATAACCTTTGCTCTCATTAAACCATTTCACTGTACCTTTATACATCAAAGATACCTCCTTGTTTGATATTATATCCCGTCCTGCAAAAAAAACACATGTATTTGTCAACCATGCTACGAACACATGACTGGCAAATACATGTGAATCAATTCGTACATTCTGAAATACTTCTTATACTCTAGCATATGTCAAAAACGAAAGCAAGTATTGTTGTTTGAAAATTTCTTTTACAAAAATAATATTTTTTTGATTTATTCCTCGGATTGTTGTATAATTCATTCGGTTTGATAATTTTTGACGTTTTTCGGCATTTTCATACAATCTTCTTATACAAAGCATGCGCCGACGTCAAAATACCTGCTAAGCGGTGCTTTGTTATGAAATATGTTCGTTCCCATAAAATACTCTTCTTTTACGGCATTATTATCATTATCGGCATAGTCTTCAATCTGCTGTCTTTCTTTTGGTTCGATTCTTTTGACCCAAAAGGCCTCAAGCTCGGCGCAGACGCGTTTAATAACGGCGATCAGACGCTTGCCTACCGGCTGCTGAACCACGCCGACGAACAGCGAATGGCTTTCAGCGCCCATATCCCCAAAGACGAGCTGAATTTTTCCGATGACGGAAATTATGCCGTGATGGTCTCCCAGCTTAACGGCCAGGCCTACAGCGTTTATTTCAACGGGACATTTTTAGGAACCGTGGGCGACATGCAAAGCGGCAACAGCAACATCTGGAACTCGGTGGATTCCTTTTATTTTGACCGCCGCCTCGTTAACGACGACAATGTTTTGCGGATTGAGATTTTGAGCCTGTATGACCGGGGCCTCTCCTTTATGCCCGTCTTCATTTTGCCGTCCGGCGATTTGGGCACTCACCTATGCTATGCAAAATTCTTTACGGAGGGCATCGTACTGCTATCCATCGGCTTTTGCGTGTTTGCAAGCATCATCGTTCTTAAGCTGTTTTTAATGTCATCGCCAAAAAACAGGTCGTTTATTTACTTCGGGCTGGCGATACTGTTTCTCGGCGGTTACCTGCTCGATTACACATCTTCCAGCTATATGCCTCTCGATTATCTGGTTTATAAAAAGCTGGTGTTTGGCTGCCTTTATACGTCGATGTCGTTTGCGTCGCTCGGTATGTACCGCTTTTTCCACCGCAAGTCGCATCTGGTTTTATCCATCATCACATTTGCCGGTTATATGCTCGGTGCCGTTTTCATCAGCGATATCATTGCGTTTAAAGCGTTTTATAATTACTACAACCTGCTAATCGTCTTAAATCTGCTGAACTGGATAGCCACCTCGGTCAGATACTTTAAAAAAACCGACGAAGCCAAGATGTTCTTTATCGGCAATGTGTGCCTGCTGCTTTGCGCGCTGATTGATGTGTATATGACGGTCAGCGGACGGCTGTTCAGCCTGACCACACCGTATACCTACGCTTTTATATTCTCGCTGACATCGATCATTCTTTTCTTCAGAGAGTTTATCAATAAGGACCAACAGCTTAAGCTTGTGAACGATGCGCATCAGGAGAGTTATTTTGCATCGATTACCGACGGCATGACAGGCCTTTACAACCACCGGTATCTGCTGGATGTGCTGACTCAGACGCCGCCTCCGTATTCTGCCGCGATGCTCGATATCGACGATTTTAAAAACATCAACGATACGTTCGGCCACCGGTTCGGCGATACGATCATACAGTTTGTCGCCCAGAGCCTTTCAAACGGCGTTCGCAGCACGGATATCGTTTTTCGGTACGGCGGAGATGAGTTTTTTATCATCTTTCCCAAGTGCACTGTCTCCAATGCTCGGGATGTCGTCAAAAAAATTCAGACAAAGCTCAAAGAAAAGCCGCTTTATTTTGACGGGCAGGATGTGCGCGTGACGTTCTCCTGCGGCATTTATTACGTCTCGAATGCCGAGGATGCCGCGAGCGTTTTAGACAGGGTGGACAGGCCGCTCTACGTCTCCAAGAACGAAGGTAAAGACAGAATTACCGTATTCAATGCGGCAGGCTGATAAACCCTTTCTTTGCTTCAAACACAATTATCTTAAGTTGCTATATCACCGAAGCGAGCAGCAGCAGCGGCAGGTTGTCGCTGTATATCTCGTCGAACTGCGAAATCGGCAGCGGATTCCTGCCAATGCCGACTTCAACCGTGTATCCGGGTCTCCGGTATTCCTTAATGAACCAGTCTTTGTAGCCCGCGTATGAGGCGATGCCCGACGCTTCTTCAAGCGTATATCCGCTCGCCCGCGCGAGCGCTTCGCCGATATCTCTGGCCTCCTGCGTGGCCATATTCTGAAAATTCCAGAATATCACCTGCCCCTGGCTATGATACGCGAGCACGAGCCGGAAATCGTGACTGCGCGTAAAATCCACAACCGCGCGCGTTTCGGGCTCCGAAACAGGATACGGGCCGGAAAAACGCGTCGGCCCGGGGCCCGTGATGCCAAGTGCGGCTTCGCCCGCCTTGGATTCCTGCCACGCCGCATCGTAATTGTGATTAAGGTCCACACCGCGGTTGTTGGCCTGCCAGACGGTGGAAAAATCGGTGCTGCCATTATTCCAGCGTATCAGATTGCTATAGTTCGGGTTCGACGGCGAGAGTCCGTTCAGCACAAGGTCCACGCCGTCCGGGTTTACCATCGGCAGAATGTATATGCTGCTCTGGTTCCATATCTCGCTCGGCACATAGCCCGCGATTCTCTGACCCAGCGCAAAGCTGCGCGCGAAATCCTCGGCGAATTTCATAAGCAGCGGAGATGTAATCCATTCAAGCGCATGGTGCGCCCCGTTGAAAAAGACCTGATGGTTCCCCTGCCCCAGCCGTATGTAATAGAGGTTTCTGCCCAGAGTGCTCTGGCCTGCCACGCCCGTTTCGATAAACGGATAAAGCACCTTGAGCGCTGCCACGTTTCTTTGCAGGACATCGTATGTGTAAGCGGTATCGGTCGGCACCACGTCGATACTGTACGGCACCCTGATGCGCTGCCCGATTTGAAGATTGTTCTCGCTTATGCCCGGATTCGCAATTCGTATCAAAGCGGGATTCACACCGTAGTTGGCCGCTATGGCATTCAGCGTATCGCCCCGCCGTATCGTGTAGGTATCGTACCCCATGAGAAACGTTTCCATGGCGCGAAATGTATTGAGCCCCACAATACCGTCCGGCACGAGCCCGAAACGCCGCTGAAACGCCATCACGGCCTGCTGTGTCTGTCGGCCGAACACCCCGTCTACCGGCCCCGGATCCAGCCCCAGCCTTCTCAGCAAAGATTGAATCTCCTGCACGTCCGTGCCGCTCATCCCCAGTCTTAAGACTCTCATCATGCCCACGCCCCTTCCGCATTAAGCCTATGGTCATGACTATTTTATTCGCACGAAGCATTCAATGTGCGGCGGGGTCTTAAAACAGAAAATCCCGCCGGCGAAAAGCAGACGGGATCATTATCTTTTTTTCAACTGGCTCAGGAGAAGCTGGCTTCGTATATCGAGGCAACCTCCTGTTCGGACGGCGGCGCAATCGTGTTGCCGACATTTTTTGTTTTCACGGCATTCATGGAATATGCCGCTATTTCCTGCTCCGACAGCGTCCCTCTTTCTCCAAGCAGTTCATTCATTGTATTTCTGAACGCATCCACGGATGCAAAGCCCATCAGCGACAGTATCTGCGATACCTTTTTCTCGCCTTTTTTCAGAAGATATTCAAAAAACGCCGCCATCAGCAAGCCATTGGCCCGCCCGTGATCAACATCTTTGAAATAAGTCAGCGAATATCCCATTGAGTGAACGATCGTCGTGCCCGTATTGGCAATGACCATACCGCCCAGCATTGATGCATAAAGCAGCTTTTCCCGAAGCTCCATTGTCAGCGTATCTCGCTTCATCGCGTCGAAGCAGCAAGAGATGTTCTTAATGCTTTCAGCCGCCAACAAATCCGTTAAAGCGCAGGAGCGCACTGTCAGCATCCCCTCCACCGCATGAGACAGCGCGTCTACGGCGGTATTGATGGTCACATTGAGCGGCAGCCCTTGCGTGTATTTCGCATCCAGCAGCGCCATTTTGGGATACAGCAGCGGTGAAGCCAGCGATGTTTTGGTTTGAGCCTTGTCATCGGTGAGTATCGCATACGGTGTCACCTCAGAGCCGGTTCCGGCTGTTGTCGGAATGTGTACCATCGGCAGCACATCCCCGCCGTATTGTCCCGAAAACAGATTCTCTTCGGAAATATCCTGACACGCAAGCAGCGCAATCGCCTTGGCCGCATCCATCGGCGAACCGCCGCCGACGGCAATCACGAAGTCGCAGCCTTCCTGCTTTGCGAGTGCCGCGCCTTCATACACGGACGCGATCACAGGGTTGCTCTTTATCTTGTCGAAAACCGCATAATGCTGGCCATTCTGTGCCAACGCGGCAACCACATCATCCTGAGAACCGTTGGCCTTTGCCGAGCGCTCCCCAGTTACAATCAGCGCTTTTTCTCCCATGCCCGCAATTTGCTGTGCGCTGCGGCGAACAACATCCTGTCCAATCAGCACCCTGGTTGGCATATGGTACGATAAATTCATTCCGTTACTCCTTTGCTGTCGTCTCTTTTTTGGGCCGTCTCAGCCTGCTATCCTTATTCAAAACACAAAAAAGGGGCTATGTTCTTTCTATTTTACCATAGCCCTTGTTTAAAAGTCGAAATTTTTCATTGGGAAAATGTTTTTTCTACAGCAAATCGCGGATATAAAAAGCCAGCATGAGCCGCAGCCTGTTTTCCTGCGTCAGCTCGCAGTCGAGTATTTCCCGTATACGCCGGATCTTATAATTGATCGTATTGCGGTGCACAAATGTGAGCTGTGCCACCTCCTGAACGCTCGAATTGTGTTCGAGATAGCATCTTAAAGACTCCATATAATCGGTGCCGTTTTCCTGATCAAATTTTTCAAGCGGACCGAGGCTCTCTTGATACATTTCTTTGAGCACCTGATTGCTGCCCACCGAAATCAGCAGCTTATAGAGATCAAGATTCTGATAATACTCGCACGATTCATCACGCACCTCAGCCACCTTGAGCGCCGATATGGCTTTTTGATAGCCTTCCGTCACAAAGCTGTATCCCTCTCCTGCGGGGCTCACGCCTGCCCGCAGGCGGCCGCCGTGGAAAGCGGCGGTAAAGCTCTGCTGAAGCTCCGACAAAAACTTATCAATTTGTTTGGGCTGATAGTCTTTAAACACGACAATAAGCCTCTTATCATGGACAAACAGGCAGGATTCGCTCCCCGTTTTATTCAATATTCGCTGTGCCAGCAGTTTCAAATTGCTGAGTTCGTCTTCCGTATGCGTGTCCGGCTGAATATGCAGCGCCGCTACACAGTAGGACGCGCTTTCGAGAAAATCACGTTTTTCGAGCGTGTAGCGGTATGCTTTTTCATCATGCGGCTCAAATATAAGGTTAACAAAAGCCGTCGCAAGCCCGACCTCAACCTCTTCGCCGGCCACGATGCGATGACAGAAATCATACGTGATATCTATCAGGTGCACTCCTTCGGGCAAAACAAACAGCGGAAAGCCGTTCTTGTCGCAATACTCAGCCACCTGATTCGGCACCGACTCCAAGCCTGGGCTGAGGCTGACCACCAGCCCGGCCGCATGACTCTCGTGCAAAGCGACGGCAAAATCATAGAGCCATTGCAGTCCTGTCTGGGCAGTGCTCGTGGTAAATACAAGCTCGTTGCCGTGCAAAAACAGAGGCGCTTTCATATTTTCGACGATACATGCCCACCTGACGAAGTTGTTTAATCCCGCACCGCCCGCAAGCAGCTTCATATTGTAAGTGCCTTCACCGATTTCGCAAAGCCTGCCCAGTGTCATTGCCATGTTTCTCCTCCCATTCCGCTCTAAAGAGCAGCAAGCCGTCATCCTTTTCCTCCCTGCTAAAATCAGAAAAGCAATCTCCACGGCTTTGGATACCATCATAAAAATTCAAATAAAAAAGGCGCAGAATAGAGATCCTACCTGCGTCTTTGCATACAAATCTGAAAGAAATAATCGATATAACCGGATATCCGCAATGCTGCTGTATATCCTTTTTGTTTAAAATATTGTAGCAATATGATGATAAAAAGTCAACCACTTCATTGTGCTGAAAAACGAAGCAAATGCAAGCAACTCCGTCCTGCCTTCCTGCCATCTCTTGCAATCATTATGTTTCAATCGCCCTGCCATATTTTTGCTCTTGTGCCGTAATATTTGCACCATAGATGAACTGAACCGGTTAATAAACGCGGATTCGGGATAGTTTTGCGCGGATGTGCTGCACATTTTTGATCATTGCTTACGTCATTCGCCGCGCTCTTTTTCAAGCGGCTTGCTGCGGAGAAAATGAACACGAGCACAAACGCAGCGGCTTTTCCGCCGCTGTGACTTTATTTCTTTTAATCACGGATGCCTCGTTTTAAACGGAGGATAATCGGCCTTGAATCCGCAGACACTATTCAAACAAAGGAGTGATGCCCATGAAACTGAAAGAACAGATCGCCGGAGCCGAGCTCAAGCTGATGCTTAACAGCAATCAATCTCTCAAACAACAGGATACTCTGAGCGATGACCTTAAGACGCTGTTCAATTTTGACGAAGAGCCGGGGAGCGTCAGTATCTGGTATCTCGAGACGCCAGCGCAGGATTTAAGAAAAGCGGACTGGTCTGTGCGTTTTCGCCAATTCGGCGACGGCGGCGGTTTGGAGCTGACATTCAAAAAGCGTTACAGTGAAAAAGACTATAAAGCCATGCTCGAAAGCGATGAAGCCAAAAGGTTTGCCGCCGAGTTCACACCCGAAATAGATATCGAATACACGAACAGAACCTACAGCCTTTCATATGAGCGCGTGTTCACGGATATCGAGGACGACTTAAACGAAGCAGAAGGCAAGCGCCTCGCCATAATAAACAGCCCCTCGGTGTTTACCGACTGGGGCAGCAAAAACACGGGCTTCGTTCAACTTTGTTCCTCCACGCTTCTCGGGCCTGTGGTGGCAACCACATATAAAGGCGAATATGAGGGCCTTGAAGCCAAGCTCGAAATCTGGAAGCTGGGCAGCTACTTGACCGAGCTGTCGTTTGATATCCCGACTAAAAAAAGCACCCAGCTCAAAAGAGATCTCTTAAAGGTGCTGACTGAATACAAGCTTTTATTAACAGAGAACCAACTTAAAACGGATGCGTTTCTTGATTATTTCAGCAAGAAAAAGCAGAATACAAAAAACAAACAGGACAACGGCCAGACTAATTCAAACTCTTCTCAAGCTTGATGAAATAATCGAGCAGCGCCTGCAGGGATTTAACGACATGCGGATAATCCGCAATATTGAAATCGTGTAGAATACCGCTCACGAGCCCTTCATGAAACTGCTGGTGCTTGCTGCAGCAGTCTTCTCCCCTTAGCGTCAGCTTCAATGTACTGATCCGCCTGTCGTTTTCTTCTTTGACTTTTTTGACGAACCCTTTTTTCACAAGGCGCTTCACGGTGACGCTTGCGGTTGCTTTGGTGACGCAAAGCTTGTCGGCAATCTGCGTCAGCGTGACGTACTCCGATTCCTCAATGGCTTCGAGCGTGTGCATTTCCGTCCGGCTGATGTTCTCCTGGGCCGCGCGAGACACCATTTTGGCCTGAATCCTGAGTATCTTAAAAAAAAGGTCCTTAAGTATCTGATTCAGCAGCTTTCTGATCACCTCTTCTGTCATGACGGCCTCGCTCTCATGCTTTGATAGTCAATTTTTAATATAATACCATAATTTTCGATGAAAAAAAACCCCCGCTTTTGAGCGAGGGGAGGAGACTCTGTGTTATAGAAGTATGCATATCAGGCCGCCGCTGCCTTCGTTGATAATGCGCTGGAGCGTTTCCTGTATTTTCATCCGTGCATCGTCGGGCATATGCGAGAGCTTGCTCGAGAGCCCTTCTTTCACCAGCTCATGCAGCGGTTTGCCGAATATGTCCGTTTTCCATATCTTCGCCGGGTCGCTCTCGAATTCGGACATCATATATTTCACGAGCTCTTCGCTCTGCTTCTCACTGCCGACGATGGGTGCCACCTCGGTTTCGATGTCCACGCGTATGAGGTGCAGCGACGGCGCGCTGGCTTTTAGCCTGACGCCGAAGCGGCCGCCTTGCCGCACCATCTCGGGCTCTTCCATTGACATCTCATCCATCGAAGGCGCTACGAGCCCGTACCCTGTCTCTTTGACGCTCTTGAGCGCGTCCGCCATACGGTCGTACTGCTTTTTGGCACTGACGAGGTCCTTCACGATGGAAACCAGATGGTAATCATCATCGATCGGGTAGCCGCACTCGTCGCCAAGAATCTTGTAGAACAGATTTTCAGGGAAGCCGATCTGCATTTTGACGCTGCCCTCGCCGAGCTTGATTTTATCAACCGATGCGCAGCTCACATCATCCAGCTGCTTCATCGCATCCAACAGCCCTTTATAATCGCGCACTTTTTCCAGCGCGTTGATAGAGCCCGATATGCCGCCGAGCACCTCGCCCATCAGCCAGTGGTCCGGAGACAGCGCGCGCGCCCATCCGGGCATCTCGATGTTGATCTCCTTGAGCGGGAACTCATAGAGCAGGTTTTCAAGCATCGTGGTGATATCCGCTTCTGTCAGCCGCATAATATCCATCAGCAGCACCGGCACTTTGTATTTCTCCTCCATCGCGCTGCGCAGGCTGATCGTGTCCTCGTTTCTCGGATTGGCCGAATTCAGAATGATGATGAACGGTTTGCCAAGCTCCGTGAGCTCGCGGATTACGCGTTCTTCCGCCTGCACATAGCTCGAGCGTGGAATTTCCGTGATGCTGCCGTCCGTCGTCATCACGATGCCGATCGTGCTGTGCTCGGTGATCACCTTGCGCGTGCCGGTTTCGGCGGCTTCCTCAAACGGTATGTCGTGATCGAACCAGGGCGTCGTGACCATGCGCGGCATATCGTTTTCCATATGCCCCATCGCACCGTCGATCATGTAGCCCACGGAATCGACCATTCGCACATTCATTTCGGCCTCGTCGTTGATGTTGATTCGAACGGCTGAGGTCGGGACGAACTTGGGCTGCGTGGTCATTATGGTTTTGCCCGCGCTGCTCTGCGGCAGCTCGTCAACCACGCGCTCCTTCTCGCGCGTATCATCGAGATTCGGGAGCACCAGCATATCCATAAACCGTTTGATGAATGTTGATTTGCCTGTTCTGACCGGCCCCACGACGCCGATGTATATGTCGCCCCCTGTTCGTTCGGAAATATCCTTGTACAGATTATAGCTTTGCATGGCGCATCCTCCATCGTCTAGTTTGCTTAAACACTAGATATATATGAACGTATGCGCATTATCATGCATTTTTCCTCAATAAAAAAGAGACGAACCGGATGCAATTCGTCTATTCGGCAAATACTCATCCCCGCGAATCATACACACATCAAAACGAATATACTGAGATTTCATTTTCCGATAACACCCGCCTTCTCTGTATCATAATAAAGGCAAATGAGTCTGAAAGAATCATAAAAATGACGATCCGGTCGTTTTCGGCTGGCGATTAACCTCAAGGCCTTCCTTAAATGATTGGGAAAAACGAAATAAGGGTCTCTAACACCCTGAGATGATCTGACCATCTCTTTGTAGTTAAGATTTATTGAAAATAGGCCTTTCCCCACCAATCGGGGATCAATTCGCCAAGTCTTACCGTCTTTTTTGTTTTTTGATCCATCAATATTTCAATGTCCTCACTGTGCTTATCAAGCTGCATCATATATTCACGGCAGGCGCCGCACGGCGAGCCGACATTGCCGTCTTCCATGACCGCCACGACTTTATCAATTTGGCTTTCACCGTTCGTAATCATATTGGCTATGGCATTGCGCTCCGCGCACATGCCGAGCGTGCTGGCCGTGTCGATGCAGACGCCGACAAATATCCGGCCGGATTTTGTGAGTATGGCGCTTGCGACCGCACCCGCTTCGATAAACGGTGAAATCTTTCTCGGACTCAGCACGGCCAGCGCTTTCTCATACAGTACGTTCCAAATATCTTTTTCCATGTTCCCTCCTTATTGTATTACACACGGCTTAATACGCAGCCCCCGCTGTTCTGCATGCTAAATTTCTATCTTTACACAAAGTCGTTTATTAACGTTGGTAAAAATATTCCCGCCCGTTGCAGACAAGCGGGAATTTATTTCACTGTGAATCAATCAAGTGATGTTTCAGGCAGTTTTCGGCTTTGAAGACAGCTCGGACAGCGATTTCATCTTGCTCAGCGGCTTCCAAATCAGCAATGCAAGGAAGAAATCAACCATGCTGTGTACGACTGAACCGCCTCCGACAAGCCCCAGCACCGTGGTCAGATACCCTTGAGAATAAAAGGCTTCCTTCAGGCTACCGGTTATAAAGAAAGGCGTTACGGCAATCGCTTCGCAAGCCCCGTGAATCAACGCAATCACAAAAGCAAACAAAGTGGCCTTGGGGAGCGATTCGAGGATTTGCCTGTTGCTGCGCAAATACAGTGCGCCGCCAAGCGCAAAAATCAAATGTGTGGCCGCCCGCAATACGATTTCTATCGGGAAACCCGCGAGCAAAAAGCCGAGCGTTGTAATGACCGCCACAAAGCCTGCTGTAAAGGGCGATATAAACATCGCGATGAATATAGGCACATGGCTTGCAAACGTAAACGAAACAATCGGCGGAATGACGATTTTAAGCGGCATAAACATGGGTATAATGATGCCGATGGCGCTAAGCACTGCCGCCAATGTCATTCTGTGAACGCGTACTGATGTATTCATATGAATTAACCCCCACCCGTGTCATTATAGGTGTCTTTACACCTGCAATGACATTATAACCGCGCTGCGTTTCAACTGCAATAGTTTTTACACAGAAAAACGGAATTATTCTTTGCTGAGCAGCAATCCTTTTTGCGAAAGCGCATTCAGTATGCGTTGAAACGTATCTTCGTCCTTACAGCGGACGGTATGCAGATGGATACCCCCTGTGAGCTGGGAGAGCAGCGGCGCGTTCTGTTTGCAGACGCTGTCCACAAAGCGGCTCGCTTCAAAGCGCGACTTGATATCAAGACGCCCCGTGATCTGCCCGTATATCGGGTGCTCCACAACCACATCGAGTATCTCTCC
Organism: Bacillota bacterium; assembly: GCA_023408075.1. GTDB lineage: Bacteria > Bacillota > Clostridia > Christensenellales > SZUA-584 > SZUA-584. Next base: position 61,462 of record JAEYKW010000033.1, on the reverse strand, counting down.
GCCGTTATCGACGATCGCATAAAGCTCTTCTTCGAGCTCTTCGGGAACGTGGCAGCACGCCAATGTCCGCTGTATCATCGAGTTCTTTTCTATGTTGGAAGCGAATATATACCCTGTCGGCGTTGCGAGAATATCGAGCCCCAGCGCGCGCAGCAAGGCGACGTCACCCACGATGGTCTGGCGCGTCACATTCAGCTTTTTGGCAAGGTCAGCCGCGCTTAAAGGCGACTGGCGTTTTCGAAGAATATCCGTAATTTCTTTGCGGCGCAGTTCGGCTGTCATAAGCAAAATCGCTCCATTTCCAATAGACTATTTCTATATCATACCATCCTGCCGTTTTTTTGCAAAGCCCGCTCTGCTTACAAATGGCTTTACGTATTCTCAGGCAGTTATTGTGAAATCACTGATGGCTCAATGATCATAAGCCCTAAGCGACAGAGCGAATGCAAGCACCGAACTTTTTTGCCTTATCATACAAGCACCTTTTGGTGTTTGTATGAGTGAACCAGCTTGATACCGACAACTCCCTTCGCGAAGCTGCTGTTTACGCCAACCAAAAATGAAACATGTAATTTTATCAGCAATGCAAAAAGGAGCGGAAATCCCGCTCCTCAGCTTGATGAAAAACCCCACCCTGTCATGCTGAGGAGCGTAGCGACGTGACTACGAAGTGGAAAGCATCCCATGGCTAAACGCGTTTAACATGGGATTTTTCGATCGCTTACGCTCACTCAAAATGACGTTTAGTATTTTGTCAGCAGCCTGAGGAGCGGAAATCCCGCTCCTTAATCATTTACGCGTTTTCTTCCTGTTTTTCCGGCTCGTGAACACTGTCTTCCTGCGTAACCGGCTCGCCCGGCTGTGCTCCCTGCTGCTTTTTAAACGCAGGCTTGCCGTCCTGCATGTACATCGCCACGTGGTCCTTTATGCTGATGTGCCCTTTGAGTATCTCCTCGGACAGCTCATCCTCCACAATTTGCTGGATCATGCGGCGCAGCGGGCGCGCACCGTAATTTTCATCAAAGCCTTCCTTAGCCAGATGCTCCACCGCATCCTCCGAATAGGTGAGGTAAATCTCGCGCTCTTCGAGCCGCTTGATTACGCTGCCAAGCATAAGCTTCACAATCTGCTTCGTGTGCTCGGGGCTTAATTTGTGGAACACGATGATGTCATCAAGCCTGTTGATGAACTCGGGGCGGAACGCTTTTTTAAGCTCTTCCATAATGCCCTGCTTCATACTTTCATAGCCCCTGTCGCCCTTTTCCACGGCGAATCCGATGCGCTTGACATCAATGTTGGTCGCGCCGAGGTTAGACGTCATGATGATCACGCAGTTCTTAAAATCCACGACGCGGCCTTTTGAATCGGTCAGTCGCCCGTCTTCGAGTATCTGCAGCATGATGTTGAACACATCGGGATGCGCCTTTTCGATCTCGTCGAGCAGCAGCACCGAATACGGATGCCGCCTTATTTTCTCGGTCAGCTGGCCGCCTTCATCGAAGCCGACATAGCCCGGCGGCGATCCGATCAGCTTGCTCACCGCGTGCTTTTCCATGTACTCCGACATATCAAGGCGTATCAGCGCATTTTCATCGCCGAACAGCGCCTCAGCCAGTGCGCGCGACAGCTCGGTTTTGCCGACGCCCGTCGGCCCTAAGAATATGAACGACCCGACGGGGCGCTTGGGGTCCTTAAGGCCCGCGCGCGAGCGCCGTATTGATTTCGCAACCGCCACACAGGCTTCATCCTGCCCGATCACACGGCGGTGCAGCGTCGCTTCCATATTGAGCAGCCGGTTGGCTTCGTCCTCGGTGAGCTTGACGACCGGGATATGCGTCCAGTTGGACACGATCTCGGCAATCTCCTTCTCCGTCACCTCGCCCTCACGGCGGCTCGTGTCCTTCTCCCATATGCGCTTCATCTCGGCGATCTGTTTTTCAACCTTCTTTTCCTCGTCGCGCACTTCGGCTGCTTTTTCAAAATTCTGGTGCGTAATCGCCTGGTCCTTTTCCTTGCGCAGCTCTTCCTGCTTTTCCTCGAGCTCCTTTAAATCCGGCGGCGCGGTATACAGACTCAGCCGCACCTTGGAGGCCGCTTCGTCCATAAGGTCAATCGCCTTGTCGGGCAGAAAGCGATCCATCAGATACCGGCTGGAAAGCTCCACAGCCGCCTTTAACGCATCATCCGTGATCTTGACGCGGTGGTGCGCTTCATACCTGTCGCGCAGGCCCTTCAATATCTCTATGGCCTCTTCGCGCGTGGGTTCGCCCACGGTAACCGGCTGGAAACGCCGTTCGAGCGCCGCGTCCTTCTCTATGTGTTTTCTGTATTCATCGTATGTCGTCGCGCCGACCACCTGTATCTCGCCGCGCGCGAGCGCCGGTTTCAATATACTGGCCGCGTCCATCGCGCCCTCCGCCGCACCCGCGCCCACAATGGTATGGATCTCGTCGATAAACAGTATCACACTGCCCGACGACTGCAGGTCTTTCAGCACGTCCTTGAGCCGGTCTTCAAATTCGCCGCGGTACTTCGTCCCCGCGATCATGCCCGCAAGGTCGAGCGAAACCACGCGTTTGCTGCGCAGCAGTTCCGGCACGTTGCCCTCCGCGATACGCTGCGCAAGCCCTTCCGCGATCGCCGACTTGCCGACGCCCGGCTCACCGATCAGCACGGGGTTGTTCTTGGTGCGCCGCGAGAGTATCTGCGTGATGCGCTCAATCTCCTGCGCGCGCCCGATCACGGGGTCGAGCTCGCCGTCCTTGGCGGCCTTTGTCAAATCGCGCCCGAATTTATCGAGCTTCGGCGTTTTCATGTCCTTCTTCGTGCTGGTCTCGCCCGGCTCCGCGTTCTCGCCCGTCACATTGTAAATGCCGTTTTCCAACTCGCCGAAGTCCGCGCCGAGGTCGCTGAGTATTTTAAACGCGACGCCTTCCTTTTCGCGGATCAGCGCCATCAATATATGCTCCGTGCCCACATAGCTCTGCCCGAGCTGTCTTGACAGCGTCACGCTGAGCTCAAGTATCTTTTTGGAGCGCGGCGTATAGCCAAAGCCTTGGGTAAACACAAAATCGCCCTGTCCGATCAGCGCGAGCACATTTTGCATCACCGATTCTTCAGTAACACCCGAGAGGTTAAGCAGATTGGCCGCCGCGCCTTCCTTTTCACATATCAGCCCCAGCAGCAGATGCTCGGTGCCCACATAGTTGTGGCCCAGCTCCCGCGCTTTCTTTTCCGCATGTTTGAGCGCGTTTTTCGCGCCCTCCGTAAATTTCGCAAAAAAATCCATATATCATTTTCTCCCTTCAAGAGGCAAAAACCTGTTTAATCATCTCCGCGCGCGACACATCCCTGTCGGCGGCGTTCATTTGTCCGTACCGCTGCGCAATAATAGCGGGACGCGTGTTCATCATCACCTTATAAAGCTGGCTGCTTTTAAGATCCGGCACGATGCCGAGCGATACGCCGAACGCCACATCGGATACGAGCTTTTGCGCTTCGGCATCTCCGAGGCGCTTTGCGAACTTAAGTATGCCCACCGCGCGCCAAATGCGGTCTTCGAGCGCTATCCCCAAGCTGCTGTAGAGCTCCTTGCGCGTTGCGCGTTCAAAATTGATTACCTTGTTCGCCATCAGCAGCAGCCGCGAGAGTATTTCCTTTTCGGATACGCCGAGCGTCACCTGATTCGATATCTGATAGAACGCGCCCGATGCCGCGCTGCCCTCTCCGAAGGCGCCGCGCACCGTCATGCCCACCTTGCTGATCATCGAGGTGATGCGCGGCAGCGCCTTAGCCGCCGTCAGCGCCGGCAGATGCAGCATCAGCGAAGCGCGCAGGCCCGTCCCCAAATTCGTCGGGCAGCTCGTTAAAAACCCGAGTTTCTCGTCGAAGGCATAATTCACGCCATCGCTGAGCATGTTGTCAAGGCGGTCTGCCGCGTCGAACGCTTTGTAGAGCGCGAGCCCCGAGCTTAAGCTTTGCAGCCGGTAATGGTCTTCCTCGAGTATCATCACGCTGATGCTCTGGTCGCCGCTTGTGATAAGCCCCCCGAAACGGCTGCGCGATAAATCCGTGCTGATCACATGCTCTTCCACGAGCGCGCGTTTTTCAAGCTCCGACATCTCGCTGAGACGCGCATAGGAAAACTCGGGCGAGACCAGCAGCGACTGTTTTGCAAGCCCGTGCACCTTTTCGATATCGTCCGGGCTCACGATGCGGGCCGGGAAAGGCACATCGGCCAGGTTTCTGGCCAGCCGTATGCGCGTGGACACCACCACGTCACTTTCCGGTGCGCCGTCTTCAAGCCAATTCATGCTCATCCCTCCTTTTCGAGCAGCACGATTTCGTCGCGAAGCCGCGCCGCCTCTTCAAAATTCTCTGCCGCCACCGCTTCTTTGAGCTCGGCTTTGAGCTGTTCCTTGCGGGTCAGCCGCTCATCCTCTTCCTTCTCTTTGCCCGGGTGCACCTCCACGCGCTCGCCGGGCCGCTTGCCCGTATGAACAAGGCTCATGTGAATGCTCTTGATCGCCGGGCTGATGCTGTCTTCAAACACCTTAAAGCAGTTGACGCAGCCGAGCTTGCCGTCTTTCTTAAAGCTTTCGAGAGTGGTGCCGCAGACTTCGCACTGCTGTCCCTGCACCTCGGCTTCCTCGTAAAACGTGCTCATAAAGTCGTTGAACGAGAACCACGGCATCACGACCGCCGATTTTTTCTTGGACGCGCACTGGGCACACAAATGCACCGTTTTCACCTGTCCGTTGACGAATGTCGTCATATGGACGGTTGCGTTATTCTTCAAACAATTGTCGCACAGCATTACTTTTCCTCCCCGCTCAGCAGCACAAGCACAAGCTGCTTTAAAATGCTGGCTCTGACGTGATCCTTGAGCATGGCCGGAATGCTTAAGGACTTATCCGACACCGCCGCGCTCATGAGCGCTCCTTCACGCCTGCTGACCGCTTTGCTTTCCACGAGACGGCATATCACATCCTGCGCGTCGCGCTCGGATATGCTCTCGCCGATGCGCGTGGTCACAAGTGTAAACAGGTGATCCGACTCGTCGATGCTGAGGCGCAGCAGACGTATGTATCCGCCGCCGCCGCGCCGACTTTCTATTATGTATCCCTTGTCGGGCGTAAAGCGCGTGGCCAGCACATAATTGATCTGTGAGGGTGCGCAATTAAAATGCTGCGCGAGTTCGTTCCTTTGCAGCTCTATTTTTCCTTCATATTCACTCATCAATTCTTTGATGAACGTTTCAATCGTATCACTGAGAATAGACATGTTTTCATCTCCTCATTTGACTATCTTTGACCTTTATTATACACTGTTTTCAGAAAAAAGCAACGGAATAAAGTTTGAATTTTGTGAGACGTGAGTGGCACGGAATTTATGTATATTGGGGTTATGAGAAGCTTGCCGACATATGTTTATCAAAAGGGAAAACAAACCGCCGTGAATGCAAGCGTTATGCCCGCTTAAGATATAGAGGCGGGGTTGCAGAGCTTACTTTTTCTTATGATCTATGCGGGCGTAGACGTATATCGCTGTGAGAAATACAGCTGCAGCCCCTTGAATATGGCCGAAGCGCAAAGCTCCTGATAATCCTCCGTCTGCAGCAGCTCTTCGTCGTGCGCGTTGGATAAAAAGCCGCATTCGACCAGCACGCACGGGCAATCGCCCGAGCGCAGTATATAATACGTTTCCGGCTTCTCGACGCGCGGCTTTTCGGGCTTGAGCTTTTCAACGAGCTGCTGCTGCATGATTTTCGCGAGCTGCTCTCCTTCTTCCGAATCCTCATGATAAAAGACGACCGGCCCGTGGCACGACGTATCGCTGAATTTGTTCATATGGATGGAAATCACGACATCGGCGTTGGAATTCTCGATGATCTGCTTTCTCTTCTTCATATCAGAGTTCTTGGTATCGGCGATCGCGCTTTCGTCCTCGCGCGTCATGATAACGCTGTACCCCTGATTGAGACACATGGTTTTAAGCTTCAGTGCCACAGAGAGATTCAGCCCATCCTCCTTGACGCCATTGGGGCTCACCGCACCGCCGTCGAAACCGCCGTGTCCCGCATCAATCACGATGATGGCATCCCTTTGCTTCATCACGGGCTGCGAGAGCGGTATCGCAAGCAGCGAAGCAATCAGCACGATGACAATAAGAAAATAGATGAGATAACGTCCCTTGCGTTTCATGAAGCACCTCCGACCGTTATCTCATCTATATTATGATCTTTATAAAATATGACCGCTATTCGAACAGCAGCTTGCCTGCGTTTGCGTTGAGGCGCAGCGGCTCGTCCGACACCGCTGAAAAGGCCGCCGCACAGCCGATCATCGCGGCGTTGTCCGTGCAGTAGCGAAATTCGGGCAGGTACAAAGCCAGGCCGAGCGTTTTTGCACGCGCCTCAAATTCGGCTCTGAGCGCACCGTTTGCGGAGACGCCGCCCGCAATGCCTATTTTTTTGATGCCCGTCCGGGCTGCCGCTGCAAACGTGTTGTCCGCAAGAAACGCGACCGCCTCCTGCTGAAAGCTCGCGGCGATATCGGCCTTGCTGTACGCTTCGCCCTTTTGCTCCATGTTGTGAATATGGTTGATTACCGCTGTTTTGAGGCCGCTGAACGTAAAATCAAGGTGCGCTTCACCCTTAAACCCGCGCGGATACTGATAGACGGGTTTTCCCTCGCGCGCGAGCGCTTCAAGTTTCGGACCGCCGGGGTACCCAAGCCCCAGCACGCGCGCCGTTTTGTCAAACGCCTCGCCCACCGCGTCGTCGCGCGTTTTGCCGAGCAGCCGGTATTGGCCGTAATCCTCAACGACGACGATATGCGAGTGCCCGCCCGATACGACAAGGCACAAAAAAGGCGGCTCAAGCGTCTCGTGCGAAATGAACAGCGAGCAGATATGCCCCTCGATGTGGTGCACGGGAATCAGCGGCAGCTTATGATAAAAGCTCAGCCCCTTGGCATACGACACGCCGACAAGCAGCGCGCCGATCAGCCCCGGCCCGTCCGTCACGGCGACCGCGTCCAAATCCGCAAAGCCCATATCCGCGCCCCGCAGCGCTTCGTCTACGATATACGGAAGCTTCATCACATGATTGCGCGAAGCGATTTCGGGCACGACGCCGCCGTAAAGCTCGTGCTCCTTTTGCGTATAAACCGCGCTGCTGATCACCTTGCGCCCCTGCGTCACCGCTGCCGCCGTCTCGTCGCACGATGTCTCAATCGCGAGTATTTTCCGCTGCATGTCAGGCTTCAACGGCTTTGCTCCTCTTTTTAATGATGATGAGCCCCGCCGCTGCCGCCGCGTTGAGCACCACGAATATCGAGATGAAACGAATGATGATGCGCGCCACGAGGTCCGAGAAGAACTGCTCGGGCACCATCATGATCAGCACATCGGTTCTCGGGTCGAGCAGCCAGAGGTCGTTCGTGAAGAACAGGTGGTGGAACGAAATCCAAAACGATGTGAAATCGACCGCCGCGTACAATCCGAGCGCGCCGACGATCAGTACAAACACGCCCGATACGTACAGAAACGATTTGCAGAGCGTTTTCCATGCCTGCTTCTTTCTTATCAGGAACGTTGCCACTACGAGCACCGCCGCGCCGATGAAAAAGACCGTGCGGACATTGCGCGCGCTTAGATAAAGCGCTTTGACATCCACCATATGGTCTTTTTCGCGATCGCCGAAAACCTCCTGCATGTCACCGCCGATTTGCGCTTGTATGTTAAGGTCTTTGTCCACGTCCGCGATGTAATTGATCAGCTTATTGGTCACCGCTGTGAGGTCCTGCTCGCCGATGCCGATATCCTGCGCGGTATTAAGCTTTGAATATTCGCTCGTGAAGAACGTGGGGTTCAGCGCGAACATCTCGATGCTCATTATAAGCACCGCCACAATCAGCATCACGCTGGCTGCGCTCGCGCAAACGGCACTCCAAACCCGACTGCTTTTGTTCATGGTCTCTCCTTTATCAATGCAGAGCATTGTATAATCTCTTGTCAGCCGCCATCTTTAACCATTGAATTCTACCACAAGGGCGGCGCATGCTCAAGCCGTGCGGACAATCCTTTTTTACTTTTGGCCTATCCCCTTTAACATGCGCTTGAACCAGTTGACATCGTCCCGCTCAAGGCACTGCGTGATAAAAAGCAGAAAGATATACAGCGCAAGCATCAGTATCACTTTAATGGTGAGGCACCATACGTTCACCATGTCTCCGAGCGGCAGCAGCGCAAACAGCACCCTGACCACCAGCGCCGACGACGCCACGCAAACAAGCGGCTTTATGATCCAGCTCACAAACGGCACCCTTGTTTCGCTCGATATCAGCAGCCGCCTTATGCTCAGCGTCCCGTTGATCAGCGCGCTCACATAAAGAATGATGACATACGCATTCAAACCGAATTCGGGAACAAGGAAAAATATCAGCAGCACGCGCACCGACGAATCGAGGATATTGATTTTGAGCGTCTGTACCTGCTGATTGAGTCCGTTGAGCATCGAGTCCACAACCAAATCAAGATAGATCAGCGGCACGAGCGGCGCGAGCATCATAAGCAGCCGCGCGATATCGCCGTTTTGGTAGATGAGCAAGCCAAAGTCCTTTGCGAACGCCATGAATATACCGGCGAACAATACCGAAAGCAATACCGTGTTTTTAAAGACTTTCTCGAAAATATACTGGACGCGCCGCATATTTTTTACGGCGTAGGCCTCCGAAACCTCGGGTATCAGCAGCGTGCCCACCGCTGCAAGTATGCCGCACGGAAAGAATATGATCGGCATCGTCATGCCGATCTGCCCGAACTGCGAGAGCGCCTCCTTGGCCGTCGCGCCGAACTTTCGAAGACCCGCCGGTATCATCGTGTTTTCCGCCGTGCGCAGCGCTGTGCGGATGTATGAGCTTACGGCGATCGGCAGTGCGATGTGTGCAATTTTTTTGATCACACCCTTCTCGTCCGCCACAGCGAGGCTGGTCTGGCGTTTGTCGATCAAATAGAGTATGAAGCCAAAGCAGCACGACAGCCCTTCGGAAATCATGCACGCGAGTATGATCGCAAAGCACGCGTATTCGAGCCCCTTGGGCAAAAACATGTCGAGTATCAGCATGATCAGCATGATGCGTGCCATCTGCTCAAACATCATCTGCCCTGCAGGCTTCAATACCTTTTTCATGCCGTAGAAGTACCCTTGAAGGCACGAGGTAAGCGCCATGAACGGCAGACCGAACGCCAGCGTTCTGACGGACAGCACCGTGCGCGCGTCGCCGAGCCAGCTTTCACCGATGAAGCCCGAGAGCAAATACAACATCGTGCCGAACGTCACGCCAAGCAGCAGGCTGATAGATATGGCGCGACGCAGCACATTGGATACGCGCTTGCCGCCGCTTTTTGAAATCGCCTCCGCCGTGAGCCGCGAGACCGCAATGCCGATGCCTGACGATGCAAATGTGGCCGCCAGCATATAAATGGAGAGAATCAGCTGATAAAGGCCGATGCCTTCCTCGCCGATTTTGCCCGACATGTAAGCCAGCAGATAAATGCCGATGATGCGCAGCAGCTGCGAGGTTAATGTCAGTATCAGTGTGTTCTTCACGAAGCTTCGTTTCATCGGTGCCCATCCCGTCACATAAAATATCAGTTAAATATATGTGACGGGACGGCGAAAAAGCCGCAATATAAAAGCACCGGATTGTCCGGTGCCGCAATGTTTACAAAGTCACAAGCGTCATTTCGATGGAGCGTGAACGGAAAGGGTTTCACATGGTCAAGAGCATAAACACATAGGATGCGTTTCGCTATATCGCAGATTTGTATCTGTCACAGACTCTTTTCGCTATGCCGTCGCCTGTATCGCAAATTTACAATGACGGCCAGCAAATCGTTTTGTCTGTTGTGATGTGACAGCGCATGGATTTTGAGCGATTGACAGCGATCCGCTGCGAAGCGGTATCTGCAAACAGATTCTTCACTCGCGTGCTCATTCACTGCGACTTATCCTGCGTTCGCATGACAACCGCTGAAAAACCGCGGTCGTTCTATCGGCATGCCGAGGCCTCTTCGCCAGAGTCGGACTCTTTTGGCACCAGCATGCCTTTGGCTTCTCGCATCAGCTTTTCAAGAGTAACCATAGCGGGTGCCACGTCAAAATATCCCTCGGTGAGCTGCGCGAACGTATACGCGTCGCAGTTGCCCGCTCGCTCGCCGATGCCGAACAACGTGGTATCGACAAACCGTGCGCCGCCCTTCACCGCTTCCGCTGCCACTGCCGCAGCCATTCCAAGATCATTATGCGTGTGCACCGCAATACCGATATCCGTTTCTCGCGCAAGCGCCTCCGCCATATACCGCGCTTTGAGCGGTGTCAGTATGCCGACCGTATCGGCGAGCCGGACCATGTTCACGCCAAGCGCGGATATCTGGCTGATGAGTCCCCTTAGAAAATCAATATCCGCCCGTGATGCGTCCTGAAACCCCACCGATACCTCATAGCCCTTGTCCTTTGCATAACTGATGCAATCGGCGAGTTGCTTTTTTACCCAGCGCCGGTCTTTTCTGAGCAGCCCCGATATCATGATGTCCGACACAGGCGCACTCAAGTGCATCACATCGGGGCGACAATCGCACGAGTGCGCAACGTCCTCCATCTTCATGCGGTTCCATACGGCGATCTTCGCGTTTTTACGCAGTTCCATGATGCGGCAGATCGTATCTTTTTCGCGGCGGCCCATCGCGGGTATGCCCGCCTCAATCTGGTAATAACCCGCTGCGTCGAGCAGGCCTGCGAGCTTCACCTTATCATCGGCATTGAGCGCAAACCCGCTGCGCTGCTCACCGTCGCGCAATGTGGTGTCCGTCAGCCAAACCTTCGTTTTCATGCCGCGTCTTCCCCTCCCGCACGCTCAGCCAGCGCCGCGAATTCGCCGTCACTGAGGCTGCGGCCTTTTTCCATGCTTGATTCCCGCACAAGCTCCAAAAGCCGGTCAAGATTGCAGCTATGCACGATGCCGAGCTCTTTGAGTTTGTATGCAAGCGCCGCTTTGCCCGAATGCTTGCCAATGGCAATGTGCCTTTGGGCCCCCACGTCTTCGGGGGCAAACGGCTCATAACACCGGTTGTTCTTTAAAACTCCGTCCACGTGCGTGCCTGATTCCACATCGAAAATGCGCCGCCCTACAACGGGGCAATAATTGGGAATGCGTTGCTGCGCCAGCGTCTCCCATGCATCCGCTATGGCGCTAAGCGCCGACATGTTAAAATCACGGCAGCCCGCCGCGAACAGCGCAGCGAGCACCTGCTCGAGCGGCGCGTACCCGCCCAAACCGAGGAAGCTCAATACAGTTCTCTCGCCGCCCGAGAGCAGCCACTCTGCTGTGAGCGCCGTACCGGCCTGCCCGGCATCTTTGGCACAGAAGGTCACGTTCGGTTTCGTCAAAAGTCCGCTGAACTCGGCATGATAATCCCGCATAAACAACGACGCGTTCGCCGTCACCCGCACCTCATCCGCCCATACCGGCATTTCATCAACCATCCGCATCTCGCAGATCGAATGTCCTTTCTCTACGGGCTTCTCACAGACATATCCTGCAAAACCATCCGGCGCCTCATCATCCGCCGGTACGACCAGAATGGTTCGCTCGCGGACAAGGCCGTTTCCGATAAAAGAAACGGTACTTAAAGGCAACTGAATAAATGTCACGCCGAGTTCAAGCAACGCCGTATAGAGCGCGCGGACTTCACGAACCTGCTTTTGCCCGTATGAAATTGTGCACAGCGTCACATCTGTGATGACAGGCATTCTATTCTCCTTAAATAATCAGGTCATCCACCTTGCTGCCGTTTTCGAGGTGCTCCTCGCAGATGCGCGGCACATCATCCTCCGTCACATTGCCGTACCATGTGCCCTCGGGATAGACCACCACGACCGGCCCTTTGTCGCAAATGCCGAAGCAGCCCGTGTTGGTCACCATCACCTCGGCCGACAGCTCGCGTTCGTCGATCTCTTCCATAAAGCGCTGCACGAGGTCGACACTGCCCTTGGAGTAGCAAAACCCTTTCTGCGTGCCGTTCACGCGGCAGCTTGTGCACACAAATACGTGGTATTTCGGTTTGATCATGGCTATATGATTCCTTTCAGTTTATTCTCTTCGCATTGTCCCGCCGCTTCCTCCACGGCATCTTCAATACGCCCATAGCTCGTCAGCACGGCGATGCCCTTCTCGGCGAGCTTGAGGCGCGGCGCTTCGCCGATGCGCATCGTCACCACGCACGCACAGTCTGCTATGGCGTCGAGAATCTGCTCCATCTTCATTGGCTTGCCGCCGCCCTTGCCGTCGCATTCGGATGTGCCGTCGCAGTATTTGCCCACGCTGCGCCGTTCCTTAAACTTCACGCCCCCGTCCAGATATTCATAGATGTAAAAGTCGCTCGCCTGCCCGAAGTGCTGGTCCACGAGCACACCGCCGTGCGACGAGACTGCCACACGTATGGGCTCCGTTTTTAAGACGTTCTTCTTCACCGGTTTGCTTTCGCATCCTTTGCAGCCGCCAAGGCTTGCCGATTCGTCGTTATCGAGCGTGCCCACGGCATCGGCGCGGCACTGGCGGCAGTGCATCATCTGCTCGAGCGTTTCGCCGCAAAGCTCGCGCATCGCCATGATCTCTTTCCGGCTGACGAGCGGCATAGCTTCAAACGCGCTGCCCTTCACGGGTATCAGCTGCATGATGTTGGTCATCGCCGCGCCGAGCGATTTAACCTTTTTGACAACGGCGGGGATATGATTCTCATTGATGCCCTTGAGCATCACAATGTTGACCTTCACAACGATGCCTTTGTCGGCAAGCATTTTGATGCCCGCAAGCTGGTTCGCCATCAGTATCGCCGCCGCCGTTTCGCCCGTGTACGTTTCGCCCATATACCGCACATGTTTGTATATACGGCTCGCGATACCCGCATCCACGGCGTTTACCGTCACCGTCACATGCGACACACCCAAGGCGACGATGTCGTTTGCATACTGCGGCAGCATAAGTCCGTTCGTCGAAAGACAGAACGTCACATCCGGATCGGCCATGCGTATCATCTGCAGGGTTTTGCTTGTCTTTTCGAAATCCTCAAGCGCGTCGCCCGGCCCCGCGATGCCCACCACCGTGAGGTTCGGCATTCTGGCTTTCACCTCAAGGTATCTGTCCAGCGCTTCGGCGGGCGTTAATACCTGCGTGGTCACGCCGGGGCGGCTCTCATTGGGGCAGTCGAACTTGCGCACGCAATAGTTGCACTGTATGTTGCAGCCGCGCGCCACGGGCAGATGGATGCGCGCGAAGCTGCCGCCGCAGCCGTTGAAGCACGGATGGCTCGCTGTTTTTTCAGCGATTGTTTTTTTGATGTCCGCAGTTTTCGGCCCATCGCCGACGGCCTTCTCCGGCCCTTTGTAGTACTTGTCGTAGAGCGCATCCCGGAAGCCTTCTTCCTTGCGCAGCAGCAGCGCGTTCGTCACGCTGTCAAGCAGCGTGAGCGCGCCTTCATAACCGAGCATGCGCATGCGCTGTCCGCCCACCGCATCGTGCACGGGAAACGCGCACCGTATCAGCGGGATGCCGCGCTTGTGTGCGATGCGCCGCCCGTCCGAATTGCCGATCATGACCGTCGCATTCAGTTCACCGGCGAGGTCGTCAATTCTGTCAAAATCACAGTCGTCAAGTATTTCAAAGCGGTTCACGAAGAACCTGTCTGCCGTCTCTTTGATGTCCTGTTCAAGCTTTGATTTGAGTGATTCGCATTTCGCGCCGGTCGCCGTCACCACGGGTGTGAGCCCGTTCTCGGTGCACAGGCGCGCAGCCGCGTACACAAAATCAGGCTCGCCGTATATTACGGCGCGTCCTTCCGCGTTGTATTTGTGCGAATCCACCATCGCGTCAAGAAACCGCCCGCGCTGTTTCATTAAGTCTTCCGTCACGGTACCGCCCGCTTCGCAGAGCGCCGCAATCAGCGCATCGGTATCTTTCAGGCCCACCGGCAGCGCGCAGCGCACATACGGCACGCCGTAAGTGTCAAAAAGGTATTTCGCGGGTGAATAGCCGTCGCTCACAAATGCCGACAGTTCAATCGTCATTCTCGCGCCCGCCATCAGCGCTATGTCTTCGAGCGAGGTGCCGCCCTCCGGCAGCCGGTTGTATTCCGGCCTGTACACGCCGTCGAGGTTCTCCGACAGATCGGGCAGCAGTATCACATCGAGCCCCATTTGCTTGAACAGCGCTTTTAAATACCGCGTATCCGCCGGGCTCAGCATGCCGGTGATCACGTTGACCTTGCTGTTCTTTTCGGGCTTCATCTCAACGCCCGACACGATGGCCCGCAGCGCCGCAAAGAACCCTTCGTACTGTGTGCCGCCATAGCCTGCCGACGAGACGGGGATGATCTTCACGCGGCAGTCCGGATTCGCGGCGTAAAAATCGCGTATGATGCGCGGGATATCCTCGCCGATCGTTTCGGCAAGGCATGTGGTCGCAACGCCGATCACCTCGGGGTTGTAGAGCGCAATGAGGTTTTTGAGCCCTTTGATGAGGTTCTCTTCCCCACCGAACACGGTGCCCTGTTCCGTCAGCGACGACGACGCGATATCCACGGGTTCATTGTAATGCGTGGCCATATGGCGGCGTATGTACGTGCTGCACCCCTGAGAGCCGTGCAGCAGCGTCATGCATTTGCGTATGCCGTAAAACGCGCTCACGCTGCCCATCGGCATGCACATTTTGCACGGATTGACGTTCAAATTCACAAGGTTCATGCTCATAACGCCGCCGCCTTTCCGCACGGGAACGGCGCTTTGAGCGCCTGCCAGACGGGGCTGTTCAGCGAGAGATTGATCTCGCGCGTGAAGTTGACCACGCCCTCATAGCCCGCGAGCGCGTGCTTTCTTTCATGGTTGTGGTCACAGAACGCGATGCCGAGCTTATAGGCAAGCGGGCGTTCCTTCACGCCGCCCACGAGTATGTCGGCGCCCTTTTGCTTCATGAACGTTTCAAGCTCGGCCGGGTTCGCGTCGTCGAGTATCACCGTATCCGGGTCCACAAGCTGCGCGATCACTTCATAATCCTCGGGCTTGCCCGTCTGCGTACCCACCACGACAGTTTTGATGCCGAGCGCGTTGAACTGGCGGATCAGCGATATCGCCTTGAAGCCGCCGCCCACGTATATCGCCGCCTTTTTGCCCGCGAGCTTCGGCATATACTCATCGAGAAAGCCCTTGAGCCGCTGCTCCTCGCGCCGTGCGAGCAGCCGCGCTCTGTCAATATTCGCCTGTGTGCCCACCGCCTCGGCCACGCGTATCAGCGACGCCGAGGTATCCTCCACGCCAAAGAAGCTGACCTTGATGAACGGTATGCCCATCTCCTCCTCCATGCGCTTCGCAAGATACGTCATGGAGCCCGCGCACTGCACGATGTTGAGCGCGGCTGTCGGCGCTGTTTTAAGCGTCTCATAGCTTGCGTCGCCCGTGACCGTCGCCTTCACATCAATGCCGATCTCATTGAGGTAGTTCTTGATGATCCACATTTCGCCCGCGAGGTTGAAATCGCCGAGTATGTTCACGCCGCGCTTCGTGACATTCGTGACATGCGGCGTGATGAGCTCCATGATCGCGTTGCAGGCCATTTTGTAGCCGTACGATTTGTTGCCCGAAAACCCGGGCGATTTGACGGGTATCACACGGATGCCGTATTTTCTTTCCGCGTCGCGGCAGACAGCTTCCACATCGTCCCCGATCACACCGACGATGCAGGTCGCGTAGACGAATATGAGCTTGGGCGCATGTTTCTTCACGATCTCATCAAGCGCGGCGGTCAGCTTTTTCTCCCCGCCGAACACCACATCCTGCTCGCTTAAGTCCGTGGAAAAGCTGTTTCTGTAAAGCTCGCTGCCGCTCGAAAGGCTGCCGCGGATATCCCATGTATAGCTCGCGCAGCCGATCGGGCCGTGCACGATATGAAACGCGTCCGTGATCGGATTTAAAACCACGCGCGCACCGCAGTACACGCAGGCGCGCTGGCTCACAGCGCCCGAGAGGCTGTCGCTGTCGCAGCTGAGTGCCGCGCCGCTTTTGCCTCCCACTTGTATAAAACGCTTTCGTTCGTCGAGTATGACCGGTTCGTTCATTATGAGTCCCCCTTTTCCTTGAAAAAAAAGCAGACTGCATCATCCGCTTTGTGCAGCACTGCAGCCCGCTTTGTACCGCTCCGCTAACGCCGTACGCGCCGGAGCTTTGGTGGAACGTATTCTTATTTACATCACAACGTCCGCGTCTTCGTCCGCGCACTCCCTATCGCGCTGGTCGAGCAGCGCGTTGGTAATCTGCTCCACAAGCCGCAGCGCGCCCCTGTATCCTGTGATCGGGAAATACGAATGCGCGTACCTGTCGAGCACGGGGAATCCCGCGCGCACAAACGGTATGTTCTCCGCCTTGGCGATCTGTTTGCCGTAGCTCGAGCCAATCAGCAGATCAACAGGCTCGTTCTTTATCCACTGGTGCAGCTCAAACAGGTCGGCGTTGGCTTTTGCGACGCAATCCGTCACATCGAACTTCCTGAAAATCTCACCGGTCATTCTTTCAAACGCTTCGCCCGGCGTGCCTGTGATCACGTATTTGGGTATCATGCCCATCTCAAGCACAAGCTGCGTGAGCCCGAGCACCGTATCCGGGTCCCCGAATACCGCGACTGTTTTGCCGTGGTAGTAAAAATGCGCATCCAGCATCACGTCGATGAGCTGCCCGCGTTCCTCCTCAATCGCCGCAGGCACCTCTGTCTGCGCGAGTGCGGAAAGCTCCATCACGTATTTATCCGTGCCTTCAATGCCTATCGGCAGCGGCATCAGTTCATACGGCACCTTGCACTTTCTTTTGAGCACATTGGCCGGTTCGAGCGATGTGAGCTTGCCGAGCGCAAGCACCTTGTCGCAGTCGCCGAGCGCCGCAATTTCGTCAATCGTCGTGCCGCCCGAGGGATACATCTCGTACCGCCCCGTCATCGGCGCATCCATCACGCCGCTCTGATCGGGAAACATAATATACGAGGTCTGCATCATGTCCGCAATGCGCTTCATTTCCCGCAAATCGCCGGGATTCAGGAACCCCGGGAATATCGCGACCTTGCCGTTATTGCGGCCCGTATGGCGCGCGAGGTAATTGATGAAGCCGCACATCATGTTGAAAAAGCCCGTGACGTGAGACCCGACATAGCTCGGTGTGTTCGTATGGACCACGAGCTTATCTGCGGGGATATCCATATCCGCGATATAGCTGCCCACGTCGTCGCCGATCGTTTCGCTGAGGCACGTGGTGTGCACGGCGATGATGTCGGGATCGTAGATTTCGAATACATTCTTTGCGGCTGTCCTAAGATTGCTGCCGCCGCCGAACACCGACGCGCCTTCCGTGAACGAGCTTGTGGAGGCAATCGCGGGCTCCTTGAAATGCCGCGACAAAAACGTGCGATGGTACGATACGCAGCCCTGAGAGCCGTGGCTGTGCGGCATGCACTTGTGCACGCCGAGCGCGCAGTACAGCGCGCCCACCGGCTGGCAGGTCTTGCACGGGTTGATCCGCAGCGCTTTGCGGTCCGCAATCTGTTTGGGCGTTAAATTAAGCATCAGTTTCACCTCCGGCCAATGCGGCCTGCAGTGTCGATTGGTTTTTCCACGGCGGCACCACATACTGCCACGCGGGCGTATAATACCCCATTGTGATGTCACGCGCGAAGTTGATTGCGCCGCTGAAGCCCGAATACGGGCCGCTGTAATCGTAAGAATGCAGCTGTTTGGAGACGACGCCCGCCTTTTGCAGCATATATTTGTCTTTTATGCCCGAGAAGAAGAAATCTGGCTTTAACAGGCGGATGAACTCTTCCGTTTCAAAGTGGTTTAAATCATCCACCACGACGCTGCCCGTCTTCATGTCCCTGATCATGCCGCTATAGTTTTCGAGCGGTATTTGGTTCTTAACCATGTTGTAGCGTTCCTTGCTCAAGTAAGCGCGAAACTTCTGCTCATCGGGCTCCACAACGATGCTCTCGATGTTCTTGCTGTCGGCATCCTCCTTGATATCGGGAATCACCTCGCGGCCTTCGTAGTCGTCGCGGTGTGCGAACTCGTAGCCCGCGAGCACCGTGGTCACGCCGAAGTCTTCAAGCAGCTTCTGATAATGATGCGCGCGCGAGCCGCCCACAAACAGCGCCGCCGTTTTGCCTTCGAGCTTCGAGCGGAAGTAAACGCGCGCCTGCGCGATCTCGGCGAGTTCGTCCGCAATCACCTCTTCGGTGCGGGCGGCCAGCGCTTCGTCTCCGAAGAATTCCGCCATATCCCGCAGCGACTGAATCGTCGCCTCAATGCCGATGAAGTTGACCTTGATCCAGTTCGTGCCATACTTTGTGTTCATCATTTCGGCAATATAGTTGATCGACCGGTGGCACATCACGAGGTTCACATCCGCCGTGTGCGCGATTGAAAGCTGCTCAACGCTGCCGTCGCCCGTCAGCACCGCAACCACCTCGTAACCGATGCGCTTCAAAATCCGCTCGGTTTCCCAGCCGTCGCCGCCAATGTTGTACTCGCCAAGTATGTTAACCCTGTATTTCTGGCTTTCCGGCGCTTCGCCCGAGCCGATCACGCGGCGCATGAGGCCGTTGTTCGCGATATGATGGCCGCCGCTCTGACTCACGCCCTTATACCCCTCGCAGCTGAACGCCATGCACGTGATGCCGTATTTCTTTTCCGCTTCCGCCGCTATCGCATTGATATCGTCGCCGATGAGGCCGACGGGGCATGTCGAGCAGATAAATATCGCTTTGGGGCGAAACAGTTCCATCGCCTCGTCAATCGCGGCTCTCAGCTTTTTCTCTCCGCCGAACACGATGTCCGGCTCCTGCATGTCGGTGGAAAAGCAGTACTGTATGAAGCTTTCTCCGTTTTCCGTTCTGGCCTTGTTGCGCCGCGTGCCCCATGAGTAAAAGCCGCAGCCGATGGGGCCGTGTGTGAGTGTCAGCGCATCTTTGATCGGCCCTAAGACCACGCCCTTGCAGCCCGCATAGCAGCAGCCTCGGTTGGTCATGATGCCGGGCAGCGTGCGCGTATTGGCCGTAATCTGCTGTTCCTTGTTCGCTTCGTCCACCATGATGATATGTTCCTTGCGGTTCTTATACACCCTGGCGCCGTATTGATCGAGAACGCGTTCCCGTTCATTCATTGATAATCACCTCTTTTAAAGAATGTTCTCTCCGGTGCGCACCTTGTAGGTTTCGAGCACGGGCAGCACAAATATCCTGCCGTCGCCCGGGTTGCCCGTCTGGTTCGCGCCGATGATCGTCTTAACGGCAAGCTCCACCTGTTCGTCCTCAATGATCAGCGTGAAAAACCGTTTGGATATGAGCCGAGCCCCCTCCGTCAGCGATTCGCCCACATTCGATACAGGCAGCTCGCCCGCTTCCATCACATATTGCAGCAGCGACGGATCGAGGCACTTTTTGCCGCGGCCCATGCACTTGCGGCACATGAAGGACGGAAATCCGGCGTTTCCGAGCGCTTCCTTCGTCGCGTTGACCTTGTTTGTCCGGATGATCGCCATCACTTCTTTCATAGCGCCCTCCTTACAGGCCCTGCTTGCCTGTGCTGATGGTATAGGCGTCGAGCACGGGACTGATGAAAATACGTCCGTCACCGTAGTTGCCTTTTTCTCCCGTGCGCGCGGTGCGCATGACCACCTTGACCACGTCGTCCTTATCCTCGTCCTTGATGACGAGCAGCAGCATTTCTTTGGGGATCTCATCGTATTGAACATCGCCGATCACGATGCCTCTTTGCTTGCCGCGTCCGAACACATCGAGCTTGGTCACCGCCGGAAACCCGGCCGCCATCAGCTCCGACATCACTATGCCCACCTTTTCGGGCCTCACAATCGCTCTCACCATTATCATAGCGGTTCTCCTTTCACTCCGTTAAATATCGAGTATGCCGTGTTCCATCAGCAGCGATTCGAGCCGTTCCTGCTTTAACGGCGACGGAATCACGAACATGTCGTTGCCGTCGATCTTTCTGGCCAGCGTGCGGTATTCATCCGCCTGAGCGCAAGCCGGATCGAATTCAATAACGGCCTGTTTGTGTATCTCCGCACGCTGCACCATGTTGTCGCGCGGCACGAAATGGATCATCTGGCTGCCGAGCTCCTTGGCAAACGCCGCGACCAGCTCCGCCTCGCCATCCACCTTACGGCTGTTGCAGATGATGCCGCCAAGGCGCACGCCGCCGGTGCGCGCATATTTCTGTATGCCTTTGGAAATGTTGTTCGCCGCGTAGAGCGCCATCATTTCGCCGCTCGCCACGATGTAAATCTCCTGTGCCTTGCCTTCGCGGATCGGCATTGCGAACCCGCCGCACACAACGTCGCCGAGCACGTCGTAAAACACATAGTCAAGATCCGCTTCATATGCGCCGAGCCGCTCGAGCAGCCCGATGGATGTGATGATGCCGCGGCCCGCACACCCGACGCCCGGTTCCGGCCCGCCGGATTCGACGCATTTGATGCCCGCGAAGCCCTGTTTCAGCACAAGGTCCAGCTCGATGTCCTCACCTTCCTCGCGCAGCGTATCGAGCACCGTCTGCTGCGCAAGGCCGCCGAGTATCAGTCTCGTGGAATCCGCCTTGGGGTCGCACCCGACGATCATGATCTTCTTGCCCATCTCACCGAGACCGGCCGTCAGATTCTGAGTCGTGGTGGATTTGCCGATTCCGCCTTTGCCGTAAATAGCCACCTGTCTCATAATAAAACCTCCTGTAAAATAAAATGGCATCATTTCTTTTAATGAAATGACGCCATCGTCTTACCATTTTCCGTGTTTTCGGCAATACCAAATCAACGCTTGTATCAAGCAGTTTTTTTGACGCGTCCTATCACACCAGGCATTTAAAAAAGCCATTTCTAAATAAGAAATGACTTCACTGTCGCCTTTTATATGCAGTTTTTAGAGAAATATTATTCAAAAACGAATTTCCGTATTTGCAGCCCTCGCATATAAAGAAATATCGCTTTTGTTTTCAACTCAGTTCAACAATAACAATTCGCATGTTATGGAAAAATTATAACAGCGCGATAGGATACTGTCAACGCCGCAGCGTTATGCGCGAGCACGAAAATATGCAAGTTATAAATGCTTATCCTTCATATTTCGCACATCGCGCTTAAATGGCCGCAAGCGTACGCAAGCTACCGGCAAGGCTCTTTGGATATGACAGCCCGGCACTCATGGTCGCCGAGTGATTCCATGCGGCAGCACAAGCCACGTTTCGCCATCACATCCGCCATCCACGGCGGCAGATGCTGACAAACAAGCTCCATCTCCAAAAACACACGGTCCTCCATAAACGGACGCAGCGCTTTTTTCGAGGATATTTCGGGATGGATCCGCTGCAGTTCAATCAGGTTCAAAAAGTATTGGCCGTCGTTGTTTGGCGAGTGGGGTTCCAAACGGACGCTATCGTTGTCTCGCGCTTCGGCTTGCGCCGCCTCTATCTCCAGCACAATGCCGTCAAAGCCGTCAATGCCGTCCGACTCAAAAATATGGTACCCGTGGCGGTTTAAAACCTGATAGGCGATGCCCTTGACCTCCCCGCTCAAAATGATGCGGCAGTCCGCAAACCGGGTCAGCAGCTCACTCACGAGGCTACGGATGCTGCCCGCCTGCAAAGTTGGCGTTCCGGCAGATATAATATCGCTTTGCACCCATTCCCCGCCTGTTTTTCGATACAAAACAAACTGCTCCGCCTCAAGAAAAGGTGAAAGCCGCCCGTTCCCGTCCACTGTCACAATAATCTGTTCTTTCATTTCGCGTATCCTTTTTCATTCAAATGATCTACAATATATGCAAGCAAATTGGGTAAAAATTATAAAATTTACCCAATGGGTGCAACAAAAAGGCAGTCTTTCATTCTTATATTTTATTTTTTCATGGCTCTGCGTTGAGCGAATTGTCTTAAAAAGTGTGCTTAAATTGTGTCTGCACTGCGTCTGGCAGTTCAGGCTTCCTGGCGCATTAAGGGAATATAGGGGTTCGGCTCTATGCTCTTTATCATAAAGTTCTGCAGCCTGCCGTCTCTCTCGATATCCACTTTTTCGCCGCGCCGCTTCATCATGAGCTCAAAGGCGGAGGGCGTATTGCAGGGCAGCAGCGTCACATTGGGAATCAGCCATACGGATTCGGCCTCTTCCTTAGGCAGCGTGACACAGCACATCCATGTGTCGCTGCCCTCTGTGCTCATTAAGCCGACGATGCAATTGTAAATGACAAAAGGCAGCGCATTTTTGCCGTCCGTCACACGAACATCGCCCAAATAGCGCTCAAATTGATGAATATAAGTTTTCAAATATTCGAGCATTCTCATATATTCATCAAAATCGATGGCAAAGCTGTTAATTATTTTCATTTTTCTGCTATGAATGTCGGCAAGATGGTGATACAGATAATCAAATACTGACTTGGAAACTGTCAGGTTCATCTAAATCCCCTTCCCTACAAAAGAAAATCTTTCCTTTGTTTTGTATCGTATATGATTGTGATAGTTCTGTCAACTACGACATTAACATGTTAAAAACATTTAAATATTTCATTGTGATGCGCCATGGGAAAACTGTGATTTAACCGATAATCAGGGCATATTTCGACGGCTGGCAGTGCTTCATTTTATAGCAGTTGCTTTGATATTTATATCGCTCAAAGCCTTTTTAAAGTGATCGCTGGAAAGGCTGGCAACAGCATATCAAAAAATATTCTTGTCATTCCCGCTGAGTGCTAAACGACCGGCTGTGTCGCAAAACCGAGCTTCCCATCTACAGAGCACTTCTCTTTGATATTCCAATTCGCTTCACAGTCAACAAGCCCGGAATCATGATACCTGCTTAGACCACAATCCGCAATAGCAATATCTTATACAGTCGGCATTCTTTCTGCCTGCTTAGTGAGCTCACAGCGCGGATGCAAATCTGCCACCAGAAAAAGTATTAAAGAAATAAAAACTCATAAAAAAGAAGGGCCTTTCCGGCCCCGATGCTGTCTATGTAAGACGAATTATTTCTATCTCAGATGAAATCAGCAATGTCCGCCGTTATTTCCGCAGCAGCAGCAGAGAATGATTAAAATGATTATCCAGCAGCCATTGCCGCCCCAGCCCGCACCGCCAAAGCCATTGTCTCCGCAGCCGCTGTTGCCCCAGCCGCCGCAGCAGCAAAGAAGAAGAATAATGATGATACAGCAGCAGTTATTGCCGCCAAAGCCGCCGAATCCGCCTTGAAACCCCATTGACTTTTCCTCCAATCAGAAAATTTGATTTTCTCTAATTGTAAAATACGATTTTCAGCCAAATTGTGTGCGCAAATTATGCCATATTATTTTCGCGACAAAATAAAATGTAAAAGAAACATGCATTTAATGGCCGAGCGCGGGCAAGATAATGTCAAGGAGGTGAAAAATATGTCCGGATCAAACAAAAGTGTCGTTCCCGGTGCGAAAGACTATCTCAATAATATGAAGTATGAAACCGCCGGTGAAGTGGGTGTGAATTTAAAACAAGGCTACAATGGCGATATCTCAGCCAAGGACGCGGGGCGCGTCGGCGGCAACATGGTCAGAAAAATGATTAAAAATGTCGAAGGCAGTTTTGGAGCGAAATAAGCGGCTTAGCGAAAAAGAAGAGCATGATGCCCTTCTTTTTTTTTGTTATTTTTCTTCCGGCTTCCATTCGGACAGCACGACTTCGCACGCCGCGATAGTGGCTTCGTTGATGATGTCTCTAATCTCTCCTCTGCCCTCCCAGTCGTTGCCGTGATGGATGCGCAGCGCTTTTAATAAGCCTTCCATCTCCTCTTTTGTAAACCGGGGGTCTTTATCGCGTCTGCGCCTCATATCGCCGCAGACATTCTCAAATGTCTCGTCAAACAGCCGTTCTCTGTAGTCTTCCATGATATCTCCGTTTTCTTTATCGCTGTGAATATAAATTACAGGACATTCCCGAAAAAAGTCAAGTTTAAAATATGCGTCCGTTATTTTTTCCCAAAGCCGTTTATCATATATATAACCATATTGAAGAGGGATTTGCCGCATGAATCAGGAAATCGAAACCATCATCCGCCGTTTCGGGCTCACAATGATGCCGGTGGAAAATACGTTTTTAACGCAGACCTACCGTTCGCAGCTGACCGGCCCTAGCGGCCAACCGGCGGGCACCGCCATCATCGGCCTTTACTGCGAGGCGCCAAAAAGTCTCTCCTGTTTTCACAGGCTGCAATTTGACGAGGTCTGGCATTACTACGACGGCGATCCTTTTGAGCTGCATCTGCTGTATGGAACCGGCGAAAGCGAAACGGTGATTATGGGGCGCGGCTGGCGCGACGGTCAGCAGCTTCAATATACCGTGCCCGCAGGCGCTTGGCAGGGCGGCTGCATCGTGCCCGGCGGCGTATACTCGCTGTACGGCACGACAATGGCGCCCGGATTTACGCCGGAGTGCTTTGAGGCGGGCTGTATGGAAGAGTTGATACAAAAATACCCCCATGAGGAGGCCATTATCCGTAAGCTGTGCGTAAACGGTGCGGCAATAAATTTGCCGCAGCATTGTAATGAATAAAATGAATAATCTGTATTCAGCTATTGCTGATCACTATATCATTTCATATGCTGTCTTTTGAACCCAAGTTGATGATCACAAGCTCCGGCCGATTGAACAGTCGCGGGGCGCGGGTGCTTTCTTTCGCGAGCCCACGGCTGACGATCATTTGCGTATTGTCAAACGGGTAGAGCCCGCCCGCGTACTTCGGGAACCAGCCTTGATCCGGCGCAAAAAGTCCGTTCAGCAACAGCGGCAATCTCATTTGGCCGCCGTGCGTATGTCCTGCGAGTATCATATCAAAATCATATTCAAGATAGCTGTCAATCCGCTCGGGCCGATGCGTCAGCAATATGGAAAAACGGCTGTCATCCGCAGTCTCACCGCAAGCTTTCAATTGCCGCGCAAACTCAGCCTCCCCGGCTTCGGGGTCATCAATCCCGAAAAGCGAAATGCTTTGTCCGTTGATTTCAATATCGGCCCGCTCGCCTTCGAGCACCGTTATACCCAATGCTTCAATGTCGGCCTTGATTTTTTCGATCCTGCCGCTCCAATACTCGTGATTGCCCGACACATAGTAGCACGGATAATCTTCGGATACCGCAGACAGAAATTCGAAGGCTTTTTGCTGCGGCAACACATCATCCACAATATCGCCGCCGAGCAGCACAATATCAGGCGCGGCTTTATCGATTAGACTGATGATATCTGTTTGCCCCTCACCGTAATCACAGCTGTGCAGGTCTGCAACAAACGCAATTTTAATGGCGTCGCGTATTTTATCAGTTTTTATATCGTACGAGACCGGTTTCAGATCGGTTCTGAACGCGAGCACAGCCAGCAGGGCGATAACAAATAAAACAGCTGAAATGATGATGAGTCTTTTCCTGTTTGGTTTTCTCATAGGCTCCTTTACTCAGATGGTATCCGCCGCCGTTTATTCTTTGTCGTCCCAGAATTTCAGCAAAAACTGATCCGGACTGTTGAGAAACAAATCGTCCGTCATGTCGGCTTCGTTTGTGAGTATCAGCGATGTTCTCCCCTGATAGTCGTATTCAAGCATATAGAGGTACTCGCTTTGCGTCAGCTCCTGAGGGCCGAATTTATCACGCGTCGTGTCATTCCGGACGGTAAACTTGCTGCCGTCAAAAACGACGTCCGCGATTGTGGGGTCCCCCTCGTCCGTGTATCTCGTGATACGGATGGCGGCACTCTTTTTTGCGTTGACAGCCTCGACGAATGCCGACATTTTATCGTCATTTGCGTACCCGTCGACGGAATAAACGAGATCGCCGTTGGCTATCGCATCTTCGCGCGGGTATTCTTCGGGGAGATCAGTCAGCTCTGTTGCGAATAAAGACGTTTCGTCAGACTGAAGCGACGGTGACGCAGCCGATTCATCGTCTGGCACTTCCGTCGGCGCATCCGGCACATTTGATGTCTCCGGCGTCCCGGCGGGTGCGCATGCCGCCAAGGCCAAACATATCAGTATTGATAACAGGACCATTATTTTCTTCATTTTGGTGTTACCCTCCAAAATTTAGTCTATAGCCATTTTATAATAAGACGATGATTTATGCAATATTGTTCCATATGTTTTGTATATGACGATATAGATATATCGCGGCAATCAATAAAGCCAATCCGAATGGAACGGAATACATTATGTTCCATTATTTTTTACAGGTAGTATTGATAATTCGTTCAACGGAGTCCAAATTCAACGAATTGATTTTTTATCTTGGCAATTGCATAACCCCTGTGCTATAATCGGTGAGCGAAGAAAACCAGATATGTGCTCGTAGCTCAGCTGGATAGAGCGTTGGACTCCGACTCCAAAGGTCAGAGGTTCGAATCCTCCCGGGCACGCCAAGAAAAACCGCTTAAAAAAGGCGGTTTTTTACTTTCAAACTTAATATGCCACCTCAATTATAAAATTGAAAAAGGCAGCCTCTGCTGCCTCTTGATAATGCCATGTATTCGGCTCAATACACGCCATCCGGCCTACTCTTTAATATACGAGCAGCAATAGTCCGCCACATCGTCCGCAGACACTTTAAACCTGCTGTTGGCGGGCACTTCAAAGCTCTGACCGGCCTCAAACACTTCCCAGGCCTCGCTCCCCGGCAGCAGCACATTCAGCTTGCCCGCCAGCATCTCCATGATTTCCTTATCCGCTGTGCCAAACTCATATTCGCCCGGCATAATGATCCCAAGCGTTTTCTTCGTGCCGTCCGCGAGCAGCACCGTGCGGCTGGTCACTTTGCCGTCATAATACACATTGGCCTTTTTTATAACGGTGACATTCTCAAACCTGTCCAATGAAAATTCCTCCTCATATTTAAAACTTCCGGTACATTCCGGTCAGTTTTTATTCAGCGAACTTTTTCACTATACCCCATGGCAAGTGCCTGCGTCAATTATTGATATTTTTTCCTATAAACCCTCTTGACACGCACTCAGCCAGGTGATATATTGTGCATGTTCAATATTCACAATATTTTTTAAGGAGGTAACATGACATTGCTAACTGTTACGAACTTATGTAAACGATATGAAAAGTTTGAGCTCAAAAACGTATCCTTCTCGCTGGAACCGGGGTACATCATGGGGTTCGTGGGTAAGAACGGCGCGGGTAAAACCACCACGCTCAAATCCATGCTGAACCTCGTTCATCCCGACGGCGGCAGCGTGAAGATGTTCGGTATGGATTTTATCCCGAACGAGCTTGCCGTCAAACAGAACATCGCCTTCATGTTCGGCGGCATTCACTACTACCCCAAGAAGAAGATCAAAGACATCGCGAGTGTGGTGAAAAGGTTTTATGACGAATGGGACGATGCGGCGTATGCAGAGTACTTGCGCCGTTTCGAGCTCGATCCCGAAAAGCGGGTTGATGAGCTCTCCGAGGGCATGAAGGTGAAGTTCAATCTGGCCCTCGCGCTGTCGCACAACGCAAAGCTGCTGATACTCGACGAACCGTTGAACGGCCTTGACCCTGTCTCGCGCGACGACCTTGTCGAGCTGTTTCAGGAACTCATTGAAGACGGAGAGCGCAGCATCCTTTTCTCCACGCACATCACGAGCGATCTTGACAAGTGCGCCGACTTCATTACGTTCATTCAGGACGGGCAGATTATTGAAAGCCGGTCAAGGGACGATCTCATCGCGGCTTACCGCATCGTCAAGGGCACGCCGGATCAGCTCGAAGCTCTCAAACCCAAGATGGTCGGATACAAGACGAATGCTTTCGGGTTCATCGGCCTTATCAAAACGGCTGACGCACCGGACGGCACCGGGCTCACGCTTGAACAGCCGACGCTCGAAGAGATTATGATATTCCACGACAAAAGGGGGGCAAAAAAGTGAAGAACATGCTGTTTAAAGAATTCCGTTTGACGATACACCCACTGTTTTATCTCTTTTTTCTGTTCGGTGCTTTGCTGCTGATTCCGCAATGGCCGTATCTTATCGCGCTGATGTATTTCTTTTTCATGGCCGTGCCCAACATTTTCTCCACAGCCAAGGCGCAGGGCGATATCGACTTCTCGGCCTCGCTGCCTGTCCGGCGCGGGGATATCGTAAGGGCAAGAATATTGTCAATCGCGATCATGGAGGTGGTGCAGGTCGCCGTTGCGGCGGTGTTCGCCTTCATCAACCTATCGATTTATCCGCAGGGCAATTTCCTCATCGATGCCAACGTCGCTTTTCTCGGCATTGCTTTTATGATGTACGGGGTCCACAACGTGGTACTGTTCCCGATGTTTTACAAAACGGCTTACAAGGTCGGGATACCAACAATGGCTGCCATCGCCGTTTCAGTTCTGTTTGCAGGTGCCGTTGAAACCGCCGTTCAGATTGTGCCGGTTTTGAGAGTGTTGGACGGCACACTCAATGCTTGGGTGCACTATGCCACGCTTTTGATAGGATTTATCGTCTTTGTGCTGCTCAATCTGCTTGCTGCAAAAATATCTGTGAAACGGTTTGAAAGAGTTAATCTCTGATGAATATCGTCATCTCCAACACATCGGAAAAGCCGATATATCAGCAGATATTTGAGCAGATATCATCGCAGATCATCAAGGGCGAGCTTCAGACGGACACCTGCCTGCCGCCGATACGCACGGTTGCCAAGGAACTCAGAATCAGTGTGATCACCGTAAAAAAAGCGTGGGAAGAGCTTGAGCACATGGGCTTTATCTACTCAATGGTGGGGCGCGGCTGCTTCGTAGCCCCGCTTCAGCGGGATGCCATCGACGAAAAACGTGACGCGATGGTGCTCGAAAAGCTTAAGAAGGATATTGAATACTACAAAGGCTTGGGGCTGACGAAGAATGATGTAATAAAGCTCATTGATCGCCATTATGACAATTAAAAACGCTGATAAGAAATAGGCAGAGAGTTCCAATCAAACTCTCTGCCTTCTTTATTGTCAGACATATTTTATCAATAAGCTTTAGTTAGTACTGACGATGCTGCCATCAAGCGCATTGACCGCAACAGCTTCATAGCCAGATCTGTGTTCTGACGTCTCGGATTCATGCCTGTCGTAATTTTGTGTCACAAATACCCACATCGGCACCATGAGCGCCTTATTAAGGTCGTCTTTTACACCGATATAGCCAAGATACAGCTTAGCGGATATCAACTCGCAACGCACATGCCATTCATCATTGGCCCTAAACGAATATTTATATTTCATCTGGTTGAACGCTGCCTGCTTGATCTCCTCAAATGGTTTGAGCTGTGCATTCTCTTTGACAGTCTCATCTTCCGTTGCGATACCAACCCACGAAAAAACATGTATTCCATCCTCATTAAGCATGATCTCGATGCGTTCCTGTTCAAACGGCGGCGCATACTCTGGCATTTTTTCTCCCGGGGCTTGGCTCATAACCCAATAGTCGCTATGAAATCCCGTCAATTTGCCTTTGCTGCGCATATAGGTCAGCTCATAGCCGCCTTTAAATGGATTGTTGTTATCGTCCAATATGGCGGCGCGGTCGATGCCGACCAGCCCCAAACCAGTGATATGAAATGCCTCCAAAACAGCGTTTGCTTGAGCGATGGCTTCATCTTCTGTCATGCTCGTGTTCTTTATCTGGTTTTCCCAGTCTTTGAAATTAGGATCCGTATTAACGTCGATATCCGGCGCGTCGAGATTATTCCTGTAAAAGGTCTCATCATAATAACCAGAGCCATTTCTGTAAAAAATCTCAGAGCTGTGATAGAGCTCATTCGCATTCATGATATGCAGCGTTTCTTCAATGCCTTTGTCATTTTCTATATTGACATTGAGCTCTGCCTTTTCTCCGCTGTTAAGCGGAGTCCCGTCATAATCAATACAATAATCAAGCATTGAATCAACGTACTTCTTTTCAAAGGTTTCCGGTGCTTTCTCATAGCGCTGTTCGAGTTCTTTAATCCAATTCTCATCTACCTGTGCGGGATCGTAAACACCGCCTTCAAGCGGCCCACGCCTGGCTTCGGTAATCATGTCCATGATCTCGTCTTTGGTCTGAAACGTCTTTTGCTTGTACATCTTCCGGCCCTGCGCGAAGTAATCGACGATATTGTCAACCTCGTCCTGCGTAAACGTTCTTTGCTTGACAATGGACACCGGAAAATCCGTGGTCTGCGGCAGCTCAACCGGAATATCGGCGTGAATCGTAAGATTCCCCTCTTCAATATTTTCTGTAAGCTTTTCGGGCACGGTATACGGTTCATTATTCTCTTCGGCTTCACCGGTATCCGTGCTCATAATATCATCGTAGCTTTGGTTCTTGTTCACAATCACCGGCTTATCGGGCGTCGGCTGACATGCCGTGGTAAAACAACACACAGCGATTACACCCGCCATCAGCGCGGCAGTCAGCTTCACGCGCCATTGGCTTTTCTGCTTCATATAAATGCCTCTGATGCGCTTTTCCGCGCTTTTGCGCGTGCCGCCCAGCGCCATGCCGAGCACCATCTGAGTGTCGGGCGTATTCTTGTACATCGATATCAAAGAACGTGCGTAAACGCCCTTCTCCGCCGGATTCAAGCGTTTGACAACGCTGTGATCGCAGGCCGTTTCTATATCTTCGCGAATCATTGATTCCGCCACATGCACAACGGGATTAAACCAGTAGACGATACGCAGCACAAGCAGCAGCATTGCGACAATATGGTCTTTTCTCCTGTAGTGTGTGAGTTCATGCATCAGTGCCAATTTGACCTGCTGCTGATTCATCTCCACCACATCGGCAGGCAGTAAAACGGTGGACGGAAACAACAGCGCGGGGCTCTGTGCACAGCGTTGTACACAGAGCTTTATGCGTCGGTTTATTTTCAGCTCTCTGCGGCACTCATCAAATAAGGCTTCGAGCTTTTCGGTTGCGGGCATCAAATCCCGATGTACGTTTCTGTGCAGGCGCATATACCCGCATAACGCCAACCCGGCAAACACCGCCATGCCCGCTGCCCAGACAGCGATGAGAACCGTCGCCCAATCGGTTTTATCCGGTTCTCCTGACGGGGCAGGCGTTTGCACGGGGCCCTGCTCCCGCGATTGTGCCGTAACGGCAGCTGCAACAGGCAATGCCGATTGGCCCGTCTCATCAGCCTTCAAAGCCCCAAATTCCTCTGCGGCATCGCTTTGCATCGCATTAGAGTCCCCGCTGTCGATCTGTATGATTTCTCCCGGCAGCGTGATAAAATGCACCGCCGCGTCAAATGTGACAGGCAGCAGCAGCCGGATAATCAGCATGGCCCAAACGGCCAGCTGCAAAGCCGACGATATCCTGTCTTTAAGCAGCTTTTTAAACAGCACGATCACTGCGAATATGACGGCCGCGTATACCGTTACCTCCAACAACACATTTAAAACTTTCATCTTACTTGCCCTCCGGCGCCCCGCGCTCCGCTTGTTCAAGCTCGTCGATCAGTTTCTTTAGTTCATTCCGGTCTTCCTTTGTGAGGCTGCCTTCTTTAATCATGTTGGATAAAAAAATCTTCGCACTGTCGTCCGTCATACGCGACATCAGCGAGCGGCTCTCGTTGACCGCGCATTCTGCGCGTTTCACAAGCGGATAATACGACCGGCTGTTACGAATCGTCTCATAGCCGACATACCCCTCGTCCGTCAATATTTTGAGATACGTGGAAAACGTGCTTTTCTTCCAATCAACCTTGCGGCTCATCGTCTCCATGATATCGGATAAAAACATCGGGCTTCTTTCCCACAATGTTTCCATCACCATCCATTCGGCCTTAGACAGAGTCTCCTTCATATCTTTGTCTCCTGATCATCAGATTGTGTCTAACGAATAAGTCATCGCGTCTAATATTTTAGACCCACTTTCGTTATATGTCAATAGTGCTTGGAAACATTTTATAGTATTATATCCACGTGAACTGCATCAACATCCTAACTCGATTCCCGCATTATTTAAAAACTGATATTGCGGTTTCCTCTGATGGCTGCCCTATCGAGGTTGATCGGGAGGTTGTAAAGGCGCTATCGACGGCATAATCTGTTGCCAGCAGGCGGCAGACGAGATGTTGGGAATCACTCAAACCTCATCCCTCACAATCTGCGCTACCTTGAGATTGAAGGCTTTTTGTTTGCAACAGAAAAAGGAACAACACACTGAGCGCTGTTCCCCCTGATATTCGAATTAACCTTTGCTATTCCGCCTGATATTGCGCGCGCAGCGCCTCCACCTCGGGGTTTTCGATGTATTCATCGAAGCTCTCGCGCCGGTCGATCAGGAATCCGGGCAGTATTTCGATCACGCGGTTGGATACCGTCTGCATAATCTGATGGTCGTGCGAGGTGAACAGCATCACGCTCTTGAATTCCGTCATGCCTTCGTTGAGCGCGGTGATCGCTTCAAGATCGAGATGGTTGGTCGGCTCATCCATAATCAGCACATTCGCGCCCGACAGCATCATTTTCGCGAGCATGCAGCGCACTTTCTCGCCGCCCGAGAGCACCTTGGCCTGTTTCATCGCTTCTTCACCCGAGAACAGCATGCGCCCGAGCCAGCCGCGCACCGTCGCTTCGTATTTATCTTCGGAAAACTGGCGCATCCAGTCCACGAGCGATAAGTCCACGCCGTCAAAATACACCGAGTTATCGGCGGGCAGGTATGCCTGAGTCGTGGTCACACCCCATTTATACGAGCCTTCGTCGGGCTCCATCTCTCCCGTGATAATCTGGAACAGCGTCGTGCGTGCGACCTCGTCCTTGCCCGCAAACGCGATTTTGTCGCCGGGCTGCACGATGAAGCTCACATTGTCGAGCACCTTGCGCCCGCCGATCGTTTTGCTGATGCCGTTCACAGCGAGTATATCGTTGCCGACCTCGCGGTTGGGCTTGAAATGCACAAACGGATAGCGGCGTGACGACGGCGCGAAGTTGTCCATTTGCAAATTGTCGAGCATCTTTTTGCGCGATGTTGCCTGCTTGGATTTAGAAGCATTGGCGCTGAACCGCCGTATGAATTCCTCGAGCTCCTTCACCTTCTGCTCTGTGCGCTTGCGCTCATCCTTCAGCTGGCGCGCGGCAAGCTGCGTATACTCATACCAGAAATCGTAGTTGCCCACGTACATCTGAATCTTGCCGTAATCGATATCCACGATATGTGTGCACACCTTGTTTAGGAAGTGGCGGTCGTGCGACACCACAATCACGGTGTTCGGAAAATCCATGAGGAAGTTCTCGAGCCATGTGATCGCATGAAGGTCTAAGTTGTTGGTCGGCTCGTCGAGCAGCAGGTTTTCGGGTTTGGCAAACAGCGCCTGCGCGAGCAGCACCTTCACCTTGCGCGGACCGTCGAGCTCCGCCATTTTCATCTCATGGTATTCGCCCGTCACGCCGAGGCCGTTCAGCAGTATCTCCGCGTTCGATTCGGCGTCCCAGCCGTCCATCTCCGAGAATTCGCCTTCGAGTTCGGCCAGCTTTAGGCCGTCGTCATCGTTGAAATCCTCTTTGGCGTACAGCGCGTCCTTCTCCTTTATGATTTCATGCAGCCGCTTGTGCCCCATGATCACCGTTTCGAGCACCGTGAACTCGTCAAACGCGAAGTGGTCCTGCCGCAGCACGGCGATACGCTCGCCGGGCGTGACGGACACATCGCCATTGTTGGGTTCCAGATCACCCGAAAGTATTTTGAGAAACGTAGATTTCCCGGTGCCGTTTGCGCCGATCAGCCCGTAGCAGTTGCCCGCTGAGAACTGAACACTGACATTTTTAAAAAGCGCCCGGCCGCCGTATTGAAGGGATACCCCTTGTGCACTGATCATTGATTATTAATTGTCTCCTCATTTAAATTGCCGGTTTATGATAACACAGGAAAAAGGATTTGACCAGCAAAGATGGATTTTAGGATTGTAAAATGATTATTATACAATACTATACTATAGTTTTAGATTTAAAAAATTTCTAGATAAAATCAGTACGCAAAAATGTTTAATTCTTACTCTTCTTCTGGTTGCGATATTTATTGTTTTAGATTATTATGCTATATATATAATTATTTACAAGAGGTGGGTTATGAGTAAAAAAAAAGCGGTAGAAGATAATCTAAACACACGCACAAATCTACATGAAAGCGCAACAGAAACCACTTCTGATATACCTGATTGTAGTCTGTGTAAAAGAAGATGGCGTTTATTCTTTGGGAAATGGACAATCTATGGTACAGTTCTAATACTTATTGCTCTTATCACTGAATGCTTCCTTTACTTAATCCAAATTAGTCTACTTTTTTCCATTGTTCAAATAATTGCTAATTTATTAAAAACTGTAGGCATCGCATTGCTTATAGCAGGTGTTTTTGATTTTTCAAGGAACTCTCAAAGTTTTGTTTCATTTGTATCTTCATTATTGTCGAATGTCGTTGTATCGAAGACCTTTTTAAAGCGATTAAGTTTAGATGACAAACGAAAAGCCTTGGAAATGATATTACAACCTTCTGACGATCAAATCAGACAGCAAACAAACATATACGATTTTTTTCAGAAGAAGCTAAATGAAAGTATGAATATGTTTAATACAAATATAAAAACTAACTTAGTAACTATTGCTGAAGCTTTTAAAAAGGATGGGCGTGTTGTTGTTTCAGGATCTTCAACAAATAGATTCTATAAAATTAATAACAGATATCAACCCATTGTAACCATTTTTGAAAATGAAGATTCATATGTTTCTGATATTCAAATAATTGCTCCAGATGGTTCACCACTTCTCATAGAATTTAACGATCGTTTTACTACTCATACCAATGCTGGTATTAACTATAAAAAATATGAAATAGAAATACCAGAGAAATATTTTATTCATCAATATCTGACAATAAAGAGGAAGATTTTCGAATCTGGTTTCGACCATTGGAAAAGCTTCCACTGGGCATCATTAACGCCATGCGACGGCATAATTTTTTCACTAAACTGTCATGATAATCTTGTAATTAAAGAACATGCAATTTTCGATCAGGCTTCAAGATATTCCGTAACTCAAAATGATGATAAAACCACTATTTCAATTATTGCAACAAGTTGGCTTGATGCTTATACGGGCTTTACAATGACGATAGGCGAAAAAAGCGATGAAGAAGAACAATCTGTAGCTGCTACTGCTTTAAATACTAAAGACCAAGTGAACGAGTAACAATTCTTTAACTTCCGTCAAAAATACTGATAGACGTTGCACCGTATGTTGCCGTTATAGAGCTTGCGCTTCTTTGTGGCGCGTTTGCCGAAGTACCGCTCGAAATCGTCATCCGCCGTGATAATGGATTTCTTGGGTGTGCTTGCAAACGCCTTCCCCATCTCGCCGTAGAGCCTGTGCACCTCATTGCGCTCGCCGAGCCGCACCGCATACGGCGGATTGGTCAGCACGGGGCACGCGCGGGAGAAATTCCTCACATCCGCATGAAAGAACTTGATATTCACCCCTGCCGCCTCGGCATTCTTGCCCGCCGCGCTCAGCGCCTTCTTATCGATATCCGACGCGAATATAACGGGCATTTGGGTTCTCCTCGATGCCGCCTCATCCCTCGCCGTGATCCACGGTTTTTTAAAGCGCGGCCAGTTTTGCGCGTCGAACGCACGGTGCAAACCGGGCGCAATGTT
Source organism: Bacillota bacterium (assembly GCA_023408075.1). Taxonomy (GTDB): domain Bacteria; phylum Bacillota; class Clostridia; order Christensenellales; family SZUA-584; genus SZUA-584. The sequence goes on along the minus strand of JAEYKW010000033.1, from coordinate 25,687 downwards.
CGCCCCGAGCATGGCCGCTTCTATCGCGATGGTGCCCGAGCCGCACATCGGGTCGGCAAGTTCGCCGCCGTCCCAGCCGGACAGCATCACAAGCCCCGCCGCGAGCGTCTCGCGTATCGGCGCGGCCACGTTGGCGGCGCGGTATCCGCGCCGGTTCAGCCCCATCCCGCTCGTATTGAGACACACCGAAACCCGGTTGCGCAGTATTTTCACATGAATATCGTAGCGGTCCCCCGTCTCGGGCAGCACGGAAACCCGGTGCGCCGCCATGAGCCTTGTGACCGCCGCTTTCTTGCTGACCGACTGGATGTCCGACACGCTGAACAGTGTGCTGCCCACCGAATCGGCATTGACGGGAAATTCGGCGTCCTTTGGGATAAACTCGTCGAGCGGCAGCGCACGCACACCCTCAAACAGCATGTCAAACGTCGTCGCTTCAAATGTGCCGAGCTCAATAAACACCCTGTCCGCGGTGCGCAGCCAGAGGTTCGCAGCCGCGATGCCGGTTTCATCGGCATCAAAATAAACGCGCGCGTCGCGCGCGCTCACGCCGCCCAGTTTGAGTTTTTTCAGTTCTGTGGACACAAGGGATTCAAGGCCGAAAGCGCACGAAGCAAAGCAGTTATATGCCATTCGTCTCTTCCCACCTGTTGAGTTTAACGCCGTTGATATGCAGCGCAAAATTGCACCCGAGAAAACGTGCGCTCTTTTCGCACATCTGCATACGCGTTAAATAAATGCTCAAAAATTCCATCGGCGACGCATCGCTGTTCATTGTGTAGTCCATTGCGATGGTACCGTCTTTTACTGTCATGCTTGTCGAGCGAATTGAATAATTGACGCGGTCGTGAATGTCCGTGGGCAAAAACTGCTTGCTTCTCACGCGCGCGCGGTGCGCATCCACCTTGTCCGCAATGATCAGTGCCGCTGAAATATCGCTGACGGGAAGGCCCGATTCCTCTTCGTGCGACCCCACCGCCGAGCAGATGTCGCAGGCTTCGGAAATATCCATACCCATTTCGCAAAGTATGGGGAAAAGCAGCGTCGCGCCGTTGAGGCCGTGCTGCTTTCTGTTCACCATGTTCCCGACGTCGTGCACCCAACCCGCGATTTTCGCAAGCTCCACGCACCGTTCGCTTTTGCCGAGCTTCTCGAGTATATCACCCGCGATGCGGCTCACATAGCCGACATGGCGCGGGCCGTGATCGGTATATCCCATGACTTCCAGAACTTTATTCGCATGCTCCACAAGCACCTGTATTTTGTCGTTTTGCTTAATCTGTGCTAATGTGATCACTTATTCCTCCATACCGATCAGAGATTCGTAGTCTTTATCGCCCGAAAAATCGCGGTCGATCATCACCTCGCCGCCGAGGGCTTCCACAGCATTTTTGATGCTGACATAATCAAAATATTTGAGGTCGTCCTGCCGCAGCGCTTCTTCGAGATACGGCAGCGCTTTTTCGCAGCCCAGCTTGCCAAGGCAGCTCGCGTAAAACGCCTTGCCGGTGCCGCTGTACAGGAATTTTTCGAGAGCCAGATCATACGAGCGCTCGTCAAACGGCATATCCGCAAGAATGTCGAGCAAACAGTCAGCCGCGTACACCGACGACGCCGACTCGTACGCCAAAATGACTTTATCAATATAATCCTGTCCTGCGCTTTTGAGTTCCTCCACGCAGGCTTCGGAGAAATCGCTCGGCTCCGCTGCTGCCGACACCACGTCAATATAATATGCAAACGGGCGCGGCATATCCATTTCCTCGATGAGCTTGGCCACCGCCGTTCTTATTTCGTCGCTCTTGCTGCCTTCATAGTTCTGCATCAGCGAAATCAGCAGCGGATGCGTCGCCTCGCAACTGTCGGCAATGCCGTTCAGAAGCGGCCCCGGAACCGACAGTCCGGAAAGCAGATAACGGCCCAGCTCAGCCACAAGCTGCCCCGGGTCCATCGCCTCAAAATAGCCGTTGGGCGTTTGGCCGTCAAGCCAGTCCTTCGGGCTGCTGAGCCAGTCCAGATAAAGCTCAGGCGCCTGTTCCTCCATCTCATCTTCACTGAGGCCGCTGCTGTGAAGATATTGGTGCAGATATTCGGAAAACTGTTGTTCAAAATCGATCAGCATCGCACGTTCACCTTATTCTTTGCCGCCGAAAAGCATATGGTAATACTTGTTCAGCGTCATCGCAGATATACTGTAAATTTCCACAAACTCGGCTTTTGTCGGAATTTCATATTCCTTTTTTAATTCGCAGGTGCGAAGCTCGAGCGCCGCTGCGAATGCGTCGAATGAACGGATCCATTTGCCGTCATCCTTGCGCGCCTTGACAACCGACAGCATGAGTTCCACGCCAAACGTGACGAATTCGTCGTTATAGCGCGGGCGTGTGTGGCCGATAAAGCTGGTCAGCGCATCGGCATAGCGCCGCGGCAGCGTCTTCAAATCTTCGGACACGGTCCCGACGCGCACTTCCGCAATCGAGCCTTTGATATACGCCACATACGGTTCCTTGGCGCCCATTTTTTTAAGGTACATAAAGACGTCGTTCTTGATTTCATCCGTCTCGGCACTTTTAAGCAGAAAGTCCCGGAAAATCTCTTCCACCCTCGTGTCCGAAAACATGCTCATGATCTCAAGTACGATCTTTTTAATATATTCGTCGCCGTAATGCAGTCCCCAGAATATGATCGACTTAAAGAACTCGTCGCTCTCCCATTTGTCTTTGAGGCTGCCGTTTTTTTGCTTCAGGCACTCGTTGAGGTAACCGATGCGGCGCTTGATCTCGTCAAACTGCACCTGATACACATATTCAAGCTCCTTCGCTGCCCCGTTTGTCTTCGCCTGTTCGCAAAGCGCTTTGTAATAATGCGCAAGGCTGTTGTTCGGGTCAATCTTGAGTATCTTCAAAAAGCTAGAAAGCGCTTCGGCATACATGCCGCTGTTGAACGCGGCGAGGCCGCAAAAATGCAGTATTCGCAAATCGTACGGCTGAAACGATACGATTTTTAAAAACATCTGATAGGCTTTCTGATGGTATCCCAGTTCGCAGTATGTCAGCGCGATTTTGTGCATATCCTCCGGTTCCGTCTCCCCGAGGCTGTCGAGCTTTTGCAGGTAAACGGCCGCGTTCGCGTGGTCGTTCATATCCGAATAAAACAGCGCGAGATTGCAGCACGCGTGCAGGTTGAGCGGCTGCGTATTCAGCACACGCTTGCTCAGCGCCACCGCTTCGGATTTTCGCCCTTCGAAAAAATACGCAAGCGCCAGATTGTTCATCGCGCTCGTCATCGTTTCATCGCGCGCGACCACCTTTTCCAGATGCAAAATCGCGCTTTTATAGTCGCCTTTGTCGAGGAACTGCTTGCCTTCAAAGGCTTGTTCATACATCATCCGGCGGCTGATATCGTGAAGAGCGCCTTCATCCTCGTAGTCTTCCTCATCCATGATATCGAAAAGCTCGTCGATATCCTCGGCATATTCGCCGTCCGGATCGACCGCGAGATACTGCTCAAACGCTTCGTCCGCAAGCTCGTAGTTTTTAAGGCCCATATAGTTGCACCCGAGCGCAAACAGACACTCGGTGGGTGTGTTTCCGTATTTTGCGATTTTCAGCAGCACATCATTAGACTCGGCATACAGTCCCATTTCCGAATAGATCTGCGCAATGCTCAAGAGATAATCCACGTTTTCGGGTTCCATGCCCAGCACACAGCGGTAAAGCGCGAGTGCTTCGAGGAAATTCCCCGCGTCGATGTGCTTCTCCGCCTTTTTTATATAAAACTCTGCCGGCTGATGAAAGCTGAGTATTTTGTTGTTCTTGTTGTCCTTCATTTGATCTCCTCCATGCTATTATACCATATCCCACGCCAGAATGCCTATGTCGTTATTTGCGGCAAACAAACTGCGCACGCTGTGCCGTATCCGGGCACGGATCTCTTGTTAAAAACTCATAGGCGTGAACATCACTGAAACCGGCCTGTTCCAATAGGAGGCGCACCCTTTCAATATCATGCGCATACTGCACATGCGTCTCGCTGAACCGCTCAAACAAGCTGCCTTTCTTAATAAAGAGCGTTATATCCATCGCCAATGTGCCGCTTTGCGCGTTAAATGCATTTTTCCATATGCATGTCACATCGTCCGAATCGTCAAAATAGATTTGTCCGTCCATTGACAAAAGCTTGGCTTGCGTGCTGATATCAAAAAGCAGCAGACCGCCGTTTTTGAGCGCGCGGTACGCGCAGTCGGCAAACTCTTTAAACCCCTGTTCATCGATATAATTCGCACCGTCGCACGCGCTGACCACCGCGTCGGCCTTTTTTCCCGCTTCAAAGCTGCGCATGTCCTGCTGCACGAACGTGATGTCGCATCCGGTTTCTCGCGCGGTCTGTGCGGCTTCCCTCAGCATATCGGCAGAAACGTCCGAAGCCACCACATCGTGCCCGAGGCCATACAGCCGGCATGATATGCTGCCTGTGCCGCACGCCGTTTCATAGATGCGCGCGCCTTCTTTACCCAGCAGGCTATGGATATAGGCCGTCCATGCGTCGTAATCCACGTCCGTCATGAGTTCGTTGTACGCCTTGGCGAGAATCGTGTATGCGTTCAAAAAAACCTCCGGTTTGCACGGTTTTCAAATACTATACTATACAGCCGATTTTTACACAACCCACACGCAGAACCCTTAATTCAATCTTAACCCTGCAAAACAGCAATGTTAGCCTCAATTTGCATCACAAAAGTGTATCATCTATTTTGGCATATTCTCTCATTCCTATACGTTCCTGTTTTATAAGTCTGGTCCGTCTATTTATTGACATTTAAAATGGATTCTGCGTTTTGCCAATTCAGTGAAGACAGCTCGATCTATGATTATATTTTTTGTTATCACTGTGCATTTGTGTGACATAATGCTTATTTTTATGATATTATTTTAACATCAATACGATAAAGGAGACGGTTATGTTTTGTAGAAAATGCGGAAAACAGATTCCTGACAACAGCGCTTTTTGCTCCAACTGCGGATCATCTCTTGCTGATCAACCGGCTGCTGCTCCGTCAGCGCCCGTCATACAGCCAGCTCCGGCGGCCTCTCCCTTTGTACCAGAATCAACCCCTGTGTACACGCCGCAGCCTTCACAGGCGTTTGGCACCGCCGCAAAACAGGCAAGGAAAAACACCCCCGCGTTGATCTTTGCCGTTATTTCCGTGGTGCTCGCCGTTGTGCTCGTGCTGACGTTTGTCGGCATACTGCCTTTCACAGCCGCTGCCTCATCCGCCGCTTTCGCTTCTCAAAGCTTTGCCACCCCCGAGGCTGCGATTGAAAGCTTTGTCGGTTACTTAAAATCGGGCGATTATGACGGGGCCCTTGGCACCTGCGCCATCAACAATATGGCGAGCCGTTTTGATTATGTCAAGTTTTGCGAACGTTTGCTGGTATTGACCCCTATCACCACAACCAACATGCCCTCGCAGTACGCGCAATACGTGAAATTCAACGCATATAAAAGCGCCGCAGCCATCATGACTCAAATGATCGGCTTCACGATTTCCTTTGGCCTCTCGGAAGAAAACAAAGGATTGATTGAAGGTGAAATTACGCAGCTGGCAGACGGCCAATTCCCTGACGGTTTATTGGAAGAGCTGAACCCGGATGTTTTGGATTCATTGGAGATTGTCAAAATCGCCAAAACGAGCCTTCACGACTCCATCAAGAACCGGGAAAATCAGCAAAAGCAAGCCGACGTTTATGGCGCGGATGACGTGCAGTTCAGGTCGGTGCTCTATACATACAACGGCAGCTATTATGTCGGCGGCTTCACGCTGATTCAGCATGACGGCGGATGGCAGATTCAAAATATGACCGATCCGATTATCGGCATCCCTGCGTACGGAACGCCGATACCGGTTGCCGATGAATCCGAATTTGACAGCATGCTCGGCTATTAGTTAATCGATAAATATCAGTTGAAAAAGCTCGAAAGCCCGTGCAAAAAGCATGGGCTTTTTTACTGTTTGCCCCGCGCAGACAGGAGTAAATTTGTTTACCGGTGTTGTCCTTATGTTGACGAACACAGCCTGCAATGTTATAATCGGATTCATAAATACCATTACAGTTTGAGGCGCGGTTTTCAAGAGTATCTGTGCAGAGGCAGCGGGTGCCCGTGAAGCACATGAAAAAGGGGAAACTGCCGAAGGGAAACCGTCCGTAAGGTTTAGCCTGGGGGTATGGCGAACAGCCATGCAACTGCCGTCTTGATTGACGGAGCGCTGCTGTAGTCCGGCTTAGCATTTTTGTTTTGCGGTATTATAACGGTGGTGCGCTATTTTATGGTATGCGCACTATTTTTGTATAAAAGTGTTTAATTTATTTTGGAGGACAATCCGGTGAAAAAGTTTAAGGTAGGCATCGTTGGAGCAACAGGCATGGTCGGGCAGCGCTTTGTGTCGCTGCTGTCAGATCACCCCTGGTTCGACATCGCTCTGCTAAGTGCGAGCGAGCGGTCGGCAGGCAAAACTTACGGCGAGGCCGTGGAAGGGCGCTGGGCGATGTCCACGCCGCTGCCCGAAAGCATTTCGAAAATGACCGTTTATGACGCTTCTGACATTAAAAAAGCCTCAGAGACGGTGGACTTTGTTTTCTGTGCGATCAGCCTTGACAAAGCGCTGACAAAACAGCTTGAAGAATCATATGCTAAAGCAGAAATCCCCGTGGTATCCAACAACAGCGCACACCGCGGCACGCCCGATGTGCCGATGCTGATGCCCGAGGTTAACCCGCAGCATATCGACATTATCGGCAGCCAGAGGAAACGCCTCGGCACGCAGCGCGGCTTTATCGCCGTGAAGCCCAACTGCTCGATACAGACATACGTACCGGCCCTGCATCCGCTTCTTGATTTCGGTATTGAGCAGGTTGTCGCCTGTACCTATCAGGCGATATCGGGCGCGGGCAAAACATTCGACACATGGCCGGAGATGATTGACAACGTCATTCCGTATATCGGCGGCGAGGAACAAAAGAGCGAGCAGGAACCTCTGAAGATCTGGGGGCAGATTGAAGGCGGCGTCATCGCCAATGCGCAAAAGCCCGTGATCACGACACAGTGCATCCGCGTTCCCGTGTCCGACGGGCACATGGCCGCCACATTCGTGAAGTTTGCGAAAAAACCTTCGATGGACGAGATCAAACAAAGATGGCAGAGCTTTAAAGGCGTTCCGCAGGAGCTCAAGCTGCCGAGCGCGCCCGAACAGTTCCTCATTTATTTTGAGGAAGACGCGCGCCCGCAGACCAAGCCGGACCGGGACAACGGCAACGGCATGTCCGTGTCGATAGGCCGCCTGCGCGAAGACGTGATTTACGACTATAAATTCGTTTGCCTCAGCCATAATACGGTGCGAGGCGCAGCGGGCGGCGCCGTGCTGATGGCCGAGCTGCTTGCCGCCAAGGGCTATTTTGACAGGTAAATAAACCTGAGGAAGGAAGCTTGATTTATGAGTATTTTTACCGGAGCAGGTACCGCGCTTGTGACGCCGTTTGGCGATAACGGCATTGACTTCGCCGCATTTGAAACGCTGATTGAGTATCAGATTGAAGGCGGTATCGATGCCCTGATTGTTTGCGGAACGACAGGCGAATCTTCGACGATGACCAAGGAAGAAGACTTGAGCGCCATCGAATTCGTCGTCAAACAGGCAGCCGGGCGTGTTCCCGTTATCGCAGGCACGGGCAGCAACAACACCGTGACGGCGATTGAAACCTCAATGGAAGCTGCCGACCTGGGCGTAGACGGGCTGCTTTTGGTGACGCCGTATTACAACAAGTGCACCGACGGCGGGCTGATTAAGCATTTCCATGCGATCGCGGACGCGGTCAGCACGCCGATCGTGGTTTACAACATCCCGGGGCGCACCGGCGTCAATATCAAGCCCGGCGTCATGAAGGAAATCACCGTTCACGATAATATCGTTGCCATCAAGGATGCGACGGGCCACATTGCGCAGATGACCGAAACCGCGCGGCTCTGCCCTGATGTCGATATCTATTCAGGCTGCGACGACCACGTGGTGCCGCTGCTGGCTTTGGGTGGCAAGGGCGTGATCTCCGTGGTGTCCAACGTGCTCCCCCGCATGACGCACGACATGGTGATGAGCTTTCTAAGCGGAGACGTCGCGCGTTCAAGAGAGCTGCAGTTTAAGCTCAATCCGCTTATCGATGCGCTTTTCCTCGAGGTCAACCCAATACCTGTGAAGATGGCGCTCAATATGATCGGCATCAATGTGGGGCTGCCGCGTATGCCGCTGACCGAGATGAGTGCCGACAAAGCCGTCGTTTTAAAAAAGGAACTGATGGCGCTCGATTTTGATATCGCCTGAATACCATAACGAACACAAGATAAGAGGTTAGAATGATCAATTTACTGATATGCGGCGCAAACGGAAAAATGGGCCAGACGGTTGCAAAGTTTGCAGCGAATTCGGAAGATATGCGTGTCTGTGCGGGCATTGACAAACTGCCGGACGCGGTTCCCAACGATTTTCCGGTTTACGCCGACATATTCGACTGCCGCGAAGCCGTGGATGTCATCATCGATTTTTCACGGCCCGATGCGCTGGATGCGAATCTGCGGTATGCGCTCGCCAACAACATCCCCATCGTGATATGCACAACGGGCTACACCGATGAGGAAAAAACGAAGATCAAAAATTCGGCGACACAGGTGCCGCTGTTCTACTCCGCCAACATGTCGCTCGGCGTAAACCTTCAGATGGAGCTCTCCCGCAGAGCCGCCGCGTTCCTCGGCGAAGACTGCGATATCGAGATCGTTGAAAAGCACCACAACCAAAAGGTGGATTCCCCGAGCGGCACTGCGCTTGTGCTTGCGGAAGCGATCAACGATGCGCTGATGGCGCCCAAGCCGTTACTATGCGGGCGCTGCACACGCACCGAGAAGCGCGGGCGTGAAATCGGCATCCATGCGGTGCGCGGCGGCACGATTCCCGGCGAGCACAGCGTTTATTTCATCGGCACGGATGAGATTGTGGAGATCAAGCACACCGCCCAATCACGGCAGATATTTGCGATCGGCGCGCTGCGCGCGGCGGCGTTTGTTTTCGGCAAACCTGCCGGGCTTTACAGCATGAACGACATCATCAGCCAATCCGCCGTCACGAGCGTTTACAAGGATGACGGACAGGCCATGGTCACGCTTTCGGAGCTTAAGTTCTCCCCCGATACCGTGGCGAGCGTGTTTTCGGATATCGCGGAGGCCGGTATCAAGATCGATATCATCAGCCAGACAATGCCGCATGGCGGCAAGGTGAGCTTGTCGTTCTCTCTCCCCCGCGCCGACTTAAAAGGCTGTCTCAAGGCGATTGCACGGTACAGAAAGGAATGCGACGAGATCATCGAGACGTCGTCGCTCTCCAAGCTGACGGTGGAAGGCGCAGGCATGCAGCAGCAGACCGGCGTGGCGGCGAAGCTTTTCGGAGCGCTCGCCAAAAAGGATATCACCATTGCGATCATCACGACATCCGAAACGAATATCAGCTTTTGCGTGGACACGGGCAAGGCTTCGGACGCGATCGGCGTGGTGGCGGAAGCATTCTGTTTGTGATTAAGAGTCAAAAATTGTAGAATAAAGCGCGGCGATTGCCGCGCTTTTCTTATGTTTACACAAGAACAGGCGTTCAATGAACGCCCCTACGGTTCGATGCGTTATGTTGCTTGGCTGAATTCTTTCACCGAATTCAGATATTCATTGATCAGCGGATGGGGCTTTTCATATGAGGAACTCAGTTGCGGCTGAAAAAGTGTAGCGATGAAAAACCGATGGCCCTCAATCGACATGATGCGCGCCTCGCCGTCTTCATCAACGCCGATAACTTTGAACCCGCTTGCATCCAGTTGTTTTTGGAACGATCTGTTCACCCCGAAGCTGCAGTTGTATCTTTCCTCAACCTCTGCGCAGCCATATATCCGGTGACAAACGGAATTCTCTTCAAACCGTATTTTCTTCGTCTGTCCCACGAGCGAACAGGACAGCTCAGAAATATAGCCGTTCGGCGCATAAAGGTCAAAGCCGTCATCTATTAATGCGTCTATATGCAGCACATTGCGGCCATATTCAATCATCGCGTGCTGAAAGCCGCCGCACGTTCCCAGGTAGGGATACTGGTTTTCCCGCGCAAAACGAATCGCATTGATCGCGCCGGTCATGCTTTTGTACGGGCTGCCGGGCGCACCCCACAATCCGTCAAAGCTTTTGAGTCCGTGCTCACTGTTTTCAAAAGCGGCGGTTGGCAGCCATGAATAATCCACATCAATCTGCAGCCGCTTGGCGCTATGCATCAGCGCCTCCTGCGTCGCGATATGAGACGGTCGGCCGTCAAAATCTCCGATGATACCGATTCTTACTCTTGAACTCATAGCTTTCACCATCCTCATAAAGCGCCATGCGCGGAAAGGCTACGATTCAACCGCCGCTTTGCCAAAAAGCGTGTTGAACTGCTTTTCGAGCCTGTCACGCGGCAGCACCGGCCCGTGCCCCGGGCAGATATATTTGGCCGGTGTTTTCAAGATTATCTCCCACGCGGCACTTATCTGATCCGGAAAGTCGGCAAACGGCGGATACAGCGAGCCGCCAAGCCCGAACACCGTATCGCCCGTGAAAAGATAACCGTCGATGAGCAGCCCGATAGAGCCCTTCGTGTGCGCACCGAGCGGCAGCACCGTGGCGTCAAACCCGAATTCGAGCAGGTCACGCGCCGCATCCACGGCAATCACATCCTGCGTCACCGCGTCATAGTGCTCAGTCTGTATCGGCACCATTTTATGCCCCGCATTGGAAATCAACCGTGTGACCGGGTGTGTCCCTTTCGGGACAGGTGTATTCCCCTGCATGAGGCAGTCCGCCTCCGCCGCGCCGACGATGACCTTGGCACCCGTGTAATCGCGCAGGGCTTTCGCGCTGCCCGCATGATCGTAATGCGTATGCGTGAGCAGCAGCAGCGGGATATCCAGATTGAGCGGCTCCATAAGCTTCCTGAAAGAAGCGATGCGCCCTTTCCTCGCCGCGTCCACCACGATACCGCGCTGCCCGTCGTGCACGAGCCACGACGTTCCCACAAGCCTTTGAACGTTCATAAGGAGTCCTCCTTAATCGTATTCACATTGCGTGCGCTCCCTGATCTCGTCGAGCATCCCAAGGACCTTCGGCCAGCGCCCGGCCTTCGCAATCACAAACCCCATCAGCATGCCGATATGCATATCGAGATGCCGGTGCTGCGCGAGTATCAGTTCAAAGCGCGTATACGCGCAATCATCCGGCCTGTCTTTCAGCGTTTCTTCTGTCAGACAATCAATATATGTATTGATCTTTGCTTCCACCTGATCCGCATAGCCATTCAGTGTGTCCCGCGAGAGATATTCTTTCGCAGGCGTGTTCAGATCGTTAAGGCCGTCCGCATGGATATTCGGCTCGGTATAGACGTTAGGGCTTATATACCATCTGTCGAGCGAGTACAGCGTATGGTACACATGCTTGTAAAGCGGCGTACCGCAGTACAACGTTCCCCACATATCATCCGGTATGCAGCCGATCGCATTTTTCAGGCTCCATATGGATTTGCGCGTGTTCTTTCTGATTGCCGCAAGCATCTGTTCGTTCACGCTCCGACCTCCGTTCAATAGAATAAACGCCGCCGCACCTCTTCTTTAAAATTCTTACGGTGTTCGAGTATCAACGATGCCGCCCCCAGAACGGCACACGGTATCAGCGCGTAAAAAGACCACTTGAGCGTGAAGGGCTCTCCGGTGTTCAATCTGATGAACACCTCAACGAGGAGCAGGAACAAACCCATCGCAAAGAATATCCCCGCCGCTTTTTTAAGCAGCGTCATGCGGGTGGTTTTTGTGAACAGCAGCGCGAGTATGATAATCGCGAGGCTGGCGGCCACCGTAATAGGCAGGCCAAGGCCGACGAACCAATACCCGCCGTTTGTTCTCTCGATAAACAGCAGATACAGCAGCACGGCCGCGCAGTTGGCGGATAAAAACATCACCGTGTGGTATCGCTTGAAGTAAAACGGCAGCACAACGAAAATAAATATCAGCGCCATCGCGCCCACGATATAGGCCGACCATGTGAGGCCGCCGCCGTCGAGTATATCCAGAAGTATGGTAATCAGAATCGGGATCATTAAAATCAGCCCGATCAGCGTTGCCAGATAGCGCTTGTCAATGCGGTTGACGAGCGTTTCCAAATACCTTGGATACGGCCTCTCTACGGGTTCCTCCCACGGCGCTTTGGGATTCAGCACTTCAACGCTGCAAAGCGGACAGTATTTTTCGCATTGATTCAGCTGCACACCACAGTTCACACAGTAAGACATCGCTGCTCCCCTTTCCGTTTACCATCTTTGGTTGCTTTCAATTTTCACCGGCACACCGAGCTTCACCAAAAAGCGGAAAAACTCGCGTTCGAGCGTACTTTCCTTTATCGTCCTGACGAAGTTTAAAATGAGCGTGCCGTTATACGTGAGCGCGCCGCATACCACCTTGTTGCGCGACAGCGGCCCGAGTATGAAATCCATGCGCGTGATATGCCGCGCCATCTCATCCGGCAGCACCACATTGCCAAGGTTCGATATGCTCGTCGAGCTCTTGCGGTCTCCGACGAGGTTGAATGTGAGCTTCATCGCGATGTTTTTGATGAAAAGCGGCGTCACGCGCAGCATGCGGCGCGTTTCCGTCTTCACATTTGTGGATATTTTCGCGTTGAGCAGCTTTTCCGTCGCCTCGCTGCGCATATAGTGGTGCACCACGCTTAGCACCTCGTCGAAGCTGTATGTGCCGTATCTGGGATCGATGCCCGGGTTCACATAGCTCGCGAAATTGCGCATTGTGTTTGTGGGATAAAAGCGCCTCAGGTTAATCGGTATGCAGATCTTGACGGGTTTGAGGCCCTTCTCCCTTTTGACACAGTCGCGCTGCTGCTTGTCCGCCGCCATAATCAGCACTGCCGTAAGATATTCCGTGAGCGACACGTTTTTCTCTTTTGCCCGGCTCAGCACCTCATGCGCGGGAATCAGGCCGGTAATCACATTGATAAAATCGTCGCTCTCCTTGGTTCCTTTTATCCTGTAGGCATTGGGTTCGCGGCGCGTGCGCGTGATTTTCTTCGCATATTTTAAGTAGGCGTCTTCGGTTTCACTCGGGGCGGGCGGCATGCTGCAATCGAGAGTCTCTTTGTCTCTTGGAATATCAACGCCGTATTTGAGGCGCAGGTATTCCGCTGCCAGCGTTTTTGTGAAGCACAGGCCGCCCGTGCCGTCCGTAAGCGCATGAAAAATTTCCACGGCAATGCGGCGTTTGTAGTACAGCACGCGGAACATAAAGCCTCTGTTCTCTGCAAAATCCATATGCACGCACGGATACGCTTCGTCCTCTTTGATATCCGGCTGGCCCTCGTTATGCTCAAGATAATACCAGAACAGTCCGGTCTTGAGCTTCAGCGCGAACCCCGGGAACCGCGCGAGCGTTGACGCGAGCGCCCGCTCCAGCACCCTTACATCTACCTCATCCGTCAGATCGACGGACAGGCGAAACAGCGCTTTCCAGTTGCGCCGCCTCGCTGCGGGATAGATTTTGGCGGCGTTATCAAGCTTCATCCACTTTTTCTGCGCTTTGTCCTTGCTGCTCATTTACATCTCCCAAAAAAGCGGCGATTTTATCTAAGGCTTTCCTAGCCTCGGGTATTTTAAACAGCACATAAACATGCCACATGCCTTCTTCGACGATCAATTCGCAATGACAGCTGCATGCACACAGACGCTCCGCAAGCATTCGCGCATCGTCCAGCAGCAACTCACGGCTGCCCGCAAAAAGAAGAGCGCGCGGAAAGCCGGTCAAATCGCCGTATACCGGTGAAACGAGCGGGTTGCCTTCCTGCCCGTCCGCGTAAGCCCTGGCGGCGACACGTAGCGCCCTGCCGGACAGCGTCGGGTCTTTTTTACTGTTCACGCTGTGCGATTCGCCCGTAAATTTCAAATCCGTCCACGGCGAAATGCCGACAAGCCTATCGGGCATCGGCAACCCGAGCTCTTTGAGCTTGAGACACAGCGCAAATATCAGCCCGCCCCCTGCCGATTCACCCGCGAGCGAGATGCGCGTATAGCCCGCGTCAAGCAGGTAACGGTAAGCGCAGAGCGCGTCTTCAAGAGCCGCCGGAAACGGGCTCTCCGGGGCAAGGCGGTAAGCCACAGCCAGCACATGCCGGTTTGTTTCGGTCGCGAGCACGCTGGCGGAACCGCGCGCATAATTCAGGCAGCCGGCCACATATCCCCCGCCGTGCAGGTAAAGAATCACGCTGCCGCCCTGCGGCTTTCCAATCGGAGAGGCAAAGCAGGCTTCAAATTGTTCGAAACAGACGGGCGTGAAAGAAACCTTTGACAGCAGCGATCTTGCCATGATATCGCCGAGATTGTCCTGAAACGTCCTTGATGTCTTTATACTGAATTTGTCGAGTATGGGTTTTAACAGTCTGATCTGCGCGCGCACGAGCACGCTCAGCAAACTTGGCATATCGTCGCTCCTTTGTGTTGCTGCATATTTTAAGCATACCGTATAATAAGGTCAATATCAAACAGTATATGTGTCATATAGCCATACATTCTTTTTAATGGGCTTTGCGCCCTCGGGCTGCTCCTTGTTTGATAAAGAAACAGGGGCGACTTTTGCGTCCCTGCCGGCACCCGTTTCCGCAGATGCTCACTCGCCGTCGAAGTAATTCACCTGTTTGGACATCGGAAAAATCAGGCGTGTTCCCTTGCCGAATATGCCGACCTTATCCGAATCGGGATAGAAGGCGATTTCGGGCTCGAAACGGACATCAAAATCCGCATAAACCAGCGGCTCGGTGTCCGATATGTTTGTGATTTTATGCGCGCCCTTTTCGTTGTTGGGGAAAAACAGAAAATCGCCTGCCGTAACTTCGCGCTCACCCTCGGGCGACTTTAACAGCCCTTTGCCGCTGAGTATGAAAAAGACCTCTTCATTGCGCATGTGGTAGTGATACGGTACAGCCGCCTTGCCCGGCGGCACTTCATATACGGAGACGTCGAAATGCTCCGACTCCTCTTTTCCGACGATGATCCTTCTTGTAAACTCAAAATCGGGGTGGTCTGATTTATGGATGCTCTGGGCTGTTTCGGCCCTGCGAACAAACGCTTCTCCGTTCATAATACGGCCTCCTATTTCACTCCGGACAATTTCTCTTGCTTATATATTTTATAAGCCATTTTGCCCATGTGCAAACGTTTATTTGTAATGATTTTTAAAACAAGAGCCGACTCGCTGACTCCTGCTCTCACTGTATACATATATTTCATAAAGATGTATAATTCAATCGTTAGCAATTACTGTTAATATAAGCTTTACAGAAACATATCTGCCAAGGAAGTATTAACTGTGTTCAATTTAGAATCGATCGCTCAGCCCTTTAATTTGATGGTCGGTGCAGGGATTTCAAAAGCTTACCCAAGCCATTGCCCTTTGTGGCTTGATATGGTGCTCGGTTTGGTTGATGCGATCATTGAGCGTATCATCAAAGAAGGCTGGTGCACCTTTAACTGCAAGGAGGATTTTGCACCCTATCGGGACAGAATCGCGCAGTACAGGTTCAGGCCTGAGCAATTCTGGCAGATGATCAGGCATGAAACCTCCGCCGAATTCGTTCGCATCTGCTTTGGTATTCTTTCCGGCGGAGCACCAAACAGGACACATAAAAGCATTGCAAAACTACTGGACACAAAGAAACTCAAAAACGTGATTACGACCAATTTTGATGAATATATTGAAAGCTGTTTAACCGGCGCTCATATGACGGCTGCCGATCTGCAGGACGCCTGCCACTGTTTGCAGCAAGAAATCACCTCCGGCCTTGTCATAAAGCCGCACGGGACGCTCTCAAAAGACAATTCGCTGATATTCACTTTATCCGATACAGTTCAATTAAACTTTCACATGAGAGAGCTGATTAAAAGCACTTTATCGGGTTCTCCGCTCGTGATTGCGGGGTATAGCGGCAACGATGACGACATTTTGCCGCTGCTCAAAGAAATTCAAGACGATATCCCCCAAATCGTGGTCATATGCCATCCGTCCGGCAGCCCTGATGAGCCGGTCAGAAGCCTGAACGGCAGCAACGTCCGTCTGACAGACGACGATGCGGGAACCGTGATTTCTGCTTTTGCGAATATAAAATCAGCTCCCAATATGATCAGAAATGACACTATTGATGACAGCTGCTTTGCAAAAGCGGTTGATACGCTCCATATGCCTGTCCTCCCGTACCTTTTATCCGTTTTGCTGAATTTCACCGGTGATGAGAATAAAGCCAAGGATATGGCCGTGCTCGCATACGACGCGGTGCTTGATTCCCGTTATACAGACCGGACGGAACGGTTTGAAAAGTTAAATATCTTTATGCAAACACAACTGCTATGCATCAAGTATGACGATTTTTGGGAGACTGTCATAAAAACCGATATGGATATCGTTATGGGTCCCCTCTCACGCATTGAAATGATGACGTTTAGATTGACCCGCGCGTTTGGCCTTATATGTCAACCCGAGCTCACACAGCCGCAAATCAATGAAATTGCAGAAACATTGACAATGGCTGATGCCTGCCAAGAGCTTCACGGTCGTGACGATTCAGTTCGATTGTTTTCTGTCTACGGATTTATGGGCAGGCTGAAGAGGAAGCAAAACAAATACGATGAAGCCATAGCAAACTATTGCAAAGCTGAAAACTGTCTGAAGATGATGTCCAACGCAGCGGGTATGCAATCTGTTTTTGATAACATTGGGCATGTCAGATTGGCAGGCTTTTATCTTGGTTACGGAACCTGCTTATTTGGTTACGCCAATGGGCGTCTGGATAACGAAAACCTGCAAAAAGCCTGCAAAATGTATCAGTGCGCCAAAGAACTTTCGCTCGGAGCACACGACTGGGAAATCCACCTGCAGTCCTCCGTTTTTTTGAGCAGGATTTATCTGTATTCAGGGCTCTTTGAAGATGCGGAAGAACAAATCAGAGATGCCGAAGCTTACTGCGGTCTCGTCAAAAATCCGGCTTTGCAATCTGTTTTGGCAGAAACAAAAGAGCTTGTCAAAAACCACGACACACATCTTAAACCCGTTCACGCAGGCAGCACAAATGAATAAAGAGGCCTTTCAGCCTCTCAATCAAATCTGTTTGTTTCTATTTGATGCCGATGTCCATGCGGTACTGAGCACCCTCAAAGCTGACTTTCTCCACTTCGCCATAGGCTGTTTGGCGCGCAGCGGGGATATCTGCCCCGAGCGCCGTGATACCGAGCACGCGCCCGCCGTTGGTTGTGTATACCCCGTCCTTCACTGCTGTGCCCGCATGAAACACCACGGCGCTCTTCGCGTTTTCCAGCCCCGTAATCGGTATACCCTTGGCGTATTTTCCGGGGTAACCGCCCGACGCCATCACGACGCAGACAGCGGTGCGCTCGTCCCATTCGAGCGATATTTGATCGAGCGTTCCGTCGATCACCGCATCGAAAATACCGAGCAGATCGTTTTTGAGCCGCGGCAGCACCACCTGCGCTTCGGGGTCTCCGAAGCGTGCGTTGTACTCAAGCAGCTTCGGGCCGTCCTTCGTGAGCATGAGCCCGAAGAATATGATGCCCTTGAAGCAGACGCCCTCGGCATTCAGCGCCTCTACCGTGCGCGCTATGATCGTCTCTTCCGCAACTTTCCGAATCTCATCCGTGTATTTAGGACTCGGAGAAAACGTGCCCATGCCGCCCGTGTTGGGGCCCTGGTCGCCGTCGAAGGCGCGCTTATGGTCCTGCGCGCTCTGCATCGGCAGTATCGTTTTGCCGTCGCAGAAAGCGAGCACCGAAACCTCGGGGCCTTCCATGAATTCCTCGATCACCACGCGGCTGCCCGCGTCGCCGAACACCTTATCCAACATGATCTCTTTGAGCGCATCCTGCGCCATCGCCACCGTCTCGCAGATGATCACGCCCTTGCCGAGCGCGAGACCGTCCGCCTTGACCACCGCGGGCATGCCGCAGCTTTTCACATATGCCGAGGCTTTGCCGTAATCATTAAACACCTCGCACGCTGCCGTCGGTATACCGTACTTTTGCATCAGGTATTTGGCGTAGACCTTGCTGCCCTCTATGCGCGCCCCGTCTGCTGTCGGCCCGAACGCACGGATGCCCTCCGCCTGCAGCTTATCCACCAAACCCATATAGAGCGGGTCGTCCGGCGCGACAATCACAAGATCGAAGCGCTGCTTTTTCGCGTAATCCGTCAGCGCATCGATATCTGTTGCCGCAATCGGCACGCACGTCGCAAGCTGCGCGATGCCGCCGTTGCCCGGCGCGCAATAGATGTCGTCTTGCCGGCCCTGTTTGAGTTTCCAAATGATCGCATGTTCACGGCCGCCGCCGCCCACCACGAGTATCTTCATGCCGCCGCCCCTCAGTGTTTGAAATGGCGCATACCGGTGAACACCATCGCGATGCCGAGTTCGTCGCACGCCTTTATCGAATCCTCGTCGTGGATGCTGCCGCCCGGCTGAATGATCGCGCTGATACCGTATTGAGCCGCGAGCCGTGCTGTGTCGTCAAACGGGAGGTATGCGTCGGATGAGAGCACCGCACCCTTGACCGCGTCGCCCGCGCGCTGCAGCGCGGCTTCCGCCGCCCACACGCGCGACACCTGCCCTGGCCCGAGGCCCAGCGTCTGCGAATCCTTCGCGACCGCGATGCCGTTGGATTTGATATGCTTGACGATCTTCCATGCAAATTTTAAGTCTTCGAGTTCCTTTTCGGTCGGCACGCGCTTGGTCACGGTTTTGAGCTCACCCTCATAAAGCAGCGTATCGGGCTGCTGAACAAGCAGACCGCCGAGCGGTTTTTTGATATCCATCGCGCCCGGCTTCACCTTTGCCGAAATATCCGGCAATAGTAATATGCGCAGGTTTTTCTTCGTTTTAAGCACGTCAAGCGCGTCGTCAGAAAACGCCGGTGCCACGATGATTTCAAAGAACGTTTTTGCCATTTCTTCGGCGCTCTTTTTGTCAATCTCGGTGTTCACCGCCAATATGCCGCCGTAGATAGACTGCGGATCGGCACTGTAGGCTTTCATGTACGCGTCAAAGAGATTGTCGGCACTGCCCACGCCGCACGGGTTCGCGTGCTTCACCGCCACAGCCGTGATTCCATCAAACTCGCGCAGACAGTCGAGCGCACCGTTGGTATCGTTGATATTGTTGAAAGAAAGCTCCTTGCCCCAGAGCTGCTCCGCTTCGGCCAGCGTACCTTTGGTGCCGATCGGCTCCTTATAAAACGCGGCGCTTTGATGCGGGTTCTCGCCGTAGCGCATGCCCTGCACCTTCTCATACGTAAGAGTGAGCTTCTCGGGATAGCCGCCGCCGTTCTGCTCGCGAAGATACCCGGAGATCAGCGCATCGTAGGCCGCCGTATGCTCAAACACCTTCACGCAGAGGTCGAACTTCGTCTGTTTGGTCACGCCGCCGCTTTTAAGCTCTGCAAGCACGCGCTCATAGTCCGCCGGGTCCACGATAGACGCGACATCCTGCCAATTTTTCGCCGCTGCGCGCAGCATGGTCGGCCCGCCAATATCGATGTTCTCTATCGCTTCCTCCAGCGTGACGCCGTCCTTTTGTATCGTGGCCTTGAACGGGTACAGATTCACCGCGACGATGTCGATCAGCTCGACGCCGAGCTTTTGCACCTGCGCCATGTGGTCAGCGTTGTCCCGCATCGCGAGTATGCCGGCGTGGATATTCGGGTGAAGCGTTTTCACGCGCCCGTCGAGGCATTCGGGAAAACCCGTAATGTCCGACACATTGGTCACGGCTACGCCCGCCTGTTCGAGCGAGCGCTGCGTACCGCCTGTGGAAAGGATTTCGAAGCCGAGGCTTTGAAGACCCTTTGCGAATTCCACGACGCCGGTTTTGTCAAACACGCTTAAAAAAGCTCTCTTCATATGGTAACCTCCAAATAAAAATCTTTTAAACGGGCGGACAGATGCTGTTGAGAGATTGTATCGCTTACAATTTGCCGACCGTGTGTATTCAAATTTATCGCCGCACGAGCCGTTTTGGAAACCGGCTCCTTGCCTCTGTCTTACAACATCTTTGATATTCGTTAAACGGGAGGGCACGGAGGCCCTCCCCTACAATTCGTGGCAGTCTATTATTTTCTGGTACACTGTAGGGAACGGTCTGGACCGTTCCTTGTACTATGGGCGGTCACTGACCGCCCTTACGATTCGTATCTGCTGCCAATCGGTCAAACCATGGGATTCTTGTCCACTACGTAGTCACGTCGCTTTGCTCGTTCAGAATGACATATAACCCCATAGGGAATGATCCCTGCCTGTGCCCCGAAGGGGTGTGACTGTTCCGCGACTTACCGCTTGTCTTAAGACATCTTTGATATTCGTTACACGGGAGGGCATACCCTAAGGGGCAGACGCCGGAGGCCCTCCCCTACAATTCGTGGCAGTCTATTATTTTCTCGTACGCTGTAGGGAACGGTCTGGACCGTTCCTTGTACTACGGGCGGTCACTGACCGCCCCTACATTCGTGACAATCATGTATTTTCTCGCATCTTGTAGTTGAAAGGAGGTGGCACGCGCAGCGTGACGGAGGATTGTTTTATTGTATTATATAATCCTTACGCGCCTGCCGTCGAGCTTGAGCCGTCCCGCGCAGAGCAGCGCAACGGATTTGACGAGTATCTCGTGTTCCGCTTCCAACACGCGCGCGGCGAGCGTCTCCGGCGTATCGCCGTCCAGCACGTCCACGCATTTTTGCATGATAATCGGCCCTGTGTCGGTGCCTTCATCCACGAAATGCACTGTCGCGCCCGAAACCTTGGCGCCGTATTCGAGCACGGCGGCATGCACACGCCGACCGTAATACCCCTTGCCGCAGAATGACGGAATCAGCGCCGGATGGATGTTGATGATCGGGAAGCGGCTCACAAGCCCCGCGCCGAGTATCGACATGTACCCTGCAAGCACCACCGCCTGTCCGCCAAATGCCTCCACCGCTTTGATCACGGCTTCGTCATGCGCCGGTTGGTTATCGAAATCTTTCGCTGAAATCACCACAGACGGTACGCCCGCAGCCTTTGCACGCTCCAGCGCATAAATGCCCGGCTTGCTTGCCACCACGCCCGCAACCTGCGCATCGATGCGCCCGTCCACACAGGCGTCGAGTATCGACTGAAAATTTGTGCCGCCACCCGATACCATCACAACGAGCTTGTCTATCCGCACAGCCGTATGCCCTCGCCTTCCGTCACAGTGCCGATCACGAACGATTTATCGCCCATTTCGCGCGCTGCGAATATCACGCTGCTCGCGATACCGGGGTTCACAGCCAGCACCATGCCGATGCCCATATTGAACGTGTTGTATGCGTCCGAATTCTTGAGTTTGGCTTCGCCGACGAGCAGCTCGAATATCGGCGGCATGTCCCAAGAACCGAACTTGATATCCGCACCGAGCCCGCTCGGGAAAATGCGCGGTATGTTTTCTATGAAACCGCCGCCCGTGATATGCGCCGCACCCTTGATATCAAACTGCGCCATCAGCGACAGCAGTGTTTTCACGTAAATGCGCGTGGGCGTTAAGAGCTCTTCACCGAGCGTTTTGCCGAGTGAATCCACATAGGTGGAAAGCACCTTTTTGTCCATGCTGAACAGCTTGCGCACGAGCGAAAAGCCGTTGCTGTGTATGCCCGTCGAACCAAGGCCGATCAGCACGTCGCCCGCTTCAATGCGGCTGCCGTTGATGAGCTTCTCTTTATTCACGCTGCCCACGCAAAAGCCTGCCATATCGTATTCGCCCTCACCGTAGAAGCCAGGCATTTCCGCCGTCTCGCCGCCGATCAGCGCGCAACCCGCCTCGCGGCAGCCCGCCGCCACACCCTTCACGACCTCCGCCGCGACATTGGGTTCAAGCTTGCCCGTCGCGATATAATCGAGGAAAAACATAGGGCTCGCGCCGTGGCAGACAACGTCGTTCACGCACATCGCCACGCAGTCAATGCCCACCGTGTCGTGCTTGTCCATCACGAACGCGGCCTTGAGCTTGGTGCCCACGCCGTCCGTGCCCGCGATGAGCACCTGACCGTTGCCGTTGTCGTACATGCCGCCGAAGGACCCAAGCCCCTGCAGTACATGCGAATTGAATGTGGACGCGGCATGCTCCTTCATCAGGCTCACAGCCTTGTAGCCCGCCTCCACGTCAACGCCCGCGTCTTTGTATGTATATCCCATAAACGACTCCTTATTTATCGAGTAAGTTCTTCTTGCCGCACTTTAGCAGGCCTTTTACATCGTCCGGATATTTTCCGTTAAAGCAGCCCACGCAAAAATTGCACGCCGCACCCTCCACCGTCTTCAAGAGGTCCTCTATCGACAGGTAATGCAGCGAATCCGCACCGATCACCTTTCTGATCTCCTCCACCGAGTTCTTCGCGCCGATCAGCTGATCGTGCGAGGAGGTATCGATGCCGAAAAAGCACGGGTATTTGATGGGCGGCGAGCTGATGCGCATGTGCACCTCTTTCGCGCCCGCCAATTTCAGCATTTCCACAATGCGTTTGGACGTGGTGCCGCGCACGATCGAATCGTCCACGAGCACGAGCTTTTTGCCGCGCACGTTGCGCTTTAAGGCGTTCAATTTCACATTGACGCTGACCTCGCGCTTGCCCTGCGATGGCTGTATGAATGTGCGCCCCACATACCGGTTCTTGGAGAGCGCGATCGTGTATGGAATTCCCGATTGGTTCGCATAGCCCATGGCGGCCGGCATCGCGCTGTCCGGCACGGCCGCGACCACATCGGCGTTGGCCGGCGACGTGAGCGCGAGCATCTCACCCGCTTTTTCGCGTGCGCGGTGCACCGGGATGCCGTCGATATCCGAATCGGGCCGCGCAAAATACACATATTCGAATATGCAGAGCGCCGTTTCGGGCGCGTGCGGCCCCTGATACGATTTTAATCCATGCTTGTCCGCCACAACGATTTCGCCGGGCCGGAGGTCGCGTATAAACTCCGCACCGATTGCGTCGAACGCGCTCGATTCGGATGCGAACACATAGGCGCCGTCAATGCGCCCAAGCGCGATGGGCCGTATGCCCTTGGGGTCGCGCACGCCAATCAGCATGTCCGGCGTCATGATCACGAGCGCATAGCTGCCTTTTAAGAGCCCCATGGTTTTGGTGACCGCCTCGATGATGCCGTCGCCCGCGTGCTTGGCAATCAGGCTCGCGATGATTTCCGAGTCGATAGACGTCTGGAATATCGCACCCGCGTTTTCCATCTCGTCTCTGAGTTCCTTGGCGTTGATCAGGTTGCCGTTGTGCGCCAGCGCAATCTGGCCCTTTTTGGAGCTGATCACAAGCGGCTGCGCATTGGCAAGCAGGCTGTCGCCCATCGTCGAATAGCGCACATGACCGATGGCTGCCACGCCACCGGTGAGCTTCTCAAGCCCGTTTTTAAACGCCTCGCCAACGAGGCCCATATCTTTATGATAGTCGATCCGGTCGTCTTTGGAAACTGCGATGCCCGCACTTTCCTGTCCGCGGTGCTGCAATGACAGCAGGCCGTAATAAGACGCTTCGGTCGGTTCAATGCTGCCGTCCGTGCAATAGACGCCGAATACGCCGCATTCCTCATGCATTGTATCGTCGCCCGGCTTGAGCCGCTCATACGGCGGCAGATGTTTTATTCGCAGAGGCATGCTATTCTCCCATCAGCCGGCTGATAATTTCTTTATACGCTTCTTCAACGTCGCCGAGATCCCTGCGGAAGCGGTCTTTATCGAGCTTCTTGCCCGTTTCGATATCCCAGAAACGGCAGGTGTCCGGCGAAATCTCGTCCGCGAGTATGATATCGCCGTGGAAGAGACCGAACTCGAGCTTGAAGTCGATGAGTTCCACGCCGAAGTCCTTTAAATAGCTGCTCAGTATATCGTTGACCTTGAAGGATATTTCCTTGATCTTGTCCATCTCTTCGTCCGTTGCGAGACCGAGCGCGCGCACATAGTACGAGTTGATAAACGGGTCGCCGAGGTCGTCGTTCTTGTAGCTGTATTCGAGTATGGCGCACTTCAATTCCGTGCCTTCTTCAATGCCCATGCGCTTACTGAAGCTTCCGGCTGCCTTGTTTCTCACGATGACCTCAACGGGCACGATCTGCACTTTTTTCACAACCGTCTCGCGGTCGGACAGCTGCTCCACATAATGCGTCGGAATCCCATAGCTTTCGAGCAGCTTGAAAAAGTGATTGGACACCTTGTTGTTGACCACGCCCTTGCCCACGATGGTACCGCGTTTTTGGCCGTTGAACGCCGTCGCGTCATCCTTGTACGAGACGATCACGCAATCCTGCTCATCGGTTAAGTATACCTTTTTGGCCTTGCCTTCGTAAATCTGCTCCATTTGCTTCATAATATTTCGATCTCCTTTTGAAGATTTTTATTCGCTTCCATAACTTTCGCCGCCATATCCTTCTTGTGAGCGGCAAGCTTTTGCTTGAGTACGGGGTATTTTAAGGAAAGTATCTGTATGGCGAGCAGCGCGGCATTTTCCGCACCGTCGATCGCGACCGTCGCGACGGGTATGCCCGGCGGCATTTGAACGGTGGACAGCAGCGAATCGAGCCCGTCCATCGTGGACGACTTCACGGGCAGCCCGATCACCGGCATGGTGGTATACGCAGCCAGCACGCCCGCAAGATGCGCGGCTTTGCCCGCCGCCGCAATCATGACCTCGATGCCCTCGTTCTCCGCACCCGCGGCAAAAGCATGCGCTTCATCCGGCGTTCTGTGCGCGCTTAATACCCGCGCTTCCACTTTAATGCCATAGCTCTTGAGCGTCTTTATCGTTTTTTCGAGCACCGGCAGATCGGAAACGGACCCCATCACAACAGCGGCTTTCATGTTGTACTCCTTTGTATAAAAAATCATTTATAAACTTTCAATATCAACAGTCTAACCTCTCGTGTCGCCTTGTGTCAATTAAAGTCGCATACTTTTTACTTCGCATATTCAATAATGTTCGTGATAATGCCGAACATCCCAAGCAATATGATGGGTAAATAAGAATAATATCCGCATTTACTATCATGCAGGGTGTTGTTAAATCCATTCAACAGCGGAGCACAATACGCTCAAACATGCGCTTTGTTGATTGCCAATATCAATCCGCATGAAAAACGTTGCACTGCACAAAATATAAAAAAACAAGGAGGATTGAAAAACATGCAATCACATAAAATGGAACAAGCGAATCCGGGAATCAAGTGTCAGGTCGAGTCATGTTATTTTTATATGAACGGCGATCACTGCACGGCGGATCGCATTGAGGTGCTGCCGAAAAATGCGACCACCTCATCCGAGACGGACTGCGGCACATTTGCGAAAAAGTAAGCTGAAGATTGCAAAAGACCAGCGACGGGCGCTGGTCTTCTTTATGTGTGCCGAGCATGGCAGCAGTCTTAAGCGGTGAAAGTCCGCAGCGGAGGTACTCATAGCCAACCGCATAGTGAACCCCAAGGTGCGCATAGCGATGTGTGAGCTGAAGGAAGGGGATAGCAAA
>JAEYKW010000027.1 GCA_023408075.1 Bacillota bacterium | reverse complement strand
TGCTGATGCAGCTGGCGTCTCTTCGTTCAGTATTGATTTTGGTTCTGGCCAGAAGATATCCATGTCTTTCAGCAACGCTCATGTAAGTGGTGGTCTGGATACCCTTACACTGGATTTCACAACCACTGCCGGTTCTGCTGATATCCAGACAGGCGCGAATGCAGGTGAGATTCTTTCAATCAGCATTGGCAATATGGACTCAACGGGCTTGGGTATTAGCACTTCCAACATCAGCACAAAAACAAACGCTTCTGCAGCCATAACAGGCATTCAGGACGCGATTAACAGGGTTTCAACCACACGCTCCGGCCTCGGTGCTATCCAGAACCGTCTCGAGCACAAGATCAACAACCTCGACACATCGGCTGAGAACCTGCAGGCTGCCGAAAGCCGCATCCGCGACATCGATATGGCCAAGCAGATGACCGAGTTCACAACTCAGAACATTCTGGTTCAGGCTGCCACAGCGATGTTGGCTCAGGCGAATTCTGCGCCGCAGAACGTTCTCTCGCTGCTTAAACAATAAGATTTATCAACAACGTCACCCATCAGCCGCCGGGGGACATCCCGGCGGCTTTTTTATTTCAAAAGATAAGAATTTTTATCTTCCAGCCATATAAGAAATGGGAGGGCGTACCCCATTGAGATACAGTGGCAGCCCTTTTTCCCGATTTGCACATAATACGATGGGTTACCTGATGTCTCCTCAGGGCCGCCATAAGCAGCCAATAAGAAACGGTTCTTACTATACTTGTAAAAAGAGTAGAGACATCAATCTCCAAAACCTTACAGGCTAGAGTTGCCACACAAGACCCTGCAAGGAGAGAAATATACCCCAAGCGGATGATAGACTGGTGGTATGCGCCAGCCCAACAAGGGCATATTGCTGGCTGCGTCTCAAGACATACTGAAGAGTCCGCCAGTTGCATGACTTGCCCTGTGACTGCTAAGGCAGCAACCCTTTCGAGCGCACTGCTTTTGGCAGCTTTTTATTTTGTCATTCGCTCCGCTCAATGTTGTAAGCTGAAGCATTTTTATTCACACCAGCATAGCTGGTGGAATTGCGCTAAAAGCACATGCAAACAGGGTTCCAATCTCTTCATGGTGATTGGAACCCTGCAATATTACTTTAGTCTGCTCTACCCCAACCATTGACATAGAGCCATTATAAAAAGAGCCCAGACCCCTGGACTCTTGTATTATCTAAGTTTGTTTAACAAATGATATGGCGGGCGTTTTTGATGCCTCGCGGTTCAGATCAATCGTTTCCACGAGCAGCTCCTTGCGAAATATACGCATTTCTTTGGGGGCTTTAATACCGATGCGTACGCGGTCTCCTTCTATCGCCAGCACTTCGATTTCAATATTCTGGTCAAGCGCGATTCCCTCACCCGTTTTTCTCGACAGCACCAGCATTGTTCTCGCCCTCCTTGGCTATGTTCTTCATTATGGCTTCGTATATCGGCATGCGTATCGGCATCGTTTTCGCATCGATGATGATCTGCTTGCCGGTCCCTCTTACGGCGTTGATCACAATGGGCGCAGCCAGATTCACCGTCATTTTCTCAATCGGTTCGGGAATCACCACCACATTCATTATGAGCAGGTCATTCTGGCTCTGTACATAAAGCTCATCAAGCTCATTATCGCGGATGTCGATGTAATAGTCATCCAAAATCTCGAACGTCAGGATCACCGGCAGCGCAATATACTTGTTCTCTGTGGACTGAAGCCAGTAAATCGGCTTTGTCTGCGCCACTTCGAGGATAATAAAATTATGCAGGTCTTCAAAGCCCGGCAGCCCCTGCGGAAATTCAATCAGCTTGCTGTCCTTGGTATCAAAAGTACCGAAACGGTCCGTATCAATGAGCACAGAAAAACCCTCCTTTTTATCTCCCGTTTATTTTAGGAAATCCACCAGCGACAGCTGGATTATGTCGCTGCCAATCTGCAGCGACGCCTGATACACTGTTTCCGCCATTTTATAGTTCATGATGGCATCGGCCTCATCAACGTCCTCAATTTTTGATTTGCGGTCCGTATATGTCAATATATCATCTTCAAACCGGTTTTGTATAAGCTCCAGCCGGTTTGTTTTTCCGCCGATTTCTGCCTCAATCGAGAGCACGTTGCCTTGGGCATCCTGAATTTTTGTGATATAACCGCTCAGCTCATCGGTTGATGCATCGCTGTTCAGCGCATTGTAATAGTCGTCCAGCAGGGTGTAAAGGTTGTCATCACCCGTGCCGAAAAGCTGCGCCCCGTTGATCGATATCCCGAGCGTCATGTTGAAACCCACCGAAAAATTGATGCTGTCGTCCGCCATGTCAGTCAGCGTCGGGTCCGTCCCATCTGTCAAATCAATCCCATTATACAAAATATCTCCTGACGCGTCTACTTGAAAAGGCGCATTGGTCACATTGTATCCGCCGAAAATATATTTATCGCCCGATTTTGCGTTGCCGACAGTCACCAGATGGTCACGAAGCTGGCCGATCAGTTCCGCCGCCGCCGCTCTGTCCTGCGGATCCATCGTTCCGGTCGCCTGATTGACTGCCGTTTCATAGGCGGATTTTAAGACCTCGTTAAGCTCAAGCACAGATGATTCCGTCTCGTCAAGCCAGGAAAGCGCTTTATCCACATTCTTTTGATACTGCTCGGTCCTATACAATTTTGTGCGCACCTGCATGCTCGAAATCGCGCCGATCGGATCGTCCGATATTTTGTTGATTCGTTTTCCCGTCGCCATTTGCTGCTGCATGTCGCCCACGGAATTGAGGTTTCCGTTGATGTTTCTAAGATAATTGCTGAGCAGCATACTGTTTGTGACTCTCATCGTTTTTTACTCCTCCCCGCCCTGTTACAGCCCAACCTTGCCCGTGCGGTTGATCAATATTTCGAGCGCTTCGTCCAGCGCCGACAGCACACGCGAAGCCGCGCTGTAAGCATGCTGGTACGTCATCATCTGAACCATCTCCTCATCGAGCGACACACCTGAGATTGATTCTTTTCGTTCGGCCAGATTATCCACTATGGCCTGCTGGCTTGTGCTCAGCGTCTGCGCCGTGGAACTCTCGATGCCGAGCTCCACCACCACGCTGTTCAAATACTCTTCAAAGTTACCGACATCGGTCATATCCGTTCGTGACGATAAATCGGCAAGAGCAAGCGCAATCGTATTGTTGCCCGAATTTGTGGCTGTCACCGCCACACTCGAAGCGGCGATGTTTCTGACGCTCGCCAGCACCTCGTCCGACAGCGACAAATTCCCCGCCGTGATATCGTCGTAACCGCCCGTTGGCACCTCAAAGAAATCAATACCTGTCAGCGACGCACCCGCGCCAATCGGCTTGGTATGGCCCGTCTCATGAATCGCGTTGAACTCTTCGGCCAGGCTTCTTGCGAGCCTGTTTAAGTTATTGATGATGTATGGCATACCGATATTGCTCGACGTATTGCCATCCCTTAAATTTTTGTACGCCATCAGCTTGCCGTCGCCATAATTAAAGTTCGTTGTGGTCCCGGCATAAAAAATATCATATAATCCGGTCGTCGTATTGACGGATGTTTCGAGCATGGTCGTTGTTGTGTGGTTGATAAGCTCAGTGCCCTCGCAGGAGACGATCAGCTGGTTGTCTGCATTGACATGATAATCAATGTTAATGAGTTCGGACAAATCATCGAGCAGCAAATTACGTTTATCGCGCAGATCGTTGGCCTGCTCTCCCGAGAGCTCATAGGCGGTTATCTGCTCGTTGTAGCTTGCTATCGACGTCAGCAGATTGTTGACATTGGTAACCGTGACTTTCATGTTTTCGTTGTACGTATTCTGCAAGCCGGTCAGCTGGTTATAATAATGATGAAACGATTCAATCATTTTCTGTGCGTTCTGCTGTACGCTTGTGCGAATCTCGTCATTAACCGGATCGCCGGAAAACTCGCTGAGGCTGTTGAAGAAATCCGCCATTGACGCAGAGAGGCCGTTTTTGGAGAGCTCGTTCATCACCGTCTCAATATAATCAAGCTCCTCGGCCTTTGTGGTATAATTGCCGAGCGTCGCGTTCTCATGACGATACTGCCTGTCGAGATAGTCACTGCGGATCTGGTCAATCATCGTAATTTCTACGCCGCCGCCAAGCGTCCCCTTGTTGACCTTGGATATCCGGCTCAGCGTGTTGCTCGGATCGATGCTGTTCTGAATGATCCGCTGGCGCGTGTATCCGACCGTGTTGGCGTTGGAGATATTATGGCCCGTCAGGCTGATACCCTGCTGGCTGACGTTGAGGCCCGTCTTTGCAATTTCCAAACCGTAAAATAAGCTTGACATCTATTTCACCTTCAAATCGACTGGTCTATTAAAAAAGTCAACTCTTCTTTGTCATTCATCTGGCCCACTTGAGAATATGTGCTGAGCGGCCCGGTATGGCCCGACATCAGGTTCACACAAAAGCTTGCGTACTGAAGCTGCGTCTCGATAAGCCCTTTATTGGCGTTGTTGCTATTCTTAAGCTGTGAGACAACATCCGACAGCTCTTCACGAATAAGAACGAATTCGGCGCGCATATCGCCGTCCAGCATCTCGATCATATCGGATAACCGCATTGTGTTTTTGGGCATGTGGCTCAATAACGCCGCCTTTGCGATCAACGCTTCGCGCTCCGCCTCAAGCTGCTTGATTCTTTTGAGCACAGTCAATTCACGCGCCACAATAAGCTCCAAGCCTTGCACATCGTTGCTAAACAGCACGTCTTTTTTTTCGGCAGCCAGAGCCAGCATCTGTTTGTA
Organism: Bacillota bacterium; assembly: GCA_023408075.1. Taxonomy (GTDB): domain Bacteria; phylum Bacillota; class Clostridia; order Christensenellales; family SZUA-584; genus SZUA-584. Next base: position 274,005 of record JAEYKW010000027.1, on the reverse strand, counting down.
TTCCACCGTCTCAAGCATCAGTACCGATTTTAGCGCAGTCAACACCCTGATCACTTAACAATGCCTCCTTAGGTTACTGTCCGATAATTTTTCCGGCCACTTGTGCCCCGGAAACAGAATACGTCCCGTTTTTGATCTGCTCTGTGATTTCATTGATGCGCGCGACATGCTCGGATGTCTGTGCATCCATCAAATCCTGAGCCGCCAAGAGCGCAGCAGAAAATGTTTTTGCGCCCTCCGTCAGTTCCGTTTTATCCGATACGGCTGGCTGATGCTCCACCGCCATTTTTGGCCGAACGACATACTGCCTTAAAAGCTCGCTCGGATTCACAGAATTTACTTTCATATATCATCACCTCAGAATTAAATTACCTGTCATGAATGTTGACGTGCATCTTTCCCAGTCCCGGCGTATGGCTTCTTTTCTGGAACGCTTCGTTGACCGAAGAACTGAGCTCTCTCTCCAGATGTTTTTTGCACGAATCGCAAAACCTTCCGGTTGTTATTGAGCGTCCGCAGCTTTCACAAAGCAGCATACCGCTGTTCTCGGAAACCGAGAGGCGTCCTTCCTTCAGGAAATAGAAGATATCTTTTTCGGGCACGCCCGTTTCCTGCGAAATTTCCACCGCGTTTGCCAAAGGATGCTCATAAATATATTCCTTAACCAGATCAAAGTTGGTTTCCAGCTCCTCCATACACGACGGACAGTATGGCGCATTTCCAAGCGGCTGATAAAGCTTTGAGCATTTTTTACATTGAGAAACTGATAATCCCATATATAAACTCCTGTTTTATCGTAAGTTATAAACTTTTTCAGTCATATCGTTCCACGCCGTGATGGCACGCGAGGCCAGAGAAAACGCCTTCTGGGCCCGGATCAGCCGCGTCGTTTCCACAGACAGATCCACATTCGATGCCTCCAGGACGCCCGAGCGGACAGTTGCGGCGGATTTAACAGCCGCCCCCGATGACGCAGATTCAATATAACATCCTTCGCCCACAAGCATCAAGCCATCCTTATTCGGAAAGTCCGCAAGGTTCAATGTGCCAAGAACGGTATCGTTCGCTGTCAGCACGCCTTCCGGGCTCAGCTCAATCGTGGAAATATCGGCCGGCAGCTTGATGCGGTTCATATTGACGTCCAATACGTACTGGCCAGACGGTGTGACAAGATACGCATCTTCTCCTTCGCCCGATACCGTAAAATCGCCGCTGCGCGTATACATGGTGCCGCCAAAGCCGTCTGAAATTGTGAAGAACCCGTCGCCGTCTATGAAGAAATCGAGCGCGTAACCTGTCATTTCCGGCTCGCCCTGTGTAAAGCTTCTCGGCGTGGATGAAACGAGTGTTCCGCAGCCTTGCTGCAGATTCGCCGTACTCCCCGTATCCGCCGGATTAATCAATGCGGTATACAGCGCCTCTTTAAAATCGGTGCGCTGCCCTTTATACGCAGTTGTCTGGCTGTTGGCAATATTGCTTCCTATTATGTTCACACGCTGCTGCTGTGCCTGAAGGCCAAGTTTGGCCGTATATAACGCTTGCATCGTTTAAACCCTTCCCACTTCATTAACCGTTTTTTGCAGAGATTGATCCACCATTGAAAGCACGCGCTGATTGAAACTGAACGAGCGTGTGAGCTCCATCATGCGAACCATCTCTTCGGCGGTGTCCACATTGGATGTTTCAAGAAACCCTTGTTTCACCTGAATTTGGGCAGGCGTTCTCACCGGCTGATTCGTAAAGTTGGTGTACAGGTTGTCGGCATTTTTACGCAGGCCTGTCAGGTCATCGAACGCGGCGAGCCTGACTCTGTTGACGGTCTGTCCGCCCACGGTGACTTCACCCGCAGCATTGATTGCAAAATCTCCGGTCCCCGCGCGGATGTGTCCGTTTGTTCCGGCCACATAATATCCGTCAGCGTTCACAAGATCGCCGTCGGCATTGACAAAAAAGTTGCCGTCGCGCGTATACATGTCTCCCTGCGGCGTTTCAACCACAAAAAAACCCGTACCTTCCAATGCCAAGTCCGAAGGCCGTGCTGTCTCCTCAAAACCGCTCTGACTGAAATCCGTCACGATTTCGTCAATGTGTATGCCGTTGTTCTGCAGCCCAATCTGGTTTGTTGCGCTGATGACGTATGGGTCGTTAAGCCGTTCCATCAGCACATCGGAAAAAGAACGGGATATCAGTTTGTCTTTCTTGTAGCCCGTCGTATCGACATTCGTCAAATTGTTTGTCAGGACATCCATCCTGTCTGCCTGGGTTGCCATTGCCGTCCCGGCAATATAGAAGCTGCGAATCATACGGCCTCCTCATAATATCTCGAACCCCCGTCGACTTGCACGCCGGATGGTCCTCCATATTATTTATCGGTACATATGGCATCGCACTTTAGAGCTTTATTTATCTTCTCCCGCACCGGCAATTTTCATCGCCAGTGACACTTCTCTTATTGAAATGCCCAGATGCTTGGCAATTTGATTCTGGTCCATGCCGTTTGCCCGAAGCTCGAGCACCCTGCTGCCGGTCCTTGACATTTTTAAAGCCGCCGGACGCTTGGGCTGATCCGGAATTTTAAGCGGCACAGGCGCAACGAGATGCAGACTCTCCGTCCACTCGACCACCGGCTCTTCGTGCTTTTCCTTCACAACGTTCACGGGCTCTTTTATCTCGACAGGCGCGCTGCCGGTTTTGAGTGTTTCAGCCAGTTGTTTGACCTCTTCGAGCATCCTTTTCATCTCGCCGATGTTTTTATCCGCTTCGCTTTGTGTCTCCTCCACATATTCCTCAAAGCTGGCGAGCATGTCCTCCACGTTTTGATAGAGCGTAAAGAGCTTTTGCTCCTTATCAAAGCTGGCTTTATCAATTTCTCTTGCCTTTTTGCTCTTTCTTAGCACCCTGCTAAGCAGCCAGATCGTTACAGATACCAACAAAAAAACGTATGTCGCAAACAAATAAGCAGATAAATCCATCTTTCAATTCTCCATAATCTTTTTTTCGGTATACATACCGGATCCCTCGTACATACCCGCAAACTGCATCTTGGATCTCATTTTCATCACCGCTTTGGAATGAATCTGAGAAACCCTTGATTCCGAAACCCCGAGCACGGCGGCTATTTCTTTCAATGTCATCTCTTCATAGTAGTAAAGCGTTATGACCAGCTTCTCTTTCTCCGGCAGATTGTCTATGATGCCGCCGAGAATCTCGACCATCTCCTTGCCTTCAACCTCTTCTTCCAGCGAACCGGACTGCGACTGAATCGACTGCTCCCACATGTCATTCTGTATCATTTCCTCGAAATGAATGATATTGAACATCTGTGATTTTCCGAGCGCACTTTGCAACTCGTCTTCATCCATTTCAAGATGCTGCGCGACTTCTTTGTCGGAGGGCTCCCGGCCGTACCGGTTCTCGAGCTCGAAGTAGGCGTTGCTGATGGCTTTTATTTTGCGGCGCAGGCTCGTCGGCGCCCAGTCCTGCTTGCGTATGCTGTCGATGATTTCGCCTTTAATCCGCATCGCCGCGTAGTATTCAAACTTGACATCACGCCGCAGATCGTATTTTTCTATGGCATCCATCAGCCCCAATATACCGCAGCTTAACATATCATCGTAGTTGCTGTATGCCTTGTAGGTGGGCATCAAGCGCAGCACAATGCTTTTGACCTGCGGCAGATAATGCAGGACCAACTCATTTTTGAGTTCGACCGTTTTTTCTTTTGTGTACCGTTCCCAAGCCTGATGCACATCAGATCCTACGTTCATGTTCTCACTTCCCAGGTCCTCTTTTTTTCCTGGCAATTATCTGCTGACGCATGATAAAACGAGCCAGAAATGTACGGTCAAGCTGCGAGCAGTTTAAAAACAGCAGCACCATATTATGAGGATCTTTATCGTTATAGGGTTGTTCGCATCTTAAAACCTCAGTTTTAAAAACACGGGTCTGCATATCCGGCAGTTTGATTTCGGCACTGATCGGCGTTCCGCTCGGAAAGCTATGGAAGCAGCTCAAAAGCATGCCGTCTTCCGAAATATCGACCGTCTTGGCCCGATATGTTTTGTTCTGCTCTTCTTCATCCCCGTCCAGACGCCTTAAAGTGACATTCAGCATAATCGGCAGGCGATAACTCTTGCGGCGCTGGAATTTCATGACCTCGGAGACCGCCTCAAGCTCGCACAGCTGCAGGTGATTCTTTATATACCAGTCATCGATCTTTGCTTCAAACGAAAACACACCGTTGGAGCGATAAAAACAGATCTTTACAATATCGTGCCTTGTTAATGGAATAGGTACCCCTTTTAACGTCGGGTGAAACACCGTAAAGCGGCCATTCTCGAGGATATCCTGAAGTTTTGTCTTCACGGCAAGCTCACCGATCTGAAGCTCCATGAGTTCCCCAACTGTCACGATTTCATCAAAATGCACAGTCCTTACTCCTTCGTCATATCGCTTCTCATAATAAACCGGTCCAGAAAACCCGCAAGACCGGGTTTTTTACGCTCCGGAACCGGAATATCAAGGAAAGCGCCGACAATCTGGTTGATATCGGCTGATGCCGTACAAAACGGATGGCTAACGAGTATGGGGACTTGCTTTTTTACGGCACTCAGCATATTGGGATCGCGCGATATCACGCCCAGTTTTTTCATCTTAATTTCCGTGTTTTTTTCCACAATGCGCACAAGCCCGTCCATCACGGAAACCGCTTCTCTTTTGTCTTCAACCTTATTGAGAACAAGGCTCACGTTCGGACGCACGCCCCGCTCGTTGACGATTTTCAGCAGCGCATACGCGTCCACAACCGAAGTCGGTTCCGGCGTCGTCACAAGAATCGTATCGTCACCCGCATGAATGAGCCGCATCGTGTTGTCATTGATACCCGCGCCCGTATCAAAAATAATGATATCGCATACGCTTTCGAGCGAAAGCACTTTATCCACAATGCCCATCAGCTGCGCAGGGCCGAGCTTGGTCAGTTCGTAAACGCCCGAACCGCCCGAGATAAATTGTACGCCTTCGAGCCCTGTTTCTATGATCTCGTCGATATCTTTGCGGCCTTCGATCACGTCCATCAAATCATACTGCGTTCTCACGCCAAGCATCACATCAATATTTGAGAAGCCAAAGTCAGTATCAATGATCAAAGCGCGCTGTCCCAGCCTGTTTAATGCAATGCCAATATTGAGCGCAATGCTGGATTTGCCCACTCCGCCCTTGCCGCTCGTGACAGTGACTATCTTCATTTGTTTTTTCTGCATGTTCATCAGCATGCGAAGTCTTTCCGCCTGATCACTCATAGCACGGCCTCTTGTCTCCCCACGATATTCTCTGCCAGCATCGCGGGGTCCACCTGACTGATATCATCCGGGACGTTTTGCCCCATGGTAATGTACGACAGCGGCTTTTTGGCATATTCGGTAATGTTCAGAATGTTTCCCCACACGCCCACTTCATCAAGCTTCGTGACAATCAGCTTGTAATTGGATATAAACGCATAGTGGCTGATAATCTCCCGGCAGACCTTGTTGCCGGTCACGATGCTGATGACCAGATACACCTCGTCCACATGAGCTGCGGCAATATACTCTTCAAGCTCCTTGCAATAGGACGGGTCTGTGACGCTACGCCCCGCGGTATCAATCAGAATCACATCCCTGTCGGCCATCTCTTCAACCGCTTCCTTTAAATCGCCGACGTTGTACGCCGTTCTCATCGGGATATCCATAATCTCCGCGTAGATGCGCATATGCTCCATTGCGCCGACACGGTAAGTATCCATATTCACAAGACCGATGCTCAGGTTCTGGTCTAGAGCGAGCCTGCCTGCAAGCTTCACCAGCGTTGTCGTTTTGCCTGCACCCGTGGGGCCCGCAAAAAGCAGTACTGTCTGCGCGTATTTTTTAAGCTTAATCGGCATGGGTTCTCCGAGCCTGTCGATAACAAGCTGCTGAGCCACCGCCGTCATTTCCACCGGCTGTTTTTGAGAAACGCTGTACGTGAGCAACGCAATCTCTTTGGCGATGTTTTCGCCCACATCTCTATCCACCATTTCGTAGAAAAGCCCCTCCACCTGCGTGGGCAGCGGAACCGTCTCTTCTCTGGATACCGTACGGATCCTGTTCGATATATCCGTGACAAGCCCCTTTAACGACTCGATCTGAGCCGCAAGCGGCGCAATTTTAAGGTCGGCTTCCGCGGCCGGAGCGGCATCGGTTTCTTCAGGCGCTTCAGATGCGGGGGCGGTTTGCGGCTGGAATTTTGACGGGTTCGGTTCAAAGCTCCTCTTGGGCTCGTAGGCGGCCACCACCTCAAGGCCTTTTTTAAAAAGCCCTGTGATACCCTTTCCGCGTACCACCTTGCTGTCGAGAATCACCGCGTCGGGGCCGAACTCCTTCTTGATCTTTTTCATCGCGTCCTGCATATCTCGCGCGGTAAATCTTTTTACAAACACCTATATACTCACCGTCCAGTCCGAATAAATTTCTACATTTGCTTCGAGCTCGTTATACGAGAGCACCACCAGCTCGGGATAAACCTGTGCCGATAAATTCTTCAAATGCTTGCGAATCTGCGGCGATGTGATCAAGATGGGCGCGATCCCGAGGCTTAAGAAATGATCGACCCCTTTTTTGAGGCTCGTCAGCAGCTGCTGGATCTGTGACGGTTCCATGGCCGTTCCCACACCCTTTTCGGGCTGCCGCAGGCTCCCCGATATCACCCTTTCGGTATCCGGGTTCAGTGTAATCACACGCGCTTTTCCGTCGGGAATGAAGTTTCTCGTGATTGCGCGTTTCAATTTCTGACGTACATATTCAGTTAACATATCCGTGTCTCTTGTTATCGTACCATAATCGCCCAGTATTTCCAATATGGAAGCGATGTCACGAATCGACACATTTTCACGCAGCAGATTGGCAAGTACCTTTTGCACCTCGCCGACGGAGAAAATTTTGGGCACCACTTCTTCCACGAGCGCGGGCTGCGTTTTTTTCAGATTGTCGATAATCGTCTGTACCTGCTGACGTCCGAGCAGCTCGTCCGCATGCCGCTTGATGATTTCCATCAGATGCGTGGATATTACGGACGGAACATCGATCGTTGTATATCCTTTGATCTCGGCTTTCTCGCGGTCTTTTTCCGCAATCCAGAGCGCAGGCAGACCGAATGTGGGCTCCACGGTTTCAATACCGTCAATAGGCTCATCCACATCCTCAGGCTTAAGCGCAAGATAACGCCCGAGCATCACTTCGCCCTGTGCCACCTCAAGCCCTTTAATCTTGATTACATATTCCTTGGTCCCGAGCTGTATATTGTCACGCAGCCGCACGATGGGCACAATGATGCCAAGATCAAGCGCACACTGCCGCCGGATCATCACCACGCGGTCGAGTAGGTCGCCGCCCTGCGATGCATCCACGAGCGAAATTAGCCCGTAGCCAAACTCCATCTCAATCAAATCCACATGCAGCAACGCGGTGACGTTCTCGGGCTTGCGCTTTTCGGATGCGCTGATCTCCGCCTCCGACCGCACCTCGGCCTCTGCCTTGCGTTTCTCGTTGCGGCTCCTCACATACCCGATGATCGGCAGCGCCGCAGCCAGCAGCAGCAGCGGGATGATCGGCAATCCCGGTATGAAGGTGATCAGCAGCAGCATGGCACCGAGTATGTAAAACACGTAGGGCTGGCCGAACAGCTGCCGCGAGAGATCCTGCCCGAAGCTCGTCTTGGTGGCGGCGCGTGTGACGATGATACCTGTCGCGGTTGATACGAGCAGTGCGGGTATCTGATTGCAAAGGCCCTCACCCACGGTGGCGAGCGTATAGACTTGAATGACTTGATCAAAATCCATCGTCTTGCCGCTTACGCCGAGCACGCCGACAAGGATGCCGCCCACCACGTTGATGATTGTGATGATGATGCCCACGATGGCGTCGCCCTTCACAAACTTGGACGCGCCGTCCATCGCGCCGTAAAAATCCGCTTCGCGCTGAATATCGCCTCGGCGCTCGCGCGCCTGATCTTCATTGATGATGCCGGAGCTTAAGTCCGCGTCAATCGCCATCTGTTTACCGGGCATCGCATCCAATGTGAAGCGCGCAGCCACTTCCGAAACGCGTTCCGCGCCCTTCGTGATGACCACAAACTGCACGATAACGATGATGAGAAAGACGACGAAGCCGACAACGAGGTTGCCGCCCACCACAAAGTTGCCGAACGCTTTGATCACGCTGCCCGCTTCGCCGCCGTTGCCGAGTATCAACCTCGTGGACGAAATATTGAGCCCCAGCCGGAACAGCGTCACAATAAGCAGCATGGTGGGATATGTGGAGAAATCGAGCGTGCGCTTGGTATACAGCGTGATCAGCAGTATCATCAGAGACATCGTGATGTTTGTAATCAACAAAAAATCCATGATGCCCGGTGACAACGGAACGATGATCAGCAATATGATGGCCAGTACCAGCACGGCCACGAGAATATCCGTGATCTTCAAGCGCGCCCTCCCTTTTTCTTCATTCGGTATACATACGCCAGCACTTCCGCCACGGCTTTATACATATCCTCGGGGACCTCGTCCCCCACCTCGCAAAAGAAGTAGAGCGCCTGTGCCAATGGCTTGTTCTCTACAATGTCCACGTTTTCTTCTTTTGCCTTTTCCTTTATCCTCTGCGCAAGATAGTCCTTGCCCTTGGCAACGACCACCGGCGCGGTGTTCTTTCCTTCTTTATATTCGAGTGCGACCGCATAATGCGTCGGGTTCGTAATCACCACATCTGCGTCCTTCACGGCCTGCACCATGCGCATACGGCTCATCTGCCGCTGCTTCTGCGCAATTCTGCCCTTAATCTGCGGATTGCCCTCGGTCAGCTTGTATTCGTCCTTGACCTCCTGCTTGGTCATCATGAGGTCTTTGTTGTATTTCCACCGCTGATACATGTAATCAAACGGTGCAAAAATGGCAAATGCAATCGCCAGATTGAACGCGACCGAGATGATGATATCCACAAATTCCGCTACAGCCGTTGCGATATCCTGTCCCATCAACCCTTTGAAGTCTTCCATGTGCCCTTCATATTCGTTGTACGCGACCATCCCGAGTATCACGATCTTGATGATCGCTTTGACAAGATCGAGCAGCGTTCTTTTGGAGAAGATACGCTTAAAGCCCGAGAGCGGGTTAATGCGGTCAAACTTGGGCGCCAGCGCTTTCGTCGTAAATACAAAACCCGACTGAATCAAGTTGGACACCACACCGGCCACAAACGCCGCGATCAGAATCGGCGCGATGATGCCGATAAACATCCCGACGGCATCAATGAACATCTTGGTGACCGCCGCCACAGTGAAGCTTTCCGGCGGGCTCATGGTGAAGAAATACCGCAGCAGATTTTTTATGTTTTCAACGATCGTTCGCCCGAAGATGGACAGCACCCCGAACATCACGAGCAGCGTCAAAGCCGTATTGACCTCGACGCTCTTAAATATCTGCCCCTTCTCCTTCGCTTCTCGTTTTCGCTTCGGGGTGGCTTTTTCTGTCTTTTCTCCGGACGACTGCGGGCTCATGGGGCAAGCCCTGCAACCATCTGATCAATAGCCCCGAACATGCGCTCAAACATCACGTCAGAAAAAGATACAAACACCGGCAGAACGATCAAAAGCATCATCAGCCCCAGCACGATTTTCAGCGGTATACCCACCACAAATATGTTCATCTGCGGAATCGCCCGCACAATGAACCCCAGCACCACCTCGCCGAGCAATCCCGCCGCAATAAGCGGCAGCGACACATTGACCGCGAGCACAAACGCCAGCGCGAACACCTCGACTGCGGTCAGCCCGATCAGCGGATTGAGAGCCACCTGCCCCACCGGAATGTGGCTGAACGTCGCCACCAGCATCCTGATCAGATGCAAATGGCCGTTGACGCCGAAAAATGCCACGAGCAGTATCACGTTCAGCAGGTTGCCGCTCACCGGCACGCTGATGTTTGAATTCACATCAAACACGTTCACCATGCCAAAGCCCATCTGCATGTCCATCAGCTGCCCCGCCGTCTGAACCACCGAGAAAAACAGCGTGGTCACATACCCCAGCACCAGACCGAAAAGCAGCTCTTTAACGCACATCAGCCCATACTCGATAACCCCGTTGTAAGCCACCGTGGCGGCCGACGGGTCCGCCGCAAAAACAGCATATGTCACCACCACGCAAAAAGCGATTTTTACGATATTGGGCAGCGCTTTTCTGCCGAAAATCGGCGAGGCCATCAGCAGCGAGCTCACCCTGATCAATATCAGTATAAAATAATCGATGTTGGCCGTCACCGAGCCGAGTACCTGTTCCATCGCCGCCCGCTATTTCAGCATCGTATCCACATAACCGTACATACGGTGGGTGAAATCCGTCAGATTTGTCAGCATCATGCCTCCAAAAACAAGCATCACGATCAGAATGGCCACGATTTTAGGTACGAAGGCCAGTGTCTGCTCGTTAATTTGTGTCGTCGCCTGAAATATCGAAATGATGACGCCCACCACCATCGCCACAATCAAAATCGGCGCGGAGACAGTGATGATTGTCATCACACCGTCCTGCATTACCGTTATTACTTCTGCTTGGTCCACCCTTCATGACACCTCACTTTTTTCCTTAGAGTTATAAATCCGATCATTCCTCTAGCCAAAGCTGGAAATCAGCGTCTGCACCGTCAGTGTCCACCCGTCCACAAGCACAAACAGCAGCACTTTAAAGGGAAGCGATATCACAATCGGCGGCAGCATCATCATGCCCATCGACATCAGCACGCTCGCCACGATCATATCGAGCACGATAAACGGAATATACAGCAAAAATCCAATCTCAAATCCGCGCTTGATCTCGCTCGTGATAAAGGCGGGAATCAGCGCCGTGTTGGATACATCCTCTACATTTTCAAGGTCCTTGTCCGCTTCGGAAACGGATATAAAGTAATTCAGGTCGCTTTTAAATGTCTGCTTGAACATGAAGTCTCTGACCGGTTCCATGGCGCGCTCAAACGCTTCATCCTCGGTAATCTCGTTCGCGACATACGGCTGATATGCGTTGACGTTGATGTCGTTGATCACCGGAGACATCACAAAAAACGTTAAGAACAGCGCAAGACCGATCAACACCTGATTGGGCGGCATCTGCTGCAGCCCGAGGCCGTTTCTGACCAGAGACAGCACGATGATGATCCTCGGGAAACACGTCAGCATAATGAGCACCGACGGCAGCAGCGATAATATGGTGAGCAGCAGCACGATATCCACCGTGTCGCTGCGGTCTCCGAGCAGCCCGCCCAGAACCCCGTTATCATCCTGAGTATCCGTACCGGTTTGATCAGAACCGGTAATCGCCGAGCAGCCCGCCATCAGAATCACAAGAGACAAACACAGCACAATGACAAGCGCAATTTTTATTCTAAACCGACGACGCCGCCGTTTGTGAAGCGGCGGCTGTGTGACAAGATTATTCATCCATTCCCTCGTTGTCATGGGTTTTTAAGTTTTTTCGTCTTTCTATGGCACGCGTAATCTGGTCGATATAATCATTCTCGACTGAATCGGGCGGCTCGGACGGTACGTTTCTCTTTTCTCTCGCTTCCCGTCTTGCTTTTGCGAGCTCGTTGGGTGCTTTTCTCGCGTTGGATAAAATCTCGGCGAATTTTGACAGTGCGCCTGAAGCGGTTTTGGGCTCCTCTTCGGCTGCCGGCGCCTCGCCGACATCCACTTCTCCGAGTGAATTGATGTTTTGATTGGTGACGCCGATCAGCATGCTTTTGCCGCCCACTTTGACCAGCAGCAGCATCTTGTCCTTCGCAATGCCCATGCGGTCCAGAACGACGATATGCCTGCTTTTCACAATACGCCTTGCTTTACCGGACAGATATTTTGTTGTAAAATAAGCCGCCAAAAGCACGGCTACCATGACGATAATATAAAAAAGCGTAGACCAGCCATTGTCCCCCATAGAGATCCCCCTTCAGTCTACACTTTAATAACCCAAATTAAATTGTGTGAAACAGATATTATATTGTCAGAAATTACACCTGCATGTTCATGACTTGATTGTAGGCGTTGATCACTTTGTTTCTGATTTGTATCGCTAGGTCCAGCGCGAGCTCCGCTTTTTGAGACTCTATGAGCGGCGTATGCAGGTCATCCGTCTCGCCCGTCAGCAGTGCGGCGTTTTCATTGGCCGATGTGTTTTCCGCCTCCCTTGCACTGTTGATTGCATCGCTCAAGATATCTGTAAAGCTGCTCTCCGATTGTGTTTTGCCGGTACTGCCGAGTGAATCAAGGCCGGACAGACCGTTGCTGATTCCACTGATCTGCATGTGTTATCACCTCTCTCTAACCGCTGATTTCCAGCGCTTTAATCGCCATGCTCTTGGTTGCGTTGAGTGCCGTCACATTCGCTTCGTACGATCTTGTGGCGGACATCAGGTCGATAATCTCTTCGGTTTCATCCACGTTGGGATACGCGACATACCCTTGCGCATTCGCGTCGGGATGCGACGGATCATATTCATATTCAAAGTCGGATGCGTCCTCCACAATGCCTGTGACCATCACGCCGCCGCCCGTGGCGGAATGCAGCGCATCCGAAAACGTGGAGGGCTTTTCTCCCATCGTCACGATTCTCCTGCGGTACGGTTCACCGTCTGCGGTCCGCGTGGTATCCGCATTGGCGATATTCTCACTAACCACATTCATGCGCATGCGCTGGGCCGTCAAGGCCGAGGCGCTGATGTCAAGCGATGATAAAAATCCCATGTCACACTACTCCACATTGTTAATCGCCGCGCTGAGCTTTCGAAACTCACTGGAAACCTGCTCAACCAGCGTATTGTAAAGAATCGAATTTTTCGCGAGCTCGGCATTTTCATAGTCGATATCCACATTGTTGCCATCCAGCCCCTCGGATGTATCCGTGTTTGTCTGCACAGCCGCCTCAATGCCCTGAGATGAAAAGTCCATATGGCCTTCTCTCGTCTTCTTCGCGGTGAAATCACCGTCACTGAGCGCCGCTTCAAAAGCTTCTTCAAAAGACACGGATGAGCTTTTGAAGTTCGGCGTATCCACGTTGGCGATGTTGTTGGTAATCACCTCGTTTTTAAGCCAGGAAGCGTCCAGCCCTTTTTGGAGCATATTCACATTGTTAAACAACTTGTCGATCATCGGTGATGCGCCCCCTAAACAGCCGCAAACTGATTATAATATTTAAGCACCTTATCCACATAGCCCCGAACGCCTTCGGATATCCGCGCATATTGTGCGGGATCATCCGCATTCGTGATATCCAGCCCGCCGATACGCCCGGGACCCGTGTTGTAAGCCGCGAGCGCAAGCCGGATGTCTCCGAAACGATTCAGCTGCTGCTGCAGATATGTGCTGCCGCCCATCACGTTCTGGTAGGCATCAAACGAATCCGTCACGCCGAGCGATCTCGCCGTGCCCGGCATCAGCTGCATGAGCCCCTGCGCGCCGCAGCTCGACACCGCGTCGGTGCGGAATGAGGATTCCACCTGTATCACCGCTTTGATCAGCGCCGGGTCGAGCCCCGTTGTGCGGGCTGCCTGGCTGACCGCCGAATCAATTTCGCCCGAGGATGCGGATACCGCCAGCGGCTGACCTGCCGCATAGCCCGGGTACGCGCCGTAAGTGCCGGAAAGACCGCTGATATTTGCGCTATCCAGCCCCATGCGCTGTTCCACTTCGCTTAATATGTCCCCAAAGGCACCCGAAGCCCCGCCGACTTTTGCGGCCTTTGTTTCGAGCACGCTTTGAAATTTGCTGAGTTTTTGAAGATAAATACTTTCAACGCTGTTCATACAATAGCATTATCGGTTCTTTTCATCTTATTCTTTAGCTGTTTTTCGCCTCAGCGCGAAAGCCTGCTGTGCCAATCGTAGATTTCGCGGGCAATCGCACCGAGCGGCAGCTCTTTTTCCACCGCGCCGATTCTGTTGGCTACTGCGGGCATGCCGTATACCACACACGTTTTCTGATCCTGTCCAATGGTGAACGCCCCGCTTTGCCGCATGGCAAGCAGCCCTTTGGCACCATCGCTGCCCATGCCCGTCATGATAATGCCCAAACGATTGATACCCTGCAATTTGGCAACCGAATCAAACAAATAATCGACGGACGGGCAGTGTCCGCTGATTTTCTCACCCTCGCGGCATTCCACCACAAAACCGCTGCCGCGCCGGACGACGCCCATATGCAAGCCGCCCTCCGCAATCAGCACGGTGCCGGGCCTCACTTCATCCTTGTCCTTGGCTTCTTTGACTTCCATCGCACAGATGTTGTTGAGGCGCTCCGCATAAAGCCTTGTGAAAACAGGGGGCATGTGCTGAACGATCACAATGCCGGGCAGATCGCTTCCCAGCTCACGCAATATGGAGAGCGTCGCTTCCGTGCCGCCCGTGGAGGCCCCGATGGCGATAATGCCCTTGGAGGCCGGGACGCCCGATTTCTCGAGCACTTCGCTTCTTGCCGGGCTATGCTTGTACTGCCCCACCTTGGCAATCGACGCGATCTTTATTTTCACCGTCATTTCGGAAATAAACTGCAGCTTGTCGCGCTCCGTTTTGAGCTCGGGTTTTGTGATGAAGTCAACGGCGCCCGCATCCAGCGCGTCGAAAACACTGCTGCTTACCGCGCTGATAACCACAACCGGCAGCGGATACTGCGGCATCAGCTTTTTCAAAAATTCAATGCCGTTCATCTTGGGCATATTGATATCAAGGGTCATAACGTCAGGCTTTAATTCGAGTATCTTGTCTCTGGCTTCGAAAGGATCACCGGCTTTGCCGACGATTTCAATGCCAGGGTCGCCCGACAGCGCGGACGAAATATACTCTCTCATAAACATGGAATCATCAACAACCAAAACTCTGACCGCTTTTGCTGCCATATATGTCACCCTACCTTCTTATATACGGATGGAATCAGACTCTTGAAATGGAACTCCGTCCTGTCAACCGTTTCAGACTGCCCGACAAACAAGTACCCGCCCGGTTCGAGCGCGTTATAGAACTTGCTGATCAGCGTTTTTTTAGTCTGATCGTTAAAGTAGATCATCACGTTACGGCAGAATATTACATGAAACCGCTTTCTGAAAGGAAACTGTTCTTCGATGAGGTTAAACCGCCTGAATATCACCTCTTTTTTAAGCGGGCCGTTAACCTGCCAATTACCGTCCGGCATTTTGTCAAAATAGTTCATTTTCCAGTTTGCCGGTACATTTTTTAAACATTCCTCGTCATACACCCCGAGAATCGCCGCATCCAACGCTTTTAAGGATATATCCGTCGCAAGCACCTTCGCATCCCATTTGCTTTTGTCATTGCCGAAATAATCGGCAGTCAGCATGGCCAGAGTATACGGCTCCTGCCCCGTCGAGCATCCCGCGCTCCATATCCTTAAATCGCGATCCTTGACAACCGTGCTCAGCTCGGACAGCACCTTGTCTTTAAAGAACTGAAAGTGATCCCATTCACGCATAAAATATGAATAGTTCGTGGTCAGCCGGTTTAATATCTGGTTGAGCTGCTCTCCTGTCGGATCATTCAGAGCGTACTCAAGAAAAGCCGAGTAATCGCTGAAACCGCCCGCTGCCAGATAATTGTTCAGTCGGCTCTCAATCAGCGTCCGCTTTTTGATGAGGTTGATTCCATAGTTCTTCTGCATATAATCAACCAGCGTATAAAATTCTTTATCGTTAATTGCTATCATAATTTACCGTGGGTGCAAAGAGGGGGGATGTCTCCCCCTTTTTCACCTGAAATATTATTTTTGCATTCACAGCAGTGCCGTTTTGCCGGATAAAAAACACGGCAGTTTCATGCCGGTTTTTTCGTTCTTATTCTATCTCGCTGATTTCCTGCGCTTCCTGATCGTCGAAGAGCTTTTTACAGTCCAGCAGCAGCGTCACCACATCGCCGATCTTTCCGATGCCGCGGATATACCGGTTGCGGATGCCCGATTTGTAGCTCGGCGGCGGCGCAATGTTTTCATCATCAATGCTTAGCACTTCCGCCACTTTGTCCACAATCAGCCCGACCACCATTTCCTGTGTATCCACCACGACGATGCATGTCCGGTCGTCGTACTCGATGGCTTCTTTGTTAAACTTAAGCCGCATATCGATGACAGGAATGATTTTGCCGCGGAGATTGATGATACCCTTGATGTATTCGGCAACTTCGGGTATTTTGGTAATCTGCTGCAGGCCGATGATCTCGGTGACATACTGAATCTCAATACCGTAAATCTCGTCGCCAAGATTAAATGTTAAAAAACGTCCGTGCTGAGTATCCTCTTCCTGTTCAAACAATTCGTTTTCCATGTTCATCACGTTTTCCTCCTCAAAAATACTGTCTGGTCACATTATAAAAACAAATCCACCAACATTCCCCGAATGTCGTCCACCATCTGAAGCAGCTTCAAGTTGTCCCGCTGATCGGACAGAATCTCCCTTGCAAGCTCCTCGAGCTTCGCGTTCACGTTACGAATCACCAGAAAAATCTTGTGCCGCCCTCTCGCATCGAATACGCTCGACTTCACACACGCAAAAGCGTTGCCGGCCGCTTCCCCGAGCAGCTCGCTGATCAGCGTCCTGTATTCGGCGAATGCCTTAATATCCGCTTTTCCTTTTATCTTTTCTCCCTGCTTATAAATCTTTTCCTGAAGCTCGGCAAGATACTGCTGGTACTGCGCCTCGTTGAGCGTGGTCAACTGGCGAAAAAAAGCCATGCCCGAATTCGGGGCGGCTTGTCTGTCAACTGCCGTATATCGCTCCATATTATCGGTAACGATGTGGTTTACATCCGATACTTTCATTCTACCGTCTCCACCCTGGCAGCTTACTTCTTTTCGTCGAAATAAAAGGCGTCGTTCTTCTGGTACGCGTTTTTATACTTGCCGATTCCGTTCTTCTTCTGATTCAGATTTTTCAGGTCAGCTTTATACAGCTCGATTTTGTGCCGCGCAAGCACTTCGTTTTGCTCGTCAAGCTTTATAATCTCTTGAATAATACCACGAATCTCTTGCTTTAAAACAAGAATTTGCGCGTCATCAACAGTCGGCAGCTGTTTTTCTATTTTTGAAAAGGCATCAATCTTTCCGATGATGCCTTCACGAGCTTCCAGACTTTTTGAAAAAGCGTCTACGTCGTCCTTTTCCAGCAAAATTCCACATTGTTCAGTCAAATCGCGCATTTTCGTCAGCCAATCTCTTTTATGTTCCAGAATCCCGAGGAGTTGATCTCGGTCTGCCGGGTTCATTCGGCTTCCTGTCCGGCCGTATATAGGCCGCCCTTATAGTCTTTGTGTATCTGCTCCCACGCATCACGGAGGCTGCTCATAATAGCAATCACCGGCGCAATGCCTGCGGGATCCTTTGAGGCATTGACGCTGACAATCTCATGATGAACAAACTCATAGAGTTTTAAGAGGTCCTGCGCAATGCTGTAGCTTAAATCAAGACCCATCATGAGCTCCATCACGATATCCTGAGCTGATTGAAGATGCTCATTGGCCGCCTCAAGATTCTTTTCGCCGATCGCGATTTCCGATAGATGCAGCTGCTTGATGGCTCCGTTATACAGCATGATCACCAGCTCTATCGGATTTGCCATCATAACATTGTGTTTTTTATATTGTTGATACGAATTAATCATAGCGCTCATATTTCATCTCTCCTTTGAATGATATACCTTTGTTGTATGTTGTGTCATGATGAACTGCCTGAGGAGAACATCGAGGCCAGCCAGCTCGACTGGCTGTTGAGCTTCGCGAGAGCAGCCTCCATGGCGCTGAATCTCAGGTAAAGCGCTTCCGACTTTGCGCTGAGCTTTTCTTCAAGCTTATCCACCTCTTCCTTGGAATCCGTAATGCTGTCCTCTATTGAATCCAGCGAAACGTCCGTTGCCTGAGTCGTGTAGCTGAGCAGCGAATTCGAAATACGCACCATAAGGCCCGATTCGTTAAATTTGGTATTGGCATCGGCCGATTTTGATGTTTTGGTAAAAAGGCTTGTCACCGCATCAGGGTTGGTTTCCAGAGCTTTTCTGAGCTTGTCCTTATTGAGCGTGATTTTGGCACCGTCAGTATAAACCCCTGTCGTGAGGCCGATATCCGAAAGCTTCATGCCCGTGCCTTCCACGGTGGTGTACAGCGCCTTTCTGACCGTGGTCAGCAGCGATTGAATACCCGCATCGTTGTGGAGCATACCGCTTTTCGCTTTCTCTTCCCAATTTTTTTCATCCGCATCCGACATCTCTTCCTTCTGAGCATCCGTCAGCGGCGCATAAGTCCGGTAAACTTCCTCGCCGACCATATCCTGAATCTTGCCGATCAGCTCGTTGTACGAATCAACGAATTTGGATATCTTATCGACAACCGCATCCACATTCTTGGTGACCATGAAGGAAATCCCTTTGTCGTTTTCATCGGCGGGAATGTACTTATCGTTAAGCGTGTAGGTGATGCCGTCGATCGTGAACGTGTTGCTCGATTTGACCACGTCGTAGCCGTCAATCTTGATCATCGCATCCTGTCCGTTTTTGGTCTGCTCCGCAATCCCAAGTGCACCCGCAACCGTGTGGCCTTCTTCATCCACATAGGAGAACATGTTGCCTGCCGTGTTTTCTATCTTAATCTCGCTGGTGCTGCCGGTCGTCTTGGACGTGATGGTAAAGCCGTCCTTTAAGCTGCTGTAGCTGATTTTCACGCCCGCGTCCGATGCGTTAATCTGGCTCATCATGTCGCTCAGCAGCGTATCTTCATTAAAGGTAAAATCAACACCGTTGATAGAGAACTTGACTTCTTTGACTTCTCCGTTCTGCTGAAACGTCAATTCGTTTTTAAAGTCCAGATCCTTCAGTGCCGTGTCGTTGTTCAGCTCTGCCGTGAATACATCTGTGGCGCTTAAGCTTGCGGCCTCAGCCAGCTGCGTGATGCTGTTGATCGTCACCTTGCCTTCCGTAGCGGACGAACCCACTTTTACCGCCACCGCATTGGTGGCGGTCAGCATCGAGACATCAAACGCGCTGTACGACGACGACGAAAGCATGTTGTTAGACGCATTGAGTATGCTCATGTTGCTTTCTCTGAAAGTCTTGATCAATGAATTCACGGACCGCAGTGCATCGGCCTTCCACTGCAGTTTGGTGGTCGCCTGATTCTGCTTATCAAGCTTCGCCTGATATGACGCCAGCATGTTTTTGACAATCGTATCCGTATCCATGCCGGATGCAAGTCCGGTCACACGATTTGTGGTTACCGGTGTGATAGCCATTTTTTATACCTCCCTTTTGCCCTTAGACCCTCATGCATGGGCAAAGTAAGAAACTTTTGATAAACTCTTATTATATATCGACGTAATCGGTGTGTAACTTGAGAGCTTGCGCCCTGCCTGCGCCACCGTCACGCCGCGCTTTTCATCATATTGCCCGTCTTTTGAGGGGCAGACCACCTGCACATGCCCATGCCCGCTCGTGTTCTTCCACGCCGTCACCACGGGTCTGCCCGCGTTGGCCAGCGTCTGCGCCTGCTCCGGCGTCACCTCAAACCAACCGTAGTCGCCGCCCTGCTGATGCAGCCAGTTGTATATGCTGTTTGCCGACATCTGCTTCGCCCCCTGCACATCGGGATACGTCCTCGGCGCGCCCGTCTGCGCATCAACGTAGTGCGGTATCTCGGCACCCATCGCGCTCGTCACATCCCACAAAAAGATGTTGCAGTATGTATCTCCGCGCCCTTTTTTGTTGACCTCGTAGCGTTTGTTGTTCTCCACATCAAACTGGTCAATCACCTGACGGTAAAGCGCTGCCGACCTGTTGCCTTCCCCGCTTGTCACGGCCGGGGTGCACGCTTTGGATGCCGCCACCGGGGTGACCGCCTCCCCCGTCCCCGTTGTTGCGGGAACGCCATAGGCGGCCGATACGGCTTTGAAAAGCGCCGGCGAGGACAGCGTGCCTTTGCTTGCAAGCGCGCTGCCGAGGCTGATCATCGCAAGATCAGAGTTTCCGCCCAGCATCGACAGCAGCATAAGGCTGGTCATGTTGTTGCCGACGCCCGAGAGTGCATCCGCCGAATCGGACGATTCGCTGAGTCCCTCAAGCATTTGAGCCGACAGCAAACTGGAAAACAGGCTTGCATCACTGCTTTCCGTCTCTTGACTTTTGTTAAACAGCTGCTCAAGCATCGCCTGTTTAACGCTATCCACATTGCTGACAGCCATTATATTCCCCTTTTTGTTTTCTAAGCTCGATATCAACGTTTTCTATCAAGCCCAAACCGCGAACCGTATTTTGCATCCATGTTGTTGACAAATACGAGTATCTCCGCGACCACTTTGTAGAGCTCTTCGGGTATTTCATCGCCGACGCTCATTTTTTGCAGGACGGTGGAGAGCTTCTGATCCTGAACCACTTGAACATGGTGTTCGCGTGCTTCCTCGACCATCCGTTTGGCAACGTACCCCTTGCCCAGCGCCACGATATACGGCGCATTGTCATCCTGCGCATTGTACTTGAGCGCTGCCGCCTCGGTCATCTTGTCCTTGTCGTCACCGTTCATCATACTCTTATATCCACATTCCCGGCGCTGCCGTCCGTTTCCTTTTCCAAGCGCTCCTCGGCATTGAGCACCGTTGTGCGCGATGTTAACTGCTTAACGCTGACTCCCGCGAGCGTATATCCGGCCTGCTGCACCGCGCCTTTAAGCTGCGCCGCGTCCGCGCGCATATCGTCCGCCAACCGCATGTCTTCCATATTAAACTCGATGTTTAAGGTCTTTCCGCTCGTTTTTACGAGCGTTTCCACGCGGCCCATATACTGCGTATCGAGTCCCACCAGTATCAGTATGTTGTCCGGGTCCACAGCCTTTTTGCCGCCCCGGTACCGGTATACAAAGAGCTCCGCCGTGGCTTGCTGCTGGTTTCCTGTCTGCAGCGGTATCTGATAGCAGTCGAAACGCTTAACCTCGCTCATCAAAGACATCTGCTTTTCAGCTTGATCCAGCTTGGAGGAGACAACATCCCTAACTGTAATATCGGCATGATCTGCCAAAAGCTTTAGCTCTTTTAGCTGCTCCGGCATCTCCTGTACGGCCTTTTTTATATGTACCGCAAGTTTTTCCGCATCATCCAGCCGCACAAACATATCGAGAGCTTTTTGCGCGATTTCTTCGCCTCTTCGGCCAGCTCTGTTCGTGCTTTCCGCTGTATTCTCGCTTTGAACAGCCGCCGACTTTGCACCGGCCGCGCCTATTTCAACGCTTCTTTCAGGCTGCGGCGCAGCCGTCGTCTCCTCCATCGGCAACCGAACATCTGTATTAACGTCGGCGGACGTGTTCGGTGCTGCCGGGGCCTGCGGCGCTGCTTGATCCGGCAAATTCACTTGAGCGGCAGGCGCCGTCTCCACCGGCACTCCTGATGAGGGCGCGCTTTGCGGCGTCTGGATTTCTGTCCCGCCTGTAGCGGGATTTGTCACCGGCTGAGCCGGATTCTGATTGTGCTGTACCGGTGTCCGCGGCGTATTGGCATCAGGCGCAGCCTGTGGCGCTGTCTGTGTACCGGTGTCAGGCATATTCGCCTGATCAGGCAAGGCCTGCTGCTGCACGTTCTGAGCAGGGTTGCCCGAAACAGCATTGTTTTGCGTTGCACTCGTCTGGCCGGACCCGGCTGACGCCTGATTCGGGACGGTATCGGCCGATGCGGCTTGGTTTTGCATAGCCCCCGTCCATGCGGCGGAGCCCTGGACGGGGCCGCTTTGCGGCTGACTCTGCCCCGCTTTATCTGCGGTGGCCTCTCCGGCAGGCTGCGCCGATTGGGCAGTGCCGTTTTGTATCACCGTCTGCGCAGCTTGAGGATTCTGTGCCGCTCCATCGGCTAACGGCATTGCGGGGCCGCTCTGAGAAAAAGTCTTCGGGCTTGTCCCGAAGCTTTCGATAATCTGGGCAAGCAGCACCGTCACGGGCGAGGAGCCTTTGGCCATCTGCGACAGAATCTCGATGTTCTCCGCCGTTCCGGCTATGCCGTGCCTCGATAAAAACGCCGCCGCCTTCGGGTCAGCCCCCGGGTTGTTTTTGAGCATGGCCAGCGTGCTCAGCAGCGCCTGTGCCTTCACAGCCTGGCTCATCGCCTGCATATCCGTCAGCAGTTGAGACTCCGTTCCAAACGGGGTCTGGCGCGAAATATCGACAACGCGCAGCACATACCGCCCGCCGCTGGCTTCATCGACCACGGTTTCCACATAGTCACCCACAGCCACGCCGATATCGCCGAGCAGCTTGGCGGTCAAGACCGCGCCGCCCTCCTGATTCTTCAAGAACACCTTATCGCCCTTGATATCCGTGACCTCCGCAACCAGCACATCCCCCTCGGCCAATCCGGGGCGCTGCGGGCTACCGGGTATATTTTTCGATGTCCCTATATTCTCTACTCGCATAACTTTCGCCTTTTTTTGATAAATTTTCGCCGATTTTGCGTTTATGTTGATTCAATTCGGGTTATATGTCTAATGCGTCAAAACGTATCGCTTTCTATATGTTATATCGGATTTTTTAAAAAAGCTTAACAGTTTTATTATTCAGTCGATATGGTGTATGAGGCGAAAAATCGGAGCGCTTACTTTGGCGCACTGGTTTTGTTATGTTGCTGGGGGAAATTACATCAATGAATGGAGCCACTATGTTCAATTTGGGGGGAGTCCCAAGCGATCAGCTTGATTTTCTAAAAGAGCTTGAAAATATCGGCGCCGGTCACGCGGCTACGGCGCTTGCATCCATGCTCGGTCATGAAGTGAATATCCAGGTGCCGCATGCGCAGTTCTGCGAGTATGAACAGATCTGCGATATACTCGACGGTCCCGAGAATGTTGTCGCCGGGCTGCTTGTGGGCATTTCAGACGATCTGGACGGTTATATCCTGCTGGTTCTTAACCGTGACGACGCATATGAACTGACCAAAACCATTATCACACAAATGGGCGCAGAGGTGGACGACGGCGGCGAGTTCAATGAAATGCAATTGAGCGCGCTCAAGGAGCTGTCTAATATACTCATCGGCTCATACATTTCAGCCATCTCATCCCTGACGGGGCTGCGGATTGATGCCTCCGTACCCGAACTCGTCATGGATATGGCGGGTGCGGTCATGAATCTTCTCGTATCCGCCTATGGGGAATACGGGGATAACGTGCTGTTTATGGAAACGGAGTTTGTCGAAAACGAGCACAGCATATTCGGGCACTTCTTTTTGATACCGGATGTTGAATCCTATAACCGATTGATGGCGCAAATGGGGCTGGCATGAGAATATTTACAATAGGCGTTGCAGAACAAAAAATCGCAAGATCCCCGGACAAGCTTGTGACTCTGGGGCTTGGTTCGTGTATCGGGCTCGTATTGTATGACCCCGTTGCGAAAATCGGCGGCATGGTCCATATTATGCTGCCCACAGCGTCGATCCGTTCCGAGGTGACAAACCGGTGCAAGTTTGCCGATACAGCCATTGTGGACATGCTTGACCTGCTCACAAAGGAAGGCTCGTCGCGTTCGAGGCTCCGCGCCAAAATCGCGGGCGGTGCGCACATGTTCCATACCACAGGAACGATCGATATTATGAATGTCGGACAGCGCAATATCGCAATGTGCCGAAAAGTACTCGAAGAAAACCGGATTATTCTGGACGGCGAGGATACCGGTGGCAGCAGCGGACGTTCCATAGAATTTTGTTGTGAAAACTGTACGCTGTCGATACGTACCGTATCCCCCAAAGCCGTAAAGGTTATCTAAGAAATAGAACAGACGAAATTTTAAACCGTTAAACAGGAGGTCACTTAAAACCATGAAGAAAATACTGATCGTCGACGACGCAGCATTTATGAGGGTTTCCATCAAAAATATGCTTGTCAAAAATGGCTATGAAGTCATCGGCGAAGCCGAAAACGGAAAAGTTGGCGTGCAGAAATATCAGGAACTGGGGCCTGATATCGTGACAATGGACATCACAATGCCCGAAATGGACGGCCTGACCTGTCTCAAAAAAATCCTTGAGGCGGATCCCAAAGCCAACATTGTTATGATCAGCGCGATGGGCCAGGAAAGCATGGTCAGAGAAGCCGTTCTTTCGGGAGCCAAAGGCTTTATTGTCAAACCCTTTAAAGAAGATGTGATCATTGCTGCTCTCAACAATCTTCCGTAAAGGTGCACTGTTTCATTTGAGCTAATTATTAGGAAAGAAGGGAACTTTTCATGTCAGCGAATGATTCGATACTGGATGTTTATCTGTATGAAAACGGACAGCTTCTCGACAGCCTGGAGTCTTTGCTTTTGGCTTGTGAAAAAAGCGGCACCTTT
Source organism: Bacillota bacterium (assembly GCA_023408075.1). Classification (GTDB taxonomy): domain Bacteria; phylum Bacillota; class Clostridia; order Christensenellales; family SZUA-584; genus SZUA-584. The sequence continues at coordinate 249,608 of JAEYKW010000027.1, read as the reverse complement.
ACATCTGAACAAATAGGCGATATTTTTCGGATACTGCATACGATAAAAGGATCTTCGGCGATGATGAACTTCGACAACATCACCGGCCTTTCTCATGCACTTGAGGACCTTTTTGGATTTCTGCGCGAACATCAGGCGCGTAAACGGGACTACCGCAAAATCAGCGACCTTGTCTTTTCATCCGTGGATGCGATGAAAGCCGAATTCGGCAAAATACAAAGCAGCGGCCTGCCCGACGGCGACCTGACTCATATCACCGACGATGTGCGCAAATTCTACAAAGTCCTCACTTCCTCAGACAGGGTTCATGAACCCAAGGATGACGAACCATCTTCGGAAGAAGCGCAAGCCGCTTTGCTGTTTGCCGCCTCTACCCCCGGATTGAGCCGCTATAAAGCCCATGTGACGTTCCAAAGAGACAGCAAGATGGAAAACATAAGGGCTCTCGGAATCGTGAAATCTCTCGAATTGCTGTGCCAAAAAGTTGTGACAGTCCCGGGCGACCTCCTCGGCGAGCACAGCGACGATGAAATCACCGCCAACGGCTTTGATCTTTATATTGAGTCCGATCAGCCTGCCCATGTGATTCACAACAAGATTAAAGAAGCATTTTTTATAAATGAGCTGCATTTTGAAGATTTGTCGGAGCCGAAGGCTGAGGAAGCTGCGCCTGCCGAAACCGTGAAATCGAAAGCGCCCGAAGGCGTGGCTCAAAGCACCGATGCTTCGCACAATGTCAAGCAGCAGAATTACATGAGCGTCAACTTGAACAAGCTCGATATGCTTATGGATATCGTGGGCGAAATCGTCATCACGGAATCTACCGTGACCAAGAATCCGGAGGTGCTAAAGCTCGGCCTTGACAGCTTTGACAAGGCATCACGCCAATTAAGAAAACTGACGGACGAGCTGCAGGATATCGTGATGGCCATCCGTATGATTCCCGTCTCGGCGACGTTCCACAAAATGGAGCGCATTGTCCGCGACATGGCGAACAAATTCGGCAAACAATCTGAGCTGATTATCGTCGGTGAAGATACGGAACTCGATAAAAACGTGATCGACAATCTGTCCGACCCCCTCATGCACATTATCCGCAATTCGATGGACCACGGCCTTGAAACCACCGAGGAGCGCGTAAAGCTCGGCAAAAGCCCCACAGGCCGGATTACGCTCGAAGCGCACAACTCGGGCAGCGATGTGCTGATCAGCATTTCCGACGACGGACGCGGGCTGAACAGAGAAGCGATTATCCAGAAAGGCATCAGCAAAGGCCTTGTGAAAAAGAACCCCGCCGATATGACGGATAAAGAAGCTTATTCTCTGATCTTTTCACCGGGTTTTTCCACCAAGGAGCAGGTGACCGAATTCTCCGGCCGCGGCGTCGGCATGGATGTGGCGCAGAAAAACATACAAAGGATCGGCGGTGCGCTGACCGTAGACAGCACCCCGGGGCGCGGCATGACCGTTCAGATACGCATTCCGCTCACGCTTGCGATTATCGAGGGCATGCAGGTGAGCGTCGGCGGTAACGTCTTCATCCTCCCTCTGCTGTCCATCAAGGAATCGTTTAAGCTCAAGAACTTGAAAGACATCGCCAAGGACCCCGACGGCAACGAAATGATCACCATGCGCGGCAACTGTTATCCGATACTGCGGCTGCACAAGGTGTTCAGTATCGACACCGACATCACATCTTTTGAAGACGGCATATTGGTTCTTTTGGAAACCCAGACGCTGAACTACTGCCTGTTTGTCGACGAACTGATCGGCGAGCAGCAGACAGTCGTGAAACCTTTGCCCGTTTATATCTCAAAGATACTTGGCTTATCCAAGAGTGTCGCGGGCTGTACGATACTAGGAGATGGGAGTGTCAGTCTTATTCTGGACGTGAATGGACTGATGGGTTGACAGATGAGATATATCCCGATTAGCCACCTGCGCCCCGGCTACAAATTGGCTTCGGACCTCGTGCTTTCGCGAAACCGCATTTTGCTTCGCAAAGGACGGCTCTTAACCGATTCGTTTATTAAAAAAATCTCGGAGCTTGGGTATCAGGGGCTTTATATCGACGATGAATTATCCGAAGGCCTTTATGTCAACGATGTCGTCAGTGCGGAGCTCAAAATGACGATGAAGAACGAGCTTCAGGCCCTGCTCGATAACACCCAGCTCAACAGGCCGTCCGCATTCCGGACCCGCATGCAGACGATCAACAAGCTGCTGCAGTGTACGGTTGATGAGATTCTGCATTCGAGCCAGGTCATGGTCAATATGATAGATCTTCGAACCTACGACGACTACACCTACAGCCACAGCCTCAATGTTGCCATACTCTCCATCGTGATCGGCATCACGCTCGGGCTTAATAAAAAAATGCTTCATCAGCTGGCCCTCGGCGCGCTGCTGCACGATACGGGAAAGATGTTCATTGAAAAGGAGATACTCAATAAGCCCTCAAGGCTGACACCCGAAGAGTTTGAGGAAATCAAGAAGCACAGCGAGCGCGGCTACGCGTACCTCTGCGATTATATGGATATTCCCGACGCAGCGCGCAACACGGCACTGCAGCACCACGAGCAGTTTAACGGCAAAGGATACCCGCAGGGGCTGTCAGGCGAATCGATTCATCTTTTCGGTCGCATTGTCGGCGTGGTGGACGTTTTTGATGCGCTGACCGCAGACAGGCCTTATCGGAAGGCCATGCTGCCCTCGGACGCCATCGAATACATCATGGGCGGATACAACTCGATGTTTGACCCGAGCATTGTCAATGCGCTCACGCGAAAGGTCGCGCCGTACCCGGTGGGCACGTGCGTGCGCCTGAGCTCCGGCGAGACGGCCATTGTTACCAAGAACCATGAATCTGCCAGCCTGCGCCCTGTCGTCAAGCTCCTTGCCGATGGCAAACCGACAGACACATTCATGGATCTTGCGCATGACCGCGCACTGCTCAATATCACAATCAAAGAAATTGTTAATATTCAGTAAAACACAAAGCACGCCTAAAACAAAACTCAAGCGTGCTTTTTATTTGCTTCCAATCTATTTAAAACATTACAGCCGTTCCGTATGCGGTTACGTCGATAGCGCCCCTGCATCAGCGCGCTTGACGTAAAGCGCATCGCAATGACGGTATCCGCGCCCAGCGTGACAGCCTGATCGAGTCTGCGTTTGAGTGCCGCCTTGCGCGATTCCAATTTCAATCGAACCGTTGTCCCTTCCCTCATACGAGAGAAGTCAGGCTATCGATAGACCTATTTGGATATGCCGTCTTATCGGCTGAGGCGCGGGCTTTTTTGACAGCATGGCGCACCTCACAAAGTATGCTTTGTCTGCCGATTAAGTTTTTGAATTTCTCCGCTATCCCCAGTAAACGCGTGACGGCCCCAAAGAAGCGGCCCAACGTACCGATCTAACCAGCATTGCTCCCCTTGTCGCCTGCCTGGCGACAGCCTTTCTTAAAAGGTGCTATTGCCCCGAGCTTTTATATAATCTGGAATTCACCGCCACAAGCGTGTCTTTCTCAATGCTTATTCTGGTATGTCTTGACCGTGGAAAAATCCGCTTTGTTGAACTTGTGAACGCACAGCGAGAAGAACAGCACACAGAACAGCACGATCATCAGCAGCCCGAACAGCGGCGTAATGGTGAGGCCGCCGATTTTGAACGCCACGCCGAGGTTCAGCAGCTGCGCGGTGGACATCCCCTCCATCTGCATTGTGATAAACCTGAAAATCGTTGTGATGTGCGTCAACGGATTGATCAGTATTACGGGCAGCATGAACGAGGGCATTACCGTGGTCGGGATATACGCGCCCGAAAGGAACGTCAGCGGCATCACGATAACGGTAATCAGCACCTGAAACGAGGATGAGTTCCGCGTCAGCGTGGCCAGGAAAAGCCCGAGCGACGAAAACGCAAACCCCGTGATGACCATGACGGCAAGCATGATGAGCACATGCACTGCGTCCATATCAAGCCCTATCACAAAGCCGAGCGCCGTCACAATAACGCCCTGCATCACAGAAATCGCGGTGGATGAGAGCACCTGCCCGATTGATATCTGCCAGCGCGATATCGGCGAGACGATGATCTCCTTCATGAAGCCGCTTTGGATATCCTCCAATATGTTCATCGAGTTGTTAAGGCTCGTCTGAAACACTGTCATGATGATGATGCCCGAAATCAGATAATTCATCGGCTGTGTCATACCGCTCATTGCCGAGTTCATCACGAACGAGAATATAAACAGGAAAAACAGCGGCATAATCAGGCTGAATATAAGCCTTGTCCGGTCGTTGATAAAAATTAATAAGTTCCTCTTAAAGATTGCAAATACTTTTTCCATTATTCCCTGATCTCCTTTCCTGTGACGGCCAGAAACACATCGTTGAGCGATCCCTTGCTGACTTCAAAATCGATGATCTTGTCGCGCCATACCGCGAGCACATCGAGCAGCAGCCCCGTGTTTCTGCTGTAGGCCTTAACGGTGCCTTCCGATGCGTCGCTTTTGATATTGCGATTGTCGAGATACCGGCGGATATCGCCCGCGCTATCCGTCTTGATTTTGAGGCAGCTTTGCGAATGCTCTTTCTTTAAATTGTCCGGCGTGTCAAACGCGGCAATCTTTCCGTGATCGATAATCGCGACGGATGAGCAGATCTCCGCTTCGTCGAGATAATGCGTGGTCAGAAAGATTGTGATATCCTTTTCCTTCTGCAGCCGTATGATGTAATCCCACACATTGGCGCGCGTCTGCGGATCGAGCCCCGCCGTGGGCTCATCGAGAAACAGCACTTTCGGATAATGGATCAGCCCCCTTGCAATTTCCACCCTGCGCTTCATGCCGCCCGACAGGCTGCCCACGGATGCCTTTTTCCAGTCGGCCAGGTCCACAAGCTCGAGCACAAAATCGATGCGCTGCTTTCTTTCCGCTTTGGGCACGTTGTAGAACCGGCAATGCAGATCGAGATTCTGCTCCACTGTGAGCTTGGTATCGAGCGTCGATTCCTGAAACACGATGCCGATGTCGGCGCGCACGGCGTTTTTTTCGGTGGCCAGGTCGTGTCCGTTGATGGACAGCCGCCCGTTCGTCTTGTCCTGTATCGTGCACAGCGTGTTGATTGTGGTGCTCTTGCCCGCGCCGTTCGGCCCCAGAAACGCGAATACCGACCCTTCTTTCACCGTGAACGAAATATCGTCCACCGCCGTGAAGTCTACGTATTTTTTCGTGAAGTGTTCCACTTCAATGATATTGGATGCCATAGGCTCCTCCTTCGAAAACTTTTGATGAGCACATTGTAGCGGGCGATGTTAAAATAAATCTCAACCGGATTTAAAAAATTTATAAAATGCTTTAAAATATCTGTTGCCGACGATACGTTTGCGCCTTTGCATTAAAGAGTTTATATTTTTTAAGAAATGTTTAAAAATGCTTTATAACGCTTTTAAGTGGAGCCGTTATGCTTTCCTCAAAAGAATCGGGAAGGATATGTTCATGAACCGTTACAACAATCGGCAAGCCCGACAGGCTCACAGACTTGCGCAGCAAAGATACAAACAGCAGATAAATGACATAAAGCACCGCGCCAATGAGGAAGAACACCGCATACGGCAGGATATGCTGCGTGAAATGCATAAGCTGCATTCGGGCGACCAGCGTTTCGGGCGGCGAAAGCGCGATGTCGATTTCGAGCAGTACTACACACGGCTTAAATACGCGCGCCCGATGGGCATCATCTTTCTGGTTGTGCTCTGGGCGCTGCTGTTTGCGCTCGGCGGCTTCAGCACCGGCGTCGGCGTGGTCTTTTCCATATTTGCGGCGCTCTCAACAGTCGGCTATGTGGTGCAGATCGTTTCGTTCTCGGGCATGGAAAAGCGCGTGCTAAAGCCGGTTCAGAACCTTAAAAAAGGCATGGACGAGATTTCGCACGGCCATTACGACGTTGAAATTGATGCGCAGGGGGCGCTGGAGGTGCGTTCTTTAATTGAAAATTTCAATGAAATGGCGAAGAAACTCAAGGAAAACGAAATACTGCAAGCCGAATACGAGGACAACCGAAAGCAGCTGATTGCGAGCATATCGCACGATCTCAAAACGCCGATCACCTCGGTGCTTGGGTACATTGAGGCCGTTGCCGACGCACAGGATATGCCTCGGGAGAAGCTCGAGAAATATCTGAAGATCATTCACAACAACGTGGCGTACTTAAATAAGCTGATTGACGACCTTTTCCTTTTCTCCAAGCTCGATATGCAAAAGCTCGAGCTGTCGCTGGCCGATACGGCGGTCTCTCCTTTTCTGGCGGATATCATGGAAGAGTTTTCGCTGGAGCTCGAAGAAAAGAGAGCGGCGCTTGAATACACCGACGACACACCGGGAGACCTGCGCGCGCAAATCGACCACAAGCGGTTCCATCAGGTGCTGCGCAATATCATCGATAACGCGTGCAAGTACGGTGATGCCGAAACGCTAAAGCTGAAAATCAGGCTGTGTCAAAGCGGCGGAGAAATCTCGATCGATCTTTGGAACAATGGCCCCGCAATCCCGAAGGACAGCCTCAAGCACCTGTTCGACCGTTTTTACCGGCTCGATACGGCGCGTACCAAGGACTTTTCCAGCACCGGCCTTGGTCTCGCGATTGCCAAAGAGCTTGTCGCTGCCCACGGCGGGCAGATTGCCGTGACGAGCGATGAAAAAACGGGTACGACGTTTACGATCTCGCTGCCGTGTGAGACCAGAGAAAGGGAAATGACGTGAGAAACATACTGATCATAGAGGACGACCTCAATATTGCCGAGCTCGAGCGCGACTATTTAAAGCTCAATGGCTTTGGCGTAAGCATAGAAACCAACGGCGCTGCCGGGCTGAAAAAAGCGCTCACGGGCGAATTCGACGTGATCATTGCGGACCTTATGCTGCCCGACAAAAGCGGCTTTGACATCATCCGCGAAGTCAGAAAAAAGCTCGAAATTCCTGTGATCGTGGTATCCGCAAAGGATGAGGATATCGATAAAATCCGTGGGCTCGATTTCGGCGCCGACGACTACCTGACCAAGCCGTTCAGCCCCGCCGAGCTTGTCGCGCGCGTCAAATCGCACATCAACCGCTATGAGCGCCTCAAGGGACGGGCCGCCGCCACCGAAGTGATCAGCCACAGGGGCCTCGATATCAACACGGCGTCTCACAAGGTGCATATCAACGGCAAGGAGGTGCAGCTCACCACCAAGGAATACGAGCTGCTTGTGTTTCTCGCCTCCAACCCCAACATTGTGTTCACCAAGGAGCGGCTGTACGATGCGATATGGGGCGAGGAGTTCTACGGGGACGTGGCGACCGTGCCCGTGCACATACAAAAGATACGCAAGAAGATAGAAAAAGACCCGTCCGCGCCGGAGTTCATCGAGACACTCTGGGGATCGGGTTACCGTTTCAACGCCTAGGTTCAGGCAAGGCCGGTTCGTTTTGGTATTGATAAATACTTTTAAAACATATCCTTGTCCACTTCGTAGTCGTCGCTTCGCTCCCACTACGTTAAGGACTGATTATTTGATATGATTATTTATCAACAATAGCAGTCATTGTTCGTGTATTCAAATAAAAGAAAGAATCCTTTTGGCCGCTTGCGGCAATGGGCGCTGCATCTATAAACACAACATTAACATTCTATCAGTCGACTATCGACTAAGTTTCCCCTCGAAACAGAAGCCTCATCTGATAACGAAGACGTATCGGATATGGGATGAACGACTTGGAACGCTTATGTGAAAAAAAATACTGTCAAAGCTGTACGGCTTCTCCGAGCGACAGATAGTAAATGTGCTTCTCTTTCACCTCTTTATGCGTGATACGCTCGAGCGCCTTCGCGTACAGATCGAGCTGAACCGCGTATTTTTGAGCTGCTTTAACTGCGTCCGTTTTGCTCACACGATCCGTCTTGTAATCGATGATCACCCACTTGCCATCCTCAATAAAACACAGGTCGATCACGCCCTGTATGACCACGCTCTCATCGGAATCAGCCGAAAGCCCGGCCTCATCCGCGCTCATGCGCAGGCAAAACGGCTGCTCGGCGCGCCGCATCGATGAAGCTTTGGCCCTTTGCGCCAAGCCGCTCTGCAAAAAGCGTGAAACCGCCGCCGCATCAGCCTGTGCCATCTGCACGGGGTCTATCAAACCGTTTTGCGCCATCGCGTCAATACGCGCCCGCACCTGTTCCTCATTCAGCGGTTCAAAGCCGATATGCTCCATCACCCGGTGCATCAGCGTGCCGCGCTGAGCGGCATCCATCCCATCGTCTAAAGACGGCATCACCGCAGGGCGGAGCACCTCTTTTTCCTGCATTCTCTTAAGCGCCGATACGCTGACCTTGGACGGTACGCCCGTATCGCTTTGATGCGCGTATCCTTCAAACAGCGTCTCAGGCTGGCAGGCTGCCGCCTGCTGCCAGAATTCAGAGAGCCGCTCAGCCTTCGCCGCAGCCATCTGCTTTGCGGTCTCGTCCCGCTCGATACGCACAATATCGGCAAGCTCTTTGCTCTCATCGCGGCACATCATCGCCACAGCCGGCATCAGCAAATCAAAATGCGTCGATGCGCCGTGCTGCCAGAGCGTTGCTTTGGGCTCGCTCCACGCCTCCTTGATCTCACAGCCCGCGCCGAGTATGATGAGCCGCTCAATCGCGCGCGTCATGCCCACATACAAAAGACGTACCGTTTCGGCTATCTTCTCGCGCCGCAGCCCCTGCGCCACGGCGAGCCGGTGCAGCGTGGGTCTGCGGATATGCGCCGCTTCGTCAAGAACGTCGAGCGCGAGCCCGAGGCCTCGGCCCACGAGCACGCTGCCGTAGGTATCGCGCTGGTCGATCTTCTTATGCAGCCCCGAGAGTATCACAACGCGGAACTCAAGCCCCTTTGATTTGTGTATCGTCGTTAAATACACGCCGTCCGATCCGGCGGGATTCTGCTGCGTCTCCTTCGTGCGCCCGAGGCGGTCGGCCACGGCCAGCAGGTCGGAAAGCGACGTCATCCCCACGGACGCGGCTTCGCTCAAAAATGTGCCGATAGCGGCTTCCGACGCCGCGCCGCCCGGCGATGTGAGCGCATAGTCGCGCAGGCGCAGATCCAGCCGCAGATGCATCAGAAAATCCGGCAGCGTCATGCACACCGCCAAACGGCGGTATGTCTCAACTGTGGCGCGAAACGCGCTGACCTTATCTCCGAGCGCTGACGGGTGATTGAATGCGCTGACCGCTGTGCAGAAGCTATCCGCTTCGGGTGCCGCAAGACGTATCTGCGCAAGCTCCGGCTCTGTGAACCCGAAATGCGGATAGCGCATCACGCTCAGCATTGCGATATCGTCCGTTTCGCTCTGTATCAGCTTCAGCGCGTTTTTGAGCACGGCGAGCTCGCCCGTCCCCTCATCGGCGCCGCCCGGGCCGCCTGCCACGGGGATATTCATATCGGTAAGCGCCTTGGCGATGCGCTTGCCCGACTGCGTGATCTCGGGCCGCAGCACCGCGATTTCGCCGTACTCAACCCCCTCATCCAGCAGCCGCCTGATCTGCGCACCGATCTCGCGCGCCTCGGCTTCCACGTTCTCCTCGTCCTCGCGGTGCGCAATGATAATCTCCGCTGTGCCCTGCCCCTGTGCACCCGGATCGAGCCGCTGACCGCCCGTATAATTGACGCCGCCCGCGTCTTCCGTCATCATGTGCGCCATCACGCCATTGATGAACCGGATGACTTCGGGCTGGCTGCGGTAATTCGTGTTCATTTCAATAAGGCCGTCCGCCTGCAGCTCCCGGCAGCGCTTGATCAGCAAATCGGGGTTGGACTCGCGAAACGTGTAGATGCACTGCTTCACATCGCCCACGAGAAAATCGTTGCCGCCGCGCTGAACGCTTGTGATGATCGCGTGCTGCGCCTCGTTGATGTCCTGATATTCGTCCACAAACACATGCGCATATTTGGCGCGGTAGCGCGCGGCCACATCCGCAACGCCGAGCGCCTTGAGCGCGAAGTGCATCGTGTCGTCGTGGTCAATCAGGTTCTTCGCGCGTTTGGCTCTCCCGTAGAACTTCATAAACAGCCGCGTGAGCTCAATGAAAAACCGCCCGTCGCGCGCAGTCTGCCTCAGTTCTTCGTTTACCTTTGCCGCGAAATCGCCCGCACAGCCGCGCAGACCGTCCATGCACCTGTTGGCGCGGTTTGTCAGCGTCGCGCTCAACCGGTTCGGCGCGCCCTTCTGCCTGGCGGTTATGTCTTTGGCCCCGGGCAGTATCACACAGTCCTTGCTGACGGTCTGCGCCGCGCGCATAAACAACAGATGGTCGGTCTCGCTCTCGTCTGCCTCGTCGTTAAAGCCGCTTCCACGCCAGGCCTCGCTCCTTTGCCCAAGATACGCCGACGCGTCCGCCTCCGCCGCTTTGACCATGCTTTTGAATTCCTCAAACAGCATATCCGCAAAAGCGCCGCCGTCAAAATGCGCATACGACGCATCGAGCCACCTTTGCGGGTCCTTGAGGCTTACGGCACGGTTGTAAATTGAATTCACAATGTGCGCAATCTGCTCGGTGTCGCCCCGGTTTGAGAATTTTTCAGCCACAGGCCGCATCGCGGCATCCGCTTTGGCCTGCTCAATGGCCTGCGCCATCGCCTCCTGCCTGAGCCTTGCCGTCTCCGCGTCGCTCGCAATCGCAAACGACGGCGACGTGCCGGCGTACTCGAAGTTGTCGCGTATCAGCCGCCCGCAGAACGCGTGCAGCGTGGATATATCCGCAAACGCACATTTTTCCGCCTGTGCCGCGAGCCGCGGCGATGCGGTGCCCGCATCCTGCAGCCGCTTATAGATGCGCTCGCGCATCTCGCTCGCTGCGAGATTCGTGAACGTCACAATCAGCATGTTCTCGATGTCCTCACCCTCTTCGATGAGGCGCAGCACGCGCTCGGTCAGCACGCTCGTCTTGCCGCTGCCCGCCGCTGCGGAGACCACCACGCTTTTGCCGCGTGCGTCGATCGCCATGCGCTGGCGCTCGTTCCACTGCCTGCTCATTTGCACACCTCCCCTTTGAGACTTTCCCGGTTAAACGCCCCGGGCTCACGCATCCGGTTCCCTTCGTATTCGGTGTTGACACGGCACACGGACGCATAGCCGCAATAGTCGCAGACCTGCGCATTTGCGGGACGGATCGCCGTTTCACCGCCGTAAATTTGCTCCGCCGCTTGTTTGATAAGCCCCGTGCTCATATCGAGCAGCGCGTCGAGCTCATCCGCTTCGAACAGGCGCGATGCCCCGCGCGCGTTGAGGCTGCCCGAACTCGTGAGCGCCTGATCCACCGCCGCGAGGCTGCCGCTCGGCAGCGTCGTTGAAAACGCTTTTTGCACATCCGCGTCCCAAAGCGTCAGGCCCGACATGCGTGCTTCCTTGGCCGCATCCTCCGCGCTGTCGCTGTATTTTTCTCCGATGCGCATGTAATACCCGCCCGCAGGCTGCATGCCGCTCTCATGAAGCATCCGGCGTGCCGCCTCTATATAGACGGGCAGCTGCAGTGAGAGCCCCATCGAAAAATCGTTCAACGAGAATTTAACCGCAGACGATTTATAATCCACCACGCGGTAATACCCGGCCGCCGTATCGATGCGGTCGATCTTGCCCGTAATCTGCACGCTGCCGAACGCCGTTACCACATCAAACGAGAATGTCTGCTCGCAGGCCAGCAGCGACGCCTCACTGCCTATGAAATGCGAGCGTATACGCAGCGCCGTGTCGATGAGTTCGCGCGTTACGATCGACGCCTGCATCGAGAAGCGTTCGTCCTCGAGCAGTTTGCCGTTATCGTGATCTGTCATTGCCTTGCTGACAGCCTGTCGCATCCGCTCGGAGGTCTGTTCCTCGCTCAGCGTTTTGATGTCCGTCTGCGCCTCGATGAGGCCGCGTGCAAACAGATCAAGCGCAAGGTGCATGAATGTGCCGATGTCGATGCGGTCGTTCACATAATCGCGCGGCGTCTGCGCCTTGATGCCGTGATCGAGAAAGTGTTTAAACGGGCATTTGTAGTAGTTTTCAATGCGCGTCGCGCTGCACCGTATACCGCCGTATAGCGCTTCGGCGCTGCCCTTACGGAGCCTTGCCGCCGCATTGTCGCGCAGCAGCAGGCCTTGTGTGTTCTCGATCCAGCCGTCCCGGTTGAGATATTGCGCGCAGACCTTAAGCAAGCTCTCGTCCGGCGTTTTGCCGCGCAGCACATCCGCCACCGCGCCGAGCACATCCGCCTCCATGCCGCCCAGCGACTTCACGCTGTCCCCCGCCTTTTGAACCGCAAGCCTTGGGTACAGACGTTTGATGCGGTCGATCAGCACGGATGGCTGACCCGTCTGCACATTATAGCTCAGCACAAGCTTTTCTTTGGGCTTAGCGAGCGCCGTATAGATTTTCAGCTTTTCGGCACTGAGGTCGTACACACCCGTATCAAGCCCGCATGCGAGCAACGCATCACGCTCCGCGGCCGAGAGAATGCCCGGGCCGTCGTCTCGTGCGGGCAGCACGCCGTCGTGCACGCCGACGGCAAATAACACATCGATGCCCGGCAGCCGCGACAGCGACATATCAAACACGCCCACCTCATCCGTAGCGGGCGGAATCACCGCAATCTTGACGGCTTCGAAGCCCGTCTTCACCATCGCACAGAGCGTCTGCGCATCAAGCGGCGCGTCACCGTACACGCGGGCAATGCCATCAAGCACCTCAACGCTCTTCTCAAGTACCTGCCGGAAATAAGCGCACTCGCCGCGCGTCTGCGCACTGTCGATGGTATCACAAAAGTCCGAAAGCCGTTCCGCCGCTTTGGTATCCGCAAGAAACTGCTTTACAGCCTCCACAGAGCCCGCTGCGCCGCTCTGCTTCACCACATCCATCAGCCGCTTGAGCGGCTTCATCACGGCAAAGCGCAAGCGCTCCGCCTCCGCCGCGTCGTCGCCGCGCCAGAACGGATTCATGTAGTGCCAGCCCATATAGGCGTAGCGCTGTGCGTAACGGAACAGCATATTGCGCTCGTCTTCGCTGAGCGGTGAAAATATGCTGTACACATAGCCTGTGACCGCGGTCAGCTCCCCCGACGCAGCCGTCAGCGACTTATACAGAAAATCAAAAAACGCGTTATCGGCCAGCTTTCGCCGCTCGTCGATAAACACGGGAATGCCGCACTGCGCGAACACAGACTTGATCACAGGCAGATATGCGCCAAGGCTGCCCCCGGCCACGGCGATGTCCCGGAATCGCCTGCCGTGCTGCACCTCGGCGAGTATGCCCGCCGCGAGCGCTTTAACCTCCTGTTCGAGCGTCTGCGCCTCCACGATGCCGATGCCCTCCGGCTCGTTTTCATACGGCCGGTACGGGTAGCTGTACAGATTGGCTTCAAGGAACGTAAGCGCGTCCGCGGCATGACGTCCCTGCATCCGGGGATCGACAACCTCCACAGCTTGTCCGCTGTTTTGAGCCGCGCGGATAAACCGCTGCATATCGCGCCGCTCCGATTCGAATATTTCACCGTCGCTGCCGCCGCCCGCACCGCGAAACGCCGCCACCGTATCAACCGCGAGCGCCATCACGCTTTCGAGCAGCCGCATCACCGCAGGCGAGGCGCTGTCGAGCCCGTCGATCACGATATGCGTGCCCTGCAGAAACGCGGCCTTGTCCGCATATTCGGCAGCCTGCGCGTACATGTCCGCGCTGTCGAGCCGTCCCGCGCTGAGTTCATTGAATTTTTCATAGACATCCGCGATGTCGCCCAGCTTTTTGGCAAGCGCCGCATCGCCCGTGCTGACAGCCGCGCCGCGGATTGTCTGCGGCGTCTGGCAGTGGCTTTTGAGGCGGGTAATCAAATCGGCGACGCACGTATCAAAATCGGGCAGCCGCGACACGCCGCTGAACGGATTATCCAGTGCGTCAAGCGCGCGGCGGCAGTAGACCGCTTTTTCGGCGTGCGTCATGAATTCAAAGTGCCCCGCGCAATCGAGTATGCGGTAGCAAAGTCGCTGTATGCTGAGCACCTCGAGCCCGAGTATGCCGTCCACGCCGCAAGACTGCATGATGCTTTTTTCCGTCTCGAACGTGAGCGCGCCCGGCACGATCACGATGACCTTATTAAAGGGGTCTTCAATCAGCTCTTTGATACGCGCCATCAAATACCGGCTCTTGCCGCTGCCTGCGCGCCCTGTGACCACTGTAACGCCCATACCCCGCCTCCTTTGCTGTCATGTTATATCAACCGCTGTTCGAAAAATGGGACTGCCGCCCCTGTTTCATTTCTTTGCAATAAGCCTTTTATATGCCTTCCTCAGATAGCGACTCCGAGGAATGGATTGAAAGATGGCACTCACTGCACGGTATAAGTCATTGTCTCTCCCTCAGTCACCTATTGGTGGCCGCCCAAGCTTAAGGCTCCCTCTGACGAGGGAGCTGTCGGCAAAGCCGACTGAAGGAGAGAAGTCTATATCAGGTGAGAACGAAGAAACACCTGCTGCAATTTGAACATGGGATTTCAGTAAACCCTTTTGCTTGACACCTCATCCGGCGCTTCGCGCCACCTTCTCCTCAAAGGAGAAGGCTTTTTCAATCTGTCATGTTGAGGAGCGAAGCGTCGAAACATCCCATGGCATAACGCTTTGAACATGGGATATCAACAGGTTCTTCACTTCGCGATGCTTCGTTCACTACGAAGTGGAAAGAATGACCGTAACCGTAACTTTTCGTTCACTGTGGTACATAATCGCATGATGATTTCGAACCGAAAAAGTTTCTTTCCATAGCAAAGACATTTGTTACTTTGTCAATCGCCTGATCTTCTCCTTAAAGGAGAAGGCTTTCTGTTTTATCACAGCTTGTTTTTTGCATTAAAAAAGCCGCCATACAGCGGCTCTTGTTGTAAGATTTGAGACTATCCTCTCACAAGATAGTTAAGCAGGAGGTTCAAATCTTCAGGCTCCGAAACCAGCAGCTCAAGTTCGTCGATCTTGGCTTCCGAAAACATCTGCGTCAGCATTATGTACTGGCAGAGTGTGGATTTAAGGTTCAGCCTGTCGCCTTCAGATGTTACGAGCTCAATTTTGCCTTTGCAATTCTTGAGCACTTCGAAAAACTTCTGAGGCTCGTTGATGTTTTTAATCTTCATTCTTTGCCTCCTTTTTTATTACTGATACATCTTTTGTATCAACTAGAATATAACACACCTGTTGCATTTCGTCAATAATGCAGACGGCTATTTACACTTTATTAACCTTTGTCTCCAGCCCCAAAAGCGCCGAGAGCCGCGTATTTTTCACCGACAGTGTTTTGGGCATGGCCGGCGGCGGATTGCCTGTTTTTTTGCATGCAAAAGCATAAAGCAGTAACGACAGCCCTGCTGCGAGATTGCGCTTGTCCCGCGCGGCACCCTGCAGCGCGAGCCGCGCTTTTTCCCAGGCGTCGGGCGTACCAATCAGCATCAACGCGATGCAATATGTGTTGACAATGTAGCTAAGCTTCGCTCTTTGCAGCAGCCCGGCCGCCCGCTGATACTGCCCCATATAGATGTGCGTCCACGCGATCTTCTCGCTGATATGCCAAGTGTTGTGCTTCCTGTCCGCATAGCTGTCAGTCACGCGCTTGGCCGCTTCAAGATACTTAATCGCCTTAAGCGCATGCGGCTTTGCGTCTTCGCCCAAAGCTGCTGCGACAAAAGCCATGCCGCTGTACGCACAGCCGAGCCTGTAAAGCTTTTCGGACGGTGCGCGCGTCCACGCCTTTTGCAGCGCAGCCAGCGTTTTTGCGTCTGTTTTCTCAAGCGGCAGATCGGTCTCGGCAGCGCAGCACTTTTCGAGCAGCTCCGCCGCGCTTTGCAGATCGAGCTTGGAAATCGTCTGGAGCTTGCACGGCTCCTTCACACCCGCGATGATCCGAAGGTAATAATCGTGCACAGGCAGGTACGCATCGTCAAGGTAATACCCGCCGAGCACAAACAGTGCCTTGGCGTATTCGCGGCGGTTCTTTTGCTTTTCCTCCTCGTTATCGAGCGCTTCATAGAGCGCGATCGCCGTTGCGAGATGCTCCTCACCCACCTCGCGTATTTCGCGCAGCAGCTCAGCCTCGCGCGCACCGAATGCGCGCTGCCCGAAAAGCAGGTACGGCGCCTGCTTCTCAATGATGAGCTTGCCCTTGCGGTAGTTGTTGCGGATGCTTTGCGGATAGATTTCGAGCGCACGGCTCAGCCACTCGTTCGCGCTGTCAATCTGCTCGCCGAGGTCCTGATCGCGCCGCTCGCCCTGACGCATGAGCTCGTGCACATTGGAGTAATACCGGTAGCCAAGCGCCGTCGCACAGCGCGCGTTATCCGGCTCTATTTCCGCACCGCGCTGCAAAAACGCGCTGCAATAGTTTCGATACTGCGCCGCTTCCTTGAGCTTTTTCGTCTCGCCCGCTTTGATCAGCAACGTCACGGCCAGCTTGCTGCACGCAAGCCCGAGAATGTAAAGCGCATCCGGGTTGTCCCACACACCGGCATCGGCTTTGGCTTTGCTCAACGGCGCATAGAGCATGCAAACGCCCTTGTAATCGCCGCTGTCCATCAATGCCTGCGCCTGTTCGTCACGCTTCAGCTTCTTGCAAAGCAAATCAAAGCTTTGCCTTGGCATTAAGTAAAGCAGCGGCGCATGCCCCTTGTCATTGAGCCATTTTTCCTGCCGGGCCGTCATGCGGTACACCTCTCCGCCGACAGACGCGCTTTTGACCCCGAGCTTTTTCGCCGTCCCCAAATGCATGATCAAGCTGTCTTTTTCGAGCGAAAAGCTGGTAAGCGGCATGGTAAGCGCCTTGCTTTTCTCACCGTCGCGGCCCGCCTGATAGGCGATCACCGTCTTTACGCTTTCAAGTTTTTGTTTGATATCCGGGCAGATGTTTAAGGCATGCGCAAGCGCCGTACCGCTTAGCCGGTAGGTGTCTTTAAAGCCTGCCGTATCAAAAACTGCAATGATTGCCAGCATAGGCTTTTCCCTTTCGCTTTGGTTTTATATACCATCTATTCTATCAGCAGCTTCGCCCGCGGGCAATAGGGCGGCCTGCTTTTGTCATCAATTTTTTACATATTTCGCGCCGCTTTTCTTTTGTATTATTTCCCACGGTGTTATATAATCGTAGTCGAAACTGGAGGCGAAACAAATGAAATACTCTGTCGTAATACCGGCCTACAACGAAGAGGCCGTGCTGCACCTCTCTTATGAGCGGCTTAAAAAGGTGATGGATACCCTTGGCGATTACGAGCTGATCTTCGTCAACGACGGTTCCCGTGACGATACGTTAAAGCAATTGCGGCAGATTGCGACGGAGGACAAATGCGTCAAGGTTTTAAGCTTTTCGCGCAACTTCGGGCATCAGGAGGCCGTTACCGCCGGTATGGCCAAAGCGGCCGGGCAGGCGGTCGTGATTATCGACTGCGACCTGCAGGACCCGCCTGAATTAATTCCCGACATGATCAGGATGTGGAAGGACGGCGCGGACATCGTTTATGGCCGCCGCGTCAAACGCAAAGGCGAGACGGTATTTAAAAAACTCACAGCGTGGGCTTACTACCGCGTGCTCAAAACCCTGGGCGGCCAGTATATCCCCACAAACACGGGCGATTTTCGGCTGATTGACAAAAAAGTCTGCGATACGCTTAAGAGCATGCCGGAGCGCAACCGGTTCCTTCGGGGCATGGCGGCGTGGTCGGGCTTTAAAGCCGTACCGATCGATTATGTGCGTGACGAACGTGCCGCCGGCGAAACAAAATATTCTCTGAAAAAGATGATGAAGCTGGCAGGCGACGGCATTACCTCGTTTTCGAACAAGCCGCTCAAGTTTCCGCTCGTATTCGGCATCATATTGTCGTTTGCGGCCTTTGTTTATCTCGTGCTGTCCGTTGTGCTTTACTGCACCGGCGCGTGGCCGTATCTGCACATCATTTTTTCGCTGCTGTTCGGCCTTATTTCGTGCCTGTTTATCGTCTTCGGGATTTTCGGGCTGTATTTGGGCAGAATATACGACGAAGCCAAAGCACGGCCGATATATATTATTGACGAACAAATTAATTTGGAGGAATCATGATCGATCCGAGACTAAAGCAGCTTTGCCATACACTTGTGAACTATTCCATGCTGATAAAAAAGGGCGAGCGCGTATTGATAGAAAATTTCGACTGCCCCGAGGAGCTCTCGGCGCAGCTCATCAAAGAGGTATATGATGCGGGCGGTGTGCCGTACAGCTGGATACGCAATCAGCGCATACAGCGCGCGCTGCTGCTCGATGCCACCAAGGAGCAGGTTGAGGAGATGACGCGCTATGACGCGGCGCTGATGCAGGACATGGAGGCGTACGTCGCGTTCCGCGGCTCGCTCAACACATCGGAGCTCTCGGATGTGGATGAGGAAAAGCTGAACCTTTACCGTTCCATCTATTCGAAGCGCGTGCATCATGAACTGCGCGTGAAAAAGACGAAATGGGTGGTGCTGCGTTACCCGAACGGCTCAATGGCGCAGCTCGCAGGCATGAGCACCGAGCAATTTGAGGATTTCTATTTCAAGGTCTGCAATCTTGACTACTCCAAAATGGACAGGGCGATGGACACGATGGCGGAGCGGCTTAAGAGCGTGGATGAGGTGCATTTAACCGGGCCGGGCACCGACCTGACCTTCTCCGTGAAGGGCATTCCCTCAAAGAAGTGCAGCGGCCATATGAACATCCCGGACGGCGAGATATACACCGCGCCGGTTAGAGACAGCGCCAACGGGCGCATTACGTACAACACGCCGTCGTTCTCGCAAGGGTTCAAGTTCGAGAACATCTCTTTTGAGTTTAAAAACGGCAAGATCATTGACGCGAAGGCCAACAACACCGAGCGCATCAATAAAATACTCGACACCGACGAGGGCGCGCGTTACCTCGGAGAATTCTCGTTCGGCGTCAATCCGTATATACTGCACCCGATGTGCGATACGCTGTTCGACGAAAAGATCGCGGGTTCGATTCATTTGACGCCCGGCTCGTGCTATGAGGATGCCGACAACGGCAATGAAAGTGCGGTCCACTGGGACCTTGTGCTGATACAGCGGCCCGATTACGGCGGCGGCGAAATCAGCTTCGACGGCGAAGTGATTCGCAAGGACGGCAAGTTTTTAGGAGACCTCGCCGTGCTCAATGAAGAAAACCTGACATAATTAAAACGCACTGTTGGGCGGCTCACTGAGCCGCCGCAGACTGATGAAAAACCCCTTGTTTGTCATGCTGAGGAGCGGAGCGACGTGAGCATCCCCTGTTAAAATGCTTTAAACATGGGATTTTTCGACTCGCTATCGCTCACTCAAAATGACATTTGTTACTTTGTCAGCACCCGGGGCGCTCAGTGAGCCGCCTTTCTTTGACCGTAAAAAAAATCTCTCAAACCCTCACTTCGGAACACTATTGAGAGAAGTGTCAGACAGAAATTTTTAATGTCTGACGGAGTGACCGGTTTCCAGTCATCGCTCCCCTGGGCACTTATAGTCAGACACTAATACAGTCCATTCAGATGAGCATTTTTTATTAAAGCCCTCTGCATTCGTCATACCGGAGATCAGCGTCCGCTGCGTGCTACCAGAACAGCGGCGCGTATTCAGGCTTCAGCCATTTGCGTATCAGCAGCGTCGGTATCGCAAAATCCGGTTCTCCCGTCAGCCCGGAGGCGATCTCGTACTTGGCAAACACGATATGCAGCTGCCCGCCCGATATGAAGAACGCTGTGCTTTCCGAAACGCCCGTGAACGCGTCCGGGACGTAATGCGCATCGTTTCTGACGATCTTGCGAATCAGGCTGTCGATCACGGTGCGGTAATCCGTAGCCACAAACAGGTCATCGAGCGTCAGCGGACGGCTTTTTTGTATATCCGCATTATAGTAGACGGTATGCGGAAAGCCCGTGCCGCCGTTGTCAATGTCATCCGTCACGCGCAGGGACAATATGCCGCAGTTGCTTTTTACCTCATCGCTCACGCGCAGCACAAACACCCAATCTTTATTGTCCTTCGCCTGATAAAGCGCATCCGCTATGGCATACTCCGCCTGCGCAAATATTTTCGCATTAAGTCTGTTTTCAAACGCTCGGTCGCCAAAGCCAGATATTTGAGGAAACTGTATATCAAACACAATGTTCCCCACGCCTTTGTTCTGGAGAATTTCAGTCACCGACACTTGCCTTGGCGGCATGGTGATGAAAGGCAGCAGCCTGCCCTTTAAGCTGCCGCCCGCAGCCGCGAAAAACACGATCAGCACAGCCGCGCAAAAAGCGATTCTTTTGATCATGTTTATCCTCCCTCATATCGCATCTATCAGAAGAATATACTTGTGCGGGGGATAAAAATATGCGCAAACAGGACAAAATCATTCGAATCGTCTGTGCGGTGCTGTTCTTTGCGGCCGTCGCGGCGCTCGGCGCCTTATTCACAGACACATCAAGCGCGTGGTATCAGTCGCTCATCAAGCCGATGCTTCAGCCGCCGCCTATTGTGTTTAGCGCCGTCTGGACAGTGCTCTATGCGCTGCTCGCGGCATCGCTCGCGCTTGTCAGCATACAGCCGGATGTACAAAAAAAGACGCTCGGTTTGTACGCCGCGTCCGGCATCCTCAACATGCTGTGGACATACACGTTTTTTGAAATGCAGAATCCGGGCGGTGCGATATTCGTGCTTGTCATCACCATCGTCATCGCCGTCATGCTGTTCACGGATGTCCACAGCTTTCAAAAAATCGCGTCTTACCTGCTCATTCCGTATATGGTATGGCTTTGCTTCGCGCTCTATCTGAATTATGAGCTTGCGTTCTTCAATTAAAGCAGCTCGTTGATCTCCAGTTGTTCACCGTCGGGCCCGCGGAAAAACGCATATTTCACACCGTTAAAAAGCATTGGCAATAAAACAGGCTCGTCCTTTTCAAACGTGACGCCCTTTGCTTTAAGGTCCGTCATAGCCGCATCAATATCGTCCACAACCATCGCGATGTGCTCCACAGGGCCGTCCGGTTTTTGCGTGACATTCGGCTTTTGAATCAGCTCGATGATGCACGATCCATTTCTTATAAAGGCCAATTTTATGACACCCGATGTTTGCTCAATGTCAACCTTTTCATAACATTCGAAACCTAAGATTGTTTCATAAAATGTGATAGATCGTTCTATATCGCTGACGACTACCCCGATATGGACCAATCCGGCGACTCTTCCCTTTGTGTCTTGCATTTTTGTATCCTCCGGTATTTTATTAGGTTATTCTATCATTTAATGATTATTGTTGTCATTACTTTTTGAATATGCGCTTTGTTCCATAATTCATCTGACTTGCGGGCACATAATTTTAAAGATATCAATGCTCGCTGCATCAATTGAATGTCACTATATGCGAACAAACGCAAAAAAGCAGCCGGAAAAGGCAACTTGCGCCGATATTTTATAAATAACCAACCAATCGGTTGGTTATTTTTTTCGTTATGTGACAAAGTCACAGAAGCCAATGTTTACTTGATATTACAATACATTAGTAATGAACTATGTTATAAGATAAAATATATCATCCCAAATAATCTTTTTTCCTTATTCATAATTATTCTCATTAATGTGATAATGTCACAGTGAATTCCAGATTATTGGTTTATAATGGGAACATAGGATATGGGAAAGGGGAGTTGATTAACATGAAAGTGATATGCATCGCTACGATGCCGACGATTGGGGCAAAGCCGCTCGCGGCCAGCGCGACAGCGAACTTTGGGATAAACGGGTCATTTATTTCAGCGTTCCGACAAAAGTGTAGGACGGAATATATGAAACGATAAATGCCAAAGTTTAAGCGCTAAACCCGATCCTGACTTTGCAAAATTGAATCTTATCTTAAATCGCATGGCTTCGTACGATTAGTACAAAATTGAATATAAGGAAATAAAAACGACGAGGTCAAATTTTCGCTTATTGAAGACATCAAAAGGGAAAGCATCATAGGTCTCTTTTAGAAAACGCTGATACGCTTCGGTCGGCAAAAGGCATACTTTTAGTCAAAACTGCAAGCTCTGCGTCTAATTTACGAATCAGCGCATAATTTGACCGTTCTAACAAACAATAACAGCATAACCACCGATATTTTAAAAGGAGGAATCTTTATGAAAGCAACAGGTATTGTAAGACGCATCGATGAGCTTGGCAGAATCGTGATACCGAAGGAGATTCGGCGCACCTTGCGCATCCGTGAGGGCGACCCGCTCGAAATATATACCGACAGAGAAGGTGGCATCATTCTAAAGAAATACTCGCCCATCGGGGAGCTTGCCTCGTTCGCACTTGACTTTGCGGAGGCGCTCTCCTCGACACTCGGGCTGACCGCCGTCATCAGCGACAGGGACACGATTCTTGCGGCCAGCGGCGAGCACAAACGAGAATATGCCGAACGTCCCGTCAGCGGTGCGTTTGAAGATGCGATCAATGCGCGCAGCGTCAAGAAAACCACCGGCACGGATGTGATCCCGCTTGTGAGCGGCGAGAATCAGGCACTGACCACCTCTCAGGTGATTGCCCCCATTTCGATGGACGGACAGCCGATCGGCGCGGTCGTGCTCGTATCGCGCAGCGGTGCCTTGGGCGAATCGGAACAAAAAGCGGCAGAAGCGGCAGCCGCCTTCTTAGGTCGGCAGATGGCACAGTAAAACATAGCTGAATAAAGGTCAACTTGAGGCGCAAATCGCGTTTCAAGTTGATTTTTTTTGTATCAACAGGTAGAATTGATACAAACTATCTTTGGAGGGGCGTTTGTGAGCAAAACACTGGCGGAAAAGATCATACAAAACCATTTGGTATCCGGCGAGATGAAGGCCGGAGAAGAGATCTCTATCAAAATTGATTATACGCTGACTCAGGATTCCACGGGCACCATGGCCTATTTGCAGTTTGAGGCCATGGGCGTGCCGCGCGTGAAGACCAAAAAGTCGGTCGCCTATATCGACCATAACATGCTGCAGTCCGGCTTTGAAAACGCGGACGACCACAAGTTTATTGAAACCGTGGCGAAAAAACACGGCATTTACTTCAGCCGTCCGGGCAACGGTATCTGCCACCAGGTGAACCTTGAGCGCTTCGGCGTGCCGGGTGCCACGCTGCTGGGGTCAGATAGCCATACGCCCACAGGCGGCGGCATCGGCATGATCGCCATCGGTGCGGGTGGGCTCGACGTGGCTGTCGCGATGGGCGGCGGCGCGTATTACATCCCGATGCCGAAAATCCTCGGCGTGGAATTGACCGGCAAACTGTCTTTTGGCGTTTCCGCAAAGGACGTTATACTCGAAGTGCTGCGGCGCCTCGGTGTGAAGGGCGGCGTCGGCAAAATCGTCGAATACTTCGGCGAAGGCGTGAGCTCGCTTTCGGTGCCCGAACGCGCCACGATCACGAACATGGGTGCGGAGCTCGGCGCAACCACCTCGGTGTTCCCGAGCGACGACGTCACGCGCACATTCCTTGCGGCTCAGGGGCGCGAAGCCGATTATATACCCCTCAGCGCAGACGAGGGGGCACAGTATGCCGAAACCGTCAGGATCGACCTGTCCGAACTCGAGCCGATGGCGGCTATGCCTCATAGCCCGGACAACGTGAAATCCGTCCGCGGAATCGGGCCGATCACGGTGGATCAGGTGTGCATCGGCAGCTGCACCAACGCGTCTTATCTCGATCTGATGCGGGTCGCTTCGATACTTAAAGGCAAGAGCATCTCGCCGGACGTAAGCCTTGTCATCTCCCCCGGCTCCAAGCAGGTGATGACGATGCTCGCTGAAAACGGCGCTCTCGCCGACATGATCGCCTCGGGCGCGCGCATACTCGAATGCGCGTGCGGCCCGTGCATCGGCATGGGACAGGCCCCGCGTACCGATGCGATATCGGTGCGCACGTTCAACCGCAACTTCTACAACCGTTCGGGAACGGCGAGCGCGGGCGTTTATCTTGTGAGCCCCGAAACTGCGGCAGCCACAGCGCTGACCGGTGTGCTGACCGACCCGCGCGATATCGGCCTTGCGGCAAATGCGCTGACGATCGATATGCCGAATGCGTTTTTGATCAACGACAACCTTGTGGCCCCGCCCGACCAAAACGGCGAGACCGATGTGGTGCGCGGCCCCAACATCAAGCCGTTCCCGCTCGGCAAGCCGCTTGAAGGCACCGTGACAGGCGATGTGCTGCTCAAGATGGAAGATAACATCACGACCGACCACATCATGCCGTCGGGTGCGAAGCTGCTGCCGTACCGCTCCAACATCCCGTACTTAAGCGACTTTTGCCTGACGCCCGTGGACGATACGTTCCCGGCGCGGGCCAAGCAGAAGGGCGGCGGGTTCCTCGTGGCAGGGCATAACTACGGGCAGGGCTCCTCGCGCGAGCACGCCGCGCTCGTGCCGCTGTATCTCGGCATCCGTGGGGTCATCGCAAAATCGTTCGCACGCATCCATATGGCGAACCTTGTGAATTCCGGCATATTGCCGCTCGTGTTTGCGGTCGAGAGCGACTACGACAAGATCGACACGGGCGATACGCTCGTGATTTCGGACGCGCCCGCAAAGGTGAACACAGGCACTGAATTTACCGTGGAAAACGCAACAAAAGGCTTCACGTTTACCGTGCGCCTGGAAGTTTCCGAAAGACTCAAAGCCGTGCTGGCAGACGGCGGACTTTTGAACCATACAAAAAGAACGGGGCAATAATGGCTAAGGACTCAAGCCTTCTTCGCATATTCCTGACGATGCTGAAGATAGGCGCATTGACATTCGGCGGCGGCTACGCGATGGTGCCGCTGTTCCGGGATGAATTTGTAAGCAAGAACGGTTGGATCAACGACGACGATATGCTCAACATGATCGCACTCGGGCAGTCGGTGCCCGGCGCGATTGCCGTAAACTGCAGCATATTGATCGGCTACCGGCTTAAAAAGTTTCGCGGAGCGCTCGTCGCGCTCACAGGCGTGGTGCTCCCCTCGCTCATCGTGCTGACCGCAGTCACCTATGTGTACGCCGCCGTGCGCGACAACATTTATGTCGCGGGCGCGCTGCGCGGCATACGCGCCGCAGTGGTGGCGCTGCTCGTTTCTGCGTTCCTCTCGTTCATGAAACCGTTTTACAAGGACGCCGTCTCAATGACGGCGTTTTTCGTCGCATTTTTGCTGTCCATCGTGTTTGACATCAGCAGCATCTACATCATACTCGGCGCGATTGTCTTCGGTATCACGGCGGGGATTTTCCGCATCAAAAAAGAGCCAGGGGTGAACCAGCCATGACACGCTATCTGCTGCTCGGCTGGATATTCTTCAAGATCGGGCTCTTCTCCATCGGCGGCGGCTACGCGATGCTGCCGCTTATCAACAGCGAACTGGTGGGCTACGGCCTCATGACGGCCCTTGAGGTCACCGACATCGTCGCCGTCTCGCAGATCACGCCCGGCACTTTCGCGATCAACGCGGCCACATTCGCAGGCGTCAAGACAACGGGACTGCTCGGCGGCGTGGTGGCCACCATCGCGGTCGTGCTGCCCTCCCTCATCATTACCACAATGCTCGCGCGGTATTTCTTTAAATTCGAGGACAATATCGTCGTCCGGCGCGCCATGTGGGGTCTCCGGCCCGTGGTCACGGGGCTCATCGCGTCTGCCGCCGTGCTGGCGGCGCTGCCCGCGCTGCTCGGCGTGGAAAGCATACAAGAGCTGCAATGGGCGTCGCTGCTCTCGAAAATAGACGTTCCGTCTGTGCTCATCGCGCTGATTTCGGGCGTTGCAATCATCAAATTTAAGCGTTCGCCTGTGCTCATCATACTCATTGCGGGTGCTGTCGGCCTGCTGCTATTCGGCGTGCTCGGCATTAAATAATAAGGCTCTTTTCGTAAAGATTGCGGGTAAGAAAATATTATCCGGGTTTCATCACGCTGAGATCTGTCGTGCCTGAATGAATACCGGACAGCTTGCTGCAGTATGATCATTGCTCACTTTGTCTGTGATCTATTTATCTTCCATGATGACCTTTATGGGCGAATGGTTTTCAATTTCCGATACAAAATCGACACTGGGTTCTTCTGTTGTATTGAAGCTGGCCCCTTCTGCTTTTTCATGATAGGATGGATTCTGCTGCAAACTTCCATCCTTATTGTAATCATACCAGACGCGCTCCGTAACGCCGTCAAAAATAACCTTCGCAGATATCATTCTGTACTCGCATCTATGGATGTCTTTATAAAACAGCTTGTCGTATGTTTTTCTGCTTAATCTTTTGTTACAATATAATTTTTCACGATAAATAATAAGATGGTCGTCATAAAACCATATTTCCAACGGAGACGATACTGATATGCTGTTACGGCCCAAAAACGGGGAGCTGATAAGCCGCCCGAACAGCAGCAGCAGCAACAGCCCCATAAACCACGACAATACGGCAGATAACTGAAAAAGCAGTGATATAATGAGGGTAATACCCACAATGATGATGCAGCCTATGACGATGATCTCCAGTACTGCATTTTTATTTTTGGGTGTAAATACGCTCTCGTCAGCCTTTAATACATAATTCGGCTTTTCCATTTCAACCTCCTTATGGTGTTCATATTAATTTATACCACATTAATCGACGAGAAACAAATACCAGTGGCTGTATCTGCCAGAACCGGAAGCCAAAAAGCATTATAAAAATAGCCCTCAGCATTGACACATAGCGCCAATAATCAAAAGTTCATATTAAACGGCATGAAAATGTGGTATATATAGTATATATATCACTGCACATATACAGCATATTCAAAGGGGATTCAACGCACATGATTGTTCCGGAATTTAAGGACTACTATATGATACTGCAGGTTCATCAGGACGCCGAGCCCGAGATCGTTAAAAGCGCATACAAGCGGCTCGCTCAGATGAACCATCCCGATATCAGTAAAGACTTAAGGGCCACCGAGCGCATGCAGCTCATCAATCAAGCCTATGCCATCATATCTGACCCGATGAAGCGCAAAAGCTATCACAGGCAGTGGCTCGTGCACAACCACCGCCCGCAGCAGCCTCTGCAAAGGCCCGCCACGCCGCCTGCCGAACCGCACGCCGAAGCGCAAAAAGCGCTCGATGCGTATTTTCGAAGCCTGCTCTACGAAAAATGGCAGTCCGCGTATGAACGTCTGTCACAAAAGGACCGCAGCATGTTCACGCTCGGCGAGTTCTGCGAATGGAAAACCGCCGTCAAAGAGCTCTACCAGATGGGCTCATATGTGATTAAGCCGTTCCGCATGTACGACAAATGCGTGGTTAACGATGTGGAATACGAATACGTGCATATCTTTTCCGTTTTCTTAACCGACCGCGACAACCGCACCGGCAAGGTCAACGAGGAGACATATACCAAATATGTGGTGAAGGAAAAGGGCCAGTGGTGCGTGTGTCTCGGGTACGCGCAATTAAAGCCGATTATCTACAAGCTCAAATATCTCGCGACGCAGGCACCTGCGATGGACCCCGAACGCGTTTACCGCGAGGCGCTGCTCAAATACGACAAGCTTACCGGGTATTTGAGCCGCAAGGGCATGCTCGATGTGATGGAAAAGGAGATCGCGCGGGCCCGGCGCTTCAAAAAGACGTTCTGCCTGCTGCTGTTCACGATGGAGCCCGAGGGCGCTGTGCCGGGCGTGAGCGCGAAGGATTACGTGCAGATGTGCGTGGCCAACGCCGCTTCACAGCTCAATGACTCTTTGCGCGATATCGACTGCGCGGCTCGCATCGCGGAAAACCAGCTTGCGGTGATGTTGATTGAAACAGACGCGTTTTCGGCCCAGAAAGCGCTCCGGCGCTTGTCTGCCGCAGTTCGCCCGGGTGAAGGCCTTCGTTACCGCCTGAGCGGCCATATCCACGCCTACCGCGGCGAAACCGCCGAAGACACGCTGCTTCAGGCCGAGCACGAGACGCGCATGCGCGTGGTCACCGGCACGGACAACGTGAAGCGGTATTATATTAACCTGGATGATCAGCAGGTGTAAAGCAGCCATATTTGAGTTTTTATACGGGAGACGCCATGGAACGATATCAGTCCCAAGTGTACAAAAGCGCTGAGGCCGAAAAACTTCTCAAAGCGTTGTATGAAAAGCACCTGAGCGAAATCACCGCGCCTTATTCCGAGCAGTACGTCGATACGCGTTTCGGTGAAACCCATATCGTCAAATATGGCAATCCGGACGGGATCCCCGTGCTCGGCTTTCACGGCGGAAACAGCACAAACCCTTACAGCCTCCGTCCTTTTACGAAATATGCCGATCTAAGTAAAATCTGTTTTATCGTACCCGACACAATCGGCAATATCGGGCTCAGCTGCGATCATCGTTTATCTTCGCGAACGCTTGATTACGGAAAATGGGTAAATGATATATGCGACGAGCTCTGCTATGATCGAATCGCTGTGTTCGCCGGTTCCTATGGGGCAGGGATTGCGCTCCGATTTGCAGCTTTTTCACCAGAACGGATTACAAAAATGATGCTGATGGTGCCGTCGGGAATTGCCAATGCATCGCCCATTAATATGCTGAAAATTGGTCTGCCGACTATCGCTTACATGCGACAACCGGGCGATATGAAAAAGCTTGCGCATGCGGTGCGTTCACTTATGCCCTTTTACGACGACGAGTTTTTAGAAATGACAGATGCCGCCTTGCAGCATACGAAATTTGAAATGACGATGCCCAGAAATACCAAGCACAAAGAAATGAAAAAGCTCTCAGCACCCGTGTATGTGATCGCCGAGAAATACGACCTGCTTTTTCCGGGTGAAAGAGTTTTGGCAAGAGCCAAACGCCTATTTCCCAATTTAGTCGGAACGATGCTGCTGGAGACAGGCGGGCATGGCTCTTTTCTGCATGACGGGGGAAAACGGCCGGATTTTTTTGATACGATCAACGCGTTCTATATTCAGTATGTTTGATTCAGAGGTATAATATGGATTACAAGACTGCCAATAAGTTGTATAATATATTCTGTATTATAGGCGTCGGCTTTATTGCTGCACTGTTTATTTTTAAGGAAGCCAGCGCCCTGTTTATCTTGTGTGCGGTGCTTGCCGCTGTCTGTTGCGTGGCCGGGGCCGTCATTAAGTCCTTGTTCTATAAGTGCCCGCATTGCCGCGCTGTGCTGCCCTTCAGAACGGTAAAGACCCCGGATATCTGCCCATATTTGCGGCGAAGACTTTGATTCATCAGCAACGTAAGCACAGCAACAGCACGAAGACCATCCCCGGGGAAGGCGCACTCTTTATGAAAGCGAATTTTATTTGGAGGTATGATATGAGTTATCAAAAAGCGCGCAAATGGAGCTCAATGTTGGTATTTGTCGGCTTGGGGCTTCTCTTTATCATTCTCGCATTTCTCAAGTACGATCCTATTCCACGCCTGCTTTTTTACTCGGGCTCCATATTGATCATTTCAGGCCTGATCATCTTTTTGGCATTCTTCCGCTGCCCGAAATGCCGCAGCCTGCTTCCTTTGAAGGCGCTGAATCACCCCACGTTTTGCTCAAGCTGCGGTACCAATATCGAGTAAAAATAACGCAGCGATGCCCGTAAAGCGACAAGATATCAGCCCCCGACAGACTCGAAAAGGAGGATGATATGGATTATAAAAAATCCCGCAAGCTCAGCATGGTATTAAGCTTGACCGGCCTTGGCTCTGTATTGATCGGCTTAATCATTCAGCTGCTTGAGTTACAAATTCTGCTGATCATCGGTGGGTTCATATTGCTTGCCTATAGCCAGTTGAACAACTATCGTCACAACCGTTGTCCGAGCTGCGGCGGGGCTGCTGCCTTACCGATTATCCAGCATATCCGAATACTGCCCGCGTTGCGGATACGATCTCAATTCGATTGACTGAAACGATTGCTTGACACCGGCTACTGAAAGGAGCCGCATATGAATTACAGAACAGCCCGCGCAATAAGCAAGCTGCTCGCTTACACAGGCATAGGCATATTGTTTATTGCCTTGCTTTTCCTCAGGTCTCCTGTCGCCGTCACGCTGCTCGTCGTCGTCGGCATCATCCTGATCATACTCAACGTGATCATCTGCTATTTCTTTTACCGCTGTCCGTACTGCAATTACATACTGCCCCAAAGGAATTCGTCGATCCCGCGTTGCTGTCCGGGCTGCGGCAAAGAGCTGGATACGAAAAGCTGACGCCTCCCTTGCGGGAGCAAAAGAAAGGGTTTTGAAAATGAATTATAAGAAAGCGCGCCAAACAAGCAATGTTTTCGCCTTCATAGGCGTTGGCCTCATTCTATCCATGATGTTCTTCGAAGAGATACCCGCCTTATTGATTATACTCTGTGCCGCCGGCCTTGCCATGGTCGGCATTGGCGTTGTGATTATGTTTCAGCATTATCGGTGTCCGCACTGCCACGCGGGGCTGCCCTTCAGAACCGTTTCTATCCCCACGTTTTGCCCGAGTTGCGGCGAAAAGCTCGAGAAATAACAGCCATACTGTCGCATGTGAAGGGAGCAAGTCATGAGTTTTAGAAAAGCGGTACGATTACAAAAAATACTCACCTATATCGCGGTGGGCCTCTTATTTATAGCGCTTATTTTTTACTTTACTTATGAGATTAAATTCATCCTTGCTATCGTCGCTTTGGTTTTATTTCTTGCAAGCTTTGTTATCTCTTATGTGTTTGTTCGCTGCCCTCATTGCGGCAGAAAGCTGCGTACCGTATTTTTCGTCATTCCTCAAGCCTGCCCGCGCTGCCATTGTGATCTTGATTATGAGGATTGAAAATGGCGCTGGTGAAACCGTTTTTGATAGCGGTAAACATACAAGCCTGTGATGACCGCACAGTTCGACAATCTGTTGCCCTTTTTCTGCATATTCTGATAAAAAACCACAATATTTTGTATAATTCCCGTTGACAAAACCGCAATATGTTTCTATACTCATTTTTAGAAACATTATTAGTGTGCGGCATGTGTCCCGCCGATAATGGCAAAACAGCCGAAAGGCTGCGGCGCAAAGCTACAGGGCCTAAAGACTTAAAAGTCTATGGCAGCCAGTTACCGAAGCGAGGCTTTTTGTTTGCCTTGATTCAGGTAAAACAGACGTTTCGGGCGTCTGACATAGGTGCGCGGTGCGCAATACTTCTAATCCTTTTATCTTATTTTATTTAATCTAGGGGGATCAAATAGAACGGGACGCAGAAAACCGCCAAGGCGGTTTTTTGCATTTGGCATAAGCAGCATGGTTCACTCATAATTTCCTGAACGAGCTTTAGCGAAGTGAAGAATCCCATGTCTTTTTCTGATATTAACTGATTCAGGCTGATATCGCTGTGTTCCTATGTGGAAACTTATGCTATAGTAATGTCAGATAATTTTTATAACATGAACGCTATTGATATAAAAGGAGATTCGCGATATGTCTAAGATCGATGTGGTCAGAAAAGAAATGATGGATGCCTTAAAGGCCAAGGATACGCCCCGCAAGGATGCGCTCTCGCTGCTGCTCTCTGCCCTGAAAAGCAAGCAGATTGACAAGCGCAGCGAGCTTAACGAGGATGAGGAAAACGCCGTGGTGATGAAGGAGATCAAAAGCGCACAGGAGGCGATTGATACCGCGCCGCCGAGCCGCGCGGACATCATAGACGAGAATAAGTTCAAGATCGCCGTGTATAGCGAGTTTGCGCCGCAGCTGATGAGCGAGGATGAGGTGAAGGCTGTGATAGCGGATGTGCTCGCTCAGCTTGGGATTGAGAAGCCGACGCCGCAGGACAAGGGCGGGATTATGAAGGTGCTGATGCCGCTGGTGAAGGGCAAGGCGGATGGGAAGATGATAAATAAGCTCGTGGAAGAGGCGACAAAGTAAATAGAAGCAATGAAGGCGCATCGGAGACGGTGCGTTTTTTTTGCAATGCTTTAGGAACCAATATATATGCATATCATATTTCAAGCATTATTTTGGATTTTATATTAGACTCTTTTTGAAAAAATGAAGCGACAGCCGAGTAATCTTTGTTAGTTTTTGGCGAATTGTGTATGTATATATGTGGCAGCATATGCTATAATATATTCGAATGTAAGTGGAGGTTGCTAATGAAAATTATATCATTATTCAATAATAAAGGTGGAGTTGGTAAGTCAACACTTGGCTTCCATTTAGGATGTGCATTAGGGGAAATGGGGAAAAAAGTATTACTTGTGGATTTAGACCCGCAATGTAATTTAACAATACACGGGATGTTTGAAGACGAATTACATAGAATATGGGAAGAAGAAGATAGTTATATTAACGACTTTGAAGGATCCTCAAAACAAGCCGAATTTGATGAAATTATTAAGAAACCTCGTTCAATACATTTCCTATTAAAACCTGCTGAAGACGGACTTAGCGACATTGATAAATATCCCCCTCCTTATTCCCTCTTTGAAAATGTAGATTTATTACCAGGACGTTTATCAATCCACAGATATGAAAATAGAATTGCCGAAAGGTGGAGTTCAATCTATCAAAGTGACAATTTAGGTATTCGTACTATAACAAATATCCGCAGAATATGTGAAATGTATGGTGAAATGTATGGTTATGACTATACCATTATAGATACGTCACCTAGTTTAGGCACCTTAAACAAGACAATTATTTCAACTGTTGATGGTTTTTTAATACCTGCTCAACCTGACATGTTTAGCTTATATGGTATAAGGAATATTGGAAGTGCGCTTGAACTATGGAAAAACGAGATGGATATTATTTTTACACTCATTTCGATTGAGAAGCGAAAAAAATTCCCTGAAAAGTTTGTTCAGTTTATTGGCTATACAATATATAATGCAAAAAAAAGAAAAAATCCCAATCATGCATATGATTTGGCCAATGCACATTATAAGTATGTTGAAAAAATTCCCGAAGCGGTTATCGAATATATAAAGGAGTCAACGAGGATTAATATAAAGGAGATAATTAATCCAATTGGCAATGAAGCTGTAATGCTATCACATAACACTTTTGCTTCAGTAGCTCAAGCCCTTAAGTGCCCTATGTGGATGGTTCCAGAAATGTATGAGCATTATGAACAGACTATCCCTGATTCTCTAGAAGATATTATAGCAGACAAACCTAATAGTGGTCACTATGAAGGATATTTAAAAACAAAAGATGCCTATATAGCCTTTGCTGAAGATTTTATAAAAAGAGTGGAGGTTCTAAATGGATGATACTTTAAAGGCAGAAATACTTGACCTTTATAATAAGAATTTATCTACTTGTCGCTATTTACAGGAACAAGTTGAGGGGCTATTTAAATATAAAGATATATTAAATGTAGGTGACCCTCCTGCAATACACTCAATTAAATCAAGAATTAAGAATCAAGACCATTTACTCGAGAAGATTGAGAGAAAGCTTGAATTAGGTAGACAGATTAATAAAGAAAACTTTTTTACTGAAATTACTGATCTCGTCGGTTTAAGAGTTTTATACTTATATCAAGATCAATTCTACATAATTCATACAGAATTGATGAGAGAAATTAATGAGATAAGAGAATGGTGCTTACATGAACAGCCAAAAGCTTATACATGGGATCCAGAGTCAAAGAATTTTTATGAAAGTTTAGGCATAACTACTGAATTAAAAGATTCTTACTATACAAGTGT
The DNA here is from genome assembly GCA_023408075.1 of Bacillota bacterium. Lineage (GTDB taxonomy): Bacteria > Bacillota > Clostridia > Christensenellales > SZUA-584 > SZUA-584. The sequence goes on along the minus strand of JAEYKW010000027.1, from coordinate 215,891 downwards.
TCATTATACGATTAAAAAAAACAATGACTCAAACCAAATCCGTTGCGAAATTCAAATTCGTTCACTGTTTGAGGAAATTTGGGGAGAAATTGATCATACGATTAATTACCCTAAAAAAACTGATAGTTTATCTTGTATGGAGCAAATTAAAGTTTTATCAAAGCTGGTTGCGACAGGGACTCGTCTTTCAGATTCTATATTCAGATCATATAATGAACATAAAGAACAGAGAAATACATAACCCCAAACCAAAAAAGTCCGAAGATTTCTCTCCGGACTTTGTCTTTTCTATATTCTCTTAGTTGCCCACGTACATATTCCCATAGGGTCTCTTGCTCTTGGGCGCATACTTCACAAACTCATCCAGCTTGATTTCCGATACATCCACATCAAAATACGCGGCGTAGTCCTGAATTGTCTGCGTCAAAAACGCCTTATCCTCATCATCAAGCGGCTGTGCCGAAATCTCTTTGCCCATCATCGCCTCTCTCACCGGCCCGCGAATGTACATCCGTCCGCCGTGCATGCCCGTTCCCAAAAACCGGCCCACGGCATACTCGCCCTCAGCCAGCCCTAAGCCCAGCACAACAACCCGGCCGCCCGCCATATATTCTCCGAGGAAATCGCCGGCCTTGTTGCCGATCACGATTTTTGGAATCTTGTCCATGTACTCCTTCATGTGAATGCCGCTGCGGTATCCGGCGTACCCTTTAATAAAAAGCTCGCCGCCGCGCATCGCATAGCCCATAATGTCGCCGCAGTTGCCGTGAACAATCAGCTTGCCGTCGTTCATCGTGTTCGCAATGCCGTCCTGCGCGTTGCCGAACACCTCCACCGTCGCGCCGTCCATATAGCACGCGCTGTCGTTGCCAAGCGTGCCGTGTATGTTCAGTTTGGTATGATTGCTAAGGCCGCAGCCGATGTAACGCTGACCGTAAACGTCCTTCACCGTAATCTCGCCCGGTTCCTTCGCGAGCGCCTTAATCTGCTCGTTGAGCTCGCTGTAGTAAATGTCGCCTGCCCGCAGTTCCATGTATCTTAAGCTCCTTTACTTGGAAATTCTCTCTTTCATTCTCTCGTACCCGAGCGCGTTGAGGCCGAAGTTGTCGTCCGTCAGCGCCTTATCGAGCGAAGACAGCGCAATCTTCTCGCTGATCAGATACGTATAGATGCCCGCGCGGTCCACATCGCCCACGAGTATCATGCCCACGAGTTTGTCGTCCTTCACGAAAAACCGCTTCGCCGCACCCGTCTTGGCGTTCTGCCTGGTCAGCACCTCAATGCCGTCGCCGCCCTGCACGCCCGCCGTGATGATCGACAGCCCGAAGAACCCGACCGCGTTCATCGGGAACACGCCGTCAAAATCCTCATCCTTGCCGCCGCACATATCGTATGCCGCCGCACGCCCTTGGGCGTAAGCGTTCGGCCACAGCGCCATGATCTTGCGCTCGCCCGTGATGATATCGGTCCCCTCGGTCACGTCGCCCGCCGCGTATATGTCATTCACATTCGTGCGCATCACATCATCCACGATGATGCCGCGGTTCACGTCCACGCCCGCCGCTTTGGCTTCCGCCACGTTCGGACGCACGCCGACGCCCATCACAAGCACGTCGCAAGGGAGCTCGGTGCCGTCTTTTAATATGACCTTGGTCACTTTATCGTCGCCGACCACGTTTTCCACCGTGATACCGAGATGGAACGTGATGCCGCTCTCTTCCAGGCGCTGCTGCACAGGCGCTGCCGCCTGCTCATCAAGTATCATCGGCAGCACGCGCGGAGCCAGTTCCACCACGTGCACGCTGCCCGTTACGGGAGCGAGGCCTTCCGCGGCCTTGAGACCGATAAGCCCTGCGCCGACCACCACCACGCGGCTCTGCTTATTGATCAGCTGCTCAATGCCGAGCGCGTCGTCATATTTTAAGAACGTGAATACGTTGCTCTGATTGCCAAGCCCCTGAGTGGGCGGCACGAACGGTGACGACCCCGTCGCGATCAGCAGCTTGTCGTACGGCACGCTGCCGCCGTCGCTGAGCGCCACGGTTTTTGCTTTGGAGTCAATCGAGACCGCCTTGACGTCAAACAGCGTGGTCACATTGTTTTTCTCATAGAAATCCTTCTTGCGGTATACCATGTTATTGGCCTTCACCTTGCCCGCGAGGTAATACGATATCAGCGGACGCGAATACACATGGTGCTTTTCATCCGAAATCACGGTGATGGAACCGTTCTTGTCACATTTGCGCAGGCCCTCTATGCACCCCACGGCAGCGGCGGAATTGCCGATAATCACATATTTCATGCTCATTCCCCCCTGTCTTCGTATTTAAGCGCGTTGTTCGGGCAATGCTTCACGCATTCGGGTTCGCCCATCGCGGCGCAAAGGTCGCACTTGGCGGCCACTTTCTTCTTGCCTTCGTCGCGCACAATCGCGCCGAACGGGCACGCGAGCACGCACGTCCAGCAGCCCACGCAGCGCTCGGTCTCGTTGAGCACGAGGCCTGTCTCGGGGTCCTTCTGCATCGCGCCCGTGATGCACGCCTGCACGCACTTGGGGTCGTCGCAGTGGCGACACTGCAGCGCGAAGTTGACTTTATCGCCCGACTCGATGTGCAGCCGCTCCACGGGACGCGGTTCCTCGAGCTTGTGCGCTTTAATGATATCAAGGGTCTGCGAGTGCGATGTGCGGCAGTATACCTTGCACAGCCCGCAAGCGAGACACCAGTTTTCGTCAGCGTAAACTTTTTTCATTATAAAACCCCCGTTTATTCACCGGCATGCAAAATGCCGAGAATATCAAGTTCTTTTTGGTTCAGCCCTATGCCGCGCAGCATCAGCCTGTTGCCCTTAAGGCTCTCTATGGCGTTAATGCCCATGCCGCCGAGCATTTCCTCAATCTCGTGCTTCCAAGCGCCGATCAGGTTCACAAGGCGCTGATAGGCGATATCGGGGTTCAGGCGCTTCACAAGGTCGTCGCGCTGTGTCGCGATACCCCAGTTGCACTTGCCGGTGTAGCAGTTCTGGCACATATGGCAGCCGATCGCGATGAGCGCCGAAGAACCGATGTAGCACGCGTCCGCACCGAGCGCGATCGCCTTGACGATATCGGCGCTGTTGCGCACGCTGCCCGCCACCACGAGTGAAATCTCGTTGCGGATGCCCTCATCGCGCAGGCGCTGATCCACCGAAGCCAGAGCGAGCTCAATCGGTATACCCACGTTGTCGCGCACACGCTGCGGCGCAGCGCCCGTGCCGCCGCGGAAACCGTCGATCGTGATGATGTCGGCGCCCGCGCGCGCGATACCCGACGCAATGGCGGGTGCGTTGTGCACCGCCGCGATCTTGACGGATACCGGCTTTGTATAGTGCGTCGCTTCCTTAAGCGAATAAATCAGCTGACGCAGATCTTCGATTGAATAAATATCGTGGTGCGGTGCGGGAGAAATCGCATCGCTGCCCTGCGGGATCATGCGCGCCATCGACACCTGCTCGCCCACCTTTTCGCCGGGCAGATGCCCGCCGATACCGGGCTTTGCGCCCTGGCCGATCTTGATCTCGATCATTGCACCCGCGTTTAAATAGTCGGCATGCACGCCGAAACGTCCCGACGCCACCTGTACGATGGTGTTGGGGCCGTATTTGTAGAATTCCTTCGCAAGGCCGCCTTCGCCCGTATTATAGAGTATGCCGAGCTCGGTCGCCGCGCGCGCAAGCGCCTCGTGCGCGTTGCGCGAGATGGACCCGAACGACATTGCGGAGAACATCACCGGCACCGACAGCTTCACCTGCGGCGGCATTTTGGTCAGCAGCTTGCCGTCCTTGTCGAATTCGAGCTTGCCGGGTTTGCGCCCGAGCATCACGCCCGTTTCCATGGGTTCGCGCAGCGGGTCGATCGACGGGTTTGTGACCTGCGATGCGTTGATGAGCATTTTGTCCCAATAGATCGGGAAATCGTTCGGGTTGCCCATGCCGGTCAGCAGCACGCTGCCTGTCGCCGCCTGCTTATAAATTTCTTTAATCGCGTTGCTCGTCCAGTTCTTGTTGGGCTTGAACTCGAGGTCGTTCACGCGGATTTTAAGCGCGCGTGTGGGGCACAGCGCCACACAGCGGTGGCAGTCCACGCACTTCGCGTCGTCCGCAACCATCTTGCCCGTATCAGGATCCAGCCTGTGCACCTCGTTGGCGCACTGCTTCGCACACACTTCGCATTGTATGCATTTATTTTCATCTCTCTCGACCAGATAATCCGGCCAGCCAAGTTGTAAACTCATTGGTTACCCTCCACCAGTCCTATAATTGGTTCTCCGCCCGACGGTGACCAAACGCGGTCAGGCGAATTACAGATAATGCGTATTGCGGCTTCCTCGCTGGCCACATAGAGCATATCGCCCTTTTCCGCGGCCACGAGCGGGCGCAGCTTGATGCGGTCGTTAAGCGCCAGAAAACCGCCCGGGAAGCCAAGTATGATAGAAAACGGCCCGTTGATCAGCGCCGAGCTGTACACCGCGCGGATCGCCTCGAACTTGCGTTTCTTTTCTTCGTCAAACAGATCAATCTCACGCCAGAACGGCGCGACCACAACGTTCACGGCCTCCTCAAGCGACATGCCGTGTTTGCGGATCAGCAGGTCAAACAGGTACGTGATGACCTCGGTGTCCGTCTGCAGCGCGCACTTGTAGCCAAACATCTCCACAAAGCGTCTGTTCGCATCATATGAGGAAATCTCGCCGTTGTGCACGACAGACCAGTTCAGCAGCGTAAAAGGATGCGCACCGCCCCACCAGCCGGGTGTATTGGTCGGGAAACGGCCGTGCGACGTCCAAAGATAAGCGTCGTACGTTTCCAGCTTAAAGAAGCGTCCGATATCCTCAGGAAAGCCCACACCTTTAAAAGCGCCCATGTTCTTACCCGAAGAAAAAACATAAGCGCCTTCATAATCCGCATTTATTTTAAACACACATTGGGCCACGAACTCTTGCTCGTCGACCTCGGATTCTTGAAGCTTATGTTGTCGGGGCGAAACAAAATAGCGCCAGATAATCGGGCTCGATTCAATCTGCTTTGTTTTCCTTGTGGGAATTTCTTCGGTCTTCTCCACCACAAACTGTTTCTCTATAAACTCATCCGTCTCTGTTTTTGCAGCAAAGCTGTCGTAAAACAAATGCAGCGCATAAAGGTCTTTATATTCGGGATAAATACCGTATCCTGCAAAGCCGCCACCCAGACCGTTGCTGCGGTCGTGCATCAGCTCAATGGACTTAATAATCGTTTCCCCTGATAATCTTTCACCCTTGCGGTTCAGTATACCACTGATGGCACAGCCGGATGGAATCCTTACTTGCCCCTCTTTTACCATTGACTCTCCCCCTCGGATTTTGGGCAGGTGCGTCTTATGTCTGTCAAAAAACGCCTGCGATAAAATAAAGACGCCAACAAGACTTGTGTGACAAGTCGCAAGAAATGTTCGATCAATACTTATAAAGACAGGAACTTACCATTCCCCACGTTAGCTGTATCATTATACTAAATGCTTTATAAAAAATCAATAGTAAATACACGGTTATTCTGCAATATATAAAATTAATAATTGCATTTATCCGTAATATCGGGTTAATATTGTGCAATTATTAGCGAGTCTTGAATGTGCGTCGATGTGATCTTGCATTTATCTTTTTATAACCAAATCTATGAAACTCTATAATGGTAAAAAATACATTAATAACATATGCGCATACGGAACAAAATAAAGCTGTAAAACGAAATGGGAACCGCTTGCAGCCGTAGTTTACTGTGTACCAGAAGAACTTTGAGCAAAAAGCCGATGAGGCGAGCCTGCGGCTTGCTGACGGCATGATGGTAAGACAAAATGATATGCGCTTTATGCGCGAGGGCTATAATTTACGCTTTTTGGCGGCGGAACCGGTTGTCCGCATATATGCCAGAATCCGAACGCGGGACTTCCGCTTTAAGCCCTTATCAAAAGGAACACAATAAGCGGCGGGGAGCTAAGTTTTACTTACAAAAAGCAGCGGCGCGGTACAACAATACCGCGCTGTTGTTATTTTTGAAGATTATTGGCTGATTATGATTTCGAGCTTGGAGACGCTTTCCTTATTGCCCGCGACAATGAGCTTGTCGCCGGATTCAAGAACGTCCGCGCCGTGGGGCGAGGTGTTGATCTCTTTGCTCGGCTTTTTGATCGCAATCACGTTAACGTCATATTTCTGCCGGAAGTTAAGCTCACTCAAGCCTTTGCCGACCCATGCGTCAACCACGTCAATGTCCATAATGCGAAGATCATCCGCCATCTCGACATAGTCAAGCACTCTCGAATCCGCAAGCTTGTGCGCCACGCGCATGCCCATATCGCGCTCCGGAAAAACAACCTTATCGGCGCCTGTTTTGCGCAGCACCTTGGCGTGCAGCTCAGTCTGTGCTTTGGCGAGCACGAAATTTACGCCCATTTCCTTGCACATCATCGTGATGAGTATGCTGGCCTGCAAATTATCACCCATCGTCACCACAGCCACGTCAAAGTTCTTAATGCCGAGTGCGACCAGTGTTTTTTCGTCAGTGGCATCCGCCTGAATCGCGTGGGTCACATACGGCGCGACATCGTTGATCAGATCCGCGCTGTTGTCCACCGCGAGCACTTCTTTGCCAAGGTTCGTCAGACATTTGGCCACGGCCTGACCGAAGCGCCCCATTCCAATCACAACATACTGTTTTTTCGACATATTATCCTACCATAAACCTTTCTTCAGGGTATCGGATATTGGCATCGTCTTTACGCGAGCGCAGCGCCAGCGCCACGACCAGCGTTAATAATCCCACACGCCCCACATACATCACAAAAATCAAAATGAGCCGGCTCGCCGAGCTTAAAAGCGGCGTAATTCCGGTGGTGAGACCAACTGTACCGAAACCGGATACCACTTCAAATACAATATTTTCAGATGTGAAAAGACCACCGCGGTGTCCCTCAATACCCATCATAGCGAGCGATGCCGCAATCACCAGCAGCAGCGCCATCAGCATAATGGTCAGCGCACGCCTGACCGTATCCGCTGCGATCCTTCTGTCTCTGGTTGTCACATCGTGCTTGCCCAGCATGCTCGACACCAGAAATAAAAGCACAATGGCAAATGTCGTGGTTTTGATACCGCCGCCGGTGCCGGCAGGTGATGCGCCGATAAACATCAGCATAATCACAACAAATTTGGATGCAGGCAGCAATGCGCCCTGATCCACAGTCGCATAGCCCGCAGTGCGCGGCGTAATCGACTGAAATAACGCATTCAGTACTTTTTCTCCGAAGCTCATGCTTCCAAATGTCTTGGGGTTGTTCTGCTCAAACAGCAAGAAAGCGACCGTACCCAGAATAATCAATGCGGCAGTGGTGGCCAGCACAAGCCGGGCGTACCGCGATATCCCCTGTCTGTTTTTTATACGTGTGGGGCTGACAATCTGGCTGATAACCACAAACCCAAGGCCGCCGACCACAATCAAAGCACCGATAGTAAGAATCACAACCGGATCGTTTTTAAACATGGCCAAGCTCGCATACGGCGCGGATTCGGGGCCAAACAAATCAAACCCCGCGTTACAAAATGCGGATACTGCATGAAAAAGGCTGAAAAAGATCCCTTTATCCACACCAAACAAAGGAATCATGCGCGTGGCCAGTACCGCCGCGCCGAACAGCTCCGCCACGAACGTCACTTTCAAAACCTTCAGTATAACCTTGACCATCCCCGACAGATCAAACTCATTGAACGATTCCCTGATCACCATGCGTTCGCTCAACGTAATGCGTTTTCCGATCAATATAAAAGCCAGTGACATGACGGTCATAACGCCAAGACCACCGGCCTGTATCAAAAGGATGATCACAATTTGCCCGAATAAGGAGTACACGATTCCGGTGTCCACCACCACAAGGCCCGTGACGCACACGGCGGACGTGGATGTGAACAGCGCGTCAAGATAAGGAACAGGGTGTCCGGAACGTGTTGCAAACGGCGTCGCGAGCAGCGCTGAGCCCAGCAATATGAGTATCAAAAAACCGATAATGATAATTTGCGCAGGCTGCAGCTTCACAGCACGGAAAATCTTCATGAAATCACCTTACGTCCACCTTTATCCGCCCATTATAGCATACACAATTAAAGTGTCAAATATTATAAGCTTTAGCGCGCACTATTTCAGCCGTTTAAAGCGGTAAAAACAAGGGCTGGCGTTTATCAAATGCGCAAATGTAGCGAAAACCGATCGTTTTCAGCAGTTTTAAGGTATCGGCCACGGCATGACCGACGACTGTCTCATAATGGGCATCCGAACCGATTGTCACGATCTCTCCGCCAAGCTCAAAATAACGCTGGATGATAGTTGTCTCAGGCATTGTGGACGGCGTCATGTAAAGCCCGTTTGTATTGATTTCTATTCCCTTGCCCTTGTCGATCAGTGTTTTTAGCAGCACATCGATGGCGTGGGTGTAATCTGCATAGCGCAGCAGCTTGTCATCAAACGGGCAGAACTTGGATATGTACCCGATGTGTCCCATCACATCAAAATAATCGATCTGCGCAGCGGATTCAACGGATGCGCGAAGATACTCACCGAATATCTCAGCTTGCGTGTACCGCTTCCAGACCCGCTCATAGAATGGGTCCAACCCGAAAACGACATGCTGCGAGCCGATTACGTAATCGAGTGGCTGTGCCTGCAGCAGGGCCTGCATCTGCGGCGCGGTTTCAATATCAAGACCCGCCTCAATACCCATTCTGACTGTTAAATCCGGAAACGCCTCGCGCACGCTGGCAATCGCGGCAGCATACGCGTCAAAGTCCACCGTAAAGTCGGGGCCCTCCACAAGATTGAGGTCAATATGCTCCGTCAAGCAGATTTCTTTTAAACCCGCGTCTTTCGCAGCCTGCGCCATTTTTGTCATTGGAACTTTGCAATCTGCCGAAATACTCGAATGTATGTGGTAATCAATCATGCTCCGGCCCTTTTATGAAACAACCTTTTCACACCTTTCACGACTTCGCAGACGGGGATAATTGCGAAGGCAAGCAGCGTGGCGTAGAGCCATTGCTCACCCGAGAGCGGAACCACACCGAAAAACGTATTGAGCGGCAGCACCCAGACAACGGCTGTCTGCAGCAGCGCCGACAGTATGAACGACAAATGCATCCATTTGTTCGTAAAGAAGCGGTGCATCACGCTCCGTCCGGACGAGCGAATGTTAAATACGTGGAACAGCTGCACGAGTCCGAGCGTTAAAAATGCCATCGTCTCACCCACGAGCGGATCGCCATAAACCCAATCGCCTATGAAATACGCGCCCAGCGTGAGAATACTCATCACGACGCCGTAAAACACGAGATTGGCCGCCATACCCTCGGCAAAAAAGCTCTGCCTTGCATCGCGCGGTTTGCGGTGCATGATATTGGCGGGCGCGCCCTCCATACCGATGGCGAGCGCAGGGAAGGTATCCGTCACAAGATTCACCCAGAGTATCTGCACCGGCGACAGCACCGTGATGCCGATCATTGTGCCGACAAACAGCGTGATGACCTCGGACAGGTTGGCCGAGAGCAGAAACTGAACGGCCTTTTTGATGTTGCGGTAAATACGGCGGCCTTCCTTAACGGCTTTGACGATGGTCGCGAAATTATCGTCGGTTAGCACCATGTCCGACGCATTCTTGGACACCTCCGTACCCGTAATGCCCATGCCGACGCCGATATCGGCGGTCTTGAGTGCAGGCGCGTCGTTGACGCCGTCGCCCGTCATCGCGACAACGTTGCCGCGTGACTGAAACGCCTTGACGATGCGCACCTTGTGTTCGGGTGCGACGCGCGCATAGACACGAATGTTGTCAATCTCGTTTTGCAGCGCGGCATCATCCATCGTATCGAGCTCGCGCCCCGTCACGGCTTTGTTGCTGTCCGTCAGTATGCCAAGCCGCTGCGCAATGGCGACGGCCGTGATTTTATGGTCTCCCGTGATCATGACGGGCTTGATGCCCGCCTGCCTGCAAACGGAGACGGCCACAGCGGCTTCCTCACGCGGCGGGTCAATCATGCCCGCCAAGCCGATGAAGACAAGGCCGCTTTCGAGCCCTTCGGGATTGGACGGCACCGATTCGAGCGGCTTATACGCCGCGCCGAGCACACGCAGCGCGCTTTGCGCGAACCGTTCGTTCATGCTGTGCACCTGCGTTTTTAACTCATCCGTCAGCGGCACAGCCGTGCCGTTCAGCGAAATATGTGTACAGCGTACGAGCAGCTCATCGGGCGCGCCCTTGACGAGCAGCACGGGCGTTTCCGTGCCGTTTACGGTGCTCATGAGCTTGCGCTCCGAATCAAACGGAATTTCGTATAAGCGCGGCATCGATTTTTTAAGCCCGGCCGGCTGCAGCCTTTTGGCGGAAAAAGCGTAAAGCGCCGTCTCTGTGGGATCGCCGAGCAGCTTATCCTCCGCTTCCTTCGTATCATTGCAGAGCAAAAATGCCTTGTCGAGCAGATCGAGCTCCGCCGCGCCGTTCACCGATGCGGCTTCATACTCTTCATTATTATAAAAGGCTTTCTGCACGGTCATTTTGTTCTGTGTCAGCGTGCCGGTTTTATCCGAGCAGATCACGCTCGTGCTGCCAAGCGTCTCCACGGCGGGCAGCTTGCGCACAATCGCGCCGTTTCTTGACATCTTCTGAACGCCCATTGTGAGCTGCAGCGTCACCACGGTCGCAAGGCCTTCCGGTATCGCCGCCACAGCCAGGCTGACCGCGACGAGGAACATATCGAACGCGCTGCGCCCTGTAATCACGCCGACGGCGAACACGACGGCCGCCACGGCGAGCACCGCGATGGACAGCACCTTGGAGAGCGAATTGAGCCGCTTTTGCAGCGGTGTGTCACTTTCCTTCGCGGCACCGAGCGCGCTCGCAATTTTGCCGATTTCCGTATCCATACCCGTCAGGCAGACCACGCCTTTGCCGCGCCCGTAGGTGACGCTGGTGCCTGAGTAAGCCATATTGATACGGTCCGCCAGCGCCGCGTCGTCGCCGAGAGCGGCTCTTGCATCCTTTTCGACCGGGACGGATTCGCCCGTGAGCGGCGCTTCCTCAATTTTGAGCGAGGCGGTTTCTATCAAGCGTATATCGGCGGGCACATGGTCCCCCGCTTCGAGCAGCACGACATCGCCCGGCACAAGCTCGGTCGCCTTCACAAACGTGACGGCACCGCCGCGAATCACGTTGGCGCCCGGAGCGGCCATTTTTTTAAGCGCATCGAGTGCGGCTTCGGCGCGCGCCTCCTGCACGGTGCCCATCACGGCATTGAGCAGTATCACGGCGAATATGATGATCGCATCCGGCACTTCATCCAAAAAGGCGCTGACCACCGCAGCGGCCAGCAGCACGAGTATCATCAGGTTTTTAAACTGGCTCAATATAATTCCCGCCAGCGTTTTCTTGCTTCCTTCTTTTAATACGTTCGCACCATGCTCAGCGAGCCTTTGCGCGGCTTCGTCAGCCGATAGCCCGTCCAAAGACGTGCTGTAAGCCGCAAATATCTGCTCCTCACTCATCACATGGGGCGTTTCCTGTTTCATCATGTTTTCTCCAGTTTTGGCGCATGCACCGTTTTCTTTTATTATAATGAAAACATTGTAATTGTACCGCTTAATTTTTGTCAATACGCGGGAAATTCCGCAAAGGAATTCTCTTGATTGCTTTTGGCCGTCTTTTATATATGCAATATCATTATTTTCTGGCATATAGAGTCACCTCTTGGTATAATAATACATACAGCTTTGGTTTGACGTGAAATACTAAAAACTAAAGGGGTAGGACCATGAAAAAAATCATATCAGTCATTTTGGTTGCTGCGTTGGCGTTTGGGATGTTCATTTTCCCCGAAACAGCCCTCGCGGCAGACGAGTACTGGACGGACGGGCTGACGGCGAATCCTGATGCCACATTTGACGGCGGTGAAGGATCATCGTTAACCCCATATCTCATCAACTCTGAAACGGCGCTCGCACAGCTCGCCGTCAACGTCAACAGCGGCATCACTTATCAGGATGAAAGCGGCGAAAAATACTTCCGTCTTGATAAGAACCTTGACCTGTCGGGCAAGTTCTGGATGCCGATCGGACTTTACGTAAAAGCCGGAGTTGCCCAAAACAGACCATTTAAAGGCACCTTTGACGGCAACCAGTACGTCATCTCCAACCTTACGGTCAACGAGCCGGACTTGGAAGGGGCCGGTTTGTTCGGCTATACCAGAGATGCCTTGATCGAAAGCCTCGGCGTGCAGAACTGTGATATCACCGGCGAGGGCGTAGCAGGCGGATTGGTGGGTTATGCAAGAACAGATACGAGCATACATAACAGCTATACCACGGGTTCTGTCAAGATCGCCGAAAACGACGGCTACTTCGCATCATATAACGGTGCATATGCGGGCGGTCTCGTCGGGCTCTACGGCGACTCGCCTTCGACCATTGATGGCTGCTATTCCTCTGCCGATGTGGATGGGGACGATAGTGTCGGCGGTCTCGTCGGCGCAGTGGACAACGCCCGCGTCATCAACAGCTACGCCACAGGAAATGTCGGCGCTCTCACATCGGAGGCCTATCCGGCGGGCGGCTTCGTCGGCTTTTGTGAAGAAGCCCGAATTGAACAGTGCTATGCGGCGGGCAGCGTGACCGGTACCGGCGAAGTCGGCGGTTTTGTCGGCAGTACCAGCCCCAATGGCTCCGGTTCTGTCATTACGAACTGTTTTGCAAGAGGCAACGTCACCACCACACACGATTGGGGCTGGTGCGCAGGGTCTTTTGCGGGCAGTGTGAGCGGCATTACATTTAATAACTGCTACGGAACGGGCAGCGTTAACTACACAGCTGCAGACGAAGCGTATCATATTGGTGGGTTTGTCGGTGAAAAGTATTTTGATTGGAGCGTTGTCCAATTCAACAACTGTTTCTTTGATCAGACTGTAGCCGGACGCGAGGCTATCGGCAACGATGACGACGCGGGAAGCTCACCGGAAACCGGCATCACCGGCCTGATTACAGCCAACATGCAGGGCTACAACACTTTATTGAGTGATTCCAAAATGGATGAACTGGACAGTAGTGAAGGCGAACCTGAATCCGGCACTCCCGTCTGGTACCCACATTCGACTGATTATCCCGATTTTGAACCCGAACCCTGCACCATCACTTTTGACAGCCAGTCGGCCGATACGGAAGCGTCACCCACAAGCAAGACAGCAACGCTGGGTTACGCCATAGGCACTTTGCCTTCAGATCCTGTAAAGGATCAACATATCTTCTGCGGCTGGTATACCGAAATCAAGGGCGGCGGTACAAAAATAGCGACTACCGACGCAGCGCCGGGCACTATCAACGTTTATGCAAAATGGGTTTCAATGCTTAAGTTGACCCCTTCGAACAGCAACGGAAAAATTGAAATAGGTAAAAGTATCACGCTGACGCCCAACATAGACGGCGGCACATGGACGTTTGACAGTGCCTATCTCTCGCGCTCCGGCAATACGTTTATGGGAAACAAAGCGGGCACCACGCGCGTCACCTATACGGTTGAGGACCAAAGCGCGGGATATGACATCGCTATCACTCAAGCCAACGCTGTCGGCATCAGCTGCACCAAAACGGATGTCAGCCTATATGCCGGTTTCAACGGCACGATCACCCTTACCGCGTCAGGCGGTGACAGCGGCACATATGAGTATTCTCTGAACGGCGGCGCATGGCAGAGTGCGAACGTATTCAGCGGCCTCAAGGCTGGCACCTATACCGCCGCCGTGCGCGACGCAGCCAATACCGTGAACTCGGCTTCGTGCAACGTCGCGGTCGGCCAGCCGTCGCATTTGGGCAATATCCCGGCGAAGAAATTATCCTCAAAGGCGAACGCAGGCACTGCAATCACGCTCACGCCTCTCGCAGCGCCCAGAGGCTATACACTCGTCTCCGTGACGTATACCTCCAGCAAGCCCGCTGTCGCGGCGGTGGATGCGTCCGGCAATGTCACGTTCCTCGCGGGCGGCAAAACCGTGATTACCGCGAAGTCTGTTTATCAGATGACAGACAGCAAGGGCAAGGTGAAAACGAAGACCACGACAGTGAAAAAGACGGTCACCGTCAAGCAGTTGGTCGCGACGGTTTCCTTAAGCAAAACCGACGCCACCGTGATGCGGACGCAGAAGGTGAAGCTGACCGCCGCCATTGTGCCGACAACCGCGAGCAGAAAGTCGGTCACATGGAAATCCAGCAATACCAAGGTCGCCTCGGTATCGAGCTCGGGCGTGGTCACGGGCAAATCGGCCGGCACCGCCGTCATCACCTGCACGGCAAAGGACGGCAGCGGTATCACCGCCAGCTGCACCGTCACCGTCACGCCGATCACCGTCACGGGTCTCAGGCTCTCCAAGGCGGCGCTCACAGTAAGGGCGGGCAGATCGTATTCGCTCAGAGCCACGGTGCTGCCCCGGAATACGGATTTCAAAACGGTCACATGGCAGAGCAGCAATCCGGCTGTCGCCACGGTGAGCGCCAAAGGCAAGGTCAAGGGCATCGCGCCGGGCACAGTTACAATTACGGCAACAGCCAATAACGGCATGACGGCATCCTGTACCGTCACAGTGAAATAAGATATTAGACACATAATGCTGTCAGGCAGTGTCCGGCCCATTCGGCCGGACACTGTTTATTTCGATAGCTATTGTGCAGCGGTTTCCGGCTGATAAAACGCTCTATGTATCTTTTTTTGACGGACCGTTTGACCTCTTTGCGCGGCTGTCGTATACTATCAAAGACGAAACATAGATGCTCGCTTACATAGACACAGATTTTTTATGCGTAAAAGCCGCCTGACTTTGGACAAGCCGCTTTTACGCTTTTCACACAATAAGCAAAAAGGAGCCAAGATGCAGCTGCAGCTTAAAAACCACACCACCCAAACACTCGTGCCCGACCGTTTTATCGAGTGCTGCATCGGTGCGCCCGACAGGTTCGCACAGGCTTATTTGTTATTTCTAAAGCACAGCGCCGTAAACAGCGAGGTTGACTTCAGTCAGCTTTGCACACGGCTCAATATGAGCACAGAAGAGGTGCTGAATGCGTTTGAATACTGGCAGAAGCAGGGCGTGGCGCGCGTTGTGAACGGCAAAACCATGTGTATCGAATTCGGCGATTTTTCGCTGCCCGATGCATATGCCGAAGAGGACCTGTATACCGAGCGTGAGTTCAATCAGATGCTGCAGACTCTGTTCGGTTCGCGGCAGCTCTCCCCGCATGACTATCTGAAAATATACGATTATACTGATACCTTCGGCCTCACCAAAAAGGTGGTGTTAAAGCTCGCCGAATACTGTCTGCTCTTAAAAGGGCGCCGTGTGTCCATCGCTTATATGGACAGCGTCGCCAAAACATGGACCGAAAAAAAAATCGATACGGAAGAAAAGGCAAACGAGTACATCGAGTGGCAGCAGATGGAGACGTCCGGCGTGATGGACGTTTTGAAGCAGCTCTCGCTCTCGGGCCGCAGACCGACGAAGGATGAATTCGCGCTGTTCAAGAAATGGACACAGGAATGGGGCTTTACGGCGGAAGCCGTGCTGACGGCTTGTGCGCAAACCACAGCCGCACGCGAGCCGAGCTTCAAATACCTCGATAAGATTCTCGAGCGGCTCAAAAACCGCGGCCTGACGACCTCAAGAACAATCGCGGAATCACATACCAAAAGCGAGCAGGAATCGGCTGTGCTCAAGGACATCATGCACCTGCTGGGCGAGCCGTCGCTCAAGCCCTCGTTTGAGCATGAAAGCCTGTACCAAAAGTGGACAACCGTATACGGCTTTGATAAGCCGATGCTGATTCTTGCCGCCAAGAGTGTGGGGGCACGCGGAAAAAGGCCGTTTACACTGCTCGACAATCTGCTTACCGACTGGTATAACAACCGCATTTTCACGACGACCCAGGCCAAGGCGCACATCACCATGCAAAAAGAGCTCGACGAACGCATGACAGCGGTTTTCGACATGGCGGGCATCGCCAAAACGCCGACCGAGGCGCACCGCAAGATATACGAGCGCTGGAGCGGCGAATGGGGCATCGCGCACGACGCGATATTGCTGGCGGCCGACGTCAGTACGCTTTCGGATAAACCGTATTCCTATCTCAATTCGATATTGACCAACTGGCATAACAAGGGCGTAAAGACGCTGGATGACGCGCAGCGCGAAATGAAAAAGCACAGCGAAAGCCATTCCGCCGTGCGCGAGTCGTTTGAGCGCCCTGTGGAAAATTACGATCATCTCGCCATCAACCTGTTTGAGGACGAAGGAGCATAATGAGCATATCCGACGTATTGGCGGAATACAGCCGCATCCGGCAGCAGAACGAGCTCGAAATAGCCCGCCGCAGGGACGAGGTATTCACCCGCGTGCCGGAGTTAAAGGCGCTGCAGGAGCAGCTCGAGGCGATGCTGATCGCACGCCCGAGGCTCCGCCTTCAGGGCGAGCCGGACGGCAGCGGGCAGATTGAAGCACTGCGCGCGCAAAGCGCCGCGCTGCTGGCCGACGCGGGTTACGGCCCGGATTATTTGGACCCCGTTTTTTCATGTGCACAGTGCCGCGATACGGGGCTGCTCGACGATGCCACACACTGCGACTGTTTCAAAAAGCGCGTGCTTGAGGACAAGCTCGATGCCGCACGCCTGACCGACGACAATGTGAGCTTTGAGCAGTTCGACCTCGGGCGGTTCGGTTCGGAACCGATCGAAAACGGAAAATCTCAGCGTGATATGATGGCACGCATTCGCGATATCTGCACCGATTATTCGGACAGCTTTCCGGGTTGTCCCTCGCTGCTGCTGCTTTCGGGTAGCGTGGGCCTTGGCAAAACTTATGTTTCCAAATGCATCATGCGCCGGGTGATCGAGCGCGGATTCACCGCCGCCAGCTTCACGGCATACCGTCTCTTTTCGCTGTTTCACCAACACCGGCTTGGCGAGGATGTGGACCTTGACCCCATGCTCGAAGTGCCGCTGCTGATTATTGACGACGTTGGCACCGAGCCCATGACCAAAAACGTCACCAAAGAATACTTCTTCGACCTCATCAACGAGCGTAGTGCGGCAGGGCGCAAAACGGTGATCGTGACCAATCTTCCGTTTCACGATCTCGACGAACGGTACGGCGAACGTATTTTTTCGCGACTCATGGACGCCCGTTTTTCTCAAAAGATACTTTTTAAGGGCAAGGATATACGGTATTAGGCTTAAATACTGGGCATAATGATAGGCATAAAGCATTAAGTTTCGGAGGACGCAATGAAACGCAGTGAAATTGACGATAAGTACAAATGGAATTTAGGCGACATTTACGCATCGAACGACGAATGGGAAAAGGACTTTGTGAAGCTTCAGGGCTTTGTGCCCACCGTGAAGGATTTGAAACAGGGCTTTGCGGATAGCGCACAGAACCTTGTGAACGCGCTTAAGCGCATCGACGAGCTCTCGCTCATGTGCGAGCGGCTCTACGTTTACGCAAAGATGCACCGCGACGAAGACAACGCCAACTCGCTCTACCAGGCGATGACCGACCGCGCCATGTCGCTTTACGTGGCCGTATCGGGAGAAGCGTCGTTTGTGGCGCCCGCCTTGCTCGAGCAGAGCGAAGAGACGCTCGAAGGCTATATCAAAGAGGAAACGGCGCTCGCCCCCTACGCGTTTATGATCCGCGATGTGATGCGCCAAAAGCAGCATGTGCTGAGCGAAGGCGAGGAAAAACTGCTCTCGATGAGCAGCGATTTCGCATCGGGCATCCGCGATATATTTACGATGCTCGACAACGTCGATTTGAAATTCGGCAGCGTGGACACGCCCGAAGGGCCCGTGCAGCTGACGCACGCCAAATTCATCGAATTCATGCAGCACCGCGACCGCGAGGTGCGCAAAAACGTTTTTGAAACGTATTACAGCGCATTTCAGGGCATGATCAATACGATCGCCACGACATATGCGACGAGCGTCAAAAAAGACGTCTACTATGCGCGCGTGCGCCACTACGAGAGCGCGCTTAATAAAGCGCTGTTCGGAGACAATGTGCCGGTTTCGCTCTACGACGGCCTTTTGAATTCGATCCACGAGAACCTTGATATCATGTACGACTACATCGACACCCGGCGCAAGATTCTCGGGCTTAATGATATCGCGATGTACGACGTGTATGTGCCGCTGATTCCCGACACGGGCAAAAAATACAGCTTTGAGGAAGCGATGGACATCGTGTTTGAGGCGCTCGCGCCGATGGGCAACGATTATATCGCGCTTCTCAAACGCGCCTATAATGAGAACTGGATCGACGTGTTTGAAAACGAAGGCAAAACGAGCGGCGCTTATTCATGGGGCGCGTACGGCACACATCCTTACGTGCTGCTCAATCACCGCAGCGATCTGGACAGCGTGTATACGATCGCGCACGAGCTCGGACACGCACTGCATTCGTATTACTCGGATGAGAGCCAGCCGTTCCCACTCGCGTCGTATACGATATTCGTGGCTGAAGTTGCATCCACGGTCAACGAAGTGCTGCTGACCCGGCATCTGCTTAAAACAGGCGACGAAGCGCTGAAAAAGTATGTGCTCAACCATTACCTTGACCAGTTCCGCACCACCGTACTGCGGCAGACGATGTTCGCCGAGTTCGAGCGCATCTCCCACGCGATGTGCGAATCGGGCGAGCCGCTCACAGGCGAGGCGCTGTCTGCAAAGTATGCCGAGCTCAACAAGCTTTATTACGGCGACGGCATCAAAACCTGCGACACCATTGCCATCGAATGGGCGCGCATTCCGCACTTTTACAACGCGTTTTATGTCTACAAATATGCCACGGGCTTCAGCTCCGCCGTGATGATCGCAACCGGCATTTTCGAGGGTCGGCCCGGCGTTCGCGAAGCCTACCTCGAGTTCTTAAAAAGCGGCGGCAGCGATTTCCCGCTCGAGCTTTTGAAAAAAGCAGGTGTCGATTTTACGGACGGCGCACCTGTCCAAGCCGCGATGGATGCGTTCCGCAAGGCGCTCGCAGAGTTCAAAGGCGTCATGGGCGTATAAAAAAGTTTGTCATTTCCTTTTTCGCCCGTATAAGCTATAATACACCTGTGCCTGTGCTATCGCAGTCAATAAAGGAGGCCTTACATGAAGATCTGCTTTTCCACACTCGGATGCCCCGAATGGTCTTTTTCCGATATCATATCCGTCGCATCCGATTTGGGCTATAACGGCATTGAAATTCGAGGAATACAACACGAGCTTTATGCCCCTTCAATGGAGCTGTTTTCCGCCAGCCATATCGAAGAAACGAAGAAAACGCTTAAGCGCCTTTCGCTTGCCGTACCGTGCCTCACCTCCGCGTGCAATTTAAACGAAGAAGCCGATATTGACAAGGCCAAAGCCTATGTGGATACCGCAAGCGCACTTGGCACACCGTATATCCGCGTGCTCGGCGATCTGTCCCCCGCACCGTCCGCCGATGTGAGCCTTAAGGAGATCACCTCCAACCTTGAAGAGATTGTCGATTATGCAAAGGGCAAGAACGTCATGCCTTTGATTGAAACCAACGGTTTCTTTGCAAAGACCAAATCCTTGGGTGCGATGCTCAAAGGGCTCGATCATCCGAACGTGGGCATCCTCTACGACATCAACCACCCCTACCGCTTTTTCGGCGAGGAACCCGCCTACACCATTGATAATTTAGGGCCGTTCATCAAGCATGTGCACATCAAGGACTCTGTGATGGAAGGTAAAAACGTGCGTTACAAGATGGTCGGCGAAGGCGATTTGCCCGTGGCCAAAACCATCAAGCTGCTGGAGAAAGCCGGTTACGAAGGTTTCTACTCGCTCGAATGGGTAAAACGCTGGGACCTCACGCTCGAAGAACCGGGGATCGCGTTCGCACAGTACAAGGAGTTTATGGACGCGCTGTAATGTCGTCAAGCAAGCGGGAGGAACACCTCCCGCTTTTTTATATTTATGTCTCAAGCATCGAAAGGAATTTAAAAGATGGCACAGTTGACTATTGGAAAAACCGCGCTGCGCGTGGAGCAAAACGGGTTCGGCGCACTGCCGATACAGAGAATATCATTAAGCGAAGCGGCATATCTCGTCCGGAAAGCGTATGACGGCGGCATGACCTACTTTGACACCGCCCGGGCTTATACCGACAGCGAAGAAAAGCTTGCCAAAGCCTTTGCCGGCATGCGTGATCAAGTCGTCATCGCCACAAAAACGATGGCCAAAACGACCGACGCGTTTTGGGCCGACCTCGAAACAAGCCTCAGAACGCTCAAGACGGATTACATCGATGTCTACCAGCTTCACAACCCCGAATTCTGCCCCAAGCCGGGCGACGAACTTTACGACGCGATGCTCAAAGCAAGGCAGCAGGGCAAGATCCGCTATATCGGTTTTACGAACCACCGGCTCGACGTCGCCAGCGAAGCTGCACAGTCCGACCTGTACGATACGCTCCAATTTCCGCTAAGCTATCTGAGCACTGAAAAAGATATCGCCTTGGTTCAGGCCTGCAAGGAAAAAGAGGTCGGCTTCATCGCGATGAAAGCGCTGTCCGGCGGGCTCATCACAAATTCCGCTGCCGCCTGCGCGTGGATCACGCGTTTTGAAAATGTCGTTCCCATTTGGGGTGTCCAGCGCGAATCGGAGCTCGACGAATTTTTGTCCTATGTTCCAGAGCCGCCGGTGCTGACGAACGAGCTGACCGCAGTCATCGAAAAAGACCGGGAAGAACTGCAGGGCAATTTCTGCCGGGGCTGCGGATACTGCATGCCGTGCCCGCAAGGCATTTTGATTCATATGTGCGCCAGAGCGTCACTGCTGCTGAGGCGTGCGCCTGTGGAGATGATTATGTCTCCGGACGGACGAGCCATGATGAAGAAAATAGAAGACTGCACGGAATGCGGGCAATGTGCCGCTCAATGCCCGTATGGCCTTGATACGCCGCTGCTGCTCAAGCAGAATTATCTGGACTTTCAGCAGATGCTGGCGGGCATACAAAACGGCTGATACGCTTTATTGCGTGATATCCGCAACGCAACTTAACAAAAAGCCCTTCTTCTGCCATGCTGAGGAGCAGAGTGTCGACTATGAAGTGGATCATCCATACAAGAGCAAAACGCTTCGAACAAGAGATTCTGTTCCCCTTCGTAGTCGTCGCTTCGCTCCCACTACGGAAAGGGCTTCTTATTTATTGTTTATCATAGCGATAACTTCGACCGTCAATCTGATTTTCGGAAAGAACGCAGTTTTATATTTGCGGTATACTATACCGAGCTGCTACTTGAACAGCCTCTCATACAGCCAGCCCGGCATCAGCTTGAGTATCACAGCCACAAGGCGCCACCGCCGTGTCACATAGCCATGAGCTTTGCGGCGTCTTATCAGGCGGCTGATCTGCTTGGCTGCTTCCTGCGGCGAAGCCACCCAGAAAAGCCCCTCACCCTGTGCCATCTGCGTATCGACAAAGCCCGGCTTCACATCCGTCACAACAATCTTTTTGCTGATGCGTCTCGCTTTGAGCCGAAGCCCTTCGAGATAGTTTGACATATAAGCTTTGCTTGCGTTGTACGCCGGGCAGCTGCCGCTGCCGCGCAGCGCCGCCACGGACGATATACCGACCAGATGCCCTTCTCCGCGTTCTATGAAACGGTTCATAAGCATATCGGCCAACAGCGTAAACCCTATGACATTCACATCGATCGTCTGCCGCTCGAGGTCCCAGTTGAGCCCGGGGTTTAAATGGCCAGTTCCCGCACAGATCACGGCGAGGTCTACGCCGCCCATCTTTTCTATAAGGCTTTGCAGTTGGTCCCGCGCCTCCTCAGGCTTTGAAATATCCATGGGGGCGATGTGTGTTTTACCCGTAAGCTCTGCGGCGAGCTCTTCCAGCAGCTTCGTGCGCCTCGCTGCGAGGCCGATCACACCGTATTCCGCGGACAGATGTCTCGCGAGTTCTGCGCCGATACCGCTGCTTGCGCCGATGATCACTGCTTTTTTCATGGGCGTTTCCTTTCAAACCGGTTTCTTCTCTTGTCTTGATGCATATGCACGCTCTCCTTGCCTCATGCAAATGAAAAAGGAGCGTTTCCGCTCCTTAAATGCTTATTTGCTTGCTGCCTGCTGCGGCTCGTCTTCCGCGCCCTTAAGCGCCACGACCACGCTGCGAAACGGGTCTTCACCCTCACTGTAGGTGTAGACGTTTTCGTAATCCTGCAGCGTTGAGTGCAGTATGCGCCGTTCATACGGGTTCATCGGCTCGAGCACCACGCGCTTGCCTGTTTTCTGCACCTTGTCGGCCAGCCTTGCGGCGAGACGCCGCAGCGTCTCTTCACGCTTTTTGCGGTAGTCTTCCGTATCCAGCATGACCTTCGTATAATCTTCTTTGCCGTTGTTGAGCACAAGGCTGGTTAAGTACTGCAAAGCGTCGAGCGTTTCACCGCGCCGCCCGATCAGCATACCCATGCCACGACCGGACATATCGACTTTGAGCATGCCGTCCTCGGTCACCGATTTTAAGCGGACGTTGATGCCCATTTTTTCAAACAATCCCAGCAAGAACGTTTCTGCTTCGTTTTCGGGTTCCTGAGGCACAAAGTTCGGGTCTGGCGCGAAATCCTCACGCTGATCTCTTCTTTGGTACTCGCGGCGCTGTCCGCTGTCACGGCGCTGTCCGCCGTCGCGGTGCTGCCCATAGTCACGGCGCTGTCCGCTGTCGCGGTGCTGCCCCCCCTCGCGTCTGTCTCTTGAGAAGGAGCCGCTGCTGCGGTCTCTGCGCGGGCCGTTATCACGCCGCTCATGATAGTCATTCGTGCGGCTATGCTCGAAGCTTTCTGCTTTGACTTCTTCCTGCTGTTTTGTAATCGCCGCTCTAATGTCGTCTTCTGTTTTTTTCGTAAGGCGAATCTTGGCGCTTTTGAAAAGGCCGCCGCCCTCGTCGAGTATTTCTATATTGACTTCGTCAATGGACAAATCCATTTTGATGAGGCCGCTGAACACAGCTTCATCAACCGTTTTGCCCTTGCATTCTAACATGTCCATTAAGTTGCCTCCTCAATGACACCCTGCTTTTGCTTGTCATCGCGCCGTTTGTAATACCAGTTGACAATCAGCGACTGACCCAGCGCGTAAAGGTTGGCAAACAGCCAGTAAATCGAGAACGCGGTATTGGCTGATGCGCAAATCCATATTGAAAACAGCGGGAAGAACCACAGCATAAACTTGCTGTTGCCCGCCTGAGGCGTCTGCCCCATCGTGAGCTTTTGCTGTACGAATAGCGATGCGCCCGCGAGTATCGGCAATATGAACCAACCGTTGGTATAAAGCGGCCCGTTTGCATCCGCAAGCTTGTTAAACTGAAGTATGCTCGTTGTTAACGCATCGTATCCCGAGCCGCCCTGCAAACCGCTTACCACATTAAAGCTCAGCAAATTCGTATGCGCCATCATGTGCATCGACTGCGGCGTGATATACGACGCGTTGGTCTGTACGAATGTGGCGAATTCGGCGGAACTCGGTAAAACCGACGAGAGCACAGAATCCGGCTGCCAGAAGTTATGCACCCAGAGCCAGCTCGGCAGGTCGTAGGCAGCTTGTCCAAAATGCTGGGCGTTTAAAAGCAGCGCCACGGTCTGTTCGGCGGCCAGCACACGCATGGCACCGAAGAACGCAAAGAATATCGGCATTGTGATCAGCATCGGCAGACAGCCCGCAAGCGGTTTGACGCCTTCCTTTTTGAAAAGCTCCTGCTGCTTTTTCTGCAGCTGCTGCGGATTGTTGGCATAACGCTTTTTCATCGATTCGATCATCGGCTGTATCAGCGCCATTTTCCGCGCACTCTTCTTTTGCCTCAGATCCACCGGAAGGATGAGCAGCCTGACCAGAATTGTCACAATAATAATGGCGACAGAATAGTCCTGCACGATGCCGTATACCCATTTGAGCACAAGCACGAAAAAGTCGGAGATAAAATTGTTACTTAGAAAATCCAATCGATTGGTCCTCCATCATCATTTAAAACGCTTCAAGGAACGGGATCATACCCGCCTTTGCAAAATGGATTGCACCGCAGTACGCGCCAGATACTAAGCCCCAGACCTTTAAGTGCACCATGCTTTTTAATCGCTTCCACCGCGTAATCCGAGCAGGTGGGTGTGAACCGGCATGACCGCCGGGTGTAAGGCGAAATGGCTTTTTTATAAAACCATATTATGCCAAGTAATACACGTTTCATTCTTTAAATTGCCCCGCTCTTTTCAGCAGCTTGCACATGGAAAGCAGTATCTCCTGATACGTCATATCCCGAATCTCTATGCGCGGCGTAAAAATGAGCAGACAGCTTGGATTGATATTGTCCAATACCGAGAAAAAAGCCTCTTTCATTCTGCGCTTGACCCGGTTTCTCACCACACTGTTCCCAAGCTTTTTGGAAACGGAAAAACCGACTTTCAAATGCGGCGTTTTTGTTGGCACATAGACGAGCACCATGGCTTTATCAGAAACGGATTTACCTCTTCTGTACACATATCTGAATTCTTTATTGCGCCTTAGCGAATATTCACGCCTCAACTATACCTTCCATTCGTACGGCCATTTCACTTTGGTACCGAAAAAAATTGCCGAAACATTCTCGGCATCCAGCAATTATGCAGTCAGCTCTTTTCTGCCCTTCGCACGTCTGCGTTTCAAAACGTTTCTCCCGGCCTTGGTCTGCATTCTTTTTCTGAAGCCGTGTTCCTTTTTGCGCTGCCTCTTCTTGGGCTGTAATGTCATTTTCATGTGGATCTAATCTCTCCTTCATATAATGAGCCAATAATGGCCAAATCTCTATAGCAAGACGGATATATTATATTGAAGTCGTATGATAATGTCAACAGCAATGATTCAGCCCAGAGCCGCACCCTGACCGTACAGCGACGCTGTGCCCCTCCTTCAATCAAGCGCGGAAACTGTCAACCTAAAAGCTGTATTGCCATCTGAGGCGAAAAACATAATAGCCTTCCTCCTCCGCGCCCGTCATTGTATTTTCATCAACGATGCGCCAGTCCGTCCATTCGCATTTGTCGTAATCCTTTTCAAACTGTGTCAGATATCTGTTGGAGTCGTGGTATCGTTGTTCGATCGGCTCGGGCTGCCAAGCCGACCAGTCCGACGTATAACTGATCGTGCCATACCGGTATTGCTGCACGATATCGCCTTCATAGCTGAATTCCACTCTGTAGTCGTCGATGCCGTATCTTTGCAGTATCTGCGCTGAATCGAGGTTCTCCGTGTTGTCAATCCAGCCCTGCCAGTTCACGCTGAGCTCTTTATACCGCCATTTGTAGTGCATATCGCCGATGATCGTGCGCACCTTCATAGCGCGTTCGAATTCTGTCTTTTTATCGTGATAATATTCGGATGCCCGTTCTTTCTCCATCTCCTCCAGCGTCATCCATCCGGACCACGCCGACCACTCGCCGTTAACAACTTTTCCGGCGGACGCCGTGGGCGACGGCTTGGGACCAGCAGTACCGGGCGTTTTCTGCGGCACCGGCGATTGAACCGGCTGCGTATGGACAGCCTGCTTGGCGGGAGAAGGCGTTCCCGAAGGCAGAATCATCGGGACGGAGGTGGTTTGCCCGGAATTGGCGCGGCTTTGCGCCGAGGGCGAGACAAGCGCCGCTTTATCCGGCTCTGTCGCGCCGTTGTTATTTTTCAGCCCCGGCAAAACCACAATAATCAACAAAGCGACGATAAGAGCGGCAGCCGCGATTGAGAGGAAGCGGTTGGCTTTGGGCCAACGAAGCCACTTGGAAAGCACGGTTTTCATATCACTCATTCCCCTTATGTCATATTGAGGCGTTTTTAAAGCCTTAAGTCAAAACAAGGGTATCGACAGCCACATGCCGTTTTCACACGAAATACTGCCCCGCGAGGTAAATTACGATAGGCAGCGTGAATGTACAGAGCACGGTGGTCACCACCACAATCTGCGACGCGAATGCCGGCTCGTTGTTAAATTCACGCGCATAGACTGCGGAATTGACGGCTGTCGGCGTGGAAATGCCAATGATGAGCGCCTGCGCGAGCATGCCTTTTATGCCGAGCAGCAGCACGAGCAAAAAGCCCAGCACCGGCGTGGATATCACTTTGATGATGCTAATGCCCAGCACTTTTTTCAATTCGCGCAAATCAACGGGCACCTCCGCCAGCTGCGTACCGAGCCCCACCAGCGCCATCGCAAAAAAACCGTCCGCCAGATAATCGAGCGGCACCATAATGGTTTCGGGAATTTTAATGCTCAGGAGATTGATGATCACGCCCAGCACGATGACGTATATGGCAGGGATCTTGGCTACGCTTTTAAGCGCCTGCTTGCCGCTTCCGTTACCGGAGCTGGCAAGATAAACGCCGACTGTATTGGTCGTCATGTTCTGTATGATGACGATGAAAATCTGGGATGTCACCGCAAGCGCATTGCCGCCGAACGTGAGATCTATCAGCGGAATGCCATAGTTACCGGTGTTGAAAAGGGTCAGCGAATTGATCGCGGCGTTCCGCATGCTTTTGGGATAGCGGGAAAGACGGCAGACCACAAAGCTGACCACATACATTGAAGCCTGCAGCAGTATGATAAAAACGCCCACATGCAGCACCAGCTCCATCGTGAATTCGACAGCCAGGATTTTTACGAATATCACCGCAGGCGACAGCACATAAATGAACAGCTTCGTGAACGAGCGCACATCCGCTTTGAATATCTTCTGAAAAACGAAGCCGATAAGAATCAGAATTAAAATGGGCAGCGATATGTCGCATAGGATATAGAGCAAGTGTGTCATCATGTATTCCTCGTTGTTATTACAGCCATTATAACAGAAATTCCATGGGTTGTCCCGATATGTCACCAAGAAGCTCAATATTTTCACACAAAGCTCCTGACTGGCGTCAGGGCCCATGACAGATTGTATCATCCGGTATATAATAGCATGGGCTTTGATCAAAATGTCGAAAAATCGGGAGGGCAGCGATGAATGGTTCGGCGACATTCCGTCTGGAAAGATCCAACTTCATTGTCGGTCTGGTATGCGCAGCGGGCACGGTGGTTTTTGCCATACTGACCTTATTCATCGATCCGCCAAATTCCGGCGTCTGGCTCTCGCTGATGATACCCTGTCTTTTTTTCAGTCTGCTGGCGCTTATCCCGTGTATGGCTATGCGTGTCCGCATTGATGACCGCGGCATTGAATACCGCAGCGTTAGAAAAACCTATATCCGGTGGCAGGACGCCGAACACATCTATATTATATACAAGCGTCGAAGCGCCGTGATCTACGGCAGCGGAAAAAGAATTGCCGTGGGCACCATGTTCGGCGGGTTCAGCCGGATGTTAAGGCTGATCGAGCAATACGCACAGGTGGAAATTGGCGATGATGCCGCCCTGAAACAAAAAGAGATCGACGACGCGATGGGAAAGACGTTCAGAAAATCAAAGTTTCTGGCGATATTTGGCTTTTTCATGCTGGCGTTGGCGCTCATTCTGATACTATCAGACTACAACCCCGGTAACCCAATAGAAAAGCCGCTGGGAACAATCGTCGGCGCGGGATTGGGTATTTATTTTATTCAGGCTTATTATCTGGACAAGCTCTATGTGGATTCACAACGCATCGTGAGGTCGAGCCTTTTTCACGGCAGGGTCGAAATCCGCTGGCACGATATAGAGTCGGTGTTTGTCCGGTATAGGCGCAAGATGCAAACATTCACAATCATCAGCAACGACAACGGCGAGATCACCTTCACTTCCGAATTCAAGCAGTTTGATGACATCGCGCAGTTCATCAGGAAATTCAGCCCTGTCGAGCCTGTGGATGCCGATGACAATTAGGCTGCCATCCGTTCTTTACAAATCTTAATGTTACCCTTATAATAAGGAATATTGTAAACACGGATGAAAATGCCATGATGCGGGACACGGCGATGCCATCCATTGGCGGCAAGCGACGGGGAAACGGTGAGAGCCCCGGCCAGTGCGGCAAATACGTCATCACCCGCTACGCTTTTTTGCCGAACTGACGTAAGCAAAAACGGTTTTGCGCCCGTTACCGCGCACAAAAGAGAGGCTCGGCGGAGCGTCATTTGGGTGGTACCGTAAAAGATATGCGTCTTTTGCCCCATGGGCTTAGGCGCTTTTTTATTCTGAAAACAAAGGGAACCGACAGAGGAGTCAAATATGCTTTATAAACAAGTCGATAAGAACCTTAATTTTAAAGACAGGGAGATCGAAGTCTTAAAATTTTGGGAGCAAAATGAGATATTTAAAAAGACCGTCGATAAAAACAAAGGAGCCAAGACATACACGTTTTACGACGGCCCGCCGACGGCGAACGGCAAGCCGCATATCGGCCATATTTTAACGCGCTGCATCAAAGATCTGGTTCCGCGTTACCGCACGATGCAGGGCTACGACGTGCTGCGCAAAGCGGGCTGGGACACGCACGGCCTACCTGTGGAGCTTGAAGTGGAAAAGATGCTCGGGCTCGACGGCAAAGAGCAGATTGAAGAATACGGCGTAGAGCCGTTTATTGCCGAATGCAAAAAAAGCGTCTGGAAATACAAAGGCGAGTGGGAGCGCATGAGCGAACGCGTCGGTTTCTGGGCCGACATGGAGCATCCGTATATCACTTACGACAACAACTACATCGAATCCGTCTGGTGGTCGCTCAAGCAGGTGGCGGACAAGGGGCTGCTGTACAAGGGCCACAAGGTTGTGCCATACTGCCCGCGCTGCGGAACGGCACTCTCGTCGCACGAGGTGGCCCAAGGGTACAAGGACGTCGAGGAAGAGTCCGTATTCGTTAAGTTCAAAGCAAAGGGCGAAGAGAACACCTACTTTCTCGCCTGGACGACGACGCCGTGGACGCTGCCGTCCAATGTCGCGCTCTGTGTGAACCCGCGCGAAACCTACGTGAAGGTGGCGCACGAAGGGTCTTACCTCATCATGGCGGCGGCACTCGTTGAGACGGTGCTTGGTGAAACCAAGCAGGCCATAGAACAATACAAGGGCAAAGACCTTGAGTACAAAGAATATGAGCCGCTTTACGATTTCGGCGCAGCCGATAAAAAAGCGTGGTTCATAACCGCAGACGATTATGTGACGCTGACGGACGGCTCGGGCATCGTGCATACCGCGCCTGCGTTCGGCGAAGACGATGCGCGCGTGGGCCGAAAATACGATCTGCCTTTCGTTCAAATGGTCAACGAACAGGGCCGGTTCAAGGCGGAAACGCCGTGGGCAGGCGTATTCGTCAAAGACGGCGACCCGAAAATCATTGCAGACTTAAAGGGCCGCGGACTCATGCTGTATACGAAGGCATATTCGCACAGCTACCCGTTCTGCTGGCGCTGCGACACGCCGCTGCTCTATTACGCACGCAGCACATGGTTTATTAAGATGACCGCCGTGAAGGACGTCCTGATGGAAAACAACCGCGCGGTGAACTGGCTGCCCGAAAACATCAAGGAAGGCCGCATGGGCAATTTCCTCGAAAACGTGATCGACTGGGGCCTTTCGCGCGAGCGTTACTGGGGTACGCCGCTGCCCGTCTGGCAGTGCAAGTGCGGCCATCATACCGTGATCGGCTCCATCGCGGAACTCAAAGAAAAAGGACAGAACGTACCGGAGAACGTCGAGCTGCATAAGCCGTTCATCGATGTCGTCACAATGAAATGCGACCAGTGCGGCGGCATCATGAAGCGCGTCTCCGAGGTGATCGACTGCTGGTACGATTCGGGCTCGATGCCGTTCGCACAGTGGCATTACCCGTTTGAAAACAAAGAAGAATTCGAGAAGCGTTTTCCGGCCGACTTCATCAGCGAAGCGGTCGATCAGACGCGCGGCTGGTTCTATACACTGCTCGCGATCGGCACGCTCGTTTTCGGGCGCAACCCGTTTGAAAACTGCATCGTGCTCGGGCACGTGCAGGACAAAGACGGCCAGAAGATGAGCAAGCACAAGGGCAACGTTGTGGACCCGTGGACGGTGCTCGATCATCAGGGCGCCGACGCGGTGCGCTGGTATTTCTATGTGGGCAGCATGCCGTGGCTGCCGAGCCGCTTCTACGCGGAAGCCGTATCGGAAGCGCAGCGCAAGTTTATGGGCACGCTTTGGAACACGTACGCGTTTTATGTGCTTTACGCGGATATCGACGATTTTGACCCGACACAGCACACATTGAAGCTCGATAACGTGATGGACAAATGGATACTCTCGCGTCTGCACACATTGATTCAAACGGTAAGCAAGAATCTCGACGAATACCGGCTCACCGAGCCCGCTCGCGAGATGGATAAGTTCGTGGATGAACTCTCGAACTGGTATGTGCGCCGCTGCCGCGGCCGTTTCTGGGCCCCCGGCATGGAGCAGGATAAATCGGACGCGTTTTTAACGCTGTATACGGTGCTGGAGACACTCTGCCGCCTTGCCGCGCCATTCATTCCGTTTATGACCGAGACGATGTATCAGAACATCGTGCGCAGCGTAGATAAAAATGCGCCGGAGAGCGTGCACCTGTGCGCATATCCCAAGGCCGATGAGAGCATGATCGACAAGGAGCTCGAAAAGAGCATGGATGCCGTGCTGGGTATCGTGGTGCTCGGGCGCAGCGCGCGCAACACGGCCGTCATCAAAAACCGTCAGCCGATTGCCAACATGTACGTCGCAGGCGTTGATACGCTCGGAGAGATGTACACGGAGCTGGTGGCAGGCGAGCTCAATGTGAAAGACGTCCATCTTGGCGCGGACGTGTCGGCGTTCATCTCTTACAACTTGAAGCCGCAGCTTAAAACGCTCGGGCCGCGCTACGGCAAGCTGCTCGGCGCGATCAAAACGCATTTGTCCGAAGCCGATACGGTGGCGATTGTGAACACGGTGCGGGCGGGCGAAACGTATACGTTTGAAGCGGACGGACAGACGGTGTCGCTCGTGGAAGAGGACTTGCTGATCGAGCCTGTCCATAAGGAAGGCTTTGTGGTGGAAACGCAAGGGGCGTTGAGTGTGATACTCGATACGACGCTGACTGAATCGCTGATTGAGGAAGGCTTCGTGCGCGAGCTGATCAGCAAGATTCAGACGATGCGCAAAGAAGCAGGCTTTGAAGTGATGGACCACATCCGCTTCGCCGTGACCGGCAGCGAAAAGCTCGATGGCGTTATCGCGCGCAACGCGGACGAAATCAAATCTGAAGTCATGGCGGATGAGATTGCCGCCGAGCTGACGGGCTACACAAAGGAATGGGACATCAACGGTGAAGCCGCCACGCTGAGCGTGCAAAAAATATAATATTATGATTCAGTGAAGGCCTCTCGTATCACCCTTTTTGGGATCATGGATGCGGGAGGCCTTTTTGAATCTTTTGATAGCGCGGGCTGCCTCAGAAGCCCGCAGAGTGTTTTGCTATCCGTCGCCGAAAAGCGATTGACGGTGAAGCTCCATTGCGAAGAGGGTATTTGACACAATATAAGCGGATGGCGATTCCGCAGGCTTCTGACAATGTAACAAGTGTCATTCCGATGGAGCGTCAGCGGAAGAGGAATCCCATGATCAATAACATAAATACATGGGATGCGGTCAACTTGGCAATCACGATGCTCCGCTCCTTATTACGCAGTGGAATATATGGCCGGGCGAGGTTTTTCAATCATGATCAAGCGGATAGACGCATCCGCTTTTTATTTTCCGCATATTGTGTTCTGGATAGGATTTGTATAAAATAGAAAAAAGACCAACCGACCATCGAACGCATTTACAACAGTCTAACCCATGCCAAACAGCGCGGACCATCGTTTTTTAAAACACAAGGGGGTATTGTTTTGGAAGAGCTTGATATCAGAGCCGGCAGGCGCGTCTATACGCGTGCGGGATTCACCATACTGCTTTCCCTCGTCATCACGATGGTGCTGCAGTTTGTGCTTGCATTGTTCCTTTCACAGTATCTGCAAGACAGTTGGTCATTGCTTTCAGTGACACTGCTGCCGCAGTATCTGGTCGCCATGCCGCTTGCTGCGCTGCTGGTATGGAAGATGCCGACCGCACATATTGCCAAAAAGACGCTCACCGTCGGGCAATTCGCCATTATCACCATCGTATGCATAGCAATCCTATATGCGGGGAATCTGATAGGCGCACTCTTCAACCTGATCGTGCAGGCGATTACCCAAAGCGAGGTGCCTCAGCCTCTGACGAGTCTGGTTACAGGCACGAGTGTTTGGTCAATACTTGTCTTCATGGTGGTGCTGGCCCCTATCGCGGAAGAGTTGTTCTTTCGCAAACTGCTGCTGCCAAGGCTTTTGCCGTTCGGTGAGAAGCCCGCCATTATATTGAGCGCTCTTGTCTTCGGCCTTTATCACGGAAACTTCTCGCAATTTTTCTATGCCTTTGGGCTCGGCCTTGCTTTCGGGTACATCTTCGTAAAGACGGGCAAGGTCATTTATACAATCTTTCTGCACATATTCATCAACTTGCTTGGCAGCGTTGTGTCGGTTGCAGTGCTGCAAGCAGGCATTGCCCTCTCCGTTATTTACAGCTCGGCAATGATCGGGCTCGCCATCGCAGGCATCACGCTGTTCTTCGTCAATGTAAAGCGCATTCGGATGAGCCGCGGCCTGTTTGCCCTTCCGCAGGGAAAAAGCGCCGTCTTCCTCAATCCGGGCACGATACTTCTGTATGTCGGATGTGCGGTGCTTTTTGTGCTCACTGCATTGCCTGCTGCCGGTTAGCGTGCCTTTTTGGTCGAAGAATATTGATTAAAAAACCGGACCCGTATAAAATACTGTTATGGTGTACAATAAATAAGAAGCGGGCCTTCGCGGCGGGCGCACTGCCATTGGCTTGGCTGCGACGCAAGCCGTCACGCCAACTGGGTAATTTGTTTATGGCACATCCAAGCGCGCTATACCATGCTCGGACAGGCTGGCTTTTCGGTGCATGCTTTGAAAAATGATGCTGGCATTTGGTTGTCCGATGAGTTTTCTCCATCAAGGATTTTTTGTTTTTGATATACCGTATGATTCAGGAAGGATTGCAGCTATGCGGAACGATAAGGTTGTTTTTATTATAGGGGGAACGAGCGGCATCGGTTTGTATATTGCCATGCATCTGGCTGCCCATGGCCTGAAGGTTTACAGCGGCGGCCGCTCGTTTAAGGATAATGAGGGGACAAGCACTTATGGTGACGGTTCCGCTTACCACCGGCTTTTTGTTGATGTCACTGATGCCGGAACGCTCAAACGTGCCATTGAAACAATACTCTCCTCTGAAGAGAAAATCGACGTGCTGATTAACTGCGCTGCCCAGATTTGTCTTGGTGCCGTTGAAGACTTATCCATTGACGAATATCAGGATATCATCAACATCAACTATCTGGGCGTCATTCGTTCATGCCAGGCTGTGTTGCCTGTGATGAGAAAACAAGGGTATGGAAACATCATCAATCTGAGCTCAATTAACGGCCTCCTCGCGACGCCTTTCACCAGTGCCTACGTCGGATCGAAGCATGCGATTGAGGGTTTTTCTGAGGCATTAAGCCTTGAGGTCAAAAAATGGGGAATACATGTCACGCTTGTTGAGCCGTCCGATCACAGGAATGGTTCCAAAGCAACCCGCAAGCACGCCAAACGCGCTTCCGACCAAAGCTCCCCTTATTATTCGGAATACAAGAAGGTCACCGACAAAATCGCTCACGACGAAGAGACAGGGAGCGATCCGGCAGGTGTCGGCAAATTGATTTACAAAATACTTCAAGCAAAAAGGCCTGCATTGCGCTACACAGTGGGGAAATTCGACCAGAAGCTCACGGTTATACTGAAAAGAATTTTGCCGACACGCATTTTTGAGAGCATCATTTATCACTATTATATAAAATAATTTGCTGCGCCGACGCGGCTTGAATATACAATAAAATTTCTTAGGAGAATATGCTATGGATGCCTTAACCACCATACTCGAAAGGCGCAGCTGCCGCGTGTATCAGGACAAGCCGGTCAGCGAGGATGTGATCCACAGCCTTTTAAAGGCCGGCATGTATGCGCCCTCGGCGATGAACTCTCAGCCGTGGGAATTTCTTGTGATGCAGGATGCGGAAAAGAAGGAAGCGGTGTCGCATATCGCTTCTTACTGGAGCATGCTGAAAAAAGCGCCGCTCGCCATACTCGTTTTGTCGCGCGTCAACGGTTACCGCGCCAAGCCAGACGAGTTTTTCATTCAGGACTGTGCAAACAGCACCACATGCATTTTGCTTGCGGCGCATGCGCAGGGGCTCGGCGGCGTGTATCTCGGGCTGTATCCGCATGAAGACAGGATGCAAAAAGTGCGCGATATTTACGAGATTCCCGAAGACATCATACCGTTTTCCATCGTTTCGCTCGGATATCCGGACTGCGTCTCACAGCCGCACACCACATTCCACACACATATGGTGCATCGGGATAAATACTGATGAAATCACCAGCGGGCGGCCATAGGCCGCCCGCTTTGCTGCTACTTTGTTTTAAATTCGCGCCCCTGCGCCTGCGTGATGCGGTGGGCCGCGAACCGGCCCGAGCTTGACGCACCCGGCAGCCCGCCCGGCGGCAGCGTCCACATGCCGGCGATCAGGAAGTTTTCAAGACCCTCGAGCTTACCGGGGAAATAGCGCGGAACGTCTTTGCCGCCGTCGTTCCAGCTCATCCACGAGCCGCGCCATGCGTCGCAATAGCGCACGTACGTCATCGGTGTGACCACATCCGTCACTTCGATTTTGCCCTTTGCCTGCGGATACCGTTTCAATACCACATCAACCGCATCCTGCCTCAAGCGCTCCTTCTCCTGCTTATACTTTTCCTTATCCTGATGAATGTCTTTCCAGTAGTCAAAATCCGTCGGGTAGAATACCGCGAAGACCGATTTGCCCTTGGGCGCAAGCGTATCGTCGAACGAATAGTTCATCAGCGACACAAAGGGCATCTCCTGCCCGCCAATGGTCACGGGCTGCTCGCGCTGCATGTTGACGCAGCGCCAGGGTTCATCTATATCACAGTCAAGACCCAAGAACACGAGCGCGCTGGTCGGGGCGTAATGCTTTTCGGGCGCTTCAAACAGGCTGCGGTAAAGCTCAGGCGTGTATTTGTTGCCGAGCATTTTGTAGAGCGTGGCGTACGTATCCGCACACGATATGACCGTATCTCCGAACACCTCTTCGCCGTTCGTGATGCGGATGCCTTTGGCTGTGCTGTCTTCGATGATAATGCTTTCGACGCGGCTCTTGTACGAAATCTGTCCGCCGAGCTCCAGATACCGCTGCTCCATGCGTTTTGCAAGCGCGCGCGAGCCGCCGACAGGATAACCCGAATCGCCCGCATTCATGCTCGCGAGCGACATCACCAGCGCACTGGCGTTGAAGTCTCCGGGGATGGCGTTGATTAGCGCATGCTGCAGCAGCGGCTCTTTAAAAAGCTTCGCATAGTCCGCCATCTTTGTCTTGGTATAAAAATTAACGAGACCCAGCTTCGCCATGTGCTTCGCGGCAAATTTCAAGCCTTCACTCATCGTCATCTGATCGAGCGGTTTATCGATCGGCATGCCGAATTCGC
Source organism: Bacillota bacterium (assembly GCA_023408075.1). Lineage (GTDB taxonomy): Bacteria > Bacillota > Clostridia > Christensenellales > SZUA-584 > SZUA-584. The sequence continues at coordinate 180,181 of JAEYKW010000027.1, read as the reverse complement.
CGAATGAGCGTAACGCCTTGCAGAGCCGCCTGATCTCCTTCTTATCCTGCGGTGCCATCTCAAGCAGGTGTTTTTCGAGCTTGTCGGCATTGGTATAAATATTAAGGACGCGGCCGTCCTCCTCGTACCTCGCAAAAACATCGTGATGGTAGAATCTCACTTCATCGTTAATCACGCCTGTTGTGCGCCAAACATCATAAAGCGATGCGCCGGGCTTGGAACCTGTCAGCCAATGAATGCATCCGTCAAAATGATAATCTCCCCTGTCCCATCCCGTGCACTCTCCGCCGGGAATGCTGTGCATTTCATAGATGTGCGTATCGAATCCGTTGATTTGAGCGTATATTCCGCAGGTCAGCCCCGAAATACCCGCTCCGATGATGACCACCTTCGTCATATTCGTGCCCTCCGTATTATTATTAATATTATTTCTTTACCATGGCAACAAGCAGCTCGGGGTCGGGCAGCCTGAAATCCTGCATACTGAGCTTGTAAAACGCCACGCCCTGTATCGCCGCAAAAAACAGTATCGCCATTTCGCGCGTACCGCCGTCCCTCACCTCGCCCTGCTCCTGCCCCTCTTTGAGTATCCGCATCAGCGATTGTACCGGAACCTCGGAAGCTGCAAGCACCGTCTCCTTCTCGCTTGTATCCATCATGGCGGCATGCACCACGATCAGAAAGTAATACGACGTATCCACCCATTGACCGATTCCGCTCAGTATGTGTTTCGCTGTCTCGCGCACTTTCTGCAGCGGGCTGATCGGCAAAGCTTCCACCATCAACAGCAATTCACCCGAGGTTGACAGCGCCCGTTGCAGCAGCTCATAAAAAATCTCTTCCTTTGATTTGAAATAATGGTACACAAGGCCGTGGCTCATGCCGCCCTGCGCGACAATATCGCTGATCTTTGTCGCCGCGAAGCCGCGCCGTGCAAACACCTTGAGCGCCGCCGATAGTATTTGCTCCCGCCTTTCATCCTTTATGAGCGCGTTTTGTTCTTCGTTTCGTGGACTCATCCCACACCTCGTTGTTCGATTGACTTATCAGTCAATAAAAATATATCCGATTTTTGCCTGAATGTCAACACCTATTAAAAATAAAAAAGCAAAGGACTTTTCATATTCTTTGCCTTGAATTGCCGGTCAGGCCATAATATCCTGATCTTTCGGATAGTCGGATGTGTTTACAATCAAACGTGCGCTCGATGTACGACCGATATTATTCCCTCCCGCAGTCACCCTTAGGGGACTGTCCTCCGACACACCCCGGTGAGGTAGCCGTCAAAAAGAGAAGTTAACATGTTTCTCAATATTGTTAACATGGATTTCAAATGTTCTTGCTGACTTTTTGACACAAATACCAACACCGCGTTACAACGGCGAACAAAAAGCATCAAGGTACATCTTTAAAAACACGGCTTCACATGATCCTTCGCGCAGCCCGGCTGCTTGGCGCACTGATAACAAATCTCGTTTGGAAGGCCGTCTCCGTCGAAGTAGCGCTTTAAGTTGTCCAGTGTGACATGCGCGATCTTCTCAAGCGCCTCATCGGTTAAAAACGCCTGATGCGACGTCAATATCACATTGGGCAGCGAAACGAGACGCGCGAGTATATCGTCCTGCACGATGGTGTTGGAGAAGTCCTCAAAGAACAGCTCGGATTCCTCTTCGTAGACATCAAGCCCCGCGCCGCGCACGCGCCCGTCTTTAATCGCACTGAGCAGTGCGACGGTATCAATAAGCCCGCCGCGCGACGTGTTGATCACCGTCACGCCATGCTTGGCGGCGGACAGCGCCTGCTCATCAATAATATGCTTGGTTTCGGGCGTCAGCGGACAGTGCAGCGATATCACATCGGCCCGCTTCATCAGCTCCATGCAGGATACATACTCAAAATCCGCATCCTTCGCGGGAAACGGATCGTACGCGATGATGTTCATGCCAAAGCCCTTGCATATGTCGATAAACACGCGGCCGATCTTGCCCGTCCCAATCACACCGACCGTTTTGCCGTGCAGATCAAAGCCCGTGAGGCCGTTGATATTAAAGTTGAAGTCGCGCGTACGGTTGTAGGCCCGGTGCACCTTGCGGTTAACAGCGAGCAGCAGCGCCATCGCATGCTCCGCCACAGCGTACGGCGAATAAGCGGGCACGCGCACCACATGCAGCTTTTCGAACGCGGCCTTAAAGTCCACATTGTTAAAGCCCGCACAGCGCAACGCGAGTATGCGGATGCCGTACTCATGCAGCGCCTCAATCACCTCGGCATCCACCGTGTCGTTGACAAACACGCAGACGGCATCGCTGCCGCGCGCGAGTGAAACGGTATCGGCATTGAGCTTGCTGTCAAAATATTTGATCTGCAAGCCGTATTCCTCTTTGAGCGCATCCATCCACGCCTTGTCGTACGGTTTTGTGTCGTAAAACGTGACTTTCTTCATCGCCGTTCTCCTTACTAATCAACGAAAGTGCGCAACACCTTTGCGAGCCGCTGCATACCTTCGACGATTCTGTCTTCGGGCATATTCGAAAAATTGAGCCGCAGCGTGTTCTCATGGCCGCCGTTGGGAAAGAACGAGCCGCCCGGCACAAATGCCACCTGTTCGTCAAGGCTTTTCACCAGCACGTCGCGTGCGTTGACATGCGCCGGCAGTTCCACCCATGCGAACAGGCCGCCCTGCGGACGCGTGAATGTGACGCCGTCCGGAAACTCGTTTTCCATCATCGTCACCATCAAATCGCGGCGTGATTTATACACGGCGCGGATTGTCTGGATATGCGCGTCGATGTCATAGCGTTCCAGGTATTTTGCGATCTCCATCTGGGCGAGCGTGTTGCACTGCAGATCCGTTCCCTGCTTGGCGAGCACATACTTTCGGATGATGTCTTTATCTCCCGCAATCCACCCGATGCGGTATCCGGGGCAGAATATTTTGGAGAATGTGCCCGTGATCAGCACGTTCCCGGCCGCATCAAAAGACTTCACAGACGGCAGCGCCTCGCCCACGAAGCGCAGTTCGCCGTACGGATTGTCCTCGATCACAACCGTTTCATACGCGGCGGACAGCCGAGCGAGCTCTTTTCTGCGTGCGAGGCTCCACGTCCGGCCCGTCGGATTCTGAAAATTCGGTATCACATAAATCGCTTTGGCTCGCGGCGTCTCTTTGAGCAGTGTCTCAAGCTCGTCCGTTTCCATGCCGTCGTCGTCGGTCGGCACGCTCACAAAGTTAACGCCGTAGGCACGAAAAGCCGTGATGGCGGCGAGGTATGTCGGGCTTTCGCAGAGCACCACATCTCCCTCGTCCAAAAACACCTTGCCCGAGAGGTCGAGCGACTGCTGCGATCCGTGTGTAATCAGTATGTTGTCCGCGTCAAATGCCGTCCCCTGCCGCGTGTTCATGCGCTCGGCAATCCACCGACGCAGCGGCGCAAACCCTTCCGTGGTGGAATACTGCAGCGCCGATTCGGCGGCCTCCTCGAGCACGATGCGGTTGACCTCGATAATCTCCTTGGCCGGAAAAAGCTCGGGCGCGGGCAGCCCGCCCGCAAACGATATCATTTCGGGTGATTCCGTCACCTTGAGTATTTCCCTGATTTCTGACGCCTTCAAATTGCTCATGCGTCTCGCATATGTCACAGCCACGTCGCTCATCTCCATTTTCCGTTTAATATTTACATGATTATACACTCATGCGGCATCATTATCAAATGATAATAAGGCAGTATTTTGATCCGTGTGAGTCTTGATATTGATTGTATCGTTATATAATGCTAAATTGTTCATGAGTAGACATTATGTATTATAATTCTAAATAGAGAGATAGCGTGGAATCAACGAATGGTTTTACCGTGTTCATAGAAAAGGTATTTGATGGTTTTAAAAAGATTACTCCTGCTTTAAGAGCTATTGCATTAACATGCGGGAGCATATTATTTTTGCCTTCAGAAATATTAACTACGTTACACATGAATGACTTTCCCGGATTAATAAGGCCGATTTTTCTTTTATCGAAGATGGAGGTTTCATTCACAGCAAATCATCGCAATATTTATGCTAATCTGCTTTTTTATGGAGAAAATACAAATGAGTTTTATGTATCTTGAATGTGAAGAAATCAATTATATTTGGGAAAGCATGCGTAGAACGCAGATAGTTTTCCATCCAAAATATTCTTGCACAGGAGAAGTAAATTACAAGGAACTTCATAATATTAAGTGTCAAAAGAAGGTATGTGTGCTTCTGGATAGAAATTTACTAAGCAGTCTGTTAAAACTATCCCGATTTGGTCACCTGAAAAACGAAAAAGAAATGCGCTTAACTTGCATTATTAATGGCTTGGTCACTTATGAACGATTTCCCAGTCAGCGCGGGTCTGGCGATTAAGGAAAAGGCCACGAGCCTACAAGATTTGTTAAATGCCAAAATAGAATTGCAGGAATTTAATAATATATTTTCTTACTATCCAAGCATGCTTTGGTTACGCTTGGCTGAAGGTGAAATTGATTCAATAACACCGTGTCCACTCGATAAGAAGCCATATGAAACAAATATAGATTATACTGAATCAGATGATCATTTACTTATGCACATATCAGAAATGCTCCATATTGTATATCTGAATAAGCAATGTGATTTATCTCCCGCTGAGAAAATGCTAAAATTTCTTGAGTGGAATTATAGATACCTACTTTTAAGTGAAACAACTCTTGTTTATGCTGCAATGTTGTTTACGAATCAATTTGAAATAAAGGCTCCAAAATATTCGGGCAGCTATGCAATAGATAAAGTGTTTGAAGGATGTAAAAATCAAGCATGGGATTTAACATACTTATCAGACTGGAGCTGTTTTCATTACGAAGAAGATAATATGGATACAATCTTTCTATTCGCTACAAATGACTATTTGCTAAAAAGAATATTCATAAATACTTATGCCGAGGGTGGTGTGAATGCCCTTTTACATACAGTCTTTGATCAAAGAGATTATGATAAAATTATTGATTTTATCATTGATCATCAAGGGGAATGTAGAAACAAACCCAATTTTGGGCACAACCCAAAAGAATATTTTAATCAGTTAATAGATAACGAGCGCCAACGATTACAAGAACATCAGATCCATGCAATACACATCTAATTTTCATTGCTCCCAAAGACTGCATATATTGTGCCAGCATAATCAGCTATAACTTTTTCAAAACTATCTTATTTCATCACCATGGTATGTAATCAAATAATTATTTACTTCCCTGCAATAATTATCTTATTATTGATTGATTCAATAAGCGATGTTATTATATTCTTGTCATGTTATTTTTATACACAGTAATGCAAATATGAAAAGAACAGGAAACGAAAAATGTTGTACTATGTGATACTCTCTCTTGCATTGCTTATCGCTGTTTATATCGTCTTAAAGCTGATCATATTCATGCCCGCCGTCCGCGGTCAAAACTCTATCACCGCTTTGGAGACCGTCAAAATCGGCGGAGTCGATCAGACAATGCTGATTCGCGGCGGGGATACCGGCAACCCGATACTGCTCTATCTGCACAGCGGGCCGGGTGTAACCGAAATGGTCCCCTTCCGGTCATATCATTCCGCGCTCGAAAAGCATTTTACCGTCGTGCTTCGGGAGCAGCGCGGAACCGGCAAATCGTACGCCCCCTCAATCTCTGCTGAATCAATGACGCTTGATACAATGGTCTCCGACGCAGGAGAAGTCATCAACCATCTGCTGAAAAAATTCAATCAGAAGAAGCTCTTTGTGGTGGGCCATTCGTGGGGCTCACTTCTTGGCGTGCTGGCCGCGCAAAAATATCCCGAAAAAATCTATGCCTATGCGGGCAGCGGCCAGGAGGTCAACCCCGGTGAAGGAGAAAAGATATCATATCGCTATGCGCTGGACAAGGCCAAAGCGCTTGGCAATGCCCAGGCCATCAAGGAGCTTGAGAATATTGCCGGTACGTATGAATACCTTGACGTGATCAATAACCCCGGGTGGTACGACGATCTGATGCTCGAGCGCAAATGGCTCGTCAAGTTTCACGGAGAAACCTATAATCAAGGCAACTCGTTTTTCATCATACCCGGCTTGCTCCCCAGCGAATACACAATCGGGGATTTCATACGGTTCGGGCAGGGCGTAGAGTTTTCATTGAAAGCGCTGTGGCCGCAAGTCATGCAGGTCAACTTCATGGAGTCGGCACACAACCTCTCCGTCCCCGTCTTTTTCCTGCAGGGCCGGCACGATTACAACACGCCGTCCTCGCTCGTGGAAGACTATTTCAACGCGCTCAACGCACCCGAAAAAGAGTTGATATGGCTCGAAAACAGCGCGCATCACCCAATGTATGAGGAAGCACAGCTGTTTGATCAGATATTGATAGACAAACTGCTGCCGCTCGTAAAATAAGCTGGTTAAATAGGATTAATATTACTCACCCTCATCTTCAACCCAATAGGTGACAGATCCGGGCGGCACTGTAAATAAGCCAGTTCCCTCATTATCTATAAAAATTGAATCATTCTTACCGCTCAAGTCCTTGTATTTTTTCCCGGCATGCTCTTTATCCACTCTCATGAAAAGCTGACCTGCATCGCCCGTTGATATAAGAACAACCAGTTTCTTTGGATATTCGGCATTTCCGTGGCGGATCCAGCCGATCAATTTTTGCTCCGCAAAAAAATCTTCCTGCTCTCCCCATGCATAAAGGCGTCTTGCTTCCAGCATTGTGTCAAGCTGCTTACCGACCCCGCCAAACTCACCGCCGTTAATCCCGGCGTAATCTCCCCAAAAAACGCAGGGATACCCGTCTTTTCTTAGAAGAATCAGCGCATAAGCGATTTCCTTAAACCATGGCTCAACCCAACTCTGCAGTGATTGGCCGGGTTGCGAATCATGGTTATCAACAAAAGTCACCGCCTGACTCGGTTTTGCACCGACCAGCGACCCGTCAAATATTTGACGAATATCATACTCCTTATTAACAGAGGCTTCCCTGAAATTAAAGTGAAGCGAAACATCAAACAAATCTATATGGTAGTCTGTTTGGTCCATATAATAATTGAGCATTCCCTCATCGTCTTTCCAGTACTCGCCCACAAAGTAAAAGTCGGGATGCTTTTTCATTATATATTTTGATAAGCCGTCTATAAAATCTCGCGATATATGCTTTAATGCATCATAGCGAAATCCACTGTAGTGCATCGTATCAATCATAAAATCAACGACTCTTTGGAGTTCGGTCACGACTTCAGGATGCGAATGATCAATATCAGCGCTCATGAGATAATCAAAATTGCCCTTTTCAGAATCCGTATCCGTATTCCAGTATTTATTCTCTCCAACTATACGGTAGATTCCATTTTCCTGGCTCTTGTTGTCATAATCAACGCCGCCAAAATGATAATAATGCCATTTGAATGCCGAATATTTATCACCCCTGCCCGCAAAGGAAAACCCCGTCCAGCCATCGATATCCCGCTCGACGCCTATGTCTTGCATCCGGTTTTCGGGATTGACCTTTACCGCTTTAAAGGTTTCGGTAAAATCGGCACCGCCCTTGTGGTTAAAAACCATATCAGCGTATACGGCAATTCCATGCTGCTGCAAAGTATGAATGCAATCAGAGAGTTCTTCTTTTGTGCCGTATTTCGTGCGGATGGTTCCTTTTTGGTCGAATTCACCAAGATCCCAAAAATCATAGTTGCCATATCCGACATCGGCATCACTTAGCCCCTTTGCGGCGGGTGGCATCCATACACTTGTTATCCCCAGTCCCGACAGCTTGCCCGCTTGCTGTTTTAAGTTTTTATACAAAGTTCCATCTGCCGGAAGATTCCACTCAAAAGCCTGAAGCATGACTCCGTTCATCATATTAGCCTCCCGATTATGTATAACAGCACGAATAACCTGATTATATACCGCTCATCCGTAACGAACACCGTCTTCATTATCTCGGCAGGTGTCCGCTGTCACCGATTGACTTCCTGCTATAACGAAACCGCCAATGTCAGTTGTAAATCAACACGGCGGTTTTAGACATTCCTGTATTGGCATCAAAGTCCCTTTATATATATCTTAGTTTATAACCTGGAACTAAGAGATTATGATCGTTTCCCTTTTAATAGATTAATAAAAAACAGTAAAATGGTTGCACCAAGAATGGCTACAAAAAGACTCCACAGATTAAAGCCTGTGATACCCTGACCGCCCAGCAGATTGACAACAAAACCACCGATGAAGCCGCCAATGATTCCAACAGCGATATTGCCAAAAGCCCCCATGTTGGCATTGTTCTTGGTTAAAATACTTGCTATCCATCCGGTAAGCGCTCCGATAATGATCCAGCCCAATACACTCATCGATAAAATCTGCCTTCTCTAATATTCACAGCTTTTGTGACCGTATTATAAATACAATTACGAATTAAGTAAATAATAATATGTCTGCATTGGCAAGTCAATTATATATAAGCATATAATACCGTTAATCATTTCAAAGGGGCTGTCAGAAATGACGGCCCTTTTGTCTTTGACGGAGATGCTGGTTCGTGAAAATCGCAGCTGCTCGTCCGCACCTTTTGTACGCAATTGCCGTTGCTGTATCGCAGAGCCGGGGCGGGAAAACGTGCCACCGGGCACGTTTTCTTAATCCGCCCTTCGAATCCAGCTTACTGCCAAAATAAAAAGCACCCAAACGGGTGCCTTTTATTTTGGTGGAGATAGCTGGATTCGAACCAGCGACTTCTCGCATGTGAAGCGAGCGCTCTAACCGGCTGAGCCATACCTCCGCTTTTTTGGTGCGTAAGCTATTATAATATATCACTCACCGTTAAGCAACCACTTTTTATTATTTTTCGGTGCCTTCTTCAACCAACTGTTTCTTCTTTTTGCGGTATGAGCTTAAGTTCGCAAACAGTATCGCCAGTGTGCTGAAAAAAATCGCGAGCCCGGACCAGAAGAAAACAGGATTGCTCACAAAGCTCGACACGATCAAATTAGCCGCGGCAATGCCCACCGCCACGATGGCGATGATGATTCCCGCTTTGACTGATTTCAAATTATTCTCTTTATTCATGAGTTGTCCTCGCTTCAAAGTCGTTGAAACAGCCCATCAGATATCCTGTGCGTTGGTCTGAGTGATATTATCTTCGCCGTTAACGGCCTCTTTTCCTCTTAAGTACGAAATAAAAGCCGCAAACAGGCTGATAACAGTGGATATCAGGAACACGGACCTAAGACCGCCGATAAAAAGATCCACAGCGATGCCCTGCGAGCCCACCTGTGTGCCCGCAAAGAGGCCCTGCAAAGCCTGCGGGTCAATGCTCGACGAGACGATCGCCATCGCAAATGCGATGCTGATCACGCTGCCCGCGTTGTTCATCATGGTACGCACACCCGCCGCAATGCCGCGCCGTTCCACCGCCACCGCGCTCATGATCGCGCTCGTGTTGGGCGAGAAGAACATGCCGGAGCCAAGACCCGAGATAAACATCCAAACCGACAGCTCAACAACCGACGAATCCTTCGTGATGCCGACAAGCCCCAATAGCCCGACTGCCGATATCAGCAGCCCCAGGGAGCTGATGCCGCGCGAACCGATCCTGTCGGACAGCCACCCGCTGATGGGTGCCATAATCATCATGGATACGGCAAACGGCGCAAGCAGCACGCCCGCAATCACAGGATCGTAAGCCTTGATGCCCTGAAAATAGAACACGAGCAGAAACGTGACGGCGCCGCGCGCGATGCCGTTGAGCAGATTGCTCGTGTACGCAAACGCAAGCACGCGCGTTTTAAACAGACCAAGGTCAAGCATGGGCTGGGAGACCTTCGACTCGATAATGAGGAAAGCCGCCAGCAGCACCACTGCCCCCGCAAAGAAAGCGATCACGTCAAAGCGCAGCCAGCCGTAAAAGCCGCCCATCGTGAGCCCAAGCAGCAGCATCGAAATCCCTGCGGTGAACACAATCGTGCCCGCCCAGTCAAACTTCTGCTTTTCGGGCAGCACGTCAAGCTCTTTAAGCTTGAGCGCGCCCCAGATTGTGCCGATGATGCCGATGGGGATGTTGATATAAAATATGTAGCGCCAGCCGACATCGATAAACGCACCGCCGAGTATCGGCCCGATTACAGACGCAACGCTGATAACCATACCGTTGATGCCCATCGCTTTGCCGAATTCGTTTTTGGGAAACGCGTCGGCCACAATCGGCGTGCTGTTCGCCACAAGCAGCGAGCCGCCGATTGACTGTACAAACCGGAACAGCAGCAGCTGAACGCCTGTTGCACTGAGCCCGCAGAGCACCGAGCCGATCGTGAACACCACAAAGCCGCTCAAAAACAGCTTCTTGCGGCCAATGATATCCGCCACACGCCCGATGGAAGGCACAAGTATCGTCAGCGAAAGCATGTAAATCATCACCGTCCATATGATGATGTCCATGCTCGCGTTTAAATCCTTCATGATGGCCGGCAGCGCAATAATCAGCGTGCTGCCGCTTAACACAGAAAAAAGAGCACCCAGTGTGGTGCATGAAAGTGCGATCCATTTGTATTGAATTTTCTTCATACCGTTTATGTCCTGTCCTTATAGTTGTATGCGTTTTTTGCCATGTTGTATATGATCTTCTCGGCCACGGCTTTCTCCTCGTCGCTGAGACCCGCTGTAATCACATCTTCCCAGCTTAAAATCGCCTCACGGATGGCGGGCATCGCGTCTTTTGCCTTTTGCGTCAGGCGCACGCTGAAAGCGCGTTTGTCACTTAAATCGGTCTCGCGCGTGACGTACCCTTGCTGCTCGAGCTTTTTGACCGTCTTGGCAATGCAGCCCTTATCCACCTTCAAGTATTCCGTGAGCTGCTGCTGGCTGCTGCCGTCATACCGGTACAAAAAGAGCAAAACGGGAAGCTGCCCCTTGCCAAGGCCCAAGGGCTCCGTCTGTTTATTCAAATAACTCTGTCCATACCGGTACAGTATGGAGATCCATCTGCCGAGATCCGCCATGCCTCTTTCCGCCTTTTCAGTGAACACTATACCGCTATTTAGTTGTACGTGCAACTATTTTTTTATACCAATACATATTAAGTTTATCACCGACACCCTCAGACCGTTTTTCCCGCCACCGCCCTAAATGTATACAATGATATTTATGCCTTAATAAAAAACCTGCATAATATTCTCCCAGTGTCACCAGTCGTATGCATGTATCACCCGCGGGACTGCACATACATACAATAATAATGGTCACCATATGTCATATCATTCAACAAAGAGGTGAAAGTGGATGAGAAAAAGAACTCAATTAACCGGGGGTGTGGTCCTCCCTGGCGACGCCGGCTATCCGTTGGCGCGTATGAATTGGAATCCGTTTACCAACAAATTTCCTTGCGTTTTTGTTTTTGCACAGCAAATAGGCGATGTCGTTAATGCTGTGAAGTGGGCACGCGAAAATAATGTACCTATCAGAATTCGAAGCGGAAGGCATGCCTTGGCACAAGATTTTTCACAGGCGAACCGCAGCATTGTCATTGATTTGGGAGACATGCAGGCAGTGAGGGTTGACGAAGAAAAGGGAGTCGCCACCATCCAAACCGGAATACGGGTTGGTCAGCTTGTCAGATTGCTGGCGCAGGAAAATATACTCGCCCCGTTTGGAGACAGCGCCACGGTAGGCATCGGCGGCATCACCCCCGGCGGCGGGATCACAGCGGTTCAGCGCACCGTTGGTTTGATCAGTGACAATTTAATCGGCGGCACGCTGGTTAATGCCGACGGGGAGATCATTCATTACAGCGAAAATAAAAACTCCGATTTGCTGTGGGCGATGCGCGGCGGCGGCGGCGGCAATTTCGGCGTGGCAACATCCTATAACTTAAGAATATACCCGGCACCCGAACGCGTCGGCATATTTGATATTGTTTGGCCGTGGGAACAGGTGGTGGAAGTGATCGACGCGTGGCAAAGATGGTCCCCTGATGTGGATACGAGACTCGGCACGATATTGGAAGCTTTCTCGAAAACCAACGGCCTGCTGCATTCCAGCGGCATTTTCCTCGGCTCCGAAGCAGAACTGACCGAGCTGATTCAGCCTTTATTGGCTGCAGGAACGCCCAAGGAAGTCCTCATCGATGAGGTTTCATTATCGGAAGCGATAGAATTCTGGCAGCCCGAAGAATCTGAATTCGACGACCAGAATACCAAATGGTCATCGGCCTGGGTGGAGCGGACACTGCCGCAAGAGGGGCTTTATGCGATCAGAGACTTTTTGGAAAACGCGACAGGCAGCGAAGCTAATTTCTTCTTCCTGAACTCCGGCGGCGCGATGAACAGCGTTTCTCCCCATGAGACCGCTTTCTTCTGGCGCAACACAAGATATTATATGGAGTGGAATTCCTCTTGGACAAAGGATTGCGAAACGGAACGGAATATCGCGCTCGTGGAGCAGGCCCGTCACAGACTGAACCCCTTTGTCGTCGGGTCGTATGTAAACGTTCCTGATTTGCTGATTAAAAACTACGGGCAAGAATACTATGGCAGCAATTTTGAACGGTTACGCAGAATCAAAGCGAAATATGACCCATGCAATGTGTTCAGATTTGCCCAGAGTATTCCTCCCTCTTCTTATCTTTAACGGTCAGCTCCGGGTTGTATCCTCGGAGCTACATACAACGTCTGGCCGAGACACCCGTCCAATATCAGTCTTTATATGCTGACTTATTGCGGTGTATTTTTGAGCGCGTTCTCCACAGCTTTTAAAAACGCATGGCTGTCCGCCGTTGCGCCCGAAACCGCATCCACATCCGTGCACTGCTGCACCGTGACACGGTTTTTCAGTTCATCCACCGTCTCGTCCTTTATAAATACCTGCGGCTGCACCACCGTAATGTCCGTGATCTGATGGTTCTCCACAGCAACCTCTACCGTATTGCTGAAACGAAAACCGTTATAGCTGCCTTCATACACACCGTCCGCCACGGTTTCAAGCGGCACATTCTCCACCGCAAGCGCCAGCGCCGCCTCTTTACCAAGCAGAATGAATGCCAGAAAACCGCCGAAAATCGCAGCGATGCCGATCAAAATACCGTGCAGCACGCACTTGCGTTTCTTTTTCATGATGCCGCACCACCCGAAAGCACGCTGATTTCCCGCGCCAGCTCATCAACCTCATTCCAATCAATGCCCGGTGCCTGCCCATGCTGTTTTTCGTACTCCTTCATTGCGAGCTTTGCAAAACCGCTCATCTTTTCGGGGCGCACTTCGCCGCCCATATGGCGGTAAAGCAGGTCCTTGGTTTTGAGCGCTCCGGGCAGACATTTGAGCAGATACTGTTTGTCTTCTTCCTGCGTGCCCACACCGCACGTGAAAAAAGCGACCGGCTTTTGCGCCAGCGCCTCCTTATGCCGCGCGACATACTTCTTGAACTCCTTAACGGGTGCGCCGATGTACATCGCCGTGCCCAATGCCACGGCGCTATAGTCGCCGATTGGCGGCGCGGCTTTGACCTCAGCCCCGTCCAAGGTATTATTGCGGCAATCGTAAAGCTGCGCCCCGGGCAGCTTTTGCGCCAGCGCTGCAGCCACATCCTGCGTGGTGCCCGTTTTGGACGCATAAACGATCAATACTTTTCCCATAACCGATACTCCTTCATGAATTTAAAACTAACAATGTTAGTATCACTGTAAACTAACGCAGTTAGCTTGTCAACAGCTATTTCAGATTCGGCAACGCACTCGTTAAACGAATGGCTGGTAAACCGATTTGCACAAACTATCTTTATATCGGCAAATAAGATGACAATCTGTCAATACAATCCTTGCTTCCAATTGCGACGGACACAGGTGAAGTGGCGGAAGAGATACGTTAAAGCGCATAGATAATAACGTCGGACTTGACAGCGCTAACAACGTTAGTTTATGATGGTTGCGAATTCAAGGGAGGACCGGCATGAAAAATCATGACGACACGCTGACCAATAAAGAGAAGATCATGCAGGCCGCAATCGGGCTTTTTTTCGAAAAAGGCTATGCGCATGTGACAATGCGCGAAATCGCGGCCGCCGTTCAGATCAAGGCTGCATCCATTTATAATCACTATACGGGCAAGGAAGCGCTGCTCGACGCCATTGTGGATTACTTTCGCGCGCAGCTGCACAGCGAAGTTTACCCCCGATTTGCGGCTGACGACAGTCCCGATATCAGGAGCTTTATTGACAGCGTGATCAGCGCCAACGTGCGCTTTTTCACCGATCCGCAGTATGCGAGAATCGGCGGCATTATATTACGCGAGCAGTTCACCAACGAAAATGTGCGCCGACTGCTGCTCGAAGAGTTGATTCAAAAACCGCGCGATGCCTTCGCGGCCTATTTCTCGCGCCTCATGGCTGCCGGAAAAATGACCACGGTCGATCCGTACTTCGCCGCCAAGGAATTTCATGCGTTTTTCATTTACAGCTTTTATGAAAGCAGCCTCATGGCGGGCGCTCCCCCGGCTGACCCGGCTGCGGCGCAGGAGGAGCAGAACGCCCACATACAGCATTTTCTGAAGGGGTTTTGTTCGTGACCTTTTATTTCGTATTGATGCATGCTTATCTTGTTGCCTTGCACAATATTTAAAAAGTTGCCACCACTAAAACACGCGTACGGTAATAAAAAGACCGCGAATCCTGCGATTCGCGGTCTCTGTCGTTTCCCTGTTTTGTTATTGCGCGCCGCCCGATGTGTCGGTTGCGCCGCCGGTGGTGCTGCCGTTCACAACGCTGTCTGCGTCTATAATGAGATCGCTTGTATCACCCATAAACGCGGGCAGCTTGCCGTCCCATTTGTTCCACTTGATGTACTCAATGTACTGAGGCGACATCGCGAGAGTCTCCTGAATCAGCTTGATGCTTTCAGCCTCGGCCTGCGCCTGCGCCACCTTCTGCTGCGCTTCTACCTGAATTCTCGCGAGGTCCTGCTGGGCCTTAAGCGCCTGCTGCTCAGCCGTCTGCTTGGCTTCCACCGCTGAGTTGAACTCTTCGGAGAAGTTGAAGTTTACGATGTTGAAAATTTCAATGCTGAGCCCATACGGCGTGATTTTATTCTGCAGGGACTCCTTAATCTGATCCCCTACCTCCGCACGCTTCGTGATCAGCTGTTCTGCGGTATACTGCGCCGTAATCGCCTTGATGCTTTCCTGTATCGCGGGCGTGATGATGATGGACTCGTAATCGACGCCCACATTCTTGTAAAGGCTTG
The DNA here is from genome assembly GCA_023408075.1 of Bacillota bacterium. Taxonomy (GTDB): domain Bacteria; phylum Bacillota; class Clostridia; order Christensenellales; family SZUA-584; genus SZUA-584. The sequence goes on along the minus strand of JAEYKW010000027.1, from coordinate 164,939 downwards.
CCGACGAACTGCCGAGCACGCGGTAGTTCACCGCCACGTCGCATGTCACCGTCTGCAGATCCTTGGATGCAGCGCTGCCCGAATTCTCCACCTTATGCGTTCTGTTGTCGATTTGGACGACACTCTGCACGAACGGCGTGACGATATGCACACCTTCCGAGAGCATGTTGTCGCTTACGGCGCCCAATGTCACCAAAACACCCGTGTGACCGGGCTGAACAACCGTAAAGCTCGAAGCAGCCACGATAATCACCAAAACCGCAATAATGGCGACCAGGACAAGCTTCACCCTTTTATTCATAAATCTATTACCCCTTCTTTCTTCTGTATATATGGTTTTATAAACTGGATTAAATGTTATTATACAATACAAATACTGTCGTATCCAGATGTATTATGTAAAAGAACTGAGAACACTCTGTGCTTTAAGTATCTCAAATCAATTGACGTTCAGCTCTTGGCTGCTTTTGAGACATTCTTTCCTGTATTGCGTTCCCCATGCGCCGAAAGAATAGAGCACCTGAATCAGCTGCTTGCCGATGTCCGTCAGCGAATATTCCACCTTGGGCGGTATCTGCTTAAAGATTTCGCGGTGAACGATGCCGTCCGCTTCCAATTCCCGGAGCTGCTGGGTCAGCGAGCTTTGCTTGATGCCCAAAATGCTCCTTTGCAGCTCACCAAACCGCATAGCGCCGTCCTTGAGCCGCCATACCACCACGAGCTTCCACTTTCCGGCCAATATACTCTGCGCAAGCGCCACCGGACAATTGATTGTGACCAGTTCATCCGATCTGTCCATGCCATTCATCCTTTGGTATTATTTTTGTACTAAGTCCATTTTATTTGAGTACTTGTATATCTCTAAGAATAACATATAATTTTGATGGAAGAATTTTAAGTATGAAATATGAAAGCAGGTGTTTGTATGAATGAAACATTGTCGGTAATTAAAAGCAGAAGAAGCGTGCGCAGCTTCAGCAGCGCGCCCGTTTCGGGCGACGAGCTCACACAGATCGTCGAGGCGGGCCAATATGCTCCGTCGGCCATGAACGAACAGCCTTGGCATTTTACCGTGATCACAAATCAGGATGCGATAAAAAGGCTGAACAGGGCGTGTGTGGACAGCTTGATGCAATTTGGCAATGAAGCGATTAAAAACAGGTTCAGCGGAAAAGACCCCGATTCGGTTGATTTGTTCTATCATGCGCCCGTCGTGATCGTCGTCTCGGGCGATGCGAATGCGATTGCACCGAAAATCGACGGTGCTCTTGCCATCGAAAACATGTTTCTGGCCGCCGAGTCTTTGCAGATCGGTTCATGCTGGATTCATGCCCTCAACCACGTGTTTGCGGCGGCTGAAGGCAAAAATATGCTGGTTGAGGAGGGTATCGTGCCGTCGCAAAACGTCATTGTCGGCACAGCGGTTTTCGGATACAAAGCGGAGCCCAACAAGGATGCGCTGCCCAGAACAGCGAATACGGTTCAATACATTGATTAAGCTGCCCTTTCGCTATTCGGGTTTTCTGCCGAGGTTTTTAAGCAGCTCACGGTAGCGCAATGTGGCCAGCTCGCTCTCTGCTCCCTTTTTGCAAAAGTCGAGCGAGGCCAGTTTTTGATTCGGGCGCTCCACAACGATATTACCGTCAGCCAGCTTGGATTCGAGAACGTTCAGCGCCTCCAAGAACCGCTCATCCGTCCTCGCCTTTTCGTAAAAGGACAGAACGTAGACATAAAAGAAGAGATTGTAGGTGAGGAAAGGGAACGCCACCTGCATGAACAGCGTGCCGATTCCGTAGTGACACGGGCCGATGGGCTGGCGCAGCGTCCAGTGGTTCAGCAGAAAGTCCGCGGCTCTGTCTAAGGCCTCGCTTTTGTGGACATAGCCGGTAAACCGGAACGCATCAAGAGCGATGAGTGTCGGGCCGGGGTTCGAATAGTCCGTTTCCGGCCCCCTCCCATAGCTGAATTTATTGCACCGCCAGCCGCCGTCGGTATATTGAGTCTCCAACAGATGCTCGAAAGTTTTTTGCAGCCTTGGGTCGAGGGCGTATCCCAAATAACAGAGCGTTCTGGCCGCATTGATCGTTTGGCACGGGTATATGCCGCCGTCCGGTGAGAGCTTGAACCGCCCGTCGTCGCGCCATGTGCTGAGTATCAGGCTTGCTGTTTCCTGCAATACAGGCTCAGACGGGTTCATGCCGAGCTCTGCCAGCATATACGCGCAGGCCAGCGTGTTAAAGGGGCTCCCTTTAATCAGCCGCTTGTCCGGCGTTGTCCAATAATCGGCGCCGTTGCCATGTCGCTTTGACAAAATCGCATTGATATCGGCTTGATACTGCTCCTGCATCTATAATCCTCCGTATGCGCAATAAAATTACCAATAATAACATGATTGTATAACAACAGGCCCGTGGGTTCAATTCCTGCGGACTATTATTGTTTCATGAATTATGCGTGCAATATTCGACGGGAAGTATTGAGGTAAAAGAAAACCGCGCTCAACTACTTTTGCGCGGTTTTTTGGTGGAGAATATGGGATTCGAACCCATGACCTCCTGACTGCCAGTCAGGCACTCTAGCCAACTGAGCTAATCCCCCATTGTATGCATTTCTTCTGAAACGGACAAACACAATTGTAACGGCTTAACGCTTGTCTGTCAACACCCAAGTTTAAGTTAAAAGCGGCTCCCCTGCTTGAGAAGAGCCGCTTGATGTTTTTTATCCTTTTACCGTTTTCACGATCAGCGCAACCGCTTCGTCCGCGGTCAGCTCCCTGGCTTCCTTCTCGCGGCGCGGCTTGTATTCCACAATGCCATCCGCCGCACGGCGGCCCACATTGATCCGGTGCGGAATGCCGAGCAGGTCGGCGTCCTTGAACTTCACGCCCGCGCGCTCGTCGCGGTCGTCCAGCAGTGTGTCGATGCCCTGCGCTTTGAGCTGCTCGTAAATCTGCTCCGCGAGCGCCATCTGCGCCTCGTTCGCGGCGCTCACCGGCACAACAATCGCGTTGTACGGCGCGACGCTGTCCGGCCAGATGATGCCGTCCTCATCGTGAGACTGCTCAATGATCGCCTGCATCGTGCGGTTAAGACCGATGCCGTAGCTGCCCATAATGCACGGCTTTTGCTTCGCTTCCTGATCAAGGAATAGGCATTCCATCGCAACGCTGTACTTGGTGCCGAGCTTGAATATGTGCCCGACCTCGATGGTTTTGGCAAGCTGTGCTGCCGCGCCGCACACCGGGCACGGGTCGCCCGACTCGATAAGGCGAATATCGCACACGTCGGCCGAAATAAAATCGCGGTCGTAGTTGACGCCCGAATAGTGATAATCCGTCTGGTTCGCGCCCACAAGAAAGTTGCGCATTGCGGGAATTTCTTTATCCACGATGAGCCGGTCCACATCGAGGCCGATCGGCCCCGCAAACCCGACTTCCGCGCCCGTCGCCTTGCGGACTTCGTCATACGACGCGAGGTCAAGGTGCGCGCACTTCAGAAAGTTTTTGAGCTTGGTTTCGTTGAGTTCGCGATCACCGCGTACCATCGCAGCGACGATCTTGCCGTCTGCGCTGTAGAGCAGCGTCTTGGCAAATTTGTCGGGCGTGGTGCCAAAGAAGCTCACAAGCTCCTCAATCGTTCCCGCATTCGGCGTATGCACCTTTTCCACCGCGACCATCTCTTCGGTGCTCTCCACCGGTTCGGGGCAGGCTGCCTTTTCCGCATTGGCCGCGTAGCCGCAGCTGCCGCACGAAACGATCGTGTCGTCGCCGATATCCGATATGATCATGAACTCCTGAGACCCGGTGCCGCCCATTGCGCCGCTGTCCGCGTGCACCACAATGTATTTGAGGCCGCAGCGGTCGAACACCTTGCAGTACGCGTCGTACATCTTCTGGTATGATACATCAAGGCCCGCCTCATCGATATCAAAAGAGTACGCGTCCTTCATCACGAATTCGCGGCAGCGGATCATGCCAAAGCGCGGACGCCGCTCGTCGCGGTATTTGTTCTGTATTTGATAGATGGTTTTCGGCATGGCTTTATACGACTGAAACTCGGGCTTTAATACATGCGCGAATATCTCCTCGTGCGTGGGCCCCAGACAAAAGTCGCGGTCGTTGCGGTCTTTAAACTTGATCATCTCGGTGCCGAAAACGTCCCACCGGCCCGACTGCTGATAATATTCCGCGGGCAGAAACGCCGACATGATGAGCTCCTGCGCACCCGCCGCATCCATTTCCTCGCGTATGATATTCTCGATCTTTTTAAACACCTTGAAGCCGAGCGGCATCAGCGCGTAAACGCCCGCCGCAAGACGGCGGATCATGCCGGCCTTTAACAGCAGCACATGGCTTTCGGCTTCCGCCTCCGAGGGCACCTCGCGCTGCGTGGAAAACAACATCTGTGATAGTCTCATGAGAAAGTAAACTCCTTCAAAGTCAGTTCGCCTGCCCAGTATACCACAATACAGAAAGCTGTACAATGCAAGGAGAACCGCATTTTTTCGGAGTGACAGAAGCGGCTTTTCTCGATGGGATTTATGTCATGCTGAGCGGAGTGATAACGGAGTCGAGGCATCCCACGGCATACCGCTCCAACCCAAGGCTGCACTTGTATCGCGAGATTATTCGTTCTTGCTACGCTGCCTCTTATGTCATGCTGAGCGAGCGTAGCGAAACGACTACGTAGTGGATGAGCATCCCATGGCTTTTGCTCCCAGCTGGTCAATATGCTCGCGCCGTCATTCCATAACCGGCAGAATGTACGTCCTGCCGTCCTGCTCGAATGTGTTGACAGCCGTGCCGTAAACGCTCTCAATATTTGCCTTCGTGAGCACCTCTTCCGGTGCTCCCGTTGCGTAAACCTCGCCTTTTTTCAGCAGCACGAGGTCGTCGCAGTATGCCAGTGCAAGGTTCAAATCGTGCAGCACGCACACCACGGAGATACCGCGTTCCTTTGTGAGCCGCCGTACCGTGCCCATAATGCTCACCTGATGCGAGATGTCCAGACCCGTTACCGGCTCGTCGAGCAGCATGATGTCCGCCTGCTGGCACAGCGCCCGCGCCAATATCATCATCTGCCATTCGCCGCCCGAGAGCGACGTAATCAGCCTGTCCTTCAAGTGCGCTATGCCCGCCGTCTCCAGCGCCGCGTTCATGACCGCATAATCCTCGCGCGATTCGCTGCGCCACCGCTTCATATACGGGTTGCGACCTGTCAGCACGATATCGCCCACGGTGAAGTCGTACTCGAGCGTTGTCTGCTGCTGCACGAGCGCCATGCGCCGCGCGATCTCGCGCACGCTTAAATCGGCCACATTGCGCTCTCCGATGGTCACATTGCCGCCGGAAGGCTTTAAGTGCCCCGATATGCACCCGAGCAGTGTGGATTTGCCCGAGCCGTTGGGCCCGATGATGCCGCAGAAACGCCCCGAGGGGATCGTAAAGCTCACGTTTTGCAGCGCCCATTGCGGGGGCTCGTAGCTGTAATGAATATCAGATATCTTCATGTCGCTCATCGTTTCACACCCCTGCCCCGCCGCAGCAGGAATAAAAAGAACGGTACGCCAATCAGCGCCGTGATCACGCCGACGGGTATCTCCTGACTCTCTACCACGATGCGCGAGAGCGTATCGGCAATCAGCAAAAATATGCCGCCGCCCACAAACGAAACGGGAAGCAGCATACGGTGGTCCGGCCCCAGTATCAGCCGCATGATGTGCGGCACGATCAGCCCCACAAACCCGATGATGCCGCTCACGGATACCGCGCTCGCGGTTGCGACCGTGGTCAGCACAATCAGGCTGCGGCGCACCTTCGCGGCATCCACGCCGAGGTGCCTTGCGGCTTCATCGCCCTGCAGCATGATGTTGAGGTCGCGCGAAAAAAACAGGCACAGCACGGACGAAACAAGCATCGCGGGCACACCGATGATCACCTTGTCCCACGAAGCCGAGGAAAAGCTGCCCATCGTCCACATCACGATATGCTCCATCTTGTCGCGGAACATGATCATGATGCAGTAAACAATCGCCGTGCAGAGTGTGCTCACCGCCACGCCCGCAAGCAGCAGCGAAAATGTAGACACCTTGCCGTGAATCTTCGCAAGCCGGTACACAACCGACACCGACGCGAGCGCGCTTAAGAATGCGAACAAGCTTACCGCGCCGAAGCCCAGAAAAGCCACTGCCGAGCCGAAAGCAAGCGCAATCGTGGCGCCGAGCGCCGCGCCGCTGCTCACACCGATCACATACGAATCCGCCATCGGGTTCTTAAACATGCCCTGCAAACACGCGCCCGAAATACCAAGCGCACCGCCCGACACGAGCGCGATAATCGCTCTGGGCAGCCGGATGCTGAAGAAAATAATCGCGGTGCCCGGCTGCGCGTTGCCGCCGATCAGCGCAAGCAGCTCCGACAGACTCACACCGCTGCTGCCGAACAAAAAAGCCGAAAAGACTGCGGCGATGCCCAGCGGCATCATCGCGGCCCAGATCAGCTTTGTTCTTTTCTGCCGGTTTTCGTTCAAGTATTATTCCCCCGCGAGATAACTTTCGATATCGCCCTGAATCGCCTGCAGCGCTTCGGTGATGCGCGGCCCCGGCCGTTCAGAAATATCCGAAACAATAAAGAAGTAATGGCCTTCCTTGACGGCAGTTAAGTCCTTATAGCCCGTTTCCGCCAGCAGATCAGCTTCGGCCACATTGCTGGATACAATCAGTATATCGGGATCGTTTTTCACAAGATCCTCCACCGGGTACTCGAGCCATTCCATATCCGTATCGTTCGTAATGGGGGTGCCGCCCGCCATCTCGATAACGGAATTGATATAGCTGCCCTTGCCGGATGTCCAGTTGCCGTATTCACCGATGCCCATCACATAATAGACGGACGGTTTTTCCGCCAATGTCGCCGCCTTGCCCTTCACGACCTTTTCCACATCGGCAATCTGCGAAATCAGCGCGGCAGCCTCCGCCTCCTTGCCGACCACACCGCCGATCATCGTGATGCTCTTTGCAATGTCGTCATAATACGTGGCTTCCACCGCAATCACATTGAGCCCCGCTTTTTCGAGAGCCTCAATGTCCTCGTGCTGCAAACCGTTGCCCGCAAACACGACGCTCGGGTTGAGCGCGATGACTTTTTCCACGTCAAAGCCGTTGAAATCGCCGACCTTCTCGATATTCGCCGTCTCCTCGGGATAGGTTGACCAAACGTCGACGCCGACGATATTGCTGCCGCAGCCGAGCGCAAAGAGTATTTCCGTTGCGCTGGGCGCCGTCGATACAATCGTGAGCTTCTCCTCAGGCACCGCCGAGGCCGTCACCTCGTTGCCCATCGCATCCACATTTTCATCCAATATGTCCTTGGGCACAGGGGTGCCGGACGGCCCGGATGGATCGCCGCCCGCAGTGCATCCGCAGAGCAGTCCCGTAACCATCACGGCTGCCAACAGAACATACATCCGCCTTTTCATTTTCTTTCCTCCATTTTGTGAAATTATCCCCCGGAAAGAAGAAAACAATCAGCTGGGCCTTAGTGCCGGGACAATTAAAAAACGCCTGAAGCGTGATGCTTTGGGCGTCGATCCGTCATATGAAGCGGCCGTCTGCATCCTTCCCTCCGAAGAAATCTGACTTAACGCATCGGGCAGGTTTACCGGCTCGGCTTCATTCCGCTCAAAGACGCCTTCCCAAAGCGCTTCGGCTTCAGTGGCATTGAGTCTTAAGCAGTCTGCCATACGGTAGCGGGGGCTGCAACGGCATTTCACCGTTTTCCCTATTATCCTTTAAAGCCGCCCCGAAAAGCTGTGCTTCTCTCGGCTTCTTATAAGGCACCTGACGGTCAATATTCTGTTGAAGCCAGCATATCATATGAGCAGGGTACGGTCAAGCTCAGCCGTTATGCCTGTGAACATCAGCAGCAAGAAGCCGTATAAAACGACATTTTATTTTTGTCAGGTATGGCAAAACAAAACAGCATCGTGTATGATGGGTTTGTTGGGGAATCCTTTTCCACGCTATAATGATCATTATTTAGGAGGGTAATATGTATTGTATAAAATGCGGCGCACAGCTTCCGCCGGACAGTGAGTTCTGCACAGCTTGCGGCGCCAAACAAGAAAATACGGCTCCCGAGGAACTGAATGTCGGGGCGATAGCACCGCCACCCGTGGGCGAGCCTATTCATTACGGCGAGCCGCCCAAGAAAAAAAGCAAAGCTTTGCTCTGGACGCTGATTGGCGTGGGCGCTGCCCTTATTGTGGCCGCCGTGCTCATTTTTGTCGTCTTTGCACCCGGCAGCACCGGCCCTTTCAGCGGAAACACGGTGCAAACGCGGTTTGCCAATGATGTGGTCGGCGTGTTCACAGGTGCCGCCAAAGGCCTTGAGGCTGAAAACGACATGGAAAAGATCATGGAGCAGCCTTTTGAGCTTAATATGACGACTTCCACTGATACGTCGGGCGTTAAAACGAACTCGAGTGTCGCTTACGCCTATGATGAAAAGGCTCTCGGTATCAGTTCGATAAGCACGTCGGATTACAGCGGCAGCGAGTTCGCCGATTTAGTTGGCGACGACACGGCTATGGATGTCACAATGAAATTGCTGTTGCTTGAAGATACGCTTTATGTCGAGCAAAACGGCACAGTCAGCGGCATCAGGTTTGAATCCCAAGCGGACCTTTCGCAGCCGATGTCTTTAAAGGACAGAATCGCCGCTCTTTTTGAGAGCAGCAAGCTTGCGAATATCGATTTTATGCAGCTCACGGAACTGTTCCTTAACAGCATTGATGAAAGCTGCTTTGACAAAAGCGCGGACGGAAGCACGCTGACGCTTGACGGCGAAGCGCTTGCCGATACACTGAGCACATTTGCCGACAAGCTCAAAGACAACAAAGAGTTAAACGATGCCTTAACCGATATGATCGGAGAAGTCAGCGGGTATCCGATTGATATATCCAGCGCCATAACGTTGGCGGCTCCGATGCTCAAGGACGCTGATTTTGAACTCACATTCGACGTAGCTTACGAACAAGGCCGCCCGGCCGGGCTCGATATCGTGCTCAACAGTGCCGGCAGCATGGTATTTGATGCCGCATTTGACTACGAAAATCAACAAAACGGCAAGCTGCTGACGCTTGATGTATCCACACCCGACGGCCCGGTGCTTTCGATGGAATGCACGATTACCAAAACAGCGGCCGGTGCCGACTTTAACGGCACAATCACCATTCCGGGTTCCGACGCGATCGCATTCAGCGGAACCGAGAAAATTGACAGCAGCAGCGTGTCCGGAACCGTTGAGATGTCGGTGGGCGAACAAAAGATTACGATCAATATCGACGAAACGATCAATATCGGTATGCCTGCGGTCGCCGTGGCAGAAGACAGCCGCTTTGCAATGGATACGGCCAACGCCTATGTCATCGATTTCAAAGATATATTCAGCGGCGGTTTAGGCGCAAACACCGCCTTACCTTTGACATAATCGGCACGTCGTCCATATTCGTATTTTTCAAGCGAGGCCGTCATTTCGGCCTCGCTTTTCCTTTAAAAAATGAGTGCGTCTCTATGTTGAAAGCCGTTTGCGCTTGGTGTATACTCAAGGAATTAAACGAAGCAATATTTTAAATTTTTTATATAAAACGGAGGAATACCCATGTCCAAGCGAATTGGAATTCTGACAAGCGGCGGGGACTGCCCCGGGCTCAATGCCGCAATCCGCGGCGTTGCCAAAGCATCGTATCAATTTTTCCCGGATGCTGAGATTGTCGGCATCATGGACGGATTCGGCGGACTCATCGACGCGAATTACCGCACGATGAACAAAGAAGAGTTCTCGGGTATCTTAACGCTGGGCGGCACGATATTGCGTACCTCGCGCCACCGGGACCAAACGATGCGTTCGAACACCGGGAAATACCTTGATGCCTTCAAAATGATGGCCAAAAACTATGAAAAGATGGAGCTCGACTGCCTCGTGACGCTCGGCGGCAACGGCACACACACGGCGGCAGGCCTGCTCGAAGAGCATGGGCTCAACGTCATCGGCCTCCCAAAAACCATTGACAATGATATCTGGGGCACCGACGTCACATTCGGCTTCCAGAGCGCCGTCGATATTGCATCGGACGTGATTGACAAGGTGCACACCACCGCCTTTTCGCATTCGCGCGTGATCATCGTGGAGCTCATGGGCAACACGGCGGGCTGGCTGACACTGAACGCGGGAATGGCGAGCGGCGCCGACGTCATCCTGCTGCCTGAGATCCCATACAACATCAATGCCGTGGCCGATGCGATCAACGAGCGTTATGAGCGCGGCAAGCATTTTTCGATCATCGCCGTGGCGGAGGGCGCGCGCAGCATCACCGACGCCGAAGATCAGGATCTTAAGGGCAAGCATTATTCCATCGGCTATAAGCTGGCCGATGAGCTCAACAGTGTGATCGATATCGACACGCGCGTGGTTGTCCCAGGGCATTATCAGCGCGGCGGCCCGCCGTGCCCGTACGACCGCGTGCTGGCCACCGAGATGGGCGTTTATGCTGCGAAGCTGATTGAAAAGCACCAGTTTGGGCACACCGTCGCCGTGAAAAACGGCCGCGTGACCTCCAACCTGATGAAAGACGTGGCGGGCAAAACCAAGACGATACCGCTTGATTCAGATCTGCTGCGTGTGGGCCGCGAGGTCGGGCTCAATTTCGGAGACAAATAATACTGCGATGATCAAGGCGGCCAGCTGTTTTGGCCGCCTATTTATTTCTCGGGCCTTGCATTGACGCCTTGTTTATTGACATGCCTGCCTTCATCTACTAATATCTATATAGTCAAACAAGACATGATTGGAGACATACTATGAGCAACACAATCGCTATCGTCCTCGCTGCCGGAGAAGGCAAGCGAATGAAATCGGATGTGCCTAAAATTTTACATAATGCGGCGGGCAAAGCGCTCTGCGAATGGGTGGTGGACGCCGCCGCCGAGGCGACGGGTGATACACCTGTGCTCGTCATTGGGAAAGCTGCCGACAGCGTGAAAGAGTATTTCGGGCAGCGCGTGAATTATGCGTATCAGAGCGAACCACTCGGCTCCGGCCATGCGGTGATGGCAGCGGCGGACTACCTTGAGGGTGACGGCTATGTCACCATCGTCGCGGGCGACATGCCGCTGATCCGTGCGGAAACGCTGGGTCGTCTCGCGGAAGCTGCCGCATCAGGCAGGCTCGGCGCGTGTCTGCTGACAGCCGCCGTGGGTGATGCCACAGGCTACGGGCGCATACTGCGCGGTGAAAACGGCGGTGTGCTGCGCATTGTGGAGCATCGGGATGCCACGGAAGAGCAAAGGGCCATCCGTGAAATCAACCTTTCAATTTACTGCTTTGACAGGGCGCTGCTCCGTGAAGCGCTAAAATCTTTAAAGCCCAACAATGTGCAGGGCGAGTATTATCTGACCGACTGCATTGAATACATATCGGGCAAAGGCCATTTCATCGAGGCGGTTGCGTGCGTTGATGACGACGAATGGATGGGTGTGAACGACCGCAGTCAGCTCGCGGATGCGGCAAAAAAGCTGCGCAGGCGCATCAACCATGAGCTTATGCTCCAAGGCGTGACGATGATTGACCCGGATACCGCCTATATTGACGCGGCTGTGACCGTTGAGCCGGATGTGACGATATACCCGGGCGTCACGCTCGAAGGCCAAACCCATATCAAAACGGGTGCCGTGCTTTACCCCGGCAGCCGCATTGCGGACAGCACAATCGGCGCGGGAACCACCGTGCAGAATTCCGTGATCCTCGACTCTACCGTGGGCGATAAGTCCACCATCGGGCCGTATGCGTATCTGCGTCCGCACAGCACCGTTGGCAACGGATGCCGCGTGGGCGATTTCGTGGAAGTCAAGAATGCGCAGATTAAGGACGGCGCGAAGGTGTCGCACTTAACCTACGTCGGCGACGGCGAGATCGGCGAAAAGACCAACATCGGCTGCGGCGTCGTGTTTGTGAATTACGACGGCAAAAAGAAAAGCCGCACGGTGGTCGGGAAAAACGCGTTTATCGGATGCAATGTGAACCTCGTCTCACCCGTCACCGTCGGAGACGGCGCTTATATCGCGGCGGGCTCCACGGTCACGAAGGACGTTGAGGAAGATGCGCTCTGCATCGCAAGAAGCCGCCAGACCAACATTGAAGGATGGGCCAAGCGAAGGAGAGAGGAATGAGAAAAGCGGTCTTCTTCGATTTGGACGGCACACTGCTTGCTCTGGATATGGAACAGTTTTCGAAGACATATTTCTCTCTTGTGGAAAACTGCGGCTTTTATGATCTGTTTGGCAGAGACGGCCGAAGGATATTCGGCAGCGGCATCCGCGCGATACTGAACAACGACGGCACGATGCTGAACAGGGATGTATTCTTAAAGGTGGTATCGGAGGCATCGGACGCGGACCCGGATGCGATACTCAAGCATATGGATGCGTTTTACGCCAATGAATTCCCCAAGATCAGAGCGTGCTCGCACAGCGATGTGCGCGCCATAGAAACCGTGCGGATACTCAAAGAAAAAGGGTACCGGCTCATACTCTCGACCAATCCGATATTCCCGTCCTCGGCCACCAATGTGCGCATTGAATGGGCGGGGCTCGATCTCGATGACTTTGAGTATGTGAGCTATTACGATAATTCGCATTATTGCAAACCGAATCTGGAATACTTTAAAGAGATACTCGATCGCACCGGGCTCAGTGCCGAGGAATGCTATGTGGTCGGCAACGACGTGCTCGAAGACATGAGCGCCACCGCGCTCGGCTTCGAAGGGTTTCTGGTGCTTGATAACGTGATCGGGGATTTAGGAAAGGTGCCGCCATGCGTGCAGGGAAACTATTCGGATCTGCTAAGCTTCGCAAAAAATCTCCCACAGGTTTAAATGCCGACTATTACATCATAGGCCTTGGCAATCCGGGCGGAAAATACGCGCATACGCGCCACAACGCGGGCTTTGACGTGATCGAAATCCTCTCCCAGCGCCACGGCATCTCGGTGCGCATGCATGAATTCAGCGCACGGATCGGCAAGGGCGAAATTCTCGGCAAACGCGCGGTGCTCTTTATGCCGCAGACGTACATGAACAACTCGGGTGAAAGCGTGAAGGAACTGGCCAAGGCGCTCGGCATCAGAGTCAGTCAGCTTATTCTCGTCTATGACGACGTGGATTTAAAGACGGGGACCGTGCGCATCAAGGAGCGCGGCAGTGCAGGCACACACAACGGCATGAAATCGGTGATCTACCATCTGCAGACGGATGAGTTCGTTCGCGTGCGCGTGGGCATCGGCAAACCCGACGGCGACATCATCGACCACGTGCTCGGCGAATACAGCGATAAACAGGCGGCCTTCGAAACGCTTGCCAAAGCGGCCGACGCCGTGGAAGCAATCATCAGCGACGGCGTGGCACAGGCCCAAAGCAGGTATAATTAACGGTCAGGGTAAATGATATGCACTTAACGGCACACCTCACTGAATCCGGGGTGTTTTCTCAGCTCATCGAATCGCTGCGGGCGGGGCAGGTCCCCTGCTCGCTTTTTGGCGTTCCCGACAGTTTGAAGCCGCATCTTGCGCTTGCGCTTGCGCAGCAAACAGGGCGCAGCGTGGTCGTCATATGTCCGGATGAGGGCAGCGCGGAAGGCTATGCCGACGCGCTCGATGAGGCGGTCTTTATCCCCCGCCGCCCGCTCCAGCTCCGGGCTGCGGTCGCGCGCAGCCGCGAGGTGATGTTCCGGCGTATCGACGGCATATCCAGGATGCAGCGCGGTGAAAGCAAAATCGCTTTTTTAAGCGAGGAAGCGCTACTTGCGCGCCTCGTTCCGGCCGATATCTTTTCCGATGCGCATCTGGCTATCCGCAAAGACACGGCCTACGACCCCGAGCAGCTGATTCAAAAGCTTGTCCTCTCGGGCTATGAACGTGTGGGCGCTGTGGAAACGGCGGGCCAGGCCGCACGTCGTGGTGAGATACTCGACGTTTTTTGCCCCGGCGCGGTCGCACCGTACCGCATAGACTTTTTTGATACCGTCGTGGAGAGCATCCATGCGTTTGATCCGGGGACTCAAAGGCGTAGCCGCGAGAGCCTTAACATGGTGACGCTGCCGCCCGCCGTAGAGCTTGTGCTCAGCGAGACCTCCGCCAAAACCGCTGCGGATTATTTCGCGTCGGCCAAGCCGAAAAATACCGTGCTCGCGCAGCGGCTCGAAGACTATGTGCAGCACTTAAATAAGCATCATTACTTTGACGATATCGAAAACTACGCATATTTGCTCGGCGATAATAGCCTGCTCGATTACGTGCCGGATGCGCTCGTGCTGTTTGACGACCACCGGCGTGTGACGGATACGGAGCAGCAGCGCACGGCCGAATTCTCCGACCGGCTCGACACGCTGCTGCAAACGGGCACGGCGCTTTCAGGGCAGCAGTCGCTCTATCTCTCGCTGCCCGAATTGACACAGCGCACGCCTGACGTCATCGATCTGTGCACGATATCGGAATCGCCCGATCTTAAAGCCAAAACCACACTGCACTTGAAGGCGCGCAGCGCTCTCTCGTATCACCGCAAGCTCGAATTGCTGCAGGAGGATTTGCAGGGGCGCGTGAATGCGGGCTGGCGCGTGTATCTGATGACCGGGAGCCTCGCACGTGCGGAACGGCTCTCGTCTGAGCTGTCCGATGCGTCCTTCAGCGTCCCGTGCATCAGAGACGGACGTCCACTGGGCAGCAGCGAAGCGGGCGTATACCCCGAGAGACTGCTGTCGGGCTTTGAGCTGACCACAGAAAAAATTTATGTGCTCGGTGAGCACGAGATCTACGGCTTTGCGCGCAAGCACCGCCGCGTTTCGTCGCGCCAGCGCATGGACATATTCACCGATTTAAAGCCGGGCGATATCATCGTGCACGACATTCACGGCAAAGGACGGTTTTTGGGGCTCGTCACGCGCACCGTGCAGAACGTCTCACGCGATTATATGGAGCTTGAATACCGTGACGGCGACAAGCTGTTTATCCCGACCGACCAGATTGACCGCGTTCAGAAATATATGGGCGGAGACAACGAGCGGCTCAGCAAGCTTGGCGGACGCGAATGGGGCCAAACCAAGGCAAAAGTGAAAAAAGCCGTCAAGGAGCTCGCGGAAGACCTCGTCTCAATATACAGCGAACGGCTCACGAAAAAGGGCTTCAAATACGGTGAGGATACACTCTGGCAGCGGCAGTTTGAAGACAGCTTTCCGTACGACGAAACGGAAGGCCAGCTGCAAAGCATTGAAGAGATCAAGAAAGACATGCAGCAGGAGAAGGTGATGGACCGGCTGCTGCTCGGCGATGTGGGCTACGGCAAAACCGAGGTTGCCATGCGCGCATGCTTCAAGGCCGTGATGGAAGGGCGGCAGTGCGCCGTGCTCGTGCCGACCACGCTGCTCGCGCGCCAGCATTACCATACGTTTTGCGAGCGATTCAAAGAATTCGCGGTGTCTATCGAAATGGTATCGCGCTACGTCTCCGCAGGCGACCAGACGCGCATCATCAAGGGGCTCAAGGCGGGTACCGTCGATATCGTGATCGGCACGCACCGGCTGCTTTCGGGCGATGTGAAATACAAAGATTTGGGGCTGCTCGTGATTGACGAGGAGCAGCGTTTCGGTGTGTCGCACAAGGAGCGCATCAAGGATATCAAACGCAGCGTGGACGTGCTCACGCTGTCCGCCACGCCGATTCCGCGCACGCTGCAGATGGCGCTGACGGGCATCCGCGACATGAGCGTGCTCGATACGCCGCCCGAGGAACGCAAAGCGCCCGAAAGCTACGTGATGGAATATTCGGGCCAGTTGCTGCGCGACGCAATCACCCGGGAAATGAACCGCGGCGGTCAGGCGTACCTTGTGTGCCGGCAGATTGCGCTCTTAGACCGGCTCGCCGCCGAGCTGCGCCGCTATGTGCCCGAGGCGCGCATCGCAATGGCTCACGGCCGCATGGGCGAAACGGCGATGGAAGACGTGATGGTCGATTTTCTCAACGATATGTACGACGTGCTGCTCTGCACGACGATCATCGAATCCGGCATCGACATACCGAATGTGAACACGGTCATCGTCTACGAGGCGGACAAATTCGGCCTCGCCCAGCTCTACCAGATCAAAGGGCGCGTGGGGCGCGCGGCCAAAACGTCGTACGCGTATTTAACCTATCTGCCCGGCACGCATATGACGCCGGACGCCGAAAAGCGGCTCGCCACAATTGCCGAGTTCACCGAGCTCGGCGCAGGTTTTAAAATTGCGATGCGCGATCTGGAAATCAGAGGCGCGGGCAACCTGCTCGGCGCGGAGCAGTCCGGCCAGATGGCTGCCGTGGGGTACGATATGTACTGCCGTATGATGCGCGAAGCCGTCGCCGAAATTAAGGGGGACCGCGTCGAGCGCCCTGCCGATACATCCGTGGAGATTGGCCTCAATGCCCACGTTCCCGCCGCGTACATCGACGACGAGATACAGCGCATTGAGGTTTATAAAAAAATTGCCGCGATCGAAGGCGTCGGCAGCGCCAAGCTGCTCAAAGAAGAAATCACCGACCGCTACGGCAAGATGCCGCGCAGCGTGGAAAACCTCATGCTGATTTCGCTGATCAAGCGGTATGCGGCGCGCGCGGGGCTCATTTCTGTTACGCGCAACGCGGGCGCGTTTACGCTCAAATTCCCCGACGACTGTACGATTGACGGACAGCGGCTACTCTCTGTCCTGCAGAAATACAAAAGCACGGCAAAGCTGCGCAGCGCCCAGCCGCCTTATATCACGTTTAAAGCACCGCAGGCGGCGATCGACGCGCTGCTGCAGTTCCTGCACGACATCCGCCACTGCTGCACCGCCAAGGCAGAGGAATAACTCATGGATGTGATCGAACTCAAGCTCCCTGCTCTTGAATACGAGAGCCGCGCGGAAAAGTTCAAAAAAGAATTTTTCGACAGAGGGGAAACCGTTATCAACGGCAGTGCCTTATATGACCGGATGGATTTTAAAGAATGGCTCATCTCCACGAAAAATAACGCGAACGCTCAAACAGTCAGCCAAAACTGGGTGGTAGCCACCACCTTTTTCGCGATCCGAAAAAGCGATGAGCGTATTATCGGCATGATCGACATAAGGCATAACCTCAGTAAGGATTTTTTGGCTCAATACGGCGGCCATATCGGTTACGCTGTGAGGCCTTCCGAACGCCGGAAAGGCTACGCCACGCAAATGCTTCAACTTGCGTTGAATTATGTGCAATCGATCGGGCTGCAAAAGGTGATGCTCGGCTGTTATTCGGACAACGCCGCCTCTGTGAAAACAATTGTCAAGTGCAGCGGCATTCTGACGGAAACAAAACCGTACGCTGACGGAAAGCCGATGAACATCTACTGGATCGTCTTGGCTTGATAAGATGAGCTAAGGATATTTCTCCTATGAATTTGAAGTAATAAAATAGCTCTTAAAATCAGAATAGGAACTTAATCAGTATATTCTTTACTTTGCTTTGGGAACTTCTTAACCAGCCATTCAAGAACTTTTAATTGATCAGCACCGGTTGCCCTTCTGACCTGAATAAGTAGCTTCTCGTATGATGGTCTATCAAGGGTCAGATTTGATGCACCTTCATTACATATACTGCAAATGGCACGCAAGTTCGCAGCATCATCCGTGCCGCCCATGCTCTTATCAATAATATGTCCTATATGCAGCCGGGTTTTTCTTGTGGGATCATAAGGATGCGGTTCTCCTGCTACGGCTCCGCACATTTGACATGTAAAACCATTACGATCAAGAACATAAGCCCTAACTTCCTTGCTTATTTCTCTCGAAAATGCTGGTTGTGGTTTTGGCGTTTCCAGAATATATTGTCCGGGTTTTAAACTTGATCGATCATTGTGGGTCAGTATTTGATAACCTTCCTCATTTCGAAGTTCTCTCACACGCCGTGCCCACTCACTAATCCCTGCAACTTCACGAAGCGTGTCGGAATCTAATACTTCACCAATATGCTTTAAAAAGTACTCCCGCAACTTATCTCGCGCGCCGGTCTTCTCCATAGTAGCCGTCCTCTTTTTCTATTTCATTCTCCCCGAAAAGCAGAGCTTTTTGTATCGCCAGACCAACAGCTTTTGCAACAGGAGGCGGAAATGCATTGCCGACTTGCCGGTAAGCGGGCGTTTTTTTG
The DNA here is from genome assembly GCA_023408075.1 of Bacillota bacterium. GTDB lineage: Bacteria > Bacillota > Clostridia > Christensenellales > SZUA-584 > SZUA-584. The sequence goes on along the minus strand of JAEYKW010000027.1, from coordinate 146,701 downwards.
CCCGTAAAAACCCAGTCTGTTGGAAAACCCTGAATGAGCGCTGCCATTTTTAAAGTCAGTCTTGGCATTCCGACAAAGTCTTTTTCAGGAGCATCTTCTGCAAGCCCTTTGCCATCTACGCCCAGCTTTTCCCATGCCATTTTTGACCGTGTTGGCCCTAAATCCGCACCGCCGTGTTTTTTACTGCCACCTACCAAAGTTGGAGCAATATCATTAGCAATTTTTGCCCAATTCTTTGCCCCTTTCCACCCGTTTTGAGACATCTCTTTAAAAAGAATATCCCCGACAGTCGGAGGCGGTGCGATCACGCCTATCGGCCAACGAAAGCAACTCATATATTCGGGTTTCATTGCAACGAGAATTGTTCGAGGTCTTAACTGGGGAACACCGTAATGGTTGGATTGTAACAATCGCCAGTCACAATGGTATCCCATTTCTTTAAGAGAACATGTGATTTTTTCTCTATATAAGTCGAATTTTGAATCAAAGAGACCTCTCACATTCTCTAACATCACTGCTTTAGGATCACACTCAGATACTAATCTAAGTGCTTCAGGAAATAAGTCTCTCTCATCATTGTTTCCAAGCTGTTTTCCAGCAACAGAAAATGGAGGGCAAGGAACACCGCCTGCCAATAAATCTAATCCGACATATTGTTTTGCTGTGAATTTTTTTATATCTTCTTCAATGACATTCCAAGAAGGTCTGTTTGTTTTTAATGTAAGGCATGCCGCATGATCAATTTCAACCAATGCGATGTGTTTAAAGCCTGCCTGTTCTAAGCCCAGTGCTTGACCACCGGCACCCGCACAAATCTCAATGGAACGCATAATTGTCTCCTCTATATCTCTGTTAATCTTAATCGAATTGACGCAATACGTCCTAATAGCTACTGTTAAATATATTATATGAAAATTATATCATAATCGCAATACTAAGAAGAACATATATTCTATTATAAAAACTTTTCGCTTTGAAGCACTCTATCGATCAGTGTCATCGTCATCTCTCCGCCCGGCAGCTCGCCGTTAACCACGAGCACGGCTATGCCGTGCACAAGGCCCCAGCAGTAAACAATCAGCTCGTCTTCTGTGCGCTCATCGTGCGGATACGCCGCCTTGTAATTTTTCACGGCTCTCTCCAGCGCCGAATACGGATGCTCATCTGCACACTGGTGTTCATCTTTCACCGCTTCGCGCATCCAGGCCTGGGCCTGGCTGAAAAACAGCAGCCGCATATATTCGGGGTTATCCGCAAAAAACTTAATGTAGTCACGCCCCATCGCTTTGAGCTGGTCTTTCGGGTCACCTTCCGTCAAAAAAGCTCGCTCAAGCGTCTCATCGAATTCGCGCAGCGCATTTAAAGCGATCGCCTTAACTAGCTCATTTTTATCTTTAAAATGCCGGTACGGCGCTGTTTGGCTTACGTTGCAGGCCGTGGCTACCTTGCGCATTGAAAAGGCTTCATACCCTTCTTCGTCGAGTATCTTGAGTCCTTTCCTGATCAGCTCCGTTTTCAAATCCCCATGGTGATAGCTGTCTTTAGCCATTAATTTTTTCTCCGCAGCTTTTAATTTTTATTTAACAAAAATTATAGCACATGATGTTGACAAAGTAAACATTGGCTGTTATTATGTTTACATCGTAAACATTAAGGAGTATTAAGAGATGAAAGCTTATATCCTGTCCGACAGGGATTACCAGACAAGCGCATATGAGCGGCTGCTGGCGCAAACAAAGAACGCGCTTTCGGGTTTTGACATCGAAGAAAAGCAGATCGGCCGTGGCGATATCCATTACTGCACTGGCTGCTTTGGCTGCTGGATTAAAAAGCCCGGCGAGTGCGTCATCAAAGACGATATGGCCAGCATCAACCGGGCAACGATGAATAGCGACGTGGTGGTGTTTCTTGTTCCCGTGGTTTTCGGCCAATTCAGCGCAAACATCAAATATGCGCTGGACCGCTGGCTGCCCAACATGCTGCCATTCTTCGAGGTGCGGAAAGACGGCTCCACAATGCACCCGCGCCGGTATGAAAGCTACCCCAAGCAGATTATCATCGGCTACGGTGAGAACCTAAGCTCTGAGGATGCACAGCTGTTCACCGACATCACGCAAAAGCACCGTAACAATGTAGACTTGTGGATTGACGACGGTACAGACAGCCAAATTACCAAAGCATTAAATTCAATCTCGCTTCGGCGCATTGTGGGAGGTGTACTATGAAAAAAATAATTATACTCAGCGCTAGCCCCAAAAAAGGAGAGCCGTCGGTGTCTGCCCTGCTCTGCGATATTGTCAGGGAAAGGTTTGTTGCTGCCGGGCTTGAAGCGGATATCATCGACGTCGGCAAAGCGCTGAAAAACAGTGAACCCGCCTTTGAAGCGGTGCGCGCCGCCGATGGGCTGCTGATCGTGTTTCCGCTGTACTTTTTCTGTATGCCCGGCATGCTCACGCGCTTTCTCGAGGATTACGCGGCGTCCGCCGGACCAAAACGGGCGGGGCAAAAGATCTACACCGTCGTGAACTGCGGCTTCCCGGAGCCCGAGATCAACGGAGAAGCGGTCCGCGTGATCAAGAGCTTTGCGCGCCACGTCGGAGCGGAATTCGGCTTCGGCGTATGCTTTGGCAGCGGCGGCATGGTGCTGGGCGCGAAGGATGCGCCGTTTATGAAAAAGCCGATGGATACACTGAGGGGCGCTGCCGACCGCATGGCAGCGGACATACTGCAAAACAAGCAGTCAGCCGCGGATACGGTATATACCGGGGTCAATTTTCCAAGATGGACGTACTTCCTTGGCGGCAATCTCGGATGGCGGCAGCTGGCAAAGAAAAACGGGCTTAAGAAAAAAGACCTTTACGCGACACCTTATCGGGCGAAATAATGTCAATCGTTCAAAAAATGAAAAGACAGCCGAAATCACAGTTTCAGCTGCCTTTTTTATTTCTTGCCTTAATAGCCTTTTTGCGTATCGATCACACTGCCGTCAACCGCGTTGATCGTCATGAAGCTACCGCCCAGCTCTTCGAATTGCCCGTCGCTTGTTTTGTTGGTCAGCTTGCCGTAAAAGTTCCACGCGGGAACGAGCAGACCGGTGTCGTTGTCATTCTGCTCCACAATTCTGTGCAGCGACAGCGTGACGCGGTTGATCTCAAAATTCAGTTCGACGTACTCGGCCTGCGGTTCGTATTGAATGCGCATCATGGTTTCAAATATCTCTTTGATCTGCGAAAACGGCTTCAATTGCGCATCCTCGTTGACTGTTTCAGTCACCTTGATGGGTTCGAGCCATTCCATGCTCACTATCCCCTCGCTGTTGACCAGAAAGACCAATTCCTCATACAACCAGAAAGGTGCCGTCATATCGCCGGTTACCGGCTTGCTTCCGCCTATCACGTTCGAGCACGGGATGCCGTCAACTGCGCGTACGCAATAGATCTTATATGCATACCGTTCGGCGTCGCGCACAATGCCGTCGTAGTTGCCTTTTTGTTCGTCGTCCTGAAGATAGACGCTGTCCACAACCATACCTGAGTTTGTCTTGTCGAGCAGCTCCTGCACCATCTTCCCGGCGTCGCTCGGTTTCATTCCCACTGTGGTAGTCATATCTTCGTCCACATCGGCGTCTTTAAGTATAGGCAGCGACGGAGATGACCCAAAATTGATGCCGCCGGCCGAATTGCGGAAATCCGTATAGAATATGACGGACGAACTCTCTCTGTTCTGTACGTTGAATGTTCTCCCCCTTCCGTCCGTGCCGTTTTCATCCGGCTCATAGGCGTCAAGCCCGGTGTAATAAACCGTCTCCGGCGGCTCGGATTTTACCGGCTCGCTGCCTCCGCCCTCCACAGCCAGATCGAGTTTCGGAATCGTTTCAGACATCTGCTGCAATGTCCCATCCGCGCGCTGCTCCTCAACAGTCTCCGGGGCCGTTTCAAGCAGCCTTTCGAGGCTTGCAAGCGCGTCCTTGGCGATCTTCAGCTCGTCCGGATTATCTTTGACATCGGCCATACGTTTTTTTACATTGATAATCTGGTCTTCAAGCTGTTCTTTCGTGCGCTGCCCCGAATTGATAACCATCTGCGCGTCGCCGCACAGCGCGTCGAAGAAAGCATCCACCGTCTGCTGTGAAAATGCCGCCTTCCTGACGCGGTAAATCGACATTGCGCTTACATCCGGTACGACGACCTGCGCGTCCACATGGATCGTCAGCCTGCCGTCCGCGCCCTGCGTCTCGTAAGCATATGTCCCGGGTATGCCATATTGGGCAGACAGGCTGCCGGCAGAGGCTGTCGGCTTTTCACTCTCCGCAGCGTCAGCAGTTTCTTTTTCGGCCTGTCCCAGCATCGTTTCCTGGTTTTTTTGAGCCACCACGGCTTTTTGCGGCGTAGGCTCGCAGGCGGCAATCGATAATACGAGTATCAGACTTATGACAACAGTCAGGAGCCGTTTCATCATCCGTTCCCCTCTCATGTTTTTCTGCATCATACCGCCGCCGCCATTTTCAAGTATTCTTCGGGCTGTTATCAATATGTAAATTATTAAACATTATGGTAACAGTTGTGCCTTTGCCTCGCTCACTCTCGATACGCAGCGCCGCATGGTGCGCCGCGGCTATCATCTCACAGAGCGCCAGCCCGAGCCCGCCGCCGCCTTCCGACCGGCTGTGCGATTTGTCGGCCATGTAAAACAGCTGCGTGACCTTGCTGATATCTTCCGGTTTGATACCCGCCCCATCGTCGCTGACGCAGAGGCTGCCGCTGCCTGCCGAAATGACAATGTGCTTTGCGCCAGCCTTGCGCGCGTTGTCAAACAGGTTAATCAGCACACTCGCCATCATATCTATATCCATCGCAAATTCGGATGGCGTCTCCGCTGAGAATGTGAGCGTGATGCCGTTCTCATCCGCGATGGCGCGCAGCGTCTTCTCCACAGCCTCAAACAGCTTGCGGGCGCTCTGCCGTATCAAATCGGCGGGCTGTCCGCCGTGCAGCGTGATGAGCTGCATCATTTTCTGCGCAAGCCGCTCAATACGCCGGCACTCGCTGTGAATATACCGGATGGATTCCTCCTGCTGAGCTTTGCTGAGGCGCACGCGCATCAGCGCTTCCGAATAGCCGATGATTGCCGTCATCGGCGTTTTCAATTCGTGCGTGAGCGCACCGAGCAGCAGCATGCGCTGCTCCGCCGTGTCCTTTAAGGCGTCAATGTGTATCACAATCGCATCCGCCATCGTGTTGAAGCTTTGCGCGAGCGCGGCGATTTCATCCTTGCCCCTGATACTGATCCGGCTGTCGTATTGCCCGTTTGCAAGCGCGGCAGCATTTTTGCGCAGAGAGCCGAGCGGATTCAGCATGCGCCGCACAAGCAGTATCATCAGCAGCACGCTTAAAACAACCGTCACCAGCGCGATGCCGGCAAAGCGCCAAGCCATAGCCACGATGCCTTTGTATACGTCCGTGATATCCCGCACAAGAAAAATCTCGTGATCAAAATTCATTGTATTGCCGAAGCTGCCGCTCCAGTGACCGGCCACGACAAACATGCGTCCGTCCAGCTCCGCAAGCACCCCCGGCCAAAGCCTCGCGTCAGATTCACCGTTTTCTCTGTGCATCACTTCAGCGCTGCCTGTTTTCAGCTCGGGCAGCAATGGCTTTGGGTCTATCGGGCTTTCGTTGTAAATGGCTTGTACTGTATCCGTCAGCACATAATCCGAGCCGCCCACTGAAGTGTCCGTGTATTTTCGGAATGTGAACAAAACCAAAGCACGTGCCGCTATTTCGGATAAATGACCATCCGCCACCGTTTCCATCTCCGCATTAAACGCGTTATTGAGCATTTTGAGCTCGGCGACGCCGCTCTTCATGGCGTCATCTATGGAATTGTTGGCGGTTGTAACGAGCAATATGACGGAGCAAAGAATGACAGCCAGCGCCGTCAGCGTTGCGGAGCAAAGCGGCAGCTTTTTTGACAGCTTCATGATTCCGACTCCAGCCGGTAACCGATCTTCGGAACGGTGGTGATGGCAAGTCCCGTTTTTTTGCGCAGTTGGGTCACATGCACATCCACCGTACGCGTTTCGCCCATAAAATTGAATCCCCACGCCTGCGCAAGCAGCTTTTCGCGCGACATCGCGATATTCTTATTCTTGGCGAGCGCCACAAGCAAATCAAATTCCTGCGGTTTTAAATACACCGGCTGGCCATTCAGCGTAACGATACGCTCGTCGATGTGGATTACGATATTGTCAACCGAAATCACGGTGGTCAAACATCCGCGGCGCTCGAGCACCTTTTCGATGCGGACGAGCAGCTCGAGTATTTCAAACGGCTTGACGATATAGTCCTCCGCACCGTTTTTGAGCCCGCGCACCTTCGATTCGATATCGTTTTGGGCGGTCAGAAATATCGCGGGTATGCCGCGCTCGCTTAAAAGCGGCAGCAGCTCGAAACCGTCACAGCCGGGCAGCATCACGTCCACAATAGCCAAATCAAACCGCTCCTTGCTTTGAATCGCAGCCGCCGCTTCGAGCCCGTCCAGCAAAGGATATGCCTCATATCCCACCACCGACAGGTTCATGCAGATCAAATTTGATATGGCTTTGTTATCCTCGATGACCAAAATTCTTGCCATGCGGGCTCCTCATCAATATATTTCCAAATTTGATTGTATCACAAAAAAGTTATCAAATCCGCAGCATTCTGTTATCAATATGTTTTCGAGAACGGTAATCAAAACCACCAATTAAACTGGTGGTACGCATCAACCCTAAAAAGGCATATTGCTTGCTACGTCTCAAGACGAAAAAGTCCTCCAATTGCATGACTTGCGCTACGCCTGCTAAAGCAGTAATCCTTTCGGGCGCACTGCTTTTGACAGTATTTAATTCTGTCATTCGCTCCGTTTAATACTGTAAGCGAAAGCGTTTTTATTCACACCAGCCAGGCCGGTGAATGATTACGTTAAAGCGCATTAAAAAAGGCAGCCGCTGAGCCGCCTTTCGATCAATCCAAGTGAAACGCTTTTTTGATGTCTTCGACTTCGCCCCCGCCGATATGCACGATATCACCGAGGCTGCGCGACGCAATGATGGATTTCGCGGTAAACTCAGCCACCTCGAGCCTGTCAAATGCGTTCAGCAGCGTGTTGCCCGTCACGATCACGCAGTCGTTCTCGAAAATGAGAACCGGCGTCTGCGCAGAAAACAGTCCTGCAGTCTTTCTTGGTTCGCGGTAACTCGTACCGAAAGGCACCTTCATCGTCTCCCGCAGCAGCAGATAGCTCTCCGGAATCGTGCGCGAATCAAACGCCGTCTCCGTCACGGCAAACGCCATGATGTGAGGCGGATGCGCCACAAGCACGGAGCTGATTTCACTGTGACGGTCATATATCTCCTGATGCAGCTGCACCGAACGGCTTGGCAGCTTGCCCTTTTCCTTCCTGCCTTCTCTGATCAGCACAAGGTCTTCGGCCTCCAGATATTTTCTGTCCATGCCGTACGGCGTGATAAGAAACGAGCCATCACGAAGGCGCGCGGAATACGTGCCCTGCGTGCTGGTAAACAGCCCATTTTCATAGGAACGGTGAATCAGTTTAATCAAATCGCGGCGCAGCGCGTTTTCCTCGCTTGTGTGCACACCCGGCTCAAACTCATCCATCTCGACGTTCTTCTTCATCGATACATCAAGCAGATCCGCTCTCAGCGGCTTGAGCTCTCCGAGCCGCCGTCCATGGATACTAAGCCAAGCGCACGTTTCAAGCGTTTCAAACGCCATAAAGGCCTTGAAAATATCCTGCGCTCCAATCACCACGCCATGGTTTTCAAGCATCACCACATCCGCGCCTTTGCTGAATTCGGCGGATATATGGTCTCCCAGCAGCTCACTGCCCGGCACCGCATACGGCGCGATAGCCATATTGCCGCAAATCAGCTTGATATTCGGAATCAGGTTCACAGGCGGTATTTGGCGCACAATGCTGTAAGAGACGAGGCCGGGTGAATGCGCATGCAGCACCGCCTTGATATCGCTGCGGCAGCGGTAGACAGACTGATGAAACGGATATTCGACCGACGGACGGTGACGGCCGATGATCGTTCCGTCGGGTTTTACCTGCATGATGTCATCGTGCGTAAGCGTCCCTTTGTCGATGCCGCTTGGCGTGATCCATAGATCGCCGTTTTCATCCTTAATGGAAAGATTGCCGCCCGACGTGGTGGTCATGCCCCGGTAATAAATACGGTTCATCATCATCACAAGCTGGTCGGCAGGGTGAAGCAGTTCAAATCGCATGACTGTCTCCTTATAGATTGATATATAAAAAAGCTCTGTTTCATTTATTGACGTCTTCGGGTCAAATAAAACACTTTTTCACAATTATATGGCCATATTAAAATTCCCATGTTGACAAAGCCCGGTAGCCGACTATAATTATGATTGAGTACTCACTCATTTCGGAGGCAATCATGAACCAAAAAAACGACTACGAGTTTCAGCAGAACATAAGCGATTATATGGAAAACTGCCCGGACAAAGAGGTTCGAATCATCAATGCGGCGATACAGATATTTTCTGAAAAGGGCTTCGAGAGCACCAAGACAAAGGAAATTGCGGATAAAGCCGGCATTGCCGAAGGAACGATATTCCGGTATTTCCCCAGCAAGGGCGCCATACTTGAAAAGATGGTCCCTTTGATGATCAAGGTGATACAGCCCAAGCTCGAAAAGCCGATTCGCGACATACTTGAAGACAAAAAGGATTCTTCCATTGAAGACATACTGTCGGCCATTCTGGTAGACCGGCTTTCCATCGTCCATAAGAACAAGCTGTTTTTTAAATCGGTACTGCCCGAGGTCGTCCACCGTCCGAAGCTGCTTAAGCAGCTCAACGACAGCATTATTCCCGCAGTCAAAGGATATATCGGACAGGTACTCGAAGCCGCCAAACAGCGCGGTGAAATAGCAGCGCAAATGAGTGCCGATATCATGTTTAACCAGCTGTTCGGGTTCATCGTTTCATACAGCTTGTTTACCGACGGCATGGATAACGCGAAAAAAGATGTAGATACATTTTTATATTTCACAATGAAAGGATGGCGAAATCATGCACATGATTGAAGCCAGCGGCATCACAAAACGATTCGACAGCGAAACTGTTTTGAGAGGCATCGATTTAAACGTCGATCCGGGTGAAATCCTCGGCGTGCTCGGCCCGTCCGGGTCGGGAAAAACCACGCTTGTCAAATGCCTGATCGGCGCTATCGGCCTGAACCAGGGCCATATCGAAATCAAAGGAACGAGAATACCAAACTTGAAGCTCATGGACAGCATAGGCTACATGGCCCAGCAGGATGCGCTGTACGAAGACCTCTCGGGCCTGCAGAACATCGTATTTTTCGGGCAGCTCAAGGGATTATCGAAAGCGGAGGCGCGCGCTCAGGCGCACGCGCTGCTCGACCTTGTCGATCTTTCGAAGGACAAGAACAAAAAGGCAGCCCACTATTCGGGCGGTATGAAGCGGCGGCTCTCGCTCTCCGCCGCGCTGATCGGCAACCCGGACGTAATTGTGCTCGATGAGCCCACCGTCGGGATAGACCCGGTGCTGCGCGAGCTGTTCTGGGCCGAGTTTCAGCGGCTTAAGAGCCTTGGCAAAGTCATCATCGTCACCACCCACGTGATGGACGAAGCGGATAAATGCGACCGGCTGATACTGCTCAGAGAAGGCAAAGTGATACAAAACGGCTCTCCGCAGATGATCAAAGCGCTGACGCGGCGGGGAACCATTGAGTCGGCGTTTATACAAGCCACCGCCGCAGAATCGAAAGGAGGCGAAAAATCATGAAGAGCTTCATCGTCGCGGGACGGCTGATCCGTCAGATCAACGGAGATAAGCGCACGCTCGCTATCATGATCGTGGCGCCTGTGCTGATACTGACGCTGCTCTATTATCTGCTCGGTTCCGGCGTCTCCACCGTCAATATCGACATCGTCGGCACAGACGATTCGGGGACAGAAGCCATCAGCGATTACGCCGCCGTTACACTCGTGGACACCGAAGACGAGGCGGTTGACCGCATGCTCTCGGGCAAAAGCGACGGCTATATCAGCGGTGATGAGTATGTCGCCGAGGGGTCGGACCCGTCTATTTCCTCGCTTGTACAGAGGGCATTCTCGGTGTACGCGATGCAGAACAACCTCGCTTCGCTGCCGCCGCAAGCCAAAAGCATGATCAGTGAATTCGAGGAATCGCCCGATATCACGTTCTATTACGGCAGCGACGACTACGAGCAATTCGATTATCTCGCGCCGAGCATGATGGGCTTTATCATTTTCTTTCTGATATTCCTGCTCGCCGGCATCGCGTTTCTGCGCGAACGCATCAGCGGCACGCTCGAGCGCGTGATGGCAACATCGATACACCGAAGCCAGCTCGTGCTCGGGTACTTCTTCGGGTTCGGCGCGTTTGCCGCGCTGCAGACGGTCATCATACAGGTGTTTCTCACGTATGTGCTAGGTATTCACACAAACACGGATTTCTTTCTCGTGCTGCTGATTAACTTAACGATTGCGGCGACGTCGCTCTCAATGGGCACGCTGTTCTCCGCCTTCGCGCGCAATGAGTTTCAGCTGTTTCAGTTTATCCCGATTGTGATCATTCCGCAGGTGTTGTTCTGCGGCCTGTTCAACCTGCGTGAAACGCCGGAGGTGCTGCAGTATCTCGCGAAGATATTCCCGCTTTCTTACGGCGCGGATGCGCTGCGCAGTGTGATGCTGCGCGGTCAGGGTATTGGTGATATCTACCCGGATCTGCTCGTGATGCTCGGGTTTATCGCGCTGTTCCTCGCGCTCAACATCCGTGCACTGAGGAAGTACAGAAGCATTTAGTCGACAAAATTGAATTTTCGATAGAGGACAAAGAAGTCAGCCGTATAAACATTGCGGCTAACTTCTTATATTTTTGATTAATTTATTTGCAGTAAAAGCTTCTATTTACATATATCCGAAATGTCTGGTTTTCGATTCATTCCTTTGCCGATATGCTCAGTCTTTGATATGCCAAACCTTAAGAAGTTCTCTTTGCATCATTCAAAGATATTTTATTAGCCCCTATTGCTTCAGATGGCTTTTCATGTGCTACCTCGTCATATTGCCACAAACAAATATCGCAAATATCCACAATAACTTCATCATCGCTTTCAATTGTGCAGTAGCCACAGCAAGGGCACTTTACTTTACTTGACATCCGACCTCCTCAAATAAAAAGCACTGTCATACAAAACGACTGTCTACAGCGCTTTTGATGCTTATCCTTTAAACCCGATATCCTTCGAGAAATGCTGATAGTCCTTATCGCCGTCCCAATCTCCGCCCCACGTCCAGCCGTGCGCAATGAATATCTTGTAGCACGCGTCGTCGTGATCGATCTTCCCCGGAAAATCTTTGCTGCGGTCTGCGTATTCCGCGCCGTTTTCGGGCGCGATGCGGTCCCCGTCGATATACGGGTTCAGCCTCGGGTTGATGTCGATCGCGGCGCCGTAGCTGTGGCGCGACAGCGTCTTTGAGCCCGTCACCTTGCGATAGTTAAACGCCGAGGTGTTGTTCGCCGCCATTGAGAGGTTATCATCCCCCGGTTCGCCGTAATCGTCCACGAGTCGCACCGATTCGAGCGGATACTGCGCCTGATACAGCTCATAGAAAATCTTCGTGACGTCCTTGGCGAGCTTTTTGTTGACAATCAGCTCACCGTCTTTCACGTTGCCGTCAAAATCGTAGTGCTTGATTTTGATGTACCGCAAGTCATCATAGCTGATGGCGATATCATCGTCGTCGGCCGGATAACTCATGCCCGTGATGCGCTGCTTGATTTCATCGTTCAGCTTCATATAAGTAAACCCGTCGGCAATGGTCACCGTGTCGTCGGTCTTCGTTTCGGCGGGCGCCGCCGTCGGCGAAGGCTTTGGTGTCTGAGTCGGTTCCGGTGTGTCTGATGGCGTCTCTGTTACATCGGGCGGCGTCGTCGGAATCGGCGTCAATATCGGTGATGGCGTGGGCTGCGGGATGGCTGTTTGGGTAGGCCTAATCACATCGCTTAACGATGCGGGGGGCTCAGCCGCTGAACAACCGGATATCAGCAACGCACATATAACCAGAGCAGGGATAACTTGTTGATATTTCAAAAGACTCTCCATCTCGATAAGTATTTGTATTCATTATACCACAGCGGCATGACATTTTTAATCTGTCCCGCGCGAAAACCGCTTCTATTATCTGAGATTGTCTATACGATTAAATTATGGTATCGTAAAAAGAAAAATTGTCGAAGGAACATTTATGAACAACGCCATTATCGCCGACTGTCCCGAAAACTACCGCGTCATCTATACTCTTGATGTCAAGAACAAAAAGCTGGCGCTGCTGCTCAACGTGCTGGCACTGCTGATTGCGGTTATTATGGTGATAATCGCCTCCCTGTATATCCCTCTCGATACTCTTTTTGAAACAGCAGAAATGGATTCACTGATTATGAAGTGCACAGTTCTCATCGTGGGGCTGATCGTCTATTTGGTGCTGCACGAACTGGTGCATGGCCTGTTCATGAAGCTGTTCAGCGATGCCAAGGTCAGGTTTGGCTTTACGGGGCTCGTCGCCTACGCCGCGAGCGACGGTTATTTTCATAAGAAAGCCTATCTGGTTATCGCATTGGCTCCTGTTGTGATATGGGGAGTTGTGCTGCTTGCTGCTAACCTGATGGTATCGGCTTCATGGTTTTGGGTCGTGTACACCTTACAGATCTGCAACATCGCCGGAGCGGCAGGCGATGTTTTTATCACACTGAAGCTCCTCAGTATGCCGTCGACTATTTTGATTCATGATGTCGGAACAACCATGGCGATATATGTCAGAGAAGAGCAGCTACCATGACTCGATCTGATCTGACTGAATTGAAAAAAGCGCAGGGATTGTTTTGATTTCCCGCGCTTTTGATTTATTGCTGTTTCTCGCTGTCCCGCTGGCGAATCACGTTGCGCTGTATCTTGTCGCTCGTGGTTTTGGGCAGCGACGCCACAAACTCGACAATGCGCGGGTATTTATACGGCGCAGTCGCCTTCTTCACATGGTTCTGCAATTCTTTGATCAGCGCGTCGCTCGGCTCATACCCTTTTGCCAGCACAATGGTCGCCTTCACAACCTGCCCGCGCACAGCGTCGGGCGCGGCTGTCACCGCGCACTCCAGCACGGACGGATGCTCGATCAGCACGCTTTCCACCTCAAACGGCCCGATACGGTAGCCTGAGCATTTAATCACATCGTCGTTGCGCCCCACGAACCAGAAGTAGCCGTCCGCGTCGCGCCACGCCATATCGCCCGTGTTGTAAATACCGTCGCGCCAGCTTTTGAGTGTGGTCTGCGGGTCTTCCCAGTAGCCGTGAAACAGCCCTAAGGGGTGTTTCTTGTCGGTGTCCTTCACGACAATGGAGCCCGCCACGCCGTCCTCGCACGAACTGCCGTCCGCATCGATCAGATCGATGTTGTAAAGCGGCGACGGCTTGCCCATGGAGCCGGGCTTGATATCAACCCACGGGAAGTTCGCGAGCAGCACGGACGATTCCGACTGTCCGAACCCTTCGTGCACTGTGATGCCGGTCAGCTCCTCTATTTTTCTGAAAACCTCGGGGTTCAGCGGTTCTCCGGCAAGGCTCGCATGCTCAATGAAGCTCAGGTCGTAACCCGAGAGGTCTTCCTTAATCAGATACCGGTATATGGTCGCTGGCGCGCAAAACGTTGTCGGCTTGATGCGCGTGAGCGCCTCGAGCAGCTTGTGTGGCACAAACTTTTCGGTGTCGTAAGCGCCGATGGCTGCACCGCAAATCCACTGGCCGTATATCTTGCCCCATGCGAATTTCGCCCAGCCCGAGTCCGTCTGCGTCATGTGGATGCGGTTGTCCTGCACACACTGCCAGTATTTCGCCGTCACGATGTGCCCGAGCGGAAATGCAAAGTCGTGCCAGACCATTTTGGGCATGCCTGTGGTGCCCGACGAAAAATAAATCAGCATCGGGTCCGTGTTTTTCACGGCTTCTCTGCCCGAAGGGCGCACGAACACGGCGTCCGCCTTGCGCATCTCGCCTTCAAAGCTCAAAAAGCCGTCTGGCAGCTTGTCCCCCACGCTGAGCAGCGTCTCCAGCGTTTCGCACTCCGGCCTTGCTTCGCGGATATGGCGCACCACTTCGTCTTCATCCACACTGATCAGCATCTTCACCTTGGCGATGTTGCAACGGTAAACGATGTCTTTGGGCGTTAATTGATAGCTCGCGGGAATGCAGATGGCACCGAGCTTCATCAGCGCCGTGATGCACACCCATGCCTCGGGGCGCTGCTTTAGTATCAGCATAACCACATCGCCCTTTTTGATGCCGAACGAGGCAATCACGTTCGCGGCGCGGTCGCTCAATGCCTTGATATCGGCAAACGTAAAGCGTTTCATCTCGGCGGCATCGTTTGTCCATACCAGCGCGGGCTTTTCAGAATCAATCTTTGCCCATTCATCCACGACATCGTAAGCAAAGTGAAAGCTCTCGGGCTCGTTACAGATATAATTCTGTTTGAAATCCTCATAGGAATCGAATGTGATGCGCGGGCAATACCGGCTCATAATCTCGCTCATATTTTTAACCCCAACTATTTTTCATTAATGATTGTAATAAATTTTGCGGCTCCGCCCACGGCCGCCTGAGAATGCGGCAGCTGCGGGTCAAAATAAATGCAGTCCCCTGCGCCGAGTTCGTAAGCATGCTTACCGAGCGTGATGCGTATTTTGCCTTCGAGCACATAGTTAAACTCCTGGCCACCGTGCACCACCATGGCCGGCGGTTTATCCCCCGGCTCGAGCGACACGAGCAGCGGCTCCATATCGCGCCCGATGAAGTTATAAGCAAGGCTCGAATACCGATAACCCGGATACCGCTCAATATCAACGCCATGACCCGCCCGCACAATGCTGTGCGTATCCATGCGCGGCGCTTCCCCGGTGAGCAGCACTGTCGGGTCCGTCTTGAGCTCCCCCGCAATTTTATACAGCACGCTGATTGGGATATCGAGCTTGCCGCTTTCGTAATCAACATAGGTCTTTTCGGACACAGCAATACCGGCAGCCATATCCGCAGTGCTGATATCGAGGATCTCCCGAAGTTCCCTGATCCGGCTGGAAATCTGACGCAGATTATCGTCCATTGTGACGCCCCCTTTGGCGAAATAATATATTTTTGTCGTTCTTGAATTTTTACCATTATACCATGACTTCCCAAACTTTGGTCCATATTCATTTCATCCTTTTTGGATTTTTTCTGATTGTTTTTTATCAAATACATGATAGACTTGACTTAAGTCAAAAGGCTGCGAGGTAACGATGATGAATAATGCCCTGTTGATTGAGCAGAAAAAAGAAATCACATCATATATCATATACAAAAAGCTCAGCGAAACCATTAAAGACCGGGATAACAAGAAGACGCTCAAGGCCATCAGCGATAACGAGCTTGAGCATTACAACAGGCTTAAGAGCATCACCAAAACCGATGTGAAGCCGCGGCGCACTTTCGCATTCTTTTTCTTTCTGATTTCCAAGCTGCTCGGGCTGACGTTCGGCATCAAGCTGCTCGAGATGAATGAAACGGACGCATCGCAAGCCTACGCGCTGATGAGCGGTGATTACCCGGAGGTGGCAGAGTTTGTGAAAGACGAAGAGATGCATGAGCAGGCGCTGATCGCGATGATCAACGAGGAAAAGCTCAACTATCTCGGGTCTATCGTGCTCGGCCTTAACGACGCGCTTGTCGAGCTCACCGGTGCGCTCGCGGGCTTTACGTTCGCGTTTCAGAACACGCAGCTTATCGCCGTCACCGGCCTTATTATGGGCATCAGCGCCTCGTTTTCCATGGCGGCAAGCGAATACCTTTCCACCGTCAATGAAACGGGAGACCGAAAGGAAGCCGGTAAATCCGCCTTGTATACGGGTACCGCTTATGTGTTCACCGTCATCGTGCTGATACTGCCGTATTTGCTCATCGCGAATCCGTTTGTGAGCCTTGGCGTGTGCCTTGCCGCCGCCGTGCTTGTTATCCTCGCCTTCAACTTTTACACGTCGGTTGCCAAGAGCACACGGTTCAAACGCCGTTTCTTTGAGATGGTGCTGATCAGCCTCGGCGTATCGGCCATTTCGTTCGGCATCGGCCTTCTCGTGAAAAACGTATTTGGGATTCAGATATAAAACCCTTTAAGACCGGCTTCATAACCGATCATACTGGTCCCCGGCACGTCCGGGGATTCTTCATATGCGGTTAAGCCCTTTAAGTAAACAATGATCAGCTGAGTAATGACGGATTGATGAGCGGATTTCAGCGATACAGCGGCGCGCGGAGGCAGCCGTCAAGACAGCGGTTTTTGAATTAATCAGCGTTTAATTGAGGGGAAACTGTCGCCAGCAGACGACCGATGAGATGTTGGCAGCTTCTATTGGACACCTGATCCGGTGCTGCGCATTTCCCTTCTCCTCGAAGTATTTTCTCGTAGCCAAGGCCTTTCGGAACCCCGGTATACCCGGGTATTCTTTCGACAAAAAAGCTCTGGTTTAGCCAGAGCTTTTTTGCCTATTTTCTTTTCACTGCGTTTATTTTTCAAACGCGATATTGACTTCGATCAAATTGTCGTCCGCCATCAATTCAACGCACAGCACCTGGTTGGAACTCATCTTGATTGACATGCTCTCCCCCTGTAGCAGCGTCGGCGTTGAAATGTCAATCGGCAGACCCAGATTATAAAAGTTCGTCGCCGCGCTCGCCGTCAGCATATTCGCAAGCTCCGACAGTGCGCTTTTCGACATTTCATCAAGTTCCTCAACCGGCATTCCCATCATCATTGTTGACGCGATTTTTTTAGCGCTCTCGGCATTGATGCTGTAAACAACATTGCCCCTCATCTTGCCCACAATACCGATGATGATGTTGACGCCTGAATTATCAAGCTCCTGACCCTTAACGCTGATGTTTCCTTTCTGAATATCGCTGTAGCCAAGCTGGGGCATTACAGACATGAACGATTCCAAGAATGGATTGACGTATTTTACATCCACTTTTCCTCACCCCTTTGAAATCCGACATTGAGCATGATTGTACCAAAGTCCGTCTGAGCGATGACATTGGTTGTAGTGAAATTGGGAGCGGATATCAAAACGCTGTCTCCATGCAGCATAGCCGGCGGCGCCACCCGCAGCCCAAGCTCTTTTTTCTTTCTGTTCAGCAATGAGCATGCATTGCCGGAAATGATGTTTGCAAATTCTCCGAGAACGGCTGTCACTTCATCCCTGTTTTTCGGCTCTCTCTTCAAAACGGCAGAGACGAGGCTTTGAGCCGTCTCCGTCGGCAGATCAAGCAGCATCCTTCCGGAGAACTTGCCGATAATACCGATGATGACAGTCATGCCCTGAGATTCAAACTCGCTTGACGATTCAAATTCTTTTTCAAATGCGGGGATGGTTTTGGTCATGCGGTTAAGACTGTCCATCAGCGCTTCTTTAAAGACAACAAAATACTCGGATTCAAGGAACTGATAAAGCTCTTCCGATGCCATCACCCTGTTGATGGTGGTCATCAGTTCATCGGCATCCACCGGCT
Source organism: Bacillota bacterium (assembly GCA_023408075.1). Lineage (GTDB taxonomy): Bacteria > Bacillota > Clostridia > Christensenellales > SZUA-584 > SZUA-584. Next base: position 129,034 of record JAEYKW010000027.1, on the reverse strand, counting down.
TTTGAATATAGGCAGACACCTTGTTCTTTCTGGCTTCTTTGACGATTTCTTCATCCATCATCGAGCTGACCACAATCACTTTGATATTTTCGTCGATATCGTGGACAGCGCGTGTGCACTCAAGGCCGTCTGTACCGGGCAATGTCATATCCATCGTCACCAGCGTTGGCCTTTGTTCTTTTATAACCTCTCTGACCTCTTCGAGCGTCCCAGCTTCGCCCACCACTTTCAGTCCGTTTCGCTCAAATATATCCCTTAGAAACGCAATTGAAAAAGACGAGTCATCAACAATGACGATTCTGATTTCTTCCATACAGCGACGCGCCTGCCTTTCATATGTTAAATTTCCTCCATTGCTTTTATAGACAAAATTCGATTTATTCAAACAGGTTTCGTGGAAATAAAAACAATTTCTCGTCTTCATTTTCAGGCATGGATAAAACCGAATCCCATCCAAACGAGAATTGAAAAAAGCACCTGCAGCACCTGTCAAGGCCGATAGTATTTACATCTTCTTTTCTCATTTATGCCTGAGCTTTCACCTCTCGTCCGTCATGTCAGAAAAATCATTTCCGATAATACCGTTAAGATATTTAAATGGACTATACCTTGCTTCAAACAGTTTATTTTATTTGTTTTTATAAAAGCGAACGCACTGAAGAATATTGAAGCAATAATACCAACAATAGCACAAATTTCAATAATCAAATTAATAATGCCATAGATGGTATTACGGTGCGGAGTATTTATAATCGTTAAATAACATGAAGTCGAAATTTTATTGACAAACGATAGATTGTGTTATAAAATGGCGCGTATTTTGCACTCAGAGTAGGACGTATAGTTTTGTTTAGTCGATACAAAAACATTTTAAAATCCGAATTTCAAGGATATAATTCCCAGCGCTTTTCGAAGGATATCATGGCGGGCCTTACAGCGGCGGCAGTGGCCTTGCCTCTGGCTCTGGCTTTCGGCGTCAGCAGCGGTGCCGATGCGGCTTCCGGCCTGATTACCGCAGTGATTGCCGGCATCGTCATCAGTCTGTTGTCCGGCGCGTCCTATCAGATATCCGGCCCCACCGGCGCAATGGCCGCGGTGCTTATTCCCATCGTATCCAAATACACACTGCAGGGCGTGTTTGTCGTAAGTATCATGGCAGGCGTCATTTTGCTGCTCGCGAGCCTGTTAAAGCTCGGCAAGTTTGTCTCGGTGATACCGCGCCCCGTAATTACGGGTTTCACGTCGGGCATCGCGTTGATCATCGCGCTCGGGCAGATCGACCATTTCTTCGGAACCGCTTCGACGGGAGAAACCGTCATACAAAAGCTGCTGTCATACGGGAGGCTCGGCTTCCCTGTCGCGTGGCAGCCGGTGCTGGTTGGCGCGATTGTCGTCGGCATTATGCTGCTCTGGCCCAAAAAGCTCGGCGCATTGGTCCCCTCGTCACTTGTGGGCATCGTGGCCGCAACACTGATTAGCTCACTGTTTCAATTGCCTGTCAGCACTATCGGTGCCATTCCCTCCACACTGCTGCCCGACGTCCGTTTTGATATGGCGGCGCTGCAGCTGTCCAACCTGCCGTCCTTCATTTCTCCCGCCGTGTCGATTGCGGCGCTCGGCATGGTGGAAAGCCTGCTTTGCGGCACCAGCGCCCTAAGAATGAAGCCAAACGGCACGTTTGACGCCGACCAGGAGCTTTTCGCACAGGGCATCGGCAACATCCTCATCCCGTTTTTCGGCGGCATACCCGCGACGGCGGCGATTGCGCGCACAAGCGTCGCGATTAAATCCGGCAGCCAAACACGGCTGACCGGCATTGTTCACGCCCTCATGCTGCTCGCGTCGATGTTTTTACTCGGCGGCATCATGGCAAGAATCCCGTATGCGGCGCTCGCGGGCGTGCTGATGGTGACGGCGTGGCGCATGAACGAATGGCCCGCCATTAGGCACATGTTTGCCAAGCGTAACCGGGGCGCGATACTGAAATACCTGATCACGCTCGCCGCGACGGTGACGTTCGACCTGACGATTGCCATCATCATCGGCCTTATTGTTTCCGCGTTTGTTTTCGTGGTGATCTCCTCAAGGCTCGAAGTGGCTTCGTCGAGAGTGAAAAACGAGCTGCTGCACAACTGCCCGCAAAATGTGGAGCAGGAGCACGCAGGCACCACCGTGATCTACATGACGGGCCCGTTGTTTTTCGGCAATGCCGAAAAGCTTTTTGAGCAGGTGCGTGCGGATATCAAAAGCTCGGAGAAAATCATATTCTCGATGCGCGGCGTATCGGCTATCGACTCCACCGGCGCGGAGGTGATGCTCGACGTTGTCAAACAATGCGTGTCGGAGCAGGTTTGCGTGATCATCTGCGGGTTGCGCCGGGAGGTTCGCAATCGGCTTGATATTGCGGGCGTGACGGAGCTCATCGGCGAAGATGCCTATTATTTCAGCGTGGACCGTGCGCTGACGGCAAACATGCTGGAAGCCTGATAATACCGGCGCTTGGGCCCCCTTTTCTTGTCGCTTAAGATTTTTTATCTCCTCATTTACAGCAAAAAAACGAAAATCAATGTTGTTCCCCGAGTGAAGTATAACCGAATCACAAAAAGCCCATATTATCAAATACCTGAACTTTTATTAAAGCCGCCGGAAAAGAGGGGATATGTGTGGGCGTGGATCAAAGCCTGCTCGAAGATATGGACCGCATTATCGATCAATACGTCAAGGTGCATGATGAGCTTGAGCGCGTATGGGCGCAGAAAATCGTGTTCACCTGGCATTGGTGGGTCGATCTGGGTCTGGCTGTGCTGCCATGGATTCTCTGGCTCATCGTGCGCGACAGAAGACGTACCCACAGCCTGCTTTACGCCGGGCTTTTTACGATGCTGGTCGCGACGATTCTTAACGTGGTGGGCGTATCGCAGAGCGGATGGAACTACGACACCACGCTGCTGCCTTATTTCCCCGAATACATGCCGTGGGACCTGTCCGTCATGCCCGTCACGGCGATGCTGTTCTATCAGTTTTTTCCGAGAATAAATCCATGGCTCAAGGGGGCTGTGTTCGGCGCGGTGGCCGCGTTTGTTGTGGAACCCATATTCGTCTGGCTCGGGTTTTACGAGCAGGCCAGTTGGGAGCACTATTTCTCGCTGCCGATCTATTTTGCGATCTACATGGCAGGGTATTGGCTGTTTATGAAGAACCAAAAGCAGCTGTGCGCAGAAGGTTATGGCGCAGCTATAAAAAACAGAAAATAGGATAACGCAAAAATGGCCGGTCTGCATCAAGCAGACCGGCCATTTCAGTTTTGCAAACTATGCCAGAAAAACATTGACGGCTCTGAGCCTGTTCCTGTTCTTCGGATCTGCTTCCGTATCAAAGGTGACTCTTTGCCCTTCATTCAGGGATTTATAGCCCTGAGTCATGATTGCCGAGAAGTGAACGAAAAAGTCCTCTCCGCCACCATCCTGCGAAATAAATCCAAATCCTTTTTCTGCATTAAACCATTTGACTGTACCATTATACATGATTGGTACCTCCTAAAATTAATTATATCCTGTACAAAATAAAAACACATGTTTTGTAAGCCATTTAAATGAAACAATGGTTTACAAAACATGTGAACTCAATCGGTACATTTAGAATACAACTTATGTTACCACAATCAAGGCCCCATGTCAAGAAATACCGCCCCATGCATTTTCACATGACTGCTAGCACATAAAAATTCTGTTTGCAGTGCGGCAGGCTTCAATTTCACGATCCGTCAGAAAAATAACAGACATCGCATCCTCATGCTTGGAAATCTTATACTGCTCATTGCTCTGGTTCCTTTTGCATGTCGGATTGTCATTCACCCATCGAAGAAGACCATGCTTATCCACATCGATCACTGACGGCTCCTCACTGCTGCCGCATTGGCAAAATATAGCCAGCTCCTCATCCCCCATGGGGTTTAATCTTGTTCCGCTGTTTAGCAGCACCCGAACAAAATACTTTCCTCTGTTTTTCGCACTCTTTTGGATCATGACACTACCCTTTCTTCTGATAAAAAATAAAAAAGCGAAAACTCATATCAGTGAGATTCCGCTTGATTTCTTTTTCTATCAGATCCACTCAAAATATATGTTACTACTATTATATGCGAATAATGCATTTTTGTAAATCCAATAAAATATTGCAATAGAGGCGGATGATTTCGATGGCTCTGAGGGGCGCAGACTGCGGCATATTGATCGTGCTGCTTGCATATGTTATCATAGATTTGAAATGACAATGAAATTGGGGGTATAATTCGATGTCGGATAATGAAAAGAAATGCAGGAGAAACCACGTCGAATCCAGCGCGGTTTATGGGCTGGGGTTTATTGGCGCCGCGATTTACTACATTTCTGTCTCGACAACTTTTTGGATGGGTGTGCTGGGGTTTTTGAAGGCCATTGTATGGCCGGTGTTTCTGGTGTATGAGGCGCTGAACTTCTTAGGGAAATAGGGAAAGCTTATATATTATTTCTGAAGAACATCGCACATTTTGCTGATGTTCTTTGTGCGTTATTAACTAATTATATTCCCAATTTTATATTACTATTTAAAAATTTCAGCGCAATTTCGTTCTCTAATTTCGTTAAGTTTTGTATTAAGACTTACTAATAATGAACTTAGAAAATCGAAAGTGTTGTTAAAAATTCTTTCGCCATCATTTTGGGGTTTTTCAAATCTTTTTAGCCCCTTAGCGAAATAATACTGATCGTCTAATTCGACCTCCATATTATCATATAGTTGTTTAATGTCTATTACCTTATTATCAAGTGTTATTGTAATTACATTTTTTTCATCTTTAATAATATTTATTGCATCTCCAACTAATACAATATTATACACCACTTGTTTTATCATATCTTTTCCACCTCTTTTTTATCGCATCTGCCCCACCATCTAATGTACTCGCAACCATATCTAATATCGAATATTCGCTATCTTTAAATTCTAATGGACCAGAATAAAAGTTTATTTCTGTTTCATTCTTTTTTAATACAATAACATTATCCGCATCTAGATTCACAACAAGTTGGGGATTATGGGTTACTATAATAACTTGAGATCTCTTTGCCATACACTTTAAGCTATGTATCAAATCAGTGGATATCCGGGACTGCGAAACATCATCTTCTGGTTGATCTATTATAAAAATAGGTCTTGAATATATATCGCTGAGGATATCTATATAATATAGTGCATTAATTCCTGCGGAATTCGACTCATTTAAACGATCATTACCTCTTTTTATTTCCACGGTAGTTCCAAAATAATAATTGTTAAAATCATCATTAATTATATCCAGAAATTGATTCAGGTTGCTTGCTATCCTTTCACTTATTCTCTTGCCTTTTATCGAACCAAGTATCTCTGATGTCGTTATCATTTCAAGCGGTTTCTTAATTGCAAGATAGTTTGATATAAATTCGTAAATAACCTCTCGATTAATTGTTAATTCTCTTATAGGTTTATATATAAAGCAATATTTACCTGTTGAGTTTACAGAGTTTTCTACTTTAAAATCTTTGAAATCATCCCAGACATTCTTGATGTCTACAAACCTATGTTCAATATCTAAACATATACTACCAATAACTTTTTGACATTCAGATTTAAAACTATTTAAAGACGATTCATCCGAACTGGAACGCCTTGCAATTTCTACATTATATGATTTTGAAGCATATAAGAAAGTACTTATTATAGCATTAGACGTTTCAATTTCATATTGCCGTTTCTCATACTTTTTTCCAATTAGCTTAAGCTGCTCTCTGATCGTTATTAATTCTTTAATATCATCTTGTTCGATGATATCTACATACTCATTCAAGTTTTTAAATTTATCAAATATATCTTTAAAAACAGAAACTAAATCAATATATTTATTCTCTAGGGTACTAATATTTGATTCTACACTCAAATAATGCTTATCTGTATCAGAAAAACAAGGTATATAAAGACTCTGGGCTATATTTTGTGCGTTACTATTAATTCTTTCATTTCTATTCCATATCCTTTCGTAGTATCTTAAAATATTAACAATTATTTCTTGATATTTTTGCAGTCCAATAGGTTTGAAGTAGTTTTTAAATCTTTCTTTGATGGGATGCTTTTCTTGACTCGATTCAAACATTCTTCTAATATTACCTTGACTGCTAAAAGAGAACTTAGTTCTATCCAATTTTTCAGTAGCAATTCTCACACCATGTGTCGCCAGAAACTCAATCGCACCGACTTCAACTTCATCACTTAGATATTTAATCAAAGTCGATTTACCTACAGCATTGTCCCCGATAATGACATTTATTTTATCCGATAACTGTATCGTTTTGGGCACTTCATTTATTAATAACTTCAACTCTTTTAAGATGTTTTCTTTTGGCGGTTCAGTATTGTTATATATTCTTGTATAATCTGTTATAGACATTACAAGTCCCCTAAATGTCGGCAAGGCTTTCATATATAATAAATTAGCAGGAATTGCACCCATATGGTGTTCTGGATAGGCGATCCATTCGTGACAATCACTACCTGTTATCAAATTAATATCTTCAATACCATCATCAGTAAATCTACTTTTCAATATACCTTCAACTTTTGTATTTTGTATTTCCAACGCATCAAAAAACTCTGAACCAATGAATTTATAAAAAGTTTCAGTTCCAACACAACTTAAACTTGTCCTCTGCGGACTCATAGACAAATAGTCACATTTTTGATGGGCAATTAAAACTGTACCTAATTCAACATTCCTTAACAAGCCACCCAAATCATCTACACTATAATAATCTTTACTTACAAATCCCGCTTGTATCTTATCTGCATGATTAATATCTGAGTCATCAAAAATACAAATAACATGAACATTATTATCATCTATTCTTAAATCAATTTCAATTCCAGGTAGCACTTTATGAATACAATTATATGCTTCTTCTTGTTTTTTTAACTCTAAATATAATTCTTTATCAAAGATGTTATGATCAGTTATAGCTACGATATTTACTTGGTTTCTAATTAGCCCATCAACTAATGTAGCAATATTCTCAATTTTACTATTTGCAACATAAGCAGAGTCACCACTTTTTGTTCTAGAACTGGCAAAAGAATGTATATGTAAATCGAACTTAGAGTATGTATCCATACATATACTCCATTGGTTAATATTTTGAAATATTATATCATAATACTACATATTTCGATATATATTTTTCTTGCTTATTAACCTTGTATGAACGTATAGAGCCAAAAAAAGACACCGAATCACTTCAGTGCCTTTGGTGTAGCATTTAATTCAGAGTACAAACCCCCACGTTTTGTGTTTACAAACGGTCTCTTCGGCATCATTTGCAAGCGACAGACATCAGTTCCATAGGGAACAGCAACGCGGTCACAAAATTATTAATGACTTTGCCCTATATCCCAAACAGCTGAAGGAAATCATTCAGCAGGTTCAGGCACACAGTCTTGCGATATTCTGCCGATACCCTTCCACGTGTGGGTACAATGGCCTCATCGAACGCCTTGATATAATCATCCCGTAAGGCCTTTGCCTGTTCAAGTGTTTTTCCGATAAGCATCACATCGATATCCTCTCTGCGAATAATCACATCGCTCACCGCGCCAAACGCGGTTGCACAGTGTTTGATTACGCCGTTTTCCACATGCATCAGCCCCGCAAACGCAAGGCGTGAAATGGCCAGCGCCTTCCTTGCGCCAATCTTCTGGTAATAATAGTGTTCAAGCCACTGAGTGGGCAGCAGAATCTCCGCGATGAGCTCGTCATTGCGCAGCGCCAGTTTCTTTCTGCCTAAATAAAACTCCTTGATGGGCAGGATGCGTTCGCCTGACAGACTCGCCAGCTTCAGCTGCGCGTCCGCCACAAAAAAGACCAGCGCGCTGTCCGCCTTGGCGCTGCCGTTTGCGATATTGCCGCCGATCGTCCCTTCGTTGCGTATGGCGGGCGCCGCGATGAGCCGCAGCGCCTCCTTAAGCAGCGCCGGAGTCAGCGGATGTTCGATCAGCTGGGTAAAGGTGCAGCCCGCGCCAAGGCGTAAAATGCCGTCCTCCAGCGCAATCCGCTTCAGCTCGGGCACGCGGTTCAGAAACAGATACGCGCCTGTCCGGTGCTCTTCGATCATCAGATCGGTGCCGCCCGCGTAGGGTATCACGTCGTGCGCGGCGCGTATTTCCAACGCTTCCTTCAAAGAAGCCGGCGTATATCCGTTTACCATAATCCTGCGCCCTCCTTCGCGGCAATCTGTACCGCCTTGACGATCGCGTTATAGCCTGTGCACCGGCAAAGGTTTCCGGAAAGGCCCGCGCGGATCTCCTCTTCTGTCGGGTCCGGATTTTTCGCCAGTACGCTTTCGCTGGCGAGAATCATGCCGGGGATGCAGAACCCACACTGTACGGCAGAAACGGAGGCATACGCATCGTCAAGCACCTTGAACCGTTCCGTTTTGCTGTAACCTTCAATAGTTACCACACTGCTCTCGTTCACTCTGCCCATGGCCACCATGCAGCTGTTGACAAGCTTGCCATCTAGCAAAACGCTGCACGCGCCGCATTCGCCTTCCTTACAGCCGCACTTTACGCCGGTCAGCCTGTATTCCTCGCGGAGGACATCGAGCAGGCGGTCGGTCGCACTGCCCTCATAAACGGTTTCGACTCCATTCAACTGAAATACGATTCCCTGCTCCATTTCAACCGACCTCCTTTGTCTTTGAACGAAACAGCGCGTCTTCCGCGCTGAACGGTATGTGGTTGATTCCTATACCAAGCGCCTGCTCCATGGCGGACATATAGGCACCGGGAACACCCACAAGCGGCAATTCACCCGCGCCTTTCGCACCATAGGGGCCGTCCGGATACTCCTCCACATGCATGTGAACCTGCATCACCGGCATATCCACAGACGTCGGAATGATATAATCCGAATAGCTGTTGTTCCGAATACGGCCCTTTAAGTCCGCGGCCATCTGTTCCATGCTGGAATAGCCCAGCCCCTGCATCAAACCGCCTTCCATCTGCCCCACCACAATGTTCATATCGATCGGCGTGCCAACATCGAAGCTGGCCCATGCCCCCACAACCTCGTTGACCCCGGTCAGCGTATCCACCCGCACCTCCACCGCGCAGACGGCCCAAGCGTATGTGGGATAGGCATCGCCCTGAAATTTTTCTATATAAAACGGGATGACGAAATCCGGCTCCTTGAACCGTTCTTCCACAACCTGATCCTCGCCCTGCTTCCATTCGCTGCGCAGACGTATCGCGGCACGCCGCAGCAGCTCGCCCACAGTCATCAGGCTTCTGGAGGCAACCGTCGGCCCGGAATCGGGAACGCGATCCGTATCCGGGTTTTCGTAAAAGACCCGTTCAAGCGGTATGTTCAGCTCGTTGGCGACGATTTTGCACAGCGTGGTTTTGATGCCCTGCCCGATGTCGCTCTGGCTGGCCAGCACCTCCACGCGCCCGTCCGGATATTTGTGCAGGCGTGTTACGGCTTTAATGATATCCCGCTCGCCGCTGCCGGTGAACCCCGCGCCGTGAAACCACAGGCTCATGCCGATACCCCTGCGGTAACGCCCATGCTGTTCTGCCGCGTACCGCCTGCGCTTGCCCTCAAAGCCGCTCATTTTCTCCACTTCAGCGGCCATCGCGGGCAACGGCACAGGAAAATGATATTTACCGCCCGTTGAGGTGGCGTCGCCCTGCTTCACCACGTGGCGTTGCTTGAAGGCCAGCGGTTCTTCGCCCAGATCCTTCGCGATGTGCTCCATCATCATCTCCACCGCAAAGAACGTCTGCGGCGCGCCAAAGCCGCGGTACGCGCCCGTGGGCACCGTGTTTGTTTTGACGGCACTGCCATGCACGCGTAAATTCTCGATGTTGTAAACACCCGGCGAAGCAATAAGACCTCTTTGCAGTACCACGGCGGAAAGCGTGGTGAAACCGCCCGCATTGAAGAGCACGTCGATATCCATGGCGCTGACGCGCCCGTCCTTGACGGCAACCTTGTAGCGGCACAGCGACGGGTGCCGTTTCGACGTAAACTCCATGTCCTCGCGCCTGCCGTATATCACGCGAACGGGCTTGCCGTTGGCCTTATAGGCCGCAACAGCCACCTGACACGCGAGTATCGAAGGGTACGCCTCCTTGCCGCCAAAGCCGCCGCCCGTGACATCCTGCATCACGCGCACGCGGTCGGGCGTGAACCCCAGCGCTTTGGCAATCGCGCCATGCACATAGTAAGGGCACTGAAGGCTTCCGTGAACGGTGGCCTTTCCGTCCCTGTACTCGGCGATCATGCCCTGCGTCTCCAGATAGGCCTGTTCCTGATAACCGGTTTCGAACTCTTCCTCGTAAACCTTGTCGGCTTCGGCGAAGGCTTTGTCAATATCCCCTTTGCCGAAATTGTAGTCAAAGAAAACGGTGTCCGCATCGCGCACGTTCAGCACAGCGGGCAATTCCTCATAGACAACCTCGATCTCTCCGGCGATGCGCTCGACTTCGCTCTCGTCAGGCCCGACGACCATCAGTACCGGATCACCGATGTATTCCACCGTGTTTTCGGCGTACACGGGCGTGTCATCTTTGACAATGTGCACCTCGTTGATGCCCGGCACATCCCGGTAATCCACCGTGAAATACCCCTGCGGCAAGGACAGCGCTTTGATGTCCAGTATCTTTGCGCGGGCGTACGGAGAACGCACGAGCTTTCCGTGCAGCATATCCTTGTGCGCGAAATCGCCCACATACATGGCGCTGCCGTTTGATTTGATTCCGTGGTCCTTTTTGACGACGGATTTGCTGATTTCCTTCATGTCCGGCATCCCTCCTTTATTCATCCGATCATATCCAGAGCCGGTACAGCCCCGGCTTGAGTCAAACGCTGCCGGCTTATGAGATAGCGCGAAAGCGTTTGAAAGTCGTCCATTTTGTCGGCGTCCAGCAGACACCCCCGGTCCTGAACAGCCACCTCGGCGATGCGACCCTCGTAGCAGCGCCATATCCCGCGCAGCCCGCCCTCCCCGCCGTAGGGGAGAATGTCGCCGATGCAGGAAGCGCGGATCAACGGCGGATGCTTTCTGCGGCCGTCAATGGTGGGCATGGCGACCGACGCGTCAATGCCTGCCAGAGCCGAGACCAACGCGGCCATTGTGCTTTCCGCCACTGCCGGCATGTCGCCCGGCAGCAGGAAAAAGGCGTCGCAGGGCACCAGCGCGGCAATGCCGGCTTTGATTGACGCCAGCATATCCGTCGTTTCATAGGCGGGGTTAATCGCAAATCGTACCCGTTCCGCAAAAGCCCTGCTTAAAAGCTCCTGAACCTCCCGGGCGCGGAAACCCAACACGACCGTAACAACCTCCGCACCGCCACGAAAGAGACTTTCCGCACTGTGCTGGACAAGCGTTTTGTCGCCGATGCGCATCAGCGGTTTAAAGGCCCCCATTCTGCTGGAAAGGCCCGCCGCCAGAACCAGACCGCTAAGCTTCATCACTTTTCCTTTCTGTAATACGTATCCTGCAAGGGCAGAGACGTACGAAACCTGCCGTCGTACCGGTAGTAGGCATGCGAGCAGGCCGGGGAGGTGGGGATCAGGCAAAGCTCGCCCACGCCCTTGGCTCCATAAGCATAGGGCAGCTTTTCTCCCGGAGCTTGCACCAACCTGACCTCTATCTCGGGCACATCCGTCGCCCGCATCAGGCCAAGCGTGCCGAACTTCACCTTGGGATAACCGTTTTCAATTGGATAATCCTCCGTCAATGCGAACCCGAGGCCCATCACAACGCCGCCCTCAATCTGTCCTTCAACGCTTTGAATATTGACGGGCGTCCCCACGTCATATGCGGCGACAACCTTGCTGACTCGGCCGTTGTCATCCAGCACGACCACCTGCGCGGCATAACTGTAGCTGATATGGCTGACAGGGTTTTTCTTTGGCGTTCCCATTGGATCGGTAATGGGCACGTACTCACCATAAAACTCGCTGCCCTCAAGGCTTTCCAGCGTCTTTCCATCCTGAAGTGCGGCATTGAGCTTTTCCGCTGCGCAGCGCGTCGCTTCGCCGGTCATAACCGTCTGACGCGAGGCCGTGCTCGTTCCGCTGTCCGGCGTACGGACCGTATCGGGCCGCTCGTGCTCAATCAGGCTGGGATCAAGGCCGGTCGCCTCGCACACCATCTGCGTACATACCGTTGCGATGCCCTGCCCCATGCAGGCAGCACTCGTGCGGATTTTCACTCTGCCGTTTTCGATGGAAAGGATGCAGCGCCCCGTATCCCGTATGCCAATTCCCTTGCCGCTGTTCTTGAATCCGCACGCAAGCCCGGCATATGGGTGCGCCTCATAAACATCCCTTATTGCCTCGAGGCATTCCGCCATAGCGCAATTCTCATCCGCGATCTGCCCATTCGGCAGTTCCTGTCCCGGCCTGATCGCGTTTTTGTAGCGGATCTCCCAAGGCGATATTCCGGCCATCTCCGCCAGCAGATTAAGGTTGTTTTCCGTCGCAAAGCAGCTTTGCGTTACGCCAAAGCCGCGGTAAGCGCCCGCAACGACGTTGTTGGTATATACGCTCATGCCCAGAATGTCGATGTTTTGATAATTATAAGGACCGGCAGCATGCGTGCAGGCACGCTGGAGCACAGGCCCGCCAAGGCTTGCGTAAGCGCCCGTATCGGCGATCAGCACCGCCTTCATTGCCGTGAGAGTGCCTGTCTCATCGCAGGCGGTGGTAAACTCCATATGCATGGGATGACGCTTGGTGTGGTATAGCAGGCTTTCCTGACGGCTGAATTTCACCTTGACCGGTGCTTTCACATACCACGCCATCAACGCCGCGTGGTGCTGCACGCTCATATCCTCTTTGCCGCCGAAACCGCCGCCCACCAGCTTGCTCTGGCAATGCACCTTTTCCTCCGCAATTTTGAGCATCGCGGCAATTTCATGCTTTTCGTCATACACGCTCTGCGCGCCGCTGTACAGCAATATTCCGTCCTCGCCCTCAGGCATGGCAATGGCGCATTCCGGCTCCATAAACGCGTGATCGTTGAAGGGCGTGTAGTATTTTTTTGTGACGACGTATTTGGATGCCCGAATCGCCGCATCCGCATCCCCCCTCTTCAGAGTCTCCCGGCGCAGGATATTGCCTCCTTCATGAATCAGCGGCGCATCGGCCCGCAGCGCGTCCGTCGGCGCGGTCACGGGAATAAGCTCGGTATAATCGACGTCGATGAGTGAGAGCACCTCTTCCAGCGCCTCTTCCGTCTTTGTGCACACCAGTGCGATGGCGTCGCCGATATAACGCGTGATATCGCCTTCGGCAATCATCACATCCCAGTCCGGTGTGATATGGCCGGTTTTATTGTACGGTACATCTCCCGCCGTCAGAATTTTCACACAGTCCGGGTGCTGCTGCGCCCGACCGAGATCAATTCTGTTCACGCGCGCGCGGGGATATTTAGAGCGAAGCGCTTTTGCATAAAGCATATTTGGCAGTACAACGTCGTCCACATACTCGCCGATTCCCAGAACCTTTTCTTTCACATCGGGCCGAATAAAGCGGCGGTTCACGCCGGTTTGATCCTCCGCCTCCGGAACAGGCAGATCATTCCGGAAAAACGCTGCCGCCATTAGTATGGCGTCTTCAATTTTGATGTATCCGGTACAGCGGCAGATGTGGCCGCGCATGGCCGCTTTGACTCCCTCACGAGTCGGTGAGGGGTTTCGATCCAATAGCACCTTGGCGCAAATCACCATGCCGGGAATACAAAAACCGCACTGTACGGCTCCCGCTTCGCCAAAGCAGTAGACATAGACATTCTTTTCCCTGTCCGAAAGACCTTCCACGGTCAGCACAGACTTTCCCTGAAACCTTGAAAGCATCTGATGACAGGCTTTGACCTTTTTGCCGTCCACCAATATGGTGCACGCACCGCAGGCACCCTCGCCGCAGCCGTCCTTCGCCGCAGTCAGGCGAAGATCCTCCCGCAGAAAAACCAGCAGCTTTTTATCCTTGTCCGCCCGCACCCGTTTGCCATTCACCGTCAGTTCAATCAAGAAAAGTCCTCCTTTAAGTCAATCACGTCTTTTTGGCGTAAACTAACGCTGATTTTATTATAAATAGCTGGAAATCACAGTGCCAAATACTTTGTCAGAGGAACATGCCCGGCTATGCCGGGGTAATAAAAAAACCCGGATCTCATGGATTCCGGGCTGGGCTTGTCTGAGTCTGGCGGTCGTTACTTCATTTCCGGTCTGAATGGGCCATTTGCGCGCAGCATCCTGTCAAAGAGTCCGCCGCTGAATTCCTGCACTTCTTCTTCGTACTGCTGAAAAGCCTTGAGAAATTCGAGTCCTTCCGGCGTTAAATCGCTGCCGCTTCCCGTGCGGCCGCCTTTACGCCGGGTGATCAACGCATAACCCAGCGTATCCTCCAGCTTATTAAGGATATTCCATGCTTTGCTCACAGACATCGCCATCATGTCGCTGGCAGTTCGGACTGAATGCGTTTCACCGATCAGCAAAAGGAGAAGCTTGGCGCGCGCATTAATCAGCTCTTCCTCCGCCTCCAGGCTAAGGCGCAGATATGGATGGATGAACTTCTCCTTGTTTGTTTTCAGATGTTCTTTAAGTGCGTCCGTCTGATGCACATTCAGGAGAATTCCCTCGTCCGCAACTTCTACCCGACATCTTCTGCCCTCCATTTCCGCCAGAGCGCCTCGCAGGCCTTCGCTTCCCTGATAGGATAAAATATCGGATATGGTGCTGTTGGCCAGCACGATCGGATGCCCGCCTTTATGATTGAAAGATGGGGTCACAATATCGCCCGGCGTTGCAAGCAGAGCCCGAAGCGTACCGGGTGTAAACAGAGGCACGTTAACCGGCGCAAAAACAATGCGTTCGCTTATGTTTTTTAAAAAATCCAGCCCGATTCGCACTGAATCAAACAGCTCAGGGTCCTGATATTCTTCATTGTACAGGAATACCACGCCGCGCCCGGAAAGGCTGTATTTTACCTCGTCCGCTTCGACCCCCGTCACAACCACAATCGGGAAAACGCCTGCCTGCTGAAAGGTCAGCACAATCTGCTGAACAACGGTGATGCTGCCAAGCTTCAAGGTAGGGCGTGTTGCTTTTTTGCTCGCAGCCGCGATCAGGCCGCCTGTTTTACTGATGGGCATAAAAAACACCCCTTCCGCTCAAACTGTGCCAATGCTGTCAACGGCTGAGTCCGGCTTCGCCGCAGACCAATTGACTTTATTATACCTACGCAAATGAAATTTTGGAATATAAGCATATACTCTTTTAAAATTTAGTCCAATGTCGTCTATGAAAATAGTTTTAGTTGAATATATTTTTATCGTTTATGAGAAGTTCATGTCATCAAATCAATCAAAAAAGCACCGAATCATATCTATGCCTTGGTGGAGCAAGGGAATCCAAATATGAACATTTTTGTGTTTTTGGGTGGATTTGAGGTGACGCTTATGCTATGAATTTGTCTATATATCTGATTCTATGCCATTGGTCATTTTTATGACATTATTGCAATAAGTGGTGGCTGATTTGGCCGTAAGTTTCTTATCGTTATATGACGCAATAAAAGAAGCGTATATCTTATAATAGAATGCGTATAGCTCGTCTAATGCTTGCTGTAAAAAGTCCTTTCGTTTCGTATTAGATTCTTTCTCTTTTTCTTTCTCGATCTTGTCTATTAATTGCTTTGTTTGATCGCAAACCCATCCCATTGGGTGGATAGGGCGATATAACTTTAATCTACTTATCATGTCTCGTCCTTTTGGGTCATCAGAATTTATGATGCCAATTTCATTTCTATAAAAAACAGAGTTATAATCTATCTTCACCGGATCGTAGAATAAATCATTAGCTTTTTCTGACGAAAATATATTACCTTCAAATTGAGATGATTTAGCTCCATTGCATTTTTTGCACGCATATATTAAATTTTCATAATCTGCAAACAAATCATCATTCTTGCCTTTAAAGGCTTCCTCAGGTATGAAATGGTCAATCTCAAAAGGTGTTGTAATTAACTTGTCCAATAAATTGCAATAAGCGCACCTGTTACAGAAATCCTTCTCGAGGTAAGGCTTGTACGGCCCAGGGTTACAGTAATCCTTTTTTGGAATATTTCGAGTAATCTCATGATTTTTAAATCTCTTTTTTTCCATAAGCTTAGTCCTCGATCAGTTTATTTGCCTGTTCAAGAATCTTAACAACTTCCTGCAATTGTTCTGCCTTAAATGCTTTTTCAAGCTCAGATAGGCCCTGAGGGCTAAAGCTGCTTAATTCACTTTCAGTCGATAAGAGTTCCTCAAAAATCTCAGGCGTAACTCCTTCACTAAGCAGTTTTTCTTTGAGTGTGTCAATTATTAGGGTTAAGCTTTCACGTTGTTCAAGATAACGTTCTGCATTTCGAAAAATGTTTATAACTTTTTCTCTTGAATAATCAGTCTTGACTTTAAAGAATTCGCTCTTTCTATAAATTTTGTCCGCATCAATAAAAGCTTTTTTATAACATGCATCTGGGACATCAGTGAGAATAATGAGCGGAAACTGGGGAACTGTTTCAATGATTATTTTATAAATATCTGTTCCTTCAACCATTGCTGTATCAATCATGATCTTATAATCAATAATAAGACTAGCTATAGCTCCCATAATTATATCATTAATAATCTGATCTACAATACTCTTTGTTAAAGTAGCGGCAGTTCCAAGAAGCTCATATACTTTAAAATTTGGAGACTCTTTTCCCGTAGGAGTATTCTCTTTTATAGTTGCTCTTATCGTTCTGAGTTGTAAATCTTCTTCATCAATTAAGCCAATAGTAAACATAATCTACCCTCCTATTGTTTTGGTATCGATAATTCTATCCCAAAACCTACTTGCCTATCCATAGCATGTATTTCTCCCCATAATCTCGATACAACTTCTCTCACGATCCAAAGACCAACACCCGTTCCATCAGGCTTAGTCGTTTCACCAGCTTCAAAAATCAGATCAAGATTATCGAGATATTTGTCACTTATCGGAGGGCCGTTATTTTCCAACAAAAATCTAATCCTATCGTCCTCATCTGTAAGAATTATATTAATTAAACGCTTGTTTGATGAAGATTCCAAAAACCATGATGAGTTCAATATAAAGTTATTCAAAATAATATGCAGATCAACTTCCGCCATCTGTGTAATGATTTTTTTATTAACGCTGGAAAAAGTGATCTCTATAAATTTCTTATGCAGCAGCGGCTTCCACAGTTCCACTATGTCTTCTGTTAATTCGTAAATATTAAAATCCTTTTTTTGAAAGCTATCATCATTCACACCATTCATAATAACATTAATCCACGACTCAATTAATATATCTGTTTTTTCAATTTCCCTAATATAGAAAAAAGGGTTAAAATCAGGGTCTCCAACATATTCTTTTCTGTCTAATAATCGTTCAATACAAACCTCAAGCTGTTGCATCCGATTACCCGCATGGTTTGCTATTCGTTGTAATTCATGCGAAAAAGTATTTGTCATTATACCGGCAGAGCTAAATATCATCAATGTCTGATTAGTGCGTACTTCTCTCTCTTTAGATTTATCTAAAAAGAGTACTGTGTTTTCATATTCCTCAGTAGAATACTCTTTTTTAGAATCACCGCCAGAATTATGCTGCTCCTGAGTTGAGCTATTGACATCTGTCCCATTGCTCCCACTGCCCTCATTGCCTTTGTGCTTTAATGAATCAATGACCTGAGAAGATGGCTGCAAAGATTTCTCCTTCAATTCTGTCCACTTCGCAAGCTCACGGAAAAAATATTGCCTATCATTTTCAAAACGCGAAATAGCTACTTGTATTATTGAAATAAATAATTCATAGCATTCATTCTGAGTTAATGATTCGCGATTAGCCATATCAACTAAGTAAGGGTTTCCGTCCCTTGAGATGTTAACCGATCCCATTATCTGATATGGCATTACGCGCCAAGAGCCTTCACTATGTCCTACTGATGCTGGACTCTTTTGAGCTCGCTCCCCAAGCTTTAACCAGTCAAACAAGGCACCCTCATCACCGTAAGGTCTTACCTTAAATCCATCCCTATATAGCTTGATTCCTGAATAATCTTTTAGTATAGATTTCCGTCTTGAAGCCACAACTGGTTTAATAATATCCATCGGGCTTTTAGTTGATTTCAAAAAAAACAGCTCAAAAGCGAATTCCCCGACAGAATTCAATGAGTTCTTACCCTTGATATCTTGAAACTCCAAATTAACATCAAAGTGTCGGGTACCTTCAAATTCCTTACGCTGGTAGCCAGCCAGTTTAAAGGCTTCCCTTTGCCAGAAGTCATTTAAAGGAAAAGTATATTCTTTATTATTAATCTTTTGTTTTGTAACAGAGTTATTTATGCTTACTTCGTTTCTTGTTAATTCAACATGTAATATTCTAATTCCATCAAATCTAGCATTAATTCTGTAATCATAATCTTTTTTTGTCAAAGACATCTTTTCATTTCTATAGGAATATCCAGAAAAATAAGTATTATCAACATATATATCAAAAATATCGTCAAGTTTAGCATACTGAGTCGGATAAATATTCTTTAACGCCTTGTTCACTTTACCAAAAAGCAAATCGCTCCATTGCTCACGTGTTGGGGACAAGCCTATAAGTGTTCCCGTCTCCCAATTATAACTGCTTAAATCCCGATCAAAGTTTGGAAAATACTTTTTGACTTCCTCAATATATAACTGCTCAGATATTTCCAAAGAAGCACTGACTTCATTCAACAATGTCACTCTCTCGAATTGTTCCCAATCAATAAACCATTTTAAAAGCTCATCCTGACTATTTTTAGATATTGCTAACGTCTGCAAAGATAACTTATCCAGTGCGAAGCGACCTATGCCCTTTTCACCTGTTTTAATGCGCCCTTTGCTGCTTTGTCTATCAATTTCTTTATTACTTGTCCCAATATTCATCCAAGCGCTTGTTAATATTTTCCTATCCATTCCGTGACCATTATCTGCAATGATAATGGTATTTTTTGAAAAAAGAAATCGTGTTAATTCTTCACTTTCTTCTAGTGACATATCTTTTTTAAGAGTCAGTATACTGGTATCAAATGAGTAGAATTTAAGAAGGTACGCTTTTTCTTTATTATTAAAAACCTTATTTGCTAGACTAGACTCAATTGTCGATGGTATCCTCGGAAAAGGCATGTCAAACCTAAGGCATACGCAGGTGGCATCAGCATCATAGGCATTCTTGACCAGCTCACTAATCGCACCGTCAACTCCTGCAATATTTTCTCTTCCGATTAATCGCGCAGTTTTTGCGCTAACCTCAAAACGAATGTTCTCCATATTACTTCCCCATTAAACAAACGTATAATCGCTCACATCTCTACACGAAATCCTTATAGAATCTCCGCTGGCGTTTATCCCCACTTTTTTTATATAACTAAAAAAATCATGGCTTTCAAGAATAGTGTGCGCTTCAGTTAAGTCCATATTAGATTTAGCGGTTATATAAATACCTGAGTATGGTATCTCGTCTTGAGCTAACTGATACACTTTTACACTTTTTGTTATTACTGTTGAGAGCATGAGCTTTTCTTGATTCAAATGAGCAAGCGCTTGAGAACGACCAAACTCGTACCACGCCGCATTCTTATCAGAATCACGCTTAAGCAAAACATCCTTTTTGTTTTTCAAATAAATATAGCAATAGGGAAATAGTTTCTCTAATTCATCTTCAGAATAACGCATAAGTTGTCCTTGAAGAAAATAATACGGGAAAATAATATATTCAGTTTTATTAATATGCCGATTACGTGGACTATACGCTTTTCTTAATATCTTTTTTTCAATTTTATAGTGGTCAGATTCAATATATTCTTCACAATCATCAAATTCTGATAATACAAATACGTCATTTTTTTGTGTGGCAATACTTGTAGCTACATGAAAATAATCACCAAATACCTTTTCAGCTTTACTTATAGATTCAAAGGTCCATTTATTATTATCCAAAGACTTTTTATTAATAATTAAGACCTTATTTGAAACTACATCATGGTACTTAATTGTATTTCGATTATTTCCCTTATCAATTTTTATAATTGCGGAAGACGTAAGGGCTTCATCAAATATTTTTTTGGTTGTATAGTCGATGATATGAGAAAGGTCTTTGAGTAATAATTCTCTTAGCGTCCTTCCAAATTTAACTTTAAAAATACTATTAGGAATTAAATAAACCATTTTTCCTTGCTCTTCTAAATGTTTGATCCCAGATTCTATAAATGCGTAACAATAATCAAAGCTTCCTTGCTTACAAACAGAAAAAGTATTCTTCACATAGGAACGAACGCTTTCTTTAAGCTTCCAATAGGAAATATAAGGAGGATTTCCGATTACAAAGCGAAACTTAAAATCATATGCTTTTGTTAAGCTATCGTTTGTTTCAATGTTCCAATTAATGTTATATAATCCGTGTCTTCTAGCTATATCATCTAATTTATTCTTACATTGCAGAGCACGCAAAGGATCTACTTCTGTTGCCCATATATCATTTTGAAGCCCAATATGGATTTTTTCTAAACTTAATCCTCGACTTATTCCGTCACAAATATATCTTTTCACAATAACGCTAAGTATATTTCCATCTCCGCATGAATTCTCTAAAACTCTTTTTCCATCTAAATCATATGTATATCCAGCAATATCAAGCATTTTTTCTACAATATATTCAGGGGTTGAAATTTTGCAATTATCTTTCACTACATACCCCTTTCTATTACTAACAGTAATAATTTGCCGTAGTCAGAGTATATCATGAGAAAAAACAAAAAGGAAGACGACGGTATTTGAATTATCGCAAATAATAGCTTACTTTTATTATCTGGATTTTTGTTAAAATACTATATAAGTATCTATAAACGATAAAACAAGTATAGTATTATGAAAAACAAAGACTTATCTGTTCAAGAAGAATTAGACCTATATTGGCACAATGTCACCATCGCAGACCTCATCTGCCGCCATTACCAGAGCGCAACATCCGCCACATACACTTGCCTAAACTTCACAAAAAATATAACTTTCAGCAACAAAAAAGACACCGAATCACTTCAGTGCCTTTGGTGGAGCATAGCGGGATCGAACCGCTGACCTCTGCATTGCGAACGCAGCGCTCTACCAGCTGAGCCAATGCCCCATATCCAGAACCGTATTATAACGTATTTTTTTGTCCCGCGCAATAGGTTGCTTCGCATTATTTTATGAATTATCATGGTCACATCCTTATTATTACAGTATAATAATCGCATCAGAATTCGGAGGTCTCTTCATGTCCATTAACGTTAAGGCGGCGGCGCTGTGAAGACGGACAGGCTCGTTGCCATCATTGTGATGCTGCTGCGGCGCGAACGCGTCTCGGCCAAGGAGCTCGCGGAAAAGTTCGATGTCTCGGTGCGCACCATACTGCGCGATGTGGACGCGATCAACCTTGCGGGCATACCCGTCGTCACCTATCAGGGCAGCGGCGGCGGCATCGGCATATCGCCCGGCTACCGCATTGACAAAAGCGTGCTTAACAGCGACGAAATGGCGGCGGTATTGTCTGCCCTCAAAGGCCTTGAGGGCACAATCAGCGGGAGCAGCCGTGAGGTGCTGATGGAAAAGCTCAAGAACACGCTCAACGCCGCGCAGCTTAATAGCCTTGATACGAAGATGCGCCAGTTCGTGATTGACCTTAGCCCGTGGCACGAAGACGAGGCGGCCAAACAAAAGCTCTCGCTGATCCGCGAAGCGATTGAAACCTCGAAGACATTAACTTTCACATACACCGATTCTCAAGGCAGCCGCACGGCGCGCACCGCCGAGCCGTATTCGCTGATGCTGAAAAGCCAGAAGTGGTACCTTTACGCATGGTGCGGCCTGCGGCAGAGCTTTCGCTACTTCAAGGTTGCGCGCATCAGAGAGCTGGCGCTCAGCGGCGAAAAGTTCGTTCCGCACGCGGTGCCCGTCGAGCAGGCGGCGCAGCAGGCACAGTGGCAAGGCAGCGCCAATATGGTGAACTTAAAGCTGATATTTACGCGGCAGATGGAAGACATCATTGCTGAGTGGTGGGATCTTGAAGAAGCCGAGGACGGGCGCCTGCTGGCGCAGACTCTGCTGCCGGACAACTACCAGACCATCGGCTTTCTGTTGAGCTTTGGCAATCAGGTTGAGGTCGTATCGCCGCCGCGTATCCGCGCGCTGCTCAAAGACATCGCGCATGAAATTTACCGGAAATATTCGGATTGAACATGACACATAGCTGTCAGGTTCGCTGTGCTACAATCAGGAAAAATACTGAGGAGGCACAATGATGAACGATTCGTTTCAAATCATCGACGCAGGAGAGCAGCCCGTGCTGGCCATTCGCACGCACACGGCGGTAAGCAACCTGCCGCAGGAGATCGGCAAAGCGTACATGGCGATTGCCGCCTACATGCAGGAGATCGGCGAAACACCCAAGGATGCGCCTTACACCGCGTATTTCAACATGGATATGGAAAACCTCGATGTTGAAATGGGGTTCCCCGTATCAAAGCCGTATCCGGCCAAGGGCGACATCAAACCGGGCGTGATCCCCGCGGGCAAGCAGGCGGTCGCGATGTTCAAAGGGCCGTACGCGAAAATGGAGCCGATATACACGGCGCTCACCGCATGGGTCGCCGAGCAAGGGTATGAGCCGTCAGGCATCTGCTACGAGCATTATTTCAATTCACCGATGGAAGTCAGCGAAGGCGAGCTGCTGACCAAGATCGTATTCGTGCTCAAATAATGGCTTAAGGAGGAAACACAGATGCCATCCGTCACACTCGAGCCGTTTGCCGGACAGCATAACTGTCTTATAAATGATATGACCGATAAAAACAGAGGCGCCTTTCGGCATCTCTTAAGGCTGTCGATAAAGCCTAAATAGTCCCTCACAGATGAATCGTGATGAGTGCGACGTATCGGAAAAAGCGACTGATTTAACCCACTTGAAGCTATTATCTCTCCCCCAGTCACCTATCGGTAGCAGCCCCCTGATCCATCCGATGGGGAATCGTCAGAGGGGGCCACGATAATAGAGTTTTTTGACACTATGCAGAGACGCTTTTCGGCGTCTCTGTTCATTTCCCGCCACAATTGCCCCTTTACGGTTTTCCGTTTGGCACGGACAGCGCCTGATGATTTTGGCGTTACGTCGCTTCGCTCCTTAGCATAGCAGGCAAGCCATCAAACTATGCCGCCGACAACGATTAAATTGCTTGACAAAGTCACAATTGTGATCTTGAGTGAGAAATAGCAAGACGACTGGGCAGTGACTATGATCCCACGTTTAAAGCGTTTTGCCATGGGATTCCTCTGGCGCTCACGCGCCATCGGAATGACGCATTTTGCTTTGTCAGCATCTCTTTTATGCTGTATGCCTATGAACGCATAGCACGCTGCTACGTTTTCACTGTCTCGGGTTTCCGTCCTTATCAAATTTCAGTCTGAGCGCACGTTCCGTCGGCAAAATAGCCGCGATCATCACCACCAGCTGCACCAAGCACACAATGACGCCCCATATGCCGATCATCTCCATATCCTGCCCAATAAGAAAGAGCATCGCGGCAGCCGACAGCGGAAGCATCACCAAACCCACGCGAAACCAATTTTGGCCGCAGTGTTGATGGGCAAACGTCCATGTGTCCATATTCTTCATCGACATGGTTGTGCGGTATCCGTACAAGAAGTTGATTTTTTTCGGCACTCGAACCGAAAACAGCTTGCCCAAAAGAATCATCGCCAAAGGTATCAACAAATCCATAATGGTCATGAAAACCCAAAAACCCATATTTACTCCTCCCGCTGTATGAACCATTATATCATAACAGGTAAAAAAGCTCACTGCTGCTTCCTATGATAGTCCATACCCATATAAACATTTCCATCATGCAGCTCTTCTATCATCTGTCCGATGCGTTTGCTGCGCGTTTCGTCTCTTTTGGCGCGCGTAATCCAGCCGATATAATCGTTCCGCTGATACGGTGGACGCGCATGATAAGCATCCCTCAAGCCTTCGGCGTTAAGCCGCCGCTTCACGTCCTCGGGTATCGGGTGGATATCCCTTTTGAGTCTTGAAAAATCCATATCTCACTCCATACTGATAGCTTAAAAACGGCATCACGTTGAGCATCGTTACCACCGCCGCGATCAGTATCGCAGCCACGCTGTCATTCGTGTGCCTGGCCTGACGTCATACGGTTACTTGAAAAGCCTACGGCAATACTGCCGCATTTTATTCTGTTTCGATTCTTTTGCCGCCGAACGCATGGATTGTTCTCGTGCCGGCCGTGCACCGGCCCCACTGCAAAGTACCTGCGGGCACCAAAAGCTCATCCCCGGGATTCAGTATGATCTCCTTATCTTCGAAGCAGGCTGTATACTGTCCGGATACAACAACAGTGTATTCGTCAAAGTCATGCCTGTGCTTTTGCGATTCCCTGTCGGCATGGCACGTCCAGAACGCCATCTGACCGTCGCCCGGTCCTTCGTAATAATAGCCTTCCACATCCTGCGTGTTCTGCGCACCGGTCGGAACGCGGTTGCCCGCTGTTTTCATAAAATCGGGGAAGTCTTTCATGCCGCCGTTCTCCAATCTAAATTTTTTTGAATTTTAAAATAGTTCTGCACTCAATCCGAGGGGTGTTTTACAACAGATGGCTGCTTGTTTTATTCTATCAACAGCGAAGCCGATCCCGAAAATTACCACTTTCGTGATAACCGGCTTCATGCATTTTTACTGCGAGACCACAAAGCAGAACGGATGCCCTGCCGGGTCAAGCATCGTGATCCATTTGTCTTCGCTGTATTGCATGTGCGCTTTCATCGCGCCGCAGGCCACCGCGTGAGCCACGGCGAGCGCCATCTGCTGACGGTTCTGAACGACAAAATCAAGATGCGCCATCTGCTGCTGCGCGCCCAGCTCATCCGGCCAGACAGGCGGCACATACCCCTCGTTTTTCTGGAAAGCGATTTTAACCCCGCCGGACGGGGAGCAGATATCGACCCATTCATCGCCTTCGTCGTAGCCTTTCTGCCAGCCGAGCAGGCAGCAGTAAAAATCGGCGAGTGAATGCACGTCGGCGCATTCGAGCACAAACGCATCGAGCGCAATGCGCGGGAAATTCTCCATGGTAAGCAGCCTCCTGTATTGGGGTGAGTAAACTGTATCACAGAATCCTTTAACATAGTAATGGCGTTTCAGCCAGGCGACAGATTATTTGTGCATGGAGTATAACGCCGTGGCAACAACCATTTCATTTTACATAATGATAACATCTTTTGTGTTATAATTACAGCACAAGGAGGCACTGACACATGGCAAATATACTGATTGTCGAGGACGAAAAGCCCATCAGCGACCTCATCTCCATCCATTTGCAAATGACCGGGCACCGCTGCGTACAGGCATATTGCGGCAGGAACGCGCTCGCTTTGGCGCGGGACAACGTGTACGATCTTATGCTGCTCGATATCATGCTGCCCGACGTCGACGGATTCAGTGTGATGGAAAAAATCAGAGACATACCGGCGATATTTTTAACTGCCCGGCATGACACAACTGACAAGGTACGCGGCTTCACGCTGGGCGCGGACGATTACATCACAAAGCCGTTTGAGGTGACGGAGCTGTTGCTGCGCGTTCAGGCGGTTCTGAGGCGCACGCAGAAGACGGAAGCCTCATACACCTCAAACGATTTGACCGTCCGGTTTGACTCCCGGCAGGCTTTCCTGCACGGCGAACCCGTGGATTTAACATTGCAGGAATTCAACCTGCTGCAAATACTCATAGAAAACAGAAATATTGCTCTGACGCGCCAACGGCTGCTAACCGAAGCTTGGGGAATTAACTTTATGGGCGAAAGCCGCACAGTGGATGTGCACATTCAAAAACTGCGCAAAAAGTTGGAGCTTGAAGACCGTATCAATACCATATACAAAGTCGGATACAGGTTTGAGGAATAAACCATGAAATTGTGGCAGAAGAACTTCTTATATACGACCGTCATCATAATGGCAATATTCTATATCTATGTATTTTCCCTCGCGGCTCCTTCGGTGACGTCCCTCATAAAGAACACGAAAGCCACCGCCACCAGTGAGGAATACGCAATCTCGCGGGCGCTGGACAGCACCTTTAACGGCATCAAAGCCGCTAACCATCAAAGCGCGGCGGCTTCGTTTGCCGACTACTACGCGGACAACGGCGTTTTCATAGAGGTTGCCAGCGAAGACGGCGTGCTTTTCAGCAATCTGCCGTACACGTATGCATCCGGCCCCGGCACACTGACATGGGTCTCACACGGTCAGGACACGTATATATGCATGACGGATAAGCTGACAAGCGGATATGATTTTATACTTATGAAGTCCGTGTCCGATGCGGTCAGCACCGGCATCCGTCAGTCCGTCGTCTCGTCCGTCACCGGCGCGGGCGTGATGCTCGCGCTGTGTATTCTGCTCTATTTTACACTCAAAAAGATCAACCAGCCTGTGGACCGGCTCGCGCATGAGCTTCGCACGCCGCTCACCGCTATCGGTGGTTACGCCGAGGCGCTGATGATCGCGAAATTAACGGAGGAACAGCGGCATAATGCAGTCCGCTACATTCTCGACGAAAGCAAACGCCTCGCTGAGATATCGGAAAAGCTGCTGACCATATCCAACATGCGTGAGCGCGGCATGAACCGGGAAAACGTCGACTGGGAAACGCTGTTTACGCACACACAGCACACATACGGTCAGGTAAGCTCCACCGTCAGCTGGAAACGCGTAACGGGCGACCGTGTGCTGCTTCAAAGCCTGATCAACAATCTCGTCGCCAACGCAATCAAAGCCTCCCCCGAGGGCGATATCGTCGAGCTGACCGCGCAAGACAGGCAAATCACGGTCCGCGACCACGGGAAGGGCATGAGCGCACAGGAGCTTGATTACGCAAATCGTCCAGGCAGGATTGAAACCCCGCAGAAGCGAAACGGCCTCGGCATACCGCTGTGCCACGAGATTGCGAGGCTTCACAAAGCCACGCTGCAATTCACATCCGAAGCGGGCAAAGGGACGCAGGCCACGATCACTTTTTTACAACACGGTAACGTCTCGGTGAGGACTCTGTGACATATCACGATGTAAGCTTGTTGCGAAAAGAGGTGAACACAATGAAGATCTTTATAAAAAAGAACAAAGTGCTTTTTCTGGCCGCTGCCATTATCGTGGCGGGCGGTATCTGCCTCGCCTTTGTGCTGACCAGCCAGGCGCACATTGCCATGACCGCCGAGAAGATTGAGACGGCTCAAGCGGAAGCAGCAGAAAGCGATGCCGGTGCGGAACCGGCTGCCAAGCCCACCCCCGAGGGCGAATCGATACCGCAGCCAACCGCAGTCAGCGACGCGGATATGCTGGGCTATTTAATTGCATACAAAGAAATCCGGCGTGAATTTATAATACCCAGTATTGATAATACCGCCATCAACGAGGCTGGTACCTGGGAAATTACCGAGCCGCAAGATTTTGACATGCTCAAGGAGAATGCGCTACCCAAAGCCGCCGGTTTCGCGAAAGCTTTTTTCGGCTATGACATGCCGGATGACAAGGTGGATTACCGCTATTATACGGATACCAGCGGCCACCGCAGTGATATCATCAGGGTATCCACGACGGATGAGGCTATCGTCTGCACAATGACGGCGGATACGCTCGATCTCATTGACATCGACTACTATTTCGTACCCGAAAGCGCACAAACGGAGCCGGATTTCAACAGCAAAGAAATCTCTGGCAGCACCCGTGACATTGCCGACAGTGTCGCCGCCGTATTTGATACCGTCGTATCGGATATTCAATTTTCCGGAAGCAGCGGCGGCAAAGGCACATGGACGAACACCTACGACCTGAAGATGACCAGCGGCAAGCTCGCACGCTTTGCGGTGATGAACGGCACGCTGTATGCCGTCGGCATATACCCCTCTGAAGCGAGCCTGAGGGAGTATGCCTATTTTGATGCGGATGTACAGTATGCCCTGTCATTCGTCACGCCCGCCTCCGAGCAGAACTTTGCAGAGAGTGAGCCGGGCGCGGGCGATATGACACAGGAGCAAGCGCTGGACATCTACGAGAAATTCCTGACACTCGCGAACGGGGGCGGAGTTTATGACAAGCCTCAGATGACGTTTTATATTGACAAATCGGGCGCGCGGGAG
Organism: Bacillota bacterium; assembly: GCA_023408075.1. Taxonomy (GTDB): domain Bacteria; phylum Bacillota; class Clostridia; order Christensenellales; family SZUA-584; genus SZUA-584. The sequence continues at coordinate 100,695 of JAEYKW010000027.1, read as the reverse complement.
AACTACTGGCACATGGAGGGCGTGAAGCTTAACTTGGACATCGCTTCCATGAGCAAACGGATGATCTCCCTCACCTGCGGCGGCCTGTGGAACCCCGAAATCGACCTGACAAAGACTGAGGACATCGGCATGGGCGGACGGGAATATGAAAACTACGTCGCCAATATCATGAGCAGTATTTACGGCGAAGATTTCTTGTACGCCAATGTGAACGGCGTTACCGAAAATTACTGCACAGAAGACGCATGGATGGCCGACGGCTCTATTTATGAGTTTGAGTTTGTCGGCGGCAAGCTGCAGGAGGTCAAATACTTCGCGGATGAAGAATGCTTCCGGTACATACACAGCGGCTGGAAAGCCGACCACGAATATACCAATAACAAAACCGGCGAAAAGTTTATTCCGAATTAATTTCAGTGTGGCCTCAGGGCAGACCGGTAAAAAAGTCGCGATCCTTTTTAAACAGCGTCCTGCTGCGGCGGAAACACTCGGCAGGACGTTTTATTCGCCCGCCAATCTGTATTGGCTTTATCACAGTGTGTGTCCGCCGATGCATTGCCGGTTATAGCCGCCGTTAATCGCTTGGACCCTTTTGCCCTCATTCCTATCGCGTCCGGCTCGCCTTTGAGGTTACAAATGCCGTGATCAGAAGTCGATATTTACATATTGACAGCTAATAAAATCAAATGTATATTTTATATGCAGTTATTTAGTAAATTAGTTGCTTAGTAGTCATTGCTAAGCACTTGAAAGAGGTCGTATATGAGTCCGAAAAAAATCAATATATCCGTGTTCCTCGATGATATCGGGAAGATTGAGCAGATTCCCGTACCGAACCGTACGAAAGTGCCGGTTTTGCAATACCTTGCCGGAAAATTTGAGCCGGGACGTGATTATACAGAAAAAGAAGTCAATAAAATAATAGATGCATGGCATACCTTTAACGACTATTTTATTTTAAGACGGCTGCTTGTTGATTATGGTTTGCTGGGCCGGGTTCCCGATGGAACGAGATACTGGGTTGTGGAAGATAGAAACTCAGAAGACTGAACATTGTGGAAATTTGGAGTTAACGTTTTTGGTTCGGAAAGATAAAGACGGAAAAGCTGGGATTTGTTCCGTTCCCTGCGGTCGCTATCACGCCATCTTCGCTAAAAACGCCACACAGGGGCGCTTTTTCTCGCTTCGCGGATCGATCACGTTCGAATCCCTCCTGTGCTAAAACAAAAGACCCATCCGTTGGTGAGCATACGTTAATCGATTTTTATCAACAAGATAAGCAGGTAAAACAAGCAACGTATCCGCGCAGTTGCTTTGGTGGGTATGGGCATAACCATGCGACCCACGGTTGGGAAACTGTCCACCGGACAATTTTCTTATCCGGCCTTCGAATCCCTACCTGTGCCAAAAAAATAAGCTGTCGCAAGAACCATAAGTTTGCCGCGAAATGGACCCACAAACCTGCCATTGGTTCCATTTTAATGGCTTCTTGCCCATTTATAAATTATAGAATGGAACCATAAGATTGCCTTGCGAAACGGAGAGTCAAAAATCTTGATTCTGGTAGTAAAAAGATGAGTGATACCCCTAGATAGTGATATCCACCGTTCATTACATACGCTGTGGCTAATTATGAATATTGGTAAGATAATGCCAATCACTATATGGAATTGTTGGACGCAACATGGCTTCGGGATACTTTTTGGGCGGATTTCGCACCGTCGGCTATGCTCAATGACCAACTATCGACATTGGTTAGGGAAGTATAAAATATCTAACCTCATAGATATTAAATACTTCCCGTACAACTCAGAGTGACCCCAGCATCGGTATGACCTCTGTGGTTAAAAATTCCCGCGCTGTTTCAGGAGTCAAATCAAACGCCTGACCATTCACCGAGACTGCTATGCCGTTACAATTGCACCTTCTCATGCAAAAGTTTGTTTTAAGTCCAATCCTGTCATGCAAGGAATTTTCTTCAATCATCTGCTGAAATATCTGGATTACATTATAAGAGCCTTTTATATGGCACGAGCTTCCTATGCATACACTCAATTCGATCATAGTTCCTCCCGGCTGGAAGCGTATTTTACATGCAGAAGCTCATGTACGCGTCCTTTGAGCAATCCATTGTACAGCGACATCATCAAGGGATTTTCCTCAGAGCGTTTGATGCTGCAAAGTTTGTCGGCGGAATAAAGCGCCTTTCCTCTAATTTCCTTTTCATTCAGCGGCGCGAAGGGCTGTCCTGCGCCGCTGATGCAGCCGCCCGGACATGCCATGACTTCTACAAAATCATAATGATCGCCGGTTTTGATTTTTTCAATTAAATCACTGGCGTTCTTTAAACCGCTGACAATCGCGATTCGGACTTCCTGGCCGTCAACCGTAATCGTCGTAGTTTTTACGCCCTCCATGCCCCGCACCCCTTTATAAGTGATTGCCATAAGGGAAGCTGAGGATTTATCAGAGACGAGACGCCGTAAAACAGCTTCCGTAACGCCGCCGGTTACGCCGAAGATCACGCCGGCACCAGTCATGGTCCCAAGCGGTATGTCCACCGCTTCAGGTTCCAGATCGGAGAAGACGATCCCGGATTCTTTGATCATCTGGATAAGCTCCTGCGTTGTAATGACATAATCTACATTAGGCTCACCGTTTTCCCTGAATTCAGCGCGCGCCGCTTCGAATTTCTTTGCGGTACAGGGCATGACAGCAACATGGACGCTGCGGCGACTTGAGGTACTGTCCTGAACTTTAATCACTGATGCCAACATTTGCATCGGGGAACGGCAGGTGGATAGTTCGGCCAACAATTCCGGGTATTTTTTTTCGCAAAAGTTGATCCATGCGGGGCAGCAGGAAGTAAACAACGGCAATCCTTTACCTTCGTCCAGCCGCTTTACTAGTTCGTTTGATTCTTCCAGCACGGTCATATCCGCACCGGTGGATGTGTCGTAAATTCCCTCAAAGCCCATGCGTCGAAGCGCCGCTACAATTTTGCCGATTGCGTTTTCGCCGTTAGGCAATCCGAGTTCCTTTCCAAGCGCGACGCGGACAGCCGGAGCAACCTGAACCGAAACCTTTGCCGTTTTGTCATCCAGCGCCTTCCATACGCTTTTTACGTCGTTCTTTACAATAATCGCGCCGGTGGGGCAAACAGCCGCACATTGGCCGCATCCGACACACGGGGAAGCCGCAATCGGTCTATCAAAAGCCGTATTGATTGCCATTTTTGAACCGCGGTGTGCAAAATCGATCGCTCCCACATTCTGCACTTCGTTGCACATCCGCACACAATCGCCGCAAAGAATGCATTTGTGCGCATCCCGGGTAATGCAGACGGAAGAATCATCGATTTTGGAGTATGCTGCGGTATTTGGAAAGCGTACCTCTCCGATATTAAAGCGCATTGCCAGATCCTGCAGCTTGCATTTGCCATTATTGTTGCAGGTGGTGCAATCGCGGCAGTGGTTGGAAAGTAAAAGCTCCAGAATCATTTTGCGGTATTTGCGCAGCCGTTCTGTGTTGGTGTATATCTCCATGCCTTCCTTTGGCGGCGTGGAACAGGCTGCTTCCATGCCTCCCCACCGGTTTTCTACCATGCACATGCGGCAGGCCCCATAAATGGAAAGCTCGGAATGATAGCAAAAGGTGGGCATCTTGATTCCGGTTTTCCGTATCATTTCGAGAAGATTTTTCTCACCGTTTATTTCCACGGGAATTCCGTCGATCGTAACATAATTTTTATTTTCCATTTGTTAAACCTCCCTTATGGCATGGAACGGACAAGCGCTGACACAAGCTTCACATTTGACGCACTTTTCCGAATTGATTACAAAGACCTCTTTTACCTTACCCGAAATAGCTTCCGCGGGGCATACCTTTGTGCATTTGGAGCATCCTTTGCATAAGGCGGCGTCGATCGCGATCTTCTTGAGCTGTTGGCAGCTTCCAGCGGGGCAGTGTTTCCTGTAGATATGCGCCTCGTACTCTTCGCGGAAATTTTTGATTGTACTGACGACAGGGGAAGGCGCTGTCTTCCCGAGCCCGCAGAGCGCCGTTGCCGATATAACGTCCGCAAGCTCAAGTAAAAGTTCGATATCTCCGTCCTCACCGTTACCCGCGACTATCCTTTCCAGAATAGCGAGCATCCTTTTCGTTCCTTCGCGGCAGGGTACGCATTTACCGCACGACTCATTTTGAGTAAAATTCATAAAGAATCTGGCTACTTCCACCATACATGTCGTGTTGTCCATGACGACCAATCCGCCGGAGCCGATCATAGCCCCCGCCTTCTGCAGGGAATCGAAGTCGAGGGGCAGTTCCAGGTGCTCTTTCGTCAAACATCCGCCTGAAGGTCCGCCGATCTGTACGGCTTTGAATTCGCCGCCGTCTCGTATGCCGCCGCCAATATCAAAGATGACTTCCTTGAGCGTTGTGCCCATGGGCACTTCGATGAGTCCGGTATTCTGAATGTTGCCCGTAAGCGCAAAAGCCTTCGTCCCCGGGCTCTGTTCAGGACCGATGTTTATGTACCACGCAGCTCCATTTTCAATGATCAGCGGCACATTCGCAAAGGTTTCCACATTGTTCAGCACGGTAGGCATATTGAACAGCCCGTGCTCCACAGTACGCGGCGGTTTCACCCTTGGCATGCCCCTTTTGCCCTCTATGGAAGCGGTCAGCGCGCTTCCTTCACCGCAGACAAACGCGCCCGCCCCCCTGCTGATCCGTATACGGAAATCAAATCCCGAACCCAAAATGTTTTCCCCAAGCAAACCATACGCTTCCGCCTGTTTGATAGCTGCCCGGAGTCTGCTTACCGCCAAAGGGTATTCCGCGCGGACGTATATATACCCTTCGGAAGCGCCGCATGCAAATCCGGCGATCATCATGCCTTCCATCATCCGAAGTGGATCGCCCTCCATGACGCTCTGATCCATAAAAGCACCAGGGTCGCCCTCGTCGCCGTTGCAAACAATATATTTTTGTTCTGTTTTCTGGCGTTTTACCTGTGACCACTTTCTGCCTGTCGGAAATCCGCCGCCGCCCCGTCCCCGCAAATTCGATTCGGAAATTTCCTTGACGATACCGTCCGGGCCCAGTTCAAAAAGCGCTTTTTCAAATGCCGTAAACCCGCCGACTCCGATATATTCCCGGATCGATGTCGCGTCGATACATCCGCAATGCCCGAGCACCAACCGGGTCTGCTTCCGGTAAAACGGAATATTCTCCTGCTTCTCATGGATTTTCTCACCTTCACGGCACGCCAGACGTTCAATATGCTTCCCTGCCAGCACCGTTTTTTCTACGATTTCCTCGCAGTCCGACGGTTTGACCTTCGTATAAAGATATCCTTGAGGCTCGATCCGTACCAAGGGCCCCAGCTCGCATAGCCCAAGGCATCCGCTTCTTTTCACACTCACATTGTCTTCATACGGTTCTTTTTGAAGTTCCACCGCGCATCGGATATTTCTTTCGTGCAGAACCCGAACAAACGTCTCGTAGACTTCCAGCGAACCGCTCGAAACGCAACCGGTTCCCGCGCATACAAATATTTTTTTCTTTTCCGCGGCGAGGGCTTTTTGACATTCCTCACGCATGGCAATTAAATCGTCTCTTTTTTTTAACATTGCGTTACAGCTCCTCTTTTAGCGTTGTGACAAGTTCCGATGCCTTATCGGGTGTCATGGCGGGATGTACTTTGTCGTTGACAGTCAGCGCCGGAGCCAGTCCGCACGCGCCCAGACAGGCTACCGTCTCCAACGTAAAAAGCAGATCGTCCGTAGTATGTTTTTCTTCCGATAAACCGAGGTCTTTCCTTAGTCGGTTTAATATCGGTATGGATTTGCGGATATGGCAGGCCGTACCATCGCATACTTTTATCACAAATTTGCCTTTCGGCTCTAAAGAAAAATTTTCGTAAAAAGTAGCCACACTATATATTCTGGCCTCGCTGATCTCCAGCCTTTTAGAGAGATAGGAAAAAATCTCACCCGGAAGATAGCGGTACTCTTCTTGAATTCCCTGAAGAATGGCGATCACCGCACTCGCTTTCGCGCCGTGTTCACCGATAATCCGGTCGATCTGCTTATAGTCAATTGTCTCGTTCATAACTGTTCCTTCCTGATCAAATTTATTAAAAATAACTTACTTTGATTTTCTTGCCCATCTTTATCAGGCATCCAGACAATTCCTCCACCAGCCGCATTTTGATATTAAAGTTGATCGGAAGCTTCGGATTTTGGTGGGCAGGATTGATCGCCCTCCCGACATAGAAATTGATATCAGTCGCTTCCTCAAAGAGTAATCTCGCAATAAGGGATGCGCCGTCCTTTTTGAAACTCCAGTCCGCATAACGCGCATTGTCCTCCAGATAATCCTTTGCATATTCAAGTACTCTGTTGATTGTAATGACGCCCTCCGTCACCAGGTCAACGCCTTCGATCATTGCCGTTGGCGGAATCTCGGGATCGATATAAAGCGGCACACTTGCATCAAGCGGCTTGTGCAGAAATTCAGCCGCAAGCGTCGACGTGGTGCCGCCGCAAACAATATGCTTTCCCTCTTTTGAAAAGAACAGCGACATCATTTTCGGCACATCTTCCGGGTTTGCGGGTGGGCCTACCATAATGTTCATAGGTTTTCTCTTGCGAAGCTTGACTGTACAGGCGGTGGTATCGTCGCCCGGTGCTCCGCCATAGAGTGAGTGACATTCGTTGATTAATATCGTGCTGAGCGTTTTGGCGGTATATTCGCTCTGATACATGGCTTCCATAAATTTGATGATATCCCGTCGCTGCCAGCCGAAGTTCAGCGTCAGCCCTACGCCTGCGTGTACGGCACCGTCGCTGACGGCAATAAAGGTATCATCCTCGCGAAGCGCAATTCTTGATTTGTAAATCGTTTTATGATCGATGATCTCCGAGGTTTGCAGGTAATCCAGATTTCTGCCGTCCCGAAGCAGTATCACATGCGGGTTGTCGTATTGAATGATCTCCGCTTCAAGGTTGTTTGCTATGCGGATGATCGTAAATGTAGAATAGGCAACCTGCCTTACCTTGCAGATTGGCAGTGTTGCGGCGATAGTGGAAACACAATCCTCTACCGTCAGCGAATTTGCCATCATGGTGGATATGATTTTTGCCGTAAGCGTAGACAAGATATTGGCCTTTACGCCGCTGCCCAGCCCGTCCGCAAGAACAATGACCGTCGAATTCTCCCCCTGCTGCACAACTTCGACATGGTCACCGCAAATTTCTTCCCCGTGCTTATTGAGGCTTACATAGCCGACATCGGTACAAAGGCTATACATCGCGCAAAGACTCCTTCAGCCTTGTGAGCGCAATCTTTGTTTCGGCAGTCGTTTCACCCAAAAGGGATGCGATTTCCTGAACCGCTCTCATTTGCTTTTCGATCATTTTATCGGTGATTTCCATCGTGGTGCGGCTGATGGCCTCCTTGCTTTTTTGATGTTTTACTTCCTCTGTCACATCACGCATAATGCAGATGATGATGTGATAGTTTTTGTCGTAGATTACAGTCTGGTCTACATATTTTTGATATTCCACCAGGTATATGCGCTTATCATACGAATTAATCTTTTTTTGACATGCATCCGCAAAAGGCTGAGGATCCAGAATACGAACAACATGATCGCCGATCACATCCTGCGGATTACGGACATTCATCAGCTCGCAAGCGGCAGAATTCAATTGCTGCACTTCGAATGTTTCATTCAGGACAACAATGGCATTGGGCGTGTTTTCAATAATATTGTCGGAAAAAGATTCGGCCTTTTCCTTTAGGAACGGCAGGCACATCGTCAGATTCGCCTTGCCTTGAAGCACGGCTTTTGCTTTATCCCGGCAGGTGTTATAACCGCAGCTTCCGCAGTTTAGCTCATGCTCCGGTTTTGTCTTCCCAATTTTTTTCAACACGTCTTCAATTGCGGAATCGCTAAGATGAATATGCCGTGAAACAAGAGACGGGATATTCTGCTCAAGGGATGCCGCCGTATAATCCGTCACAGGAAAATCCTGCATTCCGGCATAACCGTTCACCGCCATATAGTCGCGGATCGGTGAATTGTGGCTTTTATCCATTGTGGGCCCGCCGATGCAGCTCCCTGTGCAGGCCGACATCTCAATAAAACATCTTGACAGCCTGCCGTTTAAGACATCCTTGATCGCATGGATACAGTTTTCGATCCCATCGATAGCAACATAAGTATATGCGGGGTTGCTTGCCGCCATCGTGCGCAGTATCCCGCCGGCGGTTGGAAAAAGCCGGGCGCGGCTTTCGATGTTTTTATCTTCCGAATATTCCAGTGTGATTTTTTCTTCCGTAAACCATGCGGACAATTCCTCAAACGTAAGAGCGCAATCCACGAACCCGGGATAGCTTTCCGCTTCGGCTTTTTTTGAAATGCAGGGGCCGATAAAAACCGTTTGGGCATCCGGAAGCCTGCGCTTTATATCCATACAGTGCGCCAGCATGGGAGAAAGCACCGGCGCGAGATATGGCAGGGCTTCCGGATAATACTTCTGTATCAGCAGATTGACTGTCGGACAACAAGAGGATATGATCACATCCTGTTTCGCCGTATTGACCATGAATTCGTACTGTTTTTTTACGATTGTCGCACCCAGCGCTGTTTCTTCCACGCCTGTAAAGCCAAGCTGCTTTAAGGCATTCTCCATGGAATGTATGGTTACTTGATAATTTGCAACAAATGAAGGCGCCATGCTGGCATATACAGGCTTACCTGCAGCAATCAGTTCTTTTGCTGTCGGGATATCGTCCCTGATCTCCTTTGCGTTTTGAGGACAGACGACAAAGCAGTGCCCGCAGAGGATACATTCCTCATTGATAATATTCGCCTGATTATCGCTGAAACGGATTGACTTTACAGGACAATTTCGGATACATTTATAACAATTCTTGCAATTGGACTGTTTCAGTTTCAAATATTCGGCCACACGCCGTTCCTCCCGTTTGTCGGTATACATGTCAGAGCCTTTGAAGCACGTCGCTTTCAAAGAAAAACCTGACGTCTTCGGGTTGAAGAGAAAACAGTTCGTCATCGATCCTGACGCAAACGCCTTTTGTACAGTAGCCCATGCAAAATGCCCCGCACAAATCGATTTTGTCCTGAAGGTTTTTCTCTGCAGTCATACTTTTCAGTTGTTCCACAATCTGTCTGGAGCCTTTCAAATGGCAGGAACTGCCGATACAGACCGTAATCTTCATGGCATTTATTCCTTTACAATCCCTTGGGATATTTAAACATTCAGCAGTTTTTCTTTTAAATGTTTGGAGAGCATTGCCAGTGAACCGACCATGTTTTCGTTTTTCACCAATACATCTTTGGGGACACTCAAATGGACCGGAGCAAAATTCCAGACTGCCAAAACGCCGCCTGCGATCAGCGCGTCGCAAACACTTTGCGCCTGAGACGCGGGGACTGTAATAATCCCGATTTTTATTTTCATCCGGCTGCACAGATTCTGGATTTTATCTGCGGATAAAACTTCCCTGCCGTTAACGGTTGTGCCGATTAGTTTTTCATCAATATCAAAGGCGGCGATGATGTCCAGGCCGTATTCGGCGAAGCCTTGGTAGGAAAGAAAGGCACGCCCAAGATAACCCGTTCCTGCGATGACCGCGCTGTCTGCATCGTCATACCCTAAAAACTGTTCGATATCAAAAATCAGATTTTTTGTGATATATCCGACTTTCGGACGGCCGCCTTCGGAGACCATTGCCAAATCTTTTCTTACCTGCACGTCGTTCATATTCAACGCGTCGGCAATGGTTGTCGCGGAGATGTTTGCCGCACTGTTTTTAGGAAGCGCCTTCAAATAGTTTAAATACACCGGCAGCCTCTGCAATGTCTGCGAAGAAATAGATTGTAAACCCATGTTCATACTCCTTTGCACTGAATATACTGATCGATTGCCCGGGCGGCGGTTTTACCCGCTTCCATGGCAAGTATGACCGTCGCGGATCCTGTGACGGCATCTCCGCCGGCATACACGCCTTTAAGCGATGTCGCTCCCGTGGCCTTATCTGCTGAGATCCCGCCCCATACTTTGGTGTCAAGTCCATTGGCATTGGAGATGAGCAGCGGATTGGGCGAGGTGCCGATGGCAATGATGACGCAATCCGATTCAACAATAAAATCGCTGTCGTAGAGAGGAATAGGTTTTGCTCTTCCCGATTCATCCGGCGAACCTAGAAACATATCCTGGCATCTTATACTGGATACCCACCCTTTTTCGTCGGCGTTAATGCCTACCGGGTCGGTTAAAAACATGAATTCGATGCCTTCCTCTTTTGCGTGCTCTACTTCTTCCAAACGGGCGGGCAGTTCCTTCTCGGTCCGTCGGTAAACCACCGTGACGTCGGCACCAAGGCGCCGGGCGCATCTTGCGGCATCCATGGCAACATTTCCGCCACCCACAACAGTCACTTTTTTCCCCTTGTGCACCGGTGTTTCGCAGCCCGGCATATAGGCCTTCATCAGATTGACACGTGTTAAATACTCATTGGCAGAATAGACGCCTTTCCAATTCTCACCGGGTATATTCAAAAACCGTGGAAGTCCTGCTCCGGATGCAATGAATACGGCTTCATAGCCAAATTTATCTGTCAGTTCGTCCAGGGTCAGGGCTTTTCCGATAACGGTATTCGGTTGTATCCGCACACCCAGTTCTTCCAAAGCACTTATTTCATTCTTCACTACCGCTTTCGGCAGCCGGAATTCGGGAATGCCATAAACCAATACGCCTCCGGAAAGATGCAGCGCTTCAAATATCGTGACGGCATATCCTTCTTTCGCCAGATCGCCCGCGCAGGTGAGACCCGCAGGACCCGCCCCAACAACAGCGACCTTATGCCCGTTCGGCTGTGATTTGATTGCTTTTGTTGCGCCGGCCGCATTGTGGTGATCCGCGGCGAAACGTTCCAGACATCCGATGGCTACCGGTTCGCCTCGTGTACCGCACACGCATTTTTGCTCACACTGCGTCTCTTGGGGACAGACACGTCCGCAAATCGCAGGCAAGGCATTGGTGCGGGAAATGACTTCATACGCTTTTTCGAAATTGCCTGCCGACAACTCTTTCAAGAATGCCGGAATATCTATTTTTACCGGGCAACCTTCCACACACGGCTTGCTTTTACAGTTCAAACAGCGCTTTGCTTCATCGATAGCCTGTGCCGCCGAATATCCGAGCGCAACCTCATGAAAATTATGAATCCTTGCATCGGCATTCTGAACCGGCATTTTGTTCTTTTGACGACTTCTTTCAGCCATTGTTCTTCACCCCGTATAGCTTGCAAATTTCCTCATGCATTTTGCGTTCGAACGGATGATACGCAGACGCACGCGACATGGCTTCATAAAAATCGATTTGATGTCCGTCAAAATCCGGACCGTCCACACACGCAAACTTTATCTTACCGCCCACGCTTAACCGGCAGCCGCCACACATTCCCGTTCCGTCGATCATAATGGTATTCATGCTGACGATTGTTTTAATTCCGTATTCCTTTGTCAACTTGCAAACAGCCTTCATCATCATAAGCGGTCCGATGGTGATCACCTGGTCATATTGCTCGCCGCGGTCGACCAGCATCTTCAATGAATCTGTCACAAGGCCTTTATCACCATAACTTCCGTCATCCGTTGTTAAAAAGAACTCGTTGCTGATTTTATTAAATTCTTTTTCCAGAATAACGAGCCCGCCGGTTCTAAATCCGGCGATCATGTGCACCTCGCATCCCTTATCGTGCAGCTTTTTTACCACCGGATAAGCAATGGCACAGCCGACTCCTCCACCCACAACGGCGACTTTTTTCAAGCCCTCAATTTCGGTCGCTTTGCCAAGAGGACCGGCAAAATCGTGAAGGGCATCTCCCTCTTTCAATTGGTTTAAAGCCTCAGTCGTCGCGCCGACAATCTGGAATATGATTGTGACCGTTCCCTTATCCCTGTCAAAGTCAGCAATCGTTAAAGGAACCCTTTCCCCGTTTTCATCGACGCGAAGGATAACAAACTGTCCCGGCTCGGCTTTTTCGGCAACCACAGGTGCCGAGATCTCCATCAGAATGATCGTAGGCTGGAGCATTATTTTCTTTAATATCTGATACATTGCTGTTCCGCTTTCAAAAATTAAGTTTTTCTGATCTTTCCGTTTCAAAAATCAACTTCGGTGTCGTAGAAGCAGCATTTCAGAAGCTTTTCCATTTGCGCGGCTGTGATGCATCTTGGGTTGGAGCCTGTACAAGCATCTCCCACCGCCAATTCCGCGACTTTGGGGAGCTTTTCCAAAAACTCCTTTTCATCAATCATTCCGCCTTCGTATTCTCTGATACAGGAGGGAATATCAAGCGCCGTATTGATTGCTTTGATATGGGCGATCAGCGCATTCACGAGCTCTTTTTCCGTATTGCCCGAAAGGCCCAGAAATTTCGCTATTTCGGCATATCTCTCTGCCGCGCCTGTTTCCTGTGCATTATATTGAATGACCTTAGGCAGATACATCGCGTTGGCGCATCCGTGAACAATATGCCCCCCGGAATAAGCCGCGCCTGTTTTATGCGCCATGGAATGGACGATGCCCAAAAGCGCATTGGAGAATGCCATGCCCGCGAGACACTGTGCATTATGCATTTTGGCGCGCGCATCCATATCCCCCTTATAAGAAGCGATGAGATATTGGTTCACCATCTTGATGGCGTGCAGTGCAAGCGGGTCTGTATAATCGCTGTGCAGCGTGGAGACGTATGCTTCGATCGCATGTGTCATGGCATCCATGCCCGTATTCGCGGTCAGCTTGGGCGGCATAGTCTCGGCGAGATCGGGATCGACGATTGCTACATCCGGTGTGATATTAAAATCCGCCAGAGGGTATTTGACGCCTTTCGCGTAATCCGTGATTACAGAAAATGCGGTGACTTCTGTCGCTGTCCCTGAGGTGGAGGGGATGGCGCAAAATTTGGCCTTGGTGCGCAGTGTGGGGAAATTAAACGGTATACAGAGCTGTTCGAAAGTGGTATCGGGATGCTCGTAGAAAGCCCACATCGCCTTTGCAGCGTCAATCGGAGAACCCCCGCCGATAGAAACGATCCAATCCGGCTCAAATTCACGCATTGCCGCCGCTCCGCGCATAACTGTTTCAACGGAAGGGTCTGGCTCCACGCCTTCGAAGACCTGCACTTCCATGCCTGCATCATCCAGATAGGAAACGATCTTGCCCAAAAATCCGTACTTTTTCATGCTGCCGCCGCCCACAACGACAAACGCCTTAGTCCCTTTGAGCGTTTTAAGCGCGCCAAGCGCGTCCTTGCCATGATATAGATCTCTCGGCAAAGTAAATCTCGCCATTATATTAAACCTCCTCAAATAATTTCACTCAGTTGTTGACTTGTTTGATTCCGACCTTTGTTAAAATTTTAACAAATTCTCATCTCGCGGGGTAATATAAAAACAGAATATCGATATACCGTTATCGATATGCCGATATCAATATTTTGGTCTCAGAAAGAGAAATCGTATAGATAAAACAGGAGAAAATGAAGATTTGATATATAAATTAAGAATATAAGTATTTTATTATCGATATAAAATGATTAATAAATAGTATGGGTTTTTTACCAGACAGATGCCCGGAGAATATTTAATTGTAATTTATGTCATTATAATAATCAATTAGAAATACTCTTTGAATGCCACTTCGTTTTTTGAGGTGTACAGCTGATCAATAAACTTTTTATCCAGATCAGAAAATTTATATCCCTCCCTGTAAATCAATAAATCCTTGTATTTATGGTTCGTTGCGCTGCATTTTCTTTGCACCAGTTTATAGCGTTTTAAAAGGTCCTCCGGAATCGGGGAAACCCACATATATGTTTTGGGAACATTGGTCAACATATCGAATTGGCTGCATCTTTCGTATACATAGATACATTTTTTTGCATCAGGCTTCTTTATTTTGCTGGCAGGCAGATATGGAATGATTGTATCTCCATGTACTATCTCAATAAAACGAATCAGTTCGCTGTATTGGACTTTTTTAGATGCCGCGAGGGGATGCTCTTGGGACATAAGTGCAAGATACTCAAATTCCCAAATCGGTTCGAAGCTTAATCTCTTTTCCTCCAGATAGTCTAAAAAATAATTTTCATAAGCTGTCTGGTAACGGATTATTCCTAAATGAAATTGCTCATCGACAATATTGTTGATGGCTTGCATGGAATTCGTTTCCTGAACGTTGACATCGATTTCTTTTTCTGCATCCAATTCAGCCACGAATCGGGTAAAGCCATGCGCTATATAACTTCCGCGGGGAATCGAAACTTTGAAGCATTGCCTGTCTGGATTCTCCGGAATATATAAAAGTTCCATTTTATTGATTTGTTCCAGTATGTTCTTGGCATAAATCAAAAATTCCGCACCTTTTCGCGTAGGAACCACGCCCTTGGATTTTCTTTCAAAAATTATGATCCCGAGTGTATCTTCCAGTTCCTTAATTGCCTTACTCAAGTTTGGCTGCGCCATATATAGGTTCTCTGCCGCCTGAGTAATGGACTGTGTGCGTTCAACTTCAACCACATATTTAAAGTGCAGTGTGTTCACGTATATTTCACTTCCTGTCGCGTGTTATTGTTTGAATTTTTCCTGTAAATGTTTTGATAGCAGCGCCAAAGAAGCCGCCATATTCTCATTTTGCACCAGAATATTATCTGGGGCTGAAAGATGAACAGGGGCAAAATTCCATATGGCTAAGATGCCGCCGGCGACAAGTTGGTCACAAACTACCTGCGCCTGTGCAGCCGGAACCGTTATAATGCCTATACGAATATGCATGCGCCTGCACAACTCACTCAATCTATGCATAGGGAAAACCTGCTTGCTGCAGATTTCTTTACCTATAACATCATCGTCAATATCAAATGCCATTACAATATTTATCCCATAGTTTTTAAAGCCCTTGTATGACAGAAAGGCTTTGCCAAGCGAACCTACGCCAATCAATACTGCGTCGTTTACATTATGATACCCCAAATAATCTTCCATACTAGCAATCAGATCCGCTACGGAAAACCCGGATTTGGGTTTGCCTTTTTCCGTGCTAACGGCGGCAAAATCTTTACGAACCTGTACTTCATTCAGATTAAGAGTCTCGGCAATTGCGGGTGCGGCAACCGTTTTTATTCCTTTGTTTTGAAGGTCCCTTAAGTACTGAAGATAATACGGCATACGCTGCAAGGCTTGCTTTGAAATAACAACGGGATATGGCTTTTGCATTGGCATATATTCCTCTCCGCAATCGATATCTAAATATCGATATTTTAATACCGATTTTTAGATTTGTCAATGCAGTCTGCTGCAGCAGCTAGCCTGCCAATATTATGTAGAACGCTTTTGACTTTGAACTGGATATTATTATATAAATACCTGTGGCGTCTTGTTTAATAAACTCCTCAATTCCGCGATGCGAGCGTAAGCGCGGAGCAGATAAACTTAACTGTATTTCAGAAAGCCAAGAAAACGGGCGTAAAACGCCAAAAAGCCCGGCAAAACCGGGACTTTTTGGACAAATTGTGGCGGAGAAGGTGGGATTCGAACCCACGTGCCGGTTCCCCGACAAACGCATTTCGAGTGCGCCCCGTTATGACCTCTTCGATACTTCTCCGTATATGGGCCGACAAAATGTCAGCCGTTCGAATGTCCATTATAAATTATTTGCCCGCGTAATTCAAGTCCCAAAAAAGCACGCTGCACCTTTTTCTCAAAGCTATTTTCTACCGCACACGTGCCGCTTCAATCGCGTCCCACCGCCCCTGCGCATCGTGCCAGCGTTTATAGAGCAGCTTGGCCACAAGGGAACCGGGCACCATACGACCGAGTATGCGCAGTATCCCGTTGACGCAGCCCGGAATATAGATGCGCTTGCCTTTGAGCGCAAGGTCAATCGTTCTGCGCGCCACCGCTCCGAGATCGTTCGTGGTCAGGTCTCCCCATATGCCTTGTGCCGCAATGCCGAGCAATGCCTCACGCGTGGTCATGAGGCCGCCGGGGCACAGCGCGGTCACGGTCACGTTCTCGCTTTTCAGTTCCTGCGCAAGCGCGACGGAGAAATCAAGCAGAAACCGCTTGGATGCGGCATACGTCGCCTTGAGCGGTATCGGATACTGCGAGGCAAGGCTGGAGACATTGACGATCGTGAAGTGCCCGTCTTTGCGCCGTCGATGGAGCGCCGCGTGCGTCACATTGAGCGTCGCTTCAATGTTCACCTGCACAATACGTGCGATGTTCGCGCTCGGCTGCGAGAGAAACCCGCCTTCAAAGTCGATGCCTGCTATATTGAGCAGCATACCGAGGCGGATGCCTTCTTCGTCAATGTATACAAACAGCGCATTCAGCTCTTCCCGGCTCGTGAGATCGCAGGCTTTTGTCAAAACCGTCACGCCGAACTGCCGCTCAATCCCCTGCTTGATCTGGCAGAGCGGCGCCTCCGCGATATCCGTGAGCAGCAGATCATACCCGCGCCGTGCGCACTCCACCGCCATCGCGCGGCCAAGGCCGCCGCTTGCGCCGGTCAACAGCACCATCATGTTGTTTCACCTCCGTCAAATTTCATGCCGCAGAGCCGTTCGCTGAGTTCAAACAGCCGCTGCGCATCCTGCACGCTGTCCGCGCGCTTATCGTAAACCGCGGGCTTGCACGCGCGATAATAAAGCTGAACGGGTCTTGGGTTGTGGTTGCTTAAATACACATATGTCTGAGCGGTATAATCGGGTGAATCGCCGCGCTTCTTGCGCAAAGACCAAAACGCATTCACAATGCCGCCTGTTTGCTTGTTGCCGATGTTGGTGTTCACGAGCCCTGGGTCCACCACGTACGCGGCCACGCCGATGCCCGCAAACCGCCGGTTGATCTCGCTTGCAAACAGCATGTTGCAGAGCTTGCTTTGCTTGTAGGCCAGCAGCATGTTGTAGCGCCTTGCATACATCACATCGCTCCAGTGCATGCGCGTGTGTTTATGCGAGTTGCTGCCCGTGAATATCACGCGTCCTTTCGCGGCCTTGAGGCTGTCCCACAGGCGGCAGGTGAGCAAAAACCCGGACAGGTGATTGAGCGCAAACTGCAGCTCATATCCGTCTGATGTCGTGGTGTATCCGCTGCGCACGCCGCCCGCATTGTTGATGAGCACATCAAGCTTGCCGCCCGACGCAATCAGCGCAAGTATCTTATCCGCCGCACTGTGCACCTCGGTCAGCGATGATAAATCGCCGTTCACGTATTCAATATTCGCATCCGGCACCTCGGCCGTCAGCCTTCGTTTGGCATCCGCGCAGGTCTGCTGTGTCCGTCCGACACCGATCACGCGCGCGCCCGACGATGCAAGCGCTTTGGCCGCCGCATAGCCGATGCCCGATGTCGCACCTGTGATTACGATTGTTTTCATTTTACCAAATCCTCCTTGACAGCTTCGCACATTGCTTCCGGCATATAAACGCTGAGTTTCATCTCGTAAGGCTGCGGAAAGATGCCGAAAAACTCGGCCGGGAACGGCGTTTCCGTGACGATGAGCGTACCGTGCTCCACGCGCACATCCACCACATCATCCATATTCACAGGCCCCGGCAGCCATGCTTTCGCATAAGCCTGCACATGCGTCTCTTCAGACGGAACCACCGTCACCTGCGCAGCCACGGTATTCAGTTCTAAGGCACTGAAAGGTTCATCCACGGCGTAATCTTTCGTGGCCTCGTGCGACATGAGCCGGCCCGATCCCATGATATAGCCCATCATAACAGCTGTGCCGCAAATCCCGATCACAAACATGATAAGAAGTATCTTCGCGGACTTTTTCATACGGCTTCCTCCTTATCAAGACGCATAATGCGCCGCGCCAGCAGCGGCATACGCCCCAGACTCATCCGCCAGAGCTTGATGCTGCCTTTCATCATCAGCAGCCCACCCGGCGCAAAGACGAGCGCCGCAAACAGTGCGAGCAACGCGAACGAAATATGCGCCTTCCCCAGATCGACCGCCATCAGCACGAGGCTGCCGAGTCCCAAAAGTACGAGCGCTGCCGCCGCCGCAAACAGACAAGCAAGCGCCGTTAAACCCGCAAAATACAGGCTGCCCACCAATAGCCCGCCGCCAGCCTTGTAACTGAGCGCCGCACCGATCATGCGCAGCGTATCGCCGATGCTTTTCGACGTGTGAGCCGCATCCGCGGTGCTTTGCATCACATGCATTTTGGCAAGCTGACTCGGGTCACCGAGCGCCGCCGCCACCTCTTGCTCCGTTTTGCCCGCTTCGAGCCCCGCCTCGAAATGCTCGCGGTAATCGTCCGCAATATCCTGCTTTTCCTGTTCGCTCATGTGCTTAAGTGAGTGCATCAGCGCTTTTATAAAATCATCCATTGTCGTCCTCCATGATCTGCCGCACGCTGTCCGCGAAAGTTACCCATTCTTCCCGAAGTGCAGCCTCGGCCTTTTTGCCTTTGTCCGTCAGCGTGTAATACTTGCGCGGCGGCCCGCCCGATTCTGCCGATATATACGTGTCGCAGAGCCCGTCGCTCTTGAGCTTGCGGAGCAGCGGATACAGCGTCCCCTCCGCAATTTCAATGCGCGAGGATATTCTCTCCGCGAGCTCATACCCGTACGTATCCTTTTTATTGAGTAAGGCGAGCACACATAGCTCCAAAACGCCTTTTTTAAACTGTGCGTTCATGAGCCCTCCCTCTTAGTTTTTATCCAGTACTGTATAATATTCAGTAGATGATTTGAGTCTAGCACAAACTACTGAATAATGCAATATAGTTTTTGCCGGGTTTATCACAATTTTTTCAGCGGGTGAATAGTTTAAATTAAGCCTTTATGCTTTGAGGTGGTGAATGAACACATGAACGATAACTGTTTTAAGCTCCTATTGCTCCTTAGCTGTCTGAATGGGTGCGGACCATGCGGCTGCTTTGACGATTGCGGATGCGGGCCCTGTAATAATTGCGGACCATGCAACAACTGCGGGCCTTGCGACTCCTGCGGGCCTTGCGGCAGAGGCTGCTGCCGAGGCTGCGGCGGCCCTTGCGGCGGCGGATTCGGCTCCTGCCGGTGCTGCGGCGGGCCCTGCGGCGGCAATACCTTCGGCTTCCTCGGCTTTAACCGCGGCTGCAACCCGTGGGGCGGGTTTGGCGGAGGTTTTGGCTGGAACAACTGCGGCGGCCCCTGGGGGCGATGCTGATACACAACACTCTATTGACCAAAAACGCCCCGCTGGCTGTGCAAGCGGGGCGTCATTTCGCTGATCTATGCAGTCATATTATTTCTTTACTTCTTTGATGCGTACATATTTGTGAACATTGTTGGGGCTGCTCGTTTTACGCGACTGGATTTCAAACTGCTTGAGCGACGAAACAAAAGGCGTTAGCTTGGCATAGCCGTAGTTGCGCGTATCAAAATCGGGATAGCGCTTATTGAGCACCTTGCCCACCTGCCCGAGGTATGCCCAGCCGTCCTCGTCGGAGCTCTCCGTGATGATCACCTTGAGCGCCTCGATAATCTCCTCGCGGCTTGCCATGCCTTCCTTGGCAGGCGCTTTGCCGTTGCCGGTTTGCGGCTCTTCCTTTTCAATGGGAGCAGGCGTGCCCAAAACCTCAAGATATTTGAATATCTCGCACGCGGATATAAACGCGGTGGGCGTTTTCTTTTCGCCCATGCCGATCACAAACATGCCGGATTCTCGCAGACGTGCGGCGAGCCGTGTAAAGTCGCTGTCGCTCGAAACGATGCAAAACGCCTCTACATTTCCCGAGTACAATATATCCATCGCGTCAATGATCAGCGCAGCATCCGTCGCGTTTTTACCCGTTGTATAGCTGTACTGCTGTATCGGCGTGATTGAATTGGCGAGCAACACGTTCTTCCACGACGCGAGCTGCGGCTTCGTCCAATCGCCGTAGATGCGCTTATAGGTCGGCGTGCCGTGGTTGCTGATCTCGTCGAGTATCGCCTTTATGTATTTGTCCGACACGTTGTCCGCGTCAATAAGCACCGCGATTCGTTTGTCGTTCTCCATGTGTTTCCTCTATTCGTCCAGATTTATACTCTATTATACCTTTTCTATGAGCTGTCAACAAGTGGTTAGACGATACCAAACTCCACTTTAAGCGCATCCTCCATCACTTTGGCGGATGCTTCCGCTCCCGTCCACATTGCAAAGCCGAGCGTGCCCTGATTCACAAGCATCGTGAGGCCATCGAAAGTCCTTGCACCGAGCTTGCGCGCTTCCTGTAAAAACAGCGTATTCGGGTGGTTTGGAATCACATCGCAGACCACCATATCCTTATTCAGTGTGGCGTAATCGATATCCGGCTTTTGGTCTGTATCCGGATACAGCCCGATCGACGTGCAGTTCACGAGTATCGCGGTGTCCTGCGGCACGGCATATGTTTTATCCCACAACACCATATCCGCTTTTGCTCCGGTTTTTCCATTGATCAGCCGCGCAAGCTCATCGCCGCGCGCTTTGCTCCGGTTCACAATGCCGACGTGCTTAATCCCGGCCATGGCTAGCTCCACAGCCACCGCGCGTGCAGCGCCGCCCGCACCGAGCAGCACCGCATTTTGGCCCTCAAGCTTGATGCCGCCGTCCCGCAGCGCCTTCATAAACCCTTTGCCGTCCGTGTTCTCGCCATGCAGCAGCCCGTCCTTCACATACACGGTGTTCACAGCACCCATCAGCGCCGCATCGTCCGCCACCACATCGAGATACTTGAGCACCTCCACCTTATGCGGGATCGTTAAATTGATGCCCTTAAAGTTCATCGCCTTGAGGCCCTTGATCGCGTCGCCAAGGTCTTCCGGCTTAACCTTGATTGTAAGATACCGGTACGGCAGGCCCAGCGCCTCAAACGCCGCCTGCTGTATCACCACGGTGGGATTCTCATCAACCGGACAGCCAAAAACGCCCACAAGCTCTTCCCGATAGCTTTTACCCATGTGAATATCCTCCATTAACGTTTGTTGATGTGCTTTCTATTTTTTCGGTATCTCTTCAATATATAATGAAATAACAATATCACGTTTGCCAGCCAAACTCAAATAGGACCGCTTCATCTTCATTCGCAGACAAAATACATATAGACAGTGCCAAATACGGGTTGCGCGGGAAAAGAAAAACCGCGATGCATCGCGGTCAGCTTATAGCAAACCATCCTGTCATGCGGAGGAGCAAAGCAAGCTAACTACAAAGTGATAGAATCTGTTACAGATCCTGATCCACTGTGCCGTGAGCCGGATGACCGGGCAAATTTCTTTCCATTACATTGCATTTCGTTTTTTGACAGCAGCCTGACTGCGGCGGCCGTTGTTAAATGCGTCAAAAGCTTTCAGGCTGTTTTAACACCGAAAATACTAAGCCAGCAGCTGGCGCCGGTGAAGGCTTTCATAAAGCATCTTCGTCTCATCATCCTTATTGCTCATGATATACTTGCTGAAAGCCGGTTTCATCAGCAGCGCATTGAGAATGCGTTTAAAAAGCCCCTGCAAAGGATAAGCCTTTTTCGTTTGGATATCCGCTGCGACCTTCGCCCCAAGCCTTCTGGCCTGAGCCAGCAGCTTTTCATCGTTCTCCGCCCTTCGCCCGCCGCGGCAACCCGCGCCGAGATATGCCGAGGCGTAGCTTCTCATGAAGGTGCCGCCGATGCCAAACCGCGCCAATCCCTTGGCTATTTTTTTCGCCGCGCCTGCCGAATTCGCCGATGCAATACCCGCCATGTACTTTCCGCCGAGAGATGATGTGGCCACTTCAAATATGCCGAGACGGTCGATCAGGTTCTTCATGATTGCATTGGGAGCGGCGGCATACGTCGGCGTACCCCAAATGATGCCGTCTGCCAGATAAAGCTGCTCCCTTAGTTCATTAAACCTGTCCGCCAGCCGACATTGTCCGGCTTTCATACAGCTTAGGCATCCCGTACAAAAGTCAAGTCGGTATTCCGGCAGATAAACTTCCATCACATTTACCCCGTGCTGTGCCGCTCCTTCTAGCGCCTCACGCACCAAAGCAGCACTGTTGCTGCCTTCGTGCGCACTGCTGATAATTCCGATAACCAGCGATTTCTCCTCCATTTCCAATCTCCTTTCATTTTCTTCAACATGACCTTGACAAAACCTGTGCCTGATAATATATTGTCTGTATACTTTATATCTTTTTGTTATATTTTATATACTATTGGTATACTTAATATAACATTGGTTCACTTTGTTGTCAAGCGAAAGGATAAAAAATATGATGTCAAGAAAAGAAAGAGAGCGGCAGGCCAGAGAAAACGAGATTCTTTCTGTCGCCGAGCAGCTGTTTATCAGCAAAGGGTTTGAAAACACCACAATGGATGAGATTGCAAAAGCGGCTGAGTTCACCAAGCGGACCGTCTATCAATATTTCACGAGCAAGGAGAACCTTTTTTACGCTGTGATATTGTCGGGTCTCAAACGGCTGTTTTCATATATTGAAGAAAATGTTCAAGGCGAAAAGAACGGCTTTGAGAATATGACCGGCATCAGGTCAGCCCTCTGCCGTTTTATAAAGGAATATCCGAATCTTTACCGGCTTATGAACTACGTGCAATTCATCAAATCGGACAGCGCATCCATCCCCAACGCCGCAGAGCTCGCGCAATACAACGTGCGCCTTTTCTCACTCTTCTCAAAGGTCACGGAAGAAGGCATTCAGGACGGCAGCATTCGCGCGGACCTCAAAGCACCCCTCAGTATTTTTGCCCTGTACTTTACGACGACAGGCTTTTTAAGCAGAATTTCCGAAGCCGGCGATGCCTATGCCCATATGTACCATATCAACACGGAAGAATTGATTGAGGCGGCCTTTGAGATGCTAGACAAGCTCATTGCGGGCAATGCGGGGTAAAATGCAAAAAGCCCCGGTTCGCCCAAATTGATAGCCGCGATATAACCACATTTCTTGGTGCAACAAAAACATGTCCTCCACTGCTCAACTTGACCACTTTCAAGCCGCCTCAATGCAAAATCTTTCTTAGTTTTGAAGTGTTTTATCATGCTGGATCGTTATATTAAATAGAGCGGATCAAAGGATGGTGATGATGCATATCAAGGCACAGTTTGAACGCTATGTGGCTCAATATAAGGGTCTGGTCATCACCATTTGTCTGGCGATGACTAAGAATTATTTTGATGCGGAAGATTTGGCTCAGGAAACTTTTTTAGCGGCCTACCGCAACCTGAGCCGGTTTAACGAGGAAAACCCCAAGGCGTGGTTTACGGCTATAGCCGTAAACAAATGCAGGGACTACCTGAAAAGCCCGGCGCGGCGCAATCTGCATATATCACGTGAGGATATGGAAATGCTGGCTGATCCGCATGGCACCCCGGAAGAGCGCACAGAAATCGATCTATCCGATAACTTTGTCCGGACGCTCTGCGGGCAGCTCAAGGACCCCTATAAAAGTGTGGCGCTTGGCTATTTTTGCGAAGGAAAAAAGCTTTCAGAAATGGCGGCAGAGACAAAGCAAAGCCTTAAAACATTGGAAACAAGGCTTTACCGCTCTAAAAAGCTGTTAAAGGTGCTATGGAGGGAGGGACAGCAAAGTGGGTAATCCGGTTGATTTAAGCGGCCACATGACGAAATCGGCGCTTGATGAGTTTGCAAACGGAACTTTGGAACACGATGAGCTGACAGCCGCTGCGGAGCATATTGGACAGTGCGAGCAATGCGCTCTCGCATTGGCGAAAGCCATTGAAGCCAAACCCGCGGCGCCCCCCGACGGATTTGATGAAGAGGTCTTGAAGCGCATCTCAAATTCTAAGGGGAAAAGAGCCGAACTTACACATTTCTCTATCCGCGTTGCGCTTGCTGCCTCTATTGCCCTTTTCTTTATCTTTTCGAGCGCATGGGGAGCGCTTAGCCGCCTGCAAGGGCCTCTCTCCAATATTAAAGCGCCCGATTTCTCTGCGGTGGAGAGCATCAATAGGCAGCTGCAGAATTTTTCTCAACAAATATTGAATATGGAGGTGTTTCAAAATGCACAAGAAACGAAATAAAGCCCTGACTATATTGTTTTCGCTGATTCCCGGCGGAGGGCACATGTTTATGGGGTTTATGAAACTCGGTGTTTCTCTGATGTCACTGTTTTTTCTGCTGCTGTTCCTGTCCTCCTGGCTAAATATCGGGCCCCTTTTGTACGCCCTGCCAGTCCTTTGGTTCTATTCCTTTTTTAGCAGCATCAACATGGCGTGGGCCGATGACCAGCAATTTTCCGAACTTGAGGACCATTATTGTTTTAAGGCAGAAAGCTTTTCTCAGGTGAATAAAAGGCTTTCCGGCCGAGGCGGGCTTTATATCGGGATGCTGCTGTTGTTCTTTGGCATATATCTTATTTTCAGCAAGCTGATTCAGAACCTGTATTCCTCTTTGCGGGTGGAAATTGCAGATATGTTACTCAACGTTGTGAATGTTCTCCCCCAAATCTTTCTGGGCGCTATCATTGTGATCATCGGAGTCCGGTTAATTATCGGTAAGAGAAGGGAGCTCAAAAAGTATGATTAAGAATCGTCGTGTCGGAACTTTAACAGCCGGTGCATCCATGATCATTTTCGGGCTTCTCTTTCTGCTCCGCCTGGCGGTCCCCGCTATGACACTGTGGTTGATCGTATCTTTTTGGCCCTTGGCGCTGATACTCTTAGGGATCGAAATTATCATTGCCTATGTGCGCAATAAGGAAGGCCAAATGCGCTACGACTTCGGCTCGGCCGTGCTCATCGTTGTGCTGACTGTCTTCATCGCCTGTATGGCTGTGGCACAAATGGCGATTGAGCATGGCGTGTGGATTGGATAGGAAAGGTGTGCCGTTCCGAATTGGCAAAGCGGCATTGGAACTCATGCCTTTACATCAGGACCCGAAGCTCATCACAAGAAAGATAAACATTCATATGCTATTTTGCTTTTATCAAAAAGTCCGCAGCTTCAAATACTGCGGACTCCTCATTTGATATTAAATTGGCAGCAGAGCGCTCAATCAGCCCTCTAGACGATACCTACAAGGATTGATGCTTCCTAAAAAACGAAAGCGCTTATTGCTCAGGCTTGTGTTCGGCTTTGGATAAAAGGGTATCCGCAGGAACCGCGCGCTTTGCGTTGATGACGAACAGCACGACCGCACCGAGTACAAAACCGATCGATATAAACTGTGATGTTGAAAGCGCACCAACGCTTCCGCGCACATCGTTTCTGAAAAACTCGATGCCAAAGCGCCCGATACCATACAGCAGCAGGTACAGCGCCCCCACATTACCCTTGATTTTGGATTTTCTCGCGAACAGCACAAGAACAAGCGCGATCAGGAAATCCCCCGCCGACGATATCAGCTGTGTCGGCAGCAGCGAAACACCCGCCGGGGCAATGCTGCCCTCAGGGAAGACCACGCCGAGAAAGCTGCTTTCAGCGCCATAGCAGCAGCCGGCGAGAAAACAGCCGATCCTCCCAAAGCCCTGTGCCAAGGCCACGGCCGGAATGGCCAGATCAAAGTAGCTCATAAAGCTGAGTTTCTTTCTACGGCAATAAACTATGGCGGCCAATACGCCGCCGATGATGCCCCCGTACACAACAAAGCCCTCGGAGCCGAGCACGCGCAACGGGTCCACAAAAAACGCCTGATATTCAACGATTACGTACAAAAGCTTGGCGCCAAGGAAGCCGAAAATCATCGCGAGCAGCGCGATATCTATAATGGCTTCTTTCTTTAATCCATATGCCTTTGCCCAAAAATAACTCATGACAATTGCGACGGCAAACCCGACGGCAATCATAACCCCATATGAATGAATGGTCAGGCTCCCGATTGAAAACAGATTGTTGTACATATTTCCCCCGAAGTTATCTATGATCACTTACAATATCATGTTTAAAGGTGAAACTCAAACACATGAAAAAAAGCCCGGCCATTGCCGGACTGCAGGCTGCTGACAAAGTTTCAATTGTCATTCCGATTGAGCGTAAGCGATTGAGGAATCCCATGTTAAAAGCGTTTTACTATGGGATGCTTTCCACTTCGTAGTCACGCCGCTTCGCTCCTCAGCATGACAGACAGGGGTTTTTCATCAAGCTGAAGTCCGGTCATTGCCGGACTGACAGACTGTTATATAAGAAGCTCTTGTCATTTGGTTTGAGTGCAGCCGACTGACCCGAGGGGGTACCTGCTTTTGATGCAGCTTCAATCCGCGCAGCTGCCGACAAACCCGGAATGCAATCATGTGTTTAACATAATGCAAAAAAGCAAAGCCATCACAACTGTCACATTTTCTGCTGTCGCCATGAACGCGCACCGCTGAGGCTGTACTGATAAAATACGCGTATCGACTTCAAGGCTGTTATATTATTCTCGCCTTATTCGCTGAACAGAATTTCTTCAACAATTTCGCACGCATCGCGAACCAGCCCCGGGCACACCGCTTTAACCTGTGCTGCGGCTAGCTGCTGATCACCGGTCAGAAAATCCGCTTTGATCAGCTCGCGGCATATTGTTGTCCCGTTTCTCTGCTTGAATCTGCTGTTAAACGCCTGCACGAGCTCGTATGTCTTTTCTTTCGATTGAGTATCGTCTTTATCGCACTTTCCATGCTTAAGGCCAATCAGCAGATACGCGCCGGACACTGCGCCGCACGTCTCCCCCAGCCTTCCCATGCCTGCGCCGAAACCGCAGGAGATTTTCAAGGCTGTTTTCTTATCCACGCCAAGCTGTTCACAATATGTAGAAAAAACGGCTTGCGCACAATTAAACCCCTGATCAAAGCATTGGATCGCTTCATCTGCCCGGCTCATATGGCATTTACCCTCCTATAAACATTTGCGGTATATTTTGGCGATGCTTTTCTATTAAAAAACCACGTTCATCACGTGGTTCTTTTGGTGCGAGGAAGGGGACTTGAACCCCTACGGTGTACACCACACGCCCCTCAAACGTGCGCGTCTGCCAGTTCCGCCACCCTCGCAAGATTTTAAGTCGCAAATGAGATTATAACATATACGAAACAAAAGTCAAGCCGCATTTGAAGCTATATTCCTGGCATTGGACGCAGCCAAATTATGAAAACATTATGAATATACGCGCAAAGCCATATAAGTCATTGTTAATTTCAAATAAATGTATTATAATGCATCCATCACACGATTACTGACAGATAAGCGGGAAAACAATGAAAAAATTATTGACTGTTCTTTTGGCTGTGCTGATGTTATTCGCAACAGCGGCAGGCTGCAGCCAGCAAACGTCCGGAACACCGTTAAGCGGTCTTGTCATTTCCGAGGTGGTCAGCTCGAATTCGAGTTCCCTTATTGATCCGGTCTTTGGCAACCCGGACTGGATTGAACTCTATAACGCCTCCGACAAAGCGCTGGATTTAAGCGGCTTTGCCATTACCGAGGCAGGACGAAACAAGTTTGAATTTCCCGAGGGCTCCCAAATGGAAGCCGGTGCTTATCTTCTTGTTTACTGCTGCGCGTCAATTGACGATCAAGCCGGGCAATATTGCACGGGCTTTAAGCTTTCGAAAAGCGGCGCCGAATTAAAGCTGTCGTCTCCTTACGGCACGGTGCAGGAGCTTTCGGTTCCCGGTCTCGAATCAGACATCTCTTACGGCGCGGACGATAAGGGCGTCTATCACTATTACCCGAACCCGACACCCGGCGCAGCCAACTCGGGGCAAGGGTTTGAGTCAATCGAGGAAATCAGCAGCAAAATCAACGACAAGCTTAAAATCAGCGAGATACTGCCGCAGAGCGTCACAGACGCGGACCCGTATGCATGGATTGAGCTTTATAACTCCGGCGATACGGCCATTGATCTTTCCGAATATTATATCACCGAAAACCTCTCCGACCCCAAGAAGGCCAAGATGCCCCAAATGTCGCTTGAATCCGGCCAGTATGCATTGCTGCGTTTCACCGGCATCGAAGGCGACGCTCAGATCCCGTTCAAAATCAGCAGCGAGGAATCAACCGTGGCGATACTCGATGTGTTCGCAAATGTGATCGACAAAATTTCGTGGGATGCGGCGACGCCAGCAGGCATTTCTGCCGGTAAAGGCGATGCGGACAAAATGGTTTATTACAAGCAACCCACGCCCGGCGCGGCCAACGGCACCGACACATCGGATTCCATCGTCATCACGGACGGCACCAGCGACGTGACCGTCAGCGAAATACTGCAAAACAACAGCTTCTCGATTATCGACGAAGACGGTGACCGCAGCCCTTGGGTGGAACTGCACAACACCTCCGGTCAGGCGGTGAACCTTGCGGATTATGCGCTCTCGGACGATAAGGCGCGGCTCTTAAAATACAGGCTGCCAAGCGTTGATCTCGCGCCGGACGGCTACGTCATCGTCTATCTCTCCGGCAAGGAAAAAAGCGATGCCGAGATTCATGCGAATTTCAAGATAGGCAGCGACGAAACGCAGCTGTTCCTCACAAACATCAACGCCTGCACGGCGCAGACGATCGATCTGCCTGCGGAGACCAAGGATAATGTATCATACGGGCTGGCTGCGGACGGCAGTTGGATGTTCTTCTATCAGCCAACACCGCTAGCCCTCAACAACACACAAGGTTTTACAGAGATTGCCGCGATAAGCGGCACTTCTTCTCTTATGATCAATGAGGTCTCAAGCGTCAGCGAAGCCAAAGACAATCAGGACGACTGGATCGAGCTTTACAACAGCACCCCGTCGGATATGGACATATCAGGCTACTTTCTGTCCGACTCGCGCAATGACCTGAAAAAGTGGCAGATCGGCAGTGCACAGATCGGTGCGGGCGGCTATACGGTCATCAGTAACCATCAGGACGGTGAGGCTTCGGGGAAGCTTGGCATATCTCTCTCCGGCGAAACGCTTTACCTCTCGAATCCGCAGGGGCTCGTGCTCGATCAGTTTGATACCGGCGTGCTGCGTCCCGGCATATCCAAGGGACGGGTTCCGGACGATACGGCAAAAACAGTATTCTACTCAACGCCCACGAAAGGTGAGCCCAACGGCGGCAGCACGGTGAACGGCTACTGCGCCGCACCGCTGTTTTCTGCGGGCGGCGGTTATCAGAGCGCGCCGGTCAACCTCGAAATCACGGACACCACGCCGGGTGCGTCGATTTTCTACACGCTCGACGGCTCCACACCAACGCCGAACGCCACGCCTTATACGGACCCTATCCCGATATCCGCTACGCAGACGGTGCGGGCTATTGCCGTGGCAGAGGGCAAGCTGCCGAGCGACCAAACGGTGGCGACGTATCTGTTTGAAGACAAGCATTCGCTGCCTGTCATCTGCCTTTCCATCACCGAAAGCGATAAAGATTATATCTTCGCCAGCCAAACACGCGGCGATGGGCGCGAACGCGCGGGCTATGTGGAGTATTACGAGCCGGACGGCACGCTCGGCGTGAAGTTTCCGGCAGGCATGCGCATTGCGGGGGCAGGCACGCGGCTGTATCGGCAGCGGTCTATTAACCTGTACCTGCGCGGCGGCTACGGCCAGAGCGAAATCACCTATCCTTTTTTCAAGGATTATGATATCACCACGTTCAAATCGCTCTCGCTGCGCAACATGGGCCAGGACAGCAGCGATACGCGCCTGAAAGACGCTTTCTTTCATATGGCCGTGAACGGCATGAATATCGACAACATGCAAACACGATTTGCAGTCGTTTATATCAACGGCCATTATTGGGGCCTTTACGAGTTCAAAGAAAACCAAAACGAGGATTATTTTGCGGCCCGATATGGCATTGATCCCGACAAGGTGGAGATGTCGCGCAACCAGTACATTTACGTTGGACAAAAAGCGGGCATCAATCATGTGCTCTCTGTTGCCAAAGGCAATACGTCAAACGACGATCAGTTTGCAAAATACACCGATATTGCCGATTCGGCGTATTTCATGGACTACCTGATCGCCACCAGTTTCTTTAACAGCAGCGATTACTACAACCAAAAATACGCGCACACATCGGACAACGCGATGAAATGGCGGCCCATGTTTTATGACTTGGATCTTGCAATGGGCGGCGCGAGCGGTTTTAACCTCGGAACTTTATGCAGTTCCGCCGGTATTAACGGCCCAATGCATACGGACGGCACTCAATTCTGGATTGATACGGGGCTCTACTATGGATTCAGAAAGAATGCCGCGTGGTGCGACGCCTTTGTAACGCGCTATGCCGAGGTTTTAAACACGGTGCTCACGGAAGACAAGCTGCTCTCTCTTTATGATGAGATGGTGGATTCGATGCGGGATGAGATGCCGCGCACGATTGACCTGTGGGGCCAGCCGTCGTCTATAAGCAGCTGGGAAAGCAAGATAGACGATCTTCGCGGTTACATCAAGAACAGGCGCCAATACGCGATTAAAGGCCTCCAGTCGTATTTCAATCTTTCAAACGAGAAGATTGCCGAACTGTTCCCGAACGGATAAGGCCATTCTAAATACACTCGTCCCGCTATAAGCGGGACGTCAGGTTGTCGATAAAGTGGATTTAAGCCTCCCTCAGACGACTATCCCAAAGGGATGGACCGGGAGGTGGCACGAAGTGCCGGAGGGAGTGACCGTTTTCAAGCCATTTTCTCTCCCCCAGTCACCTATCGGTGACAGCCCCCTCGTCAGAGGGGGCCACGATAAGAGGTTTTTTTGACAGTCTGTCGTCCCGCTATAAGCGGGACGTTTTTGTTTCACAGTGATAACTATTGACAGGCTCATCGAAAAAGGTGAAGCCTAGCAAGCCTCCCCAATATCACGCCTTTTCTTCACCGTCCCACACCGAGTGGGACGTTTTATTGTGTGTCGTTTTGTTTGGATGAAATGAGCTGCACAAATGTGATGCCCAGCACCGGATGAGATATCCAACTTAGGTTTGTCCGTATAGTCACCTCATCTATCGTCTGTCAGCGACAACCGCTCAAAGGGGAAGCCTACAATACCCTGTATATCGAGTATTGGTTTACGAATCGGTCATCTTCCGCTATAATTGACGCATCACAGACGAAGGACTTTTTTTATGAGAATTGTAGAGGCGGCTGATGTCGCCAACGCCGTCAAAGCTCTTTTTTTAAGCGCATGCCGTATGCCGGGGCCGGATGTTCTCAATGCAATCGGCTCAGCCTATGAGCACGAAACCTGCGCGCCCGCCAAAGAGGGGCTGCGCCAGCTGCTTCTCAACGCGCAGATTGCGCAGGAAACGCTGATGCCCTACTGTCAGGATACCGGCATGGCAGTGGTGTTCCTCGCAATCGGACAGAATGTGCATATTGAGGGCTCGCTTGAAGCCGCCGTCAACGAAGGCGTGCGTGCGGCCTATGAAGAAGGCTATTTACGCAAATCGGTGCTGGACCCGATCTCACGAATAAACACAAAAGACAACACGCCAGCTGTGATTCATTACGACATCGTGCCCGGCGACGCGCTCAAAATCATCGCCGCGCCCAAGGGCTTCGGCAGCGAGAACATGAGCAAAATCGCGATGCTCAAGCCCAGCGACGGGGTGGACGGCATCAGGCATTTTGTGATTGAGTGCGTCAAAGCCGCGGGCGGCAGCCCGTGCCCGCCCGTCGTGCTCGGCGTCGGCATCGGCGGCACGTTTGAAAAATGCGCGCTGATGGCCAAGAAGCAGCTGCTGCGCGATATCGGCAGCGTCAATCCGGACCCGTTCCTCGCCGAGCTTGAGACAACCCTCAAGGACGAAATCAATGCGCTCGGTATCGGCGCGATGGGTTTCGGCGGCAACAACTACTGCTTTGCCGTCCATATTGAAAAATACCCGACACATATCGCAGGCCTGCCCGTGGCTGTCAACTTCCAATGCCACGCCGCGCGCCACGCGAGCGTCACGCTGTGAGGAGCATGTCATGATCGATTTAACCGCGCCGTTGAGCGCTGAAATAAAAAGCAGCCTGAAAGCCGGAGACAGCGTCTCACTCTCGGGCCCGGTTTACACTGCGCGCGACGCGGCGCATGCGCGTCTTTATACAATAATTCAAAACGGCGAACCGCTGCCGTTTGTCATCGCCGGAAGCGGCATCTATTACGCGGGCCCCTGCCCCGATATGCCCGGCCGCGTGATCAACTCGTGCGGGCCCACCACATCGTCGCGCATGAACGCATATGCGCCCACACTGTACGATCTTGGGCTCTCGTTCGTGATCGGCAAGGGGCCGGTTTCGACAGACGTGAGGGAAGCCATCGTACGCAACGATGCGGTTTATTTTGCAGCTGTGGGCGGTGCAGGCGCGCTGATTGCCTCACATATCACCGCCGCCGAAGATATCGCGTTTGCGGACCTCGGCGCGGAAGCGATACGGCGGCTGACTTTCCACCGTGTACCGCTTATCGTCGCGATCGACACGCACGGAAACTGCGTCTACGACCGGTAGTGTGATGACGAATAAAAACACTTGAAATACCGCTGTGGATGCTTTATAATAGCACTCGCAGCGTTTTTCTGCCGCTATAGCTCAGTAGGTAGAGCACTTCCATGGTAAGGAAGGGGTCATCGGTTCAAATCCGATTAGCGGCTCCAGGACATAGCTCCAAAATCCCTTTTCAAGGCGATTGGAGCTTTTTTATTTCAACAATTTGAAATTGTGGCTTCGGTATCTTTGATATGTAAAAAGCCCGACGTTTTCGGGCTTTTACATGCTAACATATAGGGATGTATTTAGAAGGAGGTATTACCGAGACCTTATCATGGGCTGAGGGAGCAATTATCATCGATTTCCGCTGCTTTGCAGCCAGCGGCGAGGGCATGCACACGCTTGCCTGTTTGTATTATACCTTTTTCCCGTTTCACAGCATTGTAGATTTAAGACTTCACACGATGGATATATTCTTTGACTCCTGCAAATACTTCATCGGCGTAAACGACGTAAACTGCTTGAATCTGTGTATAAAATGCGCTTGATCGTAATACCCCAGCGTGCTGTAAACGCTGTCGTCCTCGCCGGCTTTCATCATATCAATGGCTTGTTGCAGCCGGATGATGTCCGCATACTTTTTGATGGACATGCCAAGATAGCTCTTAAACACGCGGTCGGTGTAGCGATGGCTGTATCCAAGCGCGCCGATCAGTTCGGATACGCTCAAAAAGCCATAGGTTTTCCCCACCGTTTTGATCACATATTTCGTGATTTCGTGCGGCTTGGCATAATTCAAGTGAAAGCTGTTCAAAAAAACCTCGCGTTTGACATTGAGCGGCGCAGACCGATCAAGCTGACCCAGTATACTATCCAGATTCAAGTAATTATCGAGCCTGTGGCGGTGCCCGACGATATCTCCCATCTCGTTTGCCAGAAAATCGGGAATCACACCCGGCTCAAATTTCACACCGAAACACTTTTCACATGTGCTCACGTGTGAGATATCCCCCTCTAAAAAGCTGCCGCACACATACGCCTCGCAGCCGGTTTTCCGCCACAGAAACTGAATGTCAATGCATCCGTCAGGGATCGACATGATCTCGCATTGGCTTGGATTGTCGATTTCATAAAATTTGTTGAACAAACCGCCGTCGGCCTTAATCTCCTTGTACGCGATGTTGGCCTTGATACAAAACGTTTTAAGATTCATACGGTCCCTCCTCATTTTTATTGTTAAATTAAAAAACAGCGTTAAAAGCTTTCGCTGTTAACGCCGTTGTTACCAACTCAAAAAACTAATCTCGTTTGCCCACCTTGCTCCAAAGCGCCTTGATTTGCTGCTCTGTGATCGCACCGGCCGTATTTGCGAGCGTGCCCTTTTGCAGCAGCGATTGCTGCGTATATTGATCGATTTCCTGGCTGCTCAAAGCAGGCGATTCCCCAACCAACGCCGTCATCACTTGCTCAAATGCATCAATATCCGTTATACCCATGCGGCAAAGCGCCTTATCAATTTTATCCTTGCGGAAGTGCTCACAATAACGCAGGTATTCGCTCATCAGCAGGCCGTTCGCCCGGCCATGCGGAATATCTTTATAATACGTATAGCAGTATCCCATGCCGTGTACCGCGGTCACGCCGACCAGTGAGAGCACAATGCCGCCCAGCAGCGACGCATACAGCAGCTTCTCCCGTGTCTGCACGTCAAAAGCGCCATTAATCAGCTGATCCACGCACGAGCCGAACGCCTCGAGTGCCTCGAGCGCCAGGCAGTCGGCAATAGCTGTGCTTCTGTTGCCAAGATACCCCTCCAGCGCGTGCGAGAACGCGTCCACAGCGGTGTTGATCGTCACGTCTTTGCCAAGCGACATCGTGTATTTAACATCGAGCAACGCGCACCGGGGCAGCACGAGCGGGCTCGCAAACGCCAGCTTCGTCTGCAGGTCGTTGCGCACCAATACGCCGTATGGCGTGACCTCGCTGCCGGTGCCTGCCGTGGTGGGTACCGCCGCCACCGGCAGTGCTTTTGTAAATGCATTCTTGAAAATATCCAGCGGTTCCATCCCGGGGTTGACCGCCAGCACAGCCACTGCTTTGGCCGCATCAAGCGGCGAACCGCCGCCGATGCCGACCACAAAATCAGCGCCGAATTCAATGGCCATCCCGGCCGCTTCCACTGCCGTTTCCACCGACGGATTATTTTCTATACCGTCGTATATGCAATACGCAATACCCGTCGTATCGAGCGCCGCCGCAACGTCATCCAGCGCACCGCACGCCTTGGCGGAATGCCTGCCGGTCAGCAATATGGCTTTTTTGCCATACGCCGTCATGTCCTGTGCGTGATTCCTCACACATTCGGGCTCAAAATATATCTTTGTGGGCATTGCAAACGAAAATTGCATCTCATTCTCCTGTTAGTACACCAGCCTGTCAGACCAGTCTTACATACATAGTCTATATTAAATTTAATAATAATTCAATGCATATTATCTGTATAGTAAAAATCAGCCCTTGGCCTGATTCCGTCCGGCGCGTGCATTCGCGTTGAAGCTGAGCAGCACGATGGCGCAAACGACCAGCAACGCCCCGAGCGCTGTCAGGGGCGTCATTGTCTCATGAAAGAACACGATCCCAATCAGCGTCGCCACCACCGGCTCAATCGATGCCATGATGGAGGCGTGTCCCGTTTCCACGCGGTCAAGGCCGCGTGTATACAAAACATATGGCAGCACACTGATGACCAAGCCCATCAGTATGACGGCAAAACCGCGTTCGGGCACTGCCATAACACCGCCGATCAACCGCAGATCGACAAACGGCATTGACCCGAGGCTTGCGATTACAAAGGTGTATGTGGTCACCGTGTAAACATGGTATCTGCGCAGCGCATACCGGCTGAATATACTGTACAATGCGCGTACCCAAGGCCGGCTCCCAAACCCGTCAGAATCGCCCCGCCGCTCACACTGCCGCCTGTCACAACGCCTGTGACGAGCACGCATCCGCCGAACGCCAGCGCGAGCGCGGTCAGCTTCCTGACAGTCAGCCTCTCTTTAAACAGCACGGCAGAGATGAGCATCACAAATATCGGTGCTGTATACAGCAATATCGCCGCGACGGAAAGCGACGTGACCATGATGGTCTGAAAATAGCAATAGTTGAAGAAAACGATGCTGCAAAGCCCCGTGCCGATGAACATCCACAAGTCTCTGAGCCTGATTTTCAGCTTTTGGCGGTGCCTTATCAGCATAAAAAGCATCATGACCGCAGCGGTTACGAGAGCCCTAAGAAACGTCATTGGCATCGCGGCGATACCAAAGGCATCAAACCATTTGACGAAGACCCCCATTAAGCCCCAAAGACTGCCCGCAGCAATGATGAACGCTGACGGCAGCATATTGAATCTTTTCATTCTGATGCCCTTCCGTTTTATTGCGCAATAAACAGACCCAATGATAAATGGCTCACATGGCTGGCTATCATTTTGTTCACTGAAATCACATCCGGATATGCTTGCCGTATGAATGCATGTGCGAGGCTATCGCCGTTTCAAGCATCGCCTTGTCCCTGAGCTTGAAGGCTTCTATGATTTTTTGATGCTCGCGCTGCGCATTCTTTCTGACTTCGATTTCGTCTTCAAACAGCAGCTTGCGGTCTGTCACATTGTTGAGTATTTTCGCGATAATCTCTATGAGCCGATTTCCCGTACACTTCGCAATCTGCATATGAAACTTGGCGTCCAGCATCGAAAATGCGTGAACATCCATGATGGTCTGCTCCATCTGTACATATATCGTTTCAAAAGCCTCAATGTCTTCGGGTGAGAGCGCGTCTAAAATCAAAGTGCCGACGGCGACTTCAATAACCTGCCGCGCCTGCATCACGTCGTTTTTATTGATGTTGTGATAGTCGATGACATCTTCGAATTTATTCGTTAAATATTCATCCTTGGGCAGGCTCACAAAGTTGCCCTTACCCACAATCACGTTGATAAGCCCCTTTTCATCCAGCACACGCAGCGCTTCGCGAATCACCGCGCGGCTCACGCCATAATCGCTGGACAGCTGCCTTTCAGAAGGCAATTTCTCATTCTCTTTTATCTCTCCGCTCCGGATTTTGCTCTCTATCTGATTGGATATCGATATGTAAAAAAGCTCTGACATATATACTCCTTCGAATTCAATATATTCCTATTTTTAGCCAAAGTCAACTGGCATTACCGGTCAGGGCACCAGTGCACTCATGAGCAGCAATATGGCCGGAATCGTCAATATCATCAGCAGCATCGTCTGTACCACGGTTCTCACGGCATACTCCGGCTCGCAGTCGTTTCTTTGTGAATAGATCACGTTTAATGATCCGCAGGGCAGCGCCGTCATCACCACGCACGTGGAAACCACAACGGGCGACATATTCAGCCCGCGCAGCACCAGCATCATGAGCACCGGGAATATGATAAGACGCAAAGCCGATACGATGTATGAATACACGTCCTTTAATATCGACGTCAGCTTGATCGTCGCCAAACTCGCGCCGATAATCAGCATGGACACCGGCACCGTGGCGCCGCCGATTGTGGATAACGTGGATACCACGGCATCCGGAAAACGCAGCGGAGACATAAAGATAGCGATAGAAACCACGGACACAATCGTGACGACATTCGTATACAGGCTCTTTAAGTGGAATCCCTTCTGCTGGCCGTTCAGCTTGTGTATACCATAGGTGAAAAAGAACAACTGATACAGCAGGTTATAGATCACAGCGTATAGAAAGCCTTCATCGCCGAAAAGCTCTTTCACAATGGGAAACCCGACAAAGGACGTATTGGCGAAAACGGCCATCGTCACAAAAACGCTCCTGCGTTTTTCGCTGACGGGCAGCGTTTTGCTCAGCAGCACTGATACGACAATGGCGACTATGTAATAGCCAAGGCCGATGAGAGCCGTGATCAGCAGATTCTGGCGTGCCTGCGCCGACAGTGCGGCGTTGGCAGACGCGAGTATGCTCACCGGCAGGAACGCTTTGAGCAAAAGATCGTTAAGCCCCTTTTGCAGATCATCCGTGATGATATTCTTTTTTCGAAGAAAAAACCCCAAGGCCAGCATGATGATGATTTTCACAAACAAGTCGGCCATCGATTGCAGAGGCATCGGTAACTCCTTTGTTATCAGTAATAAGCGAGGACAAATCCAAAGAACCGCTGCCTCTAAATAAATCCGTGATATGGCTTCTGGCAGACAGCCGAATGCAGCCATCTGATCAATGTCGTAAAATCGAACACAGGCAGCCCCGTCGCGCGCTGCACTGCGTGGGCATACGGCGGCATATCGCTGCATTCGAGCAGTATCGCGCCGATGCCCGGGTTCGCGCTCACGATTTCCAGCGCCGCGCCGACCACCTCCTGCTCAACCGCGCCGTTATCGAACACGCCGCGCCCTTCAAGTATGCAGGAGAACTCCTTGCCGCTCTGAAGCCCCTGAACAACCAATCTGGATTTGAGATCGCTGCCGATGGCGCAGCTTTCGAGCAGTTTATCCGTCAGGCTGGTTGAATCGGCGGTCAACACCCCGATCTTCTGCACCGGCTGCAGCAGCGTTGCAATCCACGGCAGTTGGACAAGGCTCGATATCGCAACCGGAATGTCCATCGCGGCCGCCACCTGTTTCTGATAGTTGCCGAAGAAACCGCATGCCGCGCTGATGGCCCGCACACCCTCATGCCGAAGCTCCTCACAGGCGTCGAGTATGCTCAGCAGCACGTCATCCCCCGCCGCAAACAGATTGGGAATATCCAGCCCCTTCACGGCTTTGAGCCTCACCGGAAAATCAAATGTATATCCGTTGACAATATTGCCAGGCAGCAGCGGATACCACACATCTTCAATATATATGATGCCGACGGGATATCCCGCGATATTCTGGCCTTTTCTCATCGCCACCCTGCGCTTGCTGTTGTCGGGCGTCAGATACCCGTATTGCCTGTCGCTGTCCACCATAGAACCCCATTTCACAACCCCGATAAGGTTGTGCTTCCTTACATTTCGTATATTATTCGTTGACCGCCGCGCCGTCCGGTTCATCAAACCGCGCGAAGTCCATACGGCTCACATCAAAATCCGTTTGCTTGCCCGTCACAATCTGCGATACGATTTTTCCTGTAATCGGCGAGAAGCAGATGCCGTCGCCCTCATGCCCCGCCGCGATATAAAAGCCGGGCACCGCGTCCACATCCGACACGATGGGCATATGATCTTTCACAAACGGCCTCACACCCGCGTAGCTGCGGATGCAGTTGATGTCCTTCAAAACCGGAAAGAACCGCA
The DNA here is from genome assembly GCA_023408075.1 of Bacillota bacterium. Classification (GTDB taxonomy): domain Bacteria; phylum Bacillota; class Clostridia; order Christensenellales; family SZUA-584; genus SZUA-584. The sequence continues at coordinate 61,908 of JAEYKW010000027.1, read as the reverse complement.
GACTGCGTTCCGCGATGGCTTTCATCGCTTCGATCTCGCTGCGGATATCAAAGCCGCGGAAACCGCGGTATCCGCCCAGCAATATATTCTCCGCCTCGGTGTATTCAATGTTGAACGCCACGTTGTATTCCTCGACGAGCGGACTTACATTGCGCTTGAAATTAATGCTGTCAAACTTGCTCATCATATAGCCGAACTCGAGTATCTTGTGCCAGCATATGCGCTGCGTCTTTTCCGACACCAGATTCATGCCTTTTCTCGGCTGAATCGGAATATCGATATTCACCATATGGCCGATGTCTGGTGCCCACGCGCCCGCGCAGTTGATGATGCGGTCCGTATAGATCGTCCCCGCGTCCGTCTCAAGCGCTTCCACGCTGTTGTCCTTCGGGTTCAGCCGGATGGATTGAATGCCGCAATAGGTGAACGTTTGCAGCCCCAGCTTTTTACCCTCTTCCACAAACGCGAAGCACACCTTATACGGGCTCACCGCAATCGCACCGCTGCCCGGCGTATAAATACCGCCGACCAGATCCCTGGCGATAAACGGCTCCATGTCGCAGAGCTCCTTGTTATCCACCATGCGCATCGCATACCCGTCCGCCTGCTGCTGCGCCACATAATTCGCCGCCGCTTCATATTCCGCGTCTGTCTCACACACATACAGGCAACCCTTGGGGTTAAACTCAAAATCGTAATCGAACTGATCGGCAAGCTCCTTGTAAAGATCGATGCTGGCCTGCCCCATGTGCGTATCGATGCCCGGAAGCTTGTCGCATATCAGCCCCACCGCGTCGCAGTGGCTCGATGAGCCGTGCGCCACGTCACCATGGTCAATCAGCGCCACGGAGAGGCCCTCTTTGCACAGGTGATACGCCACGCTCGTGCCGATCGCACCCGCGCCGACCACAACCACGTCAAATTTCTGCTGCATCATTCGCACCTCCCTTCGGCCAGCTCGCCAAACGTGACCGGCCTTATCGGCGGCCTTGCGGATGAGCTTCCCGTCTGAGCCACGGATATTCCGAGCTCGGTACAGAGTATCTGCTGCACGAGCTTTTCACAGGTGCGCCCCTGGCACAGCCCCATGCCTGCCCGCACGCGCCTTTTCACGCCCGTCACATCGCGCGCGCCCTCGGCAATGGCGCGTTTCACATCCTTAACGCTGACCTCTTCGCACCGGCATACCAGCATATCGTCATCTAATTCCATCACTGCCGTCTCCTTTGTATACTGCGGACTTCATCCGCAAACGCCGCCGGTATCTTCACCGTCACCACCGGCGTGTGGTCGTAGGCCTTGGGATTGACCACCCTGACCACGGTGCCGTCACAAACAGGCTCACCCCTGCGGTTGACCGCTTTCACTTCGTCACCTGCCGCGGGTACCGGATAATATTCATACGGAAACGCGACCGTGGCGGTGTCTCCCGCTGATTTGTCCACCACGAAAATCGCAAGGCCGGGGCATTTGGCAATGCACATGCCGCAGCCGGTACACTTATCCGCATCCAGCACGGGCAGCCTCGTGATTTCGTCTCCGATGCAAATTGCGCCGAATTTGCACGCGGCTTCGCATGGGTTGCACGGAATCTCCTGCACACACTCAATCACCGCGACCGGCCCGCTTGCGTACCGCTTCTCGCTCGGCAGTTGCTGGCAGCTTTTTAATTCGTCATATTCAAGATACCCTGTATGAACGATCGCCATTGAATTCACACCTCGTTAAACCGATGCGGCCCGGCTTAGGCTGCACCGGTATTCATCTAGTATTTTCTCTTTTTCGGCGAGCCGCTTCTCACCGAACGGCCCCAAACGCAGCGCGTGCAGACGGCTCCATACGTCGTCCTTGCGCTGTTCCGCCTCCGCGTCAGCAATCAGCCCGAGAGACTGCGCGGCGGAAATGCCCGCCAACCGCCCTTCTTCAAGAGCGGTGTTCGCCTCCTCCACGCCGGTCACGTCGCCCGCCACATAAATGCCCTGCTCCGAAGTTTCCATGCTGCGGTTGTGCAGCGGCACCCAGCCGCCGAACACGCCGTTGAACGCAAACGCGCAGTGCATCAGCTTCGCGAGCTCCGCCGAGGGCTTCAGCCCCGCCGCGATGGTCACGGTATCCGCAACAATTGTCTTCTCCGTTCCTTCGATAATCTGAAACCTGTCGTCCACCGCCGCGATCACGACGGCCTTCACGCAGCCGTTTTCATCTGCAATCGTTTCTTTCACGGTATGCTTCATGTAAATCGGCACACCCGCCCGCGCAATCTTTGCGGCGTGCACCGCATAGCCGCCGATTTTCGGGGCGGCTTCCACAAGCGCCACCACGTCGCAGCCGGCCTGCATCAGCTGATATGACACAATCAGCCCCACGTTGCCGCTGCCCACCATCACGACCTTGCTGCCCGGCTTCACATGGCTCACATTGATCATCGTCTGCGCCGCACCCGCGCCCATCACACCCGGCATTGTGCATCCCTTGAACCGTATCACGTTCTCCGACGCGCCCGTCGCGATGATGACTTTTTTTGCCCTGAGCGTGATCATCTGCCTGCCGCCGTCATCATCCAGCTTTTGAATCGCCACCTTATTATCCGGAAACACGCCGATCACCGTGCTTTTGAGCCATATTTCCACGCCGTTTTTCTGAGCCTGCTCAAGCAGCATGGTGCCGATATCAAACCCTCTTGTTCCCGAATGGTGCGCACTGGAACCAAAGAATTTATGGATTTGCTTAAAAAGCTGCCCTCCCGGCTTCAGGTTGAGGTCAACCAGCAGCACATCGGCACCCGCCCCGGATGCCTCGATAGCTGCCGCGAGGCCCGCCGGACCCGCCCCCACGATGATAATATCCCTTTCGATCATATATCCGCTCCCTGTTTTACAGCGAAATGACCGGAGTCATCCCCCTGCAAATTGACAGCTGCTCAATTGGACAGCAGCCGAATCTCTGCTATTTTTTGATGCCCAGCCCATACTGCGTTTCGATCACCATGCCCGCCTTCACGGGGGTAATGCATGTGCGCACATTCGGCTGCCCGTCCACCACCATCGCACAGTCGGTGCATTGGCCGATACCGCAGAACAGCCCGCGCGGCTCGTGCCTTTTGACGGTGTACCGGTTAATCCGGATGCCGCTTGCGAGCAAAGACGCAAGTATCGGCTCTCCTTCCACGGCTTTAATTGCCTTGCCGTCCACCGTGATATCCACGAGACTGCCTGTTTTGACATCAAGGATCACATGATCCTCCACTCTCATATCCACGGATTCCTCCCTCCGCTATACGATCGCCGTGAATTCCATCTCCACCACGGCGCCTTCATACATGCCCGCACACTGCGTGCAGCACCGCGCCGGAAAATCGCCGATGCTGAAATATGTGGAATAGACTTCGTTCATCTGAGGCACCAGCGCCATATCCGTAACATAAATGGTCACCTTGGCCACGTCGTCAAGCGATGCGCCGACAGCGGCCAGCACGTCCTTCGCGTTTTCCATGATGGCTTTTGTCTGCTCCTTGATGCCGCCCTCCACCATGTCTCCGCTCACATCCGTGCCGATCTGCGTGGTAAATATGAAGCTGCCGGATTTGATGCCGGTGGCATAAGGCCCGTGCGGTTCGCCATAACCCTTCGGGTTGATCTGCTCTCTTTTCATGATTTAGCTCCTTTCAATTCGCTCATGCGCGTTAAAATTCAATTTCCACGTTTTTGTTGACGAGATATTCCGGCCTCACCTTTTGGCTCAGCCGCATCACCAGCTGTTTGAGCGCGCGCTTTCTTGCGTCGTAGAAAGAATCCTCTGAAACGAACGCCGCGTGCGGCGTCATCACCACGTTCTCAAGGCCGAACAGCTCGCTTGTCTCATTGGCCTCATCCTCAATCACATCAATGCCCGCGCCTTTGATCACACCGTTCTTGAGTGCCGCCACCAGCGCGGGTTCATCCACCACAGAGCCGCGCGCCGTATTGATAAGAAAAGCGCTGCTTTTCATCATAGCAAGCTGAGGCCCGGATATCAGATGGCGGGTATGCGGCATCAGCGGCGTGTGCAGCGACACAAAATCGGATCTTTGCAGCAGCTCGTCCAGCGTTTCCGCCTTTTCACAGCCGTATTCGGCCAGATATTCTTTTGTTTTGGTGGGCGCGAACACAAGCACCTTAAGGCCCATCGCGCGCAGAATCGGCACCATCATTTTGGGAATCTCGCCGAAGTAGACGAGTCCGAATGTCATACCCGTCACGCGGTAGGTTTTGTACCCGAGCAGCGGGTCCCAGTGCCCCGCGCGTATGCTTCTGTCAAAAAAACTGATTTTGCGCACGAGATCGATCATCATGCCCACCGCATGCAGCGCCACCTCTTCGGCGCAAAAGCCCGGAACGTTGGTCAGGCAAATTTTGCGCGCCGTGGCGGCCTCGGCATCCACGTTGTTATAGCCGATGCTCTGCAGCGCTACGATCTTAAGGTTCGGCAGCTGATCCATCACCTCGGCGGTGATTTGCTCGTATTCCACCACGAGGCCGTCATATTCTTTTATGTGCGCCACAAACGGCTTCTTGCCCTCTTTGTCTTTGATCTCGACGAGCTCGAGATCGGTCACTCCCCACTCCCTGAGCAGGGAATTTTCGTAGTCCAGATTGTCGTCAATGTTGTAGTAAACGGCCTTTGGCATATTGCCCTCCTTTTCTACAGCGACTTGAGCGCGTTTTCAAATATGGCCAGACCCTTATCGAGGTCTTCCTTTGTGACATTGAGCGGCGTGGCAAAGCGCATGCCGTTACCGTACACGCCGCAATTGAGCGTCAGCATCTTCTGTGCCAAACACGACCGCTTGACCTTGTCCCAGATATCCGGCGCGGGCGAACCATCCTCGTGCGAATATTCCACCGCGAGCATCAGCCCGAGGCCGCGCACATCTGAAATGCATGTGTATTTTTCCTTAAGCTCCAGCAGCCTGCCTTTCAGATAAGCGCCCTGCTTCACGCAGTTTTCGAGTATGCCGCTTGCTTTAAACTCATCCAGCACAGCCAGCGCGGCCGCCGCCGCAACGGGGTTGCCGCCGAACGTGGTGCCATGCATGCCCGGATGCCATTCCTCCATAATCTCGGGTGTGCTGACGATCGCGCTCATGGGCAGGCCGCCCGCAATCGCCTTGCCGAGCGTCATGATATCCGGCACCACATCGAAATTCTCACTCGCGAACATCTTGCCGGTTCTGCCGAAGCCCGACTGTATTTCGTCGAATATCAGCAGTATGCCGTATTGATCGCACAACGCCCGCACGCCCTGCACAAATTCCCTGGTGGGTACGATGTAGCCGCCCTCTCCTTGCACAGGCTCCATGATGATCGCTGCCACCGTTTCGGGCGCGACCACGTACTGGAACAGCGCCTTGATATCGTTCAAACAGTACTCGGTTCTCTGCTGCTCATTAAAACCCTTAGGGCAAAGGTCTTTGCCCGGGTATGTCGCGAAATAAACGCCGCCCATGTGCGGTTCATAGTATTTTCTGTATTTGGAGTTGGAGCCCGTCACCGCCGTCGCGCCGATCGTTCTGCCGTGGAACGACCCCTTAAACGCGATGATGGACGGCCTTTTGGTATACGCCTTTGCGAGCTTAATCGCGCCGTCTGTCGCTTCCGCGCCGCCGTTGGAGAAAAACATCGTGCCCAGCTTTCCGGGCGCGACCTCCGCGATGCGCTTCGCAAGCTCGAGTGTGGGCTTGAAATTTACGAGGTTGAACGACGCTGTGAGCAGCTTGTCTGCCTGCGTCTTGACCGCTTCCACCACCTTGGGGTGGCAGTGTCCAAGCGCGTTCACCGCGATGCCCTGCACAAAGTCAAGGTATTGCTCGCCGTTGATATCCGTTAAGTAGCACCCTTTGCCGCTGACCATCACCAGATCAGTGGTTTTCGCCAGCGCCGGGCTTAAGAACTGTTTGTAGTCGTCAAACTTCATCATTTGTCTGTCCTTTCGCTATTCCTTTATTCCTGTCAAATTGCCGAAGCCTTGCTGCATTCTGCTTGCTTGCTAAACCTCGATCCCGAGCTTCGTTTTTAAGCATTGTTTGATGATTGCCGGGCAGTTTTCTCTGCCGATGCGGGCGCTGTTGAGACAGATATCAAAATTGGTGATGTCCATCCAATCGCCGCCGGTGTAAAATTTGTTGTATTCGGCGCGGTATCTGTCGGTATCCCGCACCATCCTCTTTGCTTCCTTCTCGTCCACATCAATGCGGTTCATGATGGATTTCACGCAATCCTCAAAAGGCGCCTGTATGCACACGCTGATCACGTTCGGATAGCCGCGCAGCACATGGTACGCCGCTTTGCCGAGCACCACGAACGATTCGGTCTCCGCAAGGTACTTAAGGACCTCGGTTTGATAGTTGAACAGATTGACATCCGAGACGAACTTGTCGTGCTCCGGCGTCAGCACATTGCCGATGTACTTTCTGTCCGGAATCATACCAAGAAACGTTTTCTTGATCCTCTCATCGGCCAGCTTAAACAGCTCCTCGTTGATGCCGCTTTGAATGGAAGCCATTTGCAGCAGCTCTTTATCGATAAGCTGTATGCCAAGCTCCTCCGCAAGCTTTAAGCCAATCTGTTTTCCGCCGCTGCCGAAGCCTCTCGCAATCGCAATCACATAATTACTCATGGCTTTTCTCCTTTCACTAAATTCCAAGATAAGCCTTTTGAATCTGGCTGTCTTTTCTAAGATCCTTGGAGCACCCCTCGTTGATGATTTGACCGACCTCGATCACGTATGCCCTTTTCGAAACCATCAAGGCCATTTTCGCATTCTGCTCCACGAGCAGTATGGTGGTATTGGATTCCTCATTGATCTTCCGGATAATGCGGAAGTTCTCCTCCACCACGATAGGGGCCAGCCCCATCGACGGTTCGTCGAGCAGCAGCAGCCGCGGGCGGCTCATGAGCGCACGCGCCATCGCGAGCATCTGCTGTTCCCCGCCCGAAAGTGTCCCGCCGATTTGCCGGACACGTTCTTTGAGCCTCGGGAACACGCTGAATATCCACTGGCGGTCTTTCTCGATCTCGCTTTTGTCCCTGCGCAGGTATGCGCCGAGATTGAGGTTCTCGAGCACGGTCAGGTTCGGGAATATGCCGCGTCCCTCAGGCACCATCGAGATGCCCATTTTCACCAGCTTATGCGCCTCGGTGCTGGAAATGTCCGTGCCGTCGAAATAGATGGCCCCCGGATTGCATTTCACAAGGCTGGATATGGCGCACAGCGTCGTGGTTTTGCCCGCGCCGTTGGACCCAATCAACGCGATCACTTCGCCTTCATCGACGCCAAACGAGATGTTCCGCACCGCCGGAACCGCTCCATAATTCACGCTCAAATTTTTTATTTCTAATATTCGGCTCATTTGATCCCCTTCCTTAACAGTCTTGATCGTCGTCGCCGTCGATGGAGCCGCTGCCAAGATAGGCCTGCTTTACCTTTTCGTTGACCTGTATCTCCTTGGGAGCGCCTTGCGCGATGGTCACGCCGTGATCAAGAACGATAATGCGGTCGGAAATATCCATCACAAATTTCATATCATGCTCGATAATCAGCACATCGATATGCATCACCTTGGTGATATGGCGGATCACCTTCATCAGTTCCACCTTCTCGGCCGAATTCATCCCTGCGCCCGGTTCATCGAGCAGCAGCAGCTGAGGATCGGTCGCGAGGCCCCGTGCAATTTCGAGCAACCGCTGTTTGCCGTAAGGCAGGCTCGTGCTGAGCTCATTTTCCATATCCTCAAGCCCGACAACCTTTAAAAGGCCCTTGCTTTTTTCAATGATCTCCTCACGCTTTTTCCTCATCCTGCCCGGATAAAGCACCGAAGACAGCAGCCTTTCCTGATTGCAGCCCGGATGCGCCACGAGTATGTTTTCGAGCGCCGTCATCACCTTGAACAAGCGGATGTTCTGGAATGTACGCGCGATGCCGAATTTTGTGCGTTCAAATGCCTTAAGCTTTGTGATATTCTCCCCTTTGAAGAGGATCGTGCCTTCGGTGGGCTGATACACGCCTGTCAGCAGATTGAAAAAGGTTGTTTTGCCGGCACCGTTGGGGCCGATAAGAGAGAGTATCTCCCCCTTATATTGCTCCATGCTGACGCCGTCTACGGCAGTGAGCCCTCCGAACCGGATGGTGACGTTATGCGCCTGGAGTATTTTTTCCAAATCTCACACCTCTTTCTATATATCCGAGATAAGCGTTCCTTCTTCTTTTCTCAATGCCCCAGATGCCGTTGGGCCGGAATATCATCATCAGTATCATGACCACGCCGTATATGATCAGGCGGTAATCGCTGAAGGAGCGCAGCGCCTCCGGGAGTATCGTCAGCAGCACCGCGCCGAGTATGGCGCCGGGTATGCTGCCCAGCCCGCCGAGCACCACCATGGCCACCATCGATATGGACTCGCCATACTGGAAGCTGGACGGACTGATGAACGCCATGTAAACCGCGTAAAAGCTACCCACAATGCCCGCAACCACAGCGCCGATGGTGAACGCCATCAGCTTATACCGCGCGGGATGGATACCGATGGCCTGAGCGGCGATATCGTCTTCCTTCACCGAGAGCATGGCCATGCCAAACCCCGATGTCATCAGCCGCCTCATAAACACGATCACGAGTATCAATATGATGAGCCCGAAGTAGTAATAATGCGTTTTCGTCTCGATCACAAACCCAAATATGCTTGGCGACGGTATGCCCGGCAGCCCCATGGGCCCGCGGGTTAAATCCACCGCATTGAGCACAAACAGACGGAAGACCTCGCCGAAGCCCAGCGTCACAACCGCGAGATAGTCGCCGCGCAGCTTGAGCGTGGGAATGGACAGCAGCGCGCCCACAATGCCCACCAGCACCGCACTGATCAGCGCCGCAAGCCAGAACGACATCCCGGCCTTCATCATCAGCAAGGCCGTGGTATAGGCACCGATGCCGTAGAACGTCACATGGCCGAGAGAAAACTGCCCCGAGAAGCCGATGATCAGGTTCAGGCTCAGCGCCAGGCTGGCATATATGAAACAGGAAATAATGATATGCAATATATACATGTCCGTAATGACAAAGGGCACCACGATCAGAGCGGCTAACAATGCCAATAACAGATACAGTTGTTGTTTCTTCGTCAGTTTCAGTAACTTGAGCTTTTCCAAGTTCGTACCTCCCCACTCAACAGTCAAATAACCTTATAACTTTTTCCATGTGCCGGCTGCCGGCCTACACCTTATCGATATGCTTCACGCCGAGGATGCCCGAAGGCCGAAGCACCAGTATGACGATCATGATAATAAACGCGTACGCATCCCTGTAGCCCGAGGAAATATATCCGGCTCCGAGGCTCTCTATAATGCCGATTAAAAAACCGCCCGCCACCGCTCCCGGAATAGAACCGATACCGCCGAGAATTGCCGCCGCAAACGCCTTCATGCCGAGCATATATCCCATGGTCGGGTAAACCGCGTTGTAATATGTCCCGATACAAACGCCCGCTATGCCCGACATAAACGCGCCGATACCAAATGTGAAGCCGATCACCGCGTTGGTATTGATGCCCATCAGCTTGGCATGCGGAATGCTGACTGAGCAGGCCCGGATGGCCACGCCCATTTTTGTTTTGTAAACCAATACGTACAGCACAGCCAGCATGAAGGCTGTCAGTACCCAGATAATGATCTGGATGTTTGTAAACGTCACATCTCCCACCGTATAAGCCACCTTGGGAATTGTGGGGAACGCCTGACTGGAGCTGCCGAAAACCAGCTGCGCCAGATTCTGCAGGAAAACAGACATACCCAGCGCGCTGACCAGCACGGCCATTCTCCTGTTTGTTTTAATCGGACGGTAGGCGATTCTTTCAACCGACATACCGATAAACGCCGTGAACGCCGCTGCCAAAACCACCATGGGAACAACGGGGATTCCCAGTAGAGTCAGCGTCAGTCCGATAAATGTCCCTATCATTAAAACATCGGCATGTGCCCAGTTCACAATCTGCAGCACACCATATACCATTGAATATCCGAGAGCCACAATGGCATAGATGCTTCCTATTGTTAATCCATTGACCATCTGTTGAAGAAACATCCCGGCCCATCCTTCCTTTGAGATACGGCTGCATGGAGATATCTCCATGCAGCCACTCACTTATGTCTGATTGTTGTTAACCGCTACTGTTATTCGTAGATTTCGAACTTGCCGTCCTTCACGACGAATTTTAAGTACTCTTTTTCCACATCGCCGCTCACAAACTTGTTAAGCCCGGTAACGCCTTCATAGCTGATGTTTGTGATCGCTGTGTTGATGGATTCGCGGTCAAGCGTTTCACTGGTCTTTATCGCTTCCAGAATCACGTTCGTCGCATCGTAAGCCAGTGCCGCCCAGTTGGAGGGCTCTTCGCCGTATTTTTCTTTGAACGATGTGACGAACGCCTGAACCTTGGGATCGTCGTTGTCCGGCGTGAACGCGCCCAGCGTATAGATGCCTTCCACATCAGCGCCGCCTTCGGTGATCAGCGCGGGCGAGTACAGGCCGTCAGCGCCGCAGATCGGCACATCGCCAAGGCCCAGCGTTTCCGCCTGATTCGCAATCAGCACTGTTTCAGTCACAAGGCCACAGATGAATATGCCATCCACACCCGCTTCTTTGATGCTGGTGAGCAGTGTGCTGAAGTCTTTGGTTTCACCGTAAACGAATGTACCGGTATAGGGGATCTCAAGGCCGAGGTTGCCCGCTTCTTCTTCAAACATCTTGGAAATACCGAGGCCGTAGTCGTCCTGCTCATACAGCAGCGCGACTTTCTTCCAGCCGAGATCCGCACAGTAGCCGGCGCCGAGCTTACCGACATAGGCGTCAGACGCGCATGTTCTGAAGAAATACTTGCTGCTGCCCGTGAGGTCCGGCGATGTGGATACCGGGCTGACTGCCGGCAGACCCACCTTCGCATACACAGGCACCTGAGCCAGCGCGCAGGAGCTGTTGTAGGACGTCACCACCGCGAGAATGCTGCTGTCTTCCGAGAACTTGTTGGCAATGGAAGCCGCCGTTGTCGGATCCGCTTCGTCGTCCTGCGAATCGATCACAACTTCACGTCCGTCGATGCCGCCGGCCGCATTCGTCTCGTCAATCGCCATTTGTATGGCCTGTACAATGTACTTGCCGTCTGCCGCCACTGTGCCGGATAACGGGAACGAGGTACCGATTTTGATCGGATCTCCGCTGGCACCCGATGCCGAGGCCGACGAGGCCGGAGCGGCGCATCCCGCAAACGCTGCCAGCACCATGACGAGTGACAAAGCCACACCCACCGCTGTCCGAATACTAAAACTTCTCTTTTTCATATACTCCTCCTTAAAAAAATAGTTGGATTATATAACAGGCGTCTGATTTATCTCAGAGTCACCCTTATATCAAGGGAACAAAAAAAGGCGCTGATAGTAGAAACTATCAACACCCTTGTTATTAGTCTACGCAACGCCATCGTCTGCTTAAGGCAGCGGCCCATTACCAGTGGTATGACCGCTCATACCTTATACGCACATTATACTGGCGAAAAACAATTTGTCAATCGTTTTTTTGAGGGAAATCAAAATTTTTTTGGAGATGCTGCAGGCTTTCCTCTTGATATATATAAGCTGTGAAAGCGCTCACGCGGTTCTTTTTTTTCCAATACGCCGCCTGTATTCCTGCATAGAATCACAATAAAACACGCCATGGGTGAGAAGGTTAGAGAAGTGGAGAATCGGTACGATCCTTATGAGAATGTGATAGCCATTATGGACCAAGCCACGAAGATCGGCGGCATCGACGCCACGATGTTTGAAATCCTCAAAAATCCGCAACGGGAAATCAAGGTTTATCTGCCAGTGGAGATGGATAACGGTGATATCAGGGTTTTTGAAGGCTATCGCGTCCAGCATTCCAACATCCGGGGGCCTTTTAAAGGCGGCGTGCGCTATCATCAGGATTGCGACCTTAACGAAATCAAGGCACTGGCGACGTGGATGTCGCTCAAGTGCGCCGTGGTCAATATTCCGTACGGCGGTGCCAAAGGCGGCATCAAGGTTGACCCGCAGACCCTCTCCAGCCGTGAGCTGTGCAAGCTGACCCGACGGTATACATACGCCATTGAACCGATTATCGGCGCTGATGCGGATATTCCCGCGCCGGATGTCAATACGAACGCGCAGGTGATGGCATGGATACTCGACACGTACAGCATGCTCAAGGGCAAGCCATGCCCCGGCGTGGTCACAGGCAAGCCGGTGGAGCTGGGCGGTTCCCGCGGCCGCAATTCGGCCACAGGGCGCGGCGTGGTGATCAGCACCAAGCTCGCACTTGCGCAGGACAACAAAACGTTAAACGGGCTGCGCGTTGCCATTCAGGGCATGGGCAATGTCGGTGCCAACGCGGCACGCATTTTCTACAACAGGCGTGCCGTGATTGTTGCGCTCAGCGATGTCTCGGGCGGCATCTATTGCCGCGACGGCCTTGACCCTCATGCGATTTCCCAATACGTGCAAAGCGGCGGGCTGCTCAAAGACTATGCCGCACCCGGTGTTGTCCATGTATCGAATCAGGAGGTACTAACCTGTGATTGCGATGTGCTGGTTCCCGCAGCCATGGAAAACCAGATTACAGAGCAAGTCGCTCACAATTTGAGATGCCGCTATATTGTGGAGGGTGCCAACGGCCCCACCAGCAAAGAGGCCGACGGCATCATCGCCCGCAAAGGCATATTGCTCGTACCCGATATTTTTGCCAACAGCGGCGGCGTGATCGTGTCTTACTTCGAATGGGTGCAGAATATCCAAACACTGACGTGGGAGCGCTGCCAGGTCAACGACATGCTCGAACAGATCATGACGGCAGCGTTCAAAGAAATACTCGAGGAAACACGCAAAGCGGGCTGCACGCTGCGCATGGGCGCATACATTCTCGCGATCCGGCGGCTGCTGTACGCAGAGCAGATAAAGGGGATCTTTCCGTAATTTTTTCTATAACTCAATAACCGCAGAGATTTACTGTCGCAAGAGGATAAGTGGATGCTCTGAAGTGATTTGCCCGCAGATGCCAGAAAAGCCCGTTATAACGAGCTCTTCTGGCGGATTGTTTTGATTTTATATGGGGTGCCAAACACAATGTGTTTGGATAAGCTAACTATTTACCGAGTTCTCCGAATCTCGCCATAATCGCCAGTGCCGGGTCTACAGGTACATGGGCACGATGAACGTTCTTTGGAATCACGATGGCCGGCGTTTTTCTGATTGTTTTCCCCTCAAACCCCGGAAGCCATTGACGCTCTGCCGCCATCATCTCGCTGCACATCTCTCTGATTTCATTTAAAGTGCAGGTGGCGGAAGTCAGCGGATCGAGCGCCGCCGCCGCCACAACCATCTCAGGATCGCTCTCGAGCGCGGCCATGACGCCGAGCCTCTGAACGTTGACATTTGTCATATTGAGCGCAGCGCACTGCACAGGCAGATGGCCGACGTTAACCGGGTGCAGCCCCAGCGCGTCGGCGTATATCGGGCCTTCGGCACAGCAGTCCTGAGGCAAATTTGCGATCATTCCGTCATTTCTTTTGTTACCGTTAAATTTAAACGTCTTACCCGTTTCTATGGCTTCAATAATGTACGAGCCATATTCCACGCTGCGTTCAGGCAGCGTCCGCGGTTCGCCATCCAACGATAAGCTCTCCGCATATCTGTTATCGGCGTGCAGGCACCACTCATAATACGCCCCGCTGGCACCGCCGAACCCGGGCTCATCGCAGTAAAGCGCCCGCGCCCGCTCGCTCGAACGGAACCACGGAAGATATTCGCTCAAGTGTCCGGTGGATTCGGTCATGAAATAGCCGAACTGTCTGAATACCTCGCCCCTCACCTTTTCATTAACATAGTACTCAGGTTCTTCGAACACTTCCTTGAGGCGCGGATACTTATCCATGCCCCGGTGTTTGATATCGAGGAACCACGCCATATGGTTTATGCCGGCGCAAAGGTAATCGATCTCGCTTTTCGGAACATCCAGATACCCCGCAATGAGATCCAGCGTGGTCTGCACGCCGTGACACAGCCCGACATGTTTGACGCCCGTTGTGCCGAGAGCCCAGCACACCATTGCCATCGGGTTCACATAGTTCAGTATAAGCGCATCGGGATGGCTGTACTTCTTGACCTCTTCGGCCAATTCCACAATCACAGGAATGCTGCGCAGTGCCCGAAACAGCCCGCCCGGCCCCATCGAATCACCGATGCATTGGTCTACGCCATACTTATACGGGATTTTGTAATCCATCTCGAAGGCGGAAACACCGCCAACCTGAAATGTGGTAATGATATACTTTGCGTTGCGAACGGCATCGATTCTGTCGGTGGTCACATACACAGATGCATCCAGACCGTTTTGCGCAATCACATCTTTCACAAAGCTCTCAACCTTGACAGATTTGCGCATCGTCGGTGCCATCAACGCAAACTCGGTGCCTTCCATGCCCGGCGTCGCCAAAATATCCAAAATCAGCGTTTTGCAGAATACAATGCTGCCCGCGCCGATGATAGCTATTTTTCTCTTCATACCCGATCTCCTTTCCCGAAGTGCCTGCATCCGGCCCCGTGAGACCCCGCAGTGCTTACACGCTCAGAACATACTCGTTCAGAATTGTCTCCAGGTATTCCTGTCTGCCTGATTCGTTTTCTATTGTCTTTAATTCGAGCGCGTATTTTTCCAGCGACTTGAGGTCTGTTTTGCCGGATACAATCTCTTTTCCGATGCCCTGTGTAAAGCTTGCGTACCGTTCGCCGACAAACTGCTCGAGCATGCCGTCGTCCAGTATCTTCTGCGCCGCTTTGAGGCCTTTAGCAAACGCATCCATACCGGCTGCATGCGCATAGAAAATATCTTCGGGCTTATACGACGCGCGCCGCGGCTTCGCATCAAAGTTGAGCCCGCCTTTGTTAAAGCCACCCATTTTGAGCACTTCGAGCATGCAAAGCGTGGTGGTATAAAGGTCTGTCGGAAACTGATCGGTATCCCACCCAAGCAGCATATCACCCTGGTTCGCGTCTATGGAGCCCAGCATGCCGTTGATGCGCGCAACCGACAGGTCATGCTGGAACGTGTGCCCGGCCAGCGTCGCGTGGTTGGCTTCCACATTGAACTTAAAGTGGGCATCAAGGCCGTACGTTTTGAGAAATGCGATGGAAGACGCGACGTCAAAGTCGTACTGGTGCTTTGTGGGTTCTTTGGGCTTGGGTTCAATCAAAAACTGCCCGCCAAAGCCGATTTCCTTGGCGTAATCCACGGCCATGTGCATAAAGCGCGCCATGTTATCGAGCTCGAGCTTCATGTCGGTATTCAGCAGCGTTTCATAGCCTTCGCGGCCTCCCCAGAACACATAGTTTTCGCCGCCCAGCTCTTTTGTAATCTCCATCGCCTTTTTCACCTGAGCGGCCGAATATGCGAACACATCGGCGTTGCAGGTGGTGGAAGCGCCATGCATGAACCGGGGATTCGAAAACAAATTGGCCGTTCCCCAAAGCAGCTTAATGCCCGTGTCAGCCATCAGCTTTTTTATCAGGCTGACAATCTGGTCAAGGTTCGCATTCGTTTCTGCGAGCGTGGCCCCCTCCGGCGCAATATCTCTGTCATGGAAACAAAAATACGGTATCCCGAGTTTGCTCATGATTTCAAAAGCCGCATACACTCTCTCCTCTGCCATAGCCATCGGATTGGCAGCACCTTGCCAGGGCCGAACCGCCGTGCCCGGCCCAAAAGGGTCTCCGCCCTCGCCGCACATCGTATGCCAGTAAGCCAGCGAGAATTTCAGCTGATCCTTCATTGTTTTATTTCCGACCATTTCGTCCGCGTTGTACTGCCGGAAATACAATCCCTTTTTCAGCTTTTCTTCCGTAAACTCAACCTTTTTTATATTCTGAAAATACTCTTTCATCGACTGTCTCCCTTTCTTCGGCTAAATGCTTTTCCGCCAGATCTTTAACGCTGGCTTTATTGTGCGCATTATCAGCGTATCCGGCACCTATTTCGCCTTCAGTGCATCGTCAAACGCACCGCTGCTGGGATTGATATTCACTTTGCGCACGTATGCCGCCGCTTCCGCACCGCCTGCAAAGCGCTCCATGCCGCTGTCTTCCCATTCCACAGAAAGCGGCCCGTCATATCCGATATCGTTGAGCTCGCGGATGATGGCTTCAAAATCGACATGACCGCGTCCCACGCTGCGGAAATTCCAGCCGCGCTTGGGGCTGCCGAATTCGATATGGCTGCCAAGTATGCCCGTGAGCCCGTCCAGCGTGACCGCCGCATCCTTCATGTGCACATGATAAACGCGGTCAGGCAGCTCCCGGATGACAAGATGCGGTTTTAAACCCTGCCACAGCAGGTGGCTCGGATCAAAGTTCATGCCGAGCGTTTCCCTGTAGTCAAACGCTTTCAGCAGCTTGACAAACGAGTAATAGTCAAATGCAATCTCTGTCGGGTGAATTTCGAGCGCATATTTGATTCCGTACTTGTCCATCTCGTCAAATATCGGGCTCCAGAGCTCAACAATGCGCTTATAACCGTCGTCAACCATCTGCTGCGTTGTCTGCGGGAAGGAATACCACATATTCCAGATCGGCGACCCCATAAAACCTGTGATCACCTTGATGCCAAGGTTATGGGCTGCTTTAATAGTATCCAAAGTATATTGAACCGCCCACGCGCGCGCTTCATCCGGCTTTCCGGCAAATTGGGCAGGTGCGAAGCCGTAGTGGCGCTCATCGTACACATCACCCACCAGCTGCCCGCAAAGATGCGTGCTAATGGCCCAAGCTTGCAGCCCATTGTCAGCAAGGTCTTTTTTGATGCTCTCCACATAATCCCAATCGGTCGCGGCTTTTGTGGCATCCACATGGTTTCCCCATGTGGCCAGTTCGAGCCCTTCATAGCCCATCTCAGCCGCTTTTTTGCACATCACGTCAAAGGGCAGATCCGCCCATTGACCCGTAAATAATGTAATCGGTCTCATATCTATTCCCTCCGCTATTCAAAATCAACCCAAACGCTGCCCAAATCATTGGAGTCGCAGCACTTGTTCACAAATACCACGCCGTCAATGCCCATGTCTACCGTCGGGTATCCATACGTCGCTTCATCCACGTCCTTGCCGTCTTTTTTGTCGCACAGGGCCGCCACGTATGACGAATATATGTTGGCATACGCTTCATAAAACCCTTCGGGATGGCCGGACGGCACCCTGCTGAATGCGGCGGCGGCTTTATCAATCACGCCTGTGCCTCTGGAATAAATCATCGTAGGCTGGCCCTTTTTGGTCACTTTCAGATAGTTGCATTCTTCCTGCACAAAATCGATGGTTCCTGTTTTGCCGAAGATGCGAACGCGCAGCGCATTGTCGTTGCCGATTGCAATCTGGCTGCACCAAAGCGTACCGGTGGCCCCGTTTTCATATTCCAGCAATACCTGCGAGTTGTCATCGAGCGTTCTGCCGGCCACCTTTTTGTCCATCTTCGCGCAAAGCCTTTTGATCTTCAGCCCGGTCATGTAATGCACCATGTTTTCCGCGTGGCTTCCGATATCGCCAAGGCAGTTGGACCGGCCGGACAGCTTGGGGTTTGTCCTCCATGCCCCCTGCATACCGAGCTCTTCATCCGTTTCAATCAGCCAATCCTGCGGATATTCAGCCATAACCACGCGGACCTCGCCGATTTCGCCGTTGCGGATCATTTCTCTTGCCTGCTTCGCCATCACGTGGCCGGTATATGTATATGTCACGCAGAACAGGCAGCCGTTGGCCTTCGCCAACTCGCGCAGTTCCCGCCCCTGCGCCACGTCAAAACAAAGCGGTTTTTCACAGACCACGTTGATGCCAGCCTCAAGAAATGCTTTTGCCACAGAGTAATGCAGGAAATTCGGAACAACGATGGACACAAAGTCTATACCGTCTTCTCTTGCCGATTCTTTTTGGGCCATTTCCTGATAAGTCAGATAGATGCGGTCTTCATCGAGCCCCAGCTCGCGTCCGGTTTGCAGCACTTCCTCCTTCACGTCCGAGAAGCTTCCCGCTACCAGCTGCACTTTTCCGTCGAGCGCAATCGCCCGTCTGTGCACATCGCCGATAAACGAACCGGGACCGCCGCCCACCATTCCATATCTCAACGTTTTTTTCTCTCCGCCATATGAGCTCCCTGTTATTGCCATAGTCATTGCTCCTTTATCATTTCTTCAAATGTCGGTTCAATTATTACATTTACAAGCAATTCAAAGTTTGTTCCGTTATTCTTTCTTCTCCTTCATATGCAGCCGGCATAGTATGTTTCCATGTTATGTCCCTACTGTAATCGAATGTAAAAATGGCAATGGGATCTGAGCTTTTAGCTTACAGATCCCACTGCGAACCAATCAGCCACTGCTCCTTGTTATCAAGATACCTGTTATCGGTTGTTATGGAGGGCCCGCCGAAAGCGGGCCTCCTTCTACCTTATCTTGTTATTGCGCAGCCATGTACTCATCAACAAGCTTATCGAATTCTTCCAGCTTGTCTTTGATTTGCAGATAGGCTTTCTCATAATCAGCGAGCGCCCATACGAACACGTTGTCAGCGCGCTGCTGCATATAGGTATCCAGATCCCATGAGATACCCTTGTCTGTGTTTGTCGCATCCAGAATAATTGAGGGAGAAATCTGAATGTAAGGTTCGTATTCCTCGCCTCCGAAATAGGCGACCATCTGCTGCACGCAAAGGTCGGCCGTCAGCGACGGCGGATTCGGAACCGAGATAGCGAGTTCGCCGGCTGTCATCGCTTCCCAACCGGTATCTTTACCGTTGTTGGAAACAACGACAACACCTTCTTTGCCGTCATCCGGATACTGCTTGATCGTAATGCCGCGTTCTTTGAGAACCTGAATGACACCAAAAGCTGTTTCATCATTCGCCGCAAAAACAACATCGAATTCTTCACCGGAGTCAACCAAAGCTTCCATGATCGGGATGGTCAGCTCTTTCTGCCAGCCGCCGCTTGCAAGAACCTTCAGTTCTTCCATACCGGCTTCTTGAAGAGCCATCTTAAACCCAACGACTTCGCCTTCGGCCATTCTCTGTCCCAGCTGTCCGGGTATCGTGACGCACTTTGCATCCGGATAATTCTCGGCAACCCACTGGCCTGCCAGATAACCCATCTGAATGAAGCTGTCTGTCACGTGACCCTGAATGGTAGACCCTTCCTTAAGCTCCGGTCTGCCGCCGCAGTAGAAAATCGGCACATTCGCTGCGTTCGCTTCCGCGATGGCAACTGCGCTGCCCGCTGCGTTGGCACTGATCACCGCGATGGCATCGACACCGGCCGAAATCATGTCCTGAACATTCGCCAGCTCTTTATCAGCCTTGTACTCAGAATTCACTTCTGTGATATCTGTGGCGCCATAGGCTTTAGCAACTGCCACAAATGCATTGCCGAATGCCGCATAATAATCGTCCGGGCCGGCATTGATGAATGCAAGCTTCTTTCCGGCGAGCGGGCCGGCTTCATCACTTGGTTCCTGATTTTCGGCAGGGGCTTGAGACTCTTGCTCTGCGGGAGATTCGGAAGGCTCGTCCGCAGGGGTGCTTGTTACGGGGGCGGGGGCACATGCTAACAGTGAAAATACTATCGCCAGGGTCAACAGAATCACTAATGTCTTTTTCATAGTTCCCTCCTTATTTTTTTAACAGGTATTTTTCATCAAGGCCAAAGTGTATGTATTAAAGCGGCACTACGATTTGGATGCTTTTTTTGTCCCCATCGCGGTCAATCCGCTGTAATAACCAATGAGCACCGATACGACGATTAATACGCCTTTCATAATATATTGCCAGTAAGGGTTCACACCCAGAATGTTCAGGGCGTTGGATATAATGCCCATCAACAAGACACCGATCACCGTACCCCAAATGTTGCCCTTTCCGCCCGACAATGCCACGCCGCCAACCACAACAGCCGCGATAACGTCAATTTCCTTGCCTTGTCCGTTGTTGGGGCCGCCGGTGGCGAGCCTCGAAATCAGCACCATCGCCGCTATGGCAGCGAACAAGCCGTTAATTCCGTATACCAGCAGTTTAAAGTTTTTAACATTAATACCTGAAAGATGCGCCGCACTCTCGTTGCCGCCGACCGCATACAGGCGTCTGCCGAATTTGGTATACTTGATCACGAGCCAAACCAGCACAATCAGCGTTAGAAAGATGATGACCGACAGGAACAAACGAAAGTTCCCGCCCAGCCTGAACGCCGTGTTCCCTATGAAATCAAACTTCGTGCCAAAGGTGATTTCCCGGCCGTTGGTGATCAGATAAATCAACCCCTGGTAGATACTCATAAACCCCAGCGACACGATAAACGGCTCGAGCTTGGTGCGTGATATCAGTAAGCCCATTATGAGCTGACAGACAATACCCACGGTGATACCCAATACGACGATCAGCCATATCGGCAGGTCTCCCGCTTTTATGAGCGCCGCCATACCCACACCGATAAAGCCCATCATCTGACCGATGGATAAGTCAATGCCGCCCATCAGCATCACCAGCGTCATGCCGATCGCCAGGATGCCGGTTATGGACACTTGCTGCAGCACGCTCGAAATGTTGTTGCCGGACAAAAACGCAACTTCCTCAATTTTCATATCTCTTGCAAAAAAGAACTCAACGATGACAACCACACAAATGATGACCAGCAACACAAGAAGCATCGTTGCGTTCTCATGATTCCGCAGCCGGTCCCATCTTCCTTGGCGGTTCACTGTGCCGGATGGTTTAACATTTTTTGTGCTCATCCAATGCTCCTCCAATCGAATAATTCAAAATATTTTCTTCAGTGATCAGTTCTTTATTGTCAATTTCGGCCACGATGCTCCCGTCGCGCATCACCATGATGCGGTCGCTCATCGCAATGAGCTCGGGCATGTCCGACGAAATCATAATGATGCATTTCCCTTGCTGCAGCAGCCCTGTCATAATCTTGTAAATCTCTTCTTTGGCACCAATATCGATGCCACGTGTGGGCTCGTCAAAGATGTAAATGTCTCCGTCCGTCGCAAACCATTTCGTCAAAACGACTTTTTGCTGATTGCCACCCGACAGAAACATGACCTTCTGGTCGAGATTCGGCGTTACAACATTCATGGCCGTTGAATATTTTTCTGCCACCTTAATATCTTCCATTGGGGTCACAAACTGTTTTTTGGATTTGGCGTAACTGGCTATAACCGAATTCTTGATGATGGAATGAATTAAGAACAACCCGGTGTGTTGCCTGTCTTCGGTTATGTAACACATTTTGTTGGCTATCGCATCGAGCGGAGTCTTGATCGGAACTTCCTCTCCGCGAATACGGACAGCCCCCGATTTTTTGGCCTTGACGCCGAAAAGCAGTTCGGCAAACTCTGTTCTGCCCGAGCCGATCATACCGGCAATACCCACCAGTTCTCCGGATCTGACCGATACCGAAGCGTTGATCACGCCGTTGCCCGACATATTTTCCGCTTCGAATAAAATATCGCCGATATCCGCTTTGTCACGCTTGTAAAATGCGGAGACGTCCCTTCCGACCATATCTTTAATGAGCCGCTCCACTGTGAGATCGCAGATCTCATACGTATTGACTTTTTGGCCGTCACGAATCACAGTCACGCGATCCGCAATCTCAAAGACTTCTTCCAGATGGTGTGAGATATATATGATGCTAATGCCTTCGCTTGCGAGCTTTTTTATGATTTTGAGCAGATGCTGTGTTTCACTTTTTGAAAATGATGCTGTTGGTTCATCCAGTATCATAATCTTTGATTTTACGATCAGGGCCCTTGCGATTTCTACCGTCTTTTGCGCTCCGCTGCCAAGCTCCCCGACGATATCATAGGGGGAGATATCCGAATGCAGACGATCAAGCACTTCTCTGGCCTTTTCTGCCATTTTCGCACGGCTAAGAAAAATACCGCTGCTAATTTCATTGCCGGCAAACAGGTTTTCCACAACCGATAACAGCGGGTAAAGGGCGTGCTCCTGATAGATGGTCTGTATTCCGAGCTTCATCGCACTGCGCGGGGTCATATGGTCTATAATCTGTCCGTCAAGAATTCTTTCTCCCTCATCCGGCGCATAGGCACCGGAAAGCATTTTAATGAGCGTCGATTTACCGGCGCCGTTTTCACCGCAAATGCAATGGATTTCGCCTTTTCGAATATCAAAGTCGAAACCATCAAACACCTTGACACCTGGAAAGGACTTCTTTATTCCTTTCATCTCCAATAAAATTTCTTTTTGCATTCAAATTACCTCATTTGGATTCAAAAGAATTTTCAATTTTCCATGGGAATCCGGCAGGTTCGCCGGGAGCCATAAGGCCCCCGGCGAACCTGCCGCTAAAAGACTGATCAAGTGTGTTTTTCTTTGAGAGACCCTTCAGCTTTTCTGATTTCCTGAAGAGATTTTGTATACGGCTTGTTGTAAACAGCGCATCCCACGTTCTTCTGCCGAATCAGGAACTCGATGCAGTTATCACACGCGGTGCACCATTTGATTTCATCTTCCCTGCCTTCCATATACTTAAGCGGAAGCAGCGGATCGGCAAACGACTGTCTGCCCAGCGCGATCATATCGGTCACGCCGTCTTCGATATTTTTGTTGCCCCAGTAAGCCATCGAGCTTTGCTCTTTGTCTCTGGCCTGCAGCTTGTTGTTGCCCTTGTTGAACACGGAATACGCGGAGCCGATCACAACGGTATCTTTTTTCACAACGTTCTTAATCGCCTTCTGGAATGTATGGTGCAAATAAACCTGATCGGGTATCGCTTTATCCGGCTGCGACAGCGCGAGCGTTATCGACGGGCTTCCGGCAGACTGTAAAACGAAGTGCGCGCCTCTTTCCTCGAGCCCCTTAATCAGATCAAGCGGTTCGGTCAGGTCGATGATAGCCGTATCGGGACCGGCCGTGCCCTGTCCGCCCGGGAACCCTTCCCACATCGAGACCTTGGAGCCGATGATGAAGTTCGGGTCGTTGACGGCTTTCGTCACTCTTTCAATCAGATCATAAGCAAACTGACGGCGTTTTTCCCACGGGCCGCCATATTTCCATTCGCGGTCGTTGTACGGGCGGAGGATCTGGGAGCCGAGATAGCCGTGGCAGAGCTTGAGATCAACGCCGTCTGCGCCGACATCATGAGCAATCTTCGCGCTCAGAACAAACGCGTCGATGATCTTATCGACTTCTTCTTCCGTCAGAACGTCGCCGCCAAAGCCCGGCAGCGGCTTGACGCAAACGCGGCGCGAAAAGCCCGGATGGCTCAACTCACCGGAATGGGTAAGCTGGAAGATGTTCAGCGGTTTGCTGTTTACCTTTTTCATATCACTGATAAACTTTTTGAGAGGTTTTTCATTGTGCGGCATAATCGAAAGCTGAAACTCTCTCGCACGGCTTTCATACCCGACCGTGATGGCTTCAAGAACAATAATACCGGCGTCGCCCTTATAAAGGTTTTCGTATCTCTCATACGTTAACGCAGACGGATTGCCTTCCAGATCCGCATCACAGCACTCCATTGCGTTGATGACGAATCGGTTTGAAGCTGTCTTTTTACCAATCTTGATCTCTTGACATAAAGCATCGTTCCTCATTTTGTACCTCCAAATCGTGATCTGTTATGTAAAATAACTTTTTACTGTCTCCAGTATAGGGCGCCGTAAAGATCGCCCACAATCCCGGACTATTACCCCAAAATACTAGGAAAGTCCTAGTTACCGGGTTGCTATACGTTTGTTCATTGCTTCAATCGGGAATAGCGGCAGCCGTTAAGCATAAAAAAGCTGCCGGAGAGCACGATATAACGTCTCTGCCGGCAGCTTGTGATTCTTTGTTTGCCACTTCAAGCGTGTAAACGATATGCCATTAAAACAAAAAGAGCGACTGTCGCACCTGCTGCGATAATCACTCTCATTACTCGGGCTTTATAAAAACCGGTCTGCTCACGCTATAGGCTTTCGAGCGATACAAACAACTGCGTTAAGTGTGCGCGCAGATTGTCCGTCCTTCCGATGTTGAGCTTTTTTCTTATATTCGTGCGATGAAAATCAATTGTTTTGATGGACAGCCTCAATTTTTCGGCAATCTCTTTGGAGGTTTTGCCGCCCTTTATCATAGACATGATCTGAAGCTCCTGTGATGTAAAGTTCTCCAGTTCTTTTGATTCCTCGATATATGGCTTAGTGATATTATCAAATATCGTGTCCAACAAGCACACAAGCTGATAGTCAGACGGCTTATCTATGCTGTTGTGCTTTATCTGCTCAACAAGAGGCCGCACATATTTTTTTATGTTAATATTCAGGTTGTTGGATAAATCGTTCTTTTTATTCTCGATTTCCTCCAAATAGTTCTTTAGCACATTATTCTGCACCCTGAAATCAGCCAGGTGCCGTTCAATGTTGTATATCTCATAGTTAAGGGCCACATCGCGCGTGATGTCCTTCACGTATTCCACAATGCCAAATATCTGCCCGTCTTTGCTGATGGGATACGACTGCAGCTCATGCCATCTTACGATGTTATTTGACTTGGAAAAATAAGCGACGATATCATAATGAGCCCTACCGTCATTGATTGTCTTTAATATCGGGCAGTCTTCGCATGGCTTTAAGCGGTTATGGTAAACGTAATAGCATTTCTTCCCGATAAAGCTCTTCCTGTTCGGATACCATGAGCGCAAAGTAAAGTTAACACTTAATACGTTTAAATCCACATCAAGTATGCTGATGCCGTCTCCAATGGAATTATAAATTGAACTTTTGTCAGAAAAATCAAATTCAACATCATCTTTGTCAAATCTTTTATCCGGATCAAATATTTTCTTATTTTTTTCCTTATATAGCTTTATGACTAAGTCTTCCATTATAACTCCTCCTAAAAGCGGGAATCAAAAAAAACCTGTTTTTACACGAAGAAGAATAACTATATATTTGTATTTTGCTTGGCTATTATTATTTGAAATTGCTTGTATCCCGATAGTAACATCAGACATGATTCCTGTCAAGAACATAGGGACGATAAGGCTATACATATATATATTGTGATTATCCGGAATCATTTGTTAAGCTGATCTCGAAATTTAATATGCATCCCCCTTTTAGGGACGTTGGGTATAGTGAAAAAGCATTCTTCATTTCACCGAAGAATGCTCATAAGCATAAACAGATACGCAATGCCTCACTTGCGGATTTCAAGTGTTACAGCGGCATTTCGCTTCACAGATTAATTTTGCTTGGCAAATCCCACTGCTGACTATATATAATGGATCATAACTCTTTCTCCCGGATGCGGCTCTAAAAAGCGTTCGTTTCTTGCTATCCGACCGCGCACAGCATTCGGATCTGCCGCATACCAGGGCTTTTCGGGCGCATAATAAGTACCCCAATGAAACATGATGATATCAGCATTTATCAAACGGTTGACGAGCTTGAGCGCGTTCTCCGTGCCAAAATGGTGCAGCGGTGAATTATCCTCAAAGTCCATAAACATCAGGTCCACGTCTTCGTTGTTAAAATGCTCATCTAGCAGTTTGCTGTCGCCCGGGTCCCAAACAACGCCGTCCGGCGTATAGAATTTATATCCGCAGCAATCCTCGGGCTTGTAAACATACGTCTCCGTCTCGGGAAACTCCGCCTGCCACGGATGATCCGCCGCGGTCATCTGTACCCTGACGCATCCGATATGAAAGCTCTCCTTCGGCGGGTGCGCCACGATGCGTTCCTCCGGAATGCCGATTTCCAGCAGCCTTTCTTTCACCTTGGGTGTGCCATGGAATATCACACCCAGCTTGCTTAATTGCTTTACCGTCAATTCGCCCAAATGGTCCGCATCCGCATGCGTATACAATATCGCATCCGCCCTGACAATGTCTTTCGCCGCAATCGGCGGCCTCGTATATTGCGGCGTACCCTCCACTTCGCTAAGCAGCGGATCTTCAGATACAAAGCTCAGTATCGGGTCAACAATAATGATTGTACCGTGGCTGTTCAGCATAATACCGGCACTTGTCAGCCAGTAAACAGCCGTACCGTCAAGCGCTTCAAAATCCGCCGCCGTCATGGGAACGGGGTCCGGCGCTTTGGCCTGTAAACTAAAGTCTATCCTCAAAGTTGCTCTCCTTCTGTTTCGTGTCCGTGTGTCATGTCCTCAGTCTTGATCCTCTTACGTTAAACATCATGATGACGAGAAGCAGCCCGCCCTGAATGATAAACCGCATGCCCTGATCCATATTCAACGCCTGAAGAATGCTGTTAAGCTCAATAATGACGATGGCGCCAAGAGCGCCGTTTATAAAGCTGCCCTGCCCACCCGAAAGGCTTGTACCGCCGATTGTAATCGCAGCGAGAGATAAGAGCGTATAACTCTCAGCCATATTCAACGTGGTGCTTCCCGCGTAGCCCACGATCAGCAGCCCCATGAGGCCCGCCACTGCGCCGCTGACAATATACGACATAACCAATACAGCTTTGACGTTGATGCCGCTTATTCTCGCCGCGTTGAAATTATCGCCCACAATCTTAAGCGCCCGCCCCGGTCGCGTCTTCGTCAGCAGTATTTCGGCAATCACAATGACGATCAAAACAATAAGCGTCAGATTGCGAATCGGCGGGATCAGATTGCTGCTGACGGACTTGAGCAGATCGCTGATATGCGCCGAAGGCTGACCCTTTGTCAGCACCATAATCGTCCCGCTGATGACGCTGCTCATAATCAGAGTCATGATCAGCGCCGGTATCTTCACAAAGCTGATAAAAAAACCGTTGGCGAGGCCGAACACGGCGCCGATCAGCAGCGCGGCAAGTACGGCAATCAGCAGTTGCCACACGGTGTCCATCGGCAGCATCGGGCAAATCAGCGCCGTACAGGATGCCGTGGCCCCGATTGAAAGATCAATGCCGTTATTGCCCGCGATAACCACCGTGTTCTGGGAAATGGACATCAGCGCCAGCAAACTGGATGTCATCAGAATACTGCTGATGTTGTTGATTGAGATAAATCCGGGAGCGATAAAATTTCCCCCGACCATCAAAACAATGATCGCTATGATAGACGGAAGCATCATTTTCAGCTTTCCGTATGTCCGCTTACTTGGAGTCAACTGGTTTTCTAACATATCCAAGCCCTTTCTTTATCTTTGTTCTCTCCTGCTCATCCGAAAGCACCACGGAAATTACCACAGTGACCAGCAGTATCAGCGTTTTGAGAAGCTCCTGCCAGAACGTATTGACGCCCAGAAAAATGATGATATTCGAAAGCATGAACAAGAACATGCAGCCGAATATGCCGCCGCCAAGGTCTCCCTTTCCGCCTGAGAGTGAAATCCCGCCTATGACCACTGCGGAAATAGCCGTTAGCGACATGGATTCACCAAGCAGCGGGTTTCCGCCCTGTATCATGCTCGTGATGGCCAGCGCACCGATGCCCGCGGTCAGCCCTGAAAAGCAATAGACAAAAATCTTCATACCGACCACATTGATGCCGGACGAGTAGGCGCTGTATTCGTTCTCTCCCACGGCATACAGGTGAGTTCCTGCGGGCGTGCGCTTAAAAATCTTCCATAACGCATACGGTATCAGAATAAATATCAGATTCAGCGGCAGAAATTCAAACAGCTCCAGCATATAAAAATCCGACAGCACGGTTGTTTTGAGGAATATGGGCGTGCGCGTAATCACCAGCGCGATGCCGCCAAAAATAATGGAGGTGGCGTATGTGGTGAGCAACGGATTGATGCGCATGACCCCCACCATGATCCCGTTGATTCCGCCGGCAATCACCGATGCGACCAGCATGACCAGAATGGCGGCTCCGACAGGCATTCCTCCGTTTATCAGTGTGACAATAAGCACATTGCACATCGAGACAATTGACCCAAGAGAAATGTCTATGCCTCCGGTCAACACAACCAGGCCTTCTCCGATGCACAGGCATATTAACGTGATGTTGGAATTCATAAAGCTCTGTGCATACGAAAGGTCAAAGTTCGCGCTGGTAAAAAAGGCGACAAAAAGCGACGCCACAATAAACAAATAAACGGCGGGAGCGGATGTAGACTTTGCATATCCTTTTAATGCATTTAAAAAAGGTTTCATTCGTTTTTATCCCCCTTCCCCAGGGATGCGATGATGATATTGTCACGCGTGACCTGGCTTCCCTTCAGCGTGGCGGCGATTTTACCCTCATACAGCACGATGACGTGTGCATTTTGTTTGTTGGCGCACAGACTGACCAGCTCGTCCTCATCGCTTGAAACAAAGATCATCGACATGCCGTTGTCTGCCAGCGCCCATAATATTTCTCGGAGTTCGCTTCTGGCTTTCACATCAATACCCTTGGACGGGTCATTCGCCAGCAGCAGCAGCGGACTGGTATGAATCCAGCGCCCCAAAATCACTTTCTGCTGGTTCCCGCCGGAAAGCGACGTGATTTTTTGTCTGGCCGTTCCATATTTCACATTGAGCTGCCTGAGTATCTCCAATGCGTCGGTTTTTTTCTTTAAAACAAGTTCCTGAACAACTTTTATGTTCTCCGAAAGGTCGTGGCTCTTGAAGCTGCCGTCCCTTTCGCGGTCGCCGGAGACATAAGCCAGCCCCTGTTTCACCGAGTGCTTGGGGTTGTCAATGCGCACATGCCTGCCTTCGAGTTCAATATCTACCGGGTCGGACAAACCAAACAGAGACGTCACAATGTCAGACTGGCCGTGCCCTTGCAGACCCGCCACGCCGATGATCTCACCTTTTGCCACGTTCAAATCTATTTTTGTATCATAGCTTTTTATCTTTAAATCTTTTACCGACAGGAGACATGCCCGTTTTTCTAAAACCGCACCACACGCTTCCCTCGACTCCTTTGCGACAGGACAATCCGGGTTCACTTCGCTCTTACCCGTCATGTCGGTCAGCAGCATGTCGGTATCGGTCCGGCTCAATTCAAATGTGGATATGATTTCTCCGTTGCGCATCACGGTTACCGTGTCGCAAATCGAAAATATCTCCGACATACGGTGTGATACAAACAGAATGATCTTACCCAGTGCTTTGTATTGCTTGATGATGCTTTTGACGATTTCAACATCTTCACGGTAAAGGGCCGATGTGATTTCATCGATCAACAGTATGTCAAAATCCTGAAAGATGGCTTTGCCGAATTCAATTAAATATTTCTTATTGATAGGCAAATCCCGAACCGGCGTATCGATGTCGCCCTCGAGGCCGAGTCTTTCAAGTATCCGTTTTGTCTCCTGCCGTATCGCATTGCGATTCGTGAATACGCCATTATTCGTTGGCATTTGGCAGAGTGTAATATTTTCTCCGACTGTTAGATTCGGCAATATGCTGAGTTCCTGAGAGGTTGCCACGATTTTGAACCGCTTCGCAGCTTTGGGCGAATGGATGACGATTTTCTCCCCGTTAATGAAAATTTCTCCCTCGTCCGGTTTAACAAGACCGGACGCCACCTTGATCAATGTGGATTTTCCGGAGCCGTTTCCGCCCAGCAACGCTCTTACCTCACCGCTCGACAGCAACAGGCTTGCGTTTTTTAACGCATGGATTCCGCCGTATAATTTGGAGATGTTTTTAAATTCAAGATCCATTATTATCTCCTGCGCATTGTATGGGCAAGGGCTTGCAGATTTCTGCAAGCCCTGCTCATCAGCTTTTTTATTTCGACTGCTAGTTGAAGTACGCGTCAATCTCTTCCTGTGTCAGCCAGCCGTCCAGGCAATCGGTATTCTGCATATCTTTCACAAGTTCAACGGCTTTGTCCAGCGTAATGGCTTTGGAACCGTTGAGGCCTTCCATCCATGTCGCGTTCTGATCGCCTTCACGCGTGACCACATAAGCCGGATCTCTGACGATCGTGTTCACGAGGTCGGGATTCATCGGATTCGGCTGAAGCGTTCCGTCTTTGAACGTTTTGCCCTGCAGCAGGTTCAGCGCGATGCCGAGCGCATCCTTGATGATTCCGGGGCTGACCGTCACCGTAATCGAGTTCAGTTTCGGCATTGAAGCCCACATGTCAATGTACTCTTTCGTGTAATCGCCCGTCACAAGCGTGGGCTCGGCACCCGCATTTTTATATGCGTTCAAAATACCGGCGCTCATCACGTCCTGAGTCAGTACGCCGTCGATCTTGCTGTAGGTTGAAAGGAACGTGGTCATCACAGACTGCGCTTCGGTGGCGGAGTATTTTCCTTCGCCGGTCGCCAGCGTTTTGATGTCGGGATAATCGGCAAGTATGCTGTCCACAACGGCTTGGCGGGGCTCGTTTGCCGGATGACCGAATATGCCTGCGATCTGGACGATATCGCCCTTTCCGCCCAGCTGCTCGACGAACCAGTTGGTGATGACCTTCATGAAGGCTTCATTGTTACCAAATACACCGTAAGTTCCTTCGAAGGCTGCGGGATCGTTGCAGATCAGAACCAGCACGTTTTTCTCCTTTGCGAGGTCAACAATCGGCTTAATGCCTTCCGCCGACACCGGCCAAATCAGCAGGGCATCGAGGCCTTTGTTGATCATGGCTGTGCAGTCGTTGATCTGCTGCGTCAAATCGGAAGCGCTTGTTGCAACCTGATACTCGGAGATGAGGCCTTGGCTCTTGTAATCTTCCGCGGCTTCTTCAAAATCCTTCACATAAGCTGCAGACCAGGTGTTGCCCCAAACTGCCGTAGACAGCCCGACCCTGTAACCGCTGCCTGCACCTTCCGCAGGTGTCTCTGTTGACGTATCGGCCGAGGATTCAACAGGCGCTTCAGCTGACGCATCAGCCGAAGGCTCGGATGGGCCTTGCGGGCTGCAAGCCGAGAAAATCCCCGCCAGCATCACAACGCAGAGCAGGAGTGCACCAAGAGATTTTAATTTCTTCATTTTCTCCTCCATATAATTATAGTTTTGCGGACAAACCTTTATATAGAATCCATCTAATCGGGATTCATACTTTATTGCTGTGTGGTAAATCCATTCTGTTTCTTATAGCCCGTACTATCCTTTTTCAGAGATGCTTAGGGCTGTCACCGCGCCGATTTATCTTTTTCAAATCCAGACCTGTTTTATAACACACGCGATGTTTCGTAGATAAATTTTATTATTGGTGCATTGTTTATCACAAAGTCAATAATGTGCCTTATTCACTCTTCCAATTCTATATATCTTTATAATTCACATATATCTAATAAATACTCACTTTATCGAGTATTTATTAGATATTTTACATATTCTCATTAATATTAGGCCTGTTATTGTTATTGTTTGGTGATGAATATACATGCTTTAAATATCATTGGTAAATTTTTTAAATCTTCTTGAAATATTTATGTCAGTCTGATATTATCATATAGTGATGATAAACATTTTATCAATTTAAGTATTCAGATCGCGCATGACCTATTCTGGCCAGAATAGCGCAACTCGCGGATGATTGAGGCAGGAAGGGCTCCTCTTCCGCGAGATCTGCTTCATAGGGTTGATAAACATTTATCTTTAGATTTTGTAATGAGGAATTATTATATTATGCAGGAACCCAAGGTTACCATACAAATGATTGCCGATAAAGCACATGTTTCTAAGGCGCTCGTCTCCAGAGTTCTAAACGGAAAAGAAGTTCGTGTTTCATCTCAAAAACGTTCTTTGATTCTGAAAACCGCAAACAATCTCGGGTACAGCCCCACGAAATCGTCTGCGACGAATACCAGAAACAAAAAGTTCATTGCTCTTATTCAGCCGGGCTTTGACTTTGATTTGATCATAAGAATGACAAACGCAATCACAGCCAAAATCAATGAATATGGCTATTCGCTTATGATATTCAACAGCTGCGAGAGCAGCGTTTTAGAACGTCAGTATCTCGAATTCTGCATCAATGCCAATCTTGGAGGCATCATTGTTAATCCCTGCAACACAGTGGATAACATCGACATGTATGAATCTTTGGCCAATGACAATTTTCCTATGGTCTTTATCGACCGGTACATTGATGGCCCGGCCTATTCCTTTGTCACTTCCAAAAATGCCGATGCGATGTTCAATCTTACCGAGTACCTGATTATGCGGGGCCATAAGCGTTTGCTCAGCATTGTTCAGGACAAATCCACACTTACCAACGTTTCCATGGAGCGGCTCAAAGGCTATTACAGCGCGATTGACAAGCATGGGCTGACAGGCCACAACGAAATCATATACCCGGACAGAAATTATCAATGGCAGCCTTTATACTCCCTGCTGACGTCTGCGCGGAGGTTTAGTGCATTTCTGTTAAATACGTCGTGGGATATGCGTTATTTTTATGATCTGCTGAATCTGACAGACTACCCGCAGCAAGGCAATTTTGAGGTTGCGATATTCGATGATTTTACCATGCCGTACACTGAATTTTTGAAGAACAGAGACAATGCTCTGATCAACAACATTCGCTATATCATTGAACAGGAACCCGAAAAAATGGGAGAGCAAGCCGTCGATATTCTTATTAACCGCATTAAGAAGGGGGCATCCACAGAACCTGTCCGCATGTTTCTGGATTGCATTGTTCAGGAGATTTAAATAACAGTTTTGTGTTATATAGCTTCATCTCAATATGATAACTCACTTGGGTCAGTAGGAGGTATCAGCCCCAGCAGCAGAATACTGCTCTGCCATCCCGCATAGGGGATGGATTTTTTATTTTGCTATCCGTTCATTCAATGTATGAGTGAATGAGAGTATCCGCGTGAGTCTCTTTCATTTTCTTTCGTTTCTCAGCTGCCTTCGAATCCTCATAGAGTCAAGCTCCGTATTCATATTGTCCGTGACATCACTCAGGCTTAATGCGAACCGGCCCGCGCTGCGATTCATGAAATAATCCGCAATGGCCTTTTTATATGGCGTATAAGCCGGGCTATATGTTAATAAATAAGCCGCAGCTTTCCCGATATCGACTGCGATTTGGCCTTTTGATACCATTTCGAGATCAACGCCGTACAACCCGTCCTGCGCGATGATAAAATTGCGCAGATTGATATCGCCGTAAATATAACCGGGGAGCGCCCTATAAAACCGTTCAAGATAGTCAATGAGCATATCAACGTAAAAGCAGAACGGTTCCCCCGCTTTCTCGGTTTCCTCGAGCTTTTCGAGCAGCAGCGGCCCCTTAATATATTCAAGCGCCAGCGCACTTTCTCCCTTTGCCAACACACTCGGTATATGGATACCCTTGAGCAAGCACAGACAATTGTATTCTGTGCCAACGTCGCCCGTAACATAGCGCTTAAAAACGAAATCGAAACATGACCCGTCATCCCTGCGCGCACGAATGTGATGCACCTCATTGCGGCGGCTGTAAAACCGCCGGATTACCTGATACGCGGCGATCTGCATTTGCGTTAATATCGTTTCTTCAATGTGTACAGTCAGCGGCTCAGTCAATCTCGTGGCTCCTCTTTTTGCGCAACCTTATTCTTTTTGATCGCGCTGCCAATCGTCAGCCTGTGTTTCAATCATATCCACAAGCCGTATCGCATCCAAAACGGCGTTGATAACGGGCAGACCTTTGTATTCGCTCATACTCCTAGAAATAACACCGGAAACCGCAAACGTGCGTCCGTTCAATTTCGCTTCGATTCCCTGCGTATCAATGGCGGTGACGATTTGCGGCACATCCATATCGCTCACGCCCTCCAGCACCACATAGTCGTAATCAAAAAACGTCAGCAAGCGTTTTATCGTCAGCCGCTCGCTGAAAAAAACATGCGTTTCGCCCTGTCCCCGCGCCGCCACGAGCGCCGCCCCCGCTTGTTTTAACAGGTCGGTATTTGTCCCTTGCGCATCGGTTCTGATCGCGTGATGGCTTTCCTTCACGGCGCCGACGGTATAGCCGCGCCTGATAAGCTCTTCAATCACGGCGACAGCCGTCGTGGTTTTGCCCGAATGCGAGTATCCCACAATACTGAAAATCTTCATTGATCGCTCCCGATATCATCGTACAACGCTGTCAGCAGCGCGGTACATATCTTTCATGTCAGCATTCACTCTATGTCTATCTCCCGCAGATACTTGCACCACCGCTGTGAGTACGCATCTTTTTTGATGACAATCTCTATCGGGCCTGTTCCGCCCCGTGCCAGTGTGCCCGAAGGCTTGCCGTCCCTTTCATAGACAACATAAACGTTGTCGACATCCGATGCTTCCTCCGGCGTAACCGCCGTTGCATAGCCGTCAGCCGCTTTGAAGACAATTTGAGACGCGCCGCTTAAATCGACCCCCACACTTTTCAGTACATCGATGAGCGGCACACCGCCGAAGGATTTTTCGACCGGGTCCTGTCCGTTCGTGTCCAAGTTTGCGGCAAATGTTGTTTTGGGCAGTCCCTTTAAATAGTCGATATCAAATGTTTCCGTCTGATCTTTATACGTGACCACAACGACGTCATCCCGGCTGTTTTGCAGCCCCTGACTGTTCAGCATCGCGAACAGTGCCACACCCGCCGCAAGCAGTATTATGATACCCGCAATCAGCCAGATTCTTTTATTCATCGCCTTCTCCTTTTCTGGAGGCCGGAAACAGCCGCTGCAGCCGTTTAATCAGCTGCCACGCGATGAGCCCGCCAAAGCATCCGGACAGCGCCGCAGTAAAAAGCATCAGCATCAGCGGCACGAGCGGCAGCCGGAAAAACACCAAATTAGACAGAAACGAGCCGACTGCATTGGCTGCAAGCCCGCAGATTAAGCACGTTAGCGCATTGAGCCCCTTCCTGACCGCCGTTAATGAAATGAGGTCCACAGCCACGCCGGGCAGCACATAAGTCACGAGACTCAGCACACCATGGCTGCCGGGCACACCCGTGACCATCACGAGCAAGGCCTGCACCAGGCAGGTGAGCGTTGATGCCCCTCGCCTTTTTGTAAGCCCAACAGGCACAATGATAAACAGCATATAGAAGCCGCCCGCCATGGCCCCTCCGGGGATGACCATTGGCCCGGTGATAATATGTATGAGCGGCGTCAGAATGGGCTTCACGGCGATGCCGAGCGCGGCACACAAGGCCACGTGAATGAGGTCCCGTGCTGTATATGACGCCAGAAGCCCTTTTTCCTTATTCATTGACCGATATTTTAACGAGCAGCTTCACCCGCATATTGCCGGGCTGGCTGGCCGGAACCGCGCACACATAGCCGTCTTCCTCTGTCAGCGGTGCTCCGTTAACAACGGTTCCAAGTATCGTCTGGCTGTCGTTCACAATATCCGGCGTATAGTCTTTCGAGTAACCGTCCGACGCTTCCAAAGTGATGGATGCATAATCCTCCACACCCAATGCATGAAGAACATCCTTAAGCAGCACACCCTGCCATTTTTCATCCGTCGTCGTGCCGTCCTTGGTTTTGAGCACCGTATCGATGGTGACCGGATTCAGCTTTGCATAATCTTCGTTTGTAAAAGCGTTACTGCCCGCACCCTGAACCTCGATAGACCACGCTTCCTGCTCCGTTTGTGCCGCAGCGGGCGCGCATGCCGCAAGCACCGAAATCACGAGCATCACGCCGAGTCCTGCTGTCACAAGTTTTTTTATCATTGTCTTATCCTCCTAGTGAATTTGAATCGTTATTAATTTTCTCTGCTGCCCGTCAGCTGTTATCACTTCGCCGCAAGATTCCACAGCGAAGGTCTTTAGTTCCTCAGGTGACGCCACCTTTTCACTGCCATCGTCAAAGCGCAGCAGAACGTCTTCGGCAGGTACCAGCCCGCAGTCCCGCACGATTTTTTCAATGCTTACCGGTTCAGCGGCCGCGCTGCTCAGAAAATAAAACGCCTGCCCGCCGCTTTGAATGATTCGCAGCTTTTTCACAGACATGCCGACGGGTAATTTATCCGACGCAAACTTCGGCGCGTCGGGCCCCTCCATCTGAATCACGCCTTTATAGAAATTCTCCGGCGTCTCGTTTTTCTCCAGCCCGTCCGCCGCTGTCATCCGAACGGTATCCGTATGGCTGGCTGTGTCCAAGATCAATCGCGTATCCAACGCTGCATACGTCTGCCCGTCCATCTCAAAAGCGGTGTAATCGTCTTCATCGAAAAGGGCTTCCATAATGGATATTTTCGAGACCGCTTCACCCGGCTCTGTCTCGATGACGTCGATTTCGCTGAGCATACGTACCCAATACATCGCCCTCTCACCCGGAATAAACACGTGAACCGGCGCATTGTCTTTGTCAAGCGGCGCACCGTCCGTCTCATATGCGAGTATCACATCCCTTTGCGCCAATATGTCATGCGGTATTTCGATGGAATAGCCGTCTGAGGCCGTCAGCCGGATGCCGCTTAAATCCGCCTGCTCAAGGCCATAAAGCGCGAGCAATTCGCTGAGCTGCGCGCCCTTGATATCAAACGCCACAGTACCGCCCTGCGAGTCCTTCCCAGCCACATGCCCCTCATATGGCTCCAGCGCTTTGATGTCATGAAGGGTCACAGTCTGTTCTCCCTGAGCCAGCCCTGCCAGGACGATCTCGCCAGTCGCCGCAGCAGCGGCCCCGCTTACCTTTGCTGTGCAGCCAAGAAACAAAGCGCACAGGCCGACGAGTATCCCCAAAGAAGCCAGTGCTTTTAAGCCTTTTGCCAATAAAAAAACCCCTTTCAACCTTTTGAAAAGGGCAATAAACATTTTGCACACACGCAAATCTTTTTTGCTTATTTCCTTTCCAAACGCGGGAGGCTGCACCGTTTCCATATGCAACCCATCGGCCGGATAACCATGGTTTCCTTTAGGTCTATCCGGCTCGGAAATATTCATATTCTCATTTCGCATCGCACGAAGGCTGCCGTGGCAACCCGCGCGCGTTAACTGTTCCTTCCGAATTCTCTTCCGGCCTGCACAAAGGCATGCAGGTTCTCTGTCGGTGTATTGAGCGCCACCTCACAGCCTGTTCCGAGAATGAGCCTCCCGGATCTTCCGTCTCTCTCAATCAGCGTTTTAACCACGTCTCTGACTTCGTCCCTTGTTCCGAGCGCCAGCAGCGCCGGATCAATGTTGCCGCGAAAAACGGCACCGGGCGCCTTCTCCCGCAAAGCGTCTAACCGGCAGACATGATCAAAATCGATGATATCGCTGCCGTTTTGGCAGATTAAATCGATAATCGGTTCAATATTGCCGCAGATATGCGTGATGGCAGCCGCCCCGGCCTGATGGATCGCCGATATCAGTTCTTTTTCATAGGGAAACGCAAACTCTTCATACTGCTTCCTTGAAATCACCGATGTGGACGCCATGGCATGCCCGAACGCGACGGCGTCCGCGCCCGCATCCACGAGCGCTTTCGCGTACACAACCGCCGTTTCAAGGCAGCGTTCCAGCAGTAGATGAAGCGTATCCGGGTCGTCATAGATGGCGATGAGCAGATCGTCGAGCTTGAGCACCTGGCTGGCCACATTCAAAGGGCCGTTCGTCCACGCCTGTACATAGACGTCTTTGCCGATTTGCTGCTTAACGGTTTTGACCGCCTCAATCACCGTTTTCATAGGCTCCGTGAAATGAGGATCAGGCACGGCGATTTTTTCATATTCGCCGATATCATCGAGCAAATACTTAACGATATGCGAGGGTTCATTGACGGGCTGCTCATAAACGCTGCCGAGCGCCTTGCCTTCGCTGCCGATATCGGTATGCAGCGCCACGGCATCCCAGCCGAAAAGCTTCTGCGCCGCCATCGTTGCCTCAGCCATCTTGGCCGGGTCCGACATAAAATCTTTGACGGTAACGTGCTTAGCCGCGATCACATTGGAAAACGCGATTTTGGGGTATATCGGTATATAGTCCGTGCTCTCGTGCGCCAGTGTTCTCAAAATACGCTGCCTTGATGTCATCGCTTACACCCTTTCGGAGAAAACCTCATTCACTGTTGCCATGCGTTGATTGCCGCTTGAAGCTCGGGCGAAGTGTCGGCAATCTCATCGAGCTCTTTGCCCTGCATTGCGCCGCCCAGCGCCGCCATCACCGCTTTTGCGCCGGCTGTCGTGCCCATCGGATGGCCCTGCACCGCACCGCCCACACCAAGGATCACATCGTTGCCGAACGTTTTGACTGTGCTGCCAATGGAAAGAGGCGTAATGCCGCCGCCAAGCGATGTCATCACCGGCCTTAAACCGCCCATCGGCAGCTTTTGCTTTTGCACCGTCTGCAGGCATTCAAACAGCTCATGCGTATCGGCGCTGCCCGCAAACATCGTCATCACCGAATCGGCACCGGCCAGCCGTGCGAGGACGCCGAGCAGCACGCTGCCCGTGATGCCAAGCTGCGGCGAGTTCATCATGCCCGCCCCCGCGTAGTGCGCGAGGAAGCAGAGCGAACCGCCGAATTCGTCCGTGAGTTCACGCAACGCGTCAATACCGGTGGACACAAAGTTCACCATCGCCGCCTTGCCGCCCTCGTCAATCACCGCCTGCGCGTGTGCGCGCATACGCTGCGGCGTATCGGTAATATTGACGATATAGACAGGGGCTTTGCCCGTTTCCTCTTTGAGTTTTCCCGCAGCCGCGTTGTACGCCTTTAACCGGCCGGTCACACTGCTGACCGAGGTATTGCCGAACACCTCATCATCCTTGATGAGGTCCACGCCGCCGAGCCCGCTTTGGTAAAACAGCTCCGCACCGCGCTCCGGCGCAAACCCAAGGCACGGCTTAATCATATTGAGCACGAGCGGCCTGCCGGTCACGCCTGTGGCACCGCGCCAGCCTTCTATGCTCTGCTTCGGGCCCGTGTAAGCTTTTAAGGCTTTCGCCGTGAATTCGAGGTCAATCAGCTTGATGCGCAGGGCCGTTGACACGTCGTTGCCGACCATCGCGGTCAGCATCATCGCGAAATTCGACGCAAAATTGTGGTGAGGAAACGCCACGCGCAGCACCGATATGCTTTCGTCGGTAGGCAGCGGATACACCGCCAGCACACGTGCCTGCCAGTTTTCCACCATATCCCGCGTCACGCCGGGCAGCGGCAGCCATGTGCCAATGCTCTGCCCCGTTGCAAACTGGCCCGCTTTTTTAAGCGCCGCCGCGTTTGTAATGCCAAACGCCAAATAGGTGGCGATCACATAATCTTCATCCGCGACCGACACGGAATTATCAAAAGGCAATTCAAAATACATTTTTGCTTCTCCTTGTATTGCTTTGCAAGCTCTGGTCTAACGATAGCTGCTTGGTGAGATGCTTACATATCTGCAATGAAGCTAAACCGAAAGAAGTTTCATTTCACGATGTAATCAGCGCCAAGGCAGCAGACTGAACGAATCAGTGATTCTTTATCTTCCTTCTATAAGCGCCGCCATCTCCGACGCGGCGGCTTGACTGAACGCCATATCCGTCAGGTTGGCGTCCACCTCAATCTGTTTAATTTTTTTATCAAGGCCCTTGCGGAATACGTTCAATATCGCTTCGTCCACCTCAGGGTCGTAAAGGCTCTGCCCCGGCAGCGTGTCCACGCGCAGGCCGCGCAGCGGCAGCAGCACGGTGACGGGCCCTTTGGCCTTGTTGAGCCGCTCCACCACCATCTTTGCCGCTTTCTCGGATTCGTACGCAAACGCCTTCACATGGGCCACGGCGTTGTTGTGCAGATTGTATTTGCGCTGTGTCCAGTCTCCGATGATGCCGTTTTTAAAATCCGCCAGATACACGTCCACGAAATCGAGCGCACCCGGCGCGACGACCATCGGTATGCCTTTTTCGCAGCCCACCTTCAGCCTGCCCGGCGCACCGTTTGAGAACCCCAGATTAAACACATCGGCCGCGATCACCTCATGCAGCGACAGATCCATTGACGCCGTGATGAGCCCTTCACCGATCAGATACTCAAGGTACCGTCCGCCGACACCCGTGGAATGAAAGCTGATGACCTCATACCCCTTCGCCTCAAGCAGACGCGCCGCCTGCACCGCGGAATTGTTGGTGACACCCATCAGCGTGGTCCCGATCCGCGTTTTGCCGTCTTCGGGCAGCCGTCTCGTTTGCTCGGTCATGCCGATCACGGCAGCAGCCGCGTTGCCGAGTATGACCTCGGTCACCGAATTGATGCCCGTGATATCGGCGATCGACGGGATCATCACGATATCCTTGATGCCCACAAACGGCTCGAAGCTGCGGGGCCCGCAGGCGACGGTGGAAACCATCACCTTGGGCACGCCCATCGGCAGCGTCTGCATCGCGCCCACTGCGGCCATCGTATTCTGCAGGCCGCCTGCGGATATGATGCCGTCGAAAGCGCCCTTTGCATACAGATACGGCACAATGGCCTTCGCGCCGTCCATCATCGCCTGAACCGCCTCATTCTTGGGCATGTTTTTGAGCGCAGACGGCTGCGTGCCGCCCGCAAGGCAGACTTCGTCACGCGTGACATCCGGCACAAAATCGTAGGTGCCTCGCGTCGAGAGGTCAATAACCAGCGCTTTATGGCCGCGCCGCTCCACGCACGCTTTTAAAAATCTCGCTTCCGCTTCTTTGGTGTCTATGCTCAGTATGATGGCGATCGTTTTCATATTGTCATCCCTATACCGTTTTATTCCTTGCCGAGTTTCCCCCGCGATTCGAGTTCATCAGCCACGTAGCCAAGGCCGTATTTCTCGAGCGTACTGCGTTTGGGATAACCGGACTCTCTGTCCCAGCCGTGCAGCTCGTAATAACGGTCGAGCATGCTGTTGTACTGATCCATATCGAGCTTCCAGCCGTCCATTTTACCCCCATGGAGCGGCTCGTGCTGATCGCGCAGCGTGGGAAGATCATCCTTGCGGCTGAAGTGCGTGAAACGCGCATTGATCGCTTTTTCCAGGTTGATCTGCCTCTGCGCAATATCTTCGAGATCCCGCGCGCTCGTTTCAATGCCGGTCGCAGCCGACAGCATTTCGGCAATGTCGGCCACAACGAGATAATCAAGCTTATTGTATATCGTGTTCTGATGGCAGATACCTGTGCTGTTGTTAATGCGGTGCAGCACCTCAAACAGGTATGTGACTTCCGCTTTGCCTTCGTAGCTCAGCGGATCCTCCACGTTTCTGATTCCCAGCACCTCAAAGGCTTTTTGTTTATCCACATTGATGGCCTGTTCATAGCCGCAGGTGCCGGTGGTATGGCCACCGCCGCGTGTGGACACCGTGGCCCCGAGAGCCCAGGCATTGGAGCCGCGCAGGCACTCGTAAAGATCCTGCCCTTTGATGTGCATCGCGTAGTAGCCCGAATCCCTGCCGATGATATCGGCGGCACGCTTGCTGCCCTCCGCGAGTATATTGCCAAAGCCCTCCCGGTAGCTCATCTTGCGTATCAGTTCGAGTATCTGCGGCTCATCTCCCCATTTGAGTTCCATGCCGTCCGTATCCTCTTTGGTGAGTATGCCGCGCTGATAGCACTCCATTGCCCAGGCAATGGCGCAGCCCGCCAGATTGAAGTCGATACCCATCTCATTGCAGTAGGCCGTCACCTTCACCATAAACGTGGGTTCCGTCACCGCGCAGCGGCCCACGATGGTGCCGAAGGCCTCCCAATGGTTGAATTCGGCTGTGAGCCC
This sequence comes from Bacillota bacterium, assembly GCA_023408075.1. GTDB lineage: Bacteria > Bacillota > Clostridia > Christensenellales > SZUA-584 > SZUA-584. The sequence continues at coordinate 20,299 of JAEYKW010000027.1, read as the reverse complement.
CTTGTATGGCCCGTCCGTGATCGTCATATGGCGGCCGCAGCCTATCGGGCAGCCCGGGAAGTTCTGCTTGGAAACCGTGTATTTATCGATCACCTGCACAGGGTCCATCGTGACGTTCGTATCCTCGGGAAACACGCTCTCCTGCGAGTTCCTGTACGGAATCGCGCCCATGTCCTGCTTGTGCTGAAATATGCCGAGCGTGCCGTATTTGCGAAAGCGCTCGGTATCCGGGCAGTCGAGTATCTTTTTGCGGCAGCGGTGCGCCACCTGCATAAACTTTTCGGGATCCGCCACCTGAATCGGCTTTTTGCCCTTGCAGACGATGGCCTTCAAATTTTTCGAGCCGATGACCGCACCCGTGCCGCAGCGGCCAAAGCCCCGGCCTCTGTCCTGAATCACGCAGGCGCCGCGCGTCAGGTTTTCTCCTGCCGGCCCGATGGATATGATGTGCAGCTTAGGGTCATTAAGTTCCTCTCGAATCGCATCGAGCGTCTCCCATGTGGTTTTGCCCCAGAGTGCGCAGGCATCGCGAATCTCCACCTTTTCATCCGTCACATGCAGATAACAAGGCTTATGGCTGCGCCCTTCCACAATGATCGCATCGTATCCGGCATGCTTTAATTCCATAGCCACATAACTGTCGCTGCTGCCCGTCGCCCAGCCGCCCGTCATCGGCCCGATTGTGCTGATATTCATTTTGCACGCGCCGGGCGCAACGGTGCCGATCAACGCGCCTGCCGAGAAAACCACTTTGTTTGTGGGGTCAAAAGGCGTCACCCAGTCCTTCACTTCGTCATAGATGATCTTTGCCGCATAACCGCTCGAGGTTAAAAAATCGCGGTAATATTGAGAATTTCCCTCAACTTTGATTTCCCTGCTCGTTAAGTTGATGCGAAGAGTTCTGCCGGTGATGCCGTAACACTTATTCATCTTCGCTTTCCCCTTCCTTGATGCGCTCCGTGATATGCCGCGTGAGGATCGCTTTTAATTCTTCGTGCTTCGGACAATACGAAAGACACATCGGTTCATCACCGAGGCATCCGTCGCATGGTATTCTGCCCGTTGAAGGATCTTCAATCAGGCGTACTTTGTATCCCTGTTCGTTTTCCAGTTCGACAATTTCAATACTGGATATAAGATGGTTGAATTCTTTATTATGCTTATATGAGCATGCAATCTCGCAGGTTAAGCATCCTCCGCATTCGGCCATTGTGTAGTCCATGATGATAACTCCCTAACTTTGCGGCAGCCCATATTAAATACCTGATGTTATATTTCGTAGGTCACTTGATCTTTCAGCTCCAGCACACGCCGGTGCAGCGAGTCATGCATCAAGGTCTTTAATTCGTTTGCCTTCCCGTTTCTCAGTCTTTCAATATACTCCTTGTGTTCACCGAGCATATTGAGTGCGCTGTTTTTGTCCGTTGCATACTTTCTGCCATAAATCAGCTTGTAAAACGCCAGATTGTCCCAAAGCGTCGCAATGATATTGATCATGTACTTCATGCCGCTTCCCTCGTATATCTCAAAGTGGAAATCGCGGTTCAGCACAAAAATCTGTTTGGCATTCGGGGTCGGCTCACCGATGACGTTTTCCAGCCTTGTATGCAGGCTTTCAACAGCCTGCAGTTTTGAATCCGTAATGTTTTTGCAGGCGTAATAAGCAGCCAATGGCTCAAGCGCCTCGCGCATGAGATATATCTGAACGATATCCGTCATTTGAAGCTCTGCCACCCTTGTCCCCACATAGGGAATAGAATGCACAATTCCGGATTTCTCCATACTTTTCAGCGCTTCTCTGACGGGCATGCGGCTGACCCCCATTCTGGAGGCCAGATCTTCGGCGTTCAGCTTCTCTCCCATTGAGATCGTGCCGTCCATGATCCAGTCCATCAGCTGCTCTTTCACAAGCTCGGGCATTCTCTGATATTTAATTTTTTGAGATTTTTCAATATTCGACAATTCCATATCTTTTCTCCAAATATTATGAGTTTATAATTGCATCTAATCATAGATTATACCATCTCTTGATACTGGATACAATATTATAGTGACTCATTATCTCACGCCCGAGCTCAATATTCCTGTTATTTTAATGCCGTCGCTTGCTTTTGCCGCGTGTACGAATCGAACAACACCATAGCGATGATAACGACACCGACGATAGCCGGCTGAGCAAACGAGGAAATCCCCATCAGGTTCATCACGTTCATCACGATGGTGAGCAGCAGCGCCCCAATAACCGTACCGACCACACTGCCTTCACCGCCGAGCAGCGATGTGCCGCCGACCACAACCGCCGCCACCGTCTGCAATCCGTATGAATCGCCCATCGTGGAATCGGCCGCGTTGAGTCTTGCCGTCATCAGCAGCCCGCCGATACCCGCGGTGATGCCGGAGAAAATGAACGCCCAGTAAAGCGTCTTTTTCACGGGTGCTGCCGAGTATTTGGCCGCATCCTGATTGGCACCGATCGCATAGACGTCTCTGCCAAAGGTGGTCTTTTGGAGTATGATGTAGGTAATGGCCACAACAATCAGCGCGATAATCGCAATCACGGGAATCGGCCCGATGTAGCCTGTGCCGAACCATGTAAAATCGTCTGCAAGACCGAATATCACCTCGCCGTTCATGACGATAATGGACAAGCCGCTCGCCACCCAGCTCATGCCGAATGTTGCGATAAACGGCGGCATCTTAACCGTACCCACGAGAAAACCGTTAAACAATCCAAACAAAGCACCGAAAGCAATTGCAATAATGAAGGTCAGCGGTGCCGGTATGCCCATTTTCAAAAACTGCGCCACGATGCAGCCGACAAGCCCCGATATGGCCCCGACACTGAGGTCGATACCGCTTGTGAGTATGACCGCGGTGAGCCCCGTACTAAGCACAAGCAGCGTGCTGGCCTGTCTGAACAGTGTGATCACATTGCTCAGTGTCATAAATTCTTTAATGGCGATGGATGAGATCACAACCACGAACAGCAGCCCTATGATGCTGTAAAACGACCTGAATCGCTTCACTTGATTGAAATACTTTTTCATGGTTGTCCTCCTAATTCTCTTTCATTCGGCGTATCGTACTGTCAACGACAATCGCCGAAAGTATGATAATGCCTATGATCGCATTCTGATAAATGGACGGCAGGTGAACCAGATTCAAACCGTTTTTCAGCATGGTAATCAGCAGCACGCCGAGTATGGTGCCGCCGAGGCCGCCTTTGCCTTCCTTGAAGGACGTGCCGCCCAGCAGGGTGGCCGCCACCGCCTGAAACTCCCAGCCCTGCCCGACAATCGGCTGGCCGGATTCGAGCCTGCAGGTGGTAAGAAGGCCGCTTATTGCCGTTAAGAAGCCCGCGAACGCATACACAAACACGGTGGGCTTAATCACATTGACACCCGCAAGAACCAGCGCTTCCGCATTGCCGCCGAGGCCGAATATTCTGGCGCCGACCCGTGTATGGTAGAGTATGATCCATGTTAATATGAACATCAGCACAGTGATCCACACAATCAGCGGGAACCCTAAGATAATGGTTCCGGAAATCACCTGGAAGATATCGTTGGCAAAATAAATGGATGATCCTTTTGTAATCAGCAGCGCAACACTGTAAAGAATGTTCTGCATACCGAGCGTGACGATAAACGGAGGCACCCTCCACTTGGCAATAATAAGGCCGTTTAAAGCGCCCGATATCATTGAGCCAACCACCGCGAGCAGCGCGGCCACCGGCCACGGCATACCCATCTGCATAAATGTGACCCACAGCACCGTTACAAGGCTGACCTGTGAACCGAGAGACAGATCGACACCCTCTGTGAGTATGACCAGAGTCTGCGCATATGCCACGAGCATGAGCGGCACGCACTGAACAAGTATGTTCTGAAGATTCTTAAACTCAAAGTAGTTGGATGCGGACGAACCGAACCCGACCATCATCACCACCAGTATCCAAAAAACAGGAGGTATATTTTTAATGACGTTAGCGACCTTTATTGATTTTGCCGATTTATGCCCCATGTTCTTCACCTCCAATACCCAGCATACAGGCACCGATTTCGTCGGTTGAAAATTCACAGCGCTTGCATTCATTGACGATTCTGCCTTCGCGCATCACATAGATACGGTCACTCATTCCGATGACCTCCGGCATTTCCGAAGAAATCATCAGTATCGACTTACCCTCCTGCGTGAGCTTATCCATCAGCGCATAAATCTCCATCTTCGCACCGACATCGATACCTCTCGTGGGCTCGTCAAATATCAGAATATCCGAATTTGCGCTGAGCCATTTGGCCAGAACAACCTTTTGCTGATTGCCGCCCGATAAAAACCGGCACTCGCGGTAAACGTCAGGCGTGGCAATGCGGAGCTTTTCCTTATACTCTTGCGCAACTTTTATCATCTTCTTTTGGGATATGAAATGCTTCGGGAAGTATTTTTTCAGGCTGACGGCCAGAATGTTCCACGCCACCGAATCCTTAAGAGCCAGTCCGTGCCGTTTGCGGTCTTCGCACACCATGCCAAGGCCTTTTTTTACAACATGGACGGGCGTATGGGAATGGATTTCTTCTCCGTTAATGAAAATCTTGCCCTTGGCGACCGGATCGATGCCGAACACAAGACGTGCAAATTCCGTTCTGCCGGCACCGACCAAGCCCGCTACCCCGACTATCTCCCCTTTATTCAGCACAATGCTGACATCTTTCACTCTGCCGGCTTTGTCACACAACCCTTCGGTGCGCAGCACTTCGCCGGTAAACTGGTTCGGCGTCCGGTGATACACCTGCGACACATCGCGCCCCACCATCATGTTGACCAGCCCCGTATCGTTGACCTCTTTTATGCTGACCGTCGCGATCTTTTTACCGTCCCGCAACACCGTGATACGGTCTCCGATCTGGTGAAATTCCTGCATTCTGTGCGACACGTAGATGATGCCGATACCTGCTTTTTTCAGGTTATGTATTCTTTCAAAAAGCGACTCAACCTCGCGCTCGGACAGCGTTGCGGTCGGTTCGTCAAACACCAGTATTTTGGGATTGAATGAAAGAGCTTTGGCGATTTCCACCATCTGCTGTTCCGCAACGCTCAATTCCTTGACATACGACTTGACATTAATGTAATCGCAGTTTAAGGATTTCAGCAGTTCTGAAGCCTCTTTCTCCATTTTCTTATGGTTTACAAGCCCAACTTTATTTAAAGGTTCTCTGTTTAAAAAGATATTCTGAGATACATTTAAGTAAGGAACCAACGTGAACTCTTGATAAACGGCGGCAATACCGTTGGCAAGCCCGTCCTTTGCCGATTTGAGCGAAACAGGCCGACCGTCGATTTGGATTTCTCCGTTTTCAGGTATATACGCACCGAGTAAAACCTTTGCCAATGTGCTTTTCCCTGCGCCGTTTTCGCCCACCAAAATATGCACTTCACCTTTTTTGAGATCAAAGTCCACGTTGTCAAGGGCCGTTACACCGGGAAAAAGCTTCGTAATACCATTTGCAGTTAAAATCGTCTCTGACAAATCACTCACCTCATAACCGCTATGGGGTCATAGCCTTATTTGTGCGAACTTAAAAAGTCTGGTGTTGCTGCCCCGCCTCACCAGGACGAGACGGGGCATGCAACCATCAGTGAATCAAAGCTTTTAAAGCTTATGCTTCCTTATTACTTCCACCAAGCGATGTTGCTGATATAGTTGTCAATGTTTTCAGCCGTGATAACGGGTTCCTGAAGCGTTGACGGGAAGGGAACAAAGTATTTCGGGGGCATTGTTCCGTCGTTCAAAAACTGCACGATGTATGCCGCAGCCAGGTACGTGGAGCCGACCGGGTCAACGTTGTATGTCGCATACATTTCACCGGCTTGAACCGCAGCGCTGCCGTCCTGATTGCCATCGAAGCTGCCGATGACAACTTTGCCTTCGAGTCCGGCTGCTTTAAGAGCCTGAATGGCGCCGAGCGAGCTTTCATCGTTGCAGCCAATGATGGCATTGACATCGGGATACTTTTGCAGAAGGTTTTCAGTGACCTGCATACCCTCTGTTCTCTTGAAGTTGGTCGTCTGGGATGCCACGATTTCAATATCGGGATAGTCAGCCAGAGCCTGTTTGATACCGGCAAGTCTTTCCTGAGCGTTCTGTGCTCCCGGAGGGCCCTCGAGTATGATCAGCTTGCCTTTGCCGCCGATCTTTTCAGCAACCATTTTGGCAATTGTGACACCGGTCGAGGTGTAGTCAACGCCTGTACGCATGAAGGTTTCGTTAGCGGCAGGTGTGCCGATGCAGGCCACGGGGATACCGGCTTCGTCACATTTTCTGATTGCAGGCATGATACCATTCGAATCGATCGGATGGAGGATGATGCCCTGTACGCCCTGCTGTATCGCATCTTCGATAAGCTTCACCTGTTCTTCCAGGCTGTCCTGTGTGGCCGGAGCCAGAGAGATGCATTCAAAGCCCATATCCGCAGCCGCTTTTTCAGCACCCGCTATGGATTTGAGAAGGAACGGGTTTGTGGTGTTCTTCACAACGATCGCGATCTTATAGGATTCGTTCGCTTTCACATCTGTGGTCACCTCAGGTCCGATGCCCGATACCGGCAGATCGGCAGGATCCACGGGTGTGGTGTCCGCTTCGCTGGCCAGAAGATCGGTGGAGAACGCCGAACGGCTTTCCTGCGGTGCCGCTTCTTCGCTCGTCTCTGCCGGTGCGGATTCTTCAGACGGTGCAGCCGATTCCGATGCAGCCGGGCTGCTTTCGGCCGGTGCCGAGCTCTCAGACGGCGCGCTGCATCCGGTCAGAATCATTCCCACAGCAAGCATCAGCACAAGCGTCAATAACAATGCTCTCTTCATGTTTGTTTATTCCTCCCATTATTTTTTGCCTAAACCTCAACCGCCTCACGCTGTTATTGTTTCACAATAGCATAATTCGCAGACTCGATGTTGATTTAGGAAACTTATCTAAGCTGCCAATTTTTCCCGGGCAGCCTTACTTTATTTTTCGTTTTCCTGAAGCCTTGTTCGTGCAATGGTCTTCAGGAACGCGACCATTGCCGTCTCTTCCACAAGCTCGGCGTTATGCTCCGCATTGATTACCGTATCACCCACTGCAACGATGCCGTGATCCACAAGCAAAAAAGCAGGGGTCTTGGGGTTCTCGTCAAAAAGCTGTTTGACAAGCGGAAAATCCTTTGCTTCCACCATAGGCGTCTTGACATCAAGCACATGAATGGGGCAGCCGAATTTGAGCTGCGTATGCAGCGTGACGCCCTCGAGCGGCTGCCTTGTGTATGCCCAGCCGATTGACCAGGGCGCATGACAATGCATCACGCCGCTGACCTGCGGGGCAATTTTATAGATGTATCCGTGCAGCAGCGCTTCTCTGGTCGGCTTGCCTTCTCCCTCAACCACATTGCCGTCAAAGTCGGTCACAAGCAGATTGTCTCTGGTGGCATCCATGAACGAGCCGCCGCTGGATTTCACGATCATCAGATCTTTACCCGGAACCCGAGCGCTGAAATTGCCGCCGCTGCCGGTTTGTATGCCGCGGGTATATGCGCGTGAGGCCGCCAGTATCATTTCATCTTTTATGCTGTTATATTCGTTCATCTGTTATGCTCCGCTCTGATTTTTCACTTTTTAAATTTCAATTTATACAACGGCATCACTTGCCGGATAAGGCTGTTGAATGCAGGAGCGTTCCATGCGCTCCTGCCGACGAAGAGTCCGTCGATATTCTCTTTGACAATGAGCTCCGGCGCGTTCTCGGGATTGACGCTGCCGCCGTAAAGCACCGGGACCTTCGCAGCATCTTCTCCGAACATCTCGCGGAGCACTGATTTAATAACGCCGTGTTTTTCATCCGCATAGTCGGCGGAGGCCGGTATGCCGTTGACGCCGATGGCCCAAACGGGCTCGTACCCAATCCATATACGGCCGAGCTCTTGCTTTGTGACCCCGCTCAAGCCGATCTTGAGCTGTGTGCCCAGTACCTCATCACTGATATGTAAATCTTTTTGCTCTTTTGTTTCTCCGATACACAATAAGGCCGTAAACTCGTGGCGCAGCGCGGCAAGCACCTTCTTGTTTTCCTGCTGATCGGTCTCGCCGATCACATGCCTGCGCTCACTGTGCCCGATTTCTATAATTTCAGCGCCTGTTTCCTTAATCATGAGCGGCGATATTTCGCCGGTAAACTGGCCCTGGTCTTCCCAGTACATATTCTGCGCACCCAATTTGATGCTTTCCTGCGGGACGCATTTTCTCGCACTTTCCAAAGAAGTGTAGGACGGGATAACGAACAAGGTGAGTTCCGTTCTGTCAATGTCGCGTGTTAATTCGTGCAGTTCGGTCAAGTACGAAACCGTCTCTTTCGTTGTCTTGTACATTTTCAAGTTGGTGCCCATATAAAGCATCTTGTTCATTATCTCCGTCCCTCCTTCTCAGCAAATATTTGTGTTGTCGATTTCCTTGATGGCGTTTACCTTCGGTGTCGAGCTGCCGTCCACAAAATCAAGGCTGATCCATTCGAGCGTGATCTTTTTGGCAAGCTCGGGCCCAATCACGCGTGCACCCATGCACAGCACATTGGCATCGTTGCTGAGCCGACTTCTCTCCGCGGAGAAGTTATCGTGGCAGACGGCTGCGCGTATGCCCTTGAACTTGTTTGCCGTCATCGCCATGCCGATGCCCGTCCCGCATATGAGTATGCCGTCTTTTGTATAGTTGCTTTTGATGATCTCTTCGCAGAGCTTCTTTGCGACGAGCGGATAATACATGGCGTCATCAGCGCCGTGAACACCCACATCCTCAACCGTTATATTCTTTGCTTTGAGCAGCGCGATGATCTGTTTTTTCATATCGACCGCAGCATCGTCGCAGCCAATTACAATGGTATTGTTTTTCATATTGCCCCTCCCGACACGGTCTTTACAGCTGATCAAACACCAAACACGGGTGTCTCTTTAATGCGGTCTTCCAGCGCCTTGTCGTGGCACAGCAGCAGGAAGCTCGGGTCCTTCGCGCGCGCCTTCTGGTTTTCGATGCTCTTCCACGCCTCAACGATGTTGTAAAACCGTCCGGGCGGCGTGATATTGTAATGCAGCTCAGGAATCTCGTTTAAGTTCCCCATAACGAATATGGAATCGCCCGCACAGATGTAGCTGCCGTCTTTCGTATCCACCTCAACCGAGATATGCCCCGGGGAATGTCCAAACGATTCGAACACGCGCACACCAGGCATGATTTCCTCTTCACCCTTTACGGTTTTGAATGTTTTGCCTTCAAACGGCCTTGTAACACCGAGAGCGGGATGCTCATAGGACTTGTAGTAGAGCGGAATGGGATTAAACGCGAACTCGACTTCCCGCTCATGCGCCACCAGCGTCGCATTCGTGAATTTTTCCATATAGAACATGTGGTCCCAATGCAGATGCGTGAACACCACGATATCGATATCTTCCGGTTTGTACCCGAGCTTCTCAAGCTGCTCGTGAATCGCCATGCCCGGGTCCTGCCATGAGCCCGGATGATGGTATGTGTTCGCCCGCTCGGTCCACGCCATACCCGTATCCACCAAAAGCAGCTGGTCTCCGCCTTCAATCAGAAATGTAAAAACAGGAAGCGGCACTTTCTCAGTCGGAATATTCTTTAAATACGGTGCACATGAATGATGATAGTGATACTGCAACGGATAAGTCGGTACATAACCCGTATTAATTGGTCTGACGGTTAAGTTTGCCATGTTGTAATGCCTCTTTCTTCTTTAATTGATATTTTCCGAACACCCGCCGGGCGATTCGAACGCTGAAACGGTTTGTATTTAGTATCAGTTATCTAATATCTCTGATATTGTATCCAATCTGTCTTGAAAAATATGTTCCTGTCGACGCCGACTTATTCTATGCGGCTGACAGAAACGTGTTGTTCAAGTGATCCTTTATATTGGATACAATATCACTTGAGGTGAAAAAAGTCAACTCCCTCACATAAAAATATCGCGGTTTATTTCAAAATATCTGCTATGCATGCTTTCACCAAGCGCGCATTAAGAGGTAGTTTTCGTCCCGTGTCTTAATAGGAAACTATTCAACTTTTCTCAATTCGCTTTTTTCTCTTAGATCTAGCCGTTCCGTGGTGCAAAGCTGAAAATAATAAACGGCATGAAAGCAATATGAAATCTCAGTGATATAGACAATATGAGAGTAAACGTTTAAAAGGAACTTCGAAAAGCTGTTAAAATTAAAAAAATATCAGTTGTTAATTTATTTGGCGCCGTGCAGCCATCCGAGCAGCGATGTATGCGCAGACTCATGCCGTTTTGCAAACAAGCCTGCCTGAAGGGACAAACAGAATAAAGATTTATGAATCTCAAATTGACCGTTTGTATCCACGGTATCCAAGCTATCTGCTTCTTTTCTCAATATTCTATCCGTCCACAGGCTGTTTATTTGTTCGATAGTCATATTGATTTTGTATGTATTTATTGCTAGCATTGATTTAATAGTTATCGAAAGGCTTAAAACACATGAATCATACAGTCTATTCAGATGTTATGCGCTCTCTGTACAGCCATACCGGCGTTGTTCTTGAAACGCAGTTTCATAAGCCGGAGGGTGAAACCGCCGCCGTTCTTAAGCGGCTCATTGATGCGGAGGATCCGCATGCACGCGATGCGCTGAACAACGGCTATCCCCTCATCAACGATACGAATCATGTAATCACGGTGTGGGAGCCGTTCTTCCCGCGGGAGCGGCTGATCGTATTGGGCGGCGGCCACATTGCGTTGCCTCTCGTTGAGTTTGCGTCAAAAACGGGGTTCTCCGTTGTGATTGCCGATGACCGGCCGAGCTTTGCCAACACACTGCGGTTTCCCGCAGCCGACGGTGTGATTTGTGAAAGCTTTGATAAGGTGTTTGCCCGGCTGCAGGTGACTGCAAGCGACTATGTGGTTATCATTACGCGCGGGCACCGCTATGACATGCTGTGTATGGAGATGCTTTTGCAAGGGGACGAGCCGCACTACGTCGGTATGATCGGCTCGCGCAGGCGCGTCGGAGCACTCAAGGCTGCGCTTAAAGAAGCAGGCTATGATGCCGAACGTATTGACCGCACACATACGCCCATCGGCCTGTCCATCGGTGCTGTCACCCCGGCTGAAATCGCCGTCTCGATTCTCGCAGAGCTCATCGCCTGCAAACGCCTCGGCGCAGCAGGAACCGCAAGCCGCAGCGATATTGATATGCAGGTGCTGCGCACGTTGGCCGAGGAAAAGGATGTGCCCAAAGCCGTTGTCTCCGTCGTGGCTGCCAAGGGGTCGGTGCCGCGCGGACCGGGGGCAAAAATGCTCGTTTACCAAGACCGTCGGATCGTCGGCAGCATCGGCGGCGGCTGCAGTGAATCCGAGGTGATTCATATCGCGCAGCAGCTCATCGGCACCGGCCGCTATCGCCTGCACACCGTTGACTTAACGGCCGAAATCGCAGAGGAAGAAGGCATGGTCTGCGGCGGTGTGATGCAGGTGCTGATCGAGGATTACTGATGTCGATAAGCAGCTGCGAGCCTTCTATCCGGTTTATCTCAGCACAACGAGATCCCGCACCACGTCTTTTCCGGCAGGGCTCAAAGTGATGCTATCCTTCTCAGTGTCCACAACGGCTGTGCAGGCCAGCACCGTTTTGCCATCCAGCTTGACGGCGCACCGGCCGCATATGCCCTGATTGCACCGGCTGTGACGGTAATAAGCCAAGCTGCCGTCCAGATTCTCATAAATATAATCGAGAATATCCATCACCGTCGTACCCGCCTGCACCGGCACTTCATATTCATCGCAGCCGTTATGGCTTCTGGATACCAAAATTCTCAATGGCTTTCCCTCCGTATTTGCTAAAAATGTATTCCGGTATCGAAGCATATCCGGCCCGGTCGAGCGGCGCATATACAGCCTCAGGCTCTTTCGTCCAATAAACAATTTCCCCCTTGTCAAGGCGGGCATATGTGTTATGCAAATGCTTTTCATTATCGATGGCAGGATAGTCCGCACGCATATGACACCCCCGGCTTTCCCTTCTGTTCAGTGCGGCGGTGATGCCTATCTCCACGCACAGTGCGAGATTTTTTGCCGTGATTGCGTCATACCACTCCATATTGTATTTTCTCTCAGCGGTCTTGGTATGAAGAACGCCAAGCTGTCCTCTTATGCCCTTGATTTGGGTCAAAGCGGCCTGCAGCCGGTCTTCCGAGCGGAAGAAATTGAACCCTTCATCGGATGCACGCTCAATCAGCTTGTGGACATAGGAGGGGCTTATTCCCTCAGCTGTCTCCAGCGGCGCAAAAAGATCGGCGAGTGCTTCTTCGAGATTACCCGGCTCCAACTGCTGCGTACCCGCGGCATAGCGCGCCGCGCTCTGCCCGGCCGTCAGGCCATGCGCCAGCATCTCCACCAAACCGTCCCCGCTTCGGAACGCGCCGAAGGTACCGCCCGTCACCTCTCCGGCTGCATAGAGCCCTTTCACGCCCGCGGAGAAATCGTCCGTCACCGAGATGCCTCCCATGCTGTATTCGTTGCCCAGCCCCACCTCTAAGCGTTTGCCGTTATTCACGATGTACTCGGCAAGCTTTTTGAGATCGATGCCGTTGTAGGAACCTTTGGTATGCCACAGGGACACAGCCTTGGAAACGCGCTCAAACATATCAAAAATATCCTGATCCGAATAGGCGGAGTAATCATAGTAAAACCGGTTGCCGTACTGCCCATATTTCTCGAACACGCCTTTGCCCCAGAAATATGAGTAGACGATCTTATTGACCTTGTTCGTCCGCGGCAGCGTCGCGCAATCGGCGGAAATGGGCAACTCCTTGCCGTCCAAATCGGTCACTTTGGGCTCCAGTGCGCCGAAATTCGGCATGGTGAACAGATACGGGAGTATCGACCCTCTGGCAAAGCCCGGCTTCGTAATCGTGGGCAGATACAGGAAGAATTCCATATCAACGACGCTCGCACCGGCCCGCAGCGCCAGAGCGATACCGTCTCCCGTCATGTCGCTGATGGAGTTTTTAAGAGAAAACGGCTGGTAGCCGCCCGTTGCGATCACAACGGCTTTGGCATTGTATTGAATGACTTCGCCGGTATAGATGTTGACGCCAACCGCGCCGACCACCGTATCTCCCAACAGCAGAAGGTGCGATACGGTTGTGTCTTCATACACGGCTATGCCGGGCTCAGCTTTTATGCCCTGCCGCACGGTCATGCCAAATGAACGCCCGCTGGACATCCACGAATTGCCTGCAGGAATGAAAAATAAATCCTGTCCCGCCTGCTTTGCCCACTCCAGACATTCGCGCACGGCATAGGGCCCCTGCTCCACGTATTGTTTGGCAATTCGCTGATTTCCGATATAAAACGAACTTGTGACCAGCTTGTCGAACAGCTGCTCTTTTGTAAATGCGACATTGGCCTGCTCGTATCCGCACAAATCGCGCGCGCTCGGGCCGTCCAATGAAAACCCGCCGCCGATCATGATGGTGTTGCCGCTCTTGCCGATTTTGCCCTTGGATATAACTGTGACCTTAGCACCCTCGCGAGCCGCCGCCAGTGCGCTCATCACCGCCGCTCCTGCCCCTCCGATTATGATTAAGTCACTCGATACGATCTGATCTGGCTTTTTCACCGGCTGCCTCTTTCCTGTATAAACACATTGGTGGATAAATTCAGTAAACATATATGCCATATATAATATATACGCGATGATTCGCTTGTCAATACCATATAAAAAATATATGAAAAATATAAATAGGCTGTTGACAAAGAGTTTGTACCCAGTTTATAATGACGCCACATTAACAAATAATTCATATATGATTACAAGGAATTAAAATGGACAGTATTGAGCAGCGTATTACACAAATTATCGATCAGGCGCAGGACCGGATTATTGCGTTCTCAGAGGATATCTTCGAGCATCCGGAACTCGGCTTCAAGGAATTCCGCACATCCGCCAAGGTTGAGGCGTTTTTTCGTGAAGCGGGGCTGAACGTCACCGGCGGGCTCGCGATCACCGGCGTGAAGGGATACTTAAAGCCGCAGACCGAAGGAGCGATCAACGTATCCGTGATCGGCGAGCTGGACGCGGTCAAATCTCCCGCGCATCCCAAAGCGGATAAGGACACCAAGGCGGCCCATTGCTGCGGCCATCATGCGCAGCTCGGCGTGCTGGTGGGTGCGATACTCGCGCTGACCGACCCGGAGGTGCAGCAAGCGCTGGACGGCAACGTGACTTTTTTCGCCGTTCCCTCCGAAGAGTATGGTGAAATTGAATACAAGGACGGCCTGCGCAAAGAGGGCAAGCTGCGCTACCTCGGCGGCAAAGCCGAGCTGATCGGTCTCGGCGCGTTTGAGGATATCGACATCGCGCTGGGGTATCACAGCGCATTCGGAGACAGCGAATATGACGCGCTCGTGGGCGGCGGCTCGTGCAATGGGTTCATTGCCAAGCTGGTGCGCTACATCGGAAAGGAATCCCACGCGGCGGGTTCGCCGCAGACGGGCATCAACGCATTAAACGCGGCGACTCTGGGGCTTACTGCGCTGCAGTTTCAGCGCGAAACCTTCAAAGATGAAGACACGGTGCGCGTTCACCCGATTTTAACGCAAGGCGGCAGCCTGGTGAACGTGATCCCGGGCCAGGCCGTGGTGGAGCTGCTGGTCAGGGCCCGCAACATTCCCGCCATTATCGACGCCAATGCCAAAGCGACGCGGGCTTTTGAAGCGGGTGCGCATGCCATCGGCGCGCAGGTGGAGATTACGGATAATCCGGGTTATCTGCCGCTGCTGCCCGAATACAAGCACTCACCGTTCCGCGATGCCGCTCTGACTCTGCTTCCCGAAGAAAAGGTGCTGGAGGTCAGACCGAGCCTTTCAGCGACATTCTCCACAGACTACGGCGATTTAAGCCATGTGGTTCCCGTATTTTCCTTCAACACGCCGGGGCTCACCGGAGAGGCGCATTCTGCGAATGTGCAAGTGCAGGACCCCTACAAGGCGTACGTGCTGCCTGCCAAAATTATGGCTTTGGCGGTTTACCGGCTGCTTAAAGACAGCGCCGCAGAGGCCAAAAAGATTAAGGAAGAGCATAAGCCGCCGTTTACGAAGGATGAATACGTGGCGTTTCTGGATTCCATCACCCAAAACTGCGGGAGCACAGATATAAAATAAGTTTATGCAAACATAAAAGGGGGAACACGCAATTATGAACGAGACGGTGCCAGAAACGATTTTAAGAAAGGACACAGTGGTGGAAGTACGCAAGGCCTGCGACCAGTTTTCGGACCTCTATTTTCACGTCGCCAAGGTGCTGTATGAGCATTTCGGCAAAGAGGAAGCCAAAAAGCTGCTCGGCGAAGCCGTGGCGGCCCGCGCACAGGAACGCGGAAAAAAGCTGGCGGCCCGCGCGCAGGAATTGGGGCTCGATCGCACCAAGCAAAACTTTTTTAAAGTGACCGACATCCCCTTTCTTGGGTGGGACCCCTCATACGGCAAATACGTATGTCCCTTTGCCGAGAGCTGGTCCAAACGTTTTGATGCCCACCCGTGGTTTAAGGAGATTGCGCCGTTTTACTGCGATGTGAACGACACTACGGTTCACGAAAACTTCACCGGCACGGAGACGCAGCGGATCACCAAAAATGTGCTGTGGGGCGACGATATATGCGACCGTATTTACTATCCCATTGCAGACAAAGAAACAGAAAGCGAGCCGGGCAAGTGAAACACAAGTCGATCTTATTCAGAATCAGCAAATTCATACCGCTGCTCGTGCTGCTTGCCGCCATGCAGCTCGCCGTGGATCTTGGGCTGGTCAGCGATCTTTATATCGCGTCGCCGTCCCAGTTCATCAGTGAGCTTTGGCGCTTATTTTCAACCGGCATCATCTATGAGCATATCTGGGTCACCCTGCTTGAATTCTTTGCGGGCTTTGGCAGTTCCGTGCTGCTCGGCGTGGTCCTCGGCGTGCTGGTGGCCACCATACCAAAGCTGGAGGATTTCACCCGTCCGTACTTTGCCGGCATTATGGCCATCCCCAAGGTTTCGCTGATGCCTCTGCTCACCATCTGGTTTGGCATCAGCCTGCTCAGCAAAGGCGTGCTGATCTTTCTGTTCAGCTTTTTCTCGGTGTTTTACAACACAATAACGGGCATCAAACAGGTATCGCCCAACCATCTCAAGGTGGCGCGCGTTTTTGAAGCAAGCCGTTTCCAAATCACATGGAAGGTGCTGCTGCCATCCGCACTGCCCACCATATTCGCCGGTATCCGCGTAGCTGCCGGAGTCGGTTTTGTCGGCGCGATATTTTCCGAAATGCTCGCATCCAAAAGCGGGCTGGGGAATCTCCTGACAAAAGCCGCCCAGCTTTATAAAACGGGCGAGCTGTTTGCCATCATATTGGTTGTCACACTGCTGTCAATACTGGTCATTCAAATGATCGACCTTGTTGAAAAGCGGTTCGTTCTGAGATGGAAGTATAAAAATGCCTCAAAATAAATTCTTAAAATAAAAGGAGACACAAGACATGAAAAAGATTTACAAAATGACGGCCCTTGTTGTTGCACTGCTGGTGGTTGCGGCAGTCAGCCTTGGCTGCGCCGCAGGAACAGTTTCTGCCGAACCGGCGGAAACATCTTCGGCCCCCGCCACAGAAGAACCGTCGGCTGACGCGACTCCTGAAGCCACCGAAGCGCCCGCAGAAGCGTATACCGTGAAGTTCGCGCCGTTTATCAGCTACACCGGCCTCGGCACCGCTCTCGGTATTGAAAAAGGTTTCTTCGCTGAAAACGGGCTCAAAACCGAGAATCTAATCGTTGACGACAAGATCCCCGGGCTCATCTCGGGAGATATCGATTTTGCCGACCTCAATACATCGCAGGCCATCACAGCAATTTCCAAAGGCGCTCCGTTCAAAATCGTGGGCTCCATGTTCCGCACAAAGGGCGCGTTCTATCTCCTCGGTGCGAACGATATCAACGAAATTTCCGACCTCAAAGGCAAGGTTGTGGGCATTGCAATGGCGGGCACCGGCCTCGACGCATATACCCGCGTGATACTCAAAGAGAATGGGCTCGACCCCGATAAGGATGTCACACTGGTTGCCAACGGCGTATATGCTCAGGCCTATGCAAGCCTGGAAGCCGGTCAGGTTTCCGCAACGATCATCCACCAGCCGTATGTCGCGCTGGCTGAAAAAGAAGGCAAAGGCAAGCTGCTCGCCAAGGGCTATGAATACCTGCCCACGTTCCACACCGGCGTGCTCGTCGCCAGCGACAAGTTCATCGCGGAGCATCCGGACGAACTGCGCAAGATCATTGCCGCCTATTACAAGTCCTGGACATATGCCAAGGAAAACCTCGACGAGACCGTTGAGTTCGGTGCAACCTATGTGGAAATTGACAAAGACGTGCTGCGCGCCGCATTGGAATCCGAGCTCGAAATATGGGCGAACGACCCCAAGGTGGATATCAATGCGATCAACGATACGCAGGATACCCAAATTGAGCTTGGCTTCCAGACCGAGAAGTATGACGTGGTGCCGTTCATAGATGAAAGCTTCTTGCCCGAGTCTTAAAATAAGGAGTTTATAATGCCCCCCATCATCATTAAAGGATTGAACAAGGTTTATACCGGCCAGCAGGAGGTTCATGCGCTCTCAAACGTGGACCTTGAGATAAAGGACGGGGAGTTCATTTGTGTGCTGGGCCCGAGCGGATGCGGCAAAAGCACACTGCTCGAGCTGCTGGCCGGGCTGCAGCTGCCCACCTCGGGCCGGATATTCATCGGTGATAAAGAGGTGAAGGGGCCTTCGCGCGATATCGGCGTCGTCTTTCAGGATTCCTCGCTGTTTCCATGGCGAACCGTGCTTGAAAATATTGAGCTCGGGCTGGAGCTGCGCGGAGAACCCAAGGCGAAGCGGCACGAGATGGCAATGGAATATGTCCGGCGCGTTGATTTGAACACGTTTGAAAACCGGTACCCTCATCAGCTTTCCGGCGGTATGCGCCAGCGGGCAGGCCTTGCCCGCACGCTGGTGGCAAACCCCAAGGTGCTGCTGATGGATGAGCCGTTTGGGGCGGTAGACTATTTGACGCGGCTGCAGCTTCAGGCCGACGTGACGGCGTTGTGGCAGAAGGAAAAAAAGACGGTGGTGTTTATCACGCACGACGTGACCGAATCGGTGTTTCTTGCCGACAGGGTGGTGTTGTTCTCTCCGCGGCCGGGCCGAATCAAAAAGATATATAACGTTGATTTTCCCCGCCCGAGAGAGCACGGTCATCCGCTGATTCTCGAGCTGGAGAAGGAAATATACCGGACCCTCAACGAGACGGAAACAGGCATTGAAACGGAGTTTAACATTTGAAAGAAGGTTGGAACCGATGAGCGAAATCATAGACTTAACCAATATCGATTTCTCCAAATTATCCGAAG
This sequence comes from Bacillota bacterium, assembly GCA_023408075.1. Classification (GTDB taxonomy): domain Bacteria; phylum Bacillota; class Clostridia; order Christensenellales; family SZUA-584; genus SZUA-584. The sequence continues at coordinate 1,821 of JAEYKW010000027.1, read as the reverse complement.
AAGAAATAACGAATGTGCTGCAAAGGTTTAACCTGAGCGATGAAGAATACCTTAGCATTGACGAAACCGAGTTTCGGGCGAGGTTCCGCGAACGCCTGCATCATACGCTGGAGATTCAAACCTATTCCGCCATCCACCATGGCAAAAGGCTCAAGGAAAACCAGACCAGACTGATTGGCAATCTGGTGGATTTGTGGCGGCGCAGGGGTATCTCCGAGGAGCTGCCGGATTTTAAAACCGCGCTGCGCGTGCTGGAATTTGCCCGGAAAGCACAGGACGGTGAAACGGTGGATTTATCGGCGTTTGCGCCGCACGAGGTGACGGAGGAAGAGTACAGCGTTTACGACAATATCGTGAAAGAACGGCGGTCCGTGCGCCACTGGACGGATGAAGATGTCAGCGATGGGATCATCGACAAGGTGCTGGAAAGTGGGCTTTGGGCTGCGCATTCGTGCAATCTTCAGAGCATCCGGTATGCGGTGATCCGTGAAAAGAACGCGCCCGGCCTGTTTAAAGGCGGAGACATTCCGCCGGGGCCCGTTCATCTGCTGGTGCTTCAGGATGAGCGCGTTTACCGCGCCAACCCGCTGAATCCCGAGCGGAACCGTCTGCTTGACGCGGGTGCGGCGGCACAGAACATCGTGCTGACGGCGCATGCGCTGGGCCTTGGCGGCGTCTGGCTGACGTTCACGCCGCCGGTGTTTGAGCGGCTGTACGGCTACCTGAAACTGCCGGAACATTATAAGCTGGTCACGTATGTGGATGTGGGCTGGCCTGCCCAAACCCCGGCACCCCTGCTAAGGCTTGGCCTGGAGGAAACTCTGCTTGTGAGAGTATAGTCAGCATATTATCCATCACGTTATTCGCATATTCGACTGACGCCGATTAAAGGGACAGGGCAATTGCCTTGTCCCTTACGCATTTCCATCCCGTACGTGAGCGCACTTAATGAGATCAATACGATGCCATGCCATCTGCCTTGTCTCCCCGCCACATCACTGCATCGAATGGTTCCGGGGATAGGCTGCTCTGTCCGTTCTGGATGTCGGCACATCCGCCGTAATACTTTTTTCAAATGGAACGGCTAATAGAACTGCATCGTTATCGGCAAACAAAAAAACACTCTGTCCATAAGTCTTAGGGCTTACGGACAGAGCCGAGGAACCCCTCCGGATGTCTAAACTGTATTATTAATTCAATAATTTTCAGGTCTTACTTCTGACCGTAATAGGCGTTCTTGCCGTGCTTCCGGAGAAAATGCTTGTCGAGCAGGGCTTGCTGGATATCAGCCTTCGGATTCAGATCCGTCGCGATGTAGGCCATCTCGGCCACGTACTCCATCACCACCGCGTTCTCCACCGCCTTCACGCACGACGTCCCCCACGAAAACGGCCCGTGGTTCGCCACGACCACCGCGCTCACCTGCAGCGGGTCAATCCCGCGCTGGTTGAACGTCTCTATGATCACGCTGCCCGTGTCTTTCTCATAATCACCGTTGATCTCCGCGTCCGTCATGCGCCGCGTGCACGGGATACCGCCGTAGAAATTGTCCGCGTGCGTCGTGCCGAGCGCCGGTATATCCCTATTGGCCTGAGCCCAGCTTGTGGCCCACTTCGAATGCGTATGCACCACGGCTTTGACGCCCTTGAACACCTTGTAGAGCTCCACATGCGTCGGCGTGTCAGACGACGGGTTCAGCGTACCTTCAACTCTTTTCCCATCCAAATCGACCACGACCATGTCGCCCGCTCTCATCGTGTCGTAGCTTACGCCGCTCGGTTTGATCACGACGAGCCCCGTTTCCTCGTCGTACGCGCTCAC
>JAEYKW010000012.1 GCA_023408075.1 Bacillota bacterium | reverse complement strand
GCCGGGGCTTTCCTGCTGGGTATAGTGTACATGGTGTTGACATCTCGGAAGGAAAGGAGATGACGAACGACGAGAAATGGGCAGCCATACAGGAAAAGTATAAAGGTGTGCCGATGTTTCACAAAGTTTATGTGCAGATGGTTATGGATATGGAAGCTTCGGGCTTAATTACGCGCGAAGAGAGCGATGCCGCATGTTATCATGCGTTCAATGTAGTTGGTGATAAGGATATTTTATACGATATGCAGGATGGAATACTTGGAAATGATCCGACACCTGCCTCCTTCTTCTTATTGGACTTTAATGAAATGCTTGATGATTTATCTGATAATCGCAAAGGCTACCCCGCTTATGCACCTAAAAATGATCAAAGTGTTTTTTTAAAAAGCTTCTATTCCAAAATGATCGCATTTACAAAAGAACGAGAAAGGATGAATCTATGACTATACAGGAAGTGAAAGCGGATATGATTAGCAGAACACGGCACAGCACAGCGAATCAGCCCACGGTCCCGTCAAACAATGCATTTGTCGATGCGCTTTCCAAAGACACCTTTGTTTTTAACACAGGCGAGGAACCGTTCGTGACGTACGACAGCCGTGGTTTTCCCGCAGGATATAGTACACACGGTGTTGACATCTCAGAAGGAAAAGAGATGACAGACGATGAGAAATGGGCCGCCATACAGGAAAAATACAAAGGCGTACCGATGTTTGAAAAAGTCTATTCGCAAATGATTATGGACATGCGTGCTTCCGATTTAATTACAGCGGGGGAAATGGCAGCCTCAATTGGCCATATGGTGAGTGTGTCTGGCACAAAAGACATATTATACGACATGCAAAACGGGATACTAGGGGATGATCCGACCCCAGCCTCCTTCTTCTTATTGGACTTTAGTGAAATGCTTGATGATGTGTCCGACAACACTAGGGATTATTCCGGTTATGCTTCAAATAATGATCAGAGGGCTTTTTTAAAGAGCTTCTATTCAAAAATGATTACATTTACAAAAGGATGAGCGTACGACTATCAATTTTTTCCATTATTGCAATTTCTCCGTAATATCCAACCCGCAATTATAAATGTCACCGTTATGACCAAATCTTTGCTCTCCCCAATCAGAAACCATTGTCCATGTGGTTCTACTCTCCAAGGTTTCTTTGTCCCCTTTTCCGGACAGCCCCTGCGTTATTATGAACATATATTCTTGCAGGAGGTTTGTTATGTGGGACAGAATCGCGGCATCTGGCTGGCTCATCGCCGGTGCAGTCATACTGTTTATCCTCTTCACCGCAATCCTTTTCATTATGGAGCGCAAAGAGAGGAAAACAAGCAAACGGAAAACACAGCCGTTGCGCGTCGTTCGCATTGAGAACTCCAAACGCGCGGCTTAATGCGTCTGTTTTTGCGATTTGCTAATCGGGTTACAAAAATGAAAGTTGGGTTGGCTTTTCCTTGACCTTGGGCATCACATAGCTCGGCATGTCGTATTTGCTTCGCAGCTTCGCAACCGTTGCGCCAAGCTTTTCCTTGTAGTCGTGATAGGCGTTTTTATCTTTGTACAACGCATCGATGGCGGCATATTCGGAAGGAAATCCTTTCTTTACACTGTCAAAAAACTGTTTCTTCGTGGCGCTTTTGAGATTCAGTGCGCCCGTCAGCACATAATCCGCACCCGTCTCCTTGGCCTGCGCAAAAACGGCTTCCAGGCTGTCTTCCGCGCTTGTGAGATACGGTATGATGGGCATGAGGTGCACGCCGCACGTCGCGCCCGTTTTTTTGATTTCGGGAACTGCCGCCAAGCGTTCATGCGGCCTTGAAGACCCCGGCTCAATGATATCCGCCACGCGTTTATTCAGCGTGGTTACCGTGAGCGCGAGCGCCGCCCCCGACGCAGCATTCACACGGCTGATCAATTCAAGATCGCGCAGCACAAGAGCCGATTTCGTACACAGCACGATCGGCACCGAATACTGAGCCAGCAGCGAGAGCACCTCCGGCATCAGCTTGCAGGTGCGTTCGGCGGGCTGATAGCTGTCCGTGATGCCCCCTAGGTTCACGGGCTCGCGCGAAAAGCGCGGCAGCTCGCGCCGCAGCATATCGGCAATGTTGCGTTTGGCGTATACATCGCCGAAGAAATCGCCGCCGCCTATGTATTCGTGCGAATAGAGCGCGTAGCAGTAAATACAGCGGTGTGCGCATCCGCGGTAAACGTTGATATCATATTTAAACGGCAGCCATTTTGAATTGTGGCGGTAGAGCGCGCTGCGGCACTCTATATCAATCACCCGGTCCATGCCTCCATTATACGCCTTTATCGCGCGATGTGGCAACGATATCCACACCGAGCCCGAGTATATCCTTAATCAGCACATCGCCGATCTCGACGGGCGCGGTTGCCTGCGCCGCATTGATCGCTTTCATGCAGTCCAGCAGCCTGTCTTTTGGCAGCGGCTCCTGCGATTTCACGCTGACCATCCCCCCGCCCCTCACGCGCATCGTGGTGGTGAGCGTGCGTCTCGGGTCATTCAGCTCCGCCAGAGCGTAGCGTTCGCCCCGCTTGCACCAGTTCCCCGAAAGGCTGATGACATTGCCGCCCTCCATCTGTGCTGTGATCCTGCAGCCCTGCGGGCATACCGTGCAGGTCAGTTCCTTTGTCTCCATATCACTTCTCCTCCACGCTGACCACGACGCTGCCGGTGATGTCCTCATCCTTGATGCAAAGGCTCTCCATCTCGCCCGGCGCGCAAACCGTCCGCTTTTTGCGCGTGACCACCCTATCCCCGCACCGCGCGACGGTGAAACAGTCTTTATACACATCCGATACGCGGAAAAAAAGCGTCTTCTCGCCGCCATCTCTGAGTAGCTGCTGGGGCACCACATACCGCACACCGCTGCCTGCCAGCGTATCGGCATGCAAGGCAGGCTCGTCCGCCGCGTTGAGATATACCGCCGCCGCCGCGCCCGCGCGCTGCGCTTCCTCGGTCACAAAGTCCACAAGATCGTGCACCTGCACCGCATTGCCGCACGCGAACACGCCCTTCACCGAGGTCTGCATACGGCTGTTCACCACGGGGCCGCCCGTCACGGGGTCCATAACCACGTTCATGCCGCGCGACAGCTCGTTTTCGGGAATCAGCCCGACGGACAGCAGCAGCGTATCGCAGCGCACGTATTCCTCGGTGCCTTTTATGGGCTTACCCTGCTGATCCGCCGCCGACACGGTCACGCCCTCCACGCGCCGCTTGCCATGAATCGCCGTCACCGTATGCGAAAGCCTTAAGGGGATGCCGTAATCATCAAGGCACTGAACGATGTTGCGCTTGAGCCCGCCCGAATACGGCATGAGCTCAAGCACCATCTTCACGTGCGCGCCCTCCAGCGTCATGCGCCGCGCCATGATGAGCCCGATATCGCCCGATCCCAATATCACGACCTCTTTTCCGGGCATGTACCCCTCTATGTTCACAAACCGCTGGGCTGTGCCCGCGGTGAGCACACCCGCCGGACGGTCTCCCGCGAGCATCAGCGCACCCGCGCTGCGTTCCCGGCACCCCATCGCGAGCACCACCGCGCCCGCCTCTATCGTACACAGCCCCGTGTCGCGCCCCACCACCGTGAGCACACGCGACGGCGAAATATTGAGCACCATCGTCTGCATGAGGCATGTGATTTTGAGTTCCTGTGCTTTGTCCGCAAACCGCGCTGCATATTCCGGGCCGGTCAGCTCCTCGCCGAACACATGCAGCCCAAAGCCGCTGTGAATACACTGGTTCAATATGCCCCCGAGATGCGCCTCGCGCTCGATAATCACCACGTGCGCCGCGCCGTTCTCCTTCGCCGCAATCGCGGCGGCCAAGCCCGCCGGCCCCGCCCCGACAATGGCCACATCCGCCTTCATGGTGTCACCTCCTTGGTTTTGCCCGCGAGTATCCACGAGCCTTCGCCGCTCTTGGTGATGTCCTGCAAATCCCGCCCGAGCTCGCGCGCGAGAATGTCCATCACGCGCGGCATGCAAAAGCCGCCGTGACAGCGCCCGAACCCCGCCGCCGTGCGCAGCTTCACGCCGTCCACCGTGCGCGCGCCGCAGGGCCTTTGTATGCTCTGCACGATTTCGGCCTCGGTCACATGCTCACACCGGCAAACCACATTTGCATAGCGCGGGTCCTGCGCGATAAGCGCGCACTGCCTCTCGGGCGTGGCATGGGCAAAGACTTCGATCGGCTTGCGAATGCGTGTCGCGCCTTTATTCTTCGTGCCGTCCAACCCCAAACCCATCAGCAGCTGCGTCACATATTCAGCAATCGCGGGCGACGCGGTCAGCCCGGGCGATTCGATGCCCGCCACATTGATGAAACCCGGTGCGGCTGCCGATTCGCCGATGATGAAATCGTGCCTGTCGGACGCGGCGCGCAGCCCCGCAAACACCGTGATTGCGCTGCGCCTGTCGATGCCCGGCACGTAGCGGCGCACACCGTCCATCACAGCTTCGAGCCCGCCGCGCGTGGTCGCCGTGTCGTCCTTGCCCGTAAATTCCGCCGTCGGCCCCGCAATCATGTTGCCGTGGGCCGTTGGCGAAAACAGTACGCCCTTGCCTTTTTCGGAGGGCGCGCCGAATATCACGCTGTGCGTACGCACGGAAAAGCTCTTGTCAAACAACACGTACTCGCCGCGCCGCGCAGTGATGGCAAACGCTTCGCCGCCCGCCATTCGCGATACCTCGTCGGCATAAACGCCCGCCGCATTGACGACGAACCGTGCCTGCACACTGCGTCCGCCTGCTTCTATAGAGAATATGTCCCCGTTTTTGCTGATTGCCGTCACGCGGCTGTCTAAGAACACATCCGCGCCGTTGGCTGCCGCGTTTTCCGTCGCGGCGAGCGCAAGCTCAAATGGGCTCACGATGCCTGCCGTGGGTGCCCACAGCGCGCAGCGAATCTCCCGGCTCAAATGCGGCTCCCTTTTCCTCACCTCATCGTCGGATATTTTCTCGACGGGGACGCCGTTTTCTTTTCCCCTTCGGAGCAGTTCGTCAACGCTCTTTTCCTCCTCATCGTCAAAGGCTACCACGAGAGAGCCGCAGTTCTCGCACGGCACACCGAGCTCTTTTACCGCCGTCTCCATCAGCGCGATGCCGCGTACGTTCATGCGCGCCTTCATGCTGCCGGGCAGCGCGTCGTAGCCCGCGTGCACAATGCCGCTGTTGGCACGTGTCGCGCCCGCCGCCGCATCGCTCGCCGCGTCGATCACGCAGAGCCGCACGTTAAGCTGCGAGAGCTCGCGCGCAATCATCGCGCCCGATATGCCCGCCCCGATTACCGCCACGTCATAAATCATTGCTGTCATCCTTTCGCAAGTCTGATTCCAAAATAAAAAGCCGCACCAAAGTTAATCTGGTACGGCTCATTTCTCCTGCCTGTTCAGTAGCTACATGATAGCATATTCCGCTCCGCTTTGCAATGACCGGATGTCCCTTTTTCACATCCGCTCAGTACTTTGACTAACCGATATGCAATCGCGAACAGCGTTTATTATGAAATCATCATGAGCGAATGCGCCACATTGAACGAGCATCACGAAGTGACTATGCAGCTCAAAAGAATCTATTACAGATCATGGCTTGCGTCGTGGTCGTCGCTTCGCCGCTCATGACCGACAAAGTTGTTTCTGTAGCAGTGATATTTTGTTATTTTGTCAGCAGCCTGAGCCGCCTTTCAGCGGCGTCTTCGCTTTGGAGTGAGTCTGAGACATACACACTGTCGGGAATAACCAATTGAGTGTAAGCAGTTAATTGCGCCGCCGCAGCAAAACCGTATGAGTTTTTCATCAAGCTGTGTCGCCCATGGCGGCTCATACGGTGTAGGCGGACACCCGCAAACATCCTCTCATCCGGTGCCGCCATTGAGCGCGAAATAAAACGACAGCGCCCCGCCGAAACAAGCCAACGGGACGCTGTCTTGAGCCAATAACATAAGAAGCTTCTCACAAAGCGTATCGGATTATCTTTTTAATGCGCGGATCAAATCGCCGATCTGCAGGCTGTTGTCAGCATACAAGAAAGAGAACGAGCCGCCTTTTATCGAAATGTTCATGCAATTATGTTTGCTGTCTTCGGCTCCCTCCGTCACGCTGATTTCTTCGATAGATGAAAACGGCAAAAACAGCATCGAATGGGTCAAGTCCCCCTGCTTTCTGCCCCTTGTGCGCTTATCCCTTTGGAGCACAATAAGCTCCGTATCGTTCGTGATAAACGCCGTACTGGTTATGACCCTTTTAACTTGTAACAGCGCTTTTATTTTTGCTTTAAAATCTTTGTAAACCGGCACAAATCTCGACGGCGGCTGATAAGCCACAAGGCGTATCCTGCTGTCTTGCGCTTTGTATTGATCGATAATAGCCGAGTAAAGATGCTCAACCGTTTTCAGATCATGGCTGATTGTCTCAATATCAAGAGCCTTTTCTGCGGTTCTGTACTTTGCTCTGAGGATATTGACCAGTCTCATGATGATCGGTTCTGAAACCGAATTGTAATCGACCGTCACAATCTCGTCACCGAGGTACAAAAGCATCTCCCCTTTGAGCAGCGCGATGGTGTTTTTTATGGCAATCACACTGTCGTACGGCACGCGTCTATCTTCCACGCGATTATCGACCCGCTTCATGATATAGAGGTGTTTATCAAACGCACCGATCACACAATCATACAGGTTCATGCCGGGCACCGCGTCCGCCCTGTCAATTTTCCTCGGTATCTTGATCAGCATCAGCGGCGTTTCTTGTTCTCTGTAATATTTCGCAAACAAGGGCGGCATTGTATACTCATCATCAATCTCAAAAATCCAAGGCCCGAAAGCATTGTATTCCTTCGTATTCTCTGTGATCATATCAAGCCCCCCTCATATTACTAACAGATTAATTTAATCATATTGGCGATACCAAACAGTGTCAATCGCACTATTTTATGCGTATTGTATAATTATGAAATTAAGATTTTCCAACAGGCTGTGCGCATATCATTTTTTTGTCTGCCCTTTTTCTTGTCGTGCGAAAAAATGCGGCTAACCGGCTTTTAAGCTGCAGCTATGTTTTCCTATTTGGTCGGCTGAAGGCTTTCGTCTTCATTTTGATTCAATCTGCACCCACCGCATGACAGAATGCCGCAATGTAATCACCATCGCGACTGCGCTGCCGAACCTTCGGCACTGCCGAAAGATTCGTAAATAAAAAAAGCCCGAAGGCTTTAATTTAGACAGTCAGGCTCTTCTCATACAGGAAGAACAGCCCTTTTCGGAACATGACCTCCCCCGCACGGCGGTACCCGAGGCCCTCATACAGCCTTAATGCGTACGGGTTTTGCGAAAAGGCATCGAGCCGTACGGACTTAAACCCTTGTGCCGCAACCACCTCTTCCGCGAGCAGCATCGCCTGCCGACCGTAACCTTTTTGCTGACAGGCGGGATCGATGCACAATCGGTGCACCACCGCCGCCGGTTCGCCGTATACCCACGTGCCCAGCGCGTATTCCTCATCCTGCCGACCGTTCAGCACGACCGCGCCGACAACGCGCTCACCATCGCACACGAGACGCATCTCTTCGCTGTCAATATCGCTGCGAAGTACGGCTTCGGACGGGTAGATATCGTCCCACTGGAATATGCCCTTAGCGTCCATGGCATCCACGGCCCGCCGGAATATCGCCGTCACGGCTTGCAGGTCACCGGGCTGCGCGATTTTCAGCGTCAGCATCAGATTTTTATTGTCGGGTCTTTCGGGCGCGGGCGGTACAGCACAAACTTGCGCCCGGACGACGAAACGGCCTCTGCCCCCGTGGCCTTCGCGATTTCGGCAGCCATCTCGGCGGCGGTCACCGGCGCGTTTTGCTGCACGGTGCCTTTTATCAGCTCGCGCGCGGTCAGCGCATCGTCCACCTGTGTGATCACATTCTCAGTCAAGCCGGATTTCCCGACGTAGATGATCGGCTCTAAATTATTGGCCATCGCGCGCAGCGCGGCTCTTTGTTTGCTGGTCAGCATATTAATATCTCCTAATCCACAAAGTCGAATTCAAGCCCCTCAAGGCTCACCGTGTCACCCGTTTTAGCCCCTGCCCGGCGCAGCGCCTTAATGACGCCGAAGTCCTTGAGCAGTTTTTGAAAATGACGCATCGAATCGGGATCTTCCGGGTCCGTCTTTGCGAGTATCTCCTGAATCACATGGCCTTCCACGTAATAGATGCCGTCTTCCTGGATGATTTCGAAGCCCGCGTCGTCCTTCTCCAGCGCCCATTCCTCAATCACGCCGTCTTCTTCCACCGGCTGCGGCACCGGCAGCTTGTCGAGCATGTCCGAAGCCTTTTCGAGCAGCGCATCCGTCCCATCGCCGATTTCCGCGCACACCTCAAAAACCTCAATGCCGCGCGGCGTCAGATAGTCCCGCAGGCGTTTCACGTTTTCATCCGAGCCCGGCGCGTCCATCTTGTTGGCCGCCACGATCTCGGGCCGTGTGCCCAGCTCGCTCGAATAGCTGATGAGCTCCTGCCGGATGACCTTATAATCTTCCACGATATCGCGGCCTTCGCCGCACGACGCATCCACCACATGAATCAGCATGCGTGTGCGCTCAATATGGCGCAGAAAATCGTGGCCGAGCCCCGCGCCCTCATGCGCGCCCTCAATGAGCCCCGGTATGTCCGCCATGATGAAGCTTTTGTCGTGCCACTGCACCACGCCAAGGTTCGGAGACAGCGTGGTAAAATGATACGCCGCGATTTTGGGCCGCGCGCTCGTGCACGCGGCAAGCAGCGTGGATTTGCCCACGCTCGGAAAGCCGATCAAGCCGATATCCGCGATGGATTTGAGCTCGAGTATCACATGGCGTCCCTTGGTTTTGCGCCCCTGCGTCGCAAACCGAGGGTTTTGACGCGTCGGCGTTGCAAAGCGTGAATTGCCAAGGCCTCCTTTACCGCCCGAGAGCAGCAGCCGGCGCCCCTCGCGCATATCCGCCGCCACGCGTCCGGTTTCAAAATCCTTGATAACGGTGCCCGCAGGCACTCTGATCACAAGGTCGTCGCCGGTTTTGCCGCGCATGTTCTTCTTCTTGCCGGGCTCGCCGTTTTCCGCCACATATTTTTGCTGGAACTTAAAATCCATCAGCGTGCGCATGCTCTCGTCAACTTCAAATACCACCGCGCCGCCGTCGCCGCCGTCGCCGCCGTCCGGGCCGCCTGCGGTCACGTACTTTTCCTTGCGGAAAGAGACGCTCCCGCCCCCGCCGTCACCCGCTTTGATATATATTTTCGCTTTATCAACAAACATTTAAATTACAATCCCTTTCCGCCCCACGGACAGATATCATATAAAAAGCATGCCCCGCAAGCCGGCTTTCTCGCGGTGCAAACCTTGCGCCCGTGCCAGATCAGCCAGTGATGCGCGTCCGACCATTTGTCCTTCGGAATATTCTCCATGAGCTGCATTTCCGTTTCGAGCACATCTTTGGCGGCTGCGAGCCCCAAACGGTTTGATACGCGGAACACATGCGTATCCACCGCGATGCCGGGCACCCCAAACGCGTTGGAGAGCACCACATTGGCCGTTTTGCGCCCGACGCCGGGCAGCGTTGTGAGCTCTTCCATCGTCTGCGGCACCTCGCCGCCGTAGCGCTCCATGAGTATGCGGCAGGTCGCGAGCACGTTCTGCGCCTTGGTATGGTAAAACCCGCAGGTTCTGATATAGCCTTCAAGCTGATCTTGGCTAAGCCGCAGCATGGCCGCCGCATCCGGCGCTTTTTCAAAAAGCGCCACCGTTGCGGCATTCACCTGCTTGTCCGTTGTCTGTGCGGACAGCATCGTCGCGATGAGCAGCTCAAAAGCATTGCGAAAACGCAGCGCGGGCCGTGCGCCAAAGTATTGCTGTTCCAGCCTTTTTAGTATTTCCTTTTTATCGTCCATTTCTTATCTCCCTGATGCTCTTCGTTATTATATCGGCAGTTGGCACAAAAAACAAATCCTAATTCAATATCTGCCGTTTTAACGCCGCATATTTTGGCGGCGGCGGCAGAAAATATCGGTATGTTCAACGTGATATTTAAAACGGCGATACTCTATTTTTTCGCGATGCTGGTCATCCGCCTGATGGGCAAACGGCAGGCCGGTGAGCTGCAGCCTTTTGAGCTGATTATTGCGGTCATGATCGCGGAGGTGGCCGCCACACCGATGGACGGCCCCGGCGTTCCCATCACCTACGGTATTGTGCCCGTCGTGGTGCTGCTTGTGCTGCACAACCTGATTGCGTTCATCTCGGTCAAGAGCGACAAGGCACGCGCCTTTTTTTCGGGCAAGCCGAGCATCGTGATTCATAAGGGCATTATCCGCCGCGAGGAGCTTAAAAAGCAAAGCTACAATTTGAACGACCTTTTGGAGCAGCTGCGCAACAAAAATGTGATGAACATCGGCGACGTGCATTACGCCGTGCTCGAAACAAACGGAGAGCTCAGCGTGATGCTCAAGCCCGAGAAGCGCACGCTCACACCGGAGGATATGAATATGGCTCCGCAAAACCCCGGCTTTTGCTACGACGTGATACTCGACGGCAAGCTAAAGCCGGATAATCTGCAGCGCCTCGGTTTCACAGTGAGCCAGCTCGAGCACATATTAAAGACGCATAAGTTCAAGCGTGTCAGCGACGTATTTTTAGCGATGGCCGACGAAACGGGCAGCGTGCTTTTTCAGGATTACCATGGCCATCAGTCAACGGGAAGTCTGCCAAATGGCTAAAAAGATCACGATCTGCGTCCTTCTTGTACTCATCATCGGCGGCTCGGTCTGGCAGCACATTTATGTGACCAAAGCCACAGAAGACCTGTCAAACGATTTGAACCGCGTTTTCGACGCGCTGCAAACTGACGATTTTGAGCAGGCGCTCGCGGCTTCTCAAACGTTCAGCGAAAACTGGGAAAAAGAAAAGAGCCTCTACGAGACGCTTTTCAAGCATGAAGAAGTGGATTTGATATCGGCCAGCTCTGCCCGCTTAACGGAAATGTGCGGGCAGGGCAACAAGCCCGAAGCGCTCGCCGAAGCGGCGGAGACTCTGTATTATATCAACCATATTCACGAGATCGACAGCATTAAATTTGAAAACGTATTCTGAATCATTGCCACGAAAAGCTGTAAATCCAGTTGTCGGGCCGGGCCTCTTCGGGCAGAGACGGCTCTGCAAACGCAATACTGCCGGGCAATCCCAGGTCTTTGGCCGCCAGCTCAAAATGGCATGCCGCAATGCCCATGTCAATGCGCTGCATGCAAAAACCGTAAAGCGTATTGCCTGCGTACATCTTATCGGCTGCGAGATAAAAGTGCAGCGCGCTGCCGCTGCGAATCATGCGCCACGGCTGCTTGTTGGATGCGGACGGGCCGATACGCACCATTTCAAGGCATGCTTTGAGCGGCCCTTCGTCTAAAAAAAGCGGGGTTTTCACGCTGCCGTCAAAGAAAATTTCTCCGAAGCGCTTGCGTTTTCTTGCGCCTGCGCCCGCCGCCACCATTTTTTCGGTCAGCGTTTTCTTTTCCGCCGCATAGCCAACCGGCGATATGGCAGGCATATATTCGTTGTCCGGCTTCACGAGCGCCATGAACGACGCACGCTTGAATGTGCCGCCGAGCCAGCAGGTGCCAAAGCCCTGTGCCGTGGCAAACAGCACCGCCTTCTCAAACGCGTACCCGAAGCCTTCGATGTCGCGGCTGCCCTTCTTCACACAGCCCGCGACAAACGTTTTCACGCCTTTGATGAAGCCATAAGTCCCCAGCTTGCCGGACCCGCCTTCCACAATGTCGAACCGCACCTTGGCACCGAACGGGTTTTGAGCGGCCTCTGCAAAGTAGCCCGTAAGCTCCTGAAGCTTCTCCGGCTCCACGGGCTTCGGGTCATAAGTTCTCACAGACGTTCTCTTTTGAATCAGTTCAATCACGCTTTGACCTAAAAGCATATTATCCTCCATGCCCTCTTGATTATCGGTAATCATGATTTATATTAAACTGTAATGCGGAATTAGAATAATGATCCCACGTCCGGGGGCATATGGCAAAACCATTATCGGCATCACCCTTGAGACAGGCTCATCAGTCGGCACACACAAAGAAGTTTTGTGGCTTCCCCTTTAAGGTGAAACTGTTGCCGACAGGCGGCTGATGAGGTGTTTGTTGGAATAGCTTAGTCTTGTCGCTTCATTCGTTGCCTTCTCCTCAGCAATAAGAAATGACGGATTAGCGAGAGGCTTCTTTGTTCTGCAACGAGCAAAACCGCAGTATCAGTGGCGCTATTTCAAGGTTAAAACGGCCGAATGAATCGGCGCTTCCGCTAAAAGCTCCATCGGTGTCGTCGCATACTCACGTTGATCACGAGCCCGAACGCAATCATGTTGGTTAACAGGTTCGAGCCCCCGTAGCTCATAAACGGCAGCGGAATGCCCGTGATCGGCATCACGCCGATGTTCATGCCGATATTCTCGAAAATATGGAACAGCGTCATCGCCGCCACACCCACGATAATCAGCGTACCGAAATCATCCTTCGCTTTGGCCGCAAGATACAACGTGCGGAAAATCAACAGAAAATAGAGCAGAATCATCACCATCATGCCGATAAAGCCGATCGCCTCGGCGGTGGACGCAAATATAAAGTCGGTATGCTTTTCGGGGATATTCGAAAGCTTGCTTTCGCCGCCCATGGAAAACAATCCTTTACCGGCTACCTGGCCGGACCCGACTGCAATTCTGGCTTGCTTTGACTGCATACCCATATCTTCGATTTGCTGTTTCGTCATATCAGGCGTTGCAATCCCTAGAAACGAGTAAATCCTGTTTTTCTGCCAGTCTGCCATCACGAGCCACCCAATCGGCAGCGCCACACCCACACATGCAAGCATTCCGCCCAGCAGCTTTAAGCTTGTCTTTGCAATAAACAACATGGAAAAGAACGTGAACGCATACACGAATGCTGTCCCCCAGTCGGGCTGGCTCATGATAAGCCCAAAAGGTACGATGAATACGCCCAGCAGCGGTGCGACATCTTTGATTTTCCGGATACCGCCGTCACGCCCTTGCGTTCTTTTGGATATCATATGCGCCATCACGATGATCATGCCGATTTTACCGACCTCGCTCGGCTGAAAGCCTGACGTGCCGATACGGAACCAACCCGACGTCCCGTTGATCTCAGCGCCAAACAGTCTGACCGCAATCAGCAGGCCGATGATAACGATATAAATCCATCTGTAATATTCTTCAATGGCATGGTAATCGGGCAGCAGCACGATAAACATCGCCAGCAATGCCACGCCAAACCACGCCAGCTGCTGCAGCGCATGAGCCGGGTCAAGCTGGGCAATGGCCGCGCTCAAAGAGCCCACGTTTTCGGTCAGCGGGTCGGATTCGGCAGACGCGATCGCAATAAAGCTGAACAGAATCAGCACGATAATGTTGGCGAACAGCAGCCAGTCTATGAACTTGAACATTCTCGGATCAATGAATTTGAGCTTCAACGCACGCTACCCCTCAAGCAGTCTTTACAAATCTGTTTCAATTATAACACAAATGTTAAATTGGCAACACCTTTGACACTGAATGTTTACAATTGAGCCAATCCTATGCGATTAGAATATCAGAAAAGCACCGTATAGGGAAGTGCCTGTTTTCGCTCTGTATCGGGTTATATAGACAAAACGGGGCGCAAAATGGTATATTGAAAACGCGCTTTTTTTGTGCGCACAGGAGGAAAAAATGGCGTACAGGGCTTTGTACCGAACCTGGCGGCCCGCACGGTTTGCCGAGGTTTCGGGGCAGGACCATATTACAAAGGTGCTCGCGGGACAGATTGAATCGGGGCGCATTGCGCATGCTTATCTGTTTTCGGGCCCTCGGGGTACAGGCAAAACGAGCCTTGCCAAAATATTCGCGCGCGCCGTCAACTGCACATCGCCGCAAGGCAGCGAACCCTGCGGTCAATGTGTCGTCTGCGCCGAAACATCGGCGGAAAACCCGGTGGACATCGTGGAAATCGACGCGGCGTCCAACAACGGTGTGGACAGTGTACGCGAAATTCGCGACCGCGTGAACCTGCTGCCCGCCGTCTGCCGCTACAAAGTCTATATTATCGACGAAGTGCATATGCTTTCAAAGGGCGCGTTTAATGCTTTATTGAAAACGCTCGAAGAACCGCCCGCGCATGTGATATTCATACTTGCCACTACCGAGCCGCACAAGCTGCCCGCCACGATACTCTCGCGCTGCCAGCGTTTTGACTTTAAGCGCATATCGCCGCTCGACATCACGGCCCGGCTCGCTGAAGTCGCCGCAGGCGAAAACTACGAGTATGAGCCCGAAGCGCTACAGATGATTGCGCAGGCAGCGGAGGGCGGCCTTCGCGACGCGCTCTCCATACTCGACCAGTGCGCATCCTCGGGCGCGGTCACGCGCCAAAGCGTGACGGCTGCGCTCGGCAGCGGCGGCACGCAGCAGTTATTGGCACTGATTCGCAGCATCACGGCTTACGACGAGAAAAACGCGCTTGAACAGCTGTCCGCGCTGCTCAGTGCCGGTGCCGACACGCGCGCGCTGATCAAAGACCTCTCGGAGGCGTTCCGCAAAATGATGTGGCTCGCCGTGGGCGCAGGAGATACGGATGACAGCGGTCTTGAAGAAGCGGCCAAACGCTTCGGGAAAAACGCGTGCGTCCGTGCGCTCAATATACTGATTCAAAAAGAATACGAAATGCGCCAGAACCTGCGCGCGGACATCGTGCTTGAAACAGCGGTGATGGCGCTGATGGCCCCCGAAGACGACCCGGCTTCGCCCGATAAAGCGCGCATCGAAAAGCTCGAAGCGCGGCTTGCGGCGCTCGAGCAGCGTCCGTTTTCCGCAGCGCCCGAGCAGACCGCAAAGCAGGCAGCCCCAACGGCGGAGAAACCCGTCAAGGCAGCCCCCAAAACGCCCAAAGCCGTCCCGTCGGCATCCGGTCAGCCGGAAACCGGTGATGCGCAGGAGCTTTGGTATAAGCTGCTGGACGCGCTGAAGGCAGACGCGTACTTTGCTTACCCACACGCGGCCAAAGCGGTGAAGGCGGCATACCGCGGTGCCGACACGCTCGAAATCACGTTCGGCTCCCATGCGGAAGTGGCTGCCGATTTTTTAAAGCATGCTGCCGCCGCCAAAGCGCTCGGCGAAGCGATAGAAAAAACGGCGGGCAAGACGATGAACGTCAGCATCATTGTGGAAAAAGATCACGGTTCGAAAACAAACAATACGGACATACTTGCGATGTTTGGAGATAAAATCGAAGAAATATAAGGAGGCTTCTATGGCAAAGAGAAAATCTTTCGGCGGCGGCGGCGCGATGAATATGGGATCCATGCTTGCCAAAGCGCAGAAAATGCAGGCGGATATGGCGGCGGCACAAGCCGAAGCCGAGCAGGCTGAGGTGGAAGCCACGGCGGGCGGCGGCGCAGTGACCGTGAAGGCCAACGGCGCGAAGAAAATCATCAGCATCAAAATTTCACCCGAGGCGGCCGATCCCGACGATATCGAGATGCTCGAAGACCTGATTATGGCCGCGGTCAACGAAGCGATTTCCAAGGCGGAAAGCCTGATGCAGCACAAAATCAATGCGGTGACGGGCGGCATTGATCTCGGAGGCATGTTCTAGCTTGAGCGGCATTATCGAACCTGTGGCACGGCTCATTAACCAGTTTGCGAAATTGCCGGGCATCGGCCAGAAAACCGCCCAGCGTCTCGCCTTTCACGTGATCCATATGAGCGACAACGAGGTTGAGGAGTTTGCCAAGGACTTGTTTTACGCAAAAAAAGCGGCGGTCTATTGCCCGAGCTGCGGCAACCTCATGCAGCAGGGCGAGCCGCTCTGCGGTATCTGCGCAGACCCCGCGCGCGACGGCTCTCTGGTCTGTGTGGTCTCGGATATCAAGGACGTGCTGGCCATTGAAAAAACGCGCGAATTCAAGGGCGTTTACCATGTGCTGCACGGTGTGATCTCCCCTATGGACGGCATCGGCCCGGATGATATCAATATCACGGGGCTTATCGACCGGCTCGCAGGCGGCACCGTTGCCGAGGTGATTCTCGCGACCAACCCGGACGTTCAGGGCACGGCGACGGCCGCATACATCGCGAAGACCATACGCCCGCTTGTATCCAAAATCACCCGCATCGCGCACGGCGTACCCGTGGGGGCTGATCTTGAGTACACGGATGAGGTGACGCTTTCGCGCGCCATCGAAGGACGTACACTGTACTAGGTATACAAACGGTGACAATTGGCGATAATACACAGCATCAACCTTAATTTAGGAGGATGCGGTATGGAACTGAACGAGTACACCAATGACGTGAAGCGGGCCTATGCCATCTGGCAGGCGGCTCAAAACTATTTTGACAATGTGGCGGACCCCGACCTTGTCGATTTCGCAATATACGATATGGAAGCGGCCAAAAAGAGATACGTATACATGCTTAAAAAAGCCCGAGAGATGCATCAAGAAGCGCTGTAACCAACCAGCTTCCGGCAGAGACGCAGTGTCTCTGCTGTTTTATTTCGGGGCACTGATGCCTGCCCTTTCACGGCCGCATTTTATTATGACAATAAAACCCGTTTTCATGACATATCCGCGTTATGGGGAGCTTTTTCACTTGTACGGCTGTTATTTTTACTATATAATTTTTCATATAATGTTTACCTGTTAATCACACAAATTCGCAAAAAGTGAGACTTTTAAAGTGCGCACGAGAAAAAGCGGCCATGATCAGAGCAAAAAAAACGGGGAACAAAAAGGGGTTTGGGCATTCGAGCAAATACAACTCATCGGCAACAACATTGCCAAACTGCCTCCCCACGATATCGGCGAAGGCCAAATATTTACCGACCTCCCCCCTGCCGGGCCGGATATATTCAGTTATCCAACCGAGGTGCTGTGGCAGATATTTGCGGATTCGCACGGAAAAGCGTGGCGGCAGATTCTTAATTCTCTTCATACGCGGTACGGATGGGTTTACGAGCATTCGGTCAATGTGGCGCTTATCTCTGTCATGATCGCGGTCGAGATGAATCTGGACAGAAATTCACTGTACAATTTAACGCTCGGCGGCCTGCTGCACGACGTCGGCAAGCTGCTGGTTCCTATGACGATCATACAAAAAAACACGTCCCTGAGCGAAGCGGAAATGAACCTCGTTAAAAAACACAGCGAGCTTGGAATGAGCCTGGTGGCAGGCTGCGGCCTTAACAGCGACTGCATGGCGGTGATCATGCAGCATCACGAACGGCTGGACGGCAGCGGCTACCCGTACGGGCTCAAATCAGCCGAGATTCACCCACTTGCCAAAATCACGATGATTGCCGATGTGCTGGACGCGATTACGTCTTTCAGGCCATACCGCCCCGCGCGAAGCATTGGAGAAGCCATTTCGCTCATTAAGCTGGAAGGCGATAAATTCAGCCCCGAGCATGTGGCCGTGATAGAAAGGCTGCACCGCAAGCTCAGCAGGTAAAGCTGCCGTCTTTCGCACGGCTGATAGCCTCCCCTCACTCAGCCAAGGCCACCGACCAGTTAAATAAATATTGCAATCAACCCCACTGCCGAAGGCTTATTTTGTATTGCCAAAGAAGCTGCTCATATGATAGCGTCAGCGCCTGAGTAATAGAATCAATGACTGGATATACAGCTTTTCACAGCAAAGATGAAATACAGGCATCAGCATTTTATGACCGCTATTGAGCTGTTGGCATTCGCCTTATATGCAAAATCAATAATTAAAGAATAAATCGGCGGTTATTCAGGCAGTCACCTCACCGCAGCGTTCGGCACAACTCATAGATTTTTGTAATTCGCTTGAGGAAAACAACATTATGACATACTCAAATATAAGCGTTAAGTCATCACTATCAATCTGTTCCAAAATACACACAAACAAAATAACCCAACTTTGGCTTGTATTATTCTGTGAAATACAATATAATGGATACAATATATCACTGTAATCACACTAATTATTTAAATTATTATTTCACAATAAAGAGAGGTACTTCACAGTGTATAGCGACAGAACCATCCTCGAACAGCAGGGGCATCTGCTCTTCAGAAAAGACCAGCCGGGTCATAGCGGCGAAGAGAATCCAGCTTCACCCGGCGAAAATCAGGCTGTACCCCACAACCCATACGCTCAAGCATACCCACTCGGTCAAGGGCCCTGCGTCCCTCACGCGGCCACAGAAACGATCAACACATCACACATCAAAAACCTGTTTCAGCATAATGATGCGAATCTGGCTGAACACGCCGCACAAATTCTTGGCGGCATCGTCTACTGTCCCCAAAACGAGCTGTTGAGGTTCTTAATGAACGCTCTGTACTGCCGCTGCGAATGGGTGTACACGCATTCCGTCAACGTGGCTCTGATTTCCTTGATTATAGCCGAAGGACTGGACCTTGACAAGCAACAAATGGAGATTCTTGCCGTGGGTTCCCTGTTGCATGACGTGGGCAAGCTGAATGTGCCCCAGGCGATATTGGAAAAAGACTCTTCGCTGAGCGATACGGAAATGGCTTTGATGAAAAAGCACTGTGAATTTGGCACCGAGCTTGTTGCGATATACGGGCTGCCACAGGAGATTATGGATGTGATGATTCAGCATCACGAACGGCTGGACGGCAGCGGCTATCCGCACGGGCTTACATCGGCCGAGATTCATCCGCTTGCCAAAATCACGATGATCGCCGATGTGCTGGATGCGATCACGTCTTACAGGCCGTACCGCCCCGCGCGGAGCATTGAGGAGGCCATTTCGCTGATTAAGCTGGAAGGCGATAAATTCAGCCGTGAGCATGTTGCCGTGATTGAGAAGCTGCACGGCTGATACTCGCTTTGAGAAATGGAAACAAAAATGAGCGCCATATAATGGCGCAGCGGCCATAGCCCGCTTGTTCGTGTCTTATTTATGCTGGAGTCCCTCAAGATACGACATCATTTTTTCTTTGTAAAGCTTATTAAGCCTGCGAAAACCGCATATCAACTCAAGCTCCTGTTCAGTTAAATCGGTGGAGTGAATGCAATTTCTTTCTTCGGTTCTGTTCAGCAAATAATCAATGCTGACATCGAAGATGTCGGCCATCTTAATAAGTGACTTCAAACTGATATCGTGTTTTCCCGTCTCATAGGCACTGACCGTCTCCTGTGTGACCTCAAGCTCAATGCTGAGCCGCAGTTGAGTCATTCTTTTTGCCTGACGCAGTTCACGAATTCTATTGGGCATATTAATCAATCCTCCGTCAACATGTGCTTAATCTTGCTATTCATTCTAATTTATTGCTTTGTATTTTATAAAACAATACAGCTTGCACTCACACCTCAAACCCATGCGAATGCACTCCAGGCCCATAAAAACCTTTTTCAATATCCTTTGCATGATACGCTGTAAAAATAACGGCTCTGGAACTTTCTCATACGCGTCGAACTTTAGACCAAGGCATAATCCGGCGGTTTTTGAATACGAATTATAATGATGATCATGATTTCTGTTAAAGTGATGCCCCTGATGCCCCCATCTTTACACTCGGCTTATATTATTAGCGCCGTTGTTCTTTTTATATTAATAAACACCTCATCTCAGCAATTTTTCATCATTAATTCAATTTCAGTCATGAAAATTATCAAAATATTATGCCAAAGCTTCTGTCACAGTATGGGTTTGCTAAAAACAGAATATAACTTATACTTGATATTTGTAGTGTCTATACTTATAATATTTATGGTATACAACTGTATTTTGCTGCGCTGTCACACAATTAATTCACACAAAGGAAGGGTATTCACAGTGTATACGGATAAGAATATATTTGATCAGCAGGGACGATTGCTTTTGGCTAAAGGCCAGAATATGAACAGCCGCATGATTGAGCGGCTTAAGCATTATCATCTCACCGATAGCCGCGCACCCTCTGGCAAGACTTACACCCATGAAACTCATGCGCCTTACCCGGTTTCATTTCATGAAACCAGCGTGCTGATAGATGACCGCCGCACCTGTTCCAAGCACCTTCAAAAAATCGACACCACAGCGATTGAAAGCATGTTCCAGCCATGCGACAGGAAAATATTCGAGCTCTCAACATCCATTGTCAGCGATATTATTTTTGGGTCTGAAAACGAATCATGGAAGCTGATCATCAACACGCTGTGCCACCGGTACGCATGGGTGTATACACATTCCATCAATGTGGCGCTGCTCTCACTGATCATCGCCGAAAACACCGGTATCGATAAAAAGCAGCTCAAAAACCTTGCTGTCGGCGCTTTGTTCCATGATGTCGGCAAGATATTGATACCCAAAGAGATCATAGATAAAAAAACATCGCTAAGCGATAAGGAAATGGCGTTTATGAGGCAGCACTGCGAGCTTGGCGTTAATCTTGTTGACGCGTATGACCTGCCGGAGGAAAGCCTCAGTGTGATACTCCAGCATCACGAGCGTCTGGACGGCAGCGGATACCCATACGGGCTTAAATCAGGCGATATTCATCCGCTTGCCAAAATCACAATGATCGCCGATGTGCTGGATGCGATCACGTCTGCCCGGCCTTACCGCCCCGCCAAGAGCATCGGCGAAGCCATTTTGATCATCAAACAGGAGGGCGGCAAATTCAGCCCGGAGTATGTCGCCGCAATCGAAAAGCTGCATAAGATCATGCGGTAGCCGAATACAAGGCCATTCATTTGACCGCGTTTCGTTTTTGTTATAATATGCATATAAATATCAAATAAAATCGAAACAGAGGTCATTATGATTTGCAGACGCTGCAGCAGCCAGAACGTAATTGTGACCGCGGTTGCTGAGCAGTGCCCGCGCGGGTGCCTGCTCACGCTGTTTTATATATTTCTGCTTTTAATCCCGGTCATCGGCTGGATCGCGCTTTTTATGCTGATACGCGGAAGGCGTTCGCGCACAGTCACGTATGCGGTCTGCCAGACCTGCGGCCACCGGTGCAGGGTGTAAGGGCATATGTTTCATTGGAAGCCCTCTTGCGCCCGTTAAAGCCCTTGCATTTGTAAATGCCCCGCAAAATGCCTGAAGGCATTTTTTTAATGTTCAGGCTATATCTTAAAAATCAAAAGCCCTTTTTCTTTCAAGATTAAAATAGATTTGATATCAACCATGCCGAGTGTTCTCGATGCCGATTATGAGTTCAAAGATTCGGTGCAGCAAAAAAGACGGTGTTGCCCGTCTCAAGTTCTCGATAAAGCCTAAAATGCCGTCCGGTCCTTCAGGGTCGTCAGATAAGAGATGGCACAACGTGCCGGAAAAAATGACCGGGTTTCGCCGTTTCTCTCCCCCAGTCACCTATCGGTGACAACCCCCAATCTACTCTTAAAGGTAGTCGTCAGACGAGGTCCGTGAAATGAATTTTTGACACTCTGAGATGGCGTTTTCCTTCTTCTTTATTGAATATTAAGTCATTTGCAAAGTCTGCACTTCAGAAATCCCTATCCCTCCGCCTTGCAAAAGTCCATGCACAGTATGAATTTCTTGTTGTCCGCGCTCTTGAACGTTTCCGCAAACGTCACGCAAAGATGCCCCGTCGCGAGCGACACATACGGCTCCGTGACGTATTTATCCCGCTTGCCGTTCGTAATCTGAAAATAATAACGCTTCATTGAATGGTCCGCACCCGGCCGCGCCGAATAGAATATCAGGTTGCCGCGCGCGCCGTTCTTTCCGCTGCCAAACACGGTATCGCTGCACTGAAGGCCGTTTGCGTCGAGCACGTACGCGCATTCCACGGCGCTGTGCTTGCCGACGATGCTGCGCAGCCGTTCGTCGAAATCCTCCGAGCCACTGAGCTCGGTCAGCGCCTTTTTCGCAATCGACGTGATCTGGTCGTACGTCCTCTGCTCGTACCGGAGAGACTCCGTGATATAATGCTTGTATTTATCGGCCAGCATGTCGATTCGGTCATTCGCAAACGGCTCAGCCGCCAGCGCGGCGGGCTTTGAAAAATAAAAGCCCTGTATCATGTTGACGCCGAGATGCAGCGTTTCAATCGCTTCCTGCTCCGTCTCCACACCCTCAGCCACCACCATCGCGCCGATCTGACTGGCCAGCCGTATCAGCGACTTCACCACCTCCTGCTTGTGGTAATCGGTTTCGATGCCGCGGATCAGTGCGATATCCACCTTGATGATATCCGGCTTCACGATGGGAATCCGGTCAAGGTTCGAAAAACCGGCGCCCACATCATCGAGCGCTATCAAAAAGCCCGCTTTGCGGTATCTGTCTATAAACGCCTTTAACGCGCTGTTGTCGAGCACTTTTGTTTCGTTGATTTCCACCACGATGTTGCTGGGGTGTATGCCGTATTTTTCCGTCTGCCGGATCAGATAATCGCTGCCCTTCACCTGGTCCAGAATCGATGCGTCCAGATTGACAAAAAGCAGCTTGTCTTTATTCTGCGGATAGATGCGCCCGAAGGCTTCCAGTACCTTCTCACGGCACAGCCTGTCGAGCTCAAGCGTCAGGCCTTTTTTGAGTGCGGCTTCAAAAAGTGCCTTGGGCGAAACGGTGGACCCGCCCTCAAAACCGCGAATCAGCCCTTCCATGCCGCAGACGACCTTTCGCGTCATGTACACGACCTGCTGAAAATGCGCGGTTAAAGCCTTATTCTGCAGTATTTTTTTGATGTCCGGATCTTTTCTTGTCTGCCCAAATGCTGCAAATATCATTTGCGTATTGTCCGCCTTTCAAAAAAGCGGCCTTTGAATATAGCCCTGTCATCTGAGCATACTCAAAGGCATCTTTGCCTTTTTATTCAGTTAATGGCTAACTTTCCCATTTACAAAAATGGGTACAGTACAGAATATATATAACACAATTGTCAGGATAGTAACAAATAAAAACAATTTTTTTATTCTTTTAAGTCCGGCAAAAATAAAAACCGCCGATAACACTGACGGGCCGCAAAACGAGTGTGCTATAGTGTGCTATAATGGAGATTAAAGATGACACAAACTTAAGCCGGAGGAGAACCATGAGCGAACTCATATTTAAAAAGTATCACGGCCTTGGCAACGATTACCTCGTTTATGACTGCCTTAAAAACGAAGCTCAGCCGACCGGGCCTATGATCAAAGCGGTCTGCGACCGGAATTTCGGCCTCGGTTCCGACGGTATGCTGATAGGGCCGGTCATGCAAAACGGAATGCCAAGCGTGCGCATATTCAACCCCGACGGCAGTGAGGCTGAGAAAAGCGGCAACGGCGTCCGTATCTTTTCGGCTTATCTTAGAGATGCCGGGTATGTGACCGGCGACTCCTTTGATTTGATGACGCTCGGCGGCATCGTCAATGTGGCGTTTTTAGACGAAGCGGGAAGAACCATGCGCGTCTCCATGGGGCGGCTGTCCTTTGACAGCGCCGACATCGGCGCAGTGGATACCCCCAAGACGCTCGTTGATGTGCCGCTCGAATTCGGCGGCAAGGAGTACCGCTGCACATGCGTCTCCATCGGCAATCCGCACTGCGTGATACCGATGGACGAGATATCCAAAGAAAGAATCTGCGAAATCGGGCAGTATTCCGAAACAGCCAAATACTTTCCGAATCATATCAACACGCAGATCGTCAAGGTGCTGGACAGGAACAATATCCAGATTGAGATTTTTGAGCGCGGTGCCGGGTACACGCTCGCATCGGGCAGCAGCAGCTGTGCCGCAGCGGGCGCGGTTTATAAGCTGGGCCTCGCGGATTCGCAGATTAAGGTTCATATGCCCGGCGGCATGCTGAACATTGAGGTGCAGCCAAGTATGGACGTCTTTATGACAGGCCCGGTCGTATATGTGGGCACCATGCTGCTGTCGGAGGATTTTTTTGACACGGCAGCGGATTGCAAGGAAGGAGCTTAAGCGGCATGACCTATGCACAATGCTGCAAACGGCTTAAACAGACGGCTGCTATGGGCGCCAAGCTCGGGCTAGACAGCATCCGTGCGCTTTGTGCGCGCCTCGGGAACCCGCAGGACCAGCTGCGCATCGTGCACGTGGCGGGCACCAACGGAAAAGGCAGCGTCTGCGCCATGGCCGCATCGATACTCAAAACTGCGAACTACAAAACGGGGCTTTACACCTCCCCTTTTCTTAAAAACTACCGGGACAGCATGGCTGTGAACGGTCAGATCATCTCTCCCGCGGATTTCGCGCTTGTGCTTACAAAAGTGTTCGAGCAGGTTAATGCGCTCAATGAGCAGGGCATATTCCCGACGGAGTTCGAAATACTGACAACGGGCGCGTTTGTTTGGTTTCACGCGCAGGCGTGCGCGGCGGTCGTGCTCGAAACGGGGCTCGGCGGACGCCTCGATGCCACCAACGTGATCAGTCATCCGCTTGTCAGTGTGATCACCGCCGTTTCGATGGACCATATGGACTATCTCGGGGCAACGCTGCCCGAGATCGCGCGAGAAAAATGCGGCATTATTAAGCCGGGCGGCATCACCGTCTGTTACCCCGTTCAGGAAACGGAGGCTTTTCGCGTTATTGAAGAAGCCTCAAAGGCGCAGGGCAACCCACTTGTCTTGCCCGACGCGGCGCAGATTAAAAATATCCGTACCGAGATTGACGGCACATCGTTTGATTACTGCGGTGCAAGCTATCAGCTCGCGCTTATCGGACACCATCAGGCGTTCAACGCCGCCACGGCGATTGAAACGGTCAACATGCTGCAAAAACACCATCCGTATGACATTGCGGACAAACACATCGCCGAGGGGCTGCGTCTCGCTTATATGCCTGCCCGGCAGGAGCTATTGGCGCGGCATCCGCTCGTCATGCTCGACGGCGCGCACAATGTTCAGGGCATACAGGCGCTGGCCGATACGCTGGGTGCCATAAAGCCGCCCCGCCCTCTCGCCGTCATCATGGGCATGCTGCGCGATAAAGAGTACGAAGACTGCATACGCATCATGGCGTCGCTGTGCGACCGCTTTATCGCCGTGCGTCCGCCGAATCCGCGCGCACTCAATGCCGCAGCAACGGCATCCGTCGCCGCAAGATATTGCGCAAACACCACGGCGGCAAAAAGCTATGATACGGCTGTCAGCGATGCCGCGTCGTTCTGCGGCGAAAACGGCACCATCGTCATCTGCGGTTCGCTTTATATGGCGGACGCGATGCGCCGCGCCGTGCTCAAGTGAAGACCTTTGTTATTGGATCAAAAACCCCTTTGCGCAAGACAGCGGCAAAGGGGTTTTTTGTGTCAGCTTATTTGGTGTTCCGTTCGCGATTAAACCTTGGCTTTAATCAGCTTTGCGCCTTTCAGAGCAGCGACGATGGCATGGATGATGAAATAGTAGATGGGTATTGTGACGAGCGCTGAAATCGCTCTGGCCGGGAACAATACCATATACGTTTTTCCGTAGAGCATGGATATCCACACCGTCTGCAGCAGCATCGAGCAGACGATCTGCACCGCAGCCACACACAGCAGCAGCCGGAGCCACTCGGGCGATTTTGCGGCCAGCCGGTAAATCAGCCAGGCCAACAAACCCACGAGGGCGCTCGTCAGCGTGATGGGCGGAAAATAAACACCTGAGGGAAAAAGAAAATAGCCAAGCGCATCCGCCGCCGCGCCCACAGCCATACCATAGTAAGGCCCAAGGGCAATACCGGCCAAAATAATCGGCAGAAACCCGACAGACAGACGGGCTGCGGGAACGCCCGCAATCAGCAGATTAGCTGAGAATACGCGCGTGAGCGCCACGCTGAGCGCAATAAGCATCGCGGCCATTATGAGCTTTGAAGTTTTTGTAGACAAAATAAAATACCTCCTTTATTCAAGATTTCACAGCCCTGCTGCTAAATAAAAGGAGGTATAACACATCCTAATTTGCATCACAGCGGACGCAACATGGCACCGCAGACTAAGTCTTTCGTTTAAAGGCAACTTCCCATCCTTTAACACTTAACGCGCCATATCTACTCTGTGGATCTCTGATGATCATTATATCACTCAACAAGCCGTTTTACAATCAGATTGTGAGTTTGAGTCAACGCTGATTAAATCAGAACGATTGTCTTTACACGCTGCTCGCTTTAGAGGTGAAAATCCGCAGCGACAGCACCGCGATCCATAGCTGCAGCGTGAAGATATTGATGCGCTCCACAAGGCCCGCCACGGGCAGGTTGTTCGCCATCGAGACGGGCGTCATACCGCCCGCAATCACCATGATGATCGCGCAGATGAGAACAAGCAGCCCTGTTTTTCGGAGCGGCGTTTTCTTAAGCCCGAAGCCAATGAAAAAGCCGCATGTGATGGTGCAGAGCACCACAATGACCGTCACAATCAGGTGCCCCATGTTCTGCGGGTCCATCTCGGTGCCGCCTGCGCTCAAGGGGAACAAGCCGTACCCGATCAGCGATACGGTTTCCATGATGATGAGCAATATTGCGCCGGTTTTCGCCGCTTTGCCAAAGCCTTTTTCCTTAAAGTAAAAGAAAAGGCTCAGAGAGAATACGATCGCGAGTATGCCATATGCGGTGGTGAGCACGCGCAGGAATGGCGCGCCCGGTGCGCCGTCGCCGGTGAGCTCGCTGATCGTCTGCGTGATGTGGCTGTAATCCGTCCACAAAAACCCGCCGATGACCACATGCGCCGTGTAAACAAGCGCGCTGACGAAGCCGCAAATGCCAAGTATCTGCCAGATGCTTTTTTTCATAAATAATGCCCTCATCACAAGTATTTTGAGCCGGTTGCCGCCGGACTCCATCCGGTTTTTCCGATACGCCCATCATCAAATGGGCTTCGTCCAGGAAAAACGATAAGACATGCCCAAAAAAGGATGATATCAGTGCTTATTTACTCCGATTATATCGTGGTGTTAATTTGAGCGTCAATGGCTATTTTAAGCGGTTCAGCATCATAAGCAATCCTTGTCTTTGCCTCTCATTCGCGATCTTTTGCTCAATACCAACGGTATTTCTCTCTCACTGTTCCCCCTATAAGAGAGCGGAACTTTGCCGTCTGCCCGAAAAGCAGACATAGCCGCTTTATAAAAATATTTATGACAAAATCGTCATGCAAAATAGTTCCATTCAGGCTATAATGAAGCGGGTGATTTTATGAAAACAGTGCTGCTCGTCGAAGACGACAAAACAATCGTGATGGGTCTTGAATACACGCTCAAGCAGGAAGGCTACGAGGTCATTGTTTGCTATAACGCGGCGGACGCGCTGAGTGCGGTGGACGAGTCGCGGTTTGATATCGCGATACTCGACCTCTCGCTGCCTGACGGCAGCGGCTACGACATATGCCGCCGCATCAAGGCGCACGGGGACAAGCCCGTCGTGTTTCTGACCGCCTGCGACGACGAAGTGAACGTGGTGATGGGGCTCGATATGGGCGCGGACGATTACATCACAAAGCCCTTCCGTATACGCGAGCTGATGTCGCGCCTGCGCAATGTGCTGCGCCGCGCAGACAAAGCGGCGGATACCAGCGACGAGCTGACGCTCGGCGATATCACGATCAACACGCGGCAGGCGCGCGTATGGAAAAACGGCGCGGAGGTGCTCTTGACCGCGCTCGAATACCGGCTGCTCTTAACGCTCGCCGTGCACCCGGGGCAGGTGCTCTCTCGCACGCAGCTGCTCGAAGGCATATGGGATATCGCGGGTGATTTTGTGAGCGACAACACATTGACCGTTTATATCAAACGCCTCCGCGAAAAGATTGAAGACGACCCCCAAAACCCCGTGCTCGTTCAGACCGTGCGCGGCCTTGGCTATAAGGCGGGTGAATAGCATGCTGCGCAATGCCGAATTCAAGCGGCTCCTGCTGCTCCTGTTCGCGCTCACAGTGCTGGCTGCCGCCTCAGGCTTAGCCGTATCCGTACCCGCAGGATTCGCTGTTCTTGCCGTCAGCCTGCTTTTTTCAGCGGTGTTTATCTTCTATACAGTCCGACGGTATGCCCAAATCGGCAGGCTCAGCAGCTATTTAAAGAAAATCAATAGCGGCGACTACGCGCTCGATGTGCGCGACAATGTGGAGGGCGAGCTGTCGATACTCAAAAGCGAGCTTTACAAGGTGACCGTGATGCTGCGCGAAAAGAGCGATACGCTCGCAAAAGACAAAGCCGCGCTGCAAAACGCGCTCTCCGATATATCTCACCAGCTCAAAACCCCGCTCACCTCAATGTTCATGATGACCGACCTGCTCTGCGACGCGGAGCTGCCCGACGAAAAGCGCCGCGAGTTCACCGGACGGCTGCGCGCGCAGCTCGAACGCATACAGTGGCTCGTGTCGTCGCTGCTCAAGCTCTCCAAGCTGGATGCCAGAACCGTCGTGTTCAAACCGGCGGCTGTCAGCGCCAAATCACTGCTTGAAAAAGCCTGCGCGCCGCTGCTGATTCCGATTGAAATCAAAAGCCAGTCACTGCTCGTGGAAGACGGCGATGTGACCGTCCGCTGCGACGAAAACTGGACGGCGGAGGCGCTGCTCAATATACTCAAAAACTGCGTGGAACACACGCCTGAGGGCGGGAGCCTGTCCGTCACGTGCACCACGAATCCGATATTTACGCAGATAGAAATCAGGGACAGCGGACAAGGCATCAGTTTAAAAGATCTGCCGCACGTGTTCAGCCGTTTTTACCGCGGCAGCAACGCCTCGGACGACAGCGTGGGCATCGGCCTCGCGATGGCCGCCGCGATCGTCACGGGCCAGGGCGGCAGCATCGACGCGGCAAATCATCCTCAGGGCGGCAGCGCGTTTACCGTGCGGCTGCCAAAATGACAATACCGTCACCCGAGGTGTCACCGGTGTGTCACCTGCAGCGTTTATCATGGCGGTGTAGAAAAGCAAGTAAGGAGTCAACGCCATGGAAATTTTAAAAGTTGAAAATTTAAGCAAGGTATACGGCAGCGGAGAAGCCACCGTCCGCGCGCTCGATGATGTGTCGTTCAGCGTGGAGAAGGGCGAGTTTGTGGCCATCGTCGGCTCATCCGGCTCGGGCAAAAGCACGCTGCTGCACATTCTGGGCGGTGTGGACCGCCCCACATCGGGCAAGGTTTATGTGGACAACACGGATATATACGCGCTGAATGAAACGCGCCTTGCCATATTCCGCCGCCGTCAAGTGGGCCTCATTTACCAGTTTTACAACCTGATCCCCGTGCTCGACGTCGAGGAGAATATGACGCTCCCGCTGCTGCTTGATGCGCGCAGGCCGGACAAAAAGCAGCTGGATGACCTGTTCCATATGCTGGGGCTGGAGGAACGCAAAAAGCATCTGCCGAACCAACTTTCGGGCGGTCAGCAGCAGCGCGTCTCTATCGGCCGGGCGCTGATCAACAGCCCTGCCTTGATGCTCGCCGACGAGCCCACTGGCAACCTCGACAGCAAAAACGGCGCAGAAATCATCGCGCTGCTGCGCCTCTCCAACCGGCAGTATGCGCAAACGCTGATTCTGATTACGCACGATATGAACATCGCGCTGCAGGCCGACCGCATCATCCATATAGAAGACGGACGCATCATCAAGGATGAGGTGATGCGTAAATGAACGTGATGCGAAGCTTTACGCTTAAAAGCCTCAAGCGCAACAAAAAAAGGACGGTCGTCACCATCATCGGCGTGATCATCTCCGCCGCGATGCTCACCGCCGTATCGGTTTTCTTCTCGTCGTTCGTTGACCTCATACAGCGCGACACGATCGCTTCGGAGGGCAACTGGCACGCCGAAGTACAAAACGTATCGGTCGAGAACTTAAACGCGATGACAGCCGGCAGTGACATCAGCAAGTCCTTTTACTCGCGCGATCTCGGGTATGCAGGCCTTGACGGCACGCTCAATGAATCAAAGCCGTATCTTTTTGTGCGGCAATACAGTGAGGCGGGCTTTGAACAGATGTCAGTGAATCTGCTGGAAGGGCGTCTGCCGCAAAAAGGCGGCGAAGTGATTATCTCCGAGACAATTGAAAACAGCGCGGGCGTTGAATACGCCATCGGCGACACGCTTG
This sequence comes from Bacillota bacterium, assembly GCA_023408075.1. Classification (GTDB taxonomy): domain Bacteria; phylum Bacillota; class Clostridia; order Christensenellales; family SZUA-584; genus SZUA-584. Next base: position 3,407 of record JAEYKW010000012.1, on the reverse strand, counting down.
ACCTGACGCTTTGCGACCGGATCAACAATGCAGGCGAAGCGATACCCGGAAATACGGGCGTCAATTATATATACAACGAGGAAGGCACCGACCGCACGCTCGACGACAAAATTGTGCCCAAATCCGAGGGCAGCTTTACCGTTGTCGGCATTATGGCGCGCCCGAGCTTTGAAAAAAGCTGGTCGGCAGGCTGCGGCGTTTTAGGATACCTCGATACCGCGGCGCTCTCCCCCGGCGACAAGGTTGATGTGCTGCTGACGATGGATTCGGTCAGCAAAGAAATCTACAAGACGGTTCCGGCTCTCGCACAGCAGGCGGGCGCTGCCGAGTCCGACGTGTCGTTTCACGATGAACTGCTGCGGTATTACGGCGTGGTCAGCTACGACAATGTGCTCACCTTCATCTATATATTTGCGGGAATCATCATCGCCATCATCATACTCGCGTCCGTATCGCTGATTTACAACTCGTTCGCGATATCCGTGTCGGAGCGTTCGCGTCAGCTCGGGCTGCTCGCCAGCGTCGGCGCGACCAAGCGCCAGAAGCGCACCAGCATGTATTATGAGGGCTTTATCATCGGCCTCATCGGCGTTCCTCTGGGGCTGCTCGCAGGCATCGGCGGCATGGCTATCACATTGCGGGCAATTCAGCCGCTGCTCGATGGCTTCTTCAATGTGTCCGAAGGCATGACGCTTGATCTCGTCGTGCCGCTGTGGAGCGTCGGCGCGACCATCGCGCTCGCGGTGCTCACGATTTTCATATCGGTTTATGTGCCCGCAAGGCGCGCGTCCAGAATTACCGCTATTGACGCGATACGCCTCTCGCACGATGTGAAGCTCACGCGCCGTGCCGTCAGAACATCGCGGCTCACACGCTCGCTGTTCGGGTTTGAAGCCACCGTCGCGCTCAAGAACTTGAAGCGCAGCCGCAAAAGATACCGTTCCACCATTATCTCGCTTGTGATCAGCGTCGTGCTCTTCTTAACGGTATCGATGTACGCGAGCATGACGCAGTCGATATACGGCGCCACCGTGGAAGGCAGCAACTTTGATATCGGCATCTCCTACTCAAACGTTTCCGATTTGCAGCGCGGCAGCATGAATGAAGATATCGCGTCTCTCGACCTCGTGACGGGTCACGCACAGCAGACAATCTTCGGCGGTTTAGTCGCCGTCAACAATCAGATGCTGACCGAGGAGACAAAAAAGGTTTTCGGATCCGTTGATGCCAAGAACTTGTTCGGCGCGGAGCTGATTGCCCTTGATAAAGACAGCTTTGCGGATTATGCCGCCGCTGCGGGCGTATCCGAAGCGGCTTTCGCGGACAGCGCTTCACCCAAAGCCATACTGATCAACTACGCACAGGATTACTATACAGCCGGTGAAGGCATGATGAAAATCTCGGGCAATGTGCTGAATGTGAAAACCGGCGATACGTTGTCTTTCTGTACCGATTCTGAGCACACCGACCGCACAGCTGCGCTCATTGTCGGTGCGGTGACCGATGAACGCCCCATGGGCACGCTGATACATGGATTTTCGCAAGTCGTTCTGGTCGTCTCCGAAGACGTGTTCAACGCTGTCGCGGCAGACCTCAATGCCCCGCCGGAAAATATCGGCCATATGATGTTCATGACAACGTCGGACGATCAGCGGCTTGAAAAGCAGCTGAATCAGATGCTGCAAACGCTGCCGGGCCCCAGCTGGTCTGTGTACAATATTCAAAGTGCGAACCGTTCACAGCAGAGCATCAATACGTTCCTCGGCGTGTTCGTCTACGGCTTTATCATACTGATCAGCCTCATCTGCATCGCGAACATATTCAACACGGTGTCCACCAATATCGCGCTCCGGCGGCGCGAGTTCGCCATGATGCGCAGCGTGGGCATGACGCCGGGCGGGTTCAACCGCATGATACGTTTCGAAAGCATATTCTACGGGCTCAAGGCGCTGCTCTTCGGGCTGCCCATCAGCGTGGCGATTTCGTACCTGCTTTACCAGACGGAGCAAGGCGTGCTGATATCGGGCTTTACGCTGCCGTGGCAAAGCTACTGCTTTGCGGTGCTGATGCTGCTCGTGATCGTGTTCTCCACGATGCTCTACTCCACGCGCAGGATTAAGAAAGAAAATATCATCGACGCCCTCAAGGACGAGACCCTCTAGCTGCCACCGCTCCTTCGCTGCTGTTTTTTAACGGCTGCGAAGGGGCTTCTTTTTTTATCGCGCTAATGCGGACTTAAGCCCCCGGATTGAGATTTCTCTTCAGATATGAATGGTTTTAACCTTCAGACTTAATTTTAACACCATATCCACAATTGGCTCTGTTGATTTGTTTTTGCATTTGTTGTATGATGATGAACATATATGGAAATAGATGGCTCGCGCCGTTTGCGAAAGCGAACCCATAAATCATTCACCGGCAGTTGACTATGACTATATCGCATTTAAAGCACTGGCTGCATCATTATGTCAGCACCGCAAGGGTGACCGCTGCAAAGGAGTCCGTTATGAGAAAGAAAATGACCTTCTGTTTTATCTTCATCGCCGTCATCATGCTTTTTTCATCATGCAGTCCGGGCCCGGCTGCGTCTGCCTCACAAACGCCCGAACCGACAGCTACCGCAACAGCCGCGCCGTCAGCGACGGCAACATCTGCCCCGACGCCGGGTGAAGGAGGCGTCATCACCGTCTATTGTTACTCCGATGAGATCGTTAAAATAATTGAGAAGTACATTGAGCTGCATCCTGATTTTCGATATACTGTCAACTATCCGCTCGGACCGATGTATGAAGGCCTCTATCAACCGGCTCTGGATCAGGCTTTGACTGCCGGAATTCCCGGCACACCGGATATTTATTGCGTCGATTCAATATTTGTGACCCGATACATACAGGGTGAGATGTCCGGCTATGCCATGCCGTATAAGGATCTCGTCACTGGCTTTGACGCAAAAATGGCCGATGCGCAAATCGCTTCGTATATCGTTGATGTGGGCACCCGCCCCAGCGACAACGCCGTGGTCGGCCTTGCCTATCAGTCCACAGGCGGCGCATTCATTTACCGGCGCTCCATCGCCAAGGATGTCTGGGGTACAGATGAGCCTTCCGCGATCGCTTCGAAGATCGGCCCCGGCTGGGACAGATTCTTTGCGGCGGCTGAGGAGTTAAAGCAGAAGGGCTATGCCATCGTGTCCGGCGACGGCGACATCTGGCACTCGGTGGCAAGCAACGCCGAGCAGGGCTGGGTGGTTAACGGCAAGCTTACTATCGACCCCAAGCGCGAAGCCTTTCTGGACTACGCCAAGCAGCTCAGCGACAACGGATATTCCAACGGGACTCAGGATTGGAAGGACGCCTGGTATGCCGACATGGCAGGCTCGGGCGAAAAACCCGTCTTCGGCTATTTCG
>JAEYKW010000005.1 GCA_023408075.1 Bacillota bacterium | reverse complement strand
TTTAAGAATAGAGGTGAGTGCAAATGAAACAAGGCATACATCCCGAGTATCATGAATGTACGGTGACCTGCGCATGCGGCGCGACATTCAAAACCGGCTCGGTGAAGAAGGATCTGAAAATCGAAATTTGTTCGGCGTGTCATCCGTTCTTCACAGGCAAACAGAAGCTGGTGGATACGGGCGGCCGCGTTGACCGTTTCAACAAAAGATACGGCATCAAATAGTAAGAATTGTTATCAAGCAGACCGCTATCACGGTCTGTTTTACTTTCCGCCAAAAATAGTGTATACTTGTGGCACCTTAACAAGAAATGAGGGGCGAAATGAAAAAGTGCAATATCGGCGGGCAGGGCGTGCTCGAAGGCGTCATGATGCGTTCGCCGTCAAAATGCGGGCTTGCGGTGAGAAAGGCGACGGGTGAGATCGTCTATGACCGAGAGAACGTAGAATCGATAACCAAAAAGAACAAGTTTTACGGGCTGCCTGTTATCCGCGGCGTTGTCTCGTTTTTTGATATGATGGTGTTCGGCGTGAAGACGATCACCAAATCGGCCAAGATGTTTGACGACACAACCGAGGACATTGAGCCTTCAAAGTTTGAAAAATTCGTCGCGAAGAAGACGGGCAAGGACGCGATGGACGTGGCGATGGTGTTTGCCGTAATACTGTCAATCGGTTTGGCCGTAGGAATATTCTTCATACTGCCGACGGTGCTCGCCAACCTGCTGCGGCCGCTTATTGCATCGCATGTGCTGATGAACCTCATTGAAGGCGGCATCAGGCTGCTGCTGTTCTTCGGGTATGTGATGCTCGTGTCGCTAGTGAAGGAAATCAAGCGCGTGTTTAAATACCACGGCGCCGAGCACAAAACGATCAACTGCTATGAGCATGAAGAGCCGTTAACCGTGGAGAATATTCAAAAATACAAAACGCTGCATCCGCGTTGCGGAACGAGCTATCTGCTGCTCGTGATGGTGATTTCAATACTGCTGTTCTCGCTGCTGGGCTGGAGCCCGTCGTGGTTTGAGCGCATCGGCCTGAGGCTGCTGATGCTGCCCGTTGTCGCAGGTGTGTCGTATGAGTTCTTAAAATTTGCGGCCAAGGGAGATTCGCTCTTTTTCCGCGCGATTCGCTGGCCGGGCATGATGCTGCAGAAGCTGACCACGGCCCCGCCGGACGATACTATGGTGGAGGTCGCGGTGGTTGCGTTTAAAGCGGCGCAGGACGAAGTGACCGATGAGGAACTCGATGAGCTCGTGAAGAGCTATTACCGCCCTGTGCCCAAGAAAGACGAAGAAACCAAAGTGCCGCTCGAACCGGCAGCTGAGGTGCAGGAATAGCGCATGACGGCGGCAAGGGACGCATATGCATCAGTCAGGGAGCGGCTCAAAACCGCCGGAATCAGCGAGCCGGATGCGAAGGCACGCGTAATCGTAGCCGAAGTGCTTGGCATTGGTCTTGGAGATGTGCTTTTTAATAACGAAATCGATGGGGCATCGATACGCAAAATCAATGACATGGCTGTAAAATGCGCGGCGGGTGAGCCCGTGGAATACGTGACGGGACGCGCCTATTTCCGGCATGCCGTTCTGGACGTGTCCCTGGATGTGCTGATACCGCGTCAGGAGACCGAATTGGTCGCGGAAGAGGCCATCCGCCTCATTCGTGCCAACGAGTACCGAACAGCGCTCGATCTGTGCACGGGCAGCGGGTGTATCGCGATAGCGGTGCAGACGGAAACTGGCATAGAGACGCACGCCTGCGACTTAAGCGAAAATGCGCTGCTTATTGCCGGGCAGAATGCCAAAAAAAACGGCGCCGATGTGCGCTTTTTTTTGAGCGATATGTTCAGCAAGGTGACGCAAACATATGATATAATCATCAGCAATCCGCCTTATGTGAGCGAAAGCGAATACGAAACGCTCGATGGCGGCGTGCGGCTGTATGAGCCGCGCATGGCGCTCGCCGCGGGAGACGACGGCCTTGCGTTTTACCGCATCATCGCAAGTGAGGCGCGGCGGCATTTGGCTCAAGGCGGTGCACTCGTGCTCGAAATCGGTGCGGGGCAGCGTAAGGATGGGACCGGGCTGCTTACAGTCGGCGGCTGGAAAGACGTGATATGTAAAAAAGACTATGCAGGGCGCGACAGAATCGTGACGGCCCGAAGGTAACAGGTGAAAGATGTTTGACAAGCTTGAAGCAAGCAAAAAAAGATATATGGAGCTCGAGAACGAGCTCGCGAACGGCGACGTCATCGCAAATCAGGAGCTTTATACGAAGCTCGTGAGGGAGCATTCGTCGCTTTCGGATGTGGTCAATAAGTACGACGAGTACATGGATAACCGCGCACAGATCGAAGACTTAAAGCTGATGGCGCTCGACAAGGACGAGGATATCGCGGCGATGGCGAAAGAAGAACTCGCTGAGCGCCAGCAGAATGAAAAGAAGATGGCGGAAGAGCTGAAGCTGCTGCTGGTGCCCAAAGACCCCAACGACGACAAGAACGTCGTGCTCGAAATCAGAGCGGGTACAGGCGGCGACGAAGCGGCGCTGTTCGGCAGCGATCTTTGGCGCATGTACACGCGGTTTGCGGAGCGCGAGGGCTTTGGCATTGAGCGCCTGGGCTCCAACATCACCGAGCTCGGCGGCGTGAAGGAATTGACATTGCTGATATCCGGCAGAGGCGCGTATTCGCGGCTTAAATACGAAAGCGGCGTGCACCGTGTGCAGCGCGTGCCCGAGACCGAATCAGGCGGGCGCATCCATACATCGGCAGCCACGGTGGCCGTACTGCCCGAGGCGGAAGACGTGGACATTGAGATCAACCCGAATGACCTGCGCGTGGACGTCTACCGGTCATCGGGCAACGGCGGTCAGAGCGTCAACACGACGGACTCTGCGGTGCGCATCACGCACGAGCCGACCGGTCTTGTGGTGACATGTCAGGACGAAAAATCGCAGCTGAAAAATAAAGAAAAGGCGATGAAGGTGTTAAAAGCACGCCTTTACGACATTGCCAAGCAGGCGCAGGAGAAGGAGCTCTCGCAAAACCGCAAAAGCCAGATCGGCTCGGGCGACAGAAGCGAGCGCATCCGCACCTACAACTTTCCACAGGGACGCGTGACGGATCACCGTATCTCATTGACGCTTTACAAGCTTGAGCAGTTTCTTGATGGCGATATGGACGAGATGATTGACGCACTTGCCATCGCGGAGAAGACAAAGCTGCTCACCGAACAGGAATAAGCGCAAATATGTTTGAAGGCAGAATGGGGATAGCATAAGCCAACGCGTGACAAGTCAGGACGAACTCAAACTCGTTGCCGACGCGAATAGCATCACAGTTGAAGGAAAAATATCGTTTGCAAGCGATGGCCTTTCAAAAGAGCAAATTGAGGGCTTGGCACCGTTTGCAAAATGCCTTGAGATCACTTTGACCAGCAGGACCGTTTTTACCATCCAATTATAACATTCTTGACATGCGGCCCTTCGGAAAATGCGAAGGGTTTTTTATTTGCGTCATAACTTATTCCTATTGTTGTATAAATTAGTGCTATTGTCGTTAGCTTATACGAATGATATAATAAGCCTAACCTATAGATAATTATGCACCTTCAACCTGTATTTGCTTCATCATTGCGTTTCCAAAATACTCACGCGCCCTCCGGCGCGGAAAGGCAAAGGCTATGTTTTGCTGGAGAAATGCTTTTCTTAACATGAAACGACATAGAAGAAAAAGCATACTGATTGCAGCGATCTGTATTTTGATCGTGTTTTTTGTGTGCGTTTATGTCAACAACATTGAAACAAGCGAGCAGCAGCTCGCGAATCTGCCAACCTCCATACCTGTCACGGCCAACATCAGCAATTTGATCGGCGCTCAAATCGTGGGCATTGAGATTAACGAGGGATGGCTGCTCAAAACGAGAGACTCCGCTCATGTGAAGGATATGCTCTATACGGCACAGATCCTTGCCAACTTTGCGTCCATGCCCGACGAAGAGGACGCCTACAAGGAAATACAGATCGCGGCGGTGAGTGAAGGGCGGGCCATCTCGAATTACAAGGATAAGAAGCTTGAATTCGTAGACGGGACGGATGAAAGCGTACTGAAAGGGAATCAGGCCGTGTGCCTCGCAACCGAAGCTTTTTTGCAGGAAAACAACCTTGAAATCGGGGACACCATTGAGCTTGCGCTGTATACGCGTGTTTACGATTCTTACAGCCTGGCGTTTCATGCCGAGCCTTTGGGGATAAACAGCCTGCGCATTGTGGGGTGCATTACATCCGAGGTGTACAGCACAATGGACTCAGCCCTGATTTGTCCGCTTGGCTGGGCGCGGGATTTGCACGTGAAAACCGGCCGCGATATGCATTATGATTCCGCTGCGTTTACGGTGGCGGATCCGCTCAATCTCAACGCGTTTAAAGCGGAAATGGATGACATCGGTTGGATGCCCGCTATGCCGACGGCGAATGATTCCCCGAAGGGTGAATCGGTGCGTGTGCGAGATGAGACGTTTATTAAAACAGCAGAAAGCCTCAAAAATAATCTGGCCGGCCTGTATACGTTTTTGCCGATTGTATTTGCTGTTGTCGCGCTGGCCGGATACGCAATATCGTATCTCTTAATGCAGAGCAGACGCAGAGATATTGTGCTCATGCGGTCTTTAGGTGTCAAGCGCCTGGTCTGCATCACGATCATGATGATTGAATTCGCCGTGCTGAGCCTTGCAGGGTCACTGCTGGGGCTTGCGGTGTCCGCGCTGCTGATCGGCTTTGCGAACACAGATACGCCGCTGATGGCGATGCTGTTCTTTGCGAGCTTTTTAATCGGCATCGGGGTGGCTTCGGTTCAGTTAAGCGGCATCAATTTGATGACGGGTTTAGGAAAAACGGAGGAATAAGAAAATGAACGCGATTTTAAATGCAGAGAATGTGAGCTATACATACATAAGCAAATACCAGCGGGTGGAAGCCGTGAAGAACGTGTCGTGCACGTTTGCAGCGGGGAAGATGTATGCGATTGTCGGACGGTCAGGCAGCGGGAAGAGCACGCTCTTATCGCTGCTGGCGGGGCTCGATAATCCCACGGACGGGCAGATTTATTACGACGGCAAAGCGCTGACCGCCATAGACAGAAACCGCTACCGTCGGGATACCGCCTCGGTGATTTACCAGTCGTACAATCTGTTTCCGCTGCTCACGACGCTCGAAAACGTGATGTACCCGATACAGATGCAGGGCAAGAGCAGGCATGACGCGATGCAGACGGCCAAAAAGCTGTTCGCAGAAGTGGGGCTTGAAGAGGGCGCTTACAAAAAGTTTCCCCAGATGATGAGCGGCGGCGAGCAGCAGCGCATTGCGATTGCGCGCGCGCTGGCCGCAGGCGGCAAGATACTGCTCGCGGATGAGCCGACGGGCAACCTTGATACCGCCAATGAACGCATGGTGGTGGCGCTGATTCAAACGCTCGCTCATGATCATGGCTATACGGCCATAGTGGTGACGCATAACGACTATGTGGCGTCGCAGGCAGACACGGTTTATGTGATGAACGACGGTGCATTGAGCGAAAAGGAGAACGAGAAGCAGAATGGTTGTGACCAATAGCCTGCGGCAGCTTATGCGCACGCCGGTGAAAACGCTGGCCTTTTTGGTGCTGCTGAGTCTCGCCGTCACCTTCTTTATGCTGGGGTTTCAGCTCTGGACGGGCGCGCGGGACAACATTGACCGGATTGACAAAGCTTACATGACGATTGGCACGGTGGAGCAAAAAGCGAGCAGTGTATCGACGGAGAAAATGTGGTTAGCCGACAGAAATAGCTACACATATTTTGTGGCTCCGGGCTATGACGGCATGATTTCCGTATCTATGCTGGATTTTGAGGGTGCCGATTATATTTTAAGGCCCGAAAAAAGGCCTGTTTACGGCGCGTATATGCCGGGCTTTGTGATGAGCGCGGATCCCAACTGGGAATACCTTTATGATGACATTTTTCTGATTGCCGAACTGCAGCCGTTTGAGGACTGCGTGACCGATAAGCCTGTTCACATGAAGGTGAAGAGAATGCTGTGCGGGGCTTTAAAAGACTATGTTGATGAGATATGGTTCTGTGACCACAATAATGATACGCCGATACAGCTCTATGCAGATAAAACCTATGTTGTATCGTTGGCTCAGGATTCTCACCTTGATTTCGATGAGGGATATTTGCTCTTTGAGCCGGCGTACAGTGTCAGCACAAACCAGCGCGATAGCAACGGAAAGCGGATCACAGACCCGGTCACAAACATGGATTCGTGGGAAGATGCTTGGGACGAGGTGACCGAAGGCTTTTACGACACCCCGCGAGGCCAGGCCTGGCTGAACCTGATTGACAGTGTTGAATGGAGAAAATTCACGATTCCGGTGATGCCGACCCAAAATACAAAGCTGCTGATGCCCTTCTACGACGGCGACGTGTGGATCATAGACGGGCGAGACATCAGCCGCGAGGAGTATGAAAACGGCGAAAAGGTGTGTCTGGTCGAGAGAAATTTCGCGGCCAATAACAACCTGACCGTGGGCGACAGCTTGCAGCTTCCGCTGTATATTTCGAATTATTGGATACCACCATGGTTTGTCGCGTACCAAGAATTATTAAACGCCAAGGGCGAGATATACCCGGTTTTTGAAGACAGCGCATATACGATTGTCGGCATCTATCAGACATTAATCAAAGAGATTACTGAAACATCGGATTATGACATACCGGCGAACACAGTGGTGATTCCGTCCGCGTCCGTGAAAAACAGCGACGATAACAACATCGCCGGTATGGGGCCCATGATGGGCTATACCACCTCTTTTCAGATACCCAACGGCCAAATTGATGAGTTTATGGCGGCGTGGGAGAAGCAGGGCATTGACACGCTCGAAATCAATTTTTATGACCACGGCTATACCAAAATCAAGGCTGGGCTTGATGACATAATGAACACGGCCAGCGTGCTGGTGATTGCCGGAACGGTGATTACGCTGCTCATCTTAATTCTGTTCTGTCACTTGCTTATCACAAAGCAGCGCAAAAGGACGGCTATTGAACGCTCGCTCGGCATGAGCAAGAAGAGCTGCATCGCGTCGCTGCTGACGGGTATACTCGTGATCGTGATTCCCGCCTGCGTAATCGGCAGCGTGATAAGCTGTTATCTCACAGGCTATGCGGCACAGCAGGTGACGGCGGCGCACAATGAGCAGGCTTACGACACGATGTACAGCGACTGGGTGAACAGCAGTAACCCCGAAACGGAGGAGTTTGCGGTCGGGATGGACAATAATCTAAATAACATATGGGCTGGTTTATGGGTGATTCCCGCGGCGCTTGGCATCGCGCTCGTGAACATACGCAGCAACTTAAAAAGCGAGCCGCTGCGGCTGCTGGGGGAAAAAGAGAGGTAGCGAACCTGATAGGGCAAAAGGAGAGCACGGTATGGTGATGAAGAACAGCTTGAAGCAGCTTATGCGCACGCCAGTCAAGACATTGGCCTTTTTGATGCTGCTGATTCTCGCGGTGACGTTTTCTATGCTGGGGTTCCAGCTCTGGTCGGGCGCGCGGGACAATATTGACCGAATCGACAAAGCCTATATGACCATCGGCACGGTCGATCAACTGGGAACCGGTGTCGAGTTGCGGGAACTATGGGACGCGGATAAAAAAGAATACAAGTATTATTCTGTCCAGAAGCGTGACGGCATGATTCCCGTATCCGTGTTGGATTTTGAAGGGGCGGGCTATATTGTGAAGCCCGAAAAAAGGGTGTGCTACGGCGCGTACGTACCGGGCTTTGTAATGAGCACGGATCCGTACTGGGAATCTAATTTTGATAACTTTTTTCTGATAGCCGAATTGCAGCCTCTAGAAGACAGCGTGACCAGCGAGCCGTTTTGCATGAAGGTGAAAAAGAAGCTCGCCGGAGATTGGAAGGATTATGTCGATGAGATATGGTTCAGCGACCGCTCCAGTGAAACGCCGATCAAGTTTTACGCGGATAAAACCTATATCATGTCGTTGTGGCAGGACTGGACGCCGTTTGAACAAGGATATTTGTTTATGCCGGGTGACGGTGTTAGCTCAAATCAGCTGGATGAAAGCGGAAAGCCGATCACAGACCGGGTGACAGCGTGGGAGTCTCATGAAGATGACTGGGATGAGGTGACCGAGGGCTTTTACGAAACGCCGAGAGGAAAGGCGTGGCTGAACCTGATTGAGAGCAAAAAATATGAGAAATACACGGTTCCGGTGATTCCCACCCAATGCACAAAGTTGCTCATGCCATTTTATGAGGGCGACGCGTGGATTACGCAGGGGCGCGACATCAGCAAGGAGGAGTATGACAGCGGCGAAAAGGTGTGTCTGGTTGAAAAAAATTTCGCCGCGAATAACAACCTGAGCGTGGGCGGCCGTTTGCAGCTGCCGCTGTATTTTGCGAATTATAACAACGCGCAGTGGGGGGACATGCTGTTTGGCGCCACGTTATTGAACGCCAAGGGCGAGGTGTACCCGGTTTTTGAGGACAGTGCGTATAAAATTGTTGGCATCTATGAGACATTGAAGGCCTCGTTTAGTGAGGTAACAGAATATGACTTGTCGGAAAATACGGTGGTGATACCAACCACCTCTGTGAAAAACAGCGACGAAAACAATATCATCAGTGTGGGCCCCATGAGGGGCAGCACCACGTCTTTTCAGATACCCAACGGCAAAATTGATGAGTTCATGGCGGCATGGGGAAAAAAGGGCATTCCCGCGTTGCAAATCAATTTTTACGACAAGGGATATACAAAAATTAAAGCTGGGCTGGATGACATGATGAACACAGCCAGTGTGCTGCTGATCGCCGGATCGATCATCACGCTGCTTATCATCATACTGTTCTGTCATTTGCTCATCACCAAACAGCGAAAGCGAACGGCCATTGAGCGCTCGCTCGGCATGAGCAAAAAGGCATGCATCACATCGCTGCTGACAGGTATACTCGTCATCGTGATTCCCGCCTGCCTGATCGGCAGCGCATTGAGCTTCTGGCTGTCAGGGTACGCGGCGGAAAGAATGACGGTGGCACATAACGCACAGGCCTATGATACGATGTACAGCGACTGGGTGAACAGTGAGAATCCCGAAGCGGAGGCATTGACAATCGGTATGGAAGGCAGCCTGGGAAACGCCTGGGTCGGCTTATGGGTGATTCCCGCTGCGCTTGGCATTGCGTTTGCGAATATACGCGGCAACTTAAAAAGCGAGCCGCTCCGGCTTCTGGGAGAGAAGGAACGGTAGCGAGCCTGATGGGCTGAAAGGAGATTGGGCATGGTTATTCGAAACAGCTTAAGGCAGCTAGGGCGCACACCGGTGAAAACGCTGGCTTTTTTGGTGCTGCTGATTCTCGCCGTCACTTTTTCCATGCTGGGGTTTCAGCTCTGGGCGGGCGCGCGGGACAACATTGACCGTATCGATAAAGCCTACATGACCATCGGCACGGTCGAGCAAATGGCAAACAGTGTGAACATAGATCGAAGCTGGAACGCCGAAACACAAAGTTATACTTATTATTCATATCAGGGCTATGGCGGCATCGTTCCCGACTCCGTGCTGGATTTTGAGGGTGCCGGTTATATCGTCAAGGCTGAGAAAAGGCCTGTTTACGGTGCGTACTTAGAAGGCTTTGTAATGAGCTCAGAGCCCAATTGGGAATTGTATTATGACGACTGGTTTTTGATTGCCGAATTGCAGCCGCGCGAAGACTGTATCACCGACAAGCCGGTCTGCATGGATGTGAAACGTGTGCTCTGCGGTGATTTGGACGACTTTGTCGAGGAGGTTTGGTTCTGCGACCACTGGAACGATAAGCCTGTACAACTCTATGCGGACAAAACCTATATCGTATCATTGCAGCAGGACTACCATCCTGACTTCGAGGAAGGGTACATGCTGTTTATGCCCGCCCCCGCAATTAGCACCACCCAGCGGGATAGCAACGGTCAACTGGTCAAAGACACGGTGACAGCGTGGGAATCTCATGAAGATGACTGGGATGAGGTGACCGAGGGTTTTTACGATACACCGCGGGGAAAAGCCTGGTTGAATCTGGTTGAAAGCGTGGAATGGAGAAAATACACCGTCCCGGTGCTTCCGACCCAAAGCACAAAGCTCATCATGCCCTTTTACGACGGCGATGCAACAATCATTGAAGGGAGAGATATCAGCCGTGAAGAATATGAAAAAGGCGATAAGGTCTGTTTGGTCCCCAAAGAATTCGCCGCAAATAATCATCTGACCGTGGGCGGCAGTTTGCGTTTACCGCTCTACATTGCGGATTACCGGAGCCCCTCGTGGTATTTGACATCCAGCATATTATTAAACGCCAAGGGCGAGATATACCCGGTTTTTGAAGACAGCACGTATACGATCGTCGGCGTCTATCAGCCATTGATCAAATCGTTCACTGAAACATCGGATTATGATTTGGCGGAGAACACGATTGTGATTCCGTCTGCGTCCGTGAAAAACAGCGACGAGAACAATTTAACCGGCATCGGCCCCATGACGGGCTACTCAACCTCTTTTCAGATACCCAACGGAAGTATTGACGAATTCACGGCGGCATGGGAGAAACAGGGCATCCCCTCGCTCGACATCAAATTCTTTGACAAGGGGTATACCAAAATCAAAGCCGGGCTCGACGATATGATGAACACGGCCAGCGTGCTGCTGATTGCCGGAACGGTGATTACGCTGCTGATATTGATACTGTTCTGTCATTTGCTCATCACGAAGCAGCGCAAGAGGACGGCGATTGAGCGCTCGCTCGGCATGAGCAGAAATAAGTGCATCGCCTCGCTGCTGGCCGGCATACTCGTGATCGTGATTCCCGCCTGCGTGATCGGCAGCGCAATCAGCTATTATCTGACGGGCTATGCGGCGCAGCAGGTGACGGCGGTGCACAACGAGCAGGCTTACGACACGACATACAGCGACTGGGTGAGCGCCGACACCGAGACAGAAGCGTTTACGGTCAGTATGGACAACAGCCTGAACAACGCATGGGTTGGTTTATGGGTGATTCCCGCGGCGCTTGGCATTGCGTTCGTGAATATTCGAGGCAATTTAAAAAGCGAGCCACTAAGGCTGCTCGGAGAGAAAGAGCGGTAAAACAGGCTAAGAGGAGGTCATTCTTGATCATTCGAAACAGCTTACGGCAGCTTATGCGCACGCCGGTGAAAACGCTGGCCTTTTTGGTACTGCTGATACTTGCCGTCACTTTTTCCATGCTGGGGTTTCAACTGTGGTCAGGCGCGAGGGACAACATTGACCGCATCGACAAGGCCTACATGACGATTGGCACGGTGGAGCAAAAGGGAACCAGCCTATGGACATGGCGCAGCTGGGATGCCTTTACAAAAAGTTACACCTATCGTCAAGCGCCGGTTTACGACGGCATAATTCCCCTCTCCGTATTGGATTTCGCAGGCGCTGATTATGTTTTAAAGCCCGAAAAAAGGCCTTGCTACGGTGCGTACATGCCGGGCTTTGTGATGAGCCCGGATCCCCAATGGGAATCGGCTTTTGATACATGGTATATGATTGCCGAATTGCAGCCGCGCGAGGACAGTGTGACCGGCGAGCCAGTATGCATGAAGGTGAAAAAGATACTCAGCGGTGATTGGAAGGAGTATATCGACGAAATCTGGTTTTGCGATCATTATAATGACAAGCCCGAAAAGTTCTATGCGGACAAAACCTACATCATATCTTTAATGCAGGATAACCATCCGGATTTTGAGGATGGGTATTTGTTAATGCCGATATCAAGCGTCTGCACAACGCAGCAGGACAAAAACGGCGACCCGATCACAGACCCTGTGACAGCATGGGATTCTTATGACGACAATTGGGATGAGGTGACCGAAGGCTTTTACGATACGCCGCGAGGCCAGGCTTGGCTGAACCTGATTGGCAGTGTGCAGTGGACAAAATATACGGTCCCGGTGGTGCCGACGCAAGGCACAAAGCTGCTCATGCCCTTTTATAAAGGCGACGCGTGGGTCGCTGAGGGGCGGGATATCAAACAAGAGGAATATGACAACGGCGAGAAAGTATGTTTGGTCGAACAAGATTTCGCGGCTAACAACCATCTGAGCGTGGGCGGCAGCTTGCAGCTGCCGCTGTATGTGGCGGATTATATGTGGCCGCCGGCGCAAAGCATAGGAGGCGGTTTATTAAACGCCAAGGGCGAGATTTACCCGGTTTTTGAGGACAGCGCGTATAAAATCGTCGGCATCTATCAGACATTCAAGGGTGCTTCTTCGGAAATATCGGATTACGATATAGCGAGAAATGAAGTGGTGATACCGGCCGCGTCCGTTAAAAACAGCGACGAGAATAATATTACCGCTATAGGCCCCATGATGGGGTACTCGACTTCATTTCAGATTCCCAACGGCAGTATTGACGAATTCACGGCAGCATGGGAGAAACAGGGCATCTCCACGCTTGAGATCAATTTTTACGACAAGGGCTATACCAAGATTAAAGCCGGTCTCGACGATATAATGAACACAGCGAGCGTGCTGCTGGCTGCCGGTACGGTGATCACGCTATTGATCTTAATTCTGTTCTGTCATTTGCTCATCACGAAGCAGCGCAAGAGGACGGCGATTGAGCGCTCGCTCGGCATGAGCAGAAATAAGTGCACCGCGTCGCTGCTGACCGGCATACTCGTGATCGTGATTCCCGCCTGCGTGATTGGCAGCGCAATCAGCTATTATCTTACCGGTTATGCAGCGCAGCAGGTCACGGCGGCACACACTGAGCAGGCTTACGACACGATGTACAGCGACTGGGTCAACGCCGACACCGAGACGGAAGAGTTTACGGTCAGCATAGACCACAGCCTTGGCAACGCGTGGGCCGGTTTATGGGTGATTCCCGCGGCATTTGTGATTGCGCTCGTGAATATGCGCGGCAACTTAAAGAGTGAGCCACTCCGGTTGCTCGGGGAAAAAGAGCGTTAGCTCAGAGGCCGTGGACCTTATCGAGGGGCCAGATCACGAAAAGTGCCTTGCCGAGTATCATCGATAGCTTGAGCGGGCCGACAGCGCGTGAATCCACGGATACGTTGCGGTTGTCGCCCAGTACATAGACGCAGCCTTCGGGCACCACAGTTTTGGGCAGTGTGTTTTGTGTATCGTCTGAAAAGTAGGTTCTGTCGGCTTGTCCGTTAATATAGAGAACGCCGTCTTTGATTTCGAGCGTATCGCCCGCCACGCCGATGACGCGTTTCACATATGTGGCGCTGCTGTCCGGGAACTGGCAGATTACCACATCGCCAAAGTCAGGCTGCGAAAACCAATATGTCACGCGTTCCATAAATACATAGTTGTTTGAATAGAGCGTCGGCTCCATGGACGACTGGCTGATGCAGACAAACTCGAAAACAAAAAGCCGCAACAGCACCGCAACGGTGACGGCAATGGCCATGGAGATGGCCCAGCCGCGCTTTTCACTGCGTCTGGCTTCGGCTTTGAGTTCTGTGCGTGTGGCGGCATGATCGTCGTCTGTAAAACTGCTCTGGCTCATAAACATACTGTAACCCCTCAAAAAAGATCAAATTCCACCACCGTTGTATTAACTGTTTACAATCCTCTTATTTGATTCGGAGGCCAGATGATAAACAGCGCTTTGCCAAGCACCATATCGTCTTTAAGCGGCCCTATCGTATCAAAACGCGAGTCCATCGACTGGTTCCGGTTGTCTCCCATGACGAAAACACAGTCGTCCGGCACCACCGTCGGAGGCAACGCGTCTTCTATATAGCCCGAAAAATATGTGGTATCGGGCGTACCGTTGATATAGAGTGTGCCGTCTCTGACTTCCAGCTGATCCCCGCCCACACCGATCACACGCTTCACGTATGTGGCGGTGCTGTCGGGGAATTTGCAGATGACCACATCGCCAAATTCGGGCTCTCTGAACCAGTACGTGACCTTTTCCATAAACACATATTCATTGGAATAGAGCGTAGGCTGCATGGACGGGCCCGAGACGCTGATGAATTCAAAGACAAAAAGCCGCAGCAGCAGCGCGATGGACAAGGCGAAAGCGAGAGAAATTATCCAGCCTCGAGTTTCATTTTTTCTTGTATCTGCTTTGCGTTTCATGCGGGAATTGATTTGCTCGTCCCGTAAGTCGTCATTTCTCATCCGGCAATATCCTTTTCATTCGTTTGACAAACACCTCGTGCGGCAGCATAACGATATGCCCGCATCCGAGGCATTTTATTTTGACATCCATTCCCACACGGATGATGCGCCATTTGTTTTCGCCGCAAGGGTGCGCCTTTTTCATTTGTATCACATCAGACAACTGATAATCCACCAAAGCCCTCCGTTTAGCCGTTTATGACCACCCGGTGCGGATAGGGGACGGCCACGCCGTTTTTGTCAAAAGACTCTTTGACTGCCCTGCGCAGATCGCGCTCCGTTTCCCAATGCGTGAGCGGCTTCACGCGCATAACCATCCGAATCACCATTTGAGAATCACCAAATTCTATTATACCGAGAACACGGGGCTCTTCAAGTATATTATCATGACCAGCCATATAATCAAGAGCTGAACTGCGCATAATTTCGCCTGCTTTTTCGATATCGGTATCATATGTGATGGGCATATCGATGATGGCGAGATGCCCGCCGCGTGAGTAATTGACGACGGTGCCGATGCTGCCGTTGGGGATGGTGACGGCTTCGCCCGTAAACTTGATGATCGTGGTGGTGCGCAGTGTGACGGAATCCACCGTGCCTTCATCCTCGCCGATCTGAATATATTCACCAACCGTAAGCTGGTTTTCGAACAGCATGAACATGCCCGATACGACGTCTTTCACAAGGCTTTGCGCCCCCAGCGCGATCACGATACCGCCGATACCCGCGGCAGCCAGCATTGAACTGACGGCGTAACCGAGCCCCAGCACACCGAGTATGCCCATAACGGCCAAAAAGTAGATCGCGTATTTGACAATGGAATCCGTGACGGTTTGTATGGTCTCACCTTTTTTCGCAAGTGTGGAATGCGGCTTGCGGTTGACCCGGCTTTTAACAATACGGCGCGTGACCCGTCTCGCAAGAGAGACGATGATACGCGCAATGATAATAATGCCGACTATTTTGATAATGCCGACCAGCGCATCGTCCGCATAATCGCCGATATTATCGAAAAAGTCCGTGATGCTTTTGATGACCTTTGAAAAAAAAGACTCCAATTCGGATATACCTTTCATAGTAATCTTATTATTCATTATAACAGAAAATGGTGAAGATAACCAACGCAATTAAACTGCAATACGCCAAAAAAGGGGCTAAGAACGCATATTTACAATTTGTTCATATCGATGTATTGTTATTGTCAAAAGAATATGAAACAATAAGGCGAATAACCAACTGGAGGATAAACCATTGAACAAGAGAGTTGCAGCCATACTGGGCGTTATGATCGCAGTAATGATGCTGCTGGGTGCCTGTGCGGTCAAAGAATCTGAAGAGACGGCAACAGCGAGCGCTCCACCCGAAGCGACGGCATCTGAGCAGGTTATCGTGGCTGAGGTCAACGGAGAACCGATTTACTACGATCAATTCTATGCCATATACGCCAACGCTTGCGCATCATACGGCATATCCGAAGACGATGAAACCAACGGCGGCTATTTGAAAGACATGATTATGGAATCACTGATTAATGAGAAGATCATGACTCAAAAGCTGACGGAGAACGGCTATATGGATTTGACGGACGAGCAGGTTGCCGAGGCTGAGAAGGATGCTCAGGATTATCTTGATTCCAACATCGACAGCTATTACGGTTCACAAATTCAGGCGGATCTGGGAGAGGGCTATACCGACGAACAGTATCAGGAAGCCAAAGCACCTTATGAAGAGCAGATTCTAAAGGCGATGGGCTATGATACAAAACAGGCGTTCGTTGATTATTATAAACTGACAGTTGCCGAGGATGCGGCGAAGGCCGCGCTCGTGGGCGATATCAAGCCGACCGAGGAAGAGGTACAGGCAAAGTACGATGAAAGCGTAGCGAAGGACCAGGAATCGATGGATGCGGATCCGTCTACCTATGAGAACAGCGTCGCGGGCGGCACGACGGTATACTATGTACCGGCCGGCGTGCGTCAGGTGCTTCAGGTGCTGATTAAAATCGACGATGAATGGTCGAGCGCTATTAAAACGCTCAGAGATGCGGGCAACGATGTTCAGGCCGATTATCTGCTGGAAAAAGCACGGGCCGATATTAAGGCAGAAGCCGACGATGTGCTCGATAAGATCAAATCCGGCAGCGTTTCGTTTGCAGACGCCATCACCACCTACAATGACGATACGGGCATGCCGGAGACCGGCTATTCCGTGGTGGCGGGTGGAACAACGTTTGTGGAGCCCTTCACGACCGCTGCAATGAATCTCAAAGCGATCGGCGATGTTAGCGAATTGGTCCCGACCGACTATGGCTATCATATCATCCAGTATACCGGCGATGTGCCTGCAGGCGCTATTGCATATGACAATGTGAAGCAGGAGATTCATGATACGCTGCTGGCCACAATGCAGGATGAAGCCTGGCAGACCATTATTGACGAATGGACGAATTCATCCAAAGTGGAAAAGTACGAAGATAAATTATAATCGGATACAGGGCCTTCCGGATACCGGAAGGCCTTTATTTTTTGCTCATTTATAGGCGCGGCAGCAAGGTATGTTCGTTTTATGCACGCAATAAAATATGGTATCAGATTGCCGAGAATATTTTAAAAAAATATATTGGCACGCCGGAACTCTTATGGTATAATCACATACTGTCGGCAGTTTAGGAAGCAAGTATGCCAATGTAGCTCAGCTGGCAGAGCGGCTCATTCGTAATGAGCAGGTCAGCGGTTCGAATCCGCTCATTGGCTCCATATTCGGGGTGTAGCGCAGTTTGGTAGCGCGTTTGGTTCGGGACTAAAAGGTCGCAGGTTCAAATCCTGTCACCCCGACCACGAGCAATGCTCGGTTGGATGATATCCAGCCGGGCTTTTGTTTATCTTGGCAATGCCAAAATGTCGGTAAAACCGACGTTTTCTCGGTCTTTATGTTCTATTGTTAATCGGATAAGAACAACAAGTATTTGAGCAACAGAAACGAAATATTAAGCCAAAGATAATAACTGTTCTCAAATCATCTGATAACCATCCTTCTAACAAAGCCACAACAGGATGAAGAGCAGATACGATGAAAAGCCTGTTCGCTGATATGGTTGCTTGCCCATCCCGCGCTGTGTCCATCTTTTCACCTTTCGGTGCACCTGAAGCGGATGAAAAGGTTTTCACATTCGCATTTTACTACCTGTTAAATCTATATGATGTAATATAAATTAAAATTGCCATCTAAAACCAAATTAAAACTGTAAAATATCAATAAAAAACAAACAAAAAGCAATTAAAACAAATAAGTCAAAGAAAAAGGCTTGCGTATTTTTGATGTATGTGATAATATGCACAAGGATAAAGAAAATCAATTTTATCAAGGAGGCGCAAAGATATGTCCCTGATAGCATCTGAACGGCGAAATAAGCTGATAAGCATCATCAACACCAGCGGGAGTGTAAAGGTAGCTGAAGTTGCGAAATTATTCGGCGTTTCTACCGAGACAATCCGCAAGGACCTCCGGTTTTTAAGCGAGCAAGGCCGTGTTCAAAAGGAATTTGGCGGCGCGGTGAGCCTCAATGAGCTTATAGAAACACCTCTGGATACCAGATCACAAGAAAACATAGAAGCAAAAAACAGGATTGCGCTCAGAGCCATTGAATGCATCGCGGGAAAAAACGTGATATATATCGATTCGGGCAGCACACTGTTACAGCTGGCTCACATGATGAGCATTGACAGCAACCTCAACGACCGCGAAAACATGGCGATTGTCACAAATTCTTTTTTGTCGGTTGACCGCCTTAATAAAAAGTTCAAACATTTATATTTTCTTGGCGGCGAGGTCAATTCGAGCAGCTTGTCTACCGATGGGTTCTGGGCAAAATACGCATTAAGCACGCTCAATATGGATGTGGCCTTTTTGGGAACGAGCGGATTTCAGTCCCATTCCGGGCCTTGTGTGAAATCCTTTGCGGATGCGGACGTTAAGAAGACCGTGCTGTCAAATTGCAATCTGAAAATCGTTCTTGCCGACAGTTCAAAATTCTCCTCAAATGCAATTATTCAATATGCCGACTGGAGTGACGTTGACATGTTGATTACCGACAAGAATGCGCCGGAAGACGCTGTGGCTGAAATAAAAAAGAAAACCAAAGTTGAACTCGTGTAAGTTGTATAAGGGTGCCATTGCCAGTGCCCGACATCTATAAAAATAACATCAGGAGGTAATTGTATGGCGAACACAATGGACTATCTGGGCAATTTCCCGTTTAAAGCAGGTGAACCGAAAAAGCCCATCATCATGAACAAGAGCAACCTGTTCTATTATCTGTACACACCTGAGCTGCCCCACCAGAGCGATCTGAACTGGATGTACTGCAGCACGGATGAACTCAACGTTGGCGTTTATCAATTGGCGCCGGGCAGCCATTTTGTGCCTGTCGATGTTCATGCGGGCGATGAATTTTACTATATTCTCAAAGGGACGGTGACAGTGCTCAATCCCGACATCGGACAGGTTGTCGAGGCAAAACAGGGAGAAGCGGCGCTGCTTCCCAAGGGGTGTGCGCACAAGGCCTATAACTTTACGAACGAGGAAGCTGTCATACTCTGTGTCATCGTTCCCTCGATCTGGGATGAGAACGGACCGCCGGACGGGTATTACAAAAAAATGAAACTATTAAAATCCGATAAATAGGGGGAAATAATATGAGTCTGAATAAATTGGGCAGCTGGCCTGTAGACCCTCATGCCGCGCGTGAATCCGGCGAATTGTTTGTGATCAAGAGAGATGACGTCCTGCGCACCATTCATGGCGAGGACCACCCTGTTTCGATAAATTTTTTCATCAGCACAGATTTCGGACACATGGCGGAAATCATAATGCCCTCGGGGGGATACGGGCCGCGTGCCTCCGACATACTTGAGCATGGCAGCGACAGCATGATCTATTGTCTGGAAGGCCCCATTACCGTTTTTACACCGGACACCCGGGACACTTTCCTGATACAGAATGAAGAATCGATTTTGATTCCTGCCAGCACGAAATATCAGGTGCTTAACTATGGAAGCACGGTCATTAAGGGGCTTTTGACTGTGGGGCCGAAACTGTAAGCCGGATACAAATACATTGGAACGGAGTGACATAAGTGACGATTATCGGGCTGGACATTGGTACGACGGGCATCAAGGCAGTCGCTTATGATGAAAACGGTCTTGTGCTGGGCAGCAGCACAAGACCGTACAGCATCTTTTCTCCGCAGGAGGGCTGGTTCGAGCTTCGGGTCAGCGACATTAAAGATGCAGCTCTGTCCGTACTGCATGATATTGTTCAGGAAAATGGGATAAAGAGTTTGGATGCCGTCTGCGCAACCTCCTTTGGTGAGTCGGTCGTCCTGCTCGATCACAGAGCAGAACCCATATGTGATGCCCTCCTTTATATGGATCAGCGCGGAAGCAGCGAGTGTGACGAGTTCTCCAATATCTGCGACGAGCGCCTGTCGTTTGCCGCAACGGGGGAGATTCCCCATCCGATGCTAACCATGTATAAGCTCAAATGGCTGGGCAGAAACGGTTTTCTCGGCAGTTTAAAGCAAATCTACTTTATCGCGGATTATGTGCTGCATTTGCTGGGCGGCGAACATGTGACGGACAGGTCCTTGGCGGCACGATCGGGCATGTTTGACATCAACGACAATGAATGGTGGCAGCCAGGTATCGATTATACGGGCATAACCGCAGCGTGCTTTCCTTCCGTTGTCTTGAGCGGTTCGGTCACGGGTTATCTGTCTGAGGTGCTGGCAAGCAGCTTGCACCTTAACGGAAGGACAAAACTGATCATTGGCGGACACGACCAGAGCATAGCGGCGCTCGGCGCGGGCGCACTGGAATCGGGCCAGATCATGAATGGGCTGGGCTCCGTGGATAACATGACCGTTATATTCGATAAGGAGCAAAAACGGGGTAACTTCTTAGAGTCCAAATTCAATGTGATGCCTTGTGCACTGAATCATTCGTTTGCGACATATCTGTATAATTTCTCCGGAGGAAATCTTCTCCGCTGGTTTAAAAATCAGCTCGCAAAAGACTTAAACGATCAGCACGCGTATGCGCTGCTGGACCGCGAGGCGGGTTCAGAACCCACCGGCTTATTAGTCATGCCTCATTTTACGATAACAGGGACACCTTATCTGGATCGGGACTCGAGAGGAGTCATTTCCGGACTGACCTTCGACACGACCCGCGGGGATCTGTACCGGGCCTTTCTGGAGGGAGAGGCGCTGGAAATGCGCCAGAATATTGAGTGTATTGAAAAGCTGGGGATACCCATCCAGGAGATCATCACTGTTGGCGGCGGAACAAGTTCGGATATCTGGATGCAGATTCGGGCTGATGTTTTTGGGAAAGAGATATGTGTTCCGTCCAACAGGGAGGCGGGTACGCGGGGCGGTGCTATTTTGTCCCTTGTAAGCCTTGGAAGATTCTCAAGCTATCAGGAAGCTGTCAAAAGCATGGAGGATGGAAAAAAGATCTATAGCCCCAATACATCTCATGTGGAGGTATACAACAAAAAATACGAAGCATACAAAGCACTCTACAAAGAAAGTAAGAAAATTGTCGGTAGAGATCAGAACATTTGAAAGGTTACAACGATGAAAGCAGCAGTATATTACGGAAAGAACGACATCAGGGTCGAAGAAGTCGCCCGCCCGACAAACAAACCGAACAACATGATTGTTAAAGTTCTTTGTTGTGCAATTTGCGGAACGGATCTCAAGACTTATATGATGGGGAGTCCTAAAATAATCCCGCCTAAGATAATCGGTCATGAAATGGTGGGCAGCATTGTCCATGTCGGAGAAGATGTGAGCGGATTTTCGCCGGGCGAATACGTCACGCTGGCGACAACGATATCCTGCGGCGTATGCAACTATTGCAAAGCGGGGCTGGGGAATCTTTGTATCGATACGACGCCAATCAGCAGTTACTACGATGGCGCATTTGCAGATTATATTGAAATTCCGCCAAAAGCCATTGAAAACGGCAATGTTATAAAGGTGCCGCCGTCCGATGAATATAGAAATTACGCGTTATGCGAGCCTTTGAGCTGTGCGGTGAACGCGCATGAAATATCAAGCGTCAAGGAAAACGATGTGGTGGCCATCATAGGCGGCGGACCGCTCGGAGCCATCCATGCGGAATTGGCAAAGGCTGAGGGGGCCAAAAAGGTCTACGTGATCGAAATATCCCAGCAGCGGCTTGCGCTGATGCAGCGGCTGAAAGGCGTAGAGCTGATTGATTCATCTTCCGTTGATGTGGCGCAGCGCCTGCGCGAAGACACGGATGGAACAGGAGCGGATATCGTTATGGTATGTGCGCCGGCTGCCGCCGCGATGGAGGACGCCTTAAAATACGTAAAAAAGAGTGGCACAGTCTGTTATTTCGCAAGTCTGCCCGCGCAATATTCCCAGCTTTCTATCGATAGCAGAGATATTCACTATAACGAGCTGCGTGTTGTGGGGTCATCTGACTCCAGACAGGAGCATGTGGAAAAAGCCGTATCGCTGATCCATTCAGGAAAAATAGATTGTGATGCCATCATTACTCATGCTGTAAAGCTTACAAATATCATCGATGGATTTGAGTTGATGAAGGCGCGGGAATCGCTGAAAGTGCTGGTTTATCCGGAGGAGGTAGCAAAATGAAATTTGAAGGTATGGTAGCCGTTATCACAGGCGGCGGCAGTGGAATTGGTGCAGGGATCGGGAAGGCGTTTGCACAGGAAGGCGCGAATGTGGCCTTTCTGGATATTAACAGCGAAGGTGTCTGCCGTTCGGCGGCCGAGGCTGAAGCGTTTCACAAAAACCGCTGTCTTGCGATCGTCACCGATGTCACGGGAAAGGCTTCCGTGGAACGGGCTTTTGATGAAATTGACGCTGCGTTTGGAAGAATCGATATATTGGTCAACTGCGCGGGGATATCGAAGATCGTACCGTTTTTTGAATGCGATGAAAAGACGTGGGATATGACGCTGGATGTGAATCTGAAAGGCATGTTCCTGTGCTCGCAGAGCGCGGCAACACGCATGGTTGCCCAGAATTCAGGCATTATTATCAACTTATCTTCACAATCGGGGAAAGCAGGAACGAGCAGTTATCAGGCCTATTGCGCCAGCAAGGCGGGCGTCATCGGATTGACGCAGTCTCTGGCGATTGAGCTGGCAAAAAGCTCGATACGCGTTAATTCCATATGCCCCGGTGTTGTTTATACCCCCATGTGGGACAGCCAGATAAAGGATTATGCGAAAAAGAGATCGATGCAGCCGGATCAGGTCATGCCGTATTTCGAAAGCAAAATTCCTCTTGGCAGGATCGGAACCATCGAGGATATAGCCAAGCTGGCCATATTTCTGTCGAGCGAAGATTCTTCTTACATCACCGGACAGGCGATCAATGTGTCCGGCGGGCAGATCATGTATTGACTTAAATTTTTGAAAGGAACAGCATGCGACGATGAGATTGGATATATCAAACGCCAGAAGCCGGTTTACCGTTTTTACAAAAGACTATATGGTCCTGTTCGCAGTACTGCTTTTATCGCTGGTATTTGCGGTTATCAGGCCCGAATTCTTACGGCCGACCAATCTGATGAATATTTTATTGCAGTCCACCACGATTTCGATTGTGGCGATTGGCCAGGCAGGATTGCTTATCTGCGGACAGCTCGATCTGTCTATGGGCCAAAACGTATGTTTAAGCGGCATGGTTTCCGCATTCATGATGAAAAATGCGGGTATCAACCCCTGGCTTTCGCTGCTTATCGGTCTGCTCACGGCGTTGCGGTCGGCTTTATTAACGGGCTTATTTTTACACAGTGGAGGATTCCAGCATTTATCGTGACGCTGGCCATGCAGAACATATGCATGGGATGTGCAAAGCTTATCACCGGCACCAGAACGATTGCACCGTTGCCGGACGAAATCGGTATTTTAGGACGGGGTTATCTCTTTGATGTCATACCCGTCAGCGTGATCATTATGATCGGCCTTTATATATTGATGACATTGTTTTTTTCCAAGACACGAGCGGGGCGAAACCTGTATGCAATCGGCGGGGGCGAAGAGGCCGCTTATTTCTCCGGCATCAACACCAAGAAGTCCTATATCATGGCCTTTACGCTTGCGGGGCTGTTTGCCGGGATCAGCGCCTGCATACTCATCTCGCGTCTGAATTCTGCGGGTATCGGTAATGGATCGGGCTATGAATTCGAAGCGATGATCGGATGCGTCATCGGCGGCGTGGCTTTTTCCGGCGGCAAAGGCAAGCTGATGGGTGTCCTCCTGGGCGTTATGTTCTCCGTTATACTCTTCAACGGAATGACGCTGCTGAATGTACATTCTTTCGTTCAGGATGTATTCAAGGGGATTGTCCTGATTATGGCGATGGGGCTCGATGTGCTGCGCAACAGAAAGAAAGGATAAGGCGGATGGATAGTAAAAGCGTTTTAAGAATTGAAGGGATCAGCAAAACCTTTCCTGGTGTCAAAGCGCTTGATTCGATATCCTTTGATATTCAGGAGGGAACCGTACATGCGCTGGTGGGAGAGAACGGTGCGGGGAAATCAACATTGATCAACATCCTGTCCGGCATATACCAGCCTGACGAAGGGCACATACTGTTTGACGGCAAGCCATTGCGCTGCAAAGCGCCGGTTGATGCGCAAAATGCCGGAATCAGTGTGATTCATCAGGAACTCAAGCTATCGGAAACGCTGTCGGTCATGGAGAATATCTTTCTTGGGAATCTGATACTGACACCCCGGTTTCATCTGGTGGATTGGGATGCCATGCGGAAACGCGCGAAGGAGATGGTGGACAATCTGGGTATCGATCTGGATGTCGAAGCTGTTACCGGTACACTGTCGGTGGCCAAGAAGCAGATTGTTGAAATATGCAAAGCGATATCCAAGGACGCAAAAGTCATTATCATGGACGAGCCGTCAGCCACGTTAACGGACCGGGAGCTCAATGTGCTTTTTGAAACAGTACGCAGCCTCAGGGCAAAGAATTATACGGTCATCTACATTTCCCACAGGATGGATGAGATATTCGGTTTGGCGGACAATGTGACGGTTCTGCGCGACGGGCAGCATATCAAAACGCTGCCCATATCGGAAGTGACCAGAGAGAGCCTTATCGGTATGATGGTCGGAAGACGGCTGGGCAATGAATATATCAAACATCAATTTCCCGTTTCGGAGGAGATCATTCTCGAAGCAAAGGACATCACCTGCGGAAGCGCGGTGAAGAACGTGAGCATGAAGGTCAGGAAGGGCGAGGTGCTGGGCATTTCGGGGCTGGTTGGCGCCGGCAGAACAGAGCTCGCGCGGGCGCTGCTGGGAATCGACAGGATTAGCTCGGAGACCATTTTCTATAAAGGCGCACCCGTATCTTGGAATTTTCGCACGGCGATCGCTAAAGGTGTGGGGCTTGTACCGGAGGACAGAAAGCAGCAGGGGCTTATACTCGGAATGCCGGTGAGACAAAATATCACAATGGTTGCTATGCGAAAGATTGTAAGGAAGCTGTTCATTCGCAACAAGATGGAAGAGGAATATGCGAGAAAATACGTGGATATGCTGAGCATCAGCACGCCGTCTATCAACAGCGAAGTGCGCAACCTGTCCGGGGGAAATCAGCAGAAGGTTGTGATATCAAAATGGCTGCTTCAGGACAGCGAGATTTTAATACTTGACGAGCCCACACGCGGCGTGGATGTCGGTGCCAAACGGGAAATATACGCCATCATTAAGGAACTGGTTGAGCAGGGGAAGACGATCATCGTGATCTCCTCCGAAATGGCCGAGCTTATCGGGATATGCGACCGGATCATGGTGATGGCCAAGGGAAGGCTGGCCGGAGAATTCCAGTATGGCGAAGCGACGCAGGAGAAGATACTTGCGTTGTGTGTTTAAACCGCATTGACTAACGAGAGTTCGTTGTCAAAATAAAAAAAGCAAATGGAGGAAGAGTAATGAAGAAAATCGTTTCAGTTTTGTTGGCGCTGGTGCTTGTGACCCTTGGTTTGATGGGATGCAGTCAGCCGGCAGCCAGCCCGGATACGCAGCCGTCGGAAGAACAGTCCGAATCTGTGGCACCGGAAAGCACTGAATCCGAAGCGGCTGCAGACCCCAACAAGCCCCTGGCTGGGCTGAAAATCGGCGTTTCCACGAGTTATCTTGAAGATGACTATTGTATCGCCATGAATTATGGACTTGTTGAAGATTTGGAAGCGTTGGGTGCGGAGGTTGTTTTACAGAATTCCAATTCGGACGGCGAAGTGCAGACGAAACAGATTGAAGCGTTCATTGAGGATGGTATTGACTATCTCTTTGCAAATCCCCCCACGGCGGACGTTTGCGTGCCCGCTATTGAGAAGGCTGCGGACGCAGGGATCGGCATCATCTCCTTTGACGGCGGAATCAATACCGACAAAGGCATGATCACCGGCGTAACCTGTAACGACCTTGCAGACGGTAATACAATGGGCCAGTATATCATCGACTATGTCAAGAACAATCTTGGCGGCAAGGCGACGGTTCTTCTTGAGTCCTGGATGGAGATTGAACGTATCCGCAACAGAACAGACGGCGTTAAAGAAGCGCTCGAAGGTTCCGATCTGGATATCAAAATCGTTGAACTCGATTCGAAGGGCACCCGTGAAGGCGCCGCAAATGTCACAGCGAACTATGCGGGTGAATACGACATCATCGCTGCCAGCGAAATGAATACGGCTTTTGGCGCAATCAGCACACTGGAAGCTCAAAACAACAAGGACGTCCGTGTGTTCAACGTGAGCGGCTGGGGCCAGGAGGATTTCTCCAGAATTAAGGCGGGTGACCCGTACTATGTCACATTCATCACCAGAACTCCGCTCATGATCAAAGACCTTGCCGTACAGGCATTGCTGGATCATGTTGCGGGCAAGACCCTTGAGCGTTATACCTATGTGACCGGTGCTTTTGTCAACGCCGATAACGTGGATGAGTATTGGGACTTTGTGAATAATAAGCCCTTGCAGTAGCTTTGAGCTTATAGCCGCAAAAACAAGTTCTTGGGCTTTCGAAAAGAGCGACGAGAACTAAAAAACATCAAGACTAAGTCCCTCGCAGAATGTAATGGGTGTGGGGGGCTTAGCTTTGTCTCATTTTTACCGTCCCTATAACGCCGGTCTTAAGAGATGAACAGATACCAAGGCCGAAAAAAGCTTTCTCCATAGCAATAGTTGCGTCCAGATTATAAATAGCAATATGAATTCGGGACCAAGAGGTCGCAGGTTCAAATCTTAGCCCGAACAAAAAAGCCGCTTCATACAGCGGTTTTTTGTTCGCCGCAGTCATTAAAAAAGGGCAGCCGCCAGTTGTGGGCTGCCCTGCTTATAAAATGCAGTTGAACTTTCTGTTTCAATATAATTTTAAGTTTATAGGGCTGCCATGCATCACCATGGATTGTAGTGCTTAGCGATCTGTTGCGTTTTGGTATCCACGATCACAACTTCTTTTCCTTTTGCGATGAGGCTGTCGATGGCATGCGCGGGGGTGCCGTCGTCCGTAATAATCGCATCAATTTTATGAAGCGGCAGGCACAGACAAAGCGCGGAGACACCGAATTTTGAGTGATCGGCCAGCAGCACCACTTTTTTTGCAACGCTGGCCAACGCTTTTTTGGAGTCTATAAGAGTGATCGTTTTTTCAAACGCACCGTCTGCCAGAATCGCGCTGGTCGTAATAAATGAGACATCCACATTAAATTTGCGTATAAAGTCTATGGCGAGATAATCAAGCGTTGAGGTATTGCGATGATTGACGATGCCGCCGACCTGAATGGTTTCGACGTTGGGCAAACCGCATAAATACAGAGAATTCCTCACATTCGGCGTAATCACCGTGAGCGGTATGGTTTGCTTTATACTCCTGACAACAGCATGCGCGCTGCTGCCTGAATCAATCGCTATAATGCTGTTCGGTTTAATAAAAAACTGGGCACCGACACCGACAGCTTCCTTCTCTGCTGTGTTAATAAGGCTTGCGGGATCCACATTCATAATTTGGGATGTGTTTCCGGGAACAAGCTCGGCGCTTCCGTGCACACGTTTTACAAGATTCTGGGTCTCCAGCAGATCAAGATCTCTTCGAATGGTCATAGGCGAACAGCTCAGCTTATCCGCCAATTCCGATACCGAATAAGATTCACTGCGCAGCATTTCAAGTATTTGTTCATGACGCTTCTTCGGGGGCATTTTGTTCTCCGTTTGTTCTATATTAATAAGAGCAAGATTACAAGTTTCTATTTATTAATCTGAAAGCCAGATACAGATTTTTGTCCCTCAATTTGAACAGGATTTTATAAAAAAGCTCCATTTATCTATAAAATAACATCAAAAACGAACACTGTCAAGAACATGAGCCGGTGTGATCAGAAAAAAGAAAAAAATAAATATGAACGCAGAAAATGGAAATAATAAGCCAGCATGAGGAAACAATCCGCGTCGAAAGGCCTTCTATGCTCATAAAAGCCTCGGCTTTTGTGAAAAATGACGGATTGAAACGAAAATAGAGCCGATTCATAAGGCGCGTTGCAACACATACGGATGAGCGTTTGAATACAAAAACTTATAAAAAATATGATATAAAAATGTTAAGATGATCAAAAGATAAACAAAATAGGCCATAAAATAAACATAATTCAAACAAATTGATATAAGAAATTAAAAAAATGAACGAAATTAATTAAAAATGTGAAAAACCTATTGACTTAATCAAATTGTCATATTAAAATAAACACGAAATTGAGAGAACGGCTTGAAAAACACCAAAAACTAGCTCAAACATTAGAAAATAAGTTTAAAAATACTTAGATATAACAAAAACGAACAAAATGTGCAAAGAATAACGTGCAGCAAAAGCATCCGGATGCTTTGATATTATTAAAAAATTAATCGGGGGAATGACATTGAAGACACAACCTGAGAGAGAAAGAGCCCTTGGTATGTACAAGTTGATGTACACCATCCGGATGTATGAAGAACGGATTTATTATCTCTTCCTGGAAGGAATTATGCCGGGGAGCATCCATCAAAGCACGGGGCAGGAAGCCGCTGCGGTAGGCATGCTCTATGATTTAAGACAAGATGACTATATGCTGTCAACACACCGGCCGGCCGGACACGACATCGCAAAAGGCATGACAATCAGGTCCATGATGTGCGAAATGTTCGGCAAACAGGAGGGCTGCTGCGCCGGAAAGGGCGGGGCCATGCACATGGCAGATATGAGCAAAGGCATTTTGCCAGCCAATGCGATCGTCGGCGGAAACCTCCCCATCGCAGCGGGTATCGCACTTTCGTGCAAAATGCAAAATAAAGACAACGTAACCGTCTGTTTCTTCGGAGACGGAGCCAGTAACGAAGGAGCCTTTCATGAGAGCATGAATGTGGCTTCCTTATGGAAGCTGCCGGTCATCTACGTTTGCGAGAATAACCTGTATTCCGCAAATACATCCATCAAGCTGACATGCCCCATAGAGGATGTGGCAGCCGGGAGGGCTGGCGCTTACGCGCTTCCGTCCGAAGTGGTGGACGGCAACGATGTGGTTGCAGTCAACGAAGCCGCCGCCCGCGCCATTCAAAGAGCGCGTAGCGGAGAAGGCGCTACGATCATAGAGGTTAAAACGTACAGACATGTGGGTCATTCGAGAAACGATGCCTGCGGCTATCAGCCCAAGGAAGAGCGTCAGGCATGGACGGAAAAAGACCCGGTCAAAACATTTCGCAAAAAGATACTCGAAGAAAAGATGATAAAAGAAGATGAGCTTGCAGCCATGGAATCTGAGATTACCCGGATGATTGACGCTGAAGTTGAGTACGCACAGAATGCGCCGTTCCCGGACGTGAAAAGTGCATTGGCAGATGTGTATTGGGAAGGGGGACGCAACTAATGGCTGTGTTGTCGATAGCGGATGCTTTAAAGGCTGCCATCGCGGAAGAAATGAGGCGGGACGAGAGAGTCTTCTGCCTCGGAGAAGATGTGGATATCCCCGGAGGAATGGGCGGTGCCTTCACGGTCACCAAGGGCTTATCGGATGAATTTGGATTTGACAGGATAATCAATACGCCGATTGCTGAAATCATGATTGCAGGCGTCTGCGTGGGCGCGGCAATGACGGGCATGCGTCCCGTGGCGGACCTGCAATATGGCGACTTCCTGTTCTGCATGATGGATCAGCTTGTGAACCAGGCGGCGAAGATGTGCTATATGTCCGGCGGTCAGGTGAAAGTGCCGATGGTCATGCGTGCACCCTGCGGTGCAACCAACCGCGGCGCCCAGCATGCGCAAAGCCTCGAGAGCTATTTTACGCATGTGCCCGGTCTCAAGGTGATCTGTCCGTCAACGGCTTATGATGCCAAGGGCATGATGAAGCAGGCGATACGCGATGACAATCCCGTGCTGGTGTTTGAACATAAGCTGCTTTATGGCAGCAAGCGCAAGGAGAGCGGTGCGCTCAACCCGACAGGCGATGTGCCGGACGGCGATTATGTGGTTCCATTCGGCAAAGCGGCTGTGCGGCGTGAAGGCAAGGATGTTACCATCGTAACGAATCTGCTGATGACGTATAAATCGATGGAAGCCGCGGCGGAGCTGGAAGCGGAAGGCATACAGTGCGAAGTCATCGATGTCCGGTCGCTGGTTCCGTTCGATTACGAGACTGTTGTTGAATCGCTGCGCAAAACCGGCCGACTGCTCATCGTTCATGAAGACCATTACAACAACGGCTGGGGTGCTCAGCTTGCGGCGTACATTGCGGAGAACGAGATATTCCTGCTGGACGCGCCTGTTTCGCGCATAGCGGCATACGACACGCCGATTCCGTTCTCGCCGCTGCTGGAGAATTATGTGATACCGTCCAAGGACAAAATCGCTGATGCCGCCCGGGCCATCATGAAAGTGTAGAGGTGATCAAATGTCTAATATCAATGCAAAACAGCTTTTGCAGCATGCAAAAGAGAATAAATACGCGGTCGGCTACTTTGAAAGCTGGAATCTCGAATCGACGCTGGCCGTTGTCCGTGCGGCAGAGAAGCTCAAATCACCCGTTATGATCGGCGTTTGCGGCACGTATGTGGGCGAGCCCAAGCGCAAATATCCCGAGAGCATCGATGTTTATGCGGCAATGCTCAATAAAATCGCTGCAGAAGCGTCTGTGCCGGTGGTCACGCTGCTTAACGAATCGGACGATGAGACAATGGTGTATCAGGCGATAAAAGCCGGTTTTGATATGGTGATGTTCGCGCCCATATTCGCATCTGAGGCGCTGCCTTTCGCGCAGCAGGTCAGCATACAGAAAAACATCGTCCGCTATGCAAAGGCATGCCATGTGGCGGTTGAGGCGGAAATCGGCGAACTGCCGCTTAACAACTCGGCAACGGGCGAATTTCACGCGGGAGAAAATACGGACCCCGAGGCGGCAGCGCGCTTTGCGAAGGAGGTCGGCATTGATGCGCTTGCGGTTGCAGTCGGCAATTGCCATCTGATGGAGGGTGGCAAAGCCGCATTGGATTTGACTTTGCTCAAGAAGATTTCTGAAAAAACAGACACGCATCTCGTTTTGCACGGCGGCACCGGCCTTGCGCTGGAGGATTTCCAAGCAGCGATTGAGCTCGGCATTGTCAAGGTGAACGTGGGCACGGCTCTCAAGCGTGCGGTGATCAACGCGACAAAGGATTACTTCGGCCGCCATGATGTGGACCATATGGATCCGAACGATGTGCTGGGCCGCGGCTGCGAGCAGGACTTGGCTGTGGTGCAGGAAGCCGCCATCATGAATGTGGTCGCATCGTACATCAAGGCATTCAACGGCGAAAACAAAGCGTTTTAGGGGAGCCGCATTATGATTAGCAAAATTGTTATGCCGCCGGGCGGACAGACGACAGAAACGTCGCTGGTGTCGGGCTGGCTGGTCAAAATCGGTGATACCGTTAAACGAGGCGACATTCTGCTGGAGGTGGAGACGGACAAAGCCACTTTGGCTGTCGAGAGCTTTGCAGCGGGCATTGTGATTGACATACTCGTTCCCGCCGGCATCGAAGCGTCGGAAGGCGATGTGCTTGCGCTGGTTGGCAGCGAACAGGACAGGGACGCATATGCGGCGACGAAAGCGACATCGGCAACACCGCAGGCAGCGGTGGTACTGGATCAGGAAGATGAGTATCAGCCGATCATGAAAGCACAGTCGGCAATCATACCGGATGTTGCTGCGGCTGTTTCCCAAAGCGCAGGCGGATATTCGGCTATGCCGAATGCGAAAAAAGAAGCCAAAAACAGAGGCATCGATATCACCAAGGTTGCCCCAGCAAATGGCAGTGTGATTAAGCGCACCGATGTGTTAGGCTTTGTGGACAAGGCACCTTCGCAGGCTGAGCAGCAGGGTGATGCGGCGGAGACGATACCGCTGAGCCGGATGAGAAAAGCCATTGCGGCGCGCATGCTGGAAAGCGTCAGCACCATTCCCATCTATCAGGAGACGGTTCTTGTGGACATGCGTGCGGCCATGCAGCTGCGCGAACAGTTAAAGAAAAAAGTGAAAGTTTCCTACAATGATATTATTGCGCGCTGCCTGTGCGCAGTGATCAAAAATCATAAATTCGTCAATGCATCGTACACCGATGAGGCGATAGTCATCCATAAACATGTGAATATCGGCGTGGCGGTGTCGGTTGAAGACGGACTTGTTGTGCCCGTGGTGAAAAATGCCGGGCAAATGAGCCTCGCAGAGATTGCCGGGCAAGGTGCTGCGCTGGTGGCGGCAGCTCGGGAAGGCGCACTCAAGCAGGATGAAATGACGGGCGGCACCATTACGCTGTCGAATCTCGGCATGTATGCTATCGGGCATTTTACTGCCATTATCAATCCTCCGGAAAGCTGCATCCTCGCCATCGGCCAGATACAGGAAAGGCCGGTTTGGGAAGAGGGCCAATGGAAATCCGTGTCCGTCTCAGCCATTACGGCAACATTTGACCATCGCATCATAGACGGCGCATACGGAGCGGCATTCCTGACAGACTTAAAGGCGGCTATTGAAAATCCGTCATTGGCCCTCTAGGAGGATACGGTATGGCTCAAAAATATGATGTCATTGTGATCGGCGGCGGGCCCGGCGGGTACACAAGCGCGATTGCGGCAGCTAAAAACGGCATGCGTACAGCGCTTTTTGAAAAGGCGGAGCTCGGCGGAACCTGCCTCAATGTGGGATGCATACCGACCAAGTTTTTGCTCGATAAAGCGGCAGTTATTGAAAAGATACGTGATTTGACCGATAAAGGCATTTTCCGTGAAGCGGGATTGTTCAGCTTTAAAAAGATACAGGCCGAGAAGGACAAGGTTGTCAAACGATTGATGGGCGGCGTGGGAGCACTCCTTAAGAAGAACGGAGTGGATCGTTTCGGCAGCGAAGCCATTCTCCGCCCGAACAGGGTCATTGAATCGGGCGGCAAAGAGTTCACTGCGGATCATGTGATTATTGCGACAGGATCGGAACCGGCGCGGATACGGGTTCCCGGTGCGGAATTCGCAATAGACAGCACGGCGGCATTGAACCTTGAAAAAGTGCCGCGGCGGATGACCGTGGTCGGCGGCGGCGTGATCGGGCTTGAGATGGCGAGTGCGTTTGCGTCTTTCGGATCGGAAGTCACCGTCGTCGAGATGCTCGAAGAACTGAGCCCCGGCGAAGAGCGCGCAGCCGTCAATCAAATAAAAAGGGCGCTCGAGAAACGGGGAATCAGGCTGCTGCTCGGTGCCGGAATCGAAGAAATAAAGAAAACTGACAACGGACTGACCGCCGTATGCAGATATCAAGGGGAGCAGATGTGCTTTGCGGCCGATCAGGTGCTGATGGCCGTAGGCCGCAAACCGCGTCTGGATGGCATTGATGCCGCCTTGCTGGGGCTTGAGCTGACTGAAAGAGGCTTCATCGCCGTGGATGCGCATATGCGGACGAATCTTCCTCATGTTTATGCGGTCGGCGATGTGGCGGGAGGCTATCAGCTTGCGCACGCGGCGTTTGCGGAGGCCGAGGTGGCTGTCGGGAATATCTGCGGCAAAGCCGCGGAAAATAACGCGGATTATATGCCGAGATGCATCTATACGAGCCCTGCGTTTGCTGCGGTGGGCACCACATCGGCGAAAGCGAAGCAGCAGGGTATCGACTGTGTCACAGGGTCTTTCCCGTATGAGGGGAACGGCATGGCGCTCGCGGAGGGCGCAAGCGGCACCGTCTATGTGCTGATGGATGCCGGAACCAAGCGAACGCTCGGTGTGCAGATTGTCGGCGAAGGTGCGCCCGAACTCGTATCGTTTGCGACGTCAGCGGTGGTGAACGGAACAACGATTGAGGAATGGGAGCAGTTGGTGGTGGCGCATCCGTCACTCAGCGAGATGATTAAAGAAGCAGCTTTGGATTGCTTTGGGAAAGCGATACATAAGTAGAACCGAAAAGGAGCGAAGTTATGAAGAAGATTGATGGTATTCCAAAGAAGATGAAAGCGCTGATCGCATACGGCCCCGGAGATTTCCACTATGAGGAATGCGACGTGCCTGAGATCACGGAAGACGAAGTACTGATCCGCTCTTTGGGCTGCGGCGTCTGTGCGGGAGATATCAAATCCTATCATGGCGCGGCTATGTTTTGGGGAGACGAGATTCAACCGCGCTGGCAGATTCCTCCCGTGCGCACAGGCCATGAGTTTGCGGGCGAAGTGGTGGCCATCGGCGATAAGGCTGCCGAGAAGTACGGCCTGAGCCTGGGCGACTGGTGTGTCCCGGAGCAGATCATACCGTGCGGAAAATGCAGATACTGCAAAGAAGGCGTGCGCTGGATGTGCGAGGTCCACGACATGTACGGCTTCCAGTCCGGATTGTCCGACGGCGGCATGGCTGACTATGTGCGCCTCAACGCCCGCAGCACCATATACAAGCTCGATAAGTCTATCGGCGTCAAAGGCGCGATCATGGTGGAGCCTGTGTCTTGCGCAGCGCACACGGTGGAAAGAGCCGGCATCTCGATGCGCGATGTGGTTGTGGTGGCGGGCATGGGCCCGATCGGCCTGTGCAAGCTGCAGTTCGCCAAAATGAAGAGCCCCAAGCTGCTCATTGCGATTGACTGCAAGGCCAACAGGCTCGAGCTCGCGAAGAAATTGGGCGCCGATGTGACGATCAATTTCATGGAAGAAGACCCTGTCGCCAAAGTGAAGGAACTGACGGACGGCTACGGATGCGACATCTATATTGAAAATGCGGGACACCCGTCTTCGGTGATCAACGGCCTGAGCATGCTGCGCAAACACGGCAAACTCGTGGAATTCAGCGTGTTCTCGGCGCCGACCACAGTGGATTGGAGCATTATCGGCGACCGCAAGGAAATGACGATCATCGGTTCACACATCGGCGGGCTGGAAGGCTATGAAATTGCGATCAGCGCAATCACGAAGCATACGATCAATTACGAGGATATCGTGACGCATACATTCCCGCTTAAAGACTGGGAAGCCGCCTTCAAGATGTCGGAAAAGGGTGACGATTCGATCAAGATCGCATTGATACCTGAAGCGAGTTTATAAAGCAGGGTGAACACAATGGCAAACAAGTATTTGATCGGCATCGATTACGGAACGGGC
Organism: Bacillota bacterium; assembly: GCA_023408075.1. Classification (GTDB taxonomy): domain Bacteria; phylum Bacillota; class Clostridia; order Christensenellales; family SZUA-584; genus SZUA-584. The sequence continues at coordinate 76,394 of JAEYKW010000005.1, read as the reverse complement.
GGCGGCAAGGCGTGCATCATTGATGAAAAGGCGAATGTGCTGGCATATGCGTTTCGTGAATACCCCATTTTCGTGGACAAACCGGGATGGTCCGAGCATGACGCCAATCTCTACTGGACGCTTGCCTGCGAGACTGTGAAGGAATGTCTGGAAAAAGCGGGCGTATCACCCAGCGCTGTGTGCGGAATCGGTTTGTCTTCCGCGCAGCCCTGCCTTGTGATGGTGGATAAAGACCACAAGCCGATCAACCGCGCATACAACCTGATGGACCGCCGGGCGACCAAAGAAGTTCAGTGGCTCAAGGACACCATCGGCGAGGCGAAGCTCTTTGATATCAGCGGAAACCGGCTCGAAGACCATCCTTCTCTTGCGAATCTGCTGTGGGAAAAGAACAACCGCCCTGATGATTTTGCGCGGATTTGGAAGGCATTGACGATTGACGGCTATGTACGCCTGAAAATGGCGGGTGTGGCGGCCATGAGCTATTCCGCGGGTGTGTTCATGGGCGTGGCTTACGATATCAGGAAAAAGAAATATGACAAAGATGTGATGGATGCGATGGGCATCGGCATGGACATCATGCCGTCTCTGCATTCGTGTCAGGATATCGTCGGCGAGTTGCAGCCTCAGGCAGCGGCGGAGCTGGGGCTCAGCGCAGGAATTCCGGTGTGCGCAGGCCAGGTTGACTGCAACGCGGGTTGGATTGGCGGAGGCAGCGTCGAAGTGGGCGATCTGCATATCAATCTCGGGACATGCGGTGTGATGGGCGTGATCAACAACAATCTGGATTTCAGCGACGCGTTCCTCAATACGCCGTATACCACCAACCATTGCGATGATTTTGTCACAATCGGCGTCGCGCTTTCGGGCGGGCAGGTGCTGCGGTTCATCAGAGACGCCTTTTGCGATCTGGAAAGCGCGATGAGCAAGCTCACGCCCGGCATCGATGTGTACGACTACATGAACATGGAGGCGGAAAAGATACCCGCCGGCTGTGAGGGCCTGATCGCACTGCCATACCTGATGGGCGAGAGGACGGTGCTCTGGGATGTTCATGCGCGGGGCGTGCTGTTCGGGCTTTCCCTGCACCATACCAAGGCGCATGTGATACGCGCAATGATGGAAGGCGTGGCATTTGTGCTCTATATGAACCTGCAGGAGATGATTAAAAAGGGCATTAAGATCAACTTCCCGGTCATTCTCAACGAAGGGGGCGCGAAAAGCAAGCTGTGGCGCCGCATTATCACGGACGTATTCAATGTGCCCACCGCGTTTGTGGAAAACCGGGTGGGGGCCCCTTACGGTGATGCGATACTGGCGGGTGTTTCCACGGGCGTTTTTGACAGTTTCCTTGTTGCGAAGGAAAAGGCACATTATATAGACCGCATGGAGCCGGATGAAGACATGCATAAAAAGTATATGGACTACTACGACATCTTCTTAAAGCTCTATAAAGACATCAAGGGGCGCTATGCCGAGCTCGCGGCGCTCAGAGAGAAGTATGAATAACCGTTTACCTGAAAGGTAAAAGACAATAAATAAACAGGAGGAAGAAAAGGTGAATCTTAAGAAAACAATCAGCATTTTGTTGGCTCTGATTATGGTTGGCGCTCTTATGGCAGGATGCTCCGGCCCTGCGCCGAGCGAATCGGCCAGCGCAGCACCGTCGGAGGCGGCGCAGCCTTCCACAGCGGCTGAGGGAGATCAGTTGGCAGATCAGGCGAAGACGGACATGTCCAAAGCTGATGAGTCGTCAGATGAGTATGTCCCGGCGAAAAAAGACTATTACTTCTATGTCACCTATAAGCTCGTTCACAACTGGTACGATGCGATCTATTCGGGCATCAAAGCTGCGGTTGCCGAATATGCCGAGCAGGGCATCACAGTGAAGGTCGACTGGGAAGCGCCGATCGAACCCGATGCTGTTGATCAGGTAAACCGTATTGAATCCGCTGTGGGCAAGAAGCCGGACGTTATCGTTGTTGACTTCACACAGAACGAGACGACTGTTCCCGCGATCAATGCCGCTGTGGAAGCCGGTATTCCGGTTATGACATTTGCAGGCAGCGACGTGACACCTGCGGAAGGCTGCAACAGAACAGCTTTCGTCGGCAACGTTGACAACTACGGCGACGGCGCGGCTCTGGCAGAAGCCCTTTGCAAAGCGCTGGATTACAAAGGCCAGGTCGCGATTCTGAGCGGCACGATCGGTGCGCCTTCTCACGAACAGCGCCTCGAGGCTTTCAAAGATGTATTTGCGAAGTATCCCGACATCGAAGTGGTTGACGAACAGCGCGATAACGACTTTGTGGAGAACGCGGTTCAGATCACAGAAACCTTCCTGCAGAAGTATCCGGACCTTAAGGGCATCATCGCCAACAACATGTCCAACCCGATTGGTGCCTGCACAGCGGTGAAAGACGCCGGATTGTCCGGTAAGGTTCTCGTAGCCGGTATGGACCACGACTTAAGAACGCTGAACTTCTTAAAAGACGGCACGCTCCTTTGCGCACAGGTTCAGAACTGCTATGACATGGGTTACTTCATGGTTAAGACGGCTGTGAAAATTGCTGACGGCTTAAAACCCGGCGACGACACGTATCCGGAAGTGTACGGTGTGGGCTCCACCACAGTGTACAAGGAAGATGCTGACAAGTTCATCAAACTGCTTTTCCCGGATGCCGAATAAGTAATCAGAAATCGCGCTTAATCAGCGTGAAACATACCCTTTGGGTGTGAAAAGTGAATGTGACTGCAGTCTACGGCGCAAGCCGTAGACTGCAATTGCATCAGCAATGGAATACCGATAACCTGGATCTGCTGGAAGATCTGATCAAAATCAAAAAGAAATGATGTGATCGAGATATGAGTGAATGGATCATAGAAATGTGCGGCATAAGCAAACAGTTTCCCGGTACAAAAGCGCTTGATAATGTGGACCTTAAGATAAAGCCCGGAGAGATCCATGCGCTTCTTGGTGAAAACGGTGCCGGAAAAAGTACGCTTGTGAATGTTCTTATCGGCATACATAAGATGGACGAAGGGGAGATTTTCTACAAAGGCGAAACATACAAAATTAACGCGACTTCCGAGGCTCTTGGAAAGGGAATCGCATTGGTTCCGCAGGAACTGAATTTAATACCGGAAGCATCCGTTGCCGAAAATATCTTTTTGGGCAACGAAAGAAAATACAGGAACGTCAAAGGCTTTATCGACTGGAAGCAGGCAAACAGGGAAGCGAAGCTGCTTTTAAAAGAAGTGGGGCTCGATATTGACGTCACAAAAAAGGTCAAGCATTTGAGCGCCGCCTATCAGCAGCTTGTTTCCATAGCGCGCTCACTCTCTTATAAACCCTCGGTTCTGATCCTCGACGAGCCCACGTCGGCGCTGACAAAAAAAGAAGCCGATACGCTCTTTGAAACGATGCAAAGGCTGAAAGAAAAAGGAACGTCCATGATATTCATTACTCACCATCTCGATGAGGTGATGAGCCAGGCCGACCGCCTGACGATTATGCGCGACGGCCGTGTCGTCCATGTCTGCGACAAAAAAGATATCACACTGGATGGGATCATCACATACATGGCGAACCGGGAGATTGAACGACGGACCAAACAAAAGCGTGCTGTGGCCAACGAGGTGTTTTTCGAAGCCAGGGATTTCTCACGCGAAAATGAATACAGACATGCCAGCTTTGACGTTAAAAAAGGAGAGATTCTTTGCGTGGCCGGGCTTATCGGCTCGGGGCGGACGGAGTTGTTTAAAAGCATATTCGGCCTGACAAAGCCGATGCACGGCGCCAAGATATATATTGAAAAAAGCGAGGTTAAAATCAATTCTTCGCGTGATGCAATCCGGCTGGGTATCGGTTATATCCCGGAGGAGCGCAGACAGATGGGCATATTCCCGATACTTGATATCTGCGAGAATATGATGTTCCCATCGTATAAGAAGCTTTCAAAGGCAGGATTTATCAGCGGTAGGAAAACGAGAGAAACCACGGACAAGTTTATCAAGAGCATGAAGATTAAGACATCGTCGCAGGAAGTCCAAATCAAGAACCTCAGCGGCGGCAACCAGCAGAAGGTGATTGTCGCCAGATGGATCGCTCTTGGGCTTCGCATGCTGATCATGGATGAGCCCACACGCGGTATCGACGTGAACGCCAAAGCCGAGATCCATCAGTTGATCAGGGAGATGGCCGATCAGGGCGCATCTGTGGTGGTCATTTCATCGGAAATGGAAGAAATACTCGAATTGGCGGATCGCATTGTGGTCATGCATCTCGGTGAAATTCGCGGCGTGATCGGTGATTGCGACAATATAAAAGAAGAAGACATTTTGAAAACAGCACTTCATTAATTATTTTGGAGGCCAAAGGCTATGAAAGAATCAGGTTTGAAGCTCGGCACAAATCGTGTGCTGCACACAATGAAAAACTCGACCCCGGTCATGGTGTTCTTTGTGATTATACTGATTACAATCGGTGTTCATGCAATGACGGGGAACTTTTATACCCAGTATAACCTTAGCACGCTCGCGAGATCCGTTTCCTTCATTATCATCGTCGGCTTTGCGCAGACGATTGTGCTGCTGACAGGCGGCATTGATCTTTCAGTGGCGAGCGTAGGCAGCATAGCCAGTATGGTTGTGGCAACGCTGCTCACGACCACGACAACAAACATGTACATAGCGATTCTCATTTCAACGGTGGTCGGTCTTGTCGCGGGGGTTATAAACGGCGCAATGATCGCTTACTTAAAGCTCACCCCCTTTATCGTTACCCTTGCCACGGGTGAAATATTCAAGGGCGTTGTCTATGTCATCACGCGCGGTATGCCGATTATCGGCGTCCCCGAAGACGCCGCCAGCCTGGCAAACGGAATGATTGGCGGATTCCTGCCCAATGTTGCGGTGATGATGGTCGTGCTTTGCGTGATATTGACGCTGATACTCAAGAAAACCCGCTTTGGCCGCTATATATTTGCGATCGGCGGCAACAGGCAGGCAGCCAATATCGTCGGTATCAACACCAAACTGGTCGAGCTGCTTGTTTATGCGATCAGCGGCCTGCTGGCGGCACTCGGCGGCGTGCTGATGACGCTGCGTCTTGCCTCGTATCAGGCGAGCATCGGTTCCAACTGGGTCATGCCTTCCATTACGGCGGCGGTGCTTGGCGGCACGGCGATGGCCGGTGGCAGCGGCGGCGTGGTCGGCACAATCGTCGGCGGTTTGATGATGGGCGTTATCTCCGTGAGCATAACTCTCCTAAGCGTTTCCTCCTACTATGAAACCATCGTCACCGGCGGCGTGGTGCTGATCGCGGTTCTCATTGACGCTCTGCGTAACAGAAGTGCGGCAAAGGCTTGATATTAGCGGCCTTCGTATATGAGGATTATGTGCGAAGGCCAAGGTTTGTACAAAGAACCGGGCGGCAACAGAGAAAACAGCACAAATCAAGCCCGGCTGGATTCATATGAGAGAAGAGGATAAATGGGCAGTCGTTTTATATTGGTTCGGCATGGAGAGACGGATTTCAATGCCGAATGCAGGTTTCTTGGCAGTATTGATAAACCGTTAAGTGACAGAGGGTGCAAACAAATTGCTTTTTTGCGCCAGAAAATGCAGCACATCCATATGGACTGCATTTACACAAGCCCGTTCATACGTGCAAGACAGACGGCTCAGGCAATGCAGGCAGGGCGCGGTATTGAGATTGCCGACGACGACGGACTTCGTGAAATATGCTGCGGCGAATGGGAAGGACTCACCGGAACTCAGGTGGAGACCCGCTGGCCCGGCATGCTGAGGCTTTGGAATGAACAGCCGGAAAAGCTTACAATGCCGGGCGGCGATACATTCGGGCAGGTCAGCGACAGAATTTACGAAGCGTTTCGGCGCCTGGCTGCAAAAGAGCACGGCAGGACGATCGGCATCGCCTCGCATATGATTTGCATCGAGCTGCTGCTCATGAGACTGACGGGCGTGAGTCTCGGCGAGATATGGAATCAAAAGCAGCTTGACAACACGTCGGTCAGCGTGATCGACATTGATGAACATGATAGCATCCACATCATTTCATGGGGAGACAATTCGCACTTGCCTCCCGAGCTTCGGTGCAGTGTGCCGCCGGTCGCAGGGAGACATAAGCCGGCGGCACCCGCTGCAAACGTACAAACGGGCAGACGATAACATACAGAAAGGACAACCGAAGTGGAACTCAAAGGTTTAAAGCGAAAGGCAAACGAAATACGCAAACGCCTGCTTCAGATGATCTATGAAGGCAAGACCGGGCATACCGGCGGCGCACTTTCGTCTGTTGACATATTGGTATCGCTGTATTACGCAGTGATGAACACCGACCCGAAAAACCCGATGTGGCCGGAAAGAGACCGCTTTATATTAAGCAAAGGACACAGCGTTGAGGGGCTTTACTGCATACTTGCAGACAAAGGGTTTTTCCCAAAGGAAGAGCTCAGCACATTTTCGCAGTATGGCTCGCGTCTCATCGGGCATCCGAGCATGAAAGTGCCGGGCGTTGAGGCCAATACCGGCGCGCTGGGGCACGGCCTCTCCATCGGGGTGGGTACGGCTTTGGGGTTCAAGCTGGACCATAAACCGCAGCGTGTATTTGTGCTGATGGGAGACGGGGAGCTTGCGGAAGGCTCCATATGGGAAGCGGCGATGGCGGCATCCAATTACAAGCTTGATAATTTAACCGGTATTATCGACCGTAACGGCCTCCAAATCTCCGGAAACACCGAGGATGTGATGGCACTCGAATGTCTGAGAGAGAAATGGGAAGCGTTCGGCTGGGCTGTGACGGAAACGGACGGACACGATTTTGATATGTTGACAGAGAATTTGAATATGACCTGCCCCGGGCATCCGCATTTGATCATCGCAAAGACGACAAAAGGAAAAGGTGTTTCGTTCATGGAGAACAATGCAAAATGGCATCACGGCGCTCCGACGGACGAACAGCTTGAACAGGCAATCAGCGGGCTCGAACGCGCATAAAGGAGATGAGTCATTTGGATAAGATAATTCCATGCCGACAGATGTTTACACAGACACTGCTCGAGCTTGCCCGGGAGGACAGAGACATATTGGCTGTCACGTCGGATGCGAGCGGATCGGTGACACTTGATGAGTTTAAAAAGAGCTTGCCCGAACAGTTTATTGAATGCGGAATCGCGGAGCAGAATGAGGTGGGTATCAGCTCGGGGCTCGCGTCCTGCGGAAAAAAGCCTTTTGTCTGCGCACCCGCCTGCTTTTTGTCGGCGAGAAGCTTAGAGCAGGTCAAGGTGGATATCGCATATTCCAATCAGAACGTCAAAGTGATCGGCATCAGCGGCGGCGTCAGCTACGGCGCACTCGGTATGTCGCATCATTCGCTGCAGGACATTGCTGTGATGTGCGCGATACCCAATATGACGGTGATACTCCCGAGCGACCGTTTTCAGACGCGGGAGATGACACGCCAGCTGGCCCAACACATGGGCGCCGTTTACGTGCGTATGGGCAGAGGAGCGACGCCGGATGTGTACACCAGCGATGATGCGCCTTTTACGATCGGCAAGGCAAACCGCTTAAAGGACGGTTACGACGGGACGTTTATCGCATGCGGTGAAATGGTGCATCCGGCGCTTAAAGCGGCGGAGCTGCTTGAGCAGCAGGGCCTTCAGGTACGCGTCATCGATATGCATACATTAAAGCCGCTCGACGAACAAGCGGTGCTCGACGCGGCGCGGGAGACGGGTTATATCGTCACGGCCGAGGAGCACAGCATTCACAACGGTCTCGGAGCGATGGTGGCCTCTGTTGTCGTGCAGCACAATCCGGTGCCGATGAAAATACTTGCGCTGCCGGATGAGCCGCTGGTCACGGGCACGTCGCAGGAAGTGTTTGCGCATTATCATTTGACGCCGCAGGGCTTTGCGGATGCGATGCTGGCATTGAGAAAACAGAGCGGGAAAGGATGATTCGACGTGGCAAACGGATATATTCTGGCGATTGATCAGAGCACTTCCGCGACGAAGGCGATGTTTTTCAACAAAAAAGGCGAGCTGGTTCACAGGTGCAACGCGTCACATGAACAGTTCTATCCCGCCGAGGGCTGGGTGGAGCATGATGCCAAGGAAATTTACCGCGCGCTCGAAACGGCTGTGGCTCAGTTGTACAGTGAAACGGGCGTATCGCCCGTGTCGGTGAAAGCGATCGGCCTTTCGAACCAGCGTGAAACGGTGCTGGTATGGGACAGAAAAACAGGTGAACCGGTTTACAACGCGATTGTGTGGCAGTGCAACCGCGCCGCAGAGATATGCAAAACGATTGAGCGTGCGGGGCACGGTGAGCTGATTCGCAGCAAAACGGGGCTTATATTGTCGCCGTATTTTTCCGCGTCCAAAATCAAATGGATACTCGATCATGTGGAAGGCGTCCGTGAAAGGGCACAGGCGGGTGAGCTCGCGTTCGGCACAATCGACAGCTGGGTGGTCTGGTGTATGACCGGGGGCAAAATTCACGCCACGGATTATTCCAACGCGAGCCGGACTCAGCTATTTAATCTGCATACGAACAGCTGGGATCAGGACATTTTTGATATATTCACGATACCTATGTCGATGGCGCCTGAGGTGAAGGATTCCAACGCGTGCTTCGGGTACACGCGCAAGGACAGCGTATTTGGGGCCGAGATGCCCATTAACGGCGTGCTCGGCGATTCTCACGGTGCTTTGTTCGGCCAGAATTGCTTTGAAACCGGCATGACCAAAACGACATACGGTACGGGTTCGTCCATCATGATGAACATCGGCAGGCAGATCAAGGAATCCAGAAACGGGCTGGTCACCTCGATAGGCTGGTGCCTTGACGGCGAGGTTGAGTACGTATTCGAGGGCAACATCAACTGCACAGGCGATACGATCCGCTGGCTCGCCGAGGATCTGCAGCTGATCGGCAGCCCCAAAGACAGCGAGGCGATTGCGCGGGAGGTGCCGGACAGCGGCAACGTCTATTTCGTTCCCGCATTTGTGGGTCTCAGCGCGCCCTATTGGGACAGCGACGCGCGCGCGACGATCACCGGCATGACGCGCGGGACGCGCAAGGCGCACGTTGTGAGGGCGGCACTCGAATCCATCGCATACCAGATTACGGATGTACTGAGCCTGATGGTCAGTGAAGCGGGCATCGTGCTCAGTGAACTGCGCGTAGACGGCGGCCCCACAAAAAACAGTCTGCTCATGCAGTTTCAGTCGGACATATCCCGTGTGCCCGTGGCGGTCAGCTCCATCGAGGAGCTTTCGGCGACAGGGGCGGCCTATATGGCCGGTCTTTCCGTGGGAATATGGCGCAGCAAGGAAGAGATCGGCAGGCTGCGCAAAGTCGAAAGGCGTTATGAGCCCGAGATATCACAGGAAAAACGCAATCAGCTCTATGAGGGGTGGAAGCAGGCTGTCCGCAGAACGCGTTCTGACATCTGAAAAGGAGAAATTCATGTGAAAAAGCTGATTAATAAAGCGGAAGACGTGGTGAGAGAAGCGCTCGAAGGCTTTACGGGTGCCTATTCCAAGCGATTGAGGCTGCACGATGACGTGAACGGCGTGCTGCTGCGCGAACCGCGGAAGAACAAAGTCACGCTGGTGATCGGTGGGGGCAGCGGCCATGAACCGATGTTCTCGGGATTTGTGGGCAAAGGGCTTGCGGATGCAGCGGCCTGCGGCAATGTGTTTGCGTCGCCGGACCCGAACACGATTTATGAAACGGCAACCGGCGTGCACGGCGGTAAGGGCATTCTGTTCGTATACGGCTGCTACGCAGGCGACAATTTAAATTTTGATCTCGCCGAAGAGATACTCTTAGAAGACGGAATTAAAACGGCGCATGTGCGCGTGAGCGATGACTGCGCGTCGGCGCCGATTGACAATAAGTATGAGCGGCGCGGTATCGCGGGCGATGTGTTCGTCGTCAAAATCGCGGGCGCGGCCTGCGACGCGGGGCTGAGCCTTGAGGAAGCCGCAAAGGTAACGGAAAAAGCACGGGATAACACGCGCAGCATCGGCATTGCGCTGTCGCCCGGATATCTGCCGGGCAGCACAGAGCCGACGTTTACACTGGCAGCCGACGAGATCGAATACGGAATGGGACTTCACGGTGAGCCGGGCATCAAGCGTGCGAAACTGTGCAGCGCCGACGAGATGACGGATGTGCTGTACGACAATATCATGAAAGACATCGCTCTTGAAAAAGGCGATGAGATCTGTGTGCTGATCAACGGCCTTGGGTCCACCACGCTGCTCGAAATGGGCATCGTCTACCGGCGCCTGCAGAAACGACTCGCGGACGACGGCATTAACGTGTTCGACGCGGATTTGCACAGCTATTGCACATGTCAGGAGATGGGCGGCCTCTCCGTCACATTTTTAAAGCTCGATGACGAACTTAAGAAGCTCTACTCTGCGCCGTGCAGCGGCCCGTATTATACGAAGGAGTGAGGTGTCGGGAATGGATTTCACAATGAACGCCTTGCAGGCGAGGCAGATGCTTGTGGCGGCGGCGGACGCCATCATTGAAAACAAGCCGTATCTGACCGAAGTCGATAATGCGATCGGCGACGGCGACCACGGCATCGGCATGAGCACCGGCATGCAAAAAGGCAGGGACAAGCTGCTGGCCGCGCAGGAGTTCGCCAGTGTCTACGAGCCTTTTTTGATCATGGGAAAGACCATGCTGATGTCGATGGGGGGCGCTTCGGGCGTGCTGTTCGGCGGCCTTTTTATGGCGGGTGCCAAAGGCAAGGAAGCACAGGACGAGATGGATGCCGCAGAACTCGCCGAACTGTTTGCCGAAGGGCTGACCGAGATCAAAAAAAGAGGCAAGGCTGAGATCGGCGACAAAACCATGGTGGATGCACTGGAACCCGTAGTGGCCGCTATGCAGGCGCACAGCGGCGAAGGCTTGGTTCATATGCTGCGCCACGCGGAGCAGGCGGCGCTGGACGGCGTGGAAAGCACCAAGGATATGCTCGCAAAGTACGGCCGGGCCAAGTTTTTGATGGAGCGGGCCATCGGCCATCAGGATGCGGGCGCGACCTCCGTGTGGATCATATTGAAAGCGATGCGCGCGTTTGCCGAAAACAATTAGGAGATAAAGATGAAGCATATCTATATCGGCTGTGACAGCCTGGCTTACGGGTTAAAGCAGGAGATCGTGAAGTTTTTGGCCCAAAACGATGTCCCGTTCACAGACGTGGGCGAGTTTTCGTCTGACAGCAGCGAAATGTATCCCGTAGTCGCGCAGAGGGTTTGCGAGCGGATTATCCAAAGCGGCTATACATCGGAAGGCATCCTTTTGTGCGGGACGGGTATCGGCATGGCAATTTCGGCAAACAAATTTCCCGGTATCTATGCAGCCGTCTGCCATGACCCTTACTCCGCAGAGCGTGCGCGTCTCAGCAACAACACCAACGTCATCACGATGGGAGCGCGCATTGTCGGCGCGGAGCTTGCCAAGAAGATACTCAAGGAATGGCTCTCGCAGGAATTTGTGCCGGGCAGCTCAACACCCAAGGTGGAAAAAATAAAGGAGCTTGAGCATCGGAACTTCAAATAAGCTTAAACGGCTGGAGACTGATAAGGACGGATTATGAAGCGAATCATACTCGGTACGAATTGGAAGATGCATAAAAACATCGCTCAGACTGTGGCTTACATGGCCGAGCTGAGTGAAATGGTGAGGCAGTATCCTGAGTTTCGGTATTTTGTGGTGCCGCCTTACACAAGCATCGCGGCCGCTTTGCAGTTCGGCAAGCCGTGCGGAATCATGATCGGCGCGCAGAACGCCCATTGGCTCGACGAGGGCGCGTATACGGGAGAGATATCCGTGCCAATGCTTCGGGAGATTGGTGTTGACCTGATCGAAATCGGGCATTCGGAGCGGCGGCAATATTACAACGAATCCGATTATACCGTCAATAAAAAGACGCTTAAAACACTCGATAACGGGCTCACCGCTCTCGTCTGCGTGGGAGAAAACAGTGAAGAGAAACAGCACGGAGCGACTGCCGAGGTGATTGGCAGACAGGTGAAGATTGCGCTGAGCGGCGTGCCGACGGCGGCTGTTGACCGCATATGGATTGCGTATGAACCCGTTTGGTCGATCGGCGAATCCGGTGTGCCCGCAGAGCCGGCATATGCGGGGGAGGTGCACGGTATCATCCGTGAGGATTTGATCCGGCTTTTCGGGCATATTGCGGCAGACATACCGATACTGTACGGCGGAAGCGTGAATGCGGATAATGCGGCGCAGCTCATCGTGCGCGAAAATATCGACGGACTTTTCATCGGCCGGTCGGCATGGAACATGGAGACTTTTCGCATCATCTCGCAGCGCGTCAGGGATGCCCTGCGGAGTGAGAAGGCGGCAGTCAATGATTGAACGTCGGATCAAACGGATGATGATCGATATTGGAAAAAGGCTCGACCAGAAAAACCTGCTGGTCGGGACAGGCGGCAATTTCAGCGTGAGGCTCAGCAACGATGAGGTGTTGATTACCGCCTCGGGTTTATGCAAAGCCATGCTGAAACCCTGCCACATCACAAAGGTGGATATGCAGGGGAACATCATCAGCGGCATGAAGCCCGCGAGGGACATCCTCATGCATCTGGCTGTCTATCGTATGAAGCCGCGAGTGCGGGCTATCGTTCATTCGCATCCGCCGTTTATAACCGGTTTTGCGGTATCGCCGTATCGGTTTGAGACGGTCGCGCTTTCCGAGGTGCTGCTTGACCTCGGAGCCATTGCGGTTGCGGACTATGCCGTTCCTGCCACCGAGCAGGTGCCACGCGCGGTCGAGAGAGCCCTGCGGCAGAACGAGGACGCAAAGGCGGTTGTGCTCAGCGGACATGGGGCGCTCACCTTCAGTGAGAAGGATATCCGTGATGCCTGTTTCAATATGGAGGTGCTCGAAATGGTTGCCCAAAGCCTGTTTGTCGCGCAGGTGATGGGCGGCGTGAGAGCTTTATCAACAGAGCAGATAGATGAAATGAGAAAGCTGACGATCTGACCAATGCTGGCATATTTTTTTTGATGTTGCATTGATTGCTCGCAGGAATGCCATTCAAACGAGCCTTCTTTTCCTTGCGGCTGTCGGCTGCTTGGGAGCGCCTTTGAGACGTATCAGCGACTGTTCAAAAAAATCCCCGGCGTGGCCGGGAGTCAACTTGATGCCCCTCCACTTGTCATTGCTGAGGAGCGAATGAATTGCTTTCCATAGCAGTGACACTAACCACTTTTAACACGCCGGGCCGGTCCGTACGGACCGGCCTTTACTGTATGAAAGCTTGGTTTTCAATAAGATGCTTTTATGTTTCAATACTTTGGAGTGCCTCATTTATTCTCAAACGAAAGCGCTGTCAGGGCGATTTTATCACCTTCATGGCCCGCATAGCGTTCAGTATGGCTATAACAGTAACGCCCACGTCGCCAAACACCGCTTCCCACATGGTCGCCATGCCGATGGCGGATAAGCTGAGCAACGCGACCTTAACGCCCATGGCAAAGAGAATATTCTGCCAGATGATGGCCTTTGTTTTGCGGGCGACGCGTATCGCGGAAACAATTTTTGAAGGCTCGTCGGTCATCAGAATAACATCGGCTGCTTCTATGGCGGCATCCGAACCCAGTGCGCCCATGGCGATGCCGATGTCGGCTCTTGCCAGCACGGGCGCATCGTTGATGCCGTCACCGACAAAGACAAGCTTGCCCCTGGTCTTTTTATGCTGTTCCAGCCGTTCGAGCTGTTCCACCTTCTGGTGGGGTAGCAGCTCCGTATAAACCGAGTCCAACCCGATTTCATGCGCAATGCTTTCCCCAACAGCCTTGCTGTCGCCGGTGAGCATGGCCGTGTTGTTGACGCCGAGCGCTTTTAAATCCTGAATTGCTTTTCGGCTATCGGGTTTCAGCTCATCTGAAATCACAATGTACCCCGCATAAGCGCCGTCAACGGCCAGATAAACAACGCTGCCCAAAGCCTCTGTCGGCTGCCACGCGATCCCCGCGGCATCCATCAGCTTGCCATTACCGGCCAGCACCGGCTTTCCGTCCACCTTCACGCGGACACCCTGTCCGGGGATTTCCTCCTGTTCCGTGAGCCTTTGCGCGTCAATAGCGCGGCCGTATTTCCTTTGAATGGACAACGCAATGGGATGATTGGAAAAGCTCTCGGCATGAGCGGCATAGGAAAGCAGCTCTTGCTCCGACCAGCCATTAGCACCGGCTATTTGCGCGACGTTGAATATGCCCTTGGTCAATGTGCCTGTTTTATCGAACACGACCGTATCGACATTCGTCAGGGCCTCCAGATAGTTGCCGCCTTTAACGAGTATTCCGTTTCTGGATGCGCCGCCGATGCCGCCAAAAAAGCTGAGCGGAATGGAAATCACCAGAGCGCAGGGGCACGACACCACAAGAAACGCGAGCGCCCGGTATACCCAATCGGAAAAAACGGCAGCGGGAATAACCAGAGGAGGTATCGCCGCGAGCGCCACGGCGGCGAAAACGACGACGGGTGTATAATATCGCGCAAATTTTGTAATAAAGTTTTCCGTCGGGGCTTTCTTGCTGCTTGCGTTTTGTACAAGATCAAGGATTTTTGAGATCGTCGATTCACCGAACTCCTTGGAAACCTCGATGGTCAGAACACCATTGGTATTGATGGATCCGGACAGCACCTCGCTGCCGGGCCCCGCATCACGGGGGAGGGATTCACCGGTCAGCGCTGAGGTATCCAGAGCGGAGTACCCTTCCGCAATTGTGCCGTCGAGAGGCACCTTTTCGCCGGGTTTGACGACGATAATGTCACCGACGCCCACCTCTTCGGGTGTGACCCTTTGCAATTCATTCCCGACTTTGAGATTGGCAAAGTCGGGCCGAATATCCATCAGCGCGGAAATGGATTTGCGGGAGCGGTTAACCGCCAGCCTCTGAAACGCTTCGCCGATCTGGTAAAAGAGCATAACAGCGACGCCCTCGGGATATTCGCCGATTATAAAAGCGCCGACGGTTGCCACACTCATGAGAAAATTCTCATCAAACACCTGACCCCGCGTTATGTTCTTCAGTGCCCGAAGGACGACTTCGCTGCCTATCAGCAAATAGCTGAGCAGGAAAGCGATCAGCTCTCCAAGCGGGCTGAAATCAAACACGATTCCGAGCGCGAAGAGCACGGCTCCGGTGCATAGGGCGATGAAGCGCAGCCGCTTGCGGGGAGCAGCGGGAGGATCCGCCGCCGTTTTTTTATCCGTATAGGAAATGCGAATGGCAGGCTCGATATCGAGCGCAATCTGTGAGGCCCGCCGCATGATAAAAGGCAAGTCTTTTTTGTCTGCCGCTGCTATGGTCAGCTTTTGTGTCACAAAATCAAGGCTGGCTGACTTGACGCCATCAACACGGCTGACCTGCGCTTCAATCTTCTGCGCACAGTCGCCGCAGCATAACCCTTCCAGATAGAGCGTCTTTATGCCGGGTTGAGCCGTTTCTTTTTCACTTATAACCACTTGTGGATCATGCCTCTTCACGATGGCATCGGCCTGAGCGATTATGCTGTGGATTTTCGTATGATCCGCAATTTCTATGGCGAGGGTTTTCGAAACAAAATCAACAGCGGCAGCGGACACACCCGCTAATCTGCCGGTATCACGTTCAATCTTTGCGGCGCAGTTACCGCAGCAAAGCCCCTCCAATATAAATTCTTTTTTGATTGTTGCATCCATAATGCCATGATTCCTTTTCTATGTTTTCAGGATTCCAATTCTCTCACGGTGATGTCCTCGTCGTGAGAGACCGCGATGCGGGTAATATCTTCGGTCAGAGTATTCGCGTCTGTGCTGCACGCCACAGACAGCAGCGCGGTGCCTGCTTTGATTTTAGCGCTCATAACGCCGGGCAGAAGAGCCACATCCTTTTTGATTTTAGCGGCGCAGTTATCGCAGCAGAGCCCTTCCAGAACAAATTGTTTTTTGATGTTCGCCATTGTCATTCTCCTTTCATATTATATTAATATATATTCTCGATAGTTGAATAGGTGAGTCATCATTCAACTGTTGTGGTAAAAAATTTTATCCGACTTTCTTGCTTCGCTATTCACATATATGGAGCAAGCCTTGATCGAATATGGTTTTCACGTGGTCGTCCGCGAGAGAATAGTAAACGACCTTGCCGTCTTTGCGGTATTTGACGAGCTTTGATTGCTTGAGGACTCTGAGCTGGTGGGAGATAGATGATTTCGTCATGCCCAATAATACCGCGATATCACATACGCACATCTCGGCGCGAAATAAGGCGCATAAGATTTTGACGCGCGTTGAATCGCCGAATATTTTAAATAAATCGGCAAGATCAATGAGGTTATCCTCATCGGGCATATGGTCACGAACATCGGCTACGATATCTTCGTGAATGGTATTGCAATCACATCGGTCTACATCGGCGGTATAAGGGTACATACATGATCCTCCACAAGGATGAATAGTTGAATGATCGCTCAACTAATATTAATATATGATATATTTATAGCAATGTCAATGATGGAAGCTAAAAAGCCGGAATTTCCTGTTGGACTGATTATTCTCAATCATGATAATGTACAGGTCAATTAAATAATCGGTAAGGTCATATTATTCATATCAAACACATCTAAAGGGTTTATTATCAGGATAGGCTATATTGTTTTTACATTTTCATTTATACTGATTGACAATACGGTTATGAGAATTATGTGGGGAGTTGGTTTTCTTTGTCCATAGCTACGTTTATATAAACGTATAGCTAAAGCTAAAGGCTTGATTATACATGATACTTAAAAAGCATAATATATACAGTAAAGGAGTCGGGCATGAATTGTGAGGGAATCATCATAGGAATTGGTGCATTTATCATTATCGGAATACTGCACCCTGTTGTTATAAAAGCGGAATATTATATCGGTTCAAAGGTGTGGCCCATGTTTCTGATAGCCGGTTTACTATGTATCGGTTTTTCATTCTTTAGCATAGGGGCAATATTATCAGCCCTGCTGTCCATATTGGGGTTTTCGTTACTGTGGAGTATTCGCGAGCTCTTTGAACAAGAGAAAAGGGTTGAAAAGGGATGGTTTCCAAAGAATCCAAAGAAAAGCAATCGTTCAGAAAGCGAAAATGCTATGTAGGGGATGATATGTGAAAGTTACCGATTGTTAGATTCTAATTTAGTAGATTGATGAGCCTACTGCGTATCAGAATTAATATAACCACCCGCATAACGCAGAGTCACCCGGCCACTTTAAAAAGCTTGGAAACGCTGCTTGTTTGTCCAAACCGTCTTCGGGTTATATAATCGAAAGATAACGGAACAAGAGGAACGGAATGAAAAAAGCAATCATATTGATACTTGTGTTTGTCACGGCGCATGCCATCCCGCTTGCATCAAGGGCTTTGTCGGAATGCATTGATTATTCATTCATTAATAATGGCGCCATGCGTCAGCTTTTCTATGTGTTCGTCGCATATGCGCTGCAACTCGCGCTGACCGTGGTCGCCCTGAAGCTGTTTGTCTCAAACCGTCTTAAGGATGCGGGGTTCAATATGAACAACCGCGCGCAAAGCGTGACATCGCTGCGGCATTTTATGCTCGCATGGACAGGTATATTGATTGTGTTCTATGCGCTCGCGCTGATCGTCTTTCCGCCGTTTCTGGATTACCTCAGGAGCTTCTGCCCGCCCGATGCGCTCTATGGCGTAAAGAATGCTGTCGGCGGCTCGGTGCTGCCCGGCCTTGGAGAAGAACCGCTGTACCGCAGCTTTGTGGTGCTCGTGCTGGCGAGGCATTGGCAAGGCGATATCCGCATCGGCAGGCTGAGGGTATCGCATGTATCGCTGCTGTGCGGCTTCATATTCATGACGGCGCATGTGGGGTATACGTTTGCGCCGCATTTCGAAATTGTGCATATTGATGCGCTGCAGCTCACCTATACGTTTGTTTTGGGCATCACATGGGCCACGGTATTTGAAAAAACAAAGAGCCTGTTTGCACCGGTGCTCTCTCATATATGGGCGAACTTTATACAATATGTGCTGGCCTATGTCGCCGTGTTTTTGCTGTTCCAAACGTAAAACATGGTATCATCAGTATAAATAAGCGTTGGGAGGAATTTTGATGGGTAAAGCTGCGGTTGTCTATAAATCCAAATACGGGTCCACAAAACAATATGCACAGTGGATCGCGCAGGCGCTGGATGCCGGTCTGTTCGATGTGTCAGAAGTGCGCGCGCAGGACATGGACGGGTACGATACGGTGATATTGGGCGGCGGGCTTTATGCGAGCGGCGTGCTCGGCTCGGACTTCATTACAAAGAATTATGGCGGCTTGAAAGGAAAGAACCTCGTTGTGTTTACCGTGGGGCTTGCGAACCCGAGGCTGACCGATTACAGTGACATCATAGAAAAAAACTTTCCGCAGGAAATCAGGAATTCTATTAAGATCTATCATTTCAGAGGCGCGATCGATTACAAAAACATCAATCTCAAACACAAGGCGATGATGTCGCTGCTTGTAAAAAAGGTCAACAGAATCGACGAAAAAGACCGCGATGAAGAAATGAAGCAGCTTATTGATACCTACGGGCAGACGGTCGATTTTACGGACGAAGCCTCGATAGCGGAGCTTATCAGCTATTGCAGAGGGCTATAAGCGGTCAGTTTCTATCAAAACCGCACGTGTGCGGATGGCATGTCTGCGCTTTAAAAGGGCACTTGTGCTGCCTGCATCGCAAGCGGTTATGGATGTGAGGACTGTATGGCTGGCTCTGAACCTGATTTACCAATGACCAAATCCGCTATTATTAACTACTTGTTTTTTCATTCGCTTCGTCCAAGCATTGACGAGCGGTTTCGTATCAGCATATATGAAAAAGCCGCCGCGGTGACGACCGGGCGGCTTTCGTGCGTGAATATGGCTGTTACCACGGCCTGCGTGCACAGACAAAGTTTCTTTTCCAAAATGGCGTCACACAAGAACGCTTTACAACTTTACCGTTTGAAGATGACGCATCAACCATTTGCCCGTTGCCGATATATATTCCGGTATGTCCTACTTTTTTACCGTTCGTGCTGAAAAACAGAAGATCGCCTTTCTCCAGATCGTTCATCGACGTGATCTTCTCCCAGTCTGATACCTGTGAATACCCGGCCGCGTTATAGCGGCCGCGTGAGGAACCCGCCTGCTTGAGACAGTAGTACACAAGGCCGGAGCAGTCGAACGAATCGGGGCCTTCGTGGCCGCTTCGGTACGGGTCACCGAGCTGATCCTTCGCAACATCAATCATCTCCACGATATTTGCACGTCGCTTCGCGGCCTGAACTTTGTTCTTGCTGGGTTTGGCATCCGGGGAATAGATCACGTCAAGTGTTTGAGGCCCGGTTTGACCGTCCGCAGAAAGCCCGTTGCGGGATTGAAATTCTTTGATCGCATCTATCGTTTCTGTGCCATAATAGCCGGTGGTCTTATTAAGATACCCAAGGTCAACGAGCTGCCTTTGCAGGTTGGTCACGTCTTCGCCCTCGGCGCCTTCAAGAAGCATATAGTTTTGGGCATCGGGTGCATGAATCTTATCGAGCGTCGCGGGGCCTGCGATGCCATCCTGCTGAATACCATGCTGACGTTGAAAAAGCTGTACGGCGTGCTCAGTGGCCGGGCCGTAAAGCTGAGTGGTCTCGTCAATATCCAGATAATTGAGTTCCATAAGCCGTTCCTGAAGCTGCTGGACGCGTTCGTTTTCATCGCCGCGCTGCAGTGTCGGGTCGGGTGTCGGCGTGGGAATGGGTGACGGCGAGGGTAAAGGCTCGGGCGTCTGGCTGGGCAGAATATCCATATCGCCGGCAGCAGCGATGGCTGTCCCATCGTCCTGAGGTGAGAGCACAGCGATATCATGCGGCAAAGACACAATCACAATGACAGCGGCAAGCAGCAAAACGGCGCCACCCAGCAGAGCAATACGCGTCCGCTTGCTTAAGTGCATAAAAGAGCGGACGATATGGTTGGTTGTCCTTTTCAGTTTTGAGATTCGCCTGGTTCGCCGTCTATTCATATTGAACCTCTCTGCATT
The DNA here is from genome assembly GCA_023408075.1 of Bacillota bacterium. Lineage (GTDB taxonomy): Bacteria > Bacillota > Clostridia > Christensenellales > SZUA-584 > SZUA-584. Next base: position 56,254 of record JAEYKW010000005.1, on the reverse strand, counting down.
TTCTTCTATTTTAAACCGTATGGAAGGGAATTGCAAGAATTTATTACGGAAATGTTACATAAAGGTTACAAACAAGATGCTGCGAATCGTATTTGTAAAGAGTCCACGTCAATATCCATTGAGAAAAGAGCAGTGCTAAAATGTTTCAGTCAGCTTTTTCTGTATACGCTCGACGATGGCAGCGCTTAAGCTTCCGGGCAGCAGTTTGGAGGCGGCGATGAATACTTTGTTCAAAAATCCGGGGATTATAATGGCTTTGCCTTTGATAAGGCCTTTGTAGGCACAATCCGCCACCTTTTCGGGCGTCATCGCCCCGCTGATTTCGGCTTTTCCGGCACGCTGTGAAAATTCGGTTGCAGTGGAGCCGGGGCACAGTGTGCTGACAATAATACCCGTCTTTTTGAGCTCTTTGCGCAGCGCCTGCGAAAAAGAAAGCACATAGGCCTTTGAGGCGTAATAAACGGCGATATACGGCCCGGGCTGGTATGAACCGGTGGAAGCGACATTGAGGATTCTCCCGCCGCCGGTTTGACGCATATGAGCAATGGCAAGCTTTGAAAGCGACGTGACGGCACGGATATTGAGATCGATCATCTGCATGTCTTTAACATCCGGGATATCGTGGAAGAGACCGCAGGCTCCGGCTCCGGCATTGTTGATCAACGCTTCAATGCGAATGCCGCTGCCTGAAAGCTGCTCGAATATTTCTGCGGTGGCATTTTGAGATGTCAGGTCTTTTGCAATCACAAGAGTGCGCACTTTAAAATCATCTTCAATGATTTCAGACAACGCGGACAGTCTTGCGGCGTCTCTAGCCACGAGCACCAAGTGCCAGCCTTCTTTGGCAAACCGCAGCGCCAGCGCCATGCCGATACCCGAAGATGCGCCGGTTATCAGAACCCATTTTTTCCGATTCATATGCTTCCTCCGCTTTCGAATTATAGCATGCCGGATAAACGCATTGCAACGAGGGGGGATGTTAGATGGCGAAGGGGCGCGGCGAAAGGGCTATGGCCGGATGTTTTTTGGCCTCAATACAATCCTTGTTATTCCCATGGATGCGCATGTATGCACGGACAAAGCATTCCGCCACCATCTCAAGCACCTGCATAAAGCCGTCGGCGGGTGATTGCGACGTGAAATTTACGAGCAGGCAGCCCCATACAATTTCGCGATAAAATACGGGAATACTTAAAACAACGTTGTCGTGACCGATGGCTTGACTGCTTGTGTTTTTTGGCAATGGGCCTGTTGCGCGCCAGTTAAATACGATAAATGTCTTTGTATAATCCTCGCTGTATTGTGTCAGATTGATTGAGTCAATGGGCAGGTGTTGGGCGATGGATTTGCAGAACATGCCGTATATGGAGGACAAGCTTTCTGTGGTGGCATCAATAAGCTGCTGGGCGCACTCCGCAGTTGTTTTAATGAGCTGCGCTTGAGCCAGCGCCTCTTTAGCCGCATGCGAATCAGAGTTGACTTCCAGAAGAAGCTGCTGCTGTCTGCAAAATTTTATATAAGCGTCCCTGAAAACATCCGCAAACCGTTTAGACGTATAAATCGTTGGGTTGTCCCAGCGGCAGCCGCCCAAAACCTTTGCAAGGAACAATATGGCAACGGGGGTATCTCCGCTGCGAATCGAAATGATAAGCAGGGATTTTATGCCCATACTCAATATATAATCCTGAACGGATGCCGGAAGAGTGTTTATTTCCTGTGAGACATCTTCAATCGCAATTTGTTCGGTATTTCTTAAGAAATCGCTCCAGCCGCAAAAAATCGTATTCATTCTGTCGTGATCGCACGGCGGAAAAGAGAGCCCTTTTTTATGCCAGGAGTAGCATTTGGGGGAGGCCCCGTTTAATACGGTGATACAGGCTTGGTCAGCATCCGTCAGCTCGGTTAACGTGCTGAGCATATCGCCGACGCAATTGCCAAACCCTTTTGTTTCAGTACTTAGAAATTGTCTCGTTACGGTATGAAGTGATTCCTCCACCGAAAGCATGTCTTGAAGGCATTCATCATACTCCACGAGAACCCGGTTGGATTCGTTCAGCTGCTTTTCCAGTTTTGTACGCAGATAAGCACTCATGATAATATCAGCCGCAGTTTTGAGTATGCTGATTTCTCTGGTCGTCCAGATTCTCTTTTCACAAAAAGATGAGACGCAGAGCACCCCCCAAACCTCATCCGACCGAAGTACGGGAACGGCGATAAACGAGCGAACCTCGGGACTGCCCGCGCCCTTGAGCGCAGCATGAAGCGACGGCAGTTCCTTGTGGATGTCATTAACAACAAAAATACGCCCGGCCCGGAGTTGTGAAACCCAAGTGCAAAATTCATTGCTCTGCGTGATGCCGAGAAGGCGGTCGCGGCCGGTTTCAGGGCGTGCCAGCCACTGGCAGCTGATGCCGCAATGGACGTTATTGCTTTTGCAGGCAAATGTCCAGTCCGTGTCAAACAAAGGCCCAAGGCTTTGGACCGTTCTTTCAAGGCATTCATTAAATCCGGATAACCCCGAGTCTAAAAACTCTCTTGCGGAACGTGACAAGATTTCTTCAAACCGGATATGCTCCTGCAGCATGGTTTCACACTGCGAAGCCTGTATTCTGCTTTGCTCCAATTGATCGGATTTGCTGACATGCTCCGTAATATCGGTGCTGACACCCATCACGCGCACGGTCTGTCCGTTGCTGACATCGGGATACAATGTCACCGCAAATGTCTTTTTGTTGACTTTGTTATTAAATGAAACAGGCCTCAATAAGTTTACGCATTTCTCCAATTGGGAGCGAATGAGCGTGGCTTTTTTGGGGCCATATATATCTTCCGGGCGCTTGCGCAAGGATTTCCCCGGCGAGCCTATTTGAAGAAGGTAGGATGCGTTGGCATAATTGAGAAAAAACTCGCGATTCCTCACACGCCAAAAGAATATACCTCTTTCAGTCATACTGCACAATTTATAAAAGGCGGAGTTTTCCGGTATATCATCCATTTTACCCGCAGGCTCTTCCGCAGCTAAAAATAAAAAGGATTGCTCCATTTGAGTAATGAGAGTGATGATATACGGGCAACCATAAAGGCTTGTATAAAAACTGTCGCCGCTGTCTTCTCCGGACAGGGCAAGGGAACATCTTGAAGCTATTTCGGCTTTTGCATGCTCGCTGAATTGGTTTTCAAAATCAGCCCGCGTTTGACCTTTGCAAATCGGGCTGATGTTTTCAAGTTCGAGGTGATTTTTAAGTTTTTTTACCGTGAAAAGAATTTGCCCCCAAATTGACAATTCGTCATCCCCCATACAGCACCTCCGATTGTGATGCAGTGTAGGTTCATTATACACTTTTCGTCATGGCATTTGGTTTTTTCGACAAAAATAGTCAATGCTTGACCAATTCACACCATTTTTAAATCCATGTGGTTTAGAGCGGTTTAATTACGATTTTTTCTGCCGACGGATCAACGCTTTCCAGCATCAGCAGCGCTTTGAAATTATCAATTTGCTTCTTTTCAGGTATGCGCGTCACAATGCCTGCGCCGCACCCCACGACCGTGACGGAGAATTCCTTCATCATCTCAAAAAGCGCATGAACCGTGCCGCCGCCTGCAATAAAGTCGTCGATCAGCAGCGCCTTCTGGCCCGGAGTCACAGCCCGTTTCGAGAGAGACATCGTCATCATGCGCCTTGAAGAACCGGTCAAATAGTTGATTGTGACGACGGAGCCTTCTGTGATCCGCAGATCGCGGCGTGCGATCACAAGCGGCTTGGAAAGCGCACGTGCCACAAACAACGCGAGAGCGACACCTTTTGTTTCCACTGTCGCGACAAAATCAGGGTTCGCTTTGATAAACATGCCGGCCAGTATTTCGGCCATGGGGGCCACATATTTGGGATTGGAAAAAATATCAACAGTGTAGATATAACCGCCGGGTAGAATGCGCGTGGGGTCCGAGAGTTTTTCGGCAATATCGCGGAGCACGGCTTCGCGCGAGGAAACAGGCATCACAGGAACGAAACGCACGCCGCCGCCCGCGCCGAGCGTCACCTCAACGTCGCCTTGGCCGTATGTTTTGAACATGCTCTTTAAAATCGCAATATCTTCGCTCATTGTCGATTTGGCGGCACCGAACATATCGCAAAACACCTTGAGCGAATATGTTTTGCCGGGCTCGCGCGTGAGCATCGCAGCAACCACAGCGAGCCGCGTTTTCCTGTCGGCCTTATCCATTGATACGGTCTCCTTTGACAAAATTCATTTCCATTATAGAACCTGTCAGGCAATTTTTAAATAGCAAAAGCTTTTTTTATTGATATTCGCGCGATGTTTGGAGTATAATGCAGTGATATGCGGATTATTAGCATGTGACATAATGAGGTGTCTATGATTTCTTTACAGGATTACAAGGGCAAGATTGTCCATTTTATCGGTATTGGCGGCTGCAGCATGAGCGGCCTCGCGATCATACTTAAAAATCTTGGTTATATTGCTCAAGGCTCTGATATCACAGAATCGGCTTTTACAAGAAAGCTGGAAAGTGAAAATGTTTCGTTCGTCATCGGGCATAATGAAAAAAATCTGGGCGATGCATCGCTGGTCATCTATTCTGCCGCGATCAAACCCGGTAATGTGGAATATGACAAGGCTAAGGAGCTGGGGCTTCCCATGCTTGAGCGTGCTGAGCTGCTGGGCCAAATCAGCCGTCAGTTCGAAACGGTGATCGGCATTGCGGGATGCCACGGCAAAACCACGATCACATCGATGTGCGCGCTTATCCTGCGTGAGTGCGCCGTGAACTTAACCGTGCATGTGGGCGGCATGGTGGATTTTCTCGGAGGCGGTGTCGCGATTGGCGATTACCCCGCTTTCCTGACGGAAGCCTGCGAATACGTACGCAGCTTTTTAAAGCTTGCACCCACGCATATACTGATCAACAATATTGATGATGATCATCTTGACTATTACAAGAGCATTGATGAGATTGTTGAAACATTCAAAAATTTTACGGCATTGCTGCCGCCGACCGGCGTGCTGTTTGCCAACGTGCACGACCCGCTTGTGATGGATGTGGCGCAAAGCTGCGGGCGCACTGTGGTGACATACGGCTTTGAAAACGCGGACTACATCGCAGAGAACGATGTGTATGACGATATGGGCTGCCCTGAGTTTGATGTGGCGTCATCCAAAGGCACGGCTCGCGTGAAGCTAAACGTTGTGGGGAAACACAACATGGCCAACGCGCTGGCTGCGATGACGGTTTGCAGCGAAGTGTTTGGCATCAGCCTTGAGGATGCAGCGCAGGCGCTGACAAAATACCATCTGGCGGGGCGCCGGTTTGAGCTCATCGGGGAGAAAAACGGCGTGAAGGTGATTCACGACTATGCGCATCATCCGAGCGAAATTATGGCGTGCCTCAATGCGGCTTCCAAGTATCCGCACAATAAGCTTTGGGTTGTATTCCAGTGCAACTCGTACACGCGGGCGAAGACACTCAAAGACAAATATGCTGTGAGCTTTGCCGATGCGGACATGGTGCTTGTGTCGGATATCTATCCGGGCCGCGATATCGACCGCGGCGAGATCCATGCGCGCGACCTCGTGGCGGCGATCAGCCCCAATGCCGCCTGCAAATATATCCCGACATTTGAGGAGATCAGCTCTTACCTTGACGAAAACGCGGTTCCCGGCGACATTGTGGTGACGCTTGGGTCCGGCAGTGTGGACAGAGAGACCAAAAAGCTGCTGTAAAGGCTCCGCAGGATACGACACATTAGTACAAAATATAACAAAATAGAACATTCTCGCTTTATAGCGGCTTCAAGCTACGAAAATAACTGAATTACACCAAAATATGGAAGCTGCGCTATCAAAAATCAAGGCTTCCGTACCTAGAATAACTGAAACGGAGGCCTTTTATTTTACTTATTGTATGAGTCTTCTGATTAATCATGATTTTGGCTTCGACAGTGCATGACAAAATAAAACAATATATTACAATATAGCACAAGTGCTGTTGATGATTATTGCAAAACGGGCGATTCTCTGAGCAGCGCCTCTGCACAGAGAATCGCTTTTCCGATATGAAACAAGGTGTGGGCATTGGGATAGTTTCGTCGATTTGAATGAGCATTTCGGAGCCGCTGTACGTGCCGTCTTGAGATGAATTGACTGAATGATATCAGGTTCGATCATGGCGAATGTGCCGCGCAGTTGTTGACGGGGTGTCCGTGTCGGTGCTTTTTTCAGTCTGCTTTTCGTACCATGAATATGGACCCTTCGCGCGGATAACCCAGCTTTTCATAATAAGCGTCAACGCCGCTCATCACGTAAACCGTGTCGGAAGGGAAATCGGCGCAGACACGCTCCATGAGCAGCCTGCCGAGTGAACGGCCCCGATAAGGCTTTTTCACGAGCAGATCGTAAACATAGATGCCGAAGCCGTCGTCATTGCGGCATCGCACATATCCGCACAGCGTGTCACCTTCGTAGGCGACATAGACAAGAGAGCTTTGCAGGGCCTGCTTGTATTTCTCAAATGCGGCATCAGCAGAATAGCAGGACCAATCCTCACCCTCGCTGAACAGCAATTCACGCATTTTCATTTCATCCTGCACAGAATACAGACGTATGTCCATGGGCACCTCGTCATTTTATAATAAAAAGTAAAACGATGCTTATCACACATGATGAGTAAGCAAAACGTGCGGATAGTAAAAATGTAAGCTATTGAATCATCTGCTCGAACTGGTCCTCGTCAATCACCGTGATGCCGAGGGATTGGGCTTTATCGAGCTTGCTGCCCGCGCTTTCGCCCGCGAGCACAATATCCGTGTTCTTGCTGACCGACGAGACCACCTCGCCGCCGAGCGACTCGATGATGTCCGACGCTTCCTTGCGCGTGTATTTTGATAGCGTGCCGGTCAGCACGATTTTTTTACCTGACAACGCGGAGTCGGCCGCTTTGACTTGCTCGAACACGGGAGCGACACCCGCAGAAAGCATACGTGCCACTATGCCGCGCACGCGGCTGTCCGCGAAGAAATCTACGATGTTCTGCGCGAGCGTGTCGCCGATGCCGTCGATGGCCACGAGGCTGTCCATATCGGCCTGCATCAGCACGTCCATGCTCTGATATCTCGCGGCGAGGTCTTTACCCGTCTTGGCACCGATGCCGGGGATGCCGAGCGCGTAAATAAAGCTGCCGAGCGGTCTTGATTTGCTTTTCTCAATGGCGGTTTTTAAGTTATCCGCCTTCTTCTGGCCAAAGCCGGGCAGAGCCTTGATCCGCTCATAATCAAGATAATAAAGGTCGGACACGTCGATGAGCCCCAGGTGGTCGTAAAACGCTTCTGCCGTTTTGTCCGAGAAGGTCTCGATGTTCATCGCGTCGCGCGAGGCGAAATGGGCCACGGCACGCGTCAGCTGCGGGCGGCATACCAGCGGATTTTCGCAGAACAGATGCGCGCCTTTTTCCACAAGCGGATGGCCGCAGGCGGGGCAGACCTCGGGGATGCTGATATCCTCTGACTGTTCCGTGTATTCCGCAACGCCGAGAATCTCGGGAATCACGTCGCCCGAGCGGCGGATAAACACGCGCACATTCTTTTTAAGCTTCTTTCGTTGAATATCGCCGACGTTGTTGAGCGTCGCGCGCGATACCGATACGCCGCCGATGTCCACTGGCTCGAGCACCGCGCCCGGCGTGATTTTGCCGGTACGCCCAACCTGCCAGATCACATCGAGCAGCGTGGTTGTTTTTTCGTCGGCTGCGAACTTGTAAGCAACCGCCCAGCGCGGAAACTTTTGTGTGAAGCCAAGCTGTTCGCGCACCGCAAAGCTGTCGATTTTGATCACCGCACCGTCAATCAGATAGTCAAGAGATGACCGGGAATGTTCGGCTTTGTTCACTATTGTCAAAACTTCGGCAATGCTGTCGGCCTTCTGTGTGAAGCTGCTCACTGGAAAATGGTTTTCACGCAGAAACTCAAGCATCCGCGAATGCGTATCGAACGGTGCGTCTTCAATATAACCGACACTGTAGCAGATCAGGCTCAAATTACGCCTTGCGGTTTCCGAGGGGTCGAGGTTCCGCAGCGCGCCTGCCGCCGCATTGCGCGCGTTTTTCAGCGGCTCATCGGCGGTTTCGTTGTATTTTTTCAGAGCTGACAGGCGCATGATGCCTTCGCCCTGCACCTCAAGGCGGCCTTTATACGGAATGGACAGCGGCACCGATTTGATTGTCATCACCTGTTTGGTGATGACTTCACCCACGCTGCCGTCGCCGCGCGTGGCGGCGGAAACGAGCAGACCGTTATCATAGCGCAGATTGACGGTGAGGCCGTCGAACTTGTATTCCACCACGTATTCAAAAGGCTCCGCAGAGAACTTGCGCGCGCGCGCTTCCCACGCGGCGAGCTCGTCCTCGCTGCGCACCTTATCGAGGCTGAAGAGCGGGCGTAAGTGAGCCTGCTTTTCGAAGCCGGGCAGCACATCGCCGCCGATGCGCAGTGTGGGCGAATCGGGCCGCACAGTGCCCGTCTGCTTTTCGAGCCGCCCCAACTCGTCGTAAAGCGCGTCGTACTCGGCATCGCTCACCGACGGGTTATCGAGCGTGTAATAGCGGTAAATGTGCTCGTTCAGTTTTTCGATCAGTACGTCGATCCGCTTGACTGCTTCGTCCATTTTTCGTTCCTTAAAGTATTTCTAAGGGGGCAAACGCCACGAACATCTTCTTTTCGCCCGCCGTATCAAAGCGCACCACGGCGATCTTTTCTTCGCCCTCGCCGTTGGTCGAGACGATCTGACCGCGGCCGAATTTGGGGTGCGAAACGACGGTGCCCGCCGAAAACGCCGACGGTGCATGTGCGGCTTTTTTGCTTAAATCCGGCGCGGCGGTCGGCATGCTGACTTTTCCCTGCGCCGCAAACGAATACGGGCTGTGGCTGATCGGCTCATGCGAGAAGTATGGCGTAGGCTGCCGCTTCACGCCCGCCGGTTCCATGCACCCGTCGGGAATCTCCTCGAGAAAACGCGAGCGCTTGCACGGGACGCGCTCGAAATTCGCCCCCATACGCACATAGCGCGTGGTGCTCCATGAGAGATAAAGCCGCTTCTTCGCACGCGTCATACCCACGTAGCAGAGCCGCCGCTCTTCCTCCACATCGCCGTCCATCAGGCTGATCTGGTGGGGCAGCAGCCCCTCCTGCACACCCACGATGAACACAACGGGAAACTCAAGCCCTTTGGCGCTGTGCAGCGTCATCATCATGATCTTGTCGTCTTCGTCGCCCACGGCATCCACATCCGAAATGAGCGCGCTGCGTTCCAGAAACGCAGCCAGCGTATGCGGCTCCGGCATATCGCGCTCGAAATCCGCCACGCTCTTGAAAAACTCTTCGACGTTGAGCAGCCGCATGCGGCCTTCGGGCGTCGTATCGTTGATCATCATTGTGCGCAGCCCCGAATCCTCAAAGACGCGCTCGACGATTTGCAGCACGCTTGACTGTTCCAGCTGCTCGCGGATATCCTGCAGCATGCCGCAGAAGTCCATCAGTGATTCGGCGGCCTTTTTGGACATGCCTTCGGGTTCGGTGCAAAGGTCGCAAAGCGACCGGTGCTGCGCCTGTGCCGACGCATATAGTTTACCCAGAGACACGTCTCCGATACCGCGCTTGGGCACGCCGATGGCGCGCATAAAGCAAAGGTCGGCATCCGGGTTGCAGAGCAGGTTCAGGTACGCGAGCAGGTCTTTGATCTCCTTGCGTTCGTAAAAGCTCTGGCCGCCGTATATCACATACGGGATGCCGCGCTCTTTGAGCTTGTTTTCGAGCACGCGCGATTGGCTGTTCACGCGGTATAGCACCGCAATGTCGCTGGCGGTGTATTTGCCTTCGCGCAGCAGACTCGCAACCTTTTCGGCCACGAACTGTGCTTCCTCAAGGTCGCTTTCAGCTTCAAACTCGAGCGGTTTCTGGCCCGTTTTGTTGCTCGACCACAGCTCCTTGCCCATACGGCCGCTGTTGTGGCGGATCACGCCGTTGGCGGCGTCGAGAATGCCCTGATGCGAGCGGTAGTTCTGCTCTAGCCGTATCACGCGTGCACCCGGAAAATCCTTCTCGAAACCGAGTATATTGCTGATATCCGCACCGCGCCAGCCGTATATTGACTGGTCGTCGTCACCCACCACAAATATGTTGCCCGTGCCCTGAGCGAGCATATGCACGATGCTGTATTGCACGGAATTCGTATCCTGATACTCGTCCACCATGATGTAACGAAACCGGCGGCGGTATTTTTCGAGCACATCCGGGTACTCCTCAAGCAGCAGCAGCGTTTTTAGGAGCAGATCGTCAAAATCCATCGCGTTGTCGGCGCGGAGCCTGTCCTCGTAGCGCGCATAGACCCATGCCGAGTATTTAACGGCGTCGCCGTCGCCGTACACCTCTTTGAAGCGCGCGGGGCTCACGCCCGCGTTCTTTGCGCGGCTGATCATTGACCGCACGGTGCGCGGCTCAACGGCTTCCTTGCTGATATCAAGGTCCTTCAAAATATCTTTAACCACAGTCATTGCGTCGCCCGCGTCGTAGATTGTAAAACTGCTCGAGTACCCGAGATATTCGCCTTCAATGCGCAGCAGACGTGCACAGAGCGCATGAAACGTCATCACCCACATGTCGCCCGCGTCCGGGACGAGCGCCTCGATGCGCGATTTCATCTCCGCCGCGGCTTTGTTGGTGAATGTCAGCGCGAGAATGTGAAAAGGCGATACGCCCTTTTCAATCAGATAGGCGGCACGCGTGGTCAGCACGCGTGTTTTGCCGCTGCCCGCGCCCGCGAGAACAAGCACCGCACCTTCCGTGGTGGTCACGGCCTCACGCTGCGGCGTGTTTAAGCTGGTAAAATCCATCAGTCCTCCTGTTTGAGCCTTTTGATTGCGAGCCGGTAACCGCCTGTGCCATAGTTGAGGCAGCGGTTCACACGGCTGATTGTGGCTGTGCTGGCGCCCGTTGTGCCGGAAATATCGTGGCAGGTATGCTTATCGCTTAAGAGCTCCGCCACCTTGAAGCGCTGCGCCATGGAAGTGAGCTCTGAAATCGTCCCAAGATCCTCGAAGAACATGTAACATTCCTCAACGGTTTTCAGAGTGAGCACGGCAGCAAAAAGCCTGTCCATATCGTCGGATTTCAGCATGGATTGGTACATAAGCGTCCCTCCAATGTTACTTCACAAAGTTTTTAAGCGTATCGAGCCCGTCGATGCGCACTTCAATCGTATCGCCGCGCTGCATGGGGCCGATGCCCTCGGGCGTGCCTGTGGCAATAATGTCACCCGGCAGCAGCGTCATGCATGCGCTGATGAAGCTGATCAGCGCCGGCACATCATTCAGCATGTTGTTTATCGTGCTCTCCTGCTTTGCCGCGCCGTTGAGCACGCTCTGTATGCGCTGCCCCGCCGGGGTAAACTCGGTATCGATGCTCGGGCCGACAGGGCAGAACGTATCGAAGGATTTGGCCCGCGTCCATTGTCCGTCGAGCTTCTGCAGGTCCCGCGCGGTCACATCGTTGAGAGCGGTATACCCGAAAATGCAGCTTTGGGCCTCGAGCGGCGTTACATTTCTGCATTTTCTGCCGATCACGACGGCCAGCTCCGCTTCGTAGTCCACACGCTCGGATATCGCCGGATATTCAATGGCATCCCCATGGGCAAGCAGCGCGGTCAGAGGCTTTAAAAAAAGCACAGGGTTTTCCGCGAGCTTATCATGCAGCTCCAGCGCGTGCTTTGCGTAATTGAGCCCCACAGCCACAATCTTGGTGGGCTCGCAGGGAACGAGCAGCGCGACATCGGCTAACGCAAGCGTTTCGCCCGTGAAAGTGAAGTGTTCATACGGTGCTTCGGCAAGACGTTTTAAAATGCCGCCGTCCTGCGCCGCGTAGAAAACCTCGCCGTTTTTTTGTGCCCGCACGATTTTCATAGTATGATTTTCCTTTCTGACTTCTTACATCATTTTATCACATCAGCCCGATTGCACCAAGAACTTAAATTTGGACCATCCCCATTAAAACGGTGATTTTTGACATCGAAATGGCACCGGTGTATAATACAAAAAAGCCGTTTTGAGGAATCAATGATGAAAAAATCAGTCTTATTATTTCTGGTTTTGTTATTCTGTACCACGCTTTTTCTGCCTGTGACGCAGGCTAACGCCATGCCATATTTTGAAGACGCCACCGTGGTCGGCGATGAGGTGAATATGCGCATGCGCCCCTCGACCGATTCCCCCGTTGTGATGAAGCTTGTACAGGGGGCGCGCATCGGCGTTTTTTGTGAGGAGATTGAGGGCTGGTACCGCATCATCTACGGCAACTACCGCGGCTACGTCAGCGCGGAGTATGTGTTTTTGCCGTCCACCGATTATATGGTGGCGCATGTGCTTGAAGGGGGCTTAAAGCTCCGGCAAAACCCCGGTACATACAGCAACGCTGTGGCGGAGCTCGCCGAAGGAACGGGTGTGACGGTTAAAAACATCTCGGGCGACTGGTTTTTCGTTGAGGTGCCTGTCGAGGACGGCACAAGCGTCCAGTCAGGCTATGTGCATAAAGACCTCGTGAAATTGAGCAAATCCAAAACAGCCGGCAACATGATCAAGCTCGGCATGGAAGGTGCCGAGGTGAAGAATGTGCAGCAGCAGTTGCGCAAGCGCAATTTTATGATCGCGCCCGCGACAGGGTATTTCGGCGATGTGACGGAGGGTGCGGTGAAAGCCTTTCAGCGCAAAGCAGGCGTGGACGCAGACGGCATTGTCGGCGCGGAAACATATGAGCTGCTTTTCGGCGACAACGACATCACCACGACAACAGCTGAGCTGTTCGGCATCACGGGTGAGGTCAAGCTCTCCACATGGGACGATATCGATAAGGTGTTCAAGAAAGGCACCAAGGCGCTCGTCACGGATGTCAAATCCGGCCGCCAGTTTTGGGTCATCCGTTTCGGCGGCTGGTGGCATGCGGATTGTGAGCCGGTCTCGGCGGAGGATACCGCGATCATGAAGGAATGCTACGGCGGCAAATGGTCGTGGGACAGGCACCCGATTTGGGTGACGGTCGGCAGCGTCACGTACGCGGCGTCGCAGCACGGTATGCCGCATATGGTAAACCCGGTTGGCGGCAACGATTTTGACGGGCATTTTTGCATTCACTTTAAGGATTCGAAGGTGCACGAGACCGGCAAGGAATGTCCGAGGCATCAGTATTGCGTGAATAAAGCATATGAAGCGGCTCATTAAATGATAAAAAAATGGCCTTCTTTTGCACAAAACGCTGAGGAAGGCTTTTTGTTTGTACGCTGTCATAAAAATTGCATGAGGTTTATCCTCTATCACCTTTTCGGTGACAGCTCCCGTCCACCCCTGTGGAGTGGTTTGTTAAAGGGGGTCTTTGACACTCTGATTGGTGCAGGGCTGTCAAAGACGTGAGAAAACCGCTTTTTGGACATGAGAATAACAGAGCCTGATTATAACGGCATAGGCCGAATAATAGTTGCCGATGCCGACATATTTATATAAGTAAACGCTGATTAGTTTGAAACGCTGTCTTGACGACTGATTGCACGCTCTGATATGTCGCTGAAATCTTGAAATAGCGCTGCTATTCCTCAATTTCGCTCCTTGCAGAACACAAAATCCGTTCGCCAATCCATCATTTCTCATTTAATCATTGTTTACATGAGTAGTGCTTTTATGGAGGATGATTATGAGAAAGACGCAAGCCCTGCTGCTGGCTCTTGTGGTGTGCATCGTTTCAGTGCTGGCAACTTATTTTATTGTCAGGGGCAATTATGAAAAAACCGAAGAGGGGGAGCTCCCGCTGACGGAGTTTCTGCGCGTTGAGCAGGAGATACAGGATAAATACCTGCGCGATTTTGATATGACGGCTGTTCAGTATGCAGGGCTCAAGGCGATGGTGGCGTCGCTCGGAGACCCGTACAGCGTTTATTATACGCCTCAGGAGTTCAAGTCGTTTCAGCAGAATTCATCGGGAGAATATTACGGCGTGGGCATGGGCATCGGTATCGACGATGTGACGGGGCTCGCGGTGGTCTCGTATTTTCTCGACGACTCCGCCGCCAAAGAAGCGGGCATTGAAGTCGGCGATCTGATCGTTTCGATAAACGGAGAAGATGTGACCAAGAATACGCTGCAGGAAATACGCGTCAAATGCATCGGTGACGACGGCACGCCGATTACGATCGGCGTCAAGCGCGGAGAGGAAGTGCTCGAATTCACAATGGCGCGCAAATCCGTGGAGCTTGACATGGTTGCCTATAAGATGCTGGACGGCGGCATCGGCTATATGCAGATAAAGCAGTTCAGCGGCAACTGCGAGGCGCTTTTTAATGAAGGGATGGATTATTTTGCAGAACAGGGCGCAAAGGGCATCGTGTTCGATCTGCGCAACAACCCGGGCGGCTATCTGTCAACCGTGGTGAGCATGCTCGACAGGCTCTTGCCCGAGGGGACGATTGTTTATACCGAGGACAAATACGGCAACCGCGACACCAAAACGAGCGACGCGGACAGCACACAGATTCCGATGGTGCTGCTCGTCAATGAGAATACGGCGTCGGCTTCCGAGATATTTGCGGGTGCCATTCAGGATTACGACTGGGGTGAGGTCATCGGCACGCGCACATACGGAAAAGGCGTTGTGCAGATTGTGGTACCGATCGAGTCGACGGGCGGCGGGCTCAAGATTACATCGTCCGAATATTTCACGCCAAAGGGGCGCAGCATTGACGGCAACGGCGTCTACCCGGATGATTACGTGGAGCTCAAAGCGGACGCCACGGAGGATACCCAGCTTCAAGAAGGCCTAAAAATACTTGACTCTTTGATAAGTGCGGGTGCAGGGACGCCGTAAATTGACAGGGTACCTAAAGTGTTGACAAGAATTCCTTGTATTGCGGTACATTCACTGATAAAATAGGTAAAGCTGAATCAAAGCAGGCCGGCTCCTTATAGGTCCGGCTTGTTTTGGCAGCTTGGATAGTCAACGCAGTTTCAATGCGGGAGGAATAGCATGTATGATGTGATAATCGTCGGCGCGGGTCCGGCGGGCCTCACTGCCGGCCTTTACGCTGGGCGCGCAGGTCTCTCGGCGCTGATACTGGAGAGGGTTTTTGCGGGCGGACAGATCACGCGGACGCTGATGGTGGAAAATTATCCGGGGTTTCCGGATGGCATAGAAGGCATAGATTTAAGCTTCAAATTCAAGGAGCAAGCAGAGCGCCATGGCGCGGTGATCGAAACCTCTGAGGTGACAGGCTACGACCTTGAGGGAAAAGAGAAAAAGGTCATCACGGCGGACAGGATATTCAGCGCGAAATCGGTCATACTCGCGATGGGCGCATCATACAAAACGCTGGGGCTGCAAAGCGAAAGGCGGCTTTCGGGCTCGGGCGTGTCATACTGCGCGACGTGTGACGGCGCTTTCTTCAAGCAAAAGCAGGTGGCAGTCATCGGCGGCGGCGATACCGCCGTTGAGGATGCGCTGTACCTTGCCAATTTCTCAAGTCATGTGTATGTGGTGCACCGCCGGGACGAGCTGCGCGCGCAGCAGGTGCTGCAGCGCGCCGCGCTTCAGCACGACAGGGTTGAGTTTGTCTGGAACTGCGAGGTGGATGCCATTGAAGGGGACGCTTTTGTGACGGGCGTGCGCGTGCGCAACAACAAAACGCAGGAGCTCAGGTCCCTTGCCGTATCCGGCGTGTTTGTCGCGATCGGCATCGTGCCGCACAGCGACGATGTCAGAGAGCTTGTCAAAACAGATGATTTTGGATATATTGTCACGGACGAGGCCATGCAAACGAGCCTGCCCGGCGTTTTTGCGGCGGGCGATATCGTGTCAAAGCCTCTTCGTCAGGTCGTCACGGCGGCAGCGGATGGCGCCGTTGCGGTTTATTCGGCACTCAGCTATTTAAGAGAAAACAAATAGGACTATACCAATTTGCACATTGGTATAACGCGGACTATAATACAAAAGGTCCGGACACGGAGGAACTATGGCGAGACTGTTTGGAACGGACGGAGTCAGAGGCATCGCAAACGAAAAACTCACATGCGAGCTTGCGTTTAAGCTGGGGCAGGCTGGCGCGTCTGTGCTGACAAGCGAAGTGCACAAAGCGCGCATACTGATCGGCCGCGATACGCGGATTTCAGGTGAAATGCTCGAGGCGGCGCTTGTGGCGGGCATCTGCTCGGTGGGCGCGGAAGCGCTTGTGGCGGGTGTGATCCCGACATCGGGCGTGGCATTTCTGACGCGCAACTACGACGCGGATGCGGGCATTGTGATATCGGCTTCACACAATTCGGCGGAATACAACGGCATCAAGTTCTTCGATGCGCAGGGCAAAAAGCTGCCCGATGATGTGGAAGACCGCATTGAAGACATTATATTAAACGGCAGCGAAGAGATACCGCTCAAAACGGGCATTGACGTGGGCCGCCGCGTAAAGGCGGTCAACGCCGTTACGGAGTATAAGGAATTCCTGACCTCAACGACCGACACAAGCCTTCGCGGGCTCAAGATCGTGCTGGACTGCGCGCACGGCGCGGCCTCGGCTGTGGCGCCGCGGGCGTTCAGCGAGCTCGGTGCCAACGTTGTGCCGTATTACAATACGCCGGACGGCATCAACATCAACGACAACTGCGGCTCGACGCATCCCGCGAAGCTCACACAGCTGGTGGCGGAGCTTGGGGCCGATCTGGGGCTTGCGTTTGACGGCGACGCCGACAGACTGATCGCCGTGGATGAACACGGCGTTATTGTGGATGGTGACCAGATCATGGCCGTCTGTGCGGTGGATTTGCAGCAGCGCGGCCTGCTCAAGGCCGATACGCTGGTTTGCACCGTGATGAGCAATCTGGGGCTCGACAACGCGATGAAAAAAGCGGGCATCAAGACGGTCAAAACGCGCGTGGGCGACAGATACGTGCTGGAAGAGATGCAAGCCAGCGGGTATTCGCTCGGCGGTGAACAGTCCGGCCATATCATATTCCTCGATTACAACTCGACGGGCGACGGAATACTGACCGGCATACAGCTTGCATCCATCATGATGCGCAGCGGCAAGCCGCTCTCCAAGCTGGCGGATACGGTAACCATACTGCCGCAGGTGCTGGTCAACGCGTTTGTGAAGGATGAATACAAAGAGAATATCATGGAAGACGAGCAGGTCAAAAAGCGGATCGAAGCACTCGAAAAGCTTTTCGAGGGAAACGGCCGCGTGTTGATCCGTCCCTCGGGTACAGAGCCGCTCGTCCGCGTGATGATAGAAGGACCCGACAAAAAAGAAATAGAGCGTCAGGCGGTGGATATGGTAAAGCTCATAGAAAGCCGTCTTGCGTAAAATAACGCATCAGGAGGCTTTTATATGTGCGGTATCGTGGGGTATGTGGGCAGCAAAGACGTTGTTCCCATGCTGCTGAATGGGCTCAGCAAGCTCGAGTACAGAGGTTATGACAGCGCCGGCGTGGCCATCGTGTCAGGCGGCGTTTTGAAAGTGCATAAGACGAAAGGCAGGCTCAGCGCGCTGCGCAGCCTGATGGAAGGCTGCAAGGCTCTGGGTGCGGCAGGCATTGGCCACACGCGCTGGGCTACCCATGGCGAACCCTCATTTGAAAATTCACATCCGCATACCAACTGCGCGGGCGATATCGCGGTCGTGCATAACGGCATCATCGAGAACTATATCAAGCTTAAAAAATGGCTGCAGGACGAGGGAACCGTGTTCGTTTCGGAAACGGACACGGAAGTTGTCGCGCACCTGATCAATCACTTTTATACGGGTGATCTGCTCGCTGCCGTTCAGGCTGCGATTGCGCATCTCGAAGGCTCGTATGCGCTCGGCGTGGTGTCACAAAAGCACCCCGATATGATTATCGCGGCGAGGAAGGACAGCCCGCTCGTGGTGGGCATCGGCACGGATGAGAACATGATCGCGTCGGATATCCCTGCGCTGCTTGAATACACGCGCGACGTGATATTCCTTGAAGACAAGGAGATTGCAGTGCTCGAGCGCGGCGGCGTGCGCATTTACGATGAATACGGCAAAACGGTGAGCCGCGACATTTACCATGTGAACTGGGACGCGGCGCAGGCCGAAAAGGGCGGCTATGAGCATTTCATGATCAAGGAGATACACGAAGAGCCGCGCGTGATGGCCGATACGCTGATGTCACGTTATAAGGACGGTATGATCGACCTTAGCGACATCGGCATTGACGAAGCGCTCGTAAGCGGCATCAGCAAAGTGGGCATCATCGCTTGCGGAACGGCTTACCATGCGGGCATGGTGGGCAAATATATCATTGAGAAGCTTGCGCGCATACCGGTGGAGACGGAGATCGCCTCCGAGTTTCGTTACCGCAATCCGCTGATTGTCCCCGGTCAGCTGGTGATTATCATCAGCCAGTCGGGCGAGACGGCGGATACGCTGGCAGCCATGCGCGAAGCCAAGAAACGCGGCGCGAAGATTGCGGCGATCGTCAATGTGGTCGGCAGCACGATCTCGCGTGAGGCGGACGCCGTGCTGTACACGCATGCGGGGCCCGAGATTGCGGTGGCATCCACCAAGGCGTACAACACGCAGCTTGTCGCGATTTATATGATCGCGCTCGAGCTCGGGCGTTTGTCCGGCAATCTCAAAACGGAGGAGTATACACGCTATGTGGAGGGGCTGAAAAACATCCCCGAAACGATGAACGCCGTGATGCAGACGAAGGACCAGCTGGCACGGTTCGCGTCGCGGCAGTTCAGCCAGAACAGCGTATTTTATATCGGCCGCGGGCTTGACTATGTGCTCTCGATGGAAGCGTCATTAAAGCTCAAGGAAATTTCGTATATTCACTCTGAGGCGTATGCGGCGGGCGAGCTCAAGCACGGCACCATTGCGCTGATTGAGAACGGCACGCTCGTGGTGGCGATTGCGATGCAGCGCAGCCTGTTTGACAAGACGGTGAGCAACATCAAGGAAGTGAAGGCGCGCGGCGCGCGTGTGCTTGCGGTGTGCTTTGAAGGCAGCGAGCTGCCGGAGGACATTGCCGACGAGGTGATCTATCTGCCTGAGGCCGACGACATTTTTGCACCGATACTTGCGGTGACGCCGATGCAGCTTTTCGCCTATTATATGACGGTGGAGAAGGGCTTCGATGTGGATAAACCGAGAAACCTTGCCAAGAGCGTCACGGTTGAGTAGCATAACTGAAAGAATATAGATAGTGTGTGTGCGAAGAAAAAAGTTTGACACAAGAGAAAAAAGTCTGACACAAAAATATTATTATTCTCGATTTCGTATATTGGTAGAAAAGTATGGAAATACCCTTGATATAGTGCTCAAGGGTATTTTTTTAGCATTGATAGAAAAGCATCTGAATGGGCCGTAGTATTCGAAATATATCAAGATATAATGATTTCGTTCTTACCATAAAAGAGCGATTAACGTAAAACCTCAGTATTCATCGAAAATTCAAGAATTTCGTCAACTAAAACCGACAATAAAACCGACGACCGAAACAGTTTTAAACAGGATGGTTTGGTGCACAAAGGGATAGGGCAGTACTGATGCCACCAAGCCTAAAATGCCACTTATTTCGGCTTGCCCTTAAAACAGGCCTTTATTTGAACTATAGGCATACCGCCTGGGGGAGTATTTCTTTATCTCCCATCTTAAAAATTTTAATTACATGAGTGACTCAAATACCTTAACAATTTCTTCAGCGAATTCAGGGTCATTGATATGCATATTCCGTTCTTCATAACCGACGGAATATGCTTTGTGGTCAAGTACAGCATCGATAAATCCACGATTGGCCTGCGGGTCATAACAAGGATGTCCGGCCGCGTTCTGCTGGCTGTAGCCCTTCTGTGGCACCATGATTACGTTTTTCCCCACGCATTGCTTGTGCCGCTCTGTGAGGTATTTGCCTATGCTATACATTTCCTCATAGGTGGTTCGAATATGGGTATGGAAAGGAGTATGTTCATAGCGGGCACGATTTTCCAGTTCCGGCGGTAATTCTTGAATGGGCCCTTTAAGAATGAAATCTACGGCGCCCGGCAGCGTCATTACTGGAATACCGGATGCATAAATATTCTCAAAACGGTGCTTATTACAGCTCATGAGACCGTTCCAGAGCATCCCTCCCACTTCATGAGGAGTAACATCAATAACGCCATTCAGCTTGCCTTCTTTAGCAAATTCGTCAATGACAATTGCTCCAACCACGTTGCAATGGCAGACAATTGTCTCATATCCTTTGACATCCAACAAGTTTTTCACGCGTGTCACGCATTCTGTTGTTACGCCTGCCATGGTGAGCGCGATGACTGGCCGGTTTGTCTGCCATTGTGTCCTCTTTGAACTTTCAATCATGCCGACAGCTGCACCGCAACCGGATACAAAGATGGGGACAGTCACGGAATTTAATCCGCAGATGTCGGTGATGGAAGGGATCATGACAATATCCCGGGTTCCCACGTAATCACCAAAACGGGCGCTTCCGCAAGCTATGGTGGATATCATCACTTTCGGGAATCCGATTGGCAGCATCTGCATGGCTGCTGTAGACATAGCCGTTCCCTGAGCGCCACCCAATGATAAAACAGCTTGGATCTTGTTTTCCTTATATAGCTTAACGAGCATTGCTTTAAGCCCTTTTGTCATGGCTTGTTGGAGGCCTGCCTTGCCGTACGTCCTGTAAGACTCCAGATCGTCCACACCTGCCAAATGGAGAATCTCATGGCGGCTAATATCCGGTGTTACGGCTGGTGAATGAAGCATACCGGAATCCAGGAGTAGAGCTGAATGGCCCGACGCCTCGATTTGCTCTTTTAAGAACGAAGCTTCCAATCCTTTTGTGTCCAAGGTGGCTATGATCCCAACAGTTCCCATACGTCAACCTCTTTTCTTTGATGCAAGCCGCTGCCAACAGTCTGGCTAAAGGACTCTATTCTATAGACCCTAGAACTGGGGTCTTCATAAAACGGTCTACCAGAGAAGGCTCGTGCGTAGGCAGTATCATGTTCAGATCCGGACAACGTCTCTTAATCTCGCGAACGCTTTCCCACCAATCTATCAAGCTGACAAAACGGGCGGTCGGCGTGACATCATAATCGATTTCCGGTATCGGTTTGAAGTTATCCATCAGGAATACGGCATCACCAACGCAGTGATAGGTGCCGTCTTTGGTATCGACTTCAACTGCCTGATGTCCCGGAGAATGGCCGGGCGTTGGATATACACGAACGCCGGGCACGATTTCCGCCTCGCCGTCCAGAAGAACGAAACGGTTCTCGCAACCGATAAAGGGGGCATCAAGCTTGAGCCATTTATATTCATAGGATTTGTAATACGGCGGCAGGGGATGAATCGCAAACTCATACTCTTTGCGCTGCGCATAATAGACAGCATTGATGAATTCCTTCATATAGAAGGTGTGATCCCAGTGCAGATGAGTGAAAATAATCTTCTTGACATCTTCTGTTTTGTAACCGGCCTTGCGTAAGGCCGCAGGCATAGCCTGGTCGGGCAACTGTACGGAACCGGGGTGATGATAGGTGTTGGCGCGCTCATCGTAAGCCATGCCGGTATCCACCAGAATCAATTCACTGCCGGTATTCAACAGGTATGCAAAAACCGGCAGCTGCTTATCCTCGCTGGATATGTTCGGATAATATTTATGAGTGGAGAAATGATAATGGTATGTCTTGGGATTTGAGGTGCAGAATCCGGAGTTCAGCGGCGTTATCGTTATTCCCATATTTCAATTGCCTTTCCTTTATCGTAAAATCTATATAACGAAACAACTGCTTTGGTCAGCGCATATATATGACATGCGCTGACCAAAGTATATTTATTTAACATATCTTCTGGGTTCAATATCTTCCGGGCAGATGACCACTTTCAGGCAGTTATCCTTGCGATTTTGGAACACATCCACTGCGGTTTCATATTGATTCAGCGGGAATGTATGGGTAACCAACGCCTTGCCGTCGATATCTCCTTTTGCAAAGAAGTTCAGAACTTTTTTGGATACGCCCGGATTAGCTTTGGAGCCATAGATCTTGATTTCGTTAAATACAATTGTATTTAGCGGCAGGGGAGTCTGCTGCAGATCATCTCTGTAGTTGGCAATCAGAGCAATTGCACCTGTTTTTTTAACCATCATGCATGCCTTGTGCGGGGAATCGTTGGCGCCGGAACACTCCATAATTTCGTCGGCACCAATGCCGTTCGTCAGCTCAAGAACTCTGGCAATAGGGTCTTCTTTCTCAAAGTCAATGCAGATATCGGCCCCCATTTGCTTGGCTATTTCCAACTTTCTGCCGCGGCCGACCATGATGACGCGGCCTGCGCCCAATGCCCGCGCTTGCTGCATTGCGCACAAGCCGATCGGGCCGGGTCCCATTATAACCGTAGTCCCACCGGGAGTGATGCCGGCAAGCTCAATGCCATGCATGGCAACACCTGCTGTGTCACAAAGAGATGCAACTTCATAACTGACATTATCGGCAATTGGCGACAAAGCGCCTACCTTATATACGTTGTACTCCGCATTGGCGCCCTGCCAGAAGAAGCCATAATGCCTGTGGCTCTTATCAATGCCGCCATCGTGGCCGTCCCTGCCATAGTTCAAACAAACAGTGTAATGACCAGCTTTGCAATTATCGCAGTTGCCACAGCCGTGGTGCGCCTCGCCGGCAACACGATCACCAATCTGGAATTCAGTTACGCCTTCACCCAGAGCAACGACTTGGCCGGCCCACTCGTGCCCCATCACAAAAGGGAAATATGGGGGCCATTTCACGTTTGCATAATGACCATCAATCATCTTGGGGTCAGAGCCGCAAATAGCCACTGCTTTAATCTTACACAAGACCTCGCCGGGGCCCGGTTTCGGAACGGGCATTTCTACGACCTCTAATTCATCATAGGCTTTTAGCACAACAGCCTTCATCTTTTCCGGAATTTCAGATTTCATAAATATCCTCCGATTGCATTATTGTAAATTAATTTGTTCTACAAGTAGTGGCAAGTCTAGCATGCAAAACAATCACTGTCAAGAACAATATTCAATAAAAACACGAATTGATGATACCTTATGCGGTTTTTATACTGCTGCGTCATCGCGCAATAAGATATTCGTACTACATCTTTCTTTCTTGGAACTCCCGAAAAGATGATATACTCACAATCCGTGTAAAATATTCCTCAATTGTATTTATTGCGACATGTCCTCGTTCCTGATTAAAAATTGTAGTCAAAGGACGCCTTGTCGTACGATACGGCGTTCAAAAATTCGCGGACATTCAGGTGCTCCGGATGATTGATATATGTCTGCAGATCCTCGTCGTTATTAAATGTGGAATCAATGCATAAATGAAAAACATCGCCCTCATTATAATTCAAGCCAACAATAGCTGTCTTGATTTGCGGGATGATGGTTTTCAGATACTCGACTTTGTCGCGAAACTCCTCGTACGTTCTTTCGCGGTTTTCAGCAGTGCCGTTCTTGTGAATTTTCCAAAATACTATGTGCTTTACCATGATAATACCCTCCTAAAAAATTCAATGAATCGTAAATACACAAATTAATTGTACTACAATTATTTTCAATATTAACACCTCGCATTGTTAAATGTCAAAATAATTTATATAGTAAAAAGCGAATTATTCATCAAAATGATAAGAAAAAAGCATATAAAAATGAAAAAATGTAAGAATATTATATAATTAATTCATTTTTTGGGGTTAGATTCTATAAAATTTAATAAGATGTTGACAAACCTTTTGCGTATGCTATAATGACTTGTAGAACAAATTAACCCAAATTTTCTGTTTAAAAAAAGAAAGGGGCATGTAAATGAAAAAAGTGATCGTACTAATGCTCGTGATGATGCTGGCTGTCACATCACTGATGGCATGCGCACAGGAACCTGCCGTTGATTCCAATGACCAAAAACCCTCGGCAGCAGCGACAAATGAAGAAACCCAAAGTGCTGAAAATACCGAGAGTGCGCAAAGCGCGGAAGGGTCCGATTTTACCATCGGTGTTCTGATTTTCAATTACGCAAACGACTATATCTCCTATGTGAGAAAAGGTATTGAGCAAGCGGCTGATGCGGCAGGCGTCAAGTACATTACTGTGGACGGGGCAAATGATCAGGCCAAGCAGACAGAACAGGTTGACACCATGATCCAGAAGGGCGTTGACGGTCTGTGTGTGGCGCTGGTAGAATCCGCAGCGGCGCAAACCATTATAGATAAATGCAAGGCGGCAGGCAATCTCCCGGTTGTATTTGTGAATAAGAAGCCGACCGCTGAGGTTATGAATACATATGATAAATGCTGGTATGTGGGGTGTGCGACCAAGTCTCCGGGCACCTATCAGGCGGAAATGCTTCTGGAAGACTGGAAAGCGGATCCTTCCATGGATAAGAACGGCGATGGCGTGATTCAATATGTTATCGTTAAGGGCGAAAACGGACATGAAAATGCAGAGGCGCGCATCGTCGGTATTCACGAAGTTTTGGAAGCGTCAGGGGTTGAGACTGAAGAATTAGATATCCAGGTTGCTGGCTGGGATTCTGCAAAAGCAAAGGATCTGACTGACGCATGGATGTCTCGTTATGGAGACGAGATCGAAGTGATCCTGTCCAACAACGATGCTATGGCGCTGGGGTGTGTAGAGTCTCTGAAAGCGTCCGGCTATTTCGAAGGGGGCAAGAAAATTGCGGTGTATGGTATCAACGCAATTCAAACCGGTCTGGAAGCTCTGGAAGCCGGCTATTTCAGGGGGACGGTTATGACTGACATGATCTCTGAAGGCAAGACGACATTCCAAGGGATACTGAACGCCATGAACGGAGTGGATTGCAAAACAGATATTGCTTTCACTTATACTGAAGAGGATAAATTCTTTGCGATTGATCCGGTTAAGATTCGTCTAGATAACACAGATGTTGCTTGGGCAATGTATAAATAGGTGATTTGTTCCAAAGAAGCGAACAACTTTCAGGCGGGAGATCTTCTCCCGCCTGAATCCTAAGAGGAGCGGTGAAGCGAATGGGGCAAGAGTATCTTTTGGAAATGAAAGATATCGAAAAGGTTTTTCCCGGCGTCAAGGCGCTTGATAAAGCGCAGCTGAAGGTGCGTGCCGGTTCGGTGCATGCGCTGATGGGCGAGAACGGCGCGGGAAAATCGACGTTAATGAAATGTTTGTTCGGCATATATAATAAGGATGGCGGAAGCATTTTTTATCTGGGTAAAGAAGTTAATTTCATCAATTCTAAGGATGCTTTGGAACACGGTATCTCTATGGTGCATCAGGAACTCAACCAGGTGTTGCAACGCAACGTTATGGAAAATATCTGGCTGGGACGTTTTCCTACCAAGTATGGATTTATTGACCACAAGAAAATGTATTCAGACACGAAAAAGATATTCGATGACCTGAATATTGATATAAATCCAAAAGACAAGATAGACTCATTATCCGTATCTCAAAGACAAATGATTGAGATTGCTAAATCGGTTTCTTATAACGCAAAAATATTCGTGTTCGACGAACCCACGTCATCATTGACTGAACGGGAAGTTGAACATCTGTTTGAAATCATAAACAATCTGCGGAATCGCGGGTTTGGCATCGTGTACATTTCGCATAAGATGGAAGAGATTCTGCGGATTTCCGATGATGTTACTGTGATGCGGGACGGCGGCTGGGTCTTTACAGGCAAGGCCAAGGACATGAATATAGATCAAATCATTTCACTGATGGTTGGCCGTGATATGTCCCACCGTTTCCCGGAAAGAACACATAAGCCTACCGATAAAGTCATTCTGAAAGTGGAAGGATTGACCGGTTCCTACATGCCAACGATCACGGATGTGTCCTTTGAAGTTTATGCCGGAGAGATATTGGGTATATCCGGGTTGGTCAGCTCTCGCCGAACAGAGTTGGTTGAGACCATATTTGGTCTGCGTAAAAAGGAATCCGGCAAAATTATTTACAAGGGCGAGGAAATTGTCAATAAGAATCCAGCGAAGGCCATTAAGAAAAAATTTGCTTTGCTGACAGAAGAACGCCGTCAGACAGGCATTTTCGGCAACCAGAGTATTCGTTTTAACTCTACCATTTCGCATTTGAACAGTTATTGCAAGGGTGGCTTCGTAAATAATAAGTGTATGATGAAGGATACCGAATGGGTAGTCGATTCGATGCGCGTGAAGACGCCGACGCAGAAGACGCACATTGAAAGCCTTTCCGGCGGGAATCAGCAAAAGGTCATTATTGGGCGCTGGCTGCTCAATGAACCGGAGCTTTTGATGATGGACGAGCCGACCCGCGGTATAGATGTTGGTGCAAAATTCGAGATTTACAAACTAATGGACGAATTGGCGGCGAAAGGAAAGGCGATCATATTTGTCTCTTCTGAAATGCCGGAGTTGTTAGGTGTTGCAGACCGGATCCTTGTGATGAGCAATGGCCGTGTTGCCGGAATAGTCGAAGCGCGGACAACGGATCAGGAAGTTATTATGCGATACTCATCAAAGTACTTATAGGGGGAAACTCTGTATGGAAAATGCACGAGGTATATGGCAAAACAAACTGAAGAAAATCCTTATGAACTACGCAATTTACTTTATCCTGGCATTGGTGGTAATCGTCATTATCTCTATCGAACCCAGTTTCTTATCATTTGGAAATGTGTTTTATATTTGTACGCAGGCTTCCACCCGGCTCATTCTGTCCCTTGGCGTCGCCGGTATTATCGTATTGGGCGGTACGGATCTGTCAGCCGGGCGTATGGTGGGTATGTCGGCTGTTATTTGCGCATCCTTATTGCAAGAAGTGGGCTCGACCACTCGTGTATTTGCGGACATGCCGCAACTGCCGATTGTGCTGCCGATGCTGCTGTCCATGCTGTTGTGTGTGATCTTTAGCTTTGCTCACGGTTTCTTTGTATCAAAGCTTAAGGTAGCGCCCTTCATTGCATCGTTGGGCATCCAGCAGGTGGTTTATGGTTTATACTCAATATACTTTCAATCGCTGGCAAACGGCTCTCCAATCGGCAGTTTCGACACGCGCTTTACCAGCTTTGCGCAGGGCGCATATGAGATTGCTGGCATACGCATTCCGTATATCGCAACTTACGCTGTTATATGCACAATCATCGTCTGGATTATTTGGAATAAGACGAGAATTGGCAAGACTATGTTTGCGATCGGCGGCAACTCGGAAGCAGCTGCTGTATGCGGTGTCAATATCGTGAAGGACTCTCTGATGATCTATGTGCTGGCAGGATTACTCTACGGGTTTTCAGGATCGCTTGAGGCAGCAAGAACAGGCAGCGCCACAAATGCATTGGGCGCCGACTATGCGCTGGATGCTATCGCGGCATGCGTAGTCGGGGGCGTATCCCTGCGAGGAGGAATTGGCACCATCAAAGGGGTTGTCACCGGTGTTATCATGTTTCAGCTGATCAACTATGGATTTAATTATATCGGTGTGTCGCCATATGTTCAGTATGCAATAAAGGGAGCAATTATATTGGTTGCAGTGTCGATTGATACGCAGAAGTATTTAAAGAAAAAATAATCCGTCTGATACCACGGCTGTATTGATTTGATGATAGGTTGAGTGAAAACGATTATCATGCAGCGATGGCACATCGCTGCATGATAGCCGATCACTCAACTTGCTCGGGGAACATCTTTGTGTGTTCGTTGTATTCATTCACGCGGTCAACCAGGTGATTCATGTGGCGCTCCATCAAATATGCGGCTTCATCGGGTTTGTGGTTTTTGATGGATTCCAGGATCATGGTGTGATAGAAAGTCGAGTTGCGGTCGTTTCGTGTATAGACTAAGAAATTGGCCATCTTAGAAGTTAAGACGTATTTTATCAGTTCCATCATGGTGGCAAATATCTGGTTCTTAGAAGCCACTGCCACATGGTAGTGGAAATCCACAGTTGTTTCAGCATAAGTGTGCATGTCGTCGCCGGCAGCCAAGGAAGCGTTCAGAAGGGTCTGCATAGCATCAATATCCTCTTGAGTGGCTCGTTCGGCGGCCAAACTGACAGCCGCTATCTCGATTGCTTTGCGCAATTGAATAAGTTCCATCAAGCTGTCTTCATGTATCAGCATGGCGGGGATAAAGGTGTTGAGATACGTATCAATGCTTAGCTTCTTAATATAGGAGCCATCACCGTGGCGGGTTTCCAATACACCAAGGACATTTAATTTGTTGAGTGCAGCGCGAACGGTATTACGGCTGACATTATAGGTTTCCTTCAGTTCATTTTCGGAAGGCAGCCGGGTTCCCGGTTTGTAGTCCCCAGCGATAATGGACTGTAAGATCTCCTTATATGTATATTCGGTAAGATTTGTTCTTTGTTCGAATTCTTTTGCCATAGGACATTACCTCCTGAATTTAATAAGAGTATAGCACAAAAATACTGGCGAAGCAATAAATACTAAAAATTAGAAAATATGGGATGAATGAGTTAGAAATAGAAAAACAACAAAATAAAAACATCTGATCTTATCGACTTACAGGAGGGAACATGAAGATAATCGCAATAAACGCTAGCCCCAGAAAAGAATGGAACACGGCAAAGCTTTTAAGCTATTCGCTCGAAGGGGCCTTATCCAAGGGTGCGAATACACAGTTGATTCATTTATACGACGTCGATTTTAAAGGTTGCAAAAGCTGTTTTTCATGCAAGAAAAAGGGTTCGAAGAGTCTCGGGAAATGTAGCTGCAAAGATGGTCTTACACCAATATTGGAGACAATTGAAAAATCGGATGGCCTCATATTGGGTTCTCCGTGCTATCTTGGAACACCTGTCGGAGCAATGCATTCCTTTCTGGAAAGACTGATTTATCCATATGTATCTTATGATCAGGATATAACGACCTATTGCAATAAAAAGATGCCGGTCGGTTTTATATATACCATGAATGCGAATGAAGAGCGTATGAAGAACGTAGGATTTGATCAGCCTGTCAGGCATATTGCAAATATTTTGAAGGAACATTTCGGCTATTCCGAATGGCTCTTGGTTAACGATACGTATCAATTCGATGATTATTCACAATATTTTGCCAGCAAACATGACCTGCAGGCAAAGGAAAAAAGACTTAACGAGGTATTCCCATTGGAGTGCACAAAGGCATATGAAATGGGAGCCCGCTTTGCGGCCGGACTGGATATCACTTGAGATTAAAGATATACATGTGGGTCTATACGGGTATACCTGAAGTACCGGACTAAAAGACTTTATAGGCACAGTAGAAAATGAAGATTAAGAAAGAGGAGATGTTTTATTATGCCGGAGACCATGAAAGCTGCAGTGCTTGAAGAATTCAGAAAACCATTGGTGATCAAGGAAGTTCCTTATCCGAAACCGGGGCGCGGAGAGGTTGTTATTAAGATACTGGCCAGTGGTCTTTGTGCATCCGACCTGCATCTGCAGGATGGCCGCATACCTTCTGCCCATGTCCCCTATACGCCGGGGCATGAGATGGTTGGTGAAATCTACGAATTGGGTGAAGGCGTTGTTTTGCCGCTGGGGAAACGCGTACTTGGATTTATCGATACAACTTGCGGAACCTGTCGGCTATGCACCTCCGGCCATGCGAACCTTTGTCTGTCTTTAAAGAGATTTGGCTTTGAATTGGACGGTTCGCATGCAGAGTATTGCAAGCTGCCGGCTGCCAATGTCGTTCCCATAAGCGATAATATTCCGGTGGAGCAGGCGGCCGTCATTCCAGACGCTGTTTCTTGCATGTATCATGCCATCCGAAACAAGGGTCAGGTTCGCGCCGGAGATAAGGTGCTGATCCTTGGCATCGGCGGTCTGGGTTTGCAAGGCGTGCAGATTCTGAAACACTTCGGGGCCGAGGTCTATGTCACCAGCCGTCAGGACGCGAAGCTTGATGTGGCGAAGCAGCTGGGGGCTGATGTGTGTATCAACACGAAGACGCAAAATTTGGAGGAGGAGATCAGAAAAGCGACCGGCGGAGAGATGTGCGATGTGATTCTGGACAATATCGGTATATCCGATACGATTGAGCTAAGCTTGAACCTGTTGCGTCCTGCCGGCAAGGTCATTGTGGTCGGATATGCAGAGGATACCTTTACTGCCGTGTATCAGCATGTGATGTTAAAGGAGAAGGAAATTATAGGCGTTCGCTCCAGTAACCTGCACGATTTAAAAAAAGCAATCAAAATGGTCGAGAAGGGGATCGTCACACCATATATCTATAAGACATATAAATTTGATCAGATCAACGAAGCCTTGACGGAACTGCGGGAAGGCGGAAATTTGGGACGAACTGTCATAGTTATGGATCATTAGGATCGTCGACAGCAAACGAAGCGAATAATTGGGTGTCATAACATGGAGGAAAAATGAGAGATAAAGTTGTCATTATTGGAGCGGGTCTGATGGGCAGCGGAATTGCCTCGGTGAGTGCTCTTTCGGGCAATATGACCGTGCTGGTTGAAAAAAATAGTGAGTTGTCTGCCAAAGGCATAAGAAACGCGATGAATAATATCGAGGAGTTACATGATAATGATCTTGCCGATGATAGGGCGGCTGAAAGAGCAAAAGGGCTTTTGAGC
Organism: Bacillota bacterium; assembly: GCA_023408075.1. Taxonomy (GTDB): domain Bacteria; phylum Bacillota; class Clostridia; order Christensenellales; family SZUA-584; genus SZUA-584. The sequence continues at coordinate 25,571 of JAEYKW010000005.1, read as the reverse complement.
GCGAGTGAAGATATCGCTAAGGCTTGTGACGAGGCATTCATCGTCATTGAAGCGATCGTGGAGAACCTTGAAGCCAAGCAGGAAATCTTTGCGCTGCTTGACTCCATGCTCCCGGCAGAAGTGCCGATAGTAAGCAATACGTCGGGACTTCGGATTACGGATATCGCGTTGAAGACGACAAAACCCGAGCGGACAATGACGACGCACTTCTGGTTTCCGGCACATCTTGTTCCGTTGGTAGAAGTGGTCATGAGCGAGAGCACCGACCCCGAGCTGGCGCAAAAAGTAAAAGATATGCTCGCAGATTGGGGAAAAAAGCCGGTGCTCGTCAAGCGCGACCTGCCGGGCCAGCTTGCGAACAGAATACTTCAGGCTGTGATACGCGAGGCTACCAATATCGTAGAGATGGGATTGGCTTCTCCTGAGGATGTCGACACGGCGGTTAAGGCGGGTATGGGTATTCGTTTCCCCGTTTGGGGGCCTTTGGAGCATATCGATGCGGTCGGCCTCGATCTCGGTCTCTCGGTGCAAAAGACCGTGCTGCCTTGTCTTGATAACGAGGATAAGCCGGTGGAATCGCTGAAGAAGCTTGTTGACGACGGAAATCTTGGCTACAAGACAGGCAAGGGTTATTACGATTGGTCGAAAAAAGATATGGAAGCGCTTGCGAAGCTTCGTAACGATTTTATCATACACGCGCTTAAAATGATAAAAACGCAAAACTGAGAGGGACTTATGAAACCGAAAATGCTCGTATTTGTTGGGACTTATACTCAGCCGGTCAGGTTTGGGACCGGATTTGTGCTGGAAGGCAAAGGAAAAGGCATATACACGCTCGAGCTGGATATGGAGACCGGTGAGCTGGAAGAGAGGCATATCGCAGAAGGTGTGGTCAATCCGTCATATGTGGCAATGGACGACCGCCACGAGTACCTTTATTCGGTAAACGAGCTGAAGGAGTACGACGGGGATATGCAAGGAGCGGTAAGCTCTTTCCGGGTCAACGCTGGTGGTTCGCTCGATTTTGTGGATCAAAAGGGCACGGGTGGTACCGATCCATGCTATGTAGAGATTGATGCGCAGCAAAAACATATTTATGTGGCTAATTTTATGAGTGGCAGCATTTGCGTGCTTGACACAGAGTGTGGCAGCTTGACAAGAAAACAATTTTTGCAGCATGCCGGCTCAAGCGTGAATCCGGTGAGGCAGACCGGCCCTCATGCGCATTCGGTGGTGTTTACGCCTGAGGGCAGATATGTGCTGGTTCCTGATTTGGGTATTGATCAGCTTGTTGTGTACAATTATGACGCTGCGACCGGCAGGATTGAACCGGCAGGCAAGCCGTTTTACAAAGGCCGGGTAGGGGCGGGCCCAAGGCACTGCGCGTTCGGCGCGTCAGGTCAATACTGTTATCTTATCAATGAACTTGATTCAACGATAGATGTGCTGTCTTACTCGGAGCAAGATGGAGGCATGACAGCACTTCAAAGCGTATCATCACTGCCGGACGGTGCTGATTTACAGAATAATACGTGCGCTGACCTGCATATTGCGCCCGATGGGAGGTTTCTGTATGGCTCCAATCGCGGCCACGACAGCATCATAATATACAAAATTGATGAGACCACAGGCTTGCTTTCCTATGCGGGATGTCAGCCGTGCGGCGGCAGAACGCCACGCAATTTTGCGATAGACCCCACCGGCAGGTATCTTCTGTGTGCGAATCAGGACAGTGATTCGATTGTTACTTTCCGTATACTGCCGGACACGGGGATTCTGGAATATGCATCGGAATTTTCGGTGCCGACTCCGGTTTGCGTACGGCCGTATATGTTTTAGGCTTTATTGATAGAAAGGAAATACGAATGGTTAAGAAGAGTCATATAGGTATAATAGGTCTCGCGGTTATGGGTGAGAATCTGGTGCTCAACATGGAGTGCAAGGGATTTACGGTAAGCGTATACAACCGCACGGAGCAAAAGGTTATAGATTTCCTGGAAGGGCGCGCAAAGGGCAAAAACATCCGGGGCGCGCATTCGCTGGAGGAGTTCGTGGCGCAGCTTGAGAAACCGCGAAAGGTCATGCTGATGGTCAAAGCAGGAGCAGCCGTAGACGAATTCATCGAAAAGCTGCTGCCGTTGCTTGATAAAGGCGACATTATTATAGATGGAGGTAACTCGCATTTTCCGGATACGATTCGGCGTACGGCCTATGTGGAGAGTCAGGGGATGCTGTACGTAGGTACGGGAGTGTCGGGTGGTGAGGAAGGCGCGCTTAAAGGTCCGTCCATAATGCCGGGTGGATCTCAGGAGGCATGGCCATACGTTAAACCGATATTCCAGGCGGTGTGCGCCAAAGTAGAAGATGGAAGCCCGTGCTGCGACTGGGTTGGCGAAAACGGAGCCGGTCATTTTGTTAAGATGGTGCATAATGGCATAGAATACGGCGATATGCAGCTGATATGCGAAGCGTATATGTTGATGCGTGATATCCTGAATATGAGTGCTGATGAGATGCACGAAGTATTCAAAGAGTGGAATAAAGGAGAGCTTGACAGCTACCTCGTAGAAATTACGAGCGATATACTGGCCTATAAGGATTTGGATGGGAAACCACTCGTTGATAAGATATTGGACACGGCGGGGCAGAAGGGCACCGGAAAATGGACGGGCATCACGGCGCTGGACGAAGGCGTACCATTGACGCTCATTGGCGAGGCGGTTTTCGCACGCTGCTTGTCGGCGATGAAAGATGAACGTACAGCGGCATCCAGCGTATTTGCAAAACAGAAGCAGACCTATGAAGGCGATAAGAAGGAGTTCATAAAGGATATAAAGCAAGCGCTTTACGCTGCAAAGATAATATCTTATGCACAAGGATATACGCTTATGAGTGCGGCAGCCAAGACTTATGGCTGGAATTTGAATTACGGCGGAATAGCGCTGACGTGGCGTGGAGGATGTATCATACGGAGTGTATTTTTGGGCAAGATCAAGGAAGCATTTGAAAAAGAACCGGAGCTGACGAACCTGTTGCTCGATCCGTATTTCAAGGCGACGATAGAGGACCTCGTACCCGCGTGGCGAAACGTGGCAGCGGTTGCGGTTCGGCACGGCGTACCTGTGGCTGCACTGTGTTCCGCACTTAACTACTTCGACGGATATACGAGCGAGTTTCTTCCGGCAAATCTTTTGCAGGCACAGCGGGACTATTTCGGTGCGCATACCTATGAGAGGCTCGATGCGCCCCGGGGCAAGTTTTTTCATACAAACTGGACGGGGGAAGGCGGAGACACATCTGCGTCGACGTACAATGTATAAAACAGGAACGCAACAGGTATTCGGGGAGATTGTACAGCTATGAAAGAAACGACGGTTGTTTGCGATAGCGTATGTGGTATTTCTCAGGATACGATATTCAACGCACTGAACGATTCAATAGCGGACGAGAGAAACACACTTAAGAAGATTCTTCTGATACCCCCTGATATGACACGCATGCATTCGGGTGCGGGTCAGATTACGGCGATGCTGTACAGACTGCTAAAAGATACATGTACGATCGATATACTGCCCGCGCTCGGCACGCATGAGCCCATGAGTGACGAAGAAATTGCGAAATTCTTTGGGGATGGTATACCAAAGAGCTGTTTTAAGGTGCATAACTGGCGGACAAGTGTTCAGAAAATCGGGGAAGTACCAGGATCATATGTTTCGTCCATTTCCGGTGGGTTTTTCAGTGAGTCCATTACCGTTGAAATCAACTGCCTGCTTTTAGATAAATCGTATGACCGCGTTATTTCTATTGGACAGGTTGTTCCGCATGAGGTTGTGGGCATGGCCAATTACACGAAGAATCTGCTCGTAGGCTGCGGCGGAAAGGATATGATCGACAAATCGCACATGCTGGGAGCTGTATTCGGCATGGAACGAATTATGGGGCGTGATCACTCGCCGGTGCGCGATGTATTTGATTATGTTGAACAGCACTTTTTGACGAATATTCCCTTGAGCTACGTCCTGACGGTTACGACGGAGCACGGGGGCAGAGCGAGAATACACGGGTTGTATATAGGGAGGCGCAGAAGCTTGTTTGAGCAGGCCGTTTCGCTGAGCCAAAAGATGAACCTGACTCTTGTTCAAAAGCCCATTCATAAGATCGTTGTCTATCTGGACGATGCGGAATTTAAAAGCACATGGTTGGGCAACAAAGGAATTTACCGTACCAGAATGGCGATTGAGGACGGCGGAGAGCTGGTGATACTGGCACCGGGCGTTTCAAAGTTTGGTGAGGACGTCAACAACGACGCACTGATCCGAAAATATGGTTATGTGGGCAGAGACCGTGTGCTGGAAATGAGTGCGCAAAACGAAGACCTCCGAGGCAATTTGTCTGTAGCGGCTCATCTGATACACGGTTCGTCCGATGGCAGGTTTTCAATTGCTTATGCCGTGAAAAAGCTTACTCGCGAAGAGGTAGAAGGTGCAGGGTTTTCTTTTATGGACTATGACGAGGCTGTAAAAAAATACGACCCCAATAAGCTCAGAAACGGATATAACACACTGGAAGACGGTGAAGAGATATTTTATATCAACAACCCTGCTCTTGGGCTTTGGATATATAAACAATTGGGAGCAGGATTTTAGCAAGGAGGCCTTTTGATGAAAACGATTCGTAAGGATGCGAAATATTCGCTGGTTGTTCCGACCAGTATAGGTGTGCGCATGACGCCGCAGGCGGGCCAGCCAGTACCAACCAGTACAACCTTTTTAATGCAGGTGACAAGTGCCGAATCGAATGTGGCCAGTGTCATGTCGCACCTTGGCATGCCCGTCAAGGTGCTGACCAAATTCGTCAAGGACAGCCCGATTTCCGCGATGATCAAAAGCAACCTGAGAAGCAGGAATATGGACTATGAGGGGCGAGATGTCGAACAAGGAGGTCCTTGGGGATACCGCCATCAGTTTAATATTGCAGACAGCGGATACGGCGCGCGCGGTCCGCGTGTTCACAACGACAGGGCTGGGGAGGTTGGCAGAACGCTTTGTGTAGACGACTTTGATCTTGAAGCGCTGTTTGGACAGGACGGCGTGCAGATGCTGCATCTGTCCGGGCTGATTGCCGCACTATCGAAGGAAACAAGTCTATTCTGTTTGGAGCTGGCCAAAGCGGCTAAAAAACACGGCACATTAATCAGCTTCGATTTGAATTACCGCGCGTCATTCTGGGAAAACCGTGAGGAAGAGCTTGCCGATGTGTTCATGCAAATAGCGTCGGCATCGGATATACTTGTGGGCAACGAGGAAGATTTTCAGCTTTGCCTTAAGGCCAGAGGGCCTGAAGCGGGCGGCAAGGATATCGTGTCCAAAATCGACAGCTTCAAGGCCATGATCACAGAAGTTAAAAAAGGCTTACCCGGCGTGTCAGTATTCGCGACGACGTTAAGGCAAGTGATCAGCACAAACCGTCATCTTTGGGGCGCGATCATGCTGGAAGGCGATGATTGGCATATCGTCGAGCCTCAGGAGATATCTGTACTTGATCGTATAGGAGGCGGTGACGGCTTTGTAGGTGGTTTACTGTACGGCATCGCGAAAAAGTGGGAGCCGAATAAATGGATACAGTTCGGTTGGGCCAGCGGCGCTTTTGTTGCGACACTGCTTCTGGATTATGCCACACCTGCAGACGAAGAACAGATATGGAGTATTTGGCAGGGCAACGCACGTGTTAAACGTTAAATTTCAGGAGGAGACAAATGAAATCGATACTGGTTGGGTCCCCGACATTTTTATTACGCAACATATGCCAAACCGACCTTTTGGGTGTACTTGAAAAAATTGCGGGCTGCGGCTTTGATGGTGTTGAGCTGTTTGGCATGTTCGGAGTAGACTCAACGACGCTCCGAAAGAAGTGCGATGAAATAGGAATACAGGTTTTGTGCGACCATATACCTTATGATCAATTTGTATCGGAAACGGATAAGATTATCGAAGAGCACGCGATACTCGGTATGCCGTATATCACAATTGACTGTATACCGGAGGACAAGCTTCCGGGCGCAGCCTATTTTCCAGAAGCCACGGAGCAGATCGTGCGGATCAGCACTCAATGCAAAAAGTCGGGCATGCAGTTGCTTTATCATAATCAAGGCTTCGATTTGATTGAAAAGGTAGACGGCAAACCTATATTGGAGGTGCTGCTGGATACAATACCGCCTGAATATCTTTCGTTTCAACCCGATCTTGGATGGATTGCACTGGGCGGTGGAGACCCTGCATACTATCTCGAGAAGTATCGAGACCGCTGCCCCAATATACATATGAAAGATTACTATGCGTCAGGCCCTCTTGAGCTTCGGTGCGCAAGTATACTGGGGAATAAACGTGGAGGAAAAGAATACGCCGACTTTGAGTTTAGGCCTACCGGTTATGGGGTTATGAATTTTGCGATGCTTATGCCAAAAATACTTGATTGCAACCCTAAATGGATTGTGGCGGACCATGACCATTCTTACGAACGCGACGCTATGGTGGATTTGATAGCCAGTTTGGACTATGTTAAAAAACTAATATCATTGTATACATAATATAAGACTCATTTATGTATACTTGGTCAGCCGATAGTATTTGATTTGATCTTTTAAATAAGTTAAATAAATCGAACTATTGTAATGGTCCTCCCCGGCAGTGAAGTAAAACATTACTGGAAAATACGCCTTATCCAGAGGGAATGGGCGAGGCATGCATTCAATTCGCGTAGAATCAAAAAAGATTGGATTTATGTGTTGAAGACGGGAGCTCCGGTTTTGCGTGTAATGACACCCGTCACTTTTATTGGCCCTGAAGCTTCAATTTGCATAAAGCGTCAGCGTTATCGGCAACTTTCAACCCGAGGAATACTGCTGCATTCAGAAGCTCTTTATTCCGCCTATTCATAGCTCCATAGCTTTTGAGGCAATTGATTACCCAATCGCAGGCTTTCAGCTTTTTCAGTGCGCTTTGATAGGTATCATCGCTTATTTTCTCAAAACTCTTCTCGATTAGCACTTCACCCGCAAGATCACGGGCAAGCTGAAAATCAACATCGTTCTCGTGCAGTATACCCGTTATAAACGGCAGACCCTGCTTTTGTAGCGCGCGGTAAGTCTCGATGCCGGTGCCGCCGCCCGCAATTACGAATATGCGGGGTTCCCCCTGCGGCCTGCCCATCTCCACGCTGCCGAACAGCGGATTATAGCTGCCGTTGGTCAGGCCGTAAAGCGGATGGATGAGTTCCCGCTGAAATGTCTCCTGCGGTGTGCCATAATGGGCAATGTGGTCACCCTTAACGCATACCACGATGTCAGATATCTTTTGCGCCAAGTCCAGCTCGTGCAGTGACATGATCACTGAGATATCGCGGGCCTTGGCCAGATTTTGGAGAATACTCAGCAGCTCCAGCTGATAGCGGATATCAAGAAAAGAGGTCGGCTCGTCCAGCACGATGATCTGCGGCTCCTGGCAAATGGCTCTTGCGAGCAGCACACGCTGCCGCTGTCCGTCGCTGATCTGTGTGAAATCGCGGTCGCGCAAGCCCCAGATGTCTACCAAATCCATGGCTTCCCGTATCTTGCTGCGATCCTGTTCGGAGAGGATGCCCAGCCGCCCTGTGTATGGATAACGACCCGTCCCCACCACATCCTCGCAGGTCATGAGTTCCGTTTTCAGTTTTTCAGTCAGCACCACGGCCACCTTGTATGACAGATCCTTATTTGTCATATCATCAAGAGAGCGGTTGTCGATATAAACGGCACCATAAAGGCTCTTCAGATACTTCGTGATGCTCTTGAGTATCGTGGTTTTGCCCGAACCGTTCGGCCCGATCAGCGTCAGTATCTGTCCTCTGTTCAGCTGGATACGGATATCTTTGATCAGAGGTTTCCCATCGTAACCCACAGTCAGCTGGTCTGTGTGGAAGAAATATGACTCGCTCATGCCGCACCCGTCTTCCGTTTTCTCATCATGATGTAGATCACCACCGGTGCGCCGAACACCGCCGTCACCGAACTGATGCTCAGCTCCGTCGGCGCAAAGATTGTCCGGGCCAGCAGATCGCACGCCAGACAGAATATCGCACCGCCGAGAAAGCATGCCGGTATCACGACGATTGGCTTAGCTGTCTTGAGCGCGGCCTTGACCAGATGCGGCACCGCGATGCCCACGAACGAGATTGGCCCGGCAAACGCGGTGACGCAGGCGGACAATATGCTGGACAGCAGTATCAGCGCTACCCGAAACCACCGGATGTTGACGCCCATGTTCTGCGCGTAGCTCTCACCCAGCTGATAGGCACCGATGGGCTTGGACATGAGGAATACCAGTCCAGACGTGACCAGCGTGACCAGCGTCATCACGCCGACATCGTCCCACGCGATGCCCGAGAAGCTCCCGAGAGACCAGTTGTGCAGGTTCACGATATTGGAATCGTCGGCAAAGGTAATGAGAAAATCGGTGATTGCGGAGCAGATATAGCCGACCATCACGCCGCTGACGATGAGCAGCGACATCCTGTTGACCCTCCGTGCCATCAGTATCACAAAGCCTGTCGTGATCATCGCGCCCACAAATGCCGCCATGATCAGAAACACGGAACTGACTGCCTTGAAGTTGCCCAGCACCGATATCATCGCAATGGCCACCGTCAGCTTGGCCCCGGACGATATGCCCAGCACATACGGCCCCGCAATCGGGTTGTTGAAAAACGTCTGCAGCAGAAAGCCGGAAAGCGCCAGCGCGCCGCCCAGAATGATACCGGCAATGAGCCTCGGGAGGCGGATCTGCCAGATGATGCTTTGGCTTGTCAAATCGCCGCCTTGCCGGGCGATGGCCTTCCATATGTCGTCCAGAGATACCGAAAAGCTGCCCAGGCTGATGTTTAGCACCACCAATGTGAGCAACAGAATAATCAGTATGATAAATGCCATAACGATCCGCGACCGTCGTTTCGTCTCCTCTGGTATCATGTTCATCCCTTTTGTTATTGCAGCTTGAACATAAAGTTCAACTCCGTCAGGCTTTTCTCGTCCACCAGCATCTCGTGAATGTCCGAAATCATCAGCCCGAGCTGTGTTGTCTCCTGATACAGGTTTTGACCCGTGCACCAGACGTTGCCGTTCTTCACGGCCTTAAAATCTGCCAGCAGCTTATTCTTGGCGATAAGCTCATCAAGCGACGATACGCCGCCGTCTATCGTGCTGTTATAAATGATGATATCCGCGTCCTTCGCCGTGGCGTAGAACTCTTCCATCTCCAGTGACACGGTGGAGGTGGCTTTCTCGGGGTCGCCCAGATTATCGAATATGTACTTTCCACCCGCCAGTTCGATCATTTTGGTCACATAGTCTCCGGATTTTCGGACAATGGCTGAGCCCGATGAGCTGATATAAAAGAAAGCGACTGTCTTCCCCGTATTTTCGAGGCTTGCCACTGAGTCCATATAAGAGACCTGCTCGTTGAATAGTTGGTTTGCTTCAGCCTCTTTGTTCATCATTGCCGCGTAAAGCTTGATCCACTCCGTGCGTCCCAGCGGATGCTTCTCATAGCTGGATTGCTCCACCAGCACCGGGATGCCCAGCTCCTCCAGCTTTTCCTTTACGTCCGGCGTATGGTTGATCATGGTGGACTCGATCGCGAGCTTGCAGCCGTTTGCCAGTATCAGCTCAAAATCCGGCTTGCTGTATTTCCCGGCATACAGTATGTCGCCATCTTCCATCGCCTTTCGGGCGTTCTCTATGTACCAGCCATCGGCATCCGTGCCGGACATCGCGATGCTGGGCAGCGAAGCCAGCGCGTCGAAAAGGCACATGGCGGAAGTCGCAACGAGATAGATATGATCAACGGGCTGTTTGAGGATGACGATGTCCAAATCGATGCCCTCCGGCACAGCGGCGCTTTCGGGAACCACCAGAAACCGGCTCCCATCCACGATAGAAATCAGCTTATATCCCTCGGCATAATAATCCACGCTGAAATTCTGCGCGTACTGGAGCTCCATGCTGGATTTTGGCTGCCATCCATTGCCCAGCCCTTTATTTTGCCACGCAATAGCTGCCGGTACAGCAACGGAGCACGCGCTTAACAGCACCAGAGTCAATACGGCACATAGAATCACGGCAGGGATTTTTATTTTAATCAAATGATTATCCATCTCCTGTTTTCCGTTTGCGCTTCCGTCTTGACAGCACGACTGCAGTCACGGTCGCTATCAAAATCACTACTGTTGCAACAATGGTGATCATCACAATCTGGTCTCCGCCCGCCGCCTGCAGCGTGGAGGAGTCGAAACGCAGCGTATAGTCGATCACATGCGGCTGACTCATCGCGGTGGTCTCGGCGCTGATTGAAATATCCTCATCCAAAGCCGATACGGGCACCTCGAACGCGGAGTTGCCGCTGGTGTTGACCGGCAGGTATTTCGTCCCGTTCACCAGCATAAAATCGTAGTTCGGGCTGCTCCATATCATTCGGGCTGTCATTGCACCATCCGCAACGGTCATTTCCGCGGGAGACGCAACGCTGGCCCGGCCGGAACCGCCGGAGAGCGCCACCTCGATGGTGTATTGCCCGTTCTGCAGCGTACCATCCGCTGAAGTACAAGCGGAGAGCGCCAGAAGCAGCAGTATTAACGGGAAGGCCAGAAGCTTTTTCATAAAGGATCCTCTCAAAATGCGCAAATTCTGCACGCGCGGTATTAGGCCGCGCGTACAGAATTCAACTAACGTGCTGGACTATTCTGCCGGTACGGGATTGGACACCGAGACCGTATGGTCGTACCACGTGCCCTTTGTCCCCACCAGCGCCACGGCGAAATCTTCATCAATCGCAGGAACCGGAATATCGAAACCGTACACTTCCTCTGTTGTTCCGTCGCTGTAGGTGACAGTATCATCGGTGGGTTCCAGCAACGCGGCGCCTTCCTGCTGCGCGTCTTTCGCGCTGCCAACAAACAGGTTGACGATTTTTTTGGACGCCAGGCTGACGTGAATGGTCATCTTCGCATCTTTGACTGTCAGAACGCCCTTGCCGTCATTGGCTTCGTTCACATGGAACATGCTGCTGTCAGTGATAAAGCCCGCGCTGTAAACGCCGTCGGCAAGCTCTGCATTCGACGTGTCCGTTGCTCCCGGTGCCGCTTCACCGCTCGGGTTTCCACAGCCGGCCAACGCCACGATCATCATGACAACAGATAACAGAACGATCCGTTTTGTTTTCGTTTTCATGGTTCTCCTTATTTGATGACTGCCGCGACATGCGCGACATAGACCTGCTGGACGTCGGCTATCCCGCCGAGACCCGCGATCTGGCAATCGATGTTTTCAAAATATTTGGAAGCGGTGAACTGGCTCTTCCAGGAATCGGCGTCATCGCCGGCCATATCGTTGTTGGCATGGTCGCCGGCCACCACCATCAGCGGACGAAGGATCACCTTCGTATAGCCGGCGGCGTGAACTGCATCGATCACGGCCTCACAGGCGGTATTCTCGGGCTCGCCTTCCACCGTGCCGATGAACACGTTTGCATAGCTCAGTGCCTGCATCTGCGCCTGCATCTGGTCGTAGGACACCTTGGCCGTGTGGGAGGTGCCGTGTCCCATGAATACGAACGCGACGCCGTCGGCTGCGGCCGCTTCCAGGCTTTCATACCCGGACGTGCTCACAGCCTCAGCCGTGATGGCCACGGCAACGCTTTCCTTGTCCGCATTGATGACCGTTGCGTCGGAACCAACCTCGCCCAGCAGCGGCTCGGAAACCGCTACGGATTCAAACTGATCCCGATATTCGTCCAGCGCCGCGATCAACTCGTCATATTCCGCACCGTGCATCAAATGGGTGGGCTGTACCACGAGATTCTTGACGCCGCCCGCGACCGCGCGCTCCAGCGCCTGCTGCACATTATCGATCTTCTCGCCATCACGGGCCTGAATGTGGTTGATGATGATCTGGGCGGTAAAGGCTCTTCTTACTGACCAATCCGGATAAGCCGCCTGCAACGCCTTTTCGATACCGCCGATGTCTTGGACACGGCTGTTGTTGAAGGATGTGCCGAAGCTCACGACCAGCAGCTCGTTCTCGCCGATGTCATCTCCATTGAGAGGAGCATCCAGAGAGGCATCGCCGGTATCTCTGCCGAAATAATCCGGGTCGGCAGATTCGCCCGCAACCAACTCCTTCTGAGCATCCGTGAGGGCATCCCAGGCTTCCTTCGCCGACGCACACTGCGCATCTGTCTCATCGGTGCGCTCCTGCACATAGATGGCGTCGATCAGAGCCGCTACGTTGTCCGCGGCTTCCTGGTCGGTAATTTCAGAAGATCCGGTCTCATTGACGCCGGGCTGCGCGCTGCAGCCTGCAAAAGCCATGCACAGCATAACCGCAACCATCGTGATGATGATTCCCTTTTTCATTTGTTTCCCTCCTATATGGTTTATGCCCTTATATTGCCGCAATGCGGTATTCAAGGCTCATGTTCATCGAATTGCATCTTCTCAAACCACACCCCAAAAAGTCTTCATCTTTTTGGGGACGTAACAAAAAACACGTCCTCTTGTCCGAGAGAACGTGTCACAATCAAAACAAACATGCTTAAAAACATGCTGTTGTCGCGCTTCTCCAGGGGTCATAGAGTCAGCAACCTCACGAATAAATCGTGACAGATAGGTAAAGTGATCTGGCTTAAAGCGCAAGGCTTATCACAGTTATGTCCCTAGCGCAGGATTTGCACCTGCTTCCCTTTATTTCGCCCGATATACAAGATACCGTGCAGTCGCTATCCGCGATATTCAGTTGCGCTTATACTATAACAGTTTTCTGAGTTTGTCTATGATAAAAACCTCACGTTTGTAAAATACCGCCCTGCTTGCGATATTTGTGCTTTTATATTTCTACTAAGTGAGCATTGACAACCGGTCCGGAAAGAAACTATAGTAAGGGCAGCGAAAATTACATAATGATCATAGCGATGCAGATCGCATCAGGGAAGCCGGGTGAAAATCCCGCGCGGAGCCGCCGCTGTAACGGCAGAGCAAAGTCCACTTTTGGCCACTGTGTTTTCATGGGAAGGCCGGACGTATGCAATGACGCCGAAGCCAGAATACCTGCGTTATGGTTTTATTATGCACATGTCAACGGAACTTTGACGGGTGTCATCAGGTGTGTTGGGTAATCACTGATCACAGGTCCTTTCCGTTTGGCGGGAAGGGCTTTTTTAGTATGGACAACGGTGTAGGTACGTTGTACGGCGTCAGCGTGGGGCCGGGCGATCCGGAGCTGATGACGGTCAAAGCGAAAAGACTGTTGGAGCGGTGCCTTGTGCTCGCTGTGCCGAAAACGCGCGGCGGACATTCGCTTGCGCTGGATATCGCCGGCAAGGCTGCGGATATCTCCGGCAAAAAAGTCCTGTCACTTCTTTTTTCTATGGCGACCGACTCTGCCGGACTGCGCCAAAACTACGAAGCTCATGCAGCACGGTTAGCCGAGATACTGAAGAGCGGCAAGGATGTCGCCTTTATCTGTCTGGGTGACGTATCTGTCTATTCAACCTTCGCTTATATTGGAGAAATCCTGTCTGAAAAGGGTCTTCCCGTTGTCATGGTTCCCGGTGTCACCAGCTTTTGCGCCGCCGCCTGCGCGCTCGGCATCAGCCTGACTGCGGCGAGCCAGCCGCTGCACATCATTCCTGCCGGATATGGAAATAGCGAGGGCGCACTCCGTCTGCCCGGCACCAGAGTATTGATGAAGTCGGCCAGCCAATTTCCCGAGGTGCGCAGTGCTGTATTGACTTGCGGCCAGAGCGCATACGCGGCAGTGGACTGCGGTATGAGCAGCCAGCGATTGTACCGAAACCTCGCCGATATGCCGGATGATCCCGGTTATTTCACCACCATCATCGTGAAGGAGCAGCCATGATTTCCCGTTATGTGACGCAGGCCGGAAAACGGCTCCGATGCGGCTACACCACCGGTTCATGCGCGGCGGCTGCGGCCAAAGCGGCAGCGCTGATGCTGCTGACCGGACAACCTGTTTCATCGGTGAACCTGACGACGCCAAGCGGCATTCCATTGACACTGGACGTGCTTGAAGAAGCGCAGGACGATATGTCGGCAAGCTGCGCCGTCCGGAAGGACGCGGGCGACGACCCGGATATTACGGATGGCGTGCTGGTTTACGCCAGCGCGCGCAAAGCAGAAAGCGGCATTACAATTGATGGCGGCGCGGGCATTGGCCGCGTGACCAAACCGGGGCTGGATCAGCCGGTGGGTACGGCAGCCATCAATTCGGTGCCGCGGCGTATGATCACGGAGGAGGTAGAAGCTGTCTGCCGACAATGCGGATATGCCGACGGTTTGGCGGTTACTCTCTCCATCCCCAATGGTGCGGAGCTGGCACAGCACACCTTCAACCCGCGCATGGGCATTGAGGGCGGCCTTTCAATCATTGGCACCACAGGCATGGTAACGCCCATGAGCAGTCAGGCGCTGGTCGATACGATACGGCTGGAGCTGCGGCAATTGGCTGCCCGTGGCATCCGCGACGTGCTGCTGACACCGGGCAGCTACGGCGAGGCGTTTGCCCGGGACATGCTGGGGCTTTCATTGGATGCGCACATCTCCTGCGCCAATTTCATCGGCGATGCCATTGACGCAGCTCTGGAGGAAGGCTTTACGCGCCTGCTGCTCGTCGGGCACATCGGCAAGCTCGTCAAGCTGGGCATCGGCGTCACCAATACGCACTCTTCCCATGGCGACGGACGCATCGAGACGCTGATCGTGTGCGCGCTGGAGGCAGGTGCGGAACTGCCCTTGCTCCACGAAATGCGGGGCTGCGTGTCTGCCGACGCCGCACTGGCGCTGCTGGGCAATGCCGGGTTGCTGTGCGAAACCATGCGGATATTGGGCGCACGCATCGATGGTTGTTTGCGACGCCGCGTGCCGGATGGCATCGGTATCGGGTATGTATGCTTCACCAACGCCAAGAAGTTTGGGGGCGTTCTGACACAGAGCGTGAACGCGGCGGAGCTGATGCAGATATGGAGGAAATCATGATCTATTTTGTAGGAGCGGGCTGCGGCGCGCCCGATCTCATCACCCTGCGCGGCGCGCGGTTGCTGGCACAGGCGGACACCGTGGTATACGCGGGTTCTCTGGTCAGCCCGGCGCTGCTGGACGATACCAAACCGGGCTGCGAAATGCACAACAGTGCGGAGATGACGTTGGATGAAGTGATATCGGTGCTGACGCGCGTGTACGAGTCGGGCGGCACGGCGGTGCGGCTGCATACCGGAGATCCGTCGCTCTACGGTGCGATCCGCGAGCAGATGGACGCGCTGCGCGCAGCAGATATCCCGTTCGAGATATGCCCCGGCGTGTCCAGCTTCTGCGGCGCAGCTGCCGTGCTGCAGGCGGAATACACGCTGCCCGGTGTGAGTCAGAGCGTGGTCATCACGCGCATGGCCGGGCGGACGCCGGTGCCGGAGCGCGAGAGCATCAAGAGCTTTGCGGCGCACCGCGCCACCATGGTGATCTTTTTGTCCTCAGGCATGGCAGACAGCCTGCAGGCCGAGCTTATCTCAGGCGGATATCCGCCGGAGACGCCTGCCGCCGTCGTCTACAAGGCCAGCTGGCCGGATGAGAAGGTGGTTCACTGCACGTTGGGTACATTGTCCCGCACAACGGTTGACAGTGGCATCGACCACCACGCACTCATCTGCGTGGGCGATTTTCTGGGTGATGCGTATGAGCTTTCAAAGTTATATGATCCCGGTTTTACCACCGCGTTCAGGAAAGGAACGGATTCATGAGTGTGGGCATCATCGCGTTCAGCGAACGGGGCATGGGTCTGGGCGCTCGAATACAGTCCTATTTTACGGATAAAGAACAGGCGGCATCTCTCACACGCTGTCAGGACGGCGGCCTGTCCGCTTGGGCAGACGAACACTTCCGTCATGACAGCGCGCTCGTGTTCATCGGCTCGTGCGGCATCGCGGTGCGCGCCATCGCCTCCTTCATCAGCGACAAGATCACAGACCCCGCTGTGGTGGTGATCGACGAGCTGGCGACCTATTGTGTCGCGCTGCTGTCCGGCCACATCGGCGGGGCAAACGAGCTGGCGGTAGAATTGGCGAACCTGACCGGCGCGATGTCCGTTATTACCACGGCCACCGACAGAAACGACATTTTCTCAATCGACATATGGGCGAAAAAGCAGGGACTTGCCGTCGTCAATCCGGAGCGTATCAAAAGCGTCTCCGTGCGCCTGCTGGCAGGGGAAAACGTGGGAGTGAAAAGTCTGTTCCCCGTCGATGGAAGCCTGCCGGAAGGCCTTGCGTTGACGGACGGCGAGTACCATGTGCTGATCACCTATAAATCCAATGGCAAGGCCGATGCGTTGCGGCTGGTGCCTCGCACAATCACGCTGGGCATCGGCTGCAAAAAGGATACGGACGCCGCCACCATCGAAAACGCATACGCTTTGATGCTCACCAAGGCCAGTTGTCACCCGGCCGCTGTCACGCGCGTGTGCAGCATCGACATGAAGACCAACGAACCGGGTATTCGGGAGTTTTGTGAAAAACACAAGCTGCCCTACGTGACCTTTCCCGCTGAAGAACTCCAGAAGGTACCCGGTACGTTTACCTCTTCCGCGTTCGTGCAGTCCGTCGCCGGGGTGAGCAACGTCTGCGAACGCAGCGCTGTACTCGGAAGCGGTGCGGGCGGCAAGCTGCTTTCCGGCAAAAACGCGGGCTTCGGTGTCACCATGGCGCTGGCCATTACGCCGTATACCGTTCGGTTTGACGAGGGAGGGCGGCCATGAACAGGCTCTTTGTCGTGGGCTTCGGCCCCGGCGGTGAGGAACACATGACCGCTGCCTGCCGCAGTGCGATTGACCAATCCGATGTCATTGTCGGCTATTCAAAGTATGTGGAATTGCTTCGTCCGTTTTGCCCGGGCAAACGGACGCACGACACGCCCATGATGCGCGAGGAAGAGCGCTGCCGGACGGCGCTGGGCATGGCGGCATCGGGCGAAACGGTCGCAATGGTGTGTAGCGGCGACGCAGGCGTATACGGCATGGCGAGTCTGGTGCTGGAACTCTCCGCCCTTTATCCGCAGGTGGAGATCGTGGTGGTACCGGGCGTGACTGCGGCCCTTTCGGGCGCGGCGGTGCTGGGCGCGCCGCTCTCGCACGATTTTGCCGTTATCAGCCTGTCCGATCTGCTAACGCCATGGGAACAAATTGAGAAGAGGCTGGATTGCGCCGCTGCCGCGGACTTTTGCATCGCGCTGTATAATCCGTCAAGTCAAAAGCGTTCGAATCATTTGGCTCGTGCTTGCGAGATACTGCTGAGGCACAAAGCCAAAACGACCCTGTGCGGGCTGGTGACCAACATCGGGCGCGACGGCGAACACAAGGAGCTTATGACGCTGGAAGCTCTGCGTGATGCGCAGGTAGATATGTTTACTACCGTGTTCATCGGCAACACGGAAACAAAGGAGATTATGGACAAAATGGTCACGCCCAGGGGGTACCCTATTGGCTGATGTGATCCTGTTCGGCGGCACCACGGAGGGACGCGAGTTGGCGGTGCTTCTGCGTAAAAAGAACATTCCCGCGTTGGTTTGCGTGGCCACGGAATACGGTGAGTCGCTGCTGGACACAGGCGATTCTGCGGCGGTGCGTTCGGGTCGTCTGGATCAGGCCGGTATGATTATGCTGATCCGCGCGGAAGCGCCGTGCTGCGTGATTGACGCCACGCACCCTTATGCCGCCGAGGCCGGGCAGAACATCCGGGTGGCATGCGAAAAGACCGGCGTGCGATATATCCGTGTGCTGCGCGAATCCGCCGGGGACACGGACTGCATCGAATTCGCGGATATGGAGGCGCTGACCATATGGTTGAACCACACCAATGGCACCGTATTTTCCTCTCTGGGAGCTAAGGAGGCGGCACAGCTGACTGCGGTCATGGATTACAGGGAGCGCGTCTGGCTGCGCATACTGCCTTTGCCCGACGGGCTTTCGGCCTGTCTCAACGCGGGCTTTCCGGCCAGTCATATCATCTGCATGCAGGGGCCGTTTTCGCAGGAGCTTAATGCGGCAATGTTCCGTGCCACGGGTGCGTCGATCCTGCTCACCAAGGAATCGGGTGTGGCGGGAGGCTTCCCCGAAAAGCTCACCGCGGCCCGCAAATGCGGCATGACCGTAGCGGTGCTGGCGCGGCCCTGCATTGAAGACGGACTTAAGCTGGGTGAACTCATGCAACGCATCGAGGAGGGAACGCTATGAAACACGTCACCATCGTGGGCATTGGAATGAGTATCGATACCGTCACACAGGACGGACTGAGGGCTATTCAATGCGCGGATGTGCTGGTCGGCGCACAGCGGATGCTGGATGCTTTCGCGGCACTGCAAAAAATGGTCTATGCGGAATATGCGCCGAATCGCGTGGCAGACACAATATCCGCCTGCGGACATGCGCGTTTCGCGGTGCTGGTATCGGGCGATACCGGCTTTTACAGCGCAGCGGAGGGCCTGACAGCGATGCTTGCCGATTATAATGTGACGATCATTCCGGGCGTATCCTCGCTCAGCTATTTCTTTGCGCGCATCAAACAGCCCTGGCAGGATGTCAAGCTATTAAGCTGTCATGGGCGTGACGCAAACGTGACAGATGCTGTCCGCCGCAACCGTCTGACCTTCGTGCTGACGGGCGGTAATGCAGACGCACTGGCGGCCCGGTTGGCTGAGACGGGCTTTGGCGATCTTGCCGCGCACGTGGGCGAAAACCTTGGCCTGCCGGGCGAGCGTATTCTATCTCTGCACGTGTCGGAGCTGGCGAACACCAAGATCGGTACTCTTTCCGTTCTGTTGGTGGAAAACCCCGCCTTCGATGCCCGCATACGCTGCGGCATACCGGATGACGAATTTGTGCGCGGCGATGTGCCGATGACCAAATCGGAGGTGCGTGCCGTCACGCTCTCCCGGCTGTCACTTAAGCCAACTGACATCTGCTGCGATATCGGTGCGGGCACCGGATCTGTCACCGTGGAGATGGCATTGGCCGCTTACGAGGGCTGTGTGTTCGCTATCGACCGGGAAGAAGATGCCCTTGAGCTGACTCGGCAGAACTGCAAAGCATTCCACATTGGCAACGTCTTCCCAATATTGGGCGATGCGCCGGACGTGCTGGCAGGCCTGCCAAAGCTTAATGCCGCTTTCCTCGGCGGCAGCGGCGGACGCATGCGCGATATCGTATCGGCACTGCTTCGCAACAACCCGGATATCCGCATCGTGACCAACGCGGTGGCGTTGGAGAGCGTGGCCGCAGCCTTGGACGCGTTCCGAGAGCACGGCCTTGTGCCGGAGATCGTGCAGATCAGCTGCGCTCATGCCAAGGCCATGGGTGCTCTGCACATGATGACGGCGCAGAATCCCGTGTTCATCGTCAGCGGAGGCGGAAAATGAGCAGGCTACTGATTGCGGGCACCCATTCCGGCTGCGGCAAGACCACCGTCACCTGCGCGCTGCTGGCGGCGCTGAAGGCACGCGGCTTGGAGGTGTCGGCGTTCAAATGCGGCCCCGATTACATCGACCCCATGTTTCACCGCGAGATTACGGGCGTGCGCGCACACAACCTCGACGCATTCTTCTGTGACAATGCGATGTTGCGCAGCCAGTTAGCTGCTCATTTGGGCGACATCTGCGTGATCGAAGGTGTGATGGGCTATTACGACGGCATCGGCCCGGAAGGACGTGCGAGTACGTACGACGTGGCACGCGGCACCGGCACGCCGGTGGTGCTGGTGGTGGATGCCAAGGGCATGCACGCTTCAGCGGGCGCGGTGCTGCACGGTTTTCGCAACTTCCGACCCAACAGCGGTATTTGCGGCGTCATATTCAACGGCATATCGCCCGCGCTGTATGACGACTATCGCCGTATCGCCGGGATTACGGGCGTTCCGGCACTGGGCTTTCTGCCCCGCCAGCCGGAGCTATCCGTCGGCAGCCGCCATCTGGGGCTGGTTACCGCGGGCGAGATCGCTGACATCCGCGAGAAGCTCACCCGACTCGGAGAGCTCGCTGAGCAGCATATCGATATGGCGGCACTGCTGGCGCTGGCCCGTTCTGCCCCCCCTCTGAACGCGTCGGTTCCTATCCAGCATGTGCAAAACAACATTGTCCGCATCGCGGTGGCGCGGGACGCGGCATTCTGTTTTCTTTATCAGGAGAATCTGGAACTGCTGGAATGGCTGGGTGCGGAGCTCGTCTTTTTCAGCCCGCTAAGGAACAATGCTCTGCCCGAGGATATCGGCGGGCTGTATCTGCCCGGCGGATATCCCGAGCTGCACCTTGAAACGCTGTCCGCCAACACTGCCATACGCAGCGCAATTTGCGAGGCGGTATCCGGCGGCCTCCCCACCGTGGCCGAATGCGGCGGTTTCATGTTCCTGCACGATACACTGGATGGCTGCCCCATGGCGGGCGTCATCCCCGCGCGGGCGTTCCGGACGGACAGACTCCAGCGTTTCGGTTACGTGACGCTGACGGCGGCGGCAGACAATCTGCTGTGCCGCAAGGGCGAGTTCATCCGCGCGCACGAGTTCCATTATTACGACAGCGACGATAACGGCAGCGGCTTTATCGCGAAAAAGGCCCGAGATGGCATGGAATACGCTGGCGTCCATTCGACGGATAGCCTGTGCGCGGGGTTCCCGCACTTGTATTTCCCGGCCAACCCGGCCTTCGCGGAAGCGTTTGTCAAAAAGGCGGCAGCTTATGTTTATCGCCTTTAGCACGGCGGCGCTGGTTGCGGGTTTTCTTCTCGATCTTATCGTCGGTGATCCGCGCGGCTGGCCGCACCTCGTGCGCGGCTTTGGCAGCCTGATTTCGGCGCTGGAAAAGCGGTTCTATCCAATGCGGAACAGACATTTGGGCGGTGTGCTGCTGACGGTTTGCACACTGCTGGTCTGTACCGTTCTCCCCGCTGCGGCACTCTGGGGGGCGTGGCAGTTATCGCCGTGGGCATATTTAGCGCTGGAGACGCTGCTGTGCTGGCAGTTGCTCGCGGTGAAAAGCCTACGCGATGAGAGCCGCGCGGTGCGCGATGCGCTCACCGCAGGGGACATCATGGGCGCACGCAAGGCGGTATCGATGATCGTCGGGCGCGATACGGCGCAGCTTGATGAAGCGGGCGTCACACGGGCCGCGGTGGAGACCGTCGCCGAGAACGCTTCTGACGGTGTGGCTGCACCGCTGCTTTATATGATGCTGGGTGGTGCGGCGCTGGGCTGCTTCTGCAAGGCGGTGAACACGATGGATTCGATGATCGGCTACAAGAATGAACGGTATCTGGACTTCGGCCGATTCGCGGCGCGGCTGGACGACGCGGTCAACTACATTCCCGCGCGGCTGTGCGCGCTCGTCATGATCGCCGCCGCCTGGCTGACCGGGCTGAGGGCCAGAAGCGCGTACCGTACCTGGAGGCGCGACTGCCGCAACCATACCAGCCCCAACTCCGCCCAAACCGAGGCGGTGATGGCAGGGGCGTTGGGCATACGCCTCGCGGGCGACACGGTTTATTTCGGCAAATTGCAAAGGAAACCGTATATCGGCGACGATACGCGCCCCATAGAGCCAATGGATATACGGCGCGCGCACCGGCTGCTGTACGCCACGGCAGCGCTGCTGATGGCGCTGGCGCTGATATTCAGGGGGTGCATCTATGCAGCGCTATGACCACGGCGGCGATATCTACGGCAGCACGGACGTGATGTTGGATTTCTCGGTCAACATCCACCCGCTGGGCATGCCCGAGAGGGTAAAACGCGCGCTGGCCGCTTGCGTATCCGATTACGAGCGCTATCCCGACCCGCATTGCCGGAAGCTGACCGCCGCGCTGGTGGCTCTTCACGGCGTGGAGCCGGGCTGTGTGCTGTGCGGCAGCGGCGCGGCAGACCTGATCTTTCGCATATGTGCCAGCCTCAGGCCCCGGCACGTGTTGATACCCGCACCAACATTCTCGGAATATGAACGCGCGGCGGCACTGTTTGGCAGCGAAATCAGAGAATTCCGTTTGGAGGAATACGACGGCTTCCCGCTGACAGAGCGCATACTGGACGCGCTGACGCCGGATGTGGATATGCTGTTCCTGTGTAACCCCAATAATCCCACTGGGCGGCTGATCGATCCCATGCTGCTGCGCCGTATCCTGGACAAGTGCGAAGCGCAGGGCATCCGTCTGATACTGGATGAATGCTTCCTCGATTTTACGGACGGGGAGTCGATGGTACCCTTGATGGCAGCGTATCCGCACTTGCTGATACTGCGCGCCTTTACCAAGCTCTATGGCCTTGCGGGTCTGCGGCTCGGGTATATGCTGGGCGCAGATACCGCGCTGCTGGCCGATATTGGGCGCTTCGGCCAGACGTGGAGCGTATCGGTTCCGGCGCAGACGGCCGGGCTGGCGGCGCTCGGGGAACATAGTTGGGCGGAACAGACCCGCCGGCTGGTACGGGAGGAACGCACGTATACGGCGCAAGCGCTCACAGCCATGGGTTTGGACGTGCTGCCTTCTGACGCGAACTTCCTGCTGATAAAAAGTCATACGCCGCTGTACGCGCCTTTGCTGAAGCGCGGCATACTGGTGCGGGACTGCTCGAATTTCTCGGGGTTGAGTGAGCGGTATATGCGCATCGGCCTAAAGATGCGGAGCAAAAACGAGGTGCTGCTGCGCGTGATATCGGAGGTGCTGCATGGCTAAAGCCATCATGATACAGGGAACGATGAGCAACGCGGGCAAAAGCCTGCTGTGCGCGGGTCTCTGCCGCGTGTTCCGGCAGGACGGCTACCGCGTCGCGCCGTTCAAGAGCCAGAACATGGCGCTCAACTCGTGCATCACATGCGAGGGGCTGGAGATGGGCCGCGCGCAGGCGGTGCAGGCGGAGGCGTGCGGCATTGAGCCCAGCGTGCGCATGAACCCCATTCTCCTAAAGCCCGTCACCAACGTCGGCTCCCAGGTGATCGTAAACGGTGAGGTGCGCGGCAACATGAGCGCTGCGGAATACTTCGCCATGAAGAAGACGCTGGTTCCCGAGATCATGCGCGCCTATGAATCGCTCGCAGCGGAATACGACGTTATCGTCATCGAGGGCGCGGGCAGTCCGGCGGAAGTTAATCTTAAGCAAAACGACATTGTCAACATGGGTATGGCAAAGCTGGTCAGGGCCCCCGTGCTGCTCGTGGGCGACATTGACCGGGGCGGTGTGTTCGCTCAGCTCGTCGGTACGTTCGCTTTACTTGATCAACAGGAAAAGGATATGGTAAAAGCAACCGTGATCAATAAATTTCGCGGTGATGCGGAGCTGCTGAAACCGGGGCTTTTCATCCTTGAAAATATGACGCGAAAGCCTGTGGCAGGCGTGCTGCCAATGCTCGACGTAGACATCGACGACGAGGACGGCCTGACCGAACGGCTGGTGCGCCGATACCACAACGCAGTACTCGATATCGCGGTTGTTCGCTTACCCCGTATCTCTAACTTCACCGATTTCGCAGCGCTGGAGGCCACGCCCGGCGTGGGTGTACGCTATATCCGCCGCGTGTCCGATCTGGGTACGCCGGATATGGTGATCATCCCCGGCACCAAGAGCACCATCTCCGACCTCCGATGGCTTCGGCAAAGCGGGCTGGAAGCGGCAATCAAGCAGTTGGCCTCGCGAAACACCGTCGTTTTCGGGATATGTGGCGGTTATCAGATGCTGGGACGAAGCATTTCGGATACGGAGGGCGCGGAAGGCGGCGGTGAGATCGGCGGCATGGGGCTGCTGCCAGTGGAAACCGAATTTGCCAGCGAGAAGCACCGGGCACGCATAACCGGGCAGGTGCTCGTGGCGGATGGCGCTTTATCACCGCTTGCCGGTGCGGCGCTGGAGGGCTACGAGATTCACATGGGGCGCACAACGCTGGCTCCTGACGCGCAGCCGTTCATCCGTCTGGAAAATGGCCAGATGGATGGCTGCCAAAGCGGGAACATCTACGGCTGCTATTTGCATGGCTTTTTCGACACGGTGGAGTGCCGCGAGGCGGCATTGTCTTCGCTGTGCGAAATGAAGGGTGTTGCGCTTCAAGCTAAGGCGCTCGATCTCAAAGCATACAAGGAAGCCCAATACGATCGTCTCGCAGAGGGGGTGCGGACGCATCTGGATATGGAATTGATCTATCGGATACTGGAGGCGGGCCTATGAAGATCGAGCTGGAAACAGTAAAACCGGAGGACATTGAAAAGCGAAGCTTTGAAATCATTCGAAGTGAGCTTGCAACACCGCTCGAACCGGAGTTGGCACCCGTCATCTTGCGCGCAATCCACACCACGGCGGATTTTGAGTATGCGGATGCACTCTTTTTCTCCCCCGGTGTCATTTCCATTGCGCTGAACGCGCTGAAAAACGGCGCGCGTATCATCACAGATACCAACATGGCGTTGGCCGGTATCAACAAAACTGCACTGATAAAGCTGGGGTGTGAGGCGTTGTGCTTCATGGCGGACGACGATGTGGCTGCAGTGGCTAAAGCAGACGGTACCACGCGGGCGGTTGCGTCTATAAACAAAGCGGCGGCGTTGGACAATCCGCTGATATTCGCCATCGGCAACGCGCCTACCGCGCTGATAAGGCTCTATGAGCTGATCGGCGAGGGCCGTGTCTGCCCCTCGCTCGTTATCGGCGCACCCGTCGGCTTTGTGAATGTGGTGCAGTCCAAGGAACTCATTATGCAAACGCAGGTTTCGTGCATCGTGGCGCGCGGGCGCAAGGGCGGCAGCAACGTGGCCGCTGCTATTGTCAATGCGCTGATGTACATGATTACCAGATAACGGAGACAGTTTGATGGATACAAAGCGATATTCTCTTTTCAGTTACAGGGATTGTGAGTACTTAATACATTTGTACTGTATTTGAGCATAAAAATTATCCATATATGCTCAGAAGCACTATCCGTGATAAAGAAAATTGAAGAATAAGATTTGTGTCAAACTTTATTCTTTAGGGTCAATAGAATAAACAAGCGCCGGAATGCATGAAACTGAGAATGATGCGCCGGTGTTTTTTAAAAATTACTTGGGCTTGTGATTAATTTAAATGCAGCATTCTTTTTCTCAGAACAACAATATTTAAAATATCTATATTTTGACCAATTGCTTCATCTATTTCTGGGAGTCTGGCATCGTGGAACACGCAGCGCCAACCTTACATAATTTATATATTCCTCGCGACCTTAAGTTTGCTCTTCAGGAAGATGGCAGCTAAATTATACAAACACGCCATATCATTTGATGAATATGCTTATAGGCAGAATTGTTGACAAGACTGAGCCAAAGTGATATCATTTCTTTGCAAACGATTTCAAAACCCACTACTATGTTAATTTATTTGCATATTATTATCAGATTTCTGTTGGAGGAAAAGTGGTTAGAACATTAAAGGATATCGCAAAGGAACTTAATGTTTCCGTTTCGACGATATCAAGGGTGGTTAATAATA